>CAVOGH010000004.1:0-604859 GCA_963695185.1 uncultured Gemmatimonadales bacterium | reverse complement strand
TGCGCGGGCGTTAGATGGCGGCGGTGCCTTGGTCTTACGAGGTTCCATGCGAACCCTACTGCTCCCTCTGCTCCTCCTGAGTGCCGCGGGCCTTCGCGCACAAGAGACATACACGCCGGGCACCGACCTACCCACCAGGCCGCAGATTCTCGCCATCTACTTCGGCGCGACGTCCTGCGCGCCGTGCCAGACCCCCGAGTTCAAGGCGGCCTTGCACCAGATGAAGCCGCTGCTCCTTCGGCAGGCCAACGCGACCGGGCATGCCTTCGCAATGCTCGGCGTTGCCCTGGATTGGAGTATTCGCGAGGGGCTGGCTCTCCTTGAGCCACTGGGGGAGTTCGACGAAGTGGCCGTTGGTGCCAATTGGACCAATCTGGCCGCACTACACTATATCTGGGGTGATACGACGGCGACGCCTGGCCTCCCACAGATCATCGTCGTCGAACGTCAACTGGATCCCGGGCGTTCGGGGATTGCCCCTGGGCCCGAACATTTGGTAAAGCGCCTGGTCGGTGCCGGGGCCATTCAGTCCTGGGTGGCTCAGGGCGCACCATTACCGCCATCTAACCTCCGCATGCAGCAGCCGGGGCCGTGAACCCAGAGCACTGTCGTGGGCGCCGTTCCGTGATGACGCTGTGGAACGTAGGCTTGTGTTCGTTCAGGTCTGTGCCCCGCAGCTGATGCGGGGTCGTTAGGTGGCCAGCACTGGCGCCGCAGTTCAAGCCGTTGAAGAATCCAATTGTGGTACGGCTTGGGTGTCCGGGTGGGTCGCGTGCCCGCCGAGTACTGGTCCGTCGGCCCGTTCACCTGCCGCGACGCGGCAGGGACGGCTCGTGGGGCCGCCGCGTCCTTCCTGATGAGATTCCTTTAGTGCCACCTAACACGCGCATGCAGGCTGACGGGCGCGCGGGCACTGGTATCCCGCCGGGCTGGCGCCCGGTGCCCGGATAATGGAACATTCATTGGTGCGGGTTGGGGCCTGTCGCCCGCAGCTGATGCGCAGCCGTTAGGTTGCTGTCGCGCAATGAGGATCCCATGGCCTTCTCCCGTCCGTTCCGTGCGCTCCTCAAACTCTCTGGCCTCTGGGCCGTCCCGTGGACAGTACTCGGCGTTGTGGTCGGACTGATTCGCTGGGGTACCAGTGCCGAGCTCGCCGCGCTGACCTCGCTCGGCGCCTGGCTCGGCGGCCACGCCTTGGCCTATGGGGCGCTTGGCTGGATCTCGGGGCTCTACCTGGGACTGCTTTTCGCCCGCGTGCAGCGCGGTGCCCTTGAGGCGATGACCCCCTCACGGGTGGCGCTCCTGGCCGCGGTCGGTGGTGCCGCGCCCACGGTGCTCTTTGCCGGCTTGGGCATGATCTTTGGGGCTCCAACGGTCGCGCTTCTGTCGCTGCTCGGGCTTGGAGCCGTCAGCGCGCTCGGCAGCGTGGCACTGGCCACGTCCGCTCAAGCTGCCGCCACCAGGGCGGCGCTTGCAGGAGCGACAGCGACGCCTCGTTTACCAGCAACCTAACCAGCGCATGCAGCAGTCGGGCGCGCGGGTACTGGCCTCCCGCCGGGCTGGCGCCCGGTTCCTGGATAGGGAACATTCATTTGTGTTGGTCCTAGCCTGCGCCCGCAGCTGATGCGCAGCCGTTAGTCGGCAGCAGACAGAGGTTGATGATGGGCCTAGACACAGTCGAGCTGCTTCTGGACGTCGAAGCGGCCTTCCAGATCCGTATCTCCAATGAAGAGGCTGAGACGCTCAAGACGGTTGGTGCCCTAAATGAGTGTATCGCTCGGCTTGTGTCCGAACGCCACGCCGCCTCAGGGCACCCAACCGTGCCGGCACCGGAGATCACCTGGGCTCTACTTGTCCCCATTGTGGTCGAGTGCCTAGGGGTATCTCCGGAACAGGTTCGCCCCGAGGCGGAATGGGCCAGAGACCTGGGGGCCGATTAGGGAGCGCTGCTGCCGTCTAACCAGCGCATGCAGTAGTCGGGCGCGCGGCTACTGGCTTCCCGCTGAGCTGGCACACGGTGCCTGGATAAGGAACATTCATTTGCGCGGGTTTGGGCGGTCCGCCCGCTACTGATGCGCAGGCGTTAGCCTGCCGGCGTCCGGGCGGGTATATTCAGGCCATCCTCCTAGCGCCTCCGGCGTAGGACCTCATGCCGCTAGATCTCTCGATTGAGCTTGACCGCGAAGACGATGGCCGGTGGATGGCCGAAGTCCCTGCCCTCCCCGGGACCCTCTGCTATGGCCAGAGTCGGGGGGAGGCGGTTGCCCACGTCCAGGCCCTGGCCCTTCGGGTACTCGCCGAGCGGCTCGAGCATGCAGAGGCGCCGGCGGAGGCCCTGACCATTACGTTTCACGCGGCATGAGCCAGTGGGGTGCGGCGAAGGCCCGGCGGGTATTCGCGGCACTACTTCGAATTGGCTGGCAGATCAAACGTGAGTCCGGCTCCCACCGCACCTTGGCACGCGCGGGTTGGCCGGACTTTGTGTTTGCGTTTCACGACCAGGACGAGATCGGCCCGAAGATGCTGGCCCGGATTGCCCGGCACACCGGCCTCACTCCAGGCGACCTGTAGCCACCCCCACAAGGCAGGCTAACCAGCGCATGGACCAGTCGGGGCGCGGCCGTCGGGTGGTGTAGGTTTGAGACCACCCGCCCAGTCCGGGCGAGGTCTCGCGCCCTCGCCGCGGCCCCGCAGGTCATGCGCAGGTCGTTAGGTAGCGGCCACTCGCTCGTGTCACCGGAGCCGGTCGCAACACCTTTCAAGGGTGGCACCGCGGTAGGGCCAGCAGCTCGCCCGCCGAAGGTCCGGCCCGGCCGGCCACGCATCTGTTGCCCGAGAGTAAGGACGGGGCCGGCCAGGCCAGCTTGAACGGTCTCCCAGCGCTCGCCGGGTTCCCCGAAGGCATCGTGGCGGCGCTACCTAACCAGCGCATGGACGCTGACGGGCCGCGGCCGTAGGTTGGCATCAACCCAAGACCACCTGATGTGGCTCGGCTAGCTCTGCGAGCTGGCCGCGCCCCGCAGGTCATGCGCAGGTCGTTAGGCGGCCAGGATCACCGTAGGAGCTTCTCCAGATCATTGGCTGGCGACAAGCTCGTGACCCAGATCGTGCTCCACCGACTCTCGCCCGGCCGCGGTGACCGCGGCTCTTCTCCCAGGAGGCAACCGATGCCACGGTATCTGCCCACGAAGTGCATGGTGTTTGCCGCCGCACTCTGTGCGTGTGCGAAGGAGGTTCCAATCGTGGAAGTCAGCGGTGAATGTGCGGACGTCTTTCAGGCCCAGGTGTGTACGTGGGCACGAATGCAAGGCAAGACCGTTGTCGACGTTGGCGCGATCGTGCCAATAGCTAGCATCGAGAATGCGCCGAAGGATGCGCCAATGGCCTGGCCACCGGTTGCTGCGGCAATGCTCGCAGTGCCCGAGGCGGCCCAACAGCAGACCGGCCTGACGCACCTCACCATGTATTGGGAAGTCATGGGACATCCACCCGGTCCGTACCTGACTCCGCACTTCGACTTCCATTTCTACACCATTCCCCCCGGGGACCGGTCGGCTATGGACTGTGCCGATCTCTCCAAGCCATCCGCGCTTCCGTCGGGGTACAGTTTGCCCGACATTACTTTGCCGCCCCCGATGGCCACGATGGTTGGGACGAGCACGCTCATTGGCCTGTGCGTCCCACAGATGGGAATGCACTCGTTACCCACAAACGAGCTCGAGGGTGCCAACCCATTTCGCGGGACAATGGTCATCGGGTACTACCAGGGCAAGACCATCTTCGTCGAGCCGATGCTGAGCCAATCCATGCTGATGGAGAAGAGCGCCTTCAATCTCACCATACCGTTCATCCCCGGGATGGCCGGGAACCATCCGCGCGCGTTCCGCGCAGGCGCCCCCAGCTGCACTCGTAGGCACGTGGAGAATCGTTAAGTTCTGTGATCGCGACTCCACTGGCGCGATGGTCGAGCCGCTAGGTCCGAATCCAAGAGGCTTGTTCATTTACACGCCGACAGGGCAGCTCTCCATCCAGGCAATGCGAACGCCTCCGTCCGGTCCGCTAGCCGGTGAGCCCGTTCGCCTCGGTTCGCTTGCCGCACTCCGGCCGTTCTACTTCGGCTACTTCGGAACCTACTCGATTCTGACCGATTCTACGGTGGTGCATCACGTGGTTGGCGGCACCTTTCCCGACTACATCGGCACCGATCAACTCCGCCAGTACACCGAATTGGGAGTGCGCTGTCCATCGGCGCACCGCTATTCCTCTGTCGTGTGCCGATCCGAGCCACGTAATCACGTGCCCGCCTAACCAGCGCATGGACCGTCGGGGCGCGGCCGTCGGTTGGCTCAGGCTGGCACTACCCGCGCCGCGACGGTACAGTTCCGCTGACCGCGCCGCGGCCCCGCAGGTCATGCGCGGGCGTTAGGCTTCAGGGTGATCAGGAGACGTAGCTACCTTGCTGGACTCTTCAGGGGTTGACCTTGAAGGCCTGGTGCGGCTGGGCTGCCGAGGCACTAGATTTCGAGTACTCAGGAGAAGCCCATGCAGATCGAACTCACCGCAGTGTTCCAGCAGGTCCCGGAAGGGTACATCGGCTTCGTCGAGGAGCTCCCTGGCGCTAATACCCAGGCGGCGACCCTTGACGAAGCCCGGATCGGTCTGGCTGAGGCGGTCCAGCTCGTCCTGGAGGCGAACCGCTCCCTGGCGGAAGAGGGACTCCGCGGCCAGCGGGTGATCCGGGAACCGGTTCGGAACCCGGCGGCGTGAAGCGGGTCGACCTCGTCCGTCATCTTGAGTCGCATGGCTGCCAACTTCTGCGTGAGGGTGGCAGCCATTCTGTTTACGTCAACCGGGTGGCGGGGAAGACCTCAACCATTCCCAGGCACCGGGAGGTCAACGACTTTCTGGCGCGCAAGATATGTCGCGACCTCGAGGTGCCGGCACCATGAAGCCTAACAAGCGCATGGACGCTGTCGGGGCGCGGCCGTAGGTTGGTGTAGCTTGAAGACCACCCGCCGTGCCTCGGCTAGTTCTGGCGAACTAGCCGCGGCCCCGCAGGTCATGCGCGGGCGTTAGGTGGCAAGGTCAGCATCGCAGCGCTTGCTCCAAGTGCACGTTTTGAGGTGCGGCTTGGGAGCATGGGAGAGACGCTCGCCCGCGGAAGGTCCGGCCCAGCCGCCGGCCCACCACCTGGACTCAGGGAGGGCCGATCCACATGGGGCCGTCGTCCGGGCCCTGTCGCCGCATCCGTGCGCTCGCCGAATGCCGCAGGTTGAGCGCCCTTGATGCCACCTAACAAGCAAATGCAGATGCCGGCCGCGGCCGCGCTGAGGTTGTCGGAAGAACTGGAACGTTGCAGCGGCCATCGGCCGCAGCTGATTTGCAGTCGTTAGGCGGCTGCGTACCACAGGAGTCATCCGAATGCACTGGCTGTGTATGGTATGTGCTCGCCCCCTTGAGGGTCGGGGCACGATCCAAGTACATAACTCCAATCCGGACTTGGGGCCTGTCGGCTGCTATCCCTTGGAACCATCGCCCGACCAGTCTCCATGGGCCAACGACCCCCAGCACCTATTCACCCAGGACATCGACATCACGACGCCGGCGGAGATGGCCCACGGTCAAGTCCGCGACGCCATTTGGCTTGGCCGTCGTCCCAAGAATGTTGACTTCGGCTGCTATCATTCAGGATGCAACCCCTTCAAGGATCTCTCGCCGTATCAAATCCCTGGCTCCGTAGATGCCGAAGGTTGGATGGGCTGGGTTTTGCACCTGTCCGCGAAGACGTGGATGGGGAAGTGGGACCTTGAACGCATGCTCGCTTTCTACTGGACCCACAAAGGCGCGCAGCCACCGCTGGGATGACGCAGCCTACACGGTCGGAAGCCAGCCATCTTTACGCCGCCTAACCAGCGCATGGACCAGTCGGGGCGCGGCCGTCGGTTGTCGCAAAACTGGCACGGCCAGACGTCGCACAGTAACGTTCCCTGACCCCGCCGCGGCCCCGCAGGTCATGCGCGGGCGTTAGGCGGCGGTCTACTTTATGTGGAGGCGTCCTTTGCCGCTGCGTCGCTGTCTTGCCCTCACTCTGGCCGCCCTTGCGGCTTGCAGCGAGCCCTCGACCACGGAATCAGACCCACACGAGTCGTATTTGGTGCTGCGACTTCACGTTGCGGATAGCGCTGGCAATGCCCTGCCGCGGATGCGGATGTTCCTCACCATCGGCATCCCGGCTATCGATAGCGGACCCTCGTTTCCCCGCCAGTTTCTGGTCGCCGACCGCGCCGGCCTCGCCGTCTTTCCTCTGGGACGGTACCAGACCTCGCCGCTCGACTCGCTCTCGGTGGCCACCATCCCCACTGAGTGTGTCAATCTCACCATAGACAGCATTCGCCTTCCCCCTCTGGCGTTCAGCGGGCTCAGGGATACCCTCGACGTGCCGCTCATCCTCAATCGGCCGGTCGCCCCAGGGCGTCTGGCCCCCGGGATCTATTGCGCCGTGTCCCCGCTACCCGGGACACCCGGCGACATCTACACGGCCTTCGCCATCGACACGGTGCGGAGCGACTCGGTCTTCGGTCGTTTTGACTTGGTGTACACGGGCCCTTTTGGTGACCGTAAAGGTTCGTTTGTCGCCGCCCATCGGAGTGACAGTCTCATTGCCTTCTGGCCTATTGCCGGTTGCCAGGGTGCGACACTTCACGCCCAGCTGGTGGCCGGGGATACGCTCGGCCCGGCGGTGTTCACCACACCGGACTGCCAGCTCCTCCCCGACACGACCCTTACGTTCCGCGAGGACACGCTGTTTATCTTTCCTTGAGCCTCCCGTGCCAGTGAGCAACCGGGGACATAGGTAACACTCCAGACCGGGTACATGGGTAACAGTGCCGCGGTCAGTCATGCAGGATGTACTCCCGCTCATCGAAGCGAGCCAGCAGCACCCGATAGAAGTACAGCGACCAGATCCCGTCGTTCACCTCTTCCAAGCCGACCTCGAGGTGGCGGAGCGGATTGGCGAGGAACAGCAGCTTCCGCTTGAATCGGATGGTGCCGCCGCTCGTCACCCGTTTGACCAGGAAGTGGCCCGGGTACTCCGGCGCCGGGACCCGCTCCGGGAACGGCCGCGGCGAGAGCCGGTAGCGCGATGCGGGCGTCCGCCCCCGCAGATAGTCGTGGGGCCGCTCTTCATTGTATTCCTGCCGAAACTGATTGAAGGCTCGCTGCTGCGCGGCGAGACTCCCGCGCGGCGGGCGGATCGCGCCCGCCTTGAGGGTCTTGTGCATGCGTTCGTGGGCCCCGTTCTCCTGACGAAACTATGCGCACTCTAGACATCGGCGTGTCCGACGACTTCCTTCGGGCGCTTGGCCGAGTGCGGTAGCCGAGGTGCTTCCGCGGTCGGGTGTTGAGGCGTTGGGCGATCCCGGCACAAGTCCCGCTGGGTCAGGCCCTCTCGCTGACAGCTCTGGGCCGAGCGTGAATCATGGAGTCTGCTCCGCATCCCTCATCAAGGGGCGGCCGCATCTCTAAGCGATGCTTTTTGCGCCGACGGGCCCCCTTCAGGAGGGAGCCCGTCATTTCTTGCGGGACGCCGAGCGAAGGGCGGCCTAGCATCCTATCCGTCACGACGTCGGCTCCCTCGTCGAGCAGTACCACCGCTCCCGTGCCAGCACCGTCGCTATGTCCGATCACGCACCGGGAGTCGGTTGCGCTGATCGCCCTCTAGTCGACCCGGAGGTACGCAAGTAGGCGGTCGCAATGGCTCTCGGCAAAGACATCGACACCGGCCAGCTTGCCACCCCATCGCACAACAAGCCGCTCGGCGCACGCCTTCGCCATCGAGTCTTGGTAGTAGCGGAACAGAAGGAATGGGTTACTCCAACCGGCAGCCTGGGCCGCTCTGCCCATGGTGGCCATCATGTCCGTGCTTCTGTACACGTCGGTCGCGATGGCCAGTGCGTCCTTGGTGTAGTCGATCGACAATCGGATTTGATCGCGCGTCCCGAGCTGCGTCAGGTGGCCTCCCACGAAGATCTTCCAATCCCGCGACATCACCTCGTCGCCCAGGGCGAGGTAGTTGTGGATGTTCATCGTGAGGTCCAGCCCCTGGAATGTCACCCACCCGGGGGTATAGGAGTCGATGGCGTAGAGTACCCCCTGGCGATGCAGCGAGATGAACAGGTCAGCCTCGACCGAGTGATAGGGACCCACCTCGTCCAGTTCGATCACCTGACCGCCCACCTTCAGGGTCCGCGACCCGCGGAAGGTCTCGTTCGGAATCGGACGGCTCGGGTCTGCCATGTCCAGCAAGTAGGCCCCAACCCGCTCATGCGCAACGATAGTGAGGCTCGGGATGGCCCGTTTGAGCGTGCCTGCGGCTCCAGTATGATCCTGGTGCGCGTGGCTGTAAATGAGGTGGGTGATCGGCCGGTCCGTGATCGTGCCTACGATTTCGGGGAGCTTTGCGCCGAAGGAAGCGGGCGCGTCGAGGAGCACCACACCGTCCTGCGTAACGAGGAATCCTGATTGCCAGATGCCGTCCGTCACAACGTAGAATTGATCGGCGGTCTTGCTCACCCCGTACCCAAGCTTGGGATCCACCGACAGCCGAGCGGCGTCGACGGATGCGGGAACGGCCAGGAATTGCGAGACCGGCACACCGCCGACAGTCGGCTCGGTCTGGGCCGTGCCAAGAGTAGGGATGTGACTCAAGACGAGTGCCACGGCAATGATGTAACGTTCCATTCCAATCTCCCTGCGTTGCTCCGCGCGCGGACGCGTCGGTTGTCGAGCACGCACGCGAGCACGCTCGGGACACGTGTCCTGCTGACTTTCTCCTTGAGCTCACGCCGGATACCAATGAGGACAGTCGGTCTCTCCCGCCTCAGCCGGCTCAGGCCGCCTTGTTGAACATGTAGCGTGCGATGCGCCAGGCGCCCGCTTCCTGAGAGAACACGAACAGTTCGCGATTGGACTCCAGCACCGCATCGCCCGTGGCGTTCACGCGCACGGAGCCGTTCGATCGCGTGAGCGCGGTCGCGAGGCCCTCGCGGACCATGATCTCGTCGACGGCGAACGCAATCGACAGTGTGATGTTCTGGAAGATGGCGCGGTACGACTGCAGCACCGCTTCGCGCCCAGCCGCGGTGGGGAAGCCCTGTGGCATGAAGATGCCATTGGCCGCGTACAGTCCCGCGATCGCCGCAGCATCTGATGCGTTGAGGAGCTTCTCATAGTTCGCCAGCAGCTCGCGGATGTTGCGCTCGTCGTGTGTCATGGTGTTTCTCCACCTGGTTGACTCCACGCGAGGAGCGACTGGTTCCGTGGACTGCACGCGTGCGCCACGGGGTCAGACATCAGCTGTCGGCTCCCGGCCTGACAGCCTCCAGCAATCCCTCGAGCCGCTTCAACTGCGCGGCATTCAACCCGCTCAGCGACGCCATCGCCGCACTACGGATGTCATCGTCAAGGCCGTCGAGGAGTGTCCGGCCGTGCTCCGTGATCACACTCACGCGACTGCGCCGGTCAACTGATGAACGCCGGGTCTTCACCGCCCGCATGCGCGTGAGTCCGGACAGGATGCGGGTGAGATCAGGGTCCCGCGTCACCATCCGTTCGCCAATCCCGTTCCGGCTCAGGCCCTCGCCCCCCGCGTGTCGCAGGATTCGCAACACGTTGTACTGAGACGGCGAAAGCCCCGCCTTGCGGACAACGGCATTCGACTGCACGGAGGCCGCCCAGGCCGCCCGAACGAGCGCGATCAGGACCCGCTCTTCAGGCGTTGCTACACCCATGGCGTCGGCAGGTCGTGTGGGGATCATGCTGGCAATATACTCCTCGCGAGGAGTATGTCAAGTGGCTCGACTTGAGAGACACTGCCCCACCCCACTCAGAACTCTCAGCCGCCGTGACGGCCGGGTGACCGGCAAGCGGCCTACCCAGCGCATGGGCCCTGGCGGGCCTCGGTCGTTAGCGCGCTTGACCGGCGGTGTGCTCGGAGTTATACTCGGGTATGAAAACAGCGATCTCTCTTCCCGATGACCTCTTTCGCTCTGCCAACACGCTCGCGGAGCGCCTTGGGGTCTCCCGCAGCCAGCTCTTCGCCACCGCGGTGGCGGAGTACCTCGCCAAGCATCAGGCCAAGAAGATTACCGACCAGCTTAACTCCGTGTATGCCGACCAGTCGAGCCGCCTGGACCCAGCGCTCGGCCAGTTGCAGGCGCGCTCGGTTGCGCGGGACGCGTGGTAGTCGAGCGCGGAGCGATCTGGTGGGCTGACCTCCCGGATCCGCGCGGCTCGGAGCCGGGGTTTCGCCGCCCGGTGCTGATCGTTTCCGCGGAGGCCTTCAACCGCAGTCGCCTCCAAACGGTGCTGGCGGTAGCACTGACCAGCAACCTGGCGCTCGTCGCCGCGCCGGGCAACGTCCTGATTCCCGGCAAGGCGGCTGGCTTGCCCAAGGACTCCGTGGCCAAGGTCACACAGATTGTCACCCTGGATCGGGACTTGCTGCGCGACCCCGCCGGGAAGCTGCCGCCCAGGCTCCTACAGCAGGTCGACACTGGGCTGCGGTTGGCCCTCAGCCTCTAGGGCGCGCCTAGCGCGCTAACCAGCGTATGCAGCAGTCGGGCGCGCGGGCACGGGCACCCCGCCGGGCTGCGCCCGGTGCTTGGATATGGAACATTCATTGGTGCGGGTTGGAGCCGTCCGCCCGCAGCTGATGCGCAGCCGTTAGCGCGCTGGAGTCTGGTTGCCCACTCCCAGTTCTTCTAGGTACCTTCAACCTATGAAACTCTCCTTTGATCTCACTGGGCCGCAGGGGCAGGCCTTATCCGACGCGGCCCAGCGTCTTCGGGTTCGACCCGAGGACCTCGCTCTAGCCGCCGTCCGTGATCTCATCGCACGTCCCAGCGGAGAGTTTGAGCGCGTGGCGGAGGCGATGCTGACTGAACACGCTGAGCTGTATCACCGCCTGAGTTGAGATGCGATACCTCACCCTCGGTGAGGTGCTCTATCTCCATGCCCGGCTCGTCGCCACCTCTGGCGGCGCGGTCGGGCTCGCTCGGCTCGGGGGGCTGGAAGCCGCTTTGGCCCTCCCCCGACAGACCTTCGCCGAGGGTGAGTTGTACCCCACCCTCGCCGCGAAGGCTGCCATCCTCGGCTTCGCTCTCATTCAGAACCATCCGTTCGTCGATGGCAACAAGCGGGTCGGGCATGCCGCCATGGTCACTTTCCTAGCGCTGAACGGCCATCGGCTGCAGGCGTCCGTAGACGAGGCTGAGGCGGCCATCCTCGGCGTAGCGAGCAGCCAGTGGCCGCAGAGCCGGTGGACCGACTGGGTGGAGGCCCAGCTTCGGCCTATCGACTCGCCGGAGTCGCTGAGCAACCGGGGACATAGGTAACACTCCAGACCGGGTACATGGGTAACAGTGCCGCGGTCAGTCATGCAGGATGTACTCCCGCTCATCGAAGCGAGCCAGCAGCACCCGATAGAAGTACAGCGACCAGATCCCGTCGTTCACCTCGTCCAAGCCGACCTCGAGGTGGCGGAGCGGATTGGCGAGGAACAGCAGCTTCCGCTTGAATCGGATGGTGCCGCCGCTCGTCACCCGTTTGACCAGGAAGTGGCCCGGGTACTCCGGCGCCGGGACCCGCTCCGGGAACGGCCGCGGCGAGAGCCGGTAGCGCGATGCGGGCGTCCGCCCCCGCAGATAGTCGTGGGGCCGCTCTTCATTGTATTCCTGCCGAAACTGATTGAAGGCTCGCTGCTGCGCGGCGAGACTCCCGCGCGGCGGCCGGATCGCGCCCGCCTTGAGGGTCTTGTGCATGCGTTCGTGGGCCCCGTTCTCCTGGGGCCGGGCGGGACGAATGCGCTGATGCTGGATCCCCAGCTGCATCCACCAGACATTCAGCTGCGAGAGCCCGTGGATGCCCGTGGTCGCGAACGGCACCCCGTTGTCGGTCCGGATCGCGGCCGGCAGGCCATAGGCTCGGAAGGCATCGGTGAAGCCCCGGCGGGCGCCCGTTCCCTTGGTGGAGAGCAACCCCTGGCAGCCAATCAGGAAGCGGGTGTGTTGATCCGCGATGGTCAGCGGATAGCAGTAGACGCCGTCGCCGGTCTTGAAGTGGCCCTTGAAGTCGGCGGTCCAGAGGTCATTCGGCCGCGTCGTGGTGGGAGGCACCACCCCGGGATGGAACGGGGGCCGGCGGCGGCGGCGCGGTTTGACCAGGCCCCGGCGCTTGAGGAAGTCGCCCACCGTGCTCGCCGCGGGCCACGGGCCCTCCGGCTCCCGCTCCCGCAGCCAGTCCAGCAGTTTCCGGGGCCCCCAGCTCGGGTGTCGCGCCCGCGCGGCCACCAGCCGCTCGGCAACGGCGGGCGGCATCTGATGCGGGCAGGTATGGGGCGCCCGACTCCGATCGGCCAACCCGCGGCGCCCCTCCTCGGCGAAGCGCGCCAGCCACTTGTAGCCGCTCTTCGGGCTGATGCCGTAGCGGTCGCAGAGATCGGTCATGGTGTACAAGCCGCGCTGATGGTCGAACACAAACGCCAGTCGTTGGTCCATGGGGGCGGTCTCCAGCCAGGGCATCGCTCACCTTGAAGAAGGTGAGCGAGCATAGCAGTGTTACCCATGTACCCGGTCTATTGTGTGACCTATCTACCCGTGACCTTGCCCCGTTCTAGTGGACACCGTTAGGCCACATGGCGGAGCTCGTAGATCGCCGGGCTGAGCTGCCCGAGGGTCGAGTGCCGCCGCTGTCGGTTGTAGAACCGGTCGATGTAATCCGCCACATCGGCCCGGGCGTGCTCCACGCTCCCGTACTTCCGGTCATGCGTCCGCTCGGTCTTGAGCGACGCGAAGAAGCTCTCGACCACGGCATTGTCCCAGCAATCCCCTCGGCGACTCATGCTCGGCACCATCCCGTGCCGGCCGAGCGCGCTCCGATACGCCGTGCACGCGTACTGGATGCCGCGATCGGAGTGATGCAGGACTCCGAAGGGGGGCTGCCGGGTGGTGACCGCCTGTTCCAGCGCGGCGAGCGTGAGTGCCGCGGTGATCTGGGTGTCGAGCGCCCAGCCGGTCACCCGGCGCGACCAGGCGTCGAGCACCACGGCGAGATAGCACCAGCCGGCCGCCGTGGGGAGGTAGGTCACATCGGCCATCCACACTGCGTTCGGCGCCGCCACCCGAAAGCGCCGCCCCAGGCGATTGGGCGCGATCCCGAATCCATGCCGGCTGTCCGTCGTCACCCGAAACCGCCGGGCCTGCTTGGCCCGGATCCCGTGGGCCTGCATGAGCCGCGCGACCCGGTGCCGGCCGCAGCGAAAGCCCAGGCTCACGAGCTCCTGCTGCATCCGGGGACTGCCGTACGTCCGGTCCATCGTGTGGTGGACCTGGGTGATGGCGCCGACCAGCACCCGGTTCGTCACCGCGCGCCGGCTCTCCCCCCGCCGGCACCAGGCGTAGTAGCCGCTGCGCGAGACCTCCAGCAGCGCACAGCGCCGGGCCAGCGGCAGCCCGCTCGCGATCGTGCGCAGGGCGGCGAACCTCACTTGCCGTCCTTCGCGAAATACGCCGCTGCTTTTTTTAGGAAATCGCGCTCCGCCCGGAGCTGGACCACTTCGTGCCGCAGCCGCTGCAGCTCCGCCTCCGCCGCCGGGGCCCGGCCATTGCCGGGGAACGCCGTCGCCGGGTCCACCGCCACCTGGGCCTGCCAGCGCCGGACCACCGTCGCGTTCACCCCCAGCGCCCGCGCCACATCCGTCAGCCGGGTCCCCGCCGCCAGCTGCCGCACCGCCTCCAGCTTAAATTCCTTGGTGTACCGCTTTCGAGTCGCTTTCATGGACATCCTCCCCAGGTCAGAAGGTGCATCCGACCTAACCTGGTGTCCACTTTTTCAGGGCAAGATCACCCGGTCTGTACCCCGTTGCCGCCTAACCAGCGCATGGACGCTGTCGGGGCGCGGCCGTCGGTTGTCTCCGGACTGGCACCACCAGATGGTGGACAGGAGAGTTGCTTGACCTCGCTGCCACCCCGCAGGTCATGCACAGCCGTTAGGCGGCTAAACAACAGGTGGCTCCGGCGCATGTGAACTCTAGCGTCACTCTGCGGGCTCACCTCCCACGGTCACCCCTTAGACACACTGGCGTGTCCGCCGGGTAAGTCGTACGTTGGTGCATGGCGTGGTGGACGACAGAGGAACTGCGCATGGCCGACCAGCCGGCACGACACCGAGGGGCGATTCGCGCCTTTGCCCAAGCTTCGAACGATGGCCAATCTTGTCACGGAGGTCATCATGACGTCCGCACCTCGTACCCTCAGGGAAGGCATTGTTGTTGGTTCCATCGCGTACGCGGCTGTCGCAGCGTTCTATGCGCTCTTTGACATTCTCGCAGCGCGCGGTGCGTTCTTCACACTGAACCTGCTTGGCAAGGCTGTGTTTAGAGGATTACGTGATCCAGCGGTCCTCATGCTGCCTGTTCCACCCGATCTTGGGGCGATGGCCCGGTACAACGCCTTACACTTAGTGGTGTCGCTGGCGATTGGATTGGTCGTGACCGGGCTTGTCTCTCAGGCAGAGCGGCGTCCATCCCAGGCACCCTTCGCTGGGCTGACGATAGTGACAGGCTTCGTCGTCACGATTCTTGGGGTCGGGCTCTTAACGGCTTCGATACGCCCGCTGTTGCCGTGGTGGTCCATCGTGGTCGCCAACGCGCTCGCCGTCCTGCTCGCTGGCTGGTATCTCATCCGGAAACACCCGGGGATCGGGCGCCACCTCCTTCCGTTCATGGGCTGATCGACAGTGGGCTGGGCAGAGGCCAAGCGCGCCTGGCTGCCACTTCTTACTCTCTCCTTCGTTGGGGGCGCCGTGGCTGCCGAGCCTTCGCGTACCCGCGCCGGTGCACTCCTGCTTCTCCTGGGCGCGCCGGCGTGCTTTCCGGCCCCGGCCGCCACCGTGCCGACTGTGCTACCTGCCCCCAACATTGTCCTCGACACCCTCTCGCCCGGTACCAGCGTCCGACTTGCGACGAAGCACATGCGCTTCGCGGGACGCGTCCTCGAGGTGACGGCCGACTCGGTCCGGCTGCACAGTACCCCGCCAGATGCCACCGTCGCCCGAACGGAGATCGACACCCTGTGGCTACAGGGCAGCCGCTCCCATGACGGCACCAAGGCAGGTGTTGCCGCCGGGCTCGTGTTAGCCCTGCTGCTCGTGCTGGCCGGGCAGCGTGGCCCCCAACCGGAGGCAAGTGGGTATAGCGTGCTCTTTGCCGCGTACGTCGTAGCGGGAGGGCTCGGCTTGGGCATCCTAGTCGACATTGCGACACCGACACCGTGGCTTCTTGTGGGTGTGCAGTAGCAGCCTAACCAGCACATGGACGCTGACGGGGCGCGGCCATCCGGTCGTGCCGGCCTGGCACCACCAGCCGGCGTAACGGAGCATTCCCAGACCGCGCGCCGCGGCTCCGCAGCTGATGCAGGCCGTTAGGCAGCATCCTTCTGCTCGCGTTGCCCCGCATGGCTGACAGTCGCGTTACGGACCCGTTCTCCGACGAGAGTCAGGTACGGACTCACAGCCCCCCCCTGTCGACTATATTACAGGACCAAGCCACTAGTTACAGCTACGGGTTCGGTGAGACTCACCTTGAGGAGGAGCACATGATCATTCAACTCAACACGGATGCAAATATCAAAGGAACTGAGGCGATTGCGGAGCAGGTCGGCGCCGTCGTGCGGGGTGCCCTAGAGCACCTGAGCCAGCATATCACACGCGTGGAAGTCCACCTCTCCGACGCTAACAGTGACGCCAAGAGTGGCCAGTCTGATATGCGCTGCCTCCTGGAGGCCCGGCCCACCGGCCATCAGCCTGTCGTGGTAAGCCATCAAGCCCCAACCCTAGCTGAGGCCGTAGACGGCGCGGCCGACAAGTTGAAGCGATCCCTCGAGAGCCTCCTTGGGCGATTGGCACAGCGCTAGGCTCCAGCCCAGGGTGCCGCCTGGCTTCCCCTGCTTCAGGGCCAGTCAGCCGTGAGGCCGATCGGAATAGTTGGGATTGGTGCCCGACGCTGTGGCGTCGCTCTTCCCTAAGTCGTTCGATGCTACCTGACCAGCGCATGAAGCCGGCAGGGCGCAGCCGGCCGAAACTCAGGCCCGCTGAGGCCTAACCAGGGCATGGTCAAGTCGGGGTGCGGCCGTCGGTTATCTCCAGCTGGCACGACCGGGCGTCTCGGCCTACGTTTCCGAGACGCCGCCTCAGCCCCGCAGGTCATGCGCAGCCGGTAGGCCTCAACATTCGCGACAACCAGCTATACTTCCGGCTCCTCCTCTCCACCTTGGCCTCCAATGAGTCCCGCGCGCTACAAGGGCTTCACCATCACCCCCCGCACCTTCCAAGTGCGCGGTTCCGGCCGCTGGACCCTCGACCTGTTAATCGGACAGCGGGAGTTGCTTCGGGCCTTCAGTGGAGCGAGTACCTTCGACACCGAGGCAGCCGCGGAGGCGGGCTGCCTCGTGTTTGCACAGCGCATCATTGATGACAGTCGGCCCGGATGTCCGCTTGCAGGCCTCACCGTGGGCCTCACGCCCTGCCGGGTCCTGGCCTTCCGGCCTCGCAACGCCCACCGCCGCCTGCACTGATAGACGCCGCCCGAGCCCAGTACGTCCGCCGTGACGGTCGACATCACCGCACCCATGCGCTCAGCCCTTGGAGGCAGGATGCACGTTCGGGATATCATGACGACGAAAGTCTTCACCATTAGAGCCGACAAGCAGGCATTCGTCGCCAAGGAGATCATGGAATGGGCTCATATCCGCCATATCCCGGTGGTCGATACGAGCAATCGAGTAGTCGGCATCATCAGCCACCGTGACATCCTGAAGGCGTCTCTGTCCGCCCTTGGTACCCACTTTGCAGAGGCCGAACGACGGCAACATCTCTCGGGCGAACCGGCACTCGCCATTATGCACCATCCCGTCCGTACGATCGCGCCTGACGCGTCGGTTCAGGAGGCTGCGGGAATGATGCGTCAATTCAAGTTCGGATGTCTACCGGTCGTGGACAACGGTCGCCTAATTGGCATCGTCACGGAGTACGACATTCTGCGGCTCGTGGAGCAGTTGCCACCCAACGTCCTCAATTCGTGCGACCCTCCTGCCACCTAAGCAGCAAACGTATTCAGACGGCCGCGGCCGCGCTGAGGTTGTCGAGGACGTTGATTTGTGGGCGCGGCCGAACATCACGCGCGGGCGTTAACTGGCGGTCACCATGGAGGCCCTGTTGGGTCCCAGATTCTCCGCAGCCCTAGCCTTTGCCAATGAGGTTCACGGTTCCCAATCAAGGAAGGGAACCGCAATCCCCTACATCGCTCACTTGTTGGCGGTAGCAGCGCTCGTGATCGAGGCGGGAGGGGACGAGGACGCGGCCATCGCGGCCCTTCTCCATGATGCAGTCGAGGACCAAGGCGGGCGCCCGATGCTGGAGAGGATCCGTGCCCGATATGGGTCGAGCGTCGCGGACATCGTGGAGGCGTGCACGGACGCTGAAGTCACACCCAAGCCGCCTTGGCGCCACCGCAAGGAGGTCTACGTTGCGGCCATTCCCCACAAATCGGACAACGCCCTGCTCGTCTCCCTGGCAGACAAGGTTCACAATGCGGCGGCGATCCTTCACGACTATCGACAAAGCGGAGAGCTGCTGTGGGGACGCTTTACCGGCGGTCGCGACGGCACCCTCTGGTATTATCGGGCGCTTGCGGATGCGTTCCGCAATCGTACCCCGCACGTTCTTTGGCAGCGGCTCGAGGATACGGTGGCGGCCTTGGAAGCAGCGGCGGCGGCCAGCTGAGAAGCGCATGAAGCTGCCAGGGCGCGGCCGTCGGATCGTGCCGGGGACAGACCACTTTCCCAGCCCGGGATGGCTTCCCGAGCCGCGCCTCGGCCTGCAGCTCGTGCGGGGTCGTTAGACGGCAGAAGACTCTTGGGGATCGCGCCAGGCCACCTTGCCAACCCGCGCTGACCTATCGTGTCGTGTGGCGCCGGACGGCCCCTCTGCCGTCGGATACTGATTCCATCCCTCAGTTGTCCTCGTGCACCCCGAAAGCAGAAACGCCCGTCGCGGCCTTATCGCCGGGGCACGAGCGACGTTGTGCTCACGCCGACCACGGCATATGGAGTCGGCGACCAAGCCTACGTGGTTGGGATGGCCAGCTTCTGGACCGACTAGCGTCAGCATGATCGCCGTCCACGCCTACGACACCGCGCAGATCCGGAGTTCAGTACGGCCTTTGACCTTTGAATTCACTTCTTAATGAGTGTTGAGACGACAATCATGGCCAAGATCAAGTATTTCATATTACCGGCAGCGGCCGCTCTCGTGTTCACGGCCTGCGACCGCAATCCACCGGCGAACAATGCCAACACGGCTGCAAAGACCTCTCCGGCAGCTACAATGGATGCCCTCATAACGCTCGAAAAGAGCGCATATGAGGCCTGGAAGTCCAAGGACGCGAAGTTCTGGGACACATTTCTTTCGGATAAGTTTGTCGGCTATGGCTCATCTGGCAAACTCGATAAGGCATCCGCGACAAGGGAATACACCGGCGCGGATTGCGAGATCAAGAGTTACGCTCTGTCCGACGAGCAGATGAAGCCGCTCGGCAATGATGCGGCGCTGATCACCCATAAGATAAGCGTTGGCGGCACATGCAGCGGGCAGGAGGTCCCGGCTAACAGTTGGGCGGCGAGCGTATACGTTCGCGACGGTGACAAATGGAAAGGGGCCTTCCACGCCGAAGCTCCGGTTATCGATCCCAAAGCGGTCCCCACGAAACCGGTGGACAGGAAGGGGGCGCTTAAAGCGGACGAGGCTGGAACCGCCGATCGAGCTGACACCGATGCCTTGATCGCGGTCGAAAGAGCCGTCTGGGAAGCCTGGAAGGCACACGACGCCAGGACAATCGAGGAGCTGACGGCCAGGGATATTTCATTCATCAATATCTTTGGCACCTACTTCGGAACCAAAGCTGATGCATTGAAGGACTGGGCCGGCACCGGATGTGACGTCAAGAGCGTCAGCGTCACCGACGCCGCGGGCACGATGCTCTCGCCGACAGTCGGTATCCTGACATTCAAGGGGTCTGCCGACGGCACCTGCTACGGCCAGAAGCTTGGACCCATCTGGGGCACCTCGGTCTACGTTAGGGACGGCGATGCGTGGAAATGGGTCTTTGGCATCAACTTGCCCGCACGCCGGGAGGGCGCCTAGAGGCTCTGGGCGTTCTACGGTGCGCCGCTGAAGTCGCAGTCGGGAGGCACTGGGTGAGTTCCATGTCATCACGGCAGCGGAATGGGCACGAAAGGTCAAGGTCCCGATGATACGCGACGACATCGCCCGGTTTCAGGCCAAGTGGCAGCTCGGATTCACTCCTGCTGATCGGGTGCCCACCGTCGCAACCCAGATGCTCGAAGCCGGTATCCAGGTGCCCGCGAAAACGCGCGCGATATTCGGCTGGACCCCGAACGTCTACTAAGCCAAGTTCCCGTGCCACGCCGCGGCGTGGCTATTTGCTCCAGGGCCTCGGCTGCCCTGCTCCTTGGACTGACCCAATTGGTGATCTCGCCGCAAAGGAAGTCGATGAGGACCCATATAGCCCGGTTCGTGATCCACGCGCTACTCACGATCGCGATCCTTGCGACGGCAGCGATCGTGATCGGCATCGCGAATGGTGCGGCGCTGCACTATGGGGACGATCCCTTGGCATCGCATTGGGACAACGACGGTCCCTACGTATTCTATCAGGGCGGCAACCAGCTGGAGATCAGCTATGTCAAAGGGACTCAGCAAGATGGCTTCTACTTGGAGCGGCGGGAGTATCCCGTTACTTCAAGCCCGTCCGCGACCAGCTACTACCCGCTCGACTCGACGCGCTTCGACTTCCGGATCCAGGTGGATATTCAACGACCCGACGTAGTCTACGATGATGGTCAGGATATTCTTGCCATTTCTGATATCGAAGGAAACTTTGGAGCGTTGCGTGACCTTCTGGTGAGAACGAACGTTGTCAACCCTGACCTGCAGTGGACGTTCGGCCGCGGTCACCTGGTGTTGGTAGGAGATTTCGTCGACAGGGGCGTCTTCGTTATCCAAGTCCTGTGGCTCATCCACAAGCTGGAGCAGGAGGCCGAAGCGCACGGAGGGCGGGTACACTACATCATCGGGAACCACGAACTGAAGGCGATGCAGGGCAACCATGAGTCCGCCTCGCCCAAGTACTACCATATTGCAGCCATGCTGGAGAAGCAGCAGTACGCACTCTATGACTCCAGCTCGTTTCTGGGTCGCTGGATGGAAAGCAAGAATGCTGTCGAGAGCATCAACGGCAATGTGTTTGTCCATGGGGGCCTGCATCCCGACTTGGCCGATTCGGGGCTTGACCTGGAGCAGATCAACGAAGTCATGCGGTCCAACTACCGCAGGCCCTTCTACCCCAGAAGGGGCGGCGGAGACGAGCAACTGCTTGTCTCGACGAAGACGGGGCCGAGCTGGTATAGGGGCTATTTCAAGGAGGATCTGACCCAACAGCAGATTGATCGCACGCTCGACAGGTTCCACGCTAAGACCGTGGTCGTCGGTCATACGATTCAGGGAAAAGTGAACAGGCGGTTTGCAGGACGAGTCATCGGCATTGATGTCCGGCACCCGAGTGACGATCACAAGAACTGGCCACAAGGGAAGTCAGAGGCGTTGCTGATTATGGGCGACGCCTATTACCGGGTTCTCGCCGACGGAAGCCGGGAGCAGATCTGACGAACGCGGGGCGATGCCGTGTCTTGGGGGCAATCCGGTAATACATGGTAAGCTTCGCGCTCTTGGAGACGATCTGTCGTCTATCTGGACGCCGGATTGCCTCTTTTCATTCTGGCCCGTGGTGCACGAACAATGTGAAGCCCCGTCGTCTTACAAGCGCATCAGCCTGGTGGGCGCGCGGTCAGGAGTTCAGCGCTGGGCTGGCGTCCGAGGCCCTAATATGGAACATTGGCTCGCGTCGGCCCGGGCTTGGCGTCCGCAGGTCATGCGCAGCCCTTAGGTTGCGACCCAGTGTCTACTATGATCTCTTCGCGGTGGATTCTCTGGCCCGGAATGACGGTGCTGGTCGCCCTGACCCTCGTGGCCGTCTGGGGCCGTGCCTCAGTGCTTGCCGGAGGACAGCCGTTTGACACATTGTACCAGGTGCTCCCTCCTTCGATCGGTGACGACGCACAAGCGCTTGACCGCCACTTTCGAGCCCATGCCGCCCTGACCTGGGCTCATATCCTCAGTGGCAGCTTGGTCCTGCTCCTCGCCGGCCTGCAGTTTGCCTCACGCCTCCGCCCCCGCTATGTCACCATTCACCGGTGGGGTGGTCGCCTGCTCCTGCTGGCGGCCCTCCCCGCAGCCGCGTCCGGAGCGCTGCTACAGGCCAGATCCCCGTATGGAGGGGCGTTGGCCGCTTCAGCGATCTACTTCTTCGCGGCCTACTTCCTGCTCGCGTTGGCGCGAGCGTACCTTGCGATCCGCCGTGGCGACCTCGTGGGGCACCGAGAATGGATGATCAGGATGTTCGCGATTGTGCTTGGAGTCGGCGGGGTCCGCGCTGTCGCGCTCCCGTTAGTCCTTCTCACCGGCCAACGCCCCCTCTCTTTGGTAGGCGTCTCCTTCTGGCTCGGGCTTGGGGGACTCACACTCCTGGGTGAGATCTGGGTGCGCCTCACCCGATCGCGCCCGCCGGTCGCTCTCATTGGCACAACCTAACCCGCGCATGGACAAGTCGGGTCGTGAGTTATCAAGTGTGAAGTGCAACATGTGGGGCTACGGGTTATGGCATTCCTCCGGGGTGCGGTAGCCCAGGCGCTTGCGGGGCCGGGTGTTGAACTGCCGGGCAATGCGGGTGCAGGCGCGCCCTGCAGCTGATGCGCAGCCGTTAGGTAGCGCCCAAGACCGCACTGCGGGTGTACCGATGCATACAGGATCTCTCCGAGCAGTGGACGCCGCCGTTCTCGCCTTGCTGCTGACGCTTGCGGGCTGCGGCCGCTTGCCGTCGCCATCAACACCCGCGCCCTCCGCGCCAGAGGCGGTGGTGTCCGATCGCCTGTTCTTCGGACGCAACGTCCCTGGGGGCGGCAGCGTCTCGGATTCAGCGTGGAGCGCCTTCCTGGCGGAGGTGGTAACGCCACGCCTACCAGCGGGGTTCGCGGTCTGGCGAACGGAAGGGCAGTGGCGGGCCGCCGACGGCGCGATTGTGCGCGAGGCGGGCTTTGTCCTCGAGGTCGCACACCCGCAGGGGCACCCTCCGGATAGCGTCTTCGAGGCCATCGCCGCTGAGTACTGCCGGCGATTCAACCAGGAGGCGGTGGTGCGCGTTCGGGCAGCCGCCGAGCAATGGGTGTACCGAGCGCGGCCGCGCTGACGCGGGACTGCCAGAGGGCGCTACCTAACATGGTTGTGAAGCAGCCCGCGCGGCCCGCGGCTGGACACCTTGCTCCAGCTGCCGTTGGCCGCGAGGCTGCCAACAACCGCTCCTTTAGGCGGACACTTGCCTAGGAACGCGGCCGATGAACGATCGCGTTGAGCGGAAGCAGAAGGCATCACCCCGTTTCATACCCTGCGCGGTTCTGCTGATCGCCATGCTCGGCGTATCGCGCTCGCCAGCCAGTGAGAAAGCCGAGCAGGCCGACGATGACTCCAACGCTCACGTCGTCCCCGTCGACTTGTCGCACTTCACTCCCGAGGCCCTCGTCGGCGAGATTGGTCAGGAAGAGCGGCCCCTGGCCGACGGCACGAGGGCCTTGTCCTACGTCAGTCGAACCTAGTCGGAGCCGCACCAACACCCGATGGGTCCATGGTCACCAAGGACAATCAAGAACGGCAAGGAAGCCGGCGGCATCTGGTCCGCCTCGCCACCACCCGACCTCGGAGGTTCTATGAAGCGAGTCACTGGCATTGGCGGCATCTTCTTCAAGGCCAAAGACGCTCCGGCACTACAGGCCTGGTACAAGCGGCACCTCGGAATCGATGTCCAAGAATGGGGTGGCACGGCCTTCACCTGGACCGACGGTGAAGGGAGGCCGGTTGCCGGAACAACCGTCTGGTCTATTGGTTCGGCGCAAGGTGACCAATTTGCGCCCAGCACCGCAACTTTCATGGTCAACTACCGGGTGGAGGACCTCCACGCCCTGGTTAAGGTCCTACGCGAAGAAGGCTGTAACGTTCTCGAGAAGATCGACGATTCCGAGTATGGGAAGTTTGCCTGGGTCATCGATCCAGAAGGAAACAAGGTAGAACTGTGGCAACCGCCTGCCGGCCAATGACCAGGGCAGTCGGCCTCAGCACGAATCTGCCACCCTGCGCCGCGGCTGATGCGCAGCCGTAGGCGGCACATGAGATGATCGCGAGAGCACTCTACATCCCACTCATGCTGAGTCTAGGCGGCGCCTGTGCGTCACATAGCACCAATCCGCCGATCCCCCTGCCTCAACCTGACGCGAGTTGTCTTCATCTGACCTATGCCCAGGAAGATTCACTCGGCGAGGCCTTCCCTCGGTTGGTTGCCTTGAACCCACCAGCAAGCCCCGAGAGCGGAACCGCCTTCTGGATCCCACCTTCGGGCATGTTCTACCTAGGTGCCTACTGGCGGCAGATGGCAAGAGACTCGCTCAGGGTGCGTTTCGACAACGGCTTTACTACGGTAGAGCTGGCTTTATGGATGGACGCCGACTCAGTACTAGGCCGAGCGAGTTGGCTCAGCGATGTTGTCGGAGGTGACTTTCACGTCCTCCTCGTTGGAAGTAGGCGCAGGTGCCGCGATACCGAGTAGCTGTGCCGCCTATGCTTCCGGGGCGCCCGGGGTGGTGCCACCTGCTGTTGCCTAACCGCATCAATCGGTCACGTCTCGACCATCGGTTGGTGTTCACCCGGACCCAGCCGAAGCTGGCGGTATATTCCCATCTTGTCTTGCGCCCCGGTGTAACTGCGGAGGAATTGCTCGGGTTGACGCGGCCTGGGTACACAGGTTTCTCGTCCTGGGAGCCGATCTCAGGCGAATCTCAGTCGGCGATAGCATCGTGGTCACCTCGCCCCACTCCTAACGCGGGCCAACCACCGCATGACGCTGACAGGGCGGTGCTATGCAAGCCTTGCCGTGTCAGCCGCGACCCTGCAGCTTATGCGCAGCCGTTCGGCGGCACGGGTCCGGTCGATCACATCACGCGTACCGAGGTGGAGCAATGTCCGAGCGGGTGACTGTCGCGCTACTGAAGGCCTTTCTTGATGCATTCAATCGTCACGATCTCGATGCCGTTATGGACTACTTCGCCGACAGCTGTGTCCTCTACATGCCGCGAGGTGCCGGTCCTCGGGGGGATCGGTATGTCGGGAAGGATGAGGTGCGCGCCGGCCTTGCCAAGCGCTTCATGGGGATCCCGGACGTGCATTACGGCGAGGATCAGCACTGGGTCTGTGGTGAAGTCGGCATCTCTGAATGGACACTGACCGGGACCTCGATGTCGGGCCAGCATCTGGAAGTGCGCGGCATCGACCTGCTTGAGTTCGCAGGCGGCAGAATCACTCGCAAGGACTCCTTCTGGAAGATCCGCGAGTGACGGACGACAGCATCGGCACCGGTGCTGGCGTGCGCTGCGGAGCCCGGCCGACAGCCGGCTGTGTCGCGGCATCGTCAAAGAGCCGCCTAACCAGTACCTGCAGCCGTCCGCAGGAGTTAGGCGGCTGGCCCCATAGACGTGCGCACCGACGCGCGAATGGCAACGAGCGAGGTGTGTCCTACCGTCCTCTTGACTCGACAATTCTGGTCAGGGTGTGAGTCCCATCCAATTTGTGTGGACACACTACGCAGCGGGAGGCCGGAGATATGCGCAGCCGTCGGTGCTTCGAAGTAAACGACGACCGTCTCTGGCACGGGTAGCAGCCTTGATGGTCCCTTTGAGGACCGCGGACGGATGGGTACCATCCTTTCCCGGAAGCGACAAGCTTGTGATGACGCGACGAGTCAGGATATGACAGAGCTGAGCCCGCTGCGACACACGCCGCTGCCCAGCAGGCCGCTGAACGCAGCGCATTGGGCGCCATCACCGACCGCGCCCCTGCCTGGTCTCGGAAGAGTAGGCGGCCCTCTGGCTGACAGAGGCACGACTTCCATGCGTTCCCTAGTCCCGCTGTGTGCCCCGCACTATACTGTAATGGAGGCAGCGGCCCGGCAGCACCAGGGCACGCCTCGGTTGTGCCTTCTGTATCACCACTCGCCTTGGGGGCTCCATGAGTGGCCCTCCTCTCTTTGGTCGGCTCGACACGATGATCATTCGGGCCCGCGATTGGGAAGCGGCCGCCGATTGGTACCTCGAAAAGCTCGGGCTGCAGGCCAGTTATACTGACCCCGCGCAGGGCTTTGTCGTGCTACCCTTCAATGGCCATACCCTTACTATCTGGCAGTTGAAGCCTGGTGAGGTGCTTCCCCCGCGTGGCACCGCCGTCCCGTACCCGATCCTCGTGACGACGGATGCGGAGGCGCTTCAGACCACCCTGCTGGAGCGCGACGTAGTCGTGGGGCCCATCGAGGTGGTCGCGGGGGTGCGGTTCTTCTCATTCTGGGATCTGGACGGGAATCGGCTAGAGGCCTGCCAAGTCATCGCCGGTTCCTGAGTTCTGGCGCCTGAAGCAATCATTAGTGGCGCGCCCAATTCGCTCGCGCTATCGCACCGCAGCGGAGCAAGGAGCCAGGGTCGCCATCATGCCCATCACGCATACCGTTGACACGGAGCGCCGACGCATCGTCTTCGCTGTCTCCGGCACTCTCACGACCCAGGATATGCTCGCCGCGGTCGATACCGCGGTACTATCTGCCGGCCCGGGTGCATACAGCGTGCTCTCAGACCACAGCGCCATAGCCACCCCCGCCACGACCGAGCAGCTCCAGGCACTGGTCTCTCATCTGACCAAGTACCGCACCCACTTTGGTGGTAACCGCTGGGCGGTGGTAGTGGGGCAACCCGCGTCCTTCGGCATGATGCGGATGCTCGGCGTTTTCGCTGAACGCATACCCATCCAAGTCGGGGTGTTCGACGGTCCGGCAGAGGCCATTCGGTGGCTCGAGTCGCCCTCGCCCGGCAGCTGATCTACAGTTGCCGGCGCAGCGTACGGCGCGCCAACCTGACCCGGCGTATGCAGCTGACGGGACACGGCGGTCAGTTGGTGTATGTTTGGGACCAGCTGCTTGACGGGTGCGAGGTCTGGCGTCCTCACCGCATCCCCGCAGGTCGCGCGCAGCCGTTTCAGACGTCAGACCTTACCCATTGTCAATCACCCCTCCCTTCCCCCGGGTGCAACAGCATGGCCACGATCGCTATTACCGGCACCAGTACAGGAATCGGCATGGCAACCGCACTTGCATTCGCTCGGGCCGGCCATCGGGTCGCCGCGACGATGCGCAACCCGAGCGCCGCACCCACACTCGCTGAAGCCGCTGCCCGCGAAAAGCTGCCGGTGACCGTGATTCCGATGGATGTCGATTCGGATGCTTCTGTCCGCGACGGGATGGCCCGGATTGAGCGAGAACTTGGCCCGATCGACGTGCTCGTCAATAACGCCGGCATCGAGCGCATGGGATCCGTGGAGGAGTTGCCGCTCGCGGAGTTTCGCGCCGTCATGGAGACCAACTACTTCGGCGTGATACGCTGCACACAGGCCATACTTCCGGGAATGCGACAGCGCCGCAGCGGCTGCATCATCAACGTGGCTTCGGTGGCGGGCCATATTGCTTCGTCGCCAATGGCCGCGTACACCGCCTCCAAGTTCGCGTTAGAGGCCCTGAGCGAGTGCCTCGCCCAGGAGGCAAAGGCCTTCAACATCCGCGTGGCAATCGTCGAGCCCGGCATTATCGACACCGCGATGGCGCGGCATATCGGGGTCGCGCCAGCCCCTTCCCCCTACACCCAGCAGCGTCGAATGGCAGCCTTGTTCGTAACGGTGCTCCAGGCACCCGTGCCCCCATCGGTGGTCGCAGACAAGATCCTGGAGATCGCCGCAGGCGACACCGACCAGCTTCGGCATCCGGTCGGGCCAGACGCCGAGCCGTTCCTTGCATGGCGCCGGGGAATGAGCGACGAGGCTTGGGTGGCGCTGGGTGCTCTCGGTGATGAAGCCTGGTATACGCGTATCGAGGCTGATTTCGGCCTGGATGCGCGGGCACAGGCACAGGTATAGCACCTCCGAAGACACCGCTGGGACCCCAGGGACCCGTGCGCATCGGACGGTCGACTCCACCCGCCACCAAACCGGTGACAAGCGCCTGACCCTGCCAGGGCCCGGCCGTCCGGTTGCGCCAGGCCCCCGGCCACTTTCTGCAGTCCCTTGCCCAGCGGAGTACCCTGTGGCCCACCCATTTGTGGTTGCCCTTGCCCAGTTGAGCCCGGTCTTTCTGGATCGCGAGGCCACCGTTGCCCGAGCCTGTGAAGCGATGGCCGAGGCCGCACAGGCGGGAGCAGGCCTCATCGTCTTTCCGGAAGCCTTCATCCCTGGTTACCCACTCTGGGTCTGGGCCATCACTCCCGGCGAAACCAAGACCCTGCGGCTGCTCTACAGCACGCTCCTTGATCAATCGGTCACGATTCCCGATGCTACAACCACCCGGCTCTCCGCCGCCGCCCACGACGCGGGCATCGCCGTGGCCATCGGGCTGAATGAGCGGAACGCCGAGGCCAGTGGGACCTCGCTGTACAACTCCCTGCTCTACATTGGGGCCGATGGCCAGCTTCTCGGAGTGCATCGCAAGCTGGTCCCGACGGTAGGTGAGCGACTCGTCCACGCGCAAGGTGATGGTACGACCCTCCAGGTCTACGACACGCCCCTGGGCCGCCTCGGCGGTTTGATATGCTGGGAGAACTACATGCCGCTCGCCCGGTACGCGCTGTATGCTGCCGGTATCGAGTTGTATGTGGCACCGACATGGGATCGCGGGGAGCCGTGGCTGTCCACCCTTCGTCACATCGGCAAGGAAGGGCGCGTGTATGTGTTGGGCTGCTGCAGCGCAGTACATTTGGACGATATCCCTGACCACCACGCGTTCAAGGCCAACCTCTCCGCTACGGATGGATGGGTTAACCCCGGGGATAGCGTGATTGTCGACCCCGATGGAAAGGTCGTTGCGGGCCCACTCCATGCAACCCGCGGACTCCTGTACGCTCAGCTCGACCTCGAGAAGTTGCGGGGCACTCGCTTCCAGCTTGACGTGGCCGGGCACTATGCCAGACCTGACGTCTTTCAGCTGAGTGTCGATCGTACCCCGCGGCCTCTCGTAAGGAATCCGTCAACTCCAGCCTGAGGCTCTCCGCCGGCTAACGAACCCGCATGAAGCTGACACGCCTGCGGTCGTCGGTCTTCTCTCCACCAGCACTGCCAGCCGATACACGCTCGGTTGCGCGAGCGTCGCCTGGGCCCTGCAGCGCCCTGCGGGTTCGTCAGCCATCCGGCGCACTTCCCCAGCACCGATTCAGAATGGCGGGTACTCCATGAGCGTCGAGCTGGTTGACTACGCCGGTCTCGCTCCGGGCGAGCGTCAAGCCCTGGGGACCATCCTGGCCCCGCTCGGCACTCTCGAACGAGTCCTTGACTGGGGGCGTGGACTCTCACCGGCCGTGGACATCGACGAGATCCTCACCCAGGATGAGTACACCCACGACGTTGTCTTCCGACTCGCGGACAACCGGTATCTCGTCTTCGACACCACGTGACTCGGCGCAGTGACGGCGGTCGCCGTCTGGCCGTCGAAGCCCTCCCATCGCGGCCTCCTGGACGCTCGACTCGCTCGTGGCTGGAAGCCGACCGCTACTGGCCTCAAGGCAGGTCCGAAGGTGCTCGGGTACGCCGCATGCGTCTTCGATCACCCGGGTCATACGGGAACCACACATGAGCACCCGCTTCCGGAGGTCTGACCGGCGCGTGCAGCAGCCGGCGGCACGGGAGAGTCAGCCGGACCGGAAGAGCTAAGGGCAGATCTCCTCGGCATGCCTGCCTGACGTTGCGACATTCGGATTCGCAGCCGGGGCCGTTGGGACGGTATTGGACAATTTCGTCGCACAACGGCTTGGGTGCAATTGAAATCGATCTCGAGGAAGGACATCCGGCGTTGGCTGCACCTGGGCTGCCTCCCACTCCCCATTCGCCCGATCGTTTACTCAGGCAATCGTCTCAGCCTCGCCCAGCTCACCCCGAACAGCACCAGAATCACCGCGCCAGCGATCACCAGGAGCCTGGTCGTGGCGCCCCGGTCGAGCAGGAGCTCGGGGACCATGGTGAAGACCCAGGTCCCCGGCACCAGCCCCACGGCCACGGTCCAGTAGAACACCGGACGGGACAGGGCCAGGATGCCGCTCGCCCAGTTGATGGCGGTGAAGGCCATGACAGGCGATAGCCGGAGCGCAAGCAGCGTGGGCCAGCCCGCGCGGTCCACCAGGCCCTGCACCCGCGCCAGCCGGGTGGCGCCGAAAAGCCGCTCAGCGGGGCGGTGGCCCAGGCGGAGGCCACACTCGTAGGAGGCGGCGGCGCCGGCCATTGCGGACGTCCAGGTCAGCAGGAAGGCGGTGAGGGGCGGGAAGAGGGTGCCGTTCAGAAGGGCCGCCGCTTCCGCGGGGAGCGGAAGCAGGACGGCCAGGAAGGTGAACCCCGCGGCCAAGGCGTAGACCAGCGGGGAGGGACTGCCGTCCGGGCCTCCGGCCAGGGCGCGGAGCCGCTCTGCGAACATCGCCGCCGTGGGGCCGCCGACGATCAGGAGTGCGACGAGGGCCGCTACCCCCAGCGCGATCAGGAGCAGCCGAATCGGTGAGCGGGGGGAGGTAGGGCCGGGCATCGGTTGAAATCTGTCACCGCAAGGAGCTGGATGCACTGCCCCGCCCCACTCGGCGTGCCGCTGGCACGAGCTCGTCCATAGCCAGGCTGGCTCCGGGACGCCCCTGTTCCACGTAACTAGCCTGCACGAGTCGCCTAACTACCGCATGAAGCGTGGCGGCCCCCGGCCGCCGGTTTGCGGAACGTCCGGGACGGCCGTCGTCCACGCGCTCGCTTGCGCGACCCTGCCGCGGGCCGCAACTTATGCGGGGTAGTGGGTGGCGCCGGCGCTGTTGCACGAGCGCTGCTGGTCGGTCAAGGATCGCTATGCCTCCTCTAGTCCGAGCCGCGGTGCTGCTCATGGTCGCGGCGTTCGCGCTCTACACCTGCGGCGTCTGGGGCGTTGTCCTCAGCAAGCGCCTCAGGCCCTGGCATGCGTGGCTGTTCTGGCTCGGCTTCCTGTCGGACGCCTCCGGAACAGCGCTCATGCGAAAGTTCGCGGGTGGGTTCCACTGGAGCCTGCATACGGCCACTGGGGCAGCTGCCCTGCTGCTGATGCTCATTCATGCGCTCTGGGGAACGCGAGTGCTCATGAACGGGGCCGAGCGGCCGCTTCGTACATTCCACAGGATCAGTATCGCGGTGTGGTCCATCTGGCTGATTCCCTTTGTCACCGGCTTGATTCTAGGCGGCCGCCGAGCCCATTAAGCGCTCCCGCTCTGGGATGAGATGAAAAGGCCTGCCCCGCGGTTTGGTGGTCTCCTGATTGCCGTCCAGCGTTTTCCCATGCGGCCTGTGCAGCGCATGCATCTCGCGGGGCAATACCAAGGCCTCAGCTGGGGAGGCTGGCGGTCGGTGTCCGATCGGGGAATATTGGGCATGCCTGTCGGGCTGGGGCCCCGCAGCTGATGCGCCGATCGCCCTTCCATCACGCACCGCGAAGCCCAACGGCATGCAGCACCGGGTTGGCCGCGACCATCGCGTCCCGGACGTGAACACCGCCCTGCTGCGCCGCTAGCGGCCGGCGTGCGCACCGGCCGCAAGGTGGCCATCGCTTGCCTTGTCGCACCGAATGGGGGTCGCCATATGATAGGGCGCTCCTGATTCCCCCAACGATTGGAGACTGCCACCATGTCTGGCCCAGGAGCCTGCTCAAGCACGTTGGCGTCGGCATCCTGGTTGGTACCATTATTGGTGTGGCGATTGGGCTCCTGGGTGGCTCGCCCGGCTTGTCGCCGGGCGTTCGTGGCGGGATCACGGGGCCGCTGCTGGTCGCGGCCCTCGGAGTCATGCGGCAGACGGTGTGGCGCGGTGACAGCCAGAGCGTTGCGGGTCCGCCCGGGGACGTGGCACCTGCCGCCGATGTGGAGTTGTCAGCCTACCACCTCCGGATAGCCGGCTGCCGCCTACCACCCTGGAATTCGCCGCCGTCGTCACCGCCGCCCTCGCGACGAGCCTGCACATCCGGGCGGAGTACCGCGGGCCGCGCTGGCAGGTGTACGTCTGCAAGCCGCTCTCAACCGCGGCGCTGCTGCTCCTAGCCGCCATCTCCCACCCGGCGCACGGCGCCCGGTACCAGCTCGCCGTCAGCCTCGGCCTCGCCTTCTCCCTGCTTGGGGACATCCTCCTGATGCTCCCGCGGGATCGGTTCCTCCCGGGGCTGGCCAGCTTTCTCATTGCCCACATCGCCTACATCGTGGCGTTCACCACTGGTGTGCCCATCGGGACCGCTCCCGCGCTGCTGCTCCCACCGCTCGCCGCCGCAATACCGCTCCTCCGCCTGCTCTGGCCCGGCCTGGGGAAGCTGCTCGTTCCGGTCGTCCTGTACTCCGCCACCATCGTCCTGATGGTCTGGCTTGCCTGGGGGCTGGCCTGGCAGCTGCGCACTCCGGGGACGGCGCTGGTGGCCTTGGGGGCGATGCTCTTCATGGTTTCTGATGCACTGCTCGCCGTGAACAGGTTCCATCGTCCCTTCCACGGCGCCCAGGCGCTGATCATGGGGTTCTATGTAGCCGGCCAGGCGATGATCGCCCTGTCAGTGGGTATCGTGTGAATCGCTGCCCGCCAGCGCGGACGGCAACAGGCAGCCAGCCCGGCTACCTTCCCCGCCATGACCAAGCCTGTGGAAGTCTGGCTGCGCGGACCCGTCGAGGGCGTCCTCCCGGTTCTCCAGCCCGCGGTGCATACCATCCTGCAGGTCGGCGAGGACGTATTGCCCATTGTTGCCGACCTGACGCCCGATCAGCTCTGGGCCCGCCCGGGCAACGCGGCGGCGATCGGCTTCCATCTGCTGCACCTGCCGGGAAGTCTGGACCGCCTGCTGACCTATTCACGCGGGGAGCCTCTGACCTCCGCGCAGTTGGAGTACCTCGCGGCGGAGCGCACCGTCCATGCGGATCGCCCCGCGTTGCGGCACCTGCTGGCCGGCTTCGCCGCTAGGATCGAGGCCGCGGTCGGGTATCTCCGGACCGTGCCGGAAGTCAGCCTCAATGCCTCACGCGAGGTGGGGCGGCAGCGGCTTCCCTCAACTACACTGGGGCTGATCTTCCACGGGGCAGAGCATTCGTCGCGTCACGCCGGCCAGATCGTGACACTCAATCAGGTGGTTCGGCGGAGCTGATCAGTTCGCCTGGTGCACCCCGTCATTTCAATCCCAAGGGCGCAGGACGATCCCGAAGGGGCTGACGGTATGGCCGGGCCATGAGGCCCCCTCGACAGGGCGTGGTTTCACTGGCAATCTCAGCTCACCGGAGAAGCACATGCGGCGCAGAGTGGCGTGGGTGCTGGGCACGTTGCTGCTTGGGGTCCTGCTGTGCCCTCCCTGGCGCCTGGTCTGGTCAGCGGCTTCCGGTGGCCCGGGACCCAGCATGCACCGGGCGACCTGGGCCGGATTTCACACGTGGACCTATGCCCGCGAGCGACCCACCACGCCTGACGGGACCTGATCACCGCCCGCCACCCCCGGGGAGTCCCATGGCACTCACGCCCATCGGCGCCCCGCCCCGCCTGGCACCGATGGCTTCTCCGGCTGCCTGACCATGAACCCACCCGTGATCATTCGCCCCGCGCTGCCGGCAGACGCGCCGGTACTCGCCATCACCGCGTCGCGGAGTTCCGTCCCTTGCTCCCTCGCCCGGACGCCAATGGCACCGGCCTCCTGCTGGGGCACGAAGGCCTGGTGATGAACGTGTACACCGAGATGGCGTGGCGCCGTCGGGACGTGGCACAGCGCCTCATGCAGGAGATCCTCCCCCTGGGCGCCCACCGCGGGCGTGGTGCGGCTGGTCCTGCATGCTTCGGCCGAGGGCCGGATGCTCTATGAGACCATCGGCTTCACGGCGTCGAACGAGATGCGGTATACCGACCCCCTGGACCCGAGGACGCCCGTCAATGCCGTCAGCCCCCGGTGACCTGCCGGGACCCAGCCGGAGCGGAGCGCGGCTGCGGCAGTTTGCGCAGGACCAGCGCCGGGCCGCGCACGTTGGTTTCTGGTGGGGATTCGCGGAAGGCGTCTTCTTCTTCATCGTTCCCGACGTCTACATCAGCTTTTCGGTGCTGTTCTCCCGACGTGCCGGCGGGGTCGCCTGGATGGCCTCCATTGCCGGATCGGTGCTGGGGGTTACCACTGTCTACCTGCTGATCACGGTCCTCGGGGTGGACTACCTGTCCTTCCTCGACCGGATCCCCGGGATCTCACCCGGCCTGATCCAACGAGCGAGTCAGTCGCTGGGCCCTGACCACTTGCCCTATACGCCGCTCCTGATCCTCGCCGGCGTCCCACTGAAGCTGTACGCCGCTCTCGCCTTCTCGCTCGGCCACGGACTCGGCCCGGTGCTGCTGTGGACCGTCTTTGCCCGCCTCGTCCGAATTGGTCCGGTGTACGCCGGTTTCGCACTCCTCCAGGCGATAGCCCGCGGCAGGATTGGGCGTCATCCGGCGGCCTGGTGCGTGGCCCTGGGGATCTTCTGGATGGCCTTCTACACGTTCTACTTCATCCACATGAGCCGGGTCTGAAATGCACAGAGCCCGCCGCCCCTGAGGGCGACGGGCTCCGGATGGCGACGCGCGCGGCGCGCCACGATCTCCTGCGCCGGTTAGTAGGTCAGCACCGACTCCATCTCACGCGCCTGCTCGACCCACTTGGCCACCGTCTTCACCGACGGCACGACGCGGGTGAGCTTCTTCTCCTCGTTCACCCGGGCCATCACGGAAACCAGGTTCTCCGGATTGCGCATCCCGAGCTCCTTCACGGTGTCGACGCCGGCCGACTCCAGCAGCTGGCCGAACTCCGAGCCGATCCCCGAGATCCGCATCAGGTCCACCTGGTTGGTCCAGGTCATGATCTGCGCCGACGACAGGCTGGTTGCCTGCTCCAGCTGATGGCGTCCCTCCGGCGTGGCGCACTTGGTCAGCAGGTCTTCCGTGGTGTGGATACCGGCAGCCTGGAGCCGCTCGGCGTAGTGCGGTCCGATCCCTTCAACCTGCTCGATCTTGTATTTCATTTGGGTATCCTCCTTGTGGGCACGCGGGGCGCTTACGCCGCCAGCGTTGCCAGTTCCGGTAGTTGAGCGAACAGTTTCTTGGTGAGGCCGTCCCCCGCATTGCCGCGCACCAGTTCCATGAACTTCTGGACCAGTCCACCGATCTTGGCGGGTGAAAACCCGGTCTGCTGGATCATCGCCACGAGGCCGAGTGCGCCACTGGCGCCACCCACCCCGCCGAGCTTGGAGGCCACGGCGCCGAGCGCTCCGCCCAGTACGCCGGCCGAGGCCGTTGCGGGCTGGCTGGCCGGCTTGGCGATGAGGTCACTGGCCCCGGGAAGGGCCCCCATGAGCTGCTGAAAGTCACCCGTATCGACCCTGGACTTGAGCGTGCTGAGCAGCGCGCCGGTCGCCTGCCGGGTGTTGTTTTCCGGTTCGTTGAGCTGCTGTGAGACTACCGCAATGAAGTCATTGATCTGTTTCACTTTACCTCCACTTCGAGCCCCAAAGGCTGTTTCGTTCTGCAATGATTCAATATAACCTGTTCAGGGCAGGAATGGAACCCCTAAGCGAATATCAGTCAATCACTTACAGTCTCCACAACGACAGTAGTTGATGGCTCGCCTGCCGGGTCCGGGCGAGCGGGACACGATCCCGACCAGGAGTGGACCCCGGCTTGATCGGGGTGATCGTCGGCGTGCAGCTGGTGCACAGAAAGGTCGGCCTCACGGGGGCGTACACCGGTGCCGAGATGCACTCCCGGCTGCAGCTGTGGGACCGGCAGGAGAGCAGGGTAGTGTGACCGAGTCCTTGCAGCCGCACCGGGCGTCCGTTTCGCGGCCACCTCTCTGTCCCGGTGTCGCGGGAGAACTGAGCCGAGCTTGCCCACGCGGCCCGCGCCCGGCAGCTTAACAATCGACCCGGAGCTTCCCGCAGCCTCACCCGTTCCCCAGGACTGTCTACTCATGAACACCCCGAAGCAGCGGAGTCCGGCCTTGCTGGTCGTGGGCCTAGTGGTGCTCGTGGTGGCCGCGGTCGCGTTTCTCAAGCGGGACGCCATTGCCGGGATGATCCTCAAGGGTGGCGATTCGTCGCTGATGGGAGAGGCGGCCCAGGGCAGCCCGCAGGCCCAGCTGGCGGTGGACTTTCTCGGGGCGCTGCGCGCCTCCGACCATGCTACCATGGAACGGCTGGCCACCACGGAGCAGGCCGAGCGGATCCGGCAGGAGTCGGCGTCGCCGACGGCAGAGTACCAGCAGATGACGGCGATGATGCTGGAGGACCTGCCAGCCGACGTGAACGAACTTCGCGGTCATATCAAGAGCGTCCAGGTCCACAAGCAGCGCGGGGTGGTGACGTTCGAGACCCGGGCGAACTCCTGGTTCGTGACGATGGACCTGGTGAACGGGGGCTGGCGGGTAGCGGCCTTCTAAGGAACGGCTCCGATGACCCATCTGCCCGATGCCACCCGGTACGATCGGCCGGGCTTCTACCGCCGCTGCGGCCGGTCGGGGATCTCGCTCCCGCTGCTGTCACTGGGGTTGTGGCACAACTTCGGGGCGAGGGATTCCTACGATAACGCGCGCGAGATCATCTGCCGCGCATTCGACCTGGGAATCACCCACTTCGATCTGGCCAACAACTACGGCCCGCCGGAGGGTGCGGCGGAGGAGACCTTCGGCCGGATCCTGCGGGAGGAGCTGGGACCGTGGCGCGATGAGCTGATCATCTCCACCAAGGCCGGGTACTACATGTGGTCCGGCCCATATGGAGACTTGGGCTCACGCAAGAGCCTGCTGGCGTCGCTGGATCAGTCGCTCCGGCGGATGGGGCTGCCCTACGTGGACATCTTCTATTCCCACCGCCCGGACCCGAACACTCCCCTGGAGGAGACGATGGGGGCGCTGGCACAGGCGGTGAAGAGCGGCAAGGCGCTGTACGCGGGGCTCTCCAACTACCCGCCCCGGGAGACGGTCGCAGCCGCGGAGCTGCTCCGGGAGCTGGGCGCCCCGTGCCTGGTGCACCAGCCGCGCTACAGCATGCTGGACCGCATGATCGAACCGGAGTTGCTCGCCACCCTGGGCCGGGAGCAGATCGGGGCGGTGGTGTTCTCGCCCCTGGCCAAGGGGCTGCTGACCAACCGCTACTTCGACGGCATTCCCGACGACGCGCGGGCGCACCGCGATCCCCGGTTCCTCCGGCCCGACCACGTCACCGAGCAGGTGGTCGCGAGGGCCAGGCGGCTGAACGACGTAGCCCTCGCCCGCGGCCAGACGCTGGCCCAGATGGCGCTGGCGTGGGTGCTGCGCCATCCGACGGTGACCAGCGCGCTGATCGGCGCCAGCCGGGCGAGCCAGGTAGAAGAGTGTGTCGGCGCCACCCGGCGCCTGGCGTTCGAGCAGGAGGAGCTGGCGCGGATCGACAGCATCCTCGCACCGTCCTGACGGGTGCCTGACGGCCGTCTGACGCGTGCCGGTGGACCCGCCCGTCAGACGAGGTCGGTGACGCTTGCGCGGGCAGGTGCGGACTCCCAGCTTAGGCGGGCTGTCAGGCTCCGCCTCCACAAACGAGGACCCGTGCACCGGTCAGAATCGCTGGGTCGTGAGTGGTTCCGCCGCGTCTGGAACGAGCTGGACCGATCGGCGATTGACCAGCTCTTTGCCGCCGATGGGATCGCTCACGGGCTCGGGGAGACCCCGATCCGCGGGCCGCACGGCTTTCACCAGTTCCATCGCACGTTCACCGACGCGTTCCGCGACATCCGCGTGGAAGTGCTGCAGGAAGTCCAGCGGGATGACATGGCAGCCGTGTACTGTCGGGCCTCCATGGCGCCGCGCAGCAAGCCCACGCCCATCAGCTTCACGGGCTGTGCCTTCATGCGCATCCGCGATCACCAGATCATCGAGGCATGGAATACCTGGGATTTCCTGAATCTGGTTCAAGGGATGGGCGCCCTGCCGCCGGACGCGCTGGGCCTGGCGATATCCGGCCGCCTCCGCCCCTACGCCTGATCCTCCCAAACGGACGCGGCCACTCGGCCGGCCCGCGACACCACCGTCCCGACGCTTGGAGTCCTTACCGATGACAGGTCTTGCCACCGCCGGCCTCGCGTTGGCGGCCCTCTCCGCTTCCGGCTCAGCCCCCCGTCAGCACACCCCGCCGTCCGACTCCACCGCCATCGTGGCCACGGTGGCGGCGTTTCACCGCGCCCTGAGCGCCGGCGACTCCGCCGGGGCGCTGGCGCTGCTCGCTCCCGATGCGGTCATTGTGGAGTCCGGGGATCTGGAGACACGGGCCGAGTATGCGGCCCACCATCTGGCGGCGGACATCGAGTTCACCCGCTCGGTACCGAGCCAGCTGGTGACCATGCGCGTGTACCAGGATGGAGCGGTGGCGTGGGTGGCGTCGGTGACCACCAGCCGAGGGACGTTTCGCGACCGGCCGGTTGCGTCACAGGGGGCGGAGTTGCTGATCCTCAGCCGGACCGGCGCCGGCTGGTGGATCAGGGCCATTCACTGGTCCTCTCGACGGCTGTGATGCCGCACCGGGGGGGGTAGGCCAGCCCGGCTAGCAGCCGGTCCAGCCGGGTGAAGCTGAGCTCGATGCCGTCCTGCATGCCGGTCTGGGTTGCCGCCTCCCGGGCCGCCGTGTCGGGGTAGGTCGCGGTAAGAGTCATGATCGTCAGCTCCCCGGCCTCGGTGAGGACCAGCGCGTTGAGGGTCTCCGGCCACTCGGGGCCCCACCGTTCCGTCCACACCACCCGTTCCGGCGGCCGCACCTCCCGATAGCTGCCACCCATGCCCATCTCCCGGCCGTCTGCCTTGCGCCAGGTGTAGCGCCACGCTCCGCCGGGTCGCAGGTCAATTTCGCACACCGGCATGGTCCATCCCTCGGGGTCGAGCAGCCACTGGGCCACATACGCTGGACTGGTCCACGCGTCGAAGACCGCCCGGCGCGGCGCGGCTACGGCGCGGGTAATGACGAGGTCGCGGTCGTTCGGGGTGGTGTGGGTGGTGGTGCCGGTCCTGGCTCCGCGGCTCATCGGTGTCTCCTTTCCCTTCTCGCGCTGGTGAGGGCGTCGGTGGCGGGGAGGGTAACGAGCAGGGCGCGATGAGTGCGCCCGTGAGCCGGTAGCCGCCCACCAGCTACTTTGATACACCACTCCTGCCAGCCGTCAAGCAAGGAGAGATTTGGCCAACCTCACTGGCTCCGGCGGGAACACGGTTCCCGCTGGCATCCCTACCGATTCTCCAGATCCCGCGCCCGGGAGGCCCCGTGCTGTCACGTCCGGAACTCGAACCCGCCCCCGCCGGGTGGCCCGCCTGGAGGACCAGGCTCTACGTCATCATTTTCGGCCACGAAACGGCGGCGGGGAAGGCATTCGATGTCGCGCTGATTGTGAGCATCCTCCTGAGCGTGCTGGCGGTGATGCTCGATTCGGTCAACACCATCCGGGAGGCGTACGGACCGTTCCTGTACGGGCTGGAATGGTTCTTCACCATCCTGTTCACCATCGAATACGCGCTCCGCCTGGCTTCCGCGCCCCGTCCGCTGACCTATGCGAGGAGCTTCTTCGGGCTGGTGGATCTGGCCTCGATCCTCCCCACCTACCTCAGCCTGGTTGCGCCGGGCACGCAGTATTTCCAGGTCATCCGCGTGCTCCGCGTCCTACGGGTCTACCGGGTGCTCAAGCTGGTCGAGTACATCGGCGAGGCCGACGTACTGATGGTGGCCATTCGCAACAGCCGCCGGAAGCTGGCCATCTTCATCGGCGCGGTGCTGGCGCTGGCGGTGATCTTCGGGGCGGCGATGTACCTGCTGGAAGGCCGGACCCACGGGTTCACCAGCATCCCGCAGTCCATCTACTGGACGATCGTTACGATCACCACGGTGGGTTACGGCGACATCTCACCGGCGACGCCGCTGGGCCAGGCCCTGGCCTCAGTGATCATGCTGCTCGGCTACGCCATCGTGGCGGTCCCCACCGGGATCGTCACCGTCGAGCTGAGCCGGGGTCGTGGCCAGCCCAAGCCGCCCTGCGGCGGCTGCGGGCTGACCGGTCACGACGCGGACGCGGCGTATTGCAAGCGGTGCGGCACGCCGATACCCGGCGTCTCCGGCTGAGCGGCGTGACTTGCCGGGCCCGGTACCGGGCAACAGCTTTGCGGCCATCCGACAGGAGGCCGCTCTCGGCAGCCACCGCTTCCCGTACCCCCGCCAGAGTCATGACCGATCAGCCATTGCCCTTCGATCCCCTTTCGACCTTCATCGAGTATCCGCCGGCGGAGATGCTTGCGCGGAGCCGGAGCTTCCTCGCCGAGATGCAACGCCGGCGGACCGTCCGGCAGTTCAGCGACCGGCCGGTCGAGCGGGCGGTGATTGACGCCTGCCTCGAGGCAGCCGGTACCGCGCCGAGTGGCGCTAACCTGCAGCCGTGGCACTTCGTGGTCGTGAGCGATCCCTCGGTCAAGCGGGAGATCCGGGCGGCCGCCGAGGAGGAGGAGCGGCGGTTCTATGAGACCGCGCCGGCGGAGTGGCTCGAGGCGCTGGCTCCGCTGGGCACGGACCCCCGGAAACCATTTCTCGAGGTAGCCCCGTATCTCATCGCCATCTTTGCCCAGCGCTACGGCACGCGGGCCGATGGCACCCGGATGTCGCACTACTACGTGATGGAATCGGTCGGGATCGCCAGCGGGATGCTCATCACCGCCCTGCATCACGCCGGCCTCGCCACCCTCACGCATACCCCGAATCCCATGGGATTTCTCACCCGGGTGATGGGGCGGCCCGTCTCGGAGCGGCCGGTCATGCTGCTGGTGGCCGGCTACCCCGCCGCCGACGCCGTGGTGCCGCGGATCCATCGCAAGCCGCTCGACCTGATCGTCACCTACCGCTGAAGGCCGTCATGGGCGACGCTACATTCAGCCGGATGGAGGCCATTCCCTTTACTCTGAAGGTCCCCGGCAAGGAGGACATGACCTGGTCGGAGATCGCCAGTACCAGCTACCATTTCCGTGGTTTCCTGCGGCTGGAGGCGGAAACCCTGTTGCTCGAGTGGGCCGGCAGCGCGGAGGTGGAGGAGGTGGGCTTCGCCGGCGTGCGCACTGAGAAAGTTGCACTTCCCTCCGAATCGCTCACCGTTCCCCTTTCCGAGATCCGGAGCCTCCGGCTGGCCGGCGGCTGGATCCGGCCGTACCTCGAGATCACCGCCAACGACCTGGATCTACTGCGTTACATCCCGGGCGAGGATGGCGGGCGGCTCCGGCTCTGGCTGGCGCGGCGGGATCGCGGGGCGGCGCGCCGGCTGCTGGCCGCCGCGCTGGGAGGTTGAGGGGGGAGGGTCGAGTCTCAGCGCGCTCCCGCACGGGATCGTGAGCGGGGGCCCGAAAATCCGTCAATCGGTCCGCCCGATTATCTTCCGGCATCCGCCTGGTCTCGCACCGGGGCGGCATTTCTTTCTGTCACACCGCAGGTCCCCATGCCAGACACGCCTTCCAGCTCACCCCGGCCGGTCCCGTCCAGCGATCCGCTGACCGAGCGGGTGCGCAACCGGCTCCTGATTGCTGGACAGTCCTTCGATCGCCGGCAGCGCGCCTCTCGCCCCAAGTCCCGGCGCCGCAAGATCCCCACGACCCTCGAGCTGGTGCCCTCCAGTGAGGACGGCGCGGAAGGCCGCGAGCGGGCCTGCCTCCGCAGCGTCTTCCGCGAGATGGGGGAGGCCCATCGCCGCTACCGCACCCGCACGGGCGTGGCGGGGACCCCCGCTCTCCGAGCGGCTGCCCGGGCCTTCAAGGAGTCCCCCAGTCTGGGATCGCTGGTGCCGGTCGCCGCGCACCTCGACGAGCTCGGCGTCCTCGCCTGGTGACTCTGGGTTGAGCCCAAGGCCGGCTGGCGTGAACCCCCGCCGCCGGCGCCACCTCCCACAAGGTGGCACCCATCAGCGGAGGGACGGTTGCGCTTCCCTGCAGCGCTTGGCCTGTTCCTTCTCACCGCCGGTTTCATGATCGTGGTCCTCCGCCCGGTCTACCGGACGGGGGAGCGGGTGCACCAGGAGGGCCTCGAGGCATCGGGGCCGGTGGAGGTGTATCGCCCCATGCCGGCATGGCTGGGGATGACCTCCCTGGCAACCGGCGGGGCGCTGCTGGCATTCGCTGTCGCGACCAGGAGCGGTCGCCGGCCAAATCGCCCCACGCGCTGACATCCCCCCGCTTGTGACGCCGAGCCCCGCGCAGCAACTTCCAGCCGATTCAACCCCTTCCCTCAGCGAGAGACCTTTCCATGCGTGCACGATTCCGATTCCTCGTTCCCCTGGCTCTGGCTGCCATCACCACGAGCGCCGCGGCCCAGGAGGCCAATCCGGCGGTAGCGACCACCCGGATGCTGTGGCAGCAGCTGACCGGCTACGTCACTCAAGCGGCAGAGGATGTGCCGGAGTCCCTCTACAGCTATCGGCCCACGGCCGAGGTCCGGAGCTTTGGCGAGCTGGTGGGCCACGTGGCCGGTGCGCAGAACCTGATCTGCGCCGCGGCGCTCGGTGAGCCGGCGGGGAGCGAGGATGAGGTCGAGCGGAGCCAGACCACCAAGGCGGCGCTGATCGCCGCCCTCAGGGCATCCACCGAGTACTGTGCCCGGGCGTATGGCCAGACCGATGCGGCCGTGCAGCAGCGTACCCAGCTCTTCGGGGCGGAGCGTACCCGGCTGTTTGCGCTCACGCTCAACGCCACCCACAACGCCGAGCATTACGGCAACATCGTGACCTACATGCGGATCAACGGAATGGTCCCGCCGTCGAGCCGGCCGAGCCCGTGACCCGGGGTAGCTGACCGCTTTCGCCGGTGCACGGCGGAGGCTCTGCATGCCTGATACTCCCGCACCGCTCGCCGCGACCCGGGCGCTTGTGGAGGAGGCCAGGAAGGCCGACTACTCCCGGGAATTCCTCGGCTACCACCTGGTCCGAGCGCTCCGGTATATCGCGCAGACCCTGGGGCACTCCGGCTTCCCCAGGGACCCGGAGCAGAAGCTCCAGCTCACGCTGATCCCGCTGCTGGAGCACACGGCACGGGAAGAAGGCGTGGACTGGACCGTCCAGGCCGCGCCGCTGGGGCGCTTTGCCCAGCTGCTTGACGTGGATGTTCGGGTGATGACCGGCGGCCGGCGCCGGGACGACCTGACTGCCGCGGAGTTCGCCGCGTATGTCGAGGAGTCCCGCGCGCTGCACGAAGAGTTCATCGCCATCCGGGCGCGGATGCACAACGGGGAGCCCTGAGGCCCGGCGAGACCGCAACTTCGGGGCCGGCTGTGGGTCGAGAGCGCGACAGGCAGGAGTGCGAGTATGGGTGCGGTCAGCCGGGGCATTGTCATGGGCAGGGTGACCTCATGCATGGCGTCCGCAGCGGGCGTGAATGATGATGCCCTTGCGCGCCCGACGGTCGCAGGCCGGCCGCCCGCCGTCATCAAACGGTACGTCCGGTTATCTTGCACCGGCGCGGCTGCCCGGTCGCGTCCCGGCGGCCCGGTCCGTGTGCCCCTGCCGTCGCGTTCAGCGTCACGTTTTTTCTTCGAGGCCACCGTGCCGGGTTACAAGGTCGAGCAGCGCCACCTGATCCTGGGTGAACGTAGTTTTCATTTCGTTTCCTATGAGGGACGCCCCGCTAACGTGCGCCGCGGGGAGGACGCCGAGGGACCGATGTGGTGCCTCATGAGCGAAGGCCGCCGCCGCCCCGTCATGGCCCACACCCCGGGCCAGGCCCTCGAAGAGCTCGACCGCCAGCTGCTCGGGTGGCTGCGCGAACAGCTCTAACCTCTCTTGTTTCCGGGCCTCGCGCCCGGGGCGTTCTCTTCACCCGGTATCTCCGTGCCATTTGGTAAATTCGGCCTGCATAAGAACCTCCAGCAGGGCCTCAAGGAACTCGGCTTCCTGCATCCTACCCCCATTCAGATAGAGGCGATTCCGCCCGGGCTCGAGGGGCGCGATCTGCTGGCCTGCGCCGCCACCGGGACCGGCAAGACCGCCGCGTTCCTGCTCCCGATCCTGCACCACCTGATAGACAAGCCGCGGGGAACCACCCGGGCGCTGGTCGTCACGCCCACGCGCGAACTCGCCGCCCAGATCGCCGAGCACCTCAACTACCTGGCGGTGCACACCCCGATCACCTCGGCGGCCATCTACGGCGGCGTGGGGATGGGTCCGCAGGAGCGGGCGCTCCGGGCCGGGGTGGACGTGGTCATCGCCACGCCGGGCCGGCTGCTGGACCATCTCCGCTTCCCGTACGCCAAGCTCGACAAGATCGAGCACCTGGTCCTGGACGAAGCCGACCGGATGCTGGACATGGGATTCCTGCCGGAGATCCGCAAAATTCTCCGTTTCATTCCCACCAAGCGGCAGACCCTGCTCTTCAGCGCCACGATGCCCGGGCCGATCCGGTCACTCGCGCGGGATCTGATGCACAATCCGGTCTTCCTGCAGACCGAGCGGCAGTCGGCCCCGGCGGTCGGGATCACCCAAGCGCTCTACCCGGTGCCACAGGAGCTCAAGGGGGCGCTGTTCGTCACCCTGCTGGAGCGGGGCGACATCCGAGAGGCGCTGGTCTTCACCCGCACCAAGCATCGCGCCAACCGGCTGGCAGACTTCCTGGTCAAGCGCGGGATCAGCGCCGAACGGATTCACGGCAACCGCTCGCAGCCGCAGCGGACCGCCGCACTCGAAGGCTTCAAGGCAGGCAAGTTCCGGGTACTGGTAGCCACGGACATCGCCGCCCGCGGCATTGATGTGGAAGAACTCGGCCACGTGGTGAACTTCGACGTGCCGGCGGTGGCGGATGACTACATTCATCGGGTTGGCCGCACCGGACGCGCCGCGGCGACTGGTGATGCCTTCACCTTCGTGGCCCCGGACGAGGAGGGGGACCTCCGTGCCATCGAGCGCGCCGTCGGACGGAGGCTGCCGCGCATCACGGTGCCGGATTTCGACTACACCGCCAGGCCCGCCGCCAAGCTCGAGGTGCCCCACGCCGAGCGCATCGCCGCCATCCGGGCCCACAAGGCCGAGGAGCGGAAGCGCGCGGAGGCGAACCGGCAGCGGCGTTCTGCGGCGGAGGCCGCCCGGGGCCGCCCGGGCAGCAGTGCACCCTCCGCCGGCCCGCGGCCGGCGCACCCGGCGCGGCGTCCCGGTGGACGGCCCTCGGGGCGGCGCGGCGGGCCCTCGCGCGGCTGACGCCTGGCAGGCAGGTGTGCAGGAGGCCGGCACCGCGGCAATGCGTGGCCGGCCTGCTTCGTTCCAAGAGGGCGCTTCAAATTCCCGCGGGCGGCGTGCGCCGCGAGGCACAGGCTAGCAGACACTCGAGCTGCCGGGGGTGGCTGAGCAGCCAACAGTGAGGCCGTCAAGGTCCGGACTGATATCCGTGCTGAGGATCAGGAACACAAGCCCGAACCCCGCAGCCACCGCGATGACCGTTCCTCCACCCCCGCCCGTTCGAACCGCCACCGCAAGCACATCGGCGACCGCGACCCGCTCGAACTGGCCGTTTCTGGCTCCGACGATAGTATCTCCAATCAGGCGTGGCACTCGAAGCTCGATCCGGGTGCTGTCCAGCCGGGTGATCTGGATGACGTCAGGTGTCTTGGCGAGCAGGGCTTCTGGTGTCACATCCTGGACTTGCCAGGTGTCGCAGGCCCCCAGGAAGCCGAGCGCGAGCGCCGACGTAATGGCTCGTCCCCATAAGCGCACTGACATGCTATCCTCCTTGTGAGTAGGCCACGCGCCGCAAGAGCGTCACGCATGGCTACCCTCGCTCTCGACCGTCAAGTGGCGATCAAGCAGGCCCCGGACGCGCACCTCGGCGCCGCGCGGTGCTCCGAGCGATGACACCGGAGTAGATTTCCAGACCCTCGTCCCGAGCCCATCAATGCGTGCTCTCGTTGTCGTGCTCGCTCTCACCCTCGCTTTCCCGCTGCGTGCCCAGACGCTCGGCAGCATCGACTTTCCCAACAGCGGAAAGCCGGCGGCCCAGGCGCCGTTCCTCCGGGGGGTGATGCTGCTCCACAGCTTCGAGTACGAGGATGCGGCCAAGGCCTTTCGTGAGGCCCAGGACGCCGATCCCGGCTTCGCCCTGGCCTACTGGGGCGAGGCGATGACCTACAACCATCCGCTCTGGAACGAGAAGGACGTCGCCGCCGGCCGCGCGGCGCTGGAGCGGCTGGGCGCCACCGCCGATGCGCGCCGGCAGAAGCCCGGCACCGCCGGGGAACGGCGCTGGCTCGAGGCGGTGGAAGCGCTCTACTTCACCGACACCGCCAAGGCCCGCAGCGACACCCTCTACTCCCGCGTCATGGAGCGGCTGAGCGCTGAGGCGCCCGGCGATGATGAAGCCAGGGCGTTCTACGCCCTGTCGCTGATGGGCCTGAGCCAGGCGGTACGGAACACTCCCGCCTACATGCACGCCGGTGCGCTGGCGCTGGAGATCAACCGCCACAACCCCGCCCATCCCGGGGCGCTGCACTACATCATCCACGCCTTCGACGACCCGGTCCACGCCCCGCTGGGACTGTTCGCGGCCCGCGAGTATTCCCGCATCGCCGTGGACGCCGACCATGCCCAGCACATGACCACGCACATCTTCCTGGCGCTGGGGATGTGGGAAGAGACCGTGGCCCAGAACGCGGTGGCCTCCGGCGCCGACCGGGCCCGCTGGCGGCCCGGGCACTACACCGCGTGGCTGGGGTACGGACTGCTGCAGCAGGGAAAGTACGCCGCCGCCCGGGAGCACCTGGAGCTGGTGCGGCGACAGATGACCGCGCAGGGCGCCAGCCGGCAGCAGAGTTACCTGCTCAGCATGCGGGCGCACTTCATCGTCAACACGGAACTGTGGGCCGATCCGGTGGTCGAGTGGCGCCTCGACGCCCCCCAAGGGGCCGCCGGCCCCCGGGCGATGGACGCCTACGCCGTCGCGGTGGCCCGGCTGTCCCGGGGACGCCTCGCCGAAACCGACAGTACGCTGGCCCAGCTGGATCGCCTGGCCGGCGAAGCCACCTCGGGAACGACCTACGGTGGCAACGCGAGCGTGCCGGGGATCCTCGCCACCCAGCTCCGGGCCCGGCTGGTCTGGGCGCGCGGAGACCGGCCGGCGGCAATCGCGCTGCTGCGTCAGGCGGCGGGCGTCGAGGACGGCCTGCCGGCGGAGTTCGGCCCGCCCGACATCGTCAAGCCGAGCCATGAGCTGCTGGGGGAGTTGCTGCTGGCCGCCGGACAGGCGGGAGAGGCACAGCGATCGTTCACGCGGGCGCTGGAGCTGGCGCCGGGCCGCTCCCGCGCGCTGCTCGGACTGCTGCGGGCCGCGCGGGAGGCGAATGACCTGGCGGTGGCGCGCCAGGCGGAAGAGCAGCTGGCAGCCAACTGGAAGGACGCCGACGCCACCACCCGGGCCGAGTTGGCGCGTCGGCCCTAAGCGGCGTCGGCTCAGCGCTCCTTGTCGGCCGGCGGGCCGCCGCCGGCTTCCCGGTCGAGATCGGTCACCGACCAGATCCCGGTGGCTCGCATGACCTTGAGCTTGGCCTTGTCGCGCGCGTGGCGCACGCCGCGCATCTTGAGGCGCACGGTCATTTCATCTCCGGTCACGACGGTGTCGAGGTTCTCCACCCGCGCACCCGACTCGCCCACCATCTCTTCGATCCGCTCCAGGTAGCGCTCGTCGGCCTTGAGTCGGAGCCGGACCTCGCTCGACCCCGACTTGAACTCGAGGTGGGCCTCCAGCCGGCCCAGCACGGACAGCACCACCAGGGTGAGCAGCGTCGCGCCCGCCGCTTCCATGAGCCATCCGGCGCCCACCGCCATCCCGACCGCCGCCACCAACCAGATCGTGGCGGCGGTAGTCAGTCCGGTCACCGAGCCGCGGCCCCGCATGATGGTGCCGGCGCCGATGAACCCGACCCCGGTGACGATCTGTGCCGCTACCCGCGAGGGATCGCCGGCGCCGGACCCGGTGAGCGCGATGGAGAGTTCCGTGAAGAGGCAGGCGCCGACACAGATGAGCGCATTGGTGCGCAGACCCGCCGACTTGCCCTGGATCTCCCGTTCCATGCCGATGGCGGCGCCGAGGATGGCGGCCACGATGAGGCTGAGCAGGAGATCAAGACGAAGCAGGTCCACCATCACAGGCCACGACATGAGATCCCCCTGAGTTATGCCCGCCACCCATGGACCGCCTAGGCCAGCGCCACTCGTAGCAGTCCCTGGGCTTCCGCGATGATCCGCGCGAGGTGAGCCCCGTCGCGGAAACTCTCGGCGTACAGCTTGTAGACATTTTCGGTCCCCGACGGCCGCGCCGCGAACCAGCCGTTGCTGGTCGTCACCTTGAGCCCGCCGATGGCCGCGCCGTTGCCCGCCGCCCTGGTGAGCTTGGCGCTGATCGGGTCGCCGGCCAGCGTCTCTGCTGCTATGGCGTCGGGGACCAGCCGCTGGAACGCCGCCTTCTCCGCCGGGGTGCAGGGCGTGTCGATCCGCCGGTAGCTGGGGGCGCCCAGCTCGGCGGTGAGGCGGTGGTAGTGCTCGCCCGGGTCCTTGCCGGTGACTGCCGTGATCTCGGCGGCCAGCAGGCAGAGCAGGATGCCGTCCTTGTCAGTGGTCCATACCGCGCCGTTGCGCTCGAGGAAGCTGGCGCCGGCGCTCTCCTCGCCGCCGAAGCAGACGCTGCCGTCGAACAGCCCCGGAGTGAACCACTTGAATCCCACAGGCACCTCGTACAGCAGCCGCCGGTGGCGCGCTACCACCCGGTCTATCAGGGCGCTGGAGACCAGCGTCTTGCCCACCGCCGCCGCGATCGGCCAGCCGGGACGATGGGTCAGCAGGTAATCAATGGCGACGGCCAGGAAGTGATTAGGGTTGAGCAGCCCCCCACCGGGCGTCACGATGCCGTGCCGGTCGGCGTCGGGATCGCTGCCGAAGGCGATGCGGAACCTGTCCTTGAGCGCGAGCAGCCCCGCCATGGCCTGGGAGCTGGAACAGTCCATCCGGATATTGCCGTCGTGGTCCAGTGTCATGAACCGGAAGGTGGGGTCCACGACGTCGTTCACCACGGTCAGATCCAGCCCATACCGCGACGCGATCCGCGGCCAGTACGCCACCGACGCGCCGCCCATCGGATCCGCCCCGATGCGGAGCCCCGCCCTCTGGATGGCCTCCATATCAATGACGCCCGCCAGGTCCTCGACGTACGGCGCCACCAGGTCCTCGGCGCGCGGGCTGGGCGCGGCCCTGCGCACCGGGCTGTTGCCTTCGCGGAGCAGCGTGTTGGCGCGCTGCTGGATCCAGCCGGTGACGTCGGTATCCGCCGGCCCGCCGTTGGACGGGTTGTACTTGAAACCGCCGTCCCTCGGAGGGTTGTGGGACGGGGTGACGACGATGCCGTCGCCCTGGCTGGCCGGATGGGCGGCGTTCCAGCGGAGGATGGCACGACTCACCACCGGCGTTGGGGTGTACCCGTCTGCCGTCTGCACTACCGCGGCAACACCGTTGCCAGCGAGGACCTCCAGCGCGGTCCGCTCGGCGGGCCGCGAGGCGGCGTGGGTGTCCTTGCCGAGGTACAGCGGGCCGGAGATCCCCTGCGCCGCACGGTACTCGCAGATGGCCTGGGTGATGGCGAGGATGTGGGCTTCGTTGAAGGTCCCGTCCTCGGGGCTCCCCCGATGGCCGCTGGTGCCGAAGCTCACCAGCTCGGCGGGAACCCCCGGATCGGGCCGCCGCTCGCTATAGACACGGGTGAGCGCCGCCACATCAATCAGGCGGTCCGCGGGAGCTGGAGTGCCGGCAAGAGGATGCATGAGATTCGGAGAAGTGATGGGCTGATTCTACGTCCAGTCCCGCTGGCCCAACAGGGCCGGCCGCCGTGCTGGCGGTTGACCCGGGGGTACTGCATCTTGCATTGAGCGTCCCCGGCCGGCGTGTCTGGCCGAACCATACCCCGGGAGGATTCATGACGGCACCGGGCTCCGCCGGTCCCACCACGGAGCGCAGGCCGCACGACAACGAGATCGACTTCTTCGGGCTGACTCACCCCGGCAAGGTGCGCAAGAACAATCAGGACCATTTTTTCATGGGCGCGCTCCGGAAGCGGCTGGAAGTCTACCTCACCAGCCTCCCCGACCTGCACCAGCGCAGGATCGAGGATGAGCGTGTCGCGTTCATCGCCATGGCCGCGGACGGCGTGGGCGGCGGCAACAAGGGAGAGGAGGCGAGCCGCCTCGCCCTCGAGCATGCCACCGCCTACATCACCCAGAGCATGCAGGTGTACTACCGCAGCGACGGCCCCGAGGCCGACTTCACCGAGGCGCTTCAGGACGCCGCCATGCAGATCCACGCCGAGGTGGTCCGCCGCGCCAGTGAGGACTCCGACCTCGAGGGCATGGCCACGACCCTGACGCTCTGGTTCGGCGTCTGGCCCTGGTACTACCTGCTCCAGGTGGGCGACTCCCGCTACTATATGTACACCGAGGGCAAGCTGCTGCAGGTGACACGGGACCAGACCATGGCGGAGGAGCTGATCGACCAGGGCGTCTTCTCCCGGTCCCAGGCGCTGAGCACCCGATGGGCCCACGTGCTGTCGAGTTCCATCGGCGGCAGCCAGACCGCGCCGGTAGTCACCCGTCTCCCCGCCTCCTGGGGGCTGGTCCACCTGATCTGCAGCGACGGCCTCACCAAGCACGTGAGCGATGACCGGATCCGCCAGCGCCTGGCGGAGATGACCTCGGCCAAGCAGGTCTGCGAGGCGCTGCTGCAGGACGCCCTGGACGACGGCGGCAGCGATAACGTCACGATCATCGTCGGTCGCGCGGTACCGAAGTCCTAGCCGCTCCACCCCCACCCTTCACCACAAACGACCTCATGCCTGATATCGGCGTCTTTCATCCCCAGATCGTCCACTTCGTCGTCGCCCTGGGCCTGCTCGGCGTGGCCTTCCGGTTGGTCTCGCTCACCGGGAAGTTCGAGTGGACCGGCCCGGCCGCCAGCGCCCTGCTGATCCTGGCCGGCATCGCCGCAGTGGCGGCGGTGCAGTCGGGCACGGATGCCCACGGCCTGGCGGAACAGATTCCCGGCGCCCGGGATGCGGTGCACGAGCACGAGGAGCTGGGTGAGATGGTCCGCAACATCTTCCTGGTGGTGGCGCTGCTGGAGATCGGCGCGCTGGTCCTCATGAAGCGAACCGCGCAGGTGAAGTGGCTGCGAGTGGCTTCCGGCATCATCGGGGTCGTTGGCTGCTTCTACATCTTTGAAGCAGCCGAGCATGGCGGCGAGGTGGTCTACGGCTACGCCGGCGGCGTGGGCACCCGCAGCGGCGACCCCGCCGATGTGGAGCGCCTGCTGGTGGCGGGACTGTATCACCAGGCCCAGACCAAACGGGCCGCCGGAGATTCCGCCGAGGCGGCCCGGCTCACCGAGGAGCTGGCGCGCCAGCGCCCCAACGACTTCGGCGTCCAGCTGCTGCTGGTGGAATCCACGCTGCGGGACCGGAAGGACCCGGCGCGCGCGCTGGAAGCGCTGGCGCACCTCACCCTGCCGGCGGACGACACCCGGGCGGGACTCCGGGTCGGGCTGCTACGGAGTGAGGCCTATGTCGCCGCCGGGCAGCCGGAGTCGGCCCGTGCCGTCCTCATGGCGCTCGCCGAGCAGTTCCCCAACAGCCGCTGGGTCAAGGACGCACTCGCCAAGCTGCCCTGACCTCACCAGCGCACCGAGAGGCAGCTCAGCCCGCCGTCCATCTTGCGATATTCCGTCATGGGAAGCGGCACGAGGTCGTAGCCCAGCTCGCCGAGCAGCGCGCTGGTCGCCGGGAACCCGCGCGCGACCAGCAGCGCCTCGTTGACCAGGATGCAGTTGGCGGCGTAGTCCTCTCCCCCCGGCACCCGCACCACCTCCCATCCGCCGAGCGCGCCGTGCCCGGCGATCTCCGCGGTTGCGAGCAGCCGCCGCCCACCCAGCCACGACAGCCCGGTCTTCAGATGCAGGAGACCGGGAATGCTGCGGATGTCAATCAGGCTCGAGGTCATCCCCCGCCGCCCCAGCCAGTCCGCGAGCTGGGCCGCGCCTTCGGGGTTGGTGCGCTCCGACAGCCCGATGAAGAAGTGCTGGCCCGCCTCACAGACGTCCCCGCCATCCACCGTTCCGCGGCCGGTGATCTCTCCCGGCTCGGGGAACCACTCCCGCAGGGCGCCCCCGATGGCCGTCACCTCGCCGGCTCGACTGGCGGCGCCGGGCCGGGTGAGGATGGCGCCACGCGGCGTGACGATAGCCGTGTCTTCCACGAAGGTCGAGTCGGGAAAGTCCGGATCCGAGGCCAGGCGAATGAGCTTGAGCCCCAGCCGTTCCAGCGACTGGCAGTAGGCCTCGTGCTGCTTGAGCGCGAGCGGCAGGTCCGGGACGCCCAGACTCGAGGTGGTGATCCCGGCGGCGAAGGTGGCCGCCGGCGGGCGGACGATGGCACGGGTGAATCGCATGTCAGGCAGGGCGTCGGTTAGCGATGATGACCCGGTACACCGGATAGCTGAGCACCAGCAGCAGGAGAGACTTCCAGCTGTTGCCCCAGTCAGTGATCACCGAACCCACCAGGAAGGCAATGGAAGCCAGCAGCGCCAGCCCGGTGGTGTACGGATAACCGGGAACCCGGTACGGCCGGGGCGTGTCGGGCTCCTTCCGGCGGAGCGCAAAGACGCTGAGAAACGAGAGGGTATAGCTGGCCACGAAGAAGAAGGCGCAGACCGCCAGCACGGTGTTGAACGTGCCGCTGACAATGAAGGCAATCGCCACACCCACACTGGACCAGTGCCCCACCGTTGGGGTGCCGCCGGGATTGACTGACTCGAACCCGCCGGGGAGGAGCCGGTCCCGGCTCATGGCCAGCACCACGCGTGGGGCCATGAGCAGGCAGGCATTCATGCCGCTCAGGATGGACAGGAGCACCAGCGACCGGATGATGAGATCTCCCCGCTCACCGAAGAGTACCTTGCCTGCCGTGGCGGCCACGAAGGGGTCGCCGGCCATCCTCTCGATGCCAACCACCCGCACAAAGGCCACGTTCACCAGCACGTAAATCAGGATGACCAGCAGCACCCCGAACGCCATGGCGCGGGGGATGCCCCGTCCGGGGTCCTTGACTTCCTCGCCGAAGTACAGCGGCCCAGTCCAGCCGTCGTAGGTGTAGATCACCGCCTGCAGCGCGAGGACGATGGCCGTGACCATCGCCATCCCGGCCGGCAGCGCCGCCGGGGAAGCCGCCTCGCGGGCCGGCACCGGCAGCAGCAGGCAGACGCCGATGAGCAGTCCGAAGGCCAGGGCCTTCAGGGCGCTGAGCAGCTGCTGCGCCATGTCCCCGACCCGGATCCCGCGCCACAGCAGGAGGCCGAATACGAGCACCAGCGCCACCGCGACCACCATCCGGCGTCCCGCCATGGCCGGGAGCATCGGCTCGAGGTATTCCGCGAAGACCATCCCGCCCAGTGAGACCGTGGCGCAGGTGGAGAGCCAGTCGTTCCAGCCCACCACAAAGCCGGGATACTCCCCCAGGCCGCGGCGGACAAACACATATTGGCCACCCGATTCGGCCACCATCGTGCCCGGCTCCGCCAGCGACATGGCGCCCAGCAGCGCGTACAGGCCGCCCACGATCCACACACCGAGAAAGAGCGCCACACTCGGCATCCGCCCCGCGACGTCCCCGGGGGTGCGCAGGATGCCGACCAGGATGGTGTTTCCAATGATCACCGCGACGCCGAAGGCAACGCCCAGCACCTGGAGCAGCTTGCCCCGGCTGCTCAAAAGGACCAGCCGCGGCGATAGACCGGACGCACCCACTCCTCCGGCAGCTTCACGTTGGTGACCGTGCCACTCGACGGGTCCACCACCAGCGGCTGGCCGGAGCGGACCGCGAGGCAGCCGAGCAGCACCATCTCGGTGAGCGGACCGGCATGCCCGTGGAACGTGGAGTTGGCCTGGCCGCCGGAACGGATAGCCTCCAGCCACTCCTTGTAGACGCCGGGAGACCGCGGGTACTGCTGGGGCAGCGGGGTGGCCTTGAGTTCGGCGTCCTTCGCGGCGTCCAGCACCCGCGGGTTCTCCCCGTACATCCCCGCGAGGATCGCCCCGCCCGCGCCGACCCACATCTGGCCGCCGATCTCCTCGGGGGGCCAGTTGAGGTCCGCCGGCAGGGTCGCCGGCCGGGGGGGCCAGAGGCCGCCGTCGCGCCAGTACACTCGGATGGGGCCGCGATTCCCCCTCGCGGGGAAGTCATAGGTGACGCGGGAGAACTTGGGGGCCGTTTCGGGATAGAGTTTGGAGGTCTCCGGCTCCACCCGGGTGGGGAAGCCGAGGTCGAACGCCCAGAAGGCGGCGTCCATGCCGTGACAGGCCATGTCTCCCAGGGCGCCGGTGCCGAAGTCCCACCAGCCCCGCCAGCTGAACGGCGCGTAGGCCGGGTTGTAGGGCCGCTCCGGCGCGGGCCCGAGCCAGAGATTCCAGTCGAGCTGCGGGGGGACGTTGTGAGCCTGGGTGGGACGGTCCATTGCCTGGGCCCAGATGGGGCGGTTGGTCCAGTAGTGCACCTCGCGCACCGGGCCGATGACGCCCCCCTCCACCCACTCGCGCATGACCCGCATGCCATCGAGGGTGTGGCCCTGGTTGCCCATCTGGGTCACCTGCCGGGGCCGGCGGGCCGCCTCCTGCATCAGCGCCCGCACCTCGCCGAGGGTGCGGGCCAGCGGCTTCTGACAGTAGACGTGCTTGCCGGCACGGAGAGCCAGCAGCGCAGCGGCGGCGTGGCTGTGATCGGGGGTGGAGACAGTGACGGCGTCGATGCTGCGCGCCTCCTTGTCCAGCATCTCCCGGTAATCGCGGTACCGCCGCGCCCTGGGATAGGAGCGGAAGGCATCCTCGGCCTGGTTCCAGTCCACATCGGCGAAGGCGACGAGATTCTCGCTCTCCACGCCGCGGATATCGTTGCGGCCCATGCCACCGGCGCCGATGCAGGCGATGTTGAGCGTGTCGCTCGGCGCGCGGTAGCCGCGCCCGAGCACGTGCCGCGGGACGATGTGGAACAGCCCGGCAGCGCCGGCCGCGGTGCCCACGAACTCCCGGCGGCTGACCTTGCTCCTTGCCATGCCTCCTCCGTTCTCAGGACGGCGACCGAGCTACAAGCCATTCACCATGCGCCTGATGCGCGCCACGCACGTCTCAACCGCAAAGGCGCAAAGATCTCCTCATGTCTTCGCGTTCTCCTATCCCGATGAGACGTCGGGGATGGCCTTCGCGCCGCCGCGGTTGGCTGCTTCTGCGTAAGACTTCGGAAGCCAGGATCTCCTACGCCCCCGCACGCGACTCCCGCGGCCGGAACAGGAAGGCGAAGATCACCAGGATCACCGCCGCGCCGATGGCGGGGCGGAGCCAGATGCTGTGCCAGTCGTGGCCGGCGCCGCCGGGCAGCACGAACTGCTGCACGACCACCCCCGAGACGAAGCTCCCGATCAGGTAGCCGAGACCCTGGGTGACAAACGTGAGAAACCCCTGCGCGGCCGCCCGGATCTTCTGGCCTGCCTGACGGTCCACGTAGATCTGGCCGGTGACAAAGAAGAAGTCGTAACTCACCCCGTGCAGCAGGATGCCGGCGTACAGCATCCATGCCCCGCCGCCAAGGTCGCCGTTGGCAAACAGCAGGTACCGCACGCTCCAGGCCGCCATCCCCACCAGCAGCACGAACTTGATGCCGTAGCGGCTCAGCAGCACCGGCAGCGCCAGCATGAAGAGGATCTCGGACATCTGGCCCAGCGACATGATCCCCGCCGCCGATGGCATGCCCGTCTCGTTGAGGAACAGGTTGGTGAAGGCGTAGTAGAACTGCAGCGGGATACAGAGCAGGAACGAGCCGATGACGAAGGTCGCGAATGACCGGTCCTTCATCAGCGCCAGCGCGTCCAGGCCCAGGACGTCCCGCATCGAGAGCGGCTTGCCGGCGGCATGCGGCGGCGTGTCCGGCAGGAAGAACGACAGCAGTCCCAGCGCCACCGACGCACCGGCCGCGATCTGCATCGGAACGGCCGTGGACTCCAGCCGCCCGCTGACGATCCAGCTGGCCACGATCCAGCCGATCGTGCCCAGCACGCGGACCAGCGGAAACTCCTTCGCCGGGTCCTTCATGTTGTCAAAGGCGAGCGAATTGGTCAGCGCCAGCGTCGGCGCGTAGCAGATCGCGTAGCCGATGAGCAGCGGGTAGAAGGTGCCGAATCCCTGCTCGTGGGAGGCCCAGTAGATCAGCCCCGCCCCCACCAGGTGCAGCAGCGCCAGGATCTTCTGGGTGGCGAAGAACCGGTCCGCGATCATCCCCACGAAGAACGGGGCCACAATCGCCCCGATCGCCATGGTGCCGTAGGCCGCCCCGATCTGCGGGCCGTCGAACCGGAGCGTAGTGCCCAGGTAGGTACCCAGGGTGACGAACCATGCCCCCCAGATGAAATACTGGAGGAACATCATGGCGGAGAGCTTGAAACGGAGCATGGTCGTGGGGTTAGGGTAAATCCAGTTCCCGGATCTTGATGCCACGGAAGGCCACCCCATCACCGTGGTCCTGCAGCGCGATGTAGCCGCGGCGCGCGCGCCCATAGCCGGACCACTCGCTGAACTTGCTGGCGGCCACCTTGCGTTGCCACTCGGGGCTCAGCAGTTCGTAGGCCACCACCTTCACCCCATTGAGCCACTGCTCCACCATCGGGCCCCTCACCACCAGCCGTACCTGGTTCCACTCGCCCGCCGGCTTCACGATGCCCGCCGGCGCGGGATACAACCCATAGGCCGCGCCCGCCGCGGTGAGCCGGCTCCGGCCATCCGGATGGGCGGCATCGTCGAGGATCTGCATCTCGGGGCCGGTGTGGTAGGCCTCCTCTCCCTCCTCGGTGACCCGGAAGAAGATCCCGCTGTTGCCGCCGGGAGCGACCTTCCACTCCAGCACCAGCTCGAAGTCCTTGAAGTCCCGCTCGGTGATGATGTCCCCGGCCGGGGCGACGCGAGTGAGCGCCCCGTCCAGCACCTGCCAGCCAGCCGGCATGTCGGGCTTCCGGTACCCGCGCCAGCCCCGGGTGGTGGCGCCGTCGAACAGCAGCGTCCATCCCTCCCGCCGCTCCCGTGCGGTGAGGCTGTTAACCACGTCGGGGGTCCCGGTCTGGGCGGGGAGACAGGACGCAAAGGCGAAAAGGGACGCAGCGAAGAATGCGCTGCGGCATGCAGGCTGCATGGATGACTCGGCGAGAGGGGGGCACAACAGCCCAACAATATCCGACGCCGCGGGCCAGCGGAAGGTCTGACGCCGGCGCCGCCGCGCGCTTCCGCTGGACGCCTCTGCTGACGCCGGGTACCTTGCCGGGCATGTCCTCTCACCCGGCACTCGGCGCCCTGGGCAGGGCGACCGAACCAGCGCGCCGGACCTTCCTGAAGACCCTCGCCGTCGCGGCGGGAATCACTCCCGTGATCCTCGAGCCCCTGCCGGACGGCCGCCAGCGGGTCGGCCTCCAGCTGTACACCGTCCGGGACCAGGTCCGCGCCGACCTCGACGGCACCCTCTCGGCGCTTGGCGCGATCGGCTACGAGGAGGTGGAGTTTGCCGGGCTGCATGGGCACCCCGCCGCCAGCGTGCGCGACATGCTCGACCGTGCCGGCCTTCGCGCGCCGGCCGGTCATGTGAGCCTCGAGGACCTGGAGCAGCGATTTGACCAGGTGACCGCCGATGCGAAGACCCTGGGCCACCGCTACCTGATCGTGCCGTGGCTCGACCAGTCGCGGCGCACCATGGCCGGCTACACCGCGGTCGCCCTGGCCTTCAACCGGCTGGGCAGGGCGCTCGACAAGCAGGGACTTCGGCTGGGGTACCATAACCACCAGTTCGAGTTCACCCCGCTGACCGGGAGCATCACCGGCTACGACTGGCTGGTGCAGCACACCGACCGGCACCTCGTCACCTTCGAACTGGATCTCTTCTGGGCCCGCGATGGCGGCGGCGACAGCCTGGAGCTGTTCAAGCGCTACGGTGACCGCTTCCGGCTGGTCCACATCAAGGACCGCGCTGCCGACGGCAGCCAGGTCACCGTCGGCCGGGGCACCATGCACTGGGCCACCCTCCTCGCCGCGGCAAAGCGTGCCGGTGTCGAGCACTGGTTCGTCGAGCAGGACGACGCCGCCGAGCCGATGACCTTCGCGCGGGAGAGCTGGGAGTTTGTAAGGGGGGTGCTCAAGTGATGACTGACGGCTATCCGCGACCGGCAGTCAGCGGGGAGATCATCTGTCAGCCAGACTGGACCAGCCAGCTGCCACGGTCCGGTCGCGGCCTTGCTGATTAGCTGATAGCTGATCGCCCCCATGCCCCGCTTCTCCCCCCTCCGCTTCCCACCAGGCTTCTTCGACCTCCCCGCCGGCGCCGGTGAGGCGTTGCCGCTCGAGGTCATCGCCGCCTGGACCCGTAGTGACCAGACGGTGGACGCAGCGCGGGAACTGCTGGGGCCGTTCACGCTGCGGGGCACCGTGGTCACCTCCGATGCCGCTGGCCTTACCCGGCTCACCCAGGAGCGCTCGCTGATTGAAATCCTCGCAATGGTGAGCCGCCCCAAGGAGCTGGTGCACGCCTATGGCCGCGCCATCGGCGGTGTGCCCATCGGGACCTGGGCCGCCGACAACACCGCGATGTTCTACGCCGAGGGCATTCCGGCGGACCATATCCTCGGCATGCTGCTCACCCTGCTGGACCGGGTGCGGGAGGAGTGCGAGGTGGGCATCGGGCTGGCCGCCCACCACGGCAGCTTCTACGAGCTGGCCCGCGGGCTGCACGGCCCGGAGGCCGATCGGGTGGAGCTGATCGCAGAGGACCACACCGAAGCGGGCGAGCTGGTGGTCACCGACACCCTGGCCGCCCTGCTCCCCAAGGGGTCCTTCTCCCTCCACCAGCGCACCGACCTGGCCCCGCTCTTTGGCACGGTCTTCCGCGTGACCGACGGACCTCGGCGTGAAGGGCTGTCCGTCGCCGACTTCAAGTATCCGCTGCCATTCACCGATGAGTTCTTCACCGGGCTGGCGCAGTTCCAGCGCACCCGCCGTACCTCAGTGGTGCCCCGGCCAGCGTATCAGGAAGTCGTCATCGTGATGGTGGAGCGGGAGCACGAGGACCGGGACGTGCCGGAGGTGGCTGCACTCAACGATCTGGCCCTCGCGGCGGCGGTCAAGCGGCTTGGCAACAGCCTGCTCGAGGGCCGCGAGGGGACGGAGATCAAGACCAGCGGCCGGGCCAGTCTCTATCTCTTCGAGGCCGCGGTGGATGCGCTCGCCTTTGCGCGGGAACTGCGGGACGCCCTCGCCAGAGAACAGGTACAGCTGGCCATCGGGGTGGATGTGGGGCGGGTGCTGCTGTTCGAGCTGGGGCCCGGGCTCCGCGACGTGGCCGGCTCACCGGTGAACGTGGCGGCCAAGCTGGCCCAGGATGCCGGGGAGTTCGGGACCATCCAGCTCACCGCCGAGGCGGCTCGCCAGGCCGGGCTGGACACCGGCCAGCCAAGAAGGATCACGGCCGGCGGTGTGCGCATCGAGACGGTGGTGATCTGAGCTCGTCAGGCTCAATTGGACTGGTACAACGCCGCCACCGCCCCGGCCGGATCACGGATCACAGCGTAGCGCCCCTGCCCGCCGGCGTTGGTCGGCGGGCGGAGCACCGTTCCGCCCTTCGCCGTGACCGCCGCCAGGCTGGCGCTGAGGTCCGCTACGGTGAAATACACCAGCCACACCGGCGGCAGCCCTTCATTGACCCCGCGGGCGTGGCAGATGCCGGCGGTAGGCTTTCCGCTCCCCGGCTCGGACATGACGTAGTCCTGATAGCCTTTCATGTCGAGACCCTCGGACTTCCAGCCTACCACCACCCCGTAGAAGTCCCGCACCGCGCTGGCATCGGGGATCGTCAGGTCCATCCACCCCGCCGACCCGATCTCGGGCTTGGGAAACTCACTCATCAGACCTCTCCTTTCGCCGCCACGGCGTGCGGCTCCGCCAGCCGGGCAGCCAGGACCGGCACCACGGCAACGATCAGCAGATTGGCGGCCATGAACCAGAGTGGATGGGGTGCCGCCATCAGGTTCAGGATCGACGCCACCACCAGCAGCACAGCGATGATCCCGGCGTGGATCGCCCGCCGGGACGGGGCCAGCCGGGCCACAAGGTAGCCGCCCACCAGCGCACCGAGGAAATAGCTCAGCAACACCATGAGGAATGCCCCCGGCGGCAGCGTGGCGATCAGCGCCGACAAGGCACCGGGATCCTGGGGGTTGAACCCGGGGGGAGGGGGGTAGAGCATGGCGCCGATCTGCTGCACGATCATGATGGCGATGAACGCCGCCATCGCGCCGGCGAGGACCGCGAGGACACTCCGAGTCAGCCGCGGCATGGGACCTCCCGGTGGAGTACGCTGAGAAGGTATCGTCGGCGCACAATCGGTGTTAGTGGTGCCTTTCCACGGGCCGCCTCGACAGCGGGTCCGCGCCGGGTATCTTCAGGGCCGATTCGTGCCGTCGGTCCGGACGCGTCTTTTCGCTTCCCGTCACCCGTATCCGTCCATGCGCCTCCTGCTGCTCTCCTGCCTGACGCTCCTTTCTGCCACGCCACTGGCGGCCCAGCACGACTGGAACCGTCTGCAGGAGGAGGCGGCCGGGCTCCTGAGCGAGTACCTCCGCGTCAACACCACCAACCCGCCGGGCAACGAGCTGGCCGCGGCCCGCTGGCTGGCGGAGGTGCTCGCCCGCGAGGGGATCGAGGGCCGGATTCTCGATACGGTGGAGCTGGGGAGCGGGCGGGCCAACTTCTATGCCCGGCTCAAAGGCAGCGGATCGGTCGGAGGCATCGCCCTGGTACACCACATGGACGTGGTGCCCGCCACCCGGAGCCAGTGGACCCGGGATCCCTTCGGCGGCGAGATCGCGGACGGCGCCGTCTGGGGCCGGGGAGCCCTCGACATGAAGGGGCACGGCATCATCCAGCTCATGGCGCTGATCGCTATCAAGCGCTCCGGAGTGACGCTCACCCGCGACCTGGTCTACATCGCCAACGCCGACGAAGAGACCGATGGACTGGGTGCCATCACATTCGTCCAGCGCCATGCCGACCTGCTGCAGGGCGTCGAGTACGTGCTGACCGAGGGAGCGGACACCCGGGTGGAGGGCGGCAAGGTGCGCTGGTTCGGCGTGGACGTGGGCGAGAAGCGGCCGCTGTGGACCCGCCTGACGGTGGAAGGCACCACCAGCCATGGCTCCGTGCCGATCGGGGACCTGAATCCGGTACCCCGGCTGGCGCGGGCCATCACCCGGGTGGCGGCCTGGGAGACCCCGCTCAGGCTCTCGCCGGCGGTGGAACGCTTCTTCAAGGCCCAGGCGGCCGACGCGACGGGGGAGGGCCGGCGCTGGCTGACCGACCCGCGCGCCGCGCTCCGCAATCCCGCCGGCCGAACCTGGCTGCTGGCCGAACCTGAGCGCAACGCCCTGCTCCGGAACACGATCTCTCCCACGGTCCTGGTCGGCGCCGACAAGACCAACACCATCCCCCAGTTTGCCTCGGCCGACCTCGACATCCGGCTCCTGCCGGATGAGGACCCGGTGGCGTTCCGTCGGGCGCTGGTGCGGGTGATCGGCGATTCCCTCGTCAGGTTGTCGGAGATCGCGCCCATCACCCCGCGTTACGATGCGCCGCTGGAGACCGACCTGTTCCGGGCTATCGAGCGGGTGGCGGGCCGGCTCCTCCCGGGCATCCCGGTGGCCACCCCGGTCAGCCCCGGGGCCACCGACCGGCCCACCTACGCCGGGGCCGGGCTGGTGGCCTACGGCCTGGATCCCTATCTGATCCCGATCGAGCAGAATCGGTACCAGGTGCACGGCAACGACGAGCGCCTGACGGTGTCCAATGTCGGCTGGGGTGTCCGATTCTATATCTCCCTGATCGAGGAAATAGGCCGTTAGGCACTTCCCTTTGTCGGTCCCTCGTGCCATCTTGAGGTCCCGTCAGGTTCAATCATTCATCCGCCAGGCGATTCAGGAGAACCATCATGCCGAAGAAGAGCACCCGGGCACGGAAGCCCTCGTCAGGTTCACGCGCGAGGAAGCCCGCCCGGTCCGCTGCCGGCAAGAAGAAGGTAGCGCTGCCTGCGCCCAGGGCCCGGCGCAAGAATCGGAACCTCCCGGCCGGTGTCTGCCGGGTGGAGCAGGCCAGTACCCGCACTTATGGCTACGTCGTCCGGGTGGGGCATCGCCGGTCCGCCAAGGGCTGGCGGCCGCGGTTTACCGCCTATTTCGGCGACTTCTCCAACGGCGGCAAGAAGGAAGCGCTCGCGGCGGCCACCAAGTGGCTCCGCACCCTGGAGCGCACCGGCAAGGCCCCCGCGAAGAAGTAGCCCGCGCATCCGGCGACGGGCTCCCCGCCGCCCTGGCGCCCGGCGGGCCCTTGCCAACGGTCCCCGGCCCGGCAACAATCCAAGCGGACCATCCTTCTCCACCGGAGGCAACGGACCGCGTGAACCCGGATGGCGAGCTGGCCCGGGAAACCGCAGCGACCGAGTCCGGCACACTGGACTCGGTCGAATCCTTCCGGGAGCTGGTCGCCGAGACCATCTCCTGGTGCGCCCGGCGGGCAGGCGCTGGACCGCCGGCGGAGACTCTGCGCTCGCTTACCCTCGTCCCCCCTCCCGCACTGACCTGGCCCGAGACCATCAAGAGCGTCGCCGAACGGCGGCGGTTCCAGCTCGGCCGTTCCTGGCGCCGGAGCCTCGAACCCCTGGGCGGCGGTGTGCTCATTCACTACCGTCCCACTCCGCCGCACTCGCGCGGCGCCGCCCGGGAAGCCAGTGGCGGCTACTTCGATGAGCGGGACACCCCGCCGTGGGACACCTGGGTGAGCTACGTGGAGTCGCTGGCTTCGAGCCACCTGATCGCCTGGGTACCACATGAGGCGCTGGCCGCCGCCACCGCTGGCCTGGCCGCCGCACCCGCCTCCCTCTCCTGGGCCAATGACCCTGCATGACCTCACCGCGCCCTCCGCGGCGCTCTGGCTCGATTCGCTCCCCTCCGACGGCCTTACCCTGCTCTACAAGCACAGCCCCGCCTGCGGCATTTCCTATGACGCGGCGGACGAGGTGCTCGAGTTTGCGCAGGGGCCGACGGGGGTGCTGGTCTATCGGGTGGACGTACTGCGGCAGCGGTCGCTCTCGCAGGAGCTGGCCCGTGAGCTGGCGGTTCCCCACCGTTCGCCACAGGTGATCCTGCTCCGTGGCAGGACCCCCCTGTGGCATGCCTCACACCAGCGCATCCGGCTGGCGGAGCTGGAGGCTAGAACTCGCGCTTCTTCATCTCCTTGAAGAGGCGCTTGGTCTCCGAACCGTCGTCCACGGGGCGGAGTCGGAGGGTGGGGTCGTACTGCACTTCGATGCCTGGCTTGGGCCCCGGCTTCGGGGCGGCGTTCTTCTTGATCAGCTTCGCGATCTTCGCGTCTTCTCGCTTCGACATGCTCGCTCCGGCAGAGGACCTGGATGAGAGGGTTCCGGGTTTCCTGATAATCTAGCGACAGCCACGCGCCCGCGCCGGGGTCAGAAGGTCAGGGACGAGTCCCGCCACACCACCGCCCCCTCCAGCAGGGTCAGCAGCACCCGGACCGAGTGAATCTCGGTCACCGGCGTGGCAAAGAGATTCCGGTCCAGTACGATCAGGTCCGCCAGCTTCCCCACCGCCAGGCTGCCGGTCTCCCGCTCGGTGCGTGCGGCGTAGGCGCCGGTGATGGTGTAGGCGCGCAGCATGTCCGCGAGCCCGGCTCGCTCCTCGGGGATCCAGGCGGGCCCCGCCGGCGCCTTCACGCCCCGGCGGGTCAGCGCCACCTGGATTGCGTCCAGTGGATTCAGGGACGAGACGGTCCAGTCGCTCCCGCCGACGACAATCGCCCCACTCGCCAGCAGGCTCGCGATCGGATACAGCCAGCGGCTCCGCACCGGACCCAGCGCCGGAATGGTGAGATCCGTGATGTACTCGTCGGCCTGGGCCCAGAACGGCTGGAAGCTGGCGATGGCCCCCAGCTCACGAACGCGGGGGATATCAGCGGGGTCGAACAGCTGGATGTGCGCCAGCACCGGTCGGCGATCCCGCGGCCCGTTCTCCTCCCGCGCCGCCGCGATCGCGTCCAAAGAGACCCGGATGGCCCGGTCGCCGATGGCGTGGATGTGCACCTGGAACCCGGCGCGATCCACGGCCGTAACCCGGGCAGCCAGGTCATCGGGCTGATACACCAGCGGCCCCGCGTCCTCCCCCCGGTCGCGGTAGGGGGCCAGCAGGGCGGCGGTCCGCGCCTCGATCACGCCGTCGGCATAGAACTTCACCGTCCCCGCGGTCAGGCGCCGACCCATGCGGTGGCGGTCCCGGATCGCCACCAGCCGGGCGACATCCTGCTCCACGGGGGCGTCTTCACTCGCCTCAAGCGCCATCAGCACCCGGGCGGTGAGCTCGCCCAGGCGATCCACCTCGCCATAGGCCTCGGCGTAGTCGTCCGGCACGTCGGCATCGGTGATGCTGGTGATCCCGAAGCGGTTGGCCTCGGCCAGGCCTCGCCGAACGGCGCCCATCCGCGCCTCGCGGGTGTAGGGCGGCAGGAGGCTGGCCACCAGAGCGATGGCACCCTCGCGGAGCGTCCCGGTCGGCTCACCGGTGCGGGGGTCCCGCTCGATCCGGCCGTTGGGCGGATCCTTGGTGTCACGGGTCACACCGGCGAACGCCAGCGCCCGCGAGTTGACCCAGGCGGAATGTCCGTCGGCGGCGTACATGAACGCCGGTCGGTCCGGCACGGCGCGGTCGAGGACCGACTTGTGGGGATTACCCCCGGGAAAGGCCGGCAGCGCCCAGCCGTTGCCCTTGATCCAGGCCAGCTCCGGATGCGCCAGCGCATAGGCCCGCACCGCCCCCTCGATCTCCGCTGCGGTCTTGGCGTCGTAGAGGTTGCATTCCCCCAGCTCGAGGCCACCGGAGAGCGGATGGGCGTGGGTGTCGTGAAAGCCGGGCAGCACCATCCGGCCATTGAGCGCCAGGGTCCGGGTCCGCGGTCCTTCGAGCCGCTGTGCCCCGTCCACGTCACCGATGTAGATGATCTTTCCTTCGCGTACCGCCAGCGCCTCCGCCCAGGGGCGCTCGGGGGTCATCGTATAGACCGCGCCGCCGGTGAGGATCAGGTCTGCCGACACCGCCGGTGGCCGCCGCTCGAGCCGGCACCCAGACAGCAGCACTACCGCCAGCCACAGGCCTAGACGCCGCATCAGCATGCTGCCTTCCGTCGAGAATCTCTGGTTTCGGGGCGCCTACCGCAGAGCCGCCAGGAGCCGCAGAGAGGTGAGCGCCATCCCGCACCTCTCCCCTGCAGCTGCGTTACGCTCGCACCGCAAAGACGCGAAGGACCGGTTCGCCGCTGATCCTTGCCGATGGCCGCTCCAGCGCTCAGCGCACCAGCCGCCAGCCACGGAGCCCGCTCATCCAGCTGTACGGATTCAGCTCGAACCCCTCCACCCGGCGCGAGACTGCCGCCACCTGCACCGGGGCGTAGAGGAAGAGCCCCGGCGCGTCGGCGTTAAGGGTATCCAGCGCCTCCCGCCAGGCCAGCCGCGCGGCGGGGACCGTCCGCGCGGCCAGCGCCTGCCCGAACAGCCGGTCGAACGCCGCGCTCCGGTAGGCACCGTAGTTGAGCACTCCGATGCCGGCGCTGGTCCACTGATCGGCCAGGCTCCGCGGGCTGGGCTCGTCCAGCCAGGCACCGATGTAGCTGTCGAACCTGGCCTTTGCCAGCCGCTCCTGGAATACCGGGAAGTCCACCGCCGTAACCGTCACCTTCACCCCCGCCACCCGCCACGCCTCCTGCAGCGCCTCGGCCAGGCGCTTGCGCCCCAGACTGGTGGCCGGGACCAGGATGTCGAAGCCCAGCGCACGACCGCCCTTCCTGCGCACTCCGTCGGCTTCTCGTGTCCAGCCGAGCCGGTCAAGCGCGGCTGAGGCGGCGGCGGTGTCATAGGGCAACACGACCACGCTGTCATCCCAGATCCACAGCAGCTGTGACATCGGGCCGGGCGGCGCCTTGGTGCCGGGGCCGAAGCTCGCCAGGGCCAGCGTCCGCCGGTCAATCGTCATGTTGAGCGCCCGGCGGAGGGCCCGGTCGGCCAGCGGGCCGTTTCCGACTCGGTAGCCCAGGAACCCGTACGCCGCCGCCGGATAGCGCACGGAGCGGAGGGTGCTGTCCGATTCGAGCCGCGCCGCCCGCTCCGGCGCGCCGGCGGTCTCCAGCAGATCGGCCTCGTGGGCCAGCACCAGGTTGAGCGCGGCCTCCGGATCCCCGGCGAAGCGCCAGACCGCCGTGTCAATCTGGGTCCGGCGTCCGTTGAGCGTGTCTGCCACCAGGGAAAGCGCCTGCCCGCGCTGCCACCGCGTCACCCGGTAGGGGCCGCTCCCGATCAGGCGGACCACCGACGTGTCGGACCCCCACTCGCTGGGCGGCTGCCACCGCCACACCTGCTCCGGGATGATCCGGACATGGTAGGTGGCATCGTAGACCTGTTCCGGGTACGCGCGGGGAAAGCGGATCGTCACGGTGGCGGTGTCGGCGGCGCTCACCACCACGCCCTCGAGCGAGCCGCGCGCGGGGCTGTCCAGCAGCGAGTCGGAGTAGGCCGCGAAGGAGAACACCACGTCACCCGCGGTCACGGCTGTCCCGTCGTGCCAGCGAGCACCTGGCCGGAGGTGAAAACGGAGGGTGAGCGAATCCACCCGTTCCCACCGCGCCGCCAGGGCGGGACGGAAGGCGGCGGTGTCGATCGGGGCGCCGCCCGGCGCCAGGTCGGCGAGCCGCTCCCAGACCTGATCGCCGATGTCCCGGCCCACGCTCTCGTAGACCAGTGGCGGCAGCAGCACCTCCGGCTCCCCCACCGCCGCGACGACGATCGTGCCGCAGCGCTGGCACGCCCGCTCCCGCCCGCACCCGGCGAGACTGAGCAGCAGTAGAAGTCCCCATCTGATTCGATGCACGCAGACACTCCGAGGATTGGTGGCAGGTCATCGGCCGGCGCCCGGCGCGCCAGCCACGTCGCCCCTACTTGAGGTAACGCTCGCGGATCACCTTCATGTGGTGCCCCTCGTGGCCGGCCATGACCCAAGCCAGCGCCCGGACGCTGATTACCTTGCCGCTGGCCGTGCCGCGGCGGACCATAGTCTCCTCGTCGAGGCTCCGCACCAGAGCGATGGTGGCGTCGCGCACCGCGGTCAGCTCGCCCACCACATCCGCCAGGCTCCGGCGTTCGAAGCGCCCCTCGGGCACGTAGAGGTTCTCGTCGAAGGACGGCAGCGGGGTCTGGTCGTTCCGCGCGAAGCGGAGCAGCCGGATGCCGAAGATCCGCTCCCCGTCGGCCACGTGGCCGATCACCTCCCGCAGACTCCACTTGCCGGGAGCGTAGCGATAGCCCGCCCGGCTCTCGGGGACGTCCGCAAGCAGGGCTGGCGTGCTGGTGCGCTGCCGTTCCAGCGCCGCCAGAGCGCAGTCGCCGGTGACCTCACGGACATAGGTGCCGTAGTACGGCGCGTACTCATCTGCTTCGGGACGCGTGATGCGCATCACTCCCCTCCCGGTGGCTGACCTGCGCTACCTGTATCGAATCGTTCCCGCGGTGGAACACCACGAGCGGGCAAAGCCCCCCGCGACTTCAGAGAGGAATATCTAACTTGATTGCCTGCAACGCACTATGGCTGCACCACCACACCGGCACCGCAGTTGCCTTGAGACTGGTCCGAGAACTGGAATCACCGGCCACGACCATCACAAGGAGCTGAACATGTCGGTCCTCAGGAACACCACCTCCTCCCTCGCGGCGCTGGCCATGCTGGCCGCCTGTTCGGGAGACTCCAGCGGCCCGGGGACCAGCGGCCGCACCGTCGCCTTCTCCCTCGCCACCAGCGAGCGGACCACCGCCCCGGCGATGGCCTCGGTCATGGGCCCGGAAACCATCGGGGTGGGGAATGACACGATCGTCCTCACCAGCGTCCAGCTGGTGCTCCGGGAGATCGAGCTCAACCATGTCGGCGGCTCAGCCTGCGACACCACCCTGTCCGATGAATGCGAAGAGTTGGAGATCGGGCCCGTGCTGCTCGACCTGCCCCTCGGCGCCGGCGCCGACCGCCAGTTCACGGTGCAGATAGACACTGGCAGCTACGACAAGATCGAGTTCGAGATCCACAAGCCGGAGAGCTCCGACGATGCCGGGTTCATTGCCCTGCACCCCGAATTCGACGGGGTGAGCATCAAGGCCACCGGCACCTGGAACGGCACGCCGTTCACCTACACCTCGGATCTCGACGTCGAGCAGGAGTACACCATCTCCCCGCCCCTGGTCGTCACCGAGACCACCGGCGCCAACGTCACCCTCCGGGTAGACCTCCGCTCCTGGTTCCTCAACCAGGCCGGCGATGGGCTGATTGACCCGATGACCGCCAACAAGGGTGGCCAGCTGGAGGGGGAGGTGAAGAGCAACATCGAGACATCCCTCAACGCCTTCGAGGACGACGATCACGACGGCGAGGACGACAGCACCGACGACGACTGACCTCAACCGGGCGCCGGTGGAACCCCCGCCGGCTCCCGGCCCACCACATGAAGCGGTCCTCAGGCGAATGCCGGGGGCCGCTTCGCGTTCCCTGACACGAGGTCCCTATCTTTGACCCCATGTCCACCCCGCACCAGCAAGGCATCCGCGCCGCCAGGACCGGGCTGCTGGTCAACACGCTGCTCACCCTCATCAAGCTGGTGGCCGGGGTGCTGGGCCACGCCTACGCCCTCGTCGCGGACGCGGTGGAGTCGGCAGCGGACATCTTCTCCTCGCTCATCGTGTGGGGCGGGCTTCGCATCGCCGCCCGGGATCCCGACGACGACTACCCCTTCGGCTACGGCAAGGCGGAACCCCTCGCCGCCGGCATCGTGGCGCTCATGCTGCTCGGTGCGGCCTTCGGCATCAGCGTCGCCGCGGTCCGGGAGATCCAGACCCCCCATCACGCCCCGGCGCCCTTCACGCTGGTAGTGCTGGTCGCCGTGATCCTGGTGAAGGAAGTGCTGTTCCGTCGAGTGCTCGCCGTGGGAGAGGCCGTCTCCTCCACCGCCGTACAGGCCGACGCCTGGCACCACCGGAGCGACGCCATCACCTCCACGGCTGCCTTCATCGGCATCTCGGTGGCGCTGATCGGCGGGCCCGGTTGGGAAGCGGCCGACGACTGGGCCGCCCTCGCCGCGGCCCTGGTCATCGTGGTCAACGCTATCCGCCTCCTCCGCCCCGCGATCGACGACCTGATGGACAGGAGCCCCCGCACCGAACTCATCGAGAGGATCGCCGCCTCGGCCCTCGGAACCGCCGATGTCCGCGCCATCGAGAAGCTCCGCGTCCGCAAGGCGGGCCTGGGATACCTCGTGGACATCCACGTCCAGGCCGATCCGGCCATGTCGCTCCACCGCGCCCACAACCTCTCCGGCCGGGTGAAGAGCTCCATCCGGGCCGCCGTGCCTGAGGTCCATGGGGTGCTCGTCCACATGGAGCCGCACGAGATGTAACGATCCGTTACGACCAGATCATTCCGTAGCGGCTGAAGTCCGACATGCTGCATCGTAATTGCTTGTGCGACAATAGCTTAGTATAATTCCCCAAGCGGCACCTGGCTTGCCAAATCATCCCGGTGACAGCTTCGGTAGAATCTCCACCGGGAGGCTTACTCATGACTTGTGGACTACTGCGCCGAACCTCGGCGCTCGCCCTGATCGCCCTGATCGCCGCCTGCAGCGGCGAGGGTGCCGGCCCCAGCGGCACCACCCAGGTCACCTTTCACCTCACCACCCGGGCGGCAGCCTCGATTCCCGGCCCGATCGCCCTGCTCAGCGACACCCTCACCGACGGAACCAATGCCCTGGTCCTTGACCAGGTCCAGCTTGTCCTCCGCGATATCCGCTTCAAGCCCGAGGACGACGACGGCTGTGAGGATCATGACAGCGACACCGGTGACCTCGATGATGACAGCCTCATCGTCGCAGCCTCCCATGGCGACGACGACCACGCCGACGAGGACGGCTGCCATTCGTTCAACGCCGGCCCCTACCTGCTGGACCTGCCACTCGGCCCCGAGGTGACCCGGGCCTTCAGCGTGGCGGTGGACACCGGCACCTTCGATGAGCTGCGCATCAAGCTGCACAAGCCGCGCGACGACAGCGGTGACCCGCGGGATATTGATTTCATCAACCAGCACCCGGATTTCAACAAGATCAGCATCCGCGCCACCGGGAGCTTCAACGGCCAGCCGTTCGTCTTCGAGACCGACGTCAACGCCGAGCAGGAGATGGAGTTCGATCCGCCGCTGGTCATCGCGGATTCCGTCACCAACGTGGACGTGACCATCCGGGTGGACCTCACCGGCTGGTTCGCCAACGGTGCCGGCGGGCTGGTGGACCCGGCCACCGCCAACAAGGGCGGCCCCAACGACCACCTGGTGCGCGACAACATCAAGGACTCCTTCCGCGCCTTCCGTGACGATGATCGCGACGGGCACGAGGATGACGATGATCACGACGGGCACGATGATGACTGACCTCCGGTCTGTCCCGGGCCTCGGATAAGCAGCAAAGGAGTGGACCTGGCCACTACCACCTGGACCCTCGCCGCCGTGCGGCTGTCGGATTCCTTCCGCGCCACCCTCGCCGAACTGGCGGAGGACCTGGGCGCGGAGCTGGTGGACTGGCGCCCGGGTGAGGGTGACGGGCCGCCGCCTGGCGCCGCCTGCCTGCTCTTCCTCGCCGGCGGTGCGGAGAGCGCGGCGCTGGACCAGATGGGCGGCCTCCCGCCGGGCGGGGTGCCGAGGTACGTGGTGGGGGCCTCGCCGGATCATCGGCTGGCGGCGGCGGCGATCCAGCGGGGGGCGCGAGACTACTTCGCGCTGCCGGACGACCTGGGCCTGTTGCGCCGCTCGCTGGAGCGGGAGCGGCGTGAGGCGGAGGGCCGGAAGGATGCGGCGAGCTTCGCGGCCGACGAACGGCGGCTCTCGGGCTTCGAGGCGATCGTGGGAAAGAGTCCCCCGCTCCTGAAATGCCTGGAGCAGGGACGGCGGGTGGCGAAGCACCGGGATGTGACGGTGCTGATCGGTGGAGAGACGGGGACGGGCAAGGAGCTGCTGGCACGGGCGCTGCACTACGACAGCCCGCGGGCCGCCGCGCCCTTCGTGGAGATCAACTGCGCGGCGATCCCGGCGAACCTGCTGGAGAGCGAGCTGTTCGGCCACGAGAAGGGCGCCTTCACCGGCGCCACCGGCGCCAAGCCCGGTCTGATGGAGTTGGCCAACGGCGGTACGGTGTTCCTGGACGAAGTGGGACATCTCCCGCTCGAGCTGCAGCCCAAGCTGCTCCGCGCGCTGGAGGGGCGGGAGATCCGCCGGGTGGGCGGGCAGCAGAGCCGCAAGGTGGACGTCCGCATCATCGGCGCCACCCACGTGGACCTGGCCCAGGCGGTGAAGCGGGGAGAGTTCCGGGAGGACCTGTACTACCGGCTCAACGTCGTGGCCCTGGTGCTCCCGCCGCTCAGGGACCGGGGCGAGGATATCGAGGTCCTGGCAGAGAACTTCGCCACCGGCCTGGCGGCCCAGTACGGGATGCCGCAGCCGCAACTCTCGGCGGCGGTGCGCCAGGAGCTCCGCCGGCACTCGTGGCCGGGGAATGTCCGGGAGCTGAGAAACACCATCGAGCGGGCGCTGGTGCTGAGCCCGCCGGGAACGCTTGAACTGATCGGGTTGCTGGACGAGTCGCCGAGTCGCCAAAGCGCCGAGTCGCCGGGCGGCGTCCTGCCCTTCCCCGCCACCATCCGGGCCATCACCCAGGTGGCGGCAGAGGAGATGATCAAGCTGGTGGCGGGCAACAAGAGTGAAGCCGCCCGGCGCCTTGAGATCTCGCGGCCCCGGCTGCAGCGGATCCTCGATGGCACAGGGGATGAAGAGTGAGTACCCGAGTGACGGACGGAATTCAAGGAAAGGCCTGACGATGCGCATCAACCGGTTGCTGCCCCTCACTGCACTCGTGGCGATCGTGGCCGCCTGCGCCGACTCCAACGGCAACGGTGGCAACACCGTGCCGCCGGGGCAGCTCAGGTTCATCCGCCTCGCCCCGACCGCGCCCATCCTCTGTGCCGACACGGTGCGGTTCTGGGCCAAGCGAGGAGTCGGCGTCGAAGGGGCGCTGGTCTTCCCCGAACCGGGGCATACCTGCAACGAGAGTACCGAGGACTTCGTGCGGCTCAAGATCGATGGAGAGAGCCTCCGCGCCTATCCCGACGGCACCCCGTTCCAGGCCGGCGACTCGGTCCTGATCACCCTTGCCTGGGTGGGCAACGACAGCATCCTGGTGCACCTGGAGCCCACCGGACTGCTCTTCGACCCCGCCCACCCGGCGGAACTCAAGATCAAGTACGCCGAGACCGGCGGTGACCTCGACGACGATGGCGACGTGGACGCCGACGACGACAGCATCGAACAGCAGATCGACATCTGGCGCCAGCCCACGCTGCTGGACAACTACACCAGGGTGGGCACCGCCAAGTTCGAGGAGTTTGATGAGATCGAAGCCGACCTCAACGGATTCAGCCGGTACGCGCTGGCCTACTAGCGGCCCATGACCTCTCCCTCCGCCCCCCTCGATCCGTCCCGCGAGCTGCGCCAGCTCGTGGACGCCGGACGCTTCCGCGAGGCCCTCGATGCGCACCAGCGCACCGGGGACCCGGCGGCCCGCGCGCGGCCCGAGGTGGAGCTGCTGGCGGCCACCGCCGCCACTCGGCTGGGAGAGCTGGGCCGGGGCACCGCCCTGGCCGAGTCGGCCCTGGAGCACTTCCGGACCCGGGCCGACACCGATGGCCGCATGCGGGCGCTCAACCTGCTCGGCGTCATCGCCTTCGAGAATGGCCGCCTGGTGGAGGCGGAGCGCTACATTGCCGAGGCCCTCGAGCTGGCCCGCATGCTCGACGACACCCGCATGACCGCCAACGCCTCCAACAACCTGGCTTCGGTGGCGCACCTGACCAACCGCACCGGTGTGGCGCTGAGCCTCTACCGCTCGGCCCTGCTCTCCTATCAGCGCCTGGGAGACCGGCGCGGCACCGCCCAGACCTACCACAATCTCGGCCTCGCCTTCCGGCAGCAGGGGGACTGGGGCGAGGCCGATGCCGCCGCCCTGCAGGCGGTACGGCACGCGGAGGCGGTGGGAGAGGGCTCGCTCCGCGCCCTGGCGGCGATGGGTCGCGCCGAGATTCATATCGAGCAGGGTGCGCTGGAACTCGCGCGGCCCGAGCTCAATCGCGCCGAGCAGCTGGCCCAGGAAGCGGGAGATGAAGTGGGCCTGGCGGAACTGGGCCGGCTCCGGGCCATCTTTGCCCTCCGGGAAGGAAAACCCGAGCTGGCGGCCGTCCTGGCCCTCGCCGCGCGGGATGCCGCCATCCGGCTCGGGATCCTCCAGCTCCAGGCCGAAGCCGTCGCGGCCGCGGCCGTCGCCTTTCACCGGCTGGGCCAGGCCTCTGCCTCGGCGGCCCACCGCGAAGAAGCCCTGCGCATCTTCGAGCGCCTGGGCGCCAGCGGGCTGGGAGAGTCGCTGACGGAGGAGCTGGAGAACTGAGCGGACGGGGACTGCAGGTGGGAGGGAGACGGGGAGCATCGGCGCGCAGCGAGGAGGACACCGCAGCCGCTCAGCGATCTCACCGATCCCGTGCGGCCAGGTGTCTGACGAGAGGCGCGCCGATGCTGCCCACTTCCCCGCCCTACCGCCATCCCACCGTGCCCCAGTACCGCCGATCTCAGTCCCAGATATACATCATCGCCAGCCCCGCCACCGCCACCCCCATCGAGGCCATCGTCACCCGCTTGTGCGGCGTCCAGCCGCCGCGCTCGCCCGCCGCGATCCGGGCATCGATGTCCTCCGTGCTGGGCGCGATGTGGGCCCCATAGATAAACCCGGCGTCGGCCGCGAGCATGAGGATCGCATGCACCCAGCGCCGGGTCTTGCCCTCCTTCACCCCTCCCGACTCCGCAAGATTCCACAGCCCCGTCACCGTGTTCACCGTGAACACCCCCGCCAGCGCATAGGCCGCCGGCTTGTGCACGGCGTCGGCCCACAGCGGCGCATCGCTGCCCTCCTGCAGCAGCTTCTGGCCCGCCAGGTACTCGATGGCGAACAGCGGCAGCGTGGCGTAGCTGGCGTAGCGATGAATGTCGAGCCGAGTGTAGTAGCCGTCGGAGAGCGACACGGCCTGCGGGCCGGGTGCGGAGTCGGCGGGGAAGAGGATCGGTGTCGCGCGGGCCCGGTTGGCCTCCACCAGCACGGAGAGATTCTCCACACTCGGCGAATAACTCACCAGCGCCTGCGCCAGCAGCAGGGGGACCAGCATCAGACGCGGACGAGGGCGGAGGTCCAGCGCTCCGTCTCACGGTCGCTGCGGTAGGTCTTTCGGAGGTTGATGAGCACGTTCTTCCCCTGTTTGCGCACGGCGTAGCGGTCCATGTTGCGAGTGGCCTTTCCGCTGATGAAGGCCCCGTCGGGGCGGTACTTGGATTTGTGCTTGGGGCACTGGAAGCGGCCGTCACTCGCCCGCCAGCGGAGCGCGGTCTTCTGGTGCGGGCAGGACAGCGGAAAGGCGTACACCGCACCCTTCCAGCGCACCAGGATCACCTCGCGTGTCTCATCAATGGTGGCGCAGTCGGCGGCCGGAAGCGGATAGCTCACCTCGTCTCCCAGATCGGCCAGCGCGGTCATGAGACCGACCGGCAGGGCCACCGCCTCCCGGGGGGAGGCCAGCCCCGCAAGCGCCGCAGTCACCGCGGTGGTCACACGCAGCAGAAACTCGCGGCGCTCGGGCACCGCGCAGTGCTGTTCGCAGCTCATGGGGCCTTTCGTGTGCACGGCGATTCAGCGAGTCGATTGCAAGTTCGAGCTCCATCCGCCCGCATCCCTGGCCGCTCGGTGGCGCCCAAGCGTGTGCCCGAGCCTCGCACCGTTGCTGATCTTGAGGCGGAATCGCCGAATCGCCTACTCTCCCACCACCACCCGCACCCCCGCCAGCACCACCGCAAACCACAACGCCAGGCTGGCAATCGAACTCCGTCGGAGCCGCATCCACGCGTCGGGCTCAGACGGGTTCCCGCCTTGAAGTGCCCGCTCCGCCCGCAGCATCAGCCAGCCATTGCCGAACAGCAGTGCCACCAGCAGCAGCTTGAACTGGAACGCGCCGGAACCGGCGAGCGCCTCCAGGTCGGCGGCAAGCATCAACAATCCACTCAGCGCCGTCACCGCCAGCGCACCCAGAACGATGGGGTGGATCGCCGCCAGTTCGCGCAGGTGACGGCGCTGCTCCCAGGCGGCGCCGGTGCGGGCGCGGAGCGTCGCCCGGTCGGCGGCCAGCGCAAACCCGCCCGCGGTCATCATGCCGCCGAAGTGACCGAAGGCCACCACGGTCTGTGCCCCAGAACTGTTGGCGTAGAAATCGGCCCAGGGCTGCACCATCAGGGCCATCTGGCTCGCAACGGACATGCCGGGTTCCTGACAGGGGTACCTGCCAAGTTACGGCCTGTATGGGGGTTAAGACTGTGAGGCAGGTCCCACGAGGAGGGTGAGCAGGGTCCCGGGCGCGGCCCCGGGCCCTGAGACCCCGTCCTATTCCGACTCCACCACGACGGCGGTCCCGTAGCACAGGACTTCGGTGACCCCCTGCATCAGTTCACCGGCGTCATAGCGGATCCCGATGACCGCATTGGCACCGACTTCCTCGGCGTGCACCAGCAGCACGTTGAAGGCTTCCTCCCTGGCGGCCTCGCAGAGTCGGGTGAACATGCTGATGTTGCCGCCCCGGATGGTCTGCAGCATGCCGCCAAGGGTCCCGAAGACGGAGCGTGAGCGCACCGTGATCCCCCGCACCACACCCAGGGTGCGGACGATTCGGTAGCCGTCCAGAGTGAAGGCGGTGGTGGTGAGATGCGCGTCGACGGACATGGTTGGCAGGGAGGTCAGAGGTGTGCAGGGAGAATGCTATCGGCGATCGGCCAGCAGCGCGAAGATAGGGTGGCGCCGCCCCGATGACAACGACGCGGCCGATAGCCGATCGCCGACAGCTTGCTTCACTCGTCCTCCTTCCCGTCTTCCCTCTTGTGTTCCGCCGCCACCTTGGCCGTCACCTCCGGCGGAGCGTCGGCGTAGCCGTGGAACTCCTGGTGGAACGTCCCCCGACCGTGGGTAATCGAGTGCAGCGTCGTGGCGTACTTGTACAGCTCCGACTCCGGCACGATCGCCTTGATCACCGTGAGCCGGCCGTCCGACTCGGTGCCGAGGATCTGCCCCCGGCGGGAGGAGAGATCTCCCATCGCGTCTCCCAGATACTCCGCCGGCACCCGGACCGTCACATCCAGTAGCGGCTCGAGCAGCACCGGCCTGGCCTTGGGAGCCACTGTCCGGAAGGCGAGGATGCCGGCCATCTTGAACGACATCTCGTTGCTGTCCACGTCGTGATACGACCCGTCAAAGCACTCGGCCTTGAAGTCCACCACCGGAAAGCCGGCGATGATTCCCCGCGCCGCCGACTCCTGGATGCCCCGGTCCACCGCCGGGATGTACTTGTTGGGAATCACCCCGCCCACGATATCATCCACAAATTCGTAGCCCGCGCCCCCCGGCATCGGCGCCAGCCGGATCCAGCAATCGCCATACTGCCCTCTACCGCCGGACTGCTTCTTGTGCTTTCCCTGCCCCTCGGCCTTGCCTCGCAGGGTCTCGCGGTAGGCTACCCGGGGACGAGTGAGTTCGGCGTGCACGCCGAACTTCTTCTCCAGCCGGCCCAGGATGATCTCGAAGTGCCGCTCGCCCATCCCGTGAATCAGGGTCTGGTGCAGCTCCGAGCTGTACTCGAAGTGGAAGGTCGGGTCTTCCTCATGCAGCTTGTGGAGCCCGGCGGCCAGCTTGTCCTCCTCGCCCCGGTTCTTGACCAGGACGCCGGAGGTGGCCACCGCCTCGGGATAGGGAATCGGCTCCAGGTGCACCGCCCGGTCCTTGCGACAGAAGGTGTCGTTGGTGTGGGTGTCCTTGAGCTTGGCCACCGAGCCGATGTCGCCGGCGGAGAGTTCCGGCACCTCGATCCGTTCCTTTCCCTGCTGCACCGAGAGGTGATTGAGCTTCTCCGCCACGTTGTGCTCGTGGTTCCAGACCTCATCGCCGCTCTTGATGGAGCCGCGGTAGAGCCGGAACAGCGTCACATCGCCCACGTGGGGCTCGGAGATGGTCTTGAAGACGTGGCCGAGGAGCGGGGCGCCGTCGTGATCGCCCTCCCGGTCGGGGATCGGCGCTTCCAGGGGCGAGGGGAGCAGGTCCACGATCTCGGTGAGCAGCGCCCGGGTGCCGTAGGTCAGGGTGGCGCTCCCCACCAGCATCGGCACGATCTCGCCGGCCAGCACGCCCTTCTTGAGGCCTGATACGATCTCCTCGCGCGACAGCTCCTCGCCACCCAGGTATTTCTCCAGCAGCGCGTCGTCGGTGGTGGCGATCGCCTCCACCAGCTGTTCGTGGTACTTCTGGTAGGTGTCCTTCACATCGTCGGGGAGCGGGGCGGTGTCGTACTCTCCCGTCTTGGTGCCCTTCTTGAAGAGCCGGGCCTCGTCGGTCAGCAGGTTGATGACGCCGCGGAAGTCGGCCCCGTTGCCGATGGGGATCTCCACCGGCACCACCTTGGGCGAGAGGTGGGCCTTCACGCCGTCGAACACCCGTTCGAAGTCGGCCCGTTCCCGGTCCATCTGGGTCACGAAGAGGAGGCGGGGGAGGTGCAGCCGGTCGCAGATCTCCCAGACCTTCTCGGTGCCCACCTCCACGCCACCGGTGGCGTTGAGCACCACCACGGCGGCGTCGGCGGAGTGGAGCGCGGCGGTGGCTTCCCCGAGGAAGTCGAGGAATCCGGGCGCGTCGATCAGGTTGATCTTGGTGTCCATCCACTCGGCGAAGCCGAGGCCGAGGCTGATGGAATGCTTGCGGTCGATCTCGTCGGCGGAGTAGTCGGTGAGGGTGGTGCCGTCCTGGATGGAGCCGTGGCGTTTGCTGGAGCCAGACACGAACGCCAGCGCGTCAACCAGGGTGGTCTTGCCACTCGCCCCGTGGCCCACGAACGCCACGTTGCGAATGGCAGCTGATGCATAGACCCGCATGGGCCCGGCCTCCTTGTGAAGGGGTTGGGCTATCATGCAGGCTGGGGCGGGAGGTGTCAAATGGGGGTGGGTGAAATCCGGATGAGGACCGGTTCAGGGGGCCGCGAACGACGGGCTGCCCCTAGGTCCCCAGCTCAATGAGAATGGAGCTGAAGAGCTGCGCGATGGGGACCGCGACCATGACCTCACCGTGATCGCCGTTGCCCGACAGCAGGATGCCGATGCCCGCGATGGCCGCGGATACCGCCAGGGCGGGGAGGTACTTCCCCCGCCGCCCGTTGGCGAGGTGCACCCCGAGGGGGAGCAGCGCCACCTCACCCCCGATGGCGCCGAAGATCGCCTCGTCCAGGCCGCAGGGATCGTCGCCGCAGATCTTGTAGCCGCCACCCAGAATGCCGCCGAAGAGCGCCCCCGCCCCCAGCCCGACCGCGCCTCCCAGCACCCCGCCTCCCACCAGCCACGCAGTGGACCGCCCCCCTTCCGCCGGCGGCGACAGGGCCGGCGCCCCCGCCACCATGCCCGTCACCGGCCGCGCCTGCCAGGAGATGAAAGCAGCCGAGCCGCTGCTGCCCGGCGAGGGGGAGCGGCGCCGTGATCAGCAGCAGGCACAGGAGGAGTTGCGAGCTTCTCATGGCCCGGGGAACGGGGCTGGGCCTGCGAAAGTTCCAGCCACCCGGTCGCGCCCGCGGATTCCCTCCATCTACCTCGCGAATAGAGCGTCACCGTGGCCCGGCCCGCCGCCCGGGATGCTCCGGTAAGTACACTCCACCCGCCGGAGGTTGCGGGTTGCCCCGGGAAGGTCTATCACCCGAGTGCGGTTGTCGGGGCTGAACACCAGGCGGGTCGCCGGCGAGAAGCGTCGGCCACTGCCGAATACCACCTTCAACGTCGAACACTTCGATGTCTCCATCCTCCACCTGGAACAGGATACGCTGAAAGGGCCCTCCTCCGGGCCTGCGCATGACATCGCCTGAGACGTGGTAGGTGAGGTGGATCACTCTGCCGGTTGCTTCGGGGCAGCGCTGACGCTACCGGATAGACGTTCGGCGACCAGCGGCGTTCAGCCCTCACCTCACCGGTACCCCTCCGCCTGCAGCGCGAACAGCTCGGCGTAGAGTCCGCCCCTGGCCACCAGCTCCTCGTGGGAGCCCTCCTCCACCCGCTCGCCGCCCATGAGCACCAGAATCCGGTCCGCCATGCGGACGGTGCTGAAGCGATGGCTGATCAGCACCGCCATGCGGCCCACGGTGAGTTCGGAGAACCGCTGGAACACCTCGTACTCCGCCCGTGCATCCAGCGCCGCGGTGGGTTCGTCCAGGATCAGGAGCTGCGCATCCCTGAGGTAGGCCCGCGCCAGCGCCACCTTCTGCCATTCGCCGCCCGACAGATCCACCCCGCTCTCGAACCGCCGGCCCAGCATCTGTTCCCACTTGTTGGGCAGGCGCGGGAGCACGCTGTCCGCCAGGCTCCGGCCGGCGGCGGTCGCGAGCGCCGGTTGGTCGCCGATCCGGGTCACGTCTCCTACCGCGATGTTCTCGCGGAAGGGGAAGTCGTAGCGCACGAAGTCCTGGAAGATCACCCCCACCTGCTGCCGGAGGCTGGCCACGTCGTACTCCCTGAGGTCCCGGCCGTCGAGCAACACCCGGCCCTCGGTGGGTTCGTACAGCCGGGCCAGCAGCTTGGCGAGGGTGGTCTTGCCGGCGCCGTTCTCTCCCACCAGCGCCAGCCGTTCCCCTGGGCGGAGCCGGAAGGACAGGTGCCGCACCGCCCAGCGCTCGGAGTTGGGGTAGCGGAACCCCACATCCTCGAAGACGAACCCCTCCCGGATGGGAACCGGCACCCGTGGAGCGCCCGGCTTCGACACGATCCCCGGGCGCACCGCCAGGAAGGAAAACAGATCATCCAGGTACATGCTCTGCTCCACCAGTTCTGAGGCAGTGAGCAGGGCGCGCTGGATCATGTCCCGACTCTGCCGGAACGACGCCGCCAGGAAGGTGAGCACGCCCAGGGTGAACGGTCCGGCGGGCGACTGGTGCCCGGTGATCGTGAGCCAGATGATCGTCGCAAAGGCGCCGTAGTAGCCCAGCGTGCCCACCAGCCCGAGCAGCGAGGAGACCACCGCCCGTCGGACCGCGAGATCGCGGTTCGCCTCGTAGAACTCGGTAGAGAGATCGGCGTAGCGATCCACCAGGAATCGGTCCAGCCCGAACAGCTTCACCTCCTTGGCGGAGATGTCGCTGGCGCCGATATAGCGCAGGTAATCGAGCCGGCGCCGTTCCTCGGTCCAGGAGTACAGCAGGGAGTAGGACAGGGCAGCGAAACGGGTCTCCCCGAGGAAAGACGGCAGCACCGCCAGCGCCAGCAGGACCAGGAGCCAGGGAACGTACAGCGTGAGAGCCACCGCCAGGCTTGCGAGAGTCACGATGTCCTGAACCGAGGAGAGCAGGCCGGTCACCAGCCCGATCCGTCCCACCGTCTGCCGCCGGGCCCGTTCCAGCTGGTCGTAGATCGCGGGATTCTCCAGCTGGGCCAGGTCCAGGCTGGCGGCGTGTTCCATCAGCTGCACTGACGTCCGGTTGGCCACCAGATCGCCTAACAGACTCTCCACCAGCGCCGAGGCCCGCGCCAGGATCTCACCCACCACTGCCAGCCCGAACTCGATCAGCACCAGCCAGGCCAGCGATTCCACGCTCGAATCGCCCAATCGTCCCATCGCCCCGGTGCCCGCGCCCGCCCCGATCGCCGCGACCACCCCGTCAATGATCAGCTTCCCGACCCACAGCACCCCGATCGGCACCAGGGCACGGAGGAACCGAAGCCCCACCATCAGGCTCGACAAGCCGCGATCCGTCTCCCACACCAGCCGGAGCAGTCGGGGCAGGTGGCGGAGCGACCGGATCCGCTCCCGGAGCGGCTTGGGCGGCTCGATCGGCTTGGGGCGAGAGCGGGGGCGGGGGCGGGCCGGAGTCGTCACGATATGGAAGATATGGGGATTGGGCGATTGGGCGATTCGGGTGGTGGCTGAGATGCAGTCGTCCGACCGTCCAATCGTCCAAGAATCGCCCAATCGCCTAATCCCCTACCCGCCCTTACCTTCCCCCCATGTCTACCGCTCTCGTCACCGGCGCCACCGAGGGGATCGGCCGAGCCACGGCGTTTGCCCTGGGTCAGGCAGGCTACAAGGTCGGGGTCTGCGCCCGGACTCCATCCAAGCTCCGGCTCCTGCTGGAAGATCTGGAGAAGGCTGGCATCACCGCTGCGGGCCACCCCTGCGACGTCTCCAGCGCGGCGGACGTCGACGCCATGATCGCCGCGGTGACCAGAGCGCTCGGCCCGGTGGACGTCCTGGTCAACAACGCCGGCATCGCGGTGCTCAAGCCCTTCGCCGAGCTGTCGCTGGATGATTGGGACGCCACCATGGCCGTCAATCTCCGCGGCATCTTCCTCTGCACCCGTGCGGTGCTGCCCGGCATGCGGGAACGGAAGCACGGGGCGATCATCAACATCGCCAGCCTGGCCGGCCGCAACGGCTTCGCCGGCGGCACCGCCTACTCGGCCTCCAAGCACGCCGTCCTCGGCTTCAGCCGCTCGCTCATGCTGGAGGTACGGAAAGAGAAGATCCGGGTCATTGCCATCTGCCCCGGGTCGGTGGACACCCCGCTGATCCGCAAGCAGACCCAGCTCTCGCCCAACGTCGATAAGATCCTGCAGCCGGAGGACGTGGCCCAGACGGTGGTGGATGTGCTCAGGCTCCCCGAGCGGGCGCTGATCAGCGAACTGGACCTTCGGCCGACCGACCCGTAGCAGCGCGCATGGGCCTCACCATTACCCAGTGCGTCTGCCGGAACACCCCCTTCGCCCGCCTGCTCCCGGCGGCCCGGGCCGGGGGCTGGACGCTGGACGACCTCATGCGGGAGACCGGCTGCGGCGCCGGCTGCGGGCTCTGCCGTCCCTACCTCCGCCGGATGCTGGCGGACGGGCAGACCGTCTTTCACGAAATCCTCACCGAGCCCTGACCCCGGCCGCGCCCTTGTATTCCCCCCGCCCCGCGCCGATGCTATAAGGAATGCGCGTGCCCTCCCGCCTGCCCATCGTGCACCTCCTCATCGGCTGCCTGCTGGCGGTGGCCGGTGGCTGGGGGCTCACTCGGGACCACACCTGGGGCGCCGTCCTGCTGATCGCGGGCATCGTGCTGCTCCTGGTCCGCGCGGCGCTGCTGCAGCGGGAGCTGGCGCTGAGCCAGTCCGCCCAGGAGGCGGCGGAGGCCCATGTGGCACTGCGGGACCGGGAGCGATCCTGGGTCCAGCGAGTGGCGGTGGCGCTGGCCTCGGACGACCCGCTGGACGACATTCTCCGGGTGGTGACCGACGCCACCGCCGACCTCCTGGCCAGCGAGAGCGCTGCCGTCGGCTTCGTGGTGGAGGAGGGCCGGTTCGTGCGCATCGTGGCCGGGTCCGGCCCCATCGCGCAGGCCCGCGACCAACTGGTGCCGGTGGACCACTCCCTGCTGGGCTGGGTGGTGACAGAGGAGACCGGCGTCACCGTGCCTGACATGAACGCCGACCCCCGGAATTACCCCGTGCCGGGTCTGCCGCTCACCTCTCTGGCCGCCGTCCCCCTCCGCGCCGCCGGCATGGTGATCGGTGTCCTCACTGCGTTCAACCGGAAGGACGGCCAGCCGTTCAGCGACTCGGATCTGCGGCTCATCTCCATGCTGGGGGACCAGGTGATCCTCGGCCTGGACCGAGCCCATGTCCTCGACGAGAGCCGGCGCAAGGAAGAGGTCCTCGCCACCAAGAACCGGGAGCTGCAGCGGGCCACCGAACTCAAGAGCCAGTTCCTGGCCAACATGTCTCACGAACTGCGCACGCCGCTCAACGCCATCAACGGCTTCTCCGACCTGTTGCTCACCGAGGAGCTGGGCGGGCTGAACGAGGCCCAACGGGAGTTCCTCGATTCCATTCTCCGCAACGGCCAGCACCTGCTCGGCCTCATCAACAGCGTCCTGGACCTCTCCAAGATCGAGGCGGGGCGGATGACCCTGTCGCTCACCCCCACCGACCTGCGGGAGATCATCCTCGGCGCGGTCACCGATACCGCCCCGCTCCGCTCGGCCAAGCGGCAGGACTGCAAGCTGGAGTTGGGCGAGGGGCCGCTGCTCATCGTCGCCGACGGCACCCGGCTCCGGCAAATTCTCTTCAACCTGCTCTCCAACGCCTCCAAGTTCACCCCGGAGGACGGTCAGGTCACCGTGAGCGGCATCGCCACTCGCGCGCCACTGCCCTTCCCCTCGGACCGCGCCGGCGAGAGTCCCCGGCTGGTATCGCGCGACGCGGTGTGGATCTCCATCCGGGATACCGGCATCGGCGTCCGCAACGAGGACGTGGCCAAGCTCTTCAAGGAGTTTTCCCAGGTGGACAGCTCCGCCAGCCGGCAGGCGCAGGGGACCGGCCTGGGGCTGGCGCTGTCCAAGCGGCTGGTGGAGATGCACGGCGGGACGATCGGCTGCGAATCGGTGTACGGTGCGGGTTCCAGCTTCTGGTTCATCCTCCCATCTGAGGGGCCGCTCCGGCGCCCAGCCACCAGCGCCGAGACCGAGCGGCCGGTCCAGAGCGCGGAGCCGCAGCCCGCGTGAGCTCTCACCAGTGGCTTTGGGCGGCCGGGCTCCTTCTCCTCCCGTCAGGCGCCAGCGCCCAGGCGGCTCCCAGTCTCGGCGTCGAGCTGGGTTACAGCCGGGCCGATTTCACCGGCGCCGACGCCAGAGGAGTGAAGCAGCGCGACGGAGCCATCGCCGGCGCCTGGTTCCGCTTCCCTTTGGTGGAAGCTCTCGCGGTCCAGCCCGGCATCATGCTCGCCAGCCGGGGTGGCGCCGCGGCGTTCACCACCACCTCCGGCACCGGCCGGCTCGAGGTGGACCTGGTCTACCTCGACCTGCCGCTGGTGTTCCGGGCCCGTCTACCGGGCCCATTAGGCACCCGTCTGCTGGTACTTGGTGGTGGCGCCGCGGCGTTCCGCATCGGCTGCAACGTGGAGATCCAGCAAACTGGAGTCCCATTCACCCGGCAGTCCTGCAGCGAAGCCTCCGGGGCGAATTTCCGGAAGTGGGACTTCGCCGTGGTGGCGGGCGCCGGCTTCGCGCTCCCGGTGGAGCGGAGCGAACTCTCGATCCAGGCCATGCTGGTCCGGGGGCTCCGCTCCGTGAGCGATGCCGGCGACGTGCGCAACCGGACCTACTCGGTGTCGGTATCGGTGCCGTTCTAGGCGATTGGTCGGGATCGCCGGCCGAGGATCACGACGCGCAGCCGCCGCGAAAGCAAGAAGGGGCGAGATCTCGCGATCTCGCCCCTGCCCCTCCCGCCACGACGTGGCTGTCCGCCTACCTCCGGTCTGCCTGCCAGCCTCCGCTGAACTGATGAGTCTTGCCGTTGGCGCTGTACGAGCAGGTGGCGGTGCCGGTAATACGATCATCCCGACCGGCCACAAAGGTGCCGGTGTATTGGCAGATATCCCGCTGGAAACTCACCGTCCGGCCGACGATGGTTCCGCCGGTGATGGTAAACGGCGTCTCGTCCGCGAGGGGCCCGGTGTAGTGGGTGGTGGCGGTGGAGCAGAGTCCGCTCTGCTCTCCAGTTCCGTCGAAGCTCTCCCCACTTTGCACCAGCGCGAAGGTGCCGAGGTGGGCGTGTGATTCCTGGTTCGCCTCATCAACGAGGTGGGCGCTCTGCTGCCAGGTACCGCTCAGGGTGAGCGGCTTGGGCGAGGTGGTCTCGCCACCGGCACAGGCCGCCGCCAGTAGGGCCATCAAGGAAAGACTACCATACCGCATGGGGTTCGTCCGGGAACGGGGCCCTACATATTGCGACCAGACTTCCTGCCGGTCAAGCGGGGCGGTAGCTTTGGGGTCATGACTAGCCGTGTCCGAGCATCAGCCATCCTGCTCCTGCTCGCCCTTCTGGGCGGGGGAGTCGGATTGCCGTTGTTCGACGCCGTGGTCTTCCACTCCAATCCCGGCAACCGCACCCCCGCCGAGCGGGTCCTGAGCCAGGAGGGGTCGGCCCGGACCCACGTCCAGGTCTGCCAGCTCAACCACGCCGTCCCCGCCGAGCGGAGCCTCGCGGGCCGGCCCACGGCGGTCCCCACGCCGGCCGTTCCGGAAGCCGTCTCCCGTTTCACCCCCCAGCCGGCGACCATCCCGGCAACCCCCACCTCCAGCCAGCTCTCCCGCGCACCTCCCAGCGCCTGAACCGCAGTCGCACCCCACTAATCCGGTTCTGAACAACGTGCCTTGCCCGGGCACCCAAGTCGTTGGGAGAAAAATGCATACATCGTGTCCCACAGCCCTCATCACGGGCTGCCTCTTCCTGCTTACCGTCACTGCGGCGGCCGCCCAGGAGCGGGCCGACAGTCTCGGTCGAGCCGTCGCCGCACTCACCGTCCGACTCGACAGCCTGGAGCGCGGGGCTTGCCCCATCGGCCCCGCCGTTCGGGTCCCCGCCGGTACCGACTCCGCCACGGTGGCCGTGGCGGAGCTTTCCCGCCGCCTCGAGCGGCTGATCGCCACCCGCTGCCCGGCGGGCGCCGGCGCCCCGGCACCTGCTCCGGCTCCACCCGCCGGCCCCGTGGACGAACTCGAGGCGCTCCGTCAGGCGGCCGCCGAGGCCGCCGGTGGGCCGGCGGGAGCGGCATCGCCCGACACCTCGGCCGCCGATCCGGTTTTCATCGGCCGGCAGCGGAACGCCTCCATCCTCAACCCCGATATCAGCGCCACCGGCGACATCCGGATCCATGCGCGGGACGAATCGCCCCAGCGGGACAACGGCGTGGCCCGGGAGTTCGAGGTGGCGATCCAGTCCACGCTCGATCCGTATTCGTCCGCCAAGATCTACCTGGCCTTCGAGGACGAGGAGATCGGCATCGAGGAGGGCTACGTCACCTGGACCGGACTGCCGGGGCGGCTCCGGCTGGACCTCGGCAAGATCCGCCAGTCGGTGGGCGACCTCAACCGCTGGCACCTGCACGCCCTGCCGGAATCGGAGTACCCGCTGGTGTACCAGCGCTACCTGAGCCCGGAAGGCCTGGGGGGCACCGGCGTTTCCCTGTACACGGCGCTGCCCATCTCGCTGGCCGGCGGCACCCACGAACTCACCCTGCAGGGCACCACCGCCGAGAGCGACCCGCTCTACGCCGGCGGGCGCCAGCCGACGGTGCTGGCCCGACTGCAGAACTTCTGGCAGCTCTCCCGCAGCACCTACGCCCAGCTCGGCGTCACCGGCATCGGCGGCAACAACGCCGACAGCGCCCTGTCCAGCCGGCTGGCCGGGGTGGACTTCCGCATCACCTGGCGCCCACCGCAGGCGGGAACCCGCCAGGAACTCACCTTCCGCGCCGAGGGTTATCGGCTGCACGCCGACCAGGCGGGGGTGAAGTCCGACCGCTACGGCGGCTTTGCGGGGCTTACCTACCGCGCCTCCCGGCGCTGGGTACTAGGGGTCCGGGGTGACTGGCTGGAGTCGCCGCGTGGCGCCTACTCCACCGAGTGGCAGCTCAGCCCCACGCTCACCTTCTGGCAGAGCGAGTTCGTGTACCTGCGCCTCGAGGGGCAGCATCATCACGACTCGATGGCCGGCAATCGCAACCTGCTGCTCCTCCAGGCGGTGTTCGCCATGGGGCCGCACAAGCACGAGACCTACTGACATGCTCCTGCTCACCCTTGCCCTGGCCGTGCTCACTCCCGGCCTCCAGGCTCCAGCCCCGGTGAAGATCGTCACCAGCCTCACCACCTACGGCGCCATCGCCCGCGAGATCGCGGGAGACCGGGGCACTGTGACTTCGATTGCCCACGGCGACGAGGATCCGCACTTCGTCCAGCCCAAGCCCAGCTTCGTCGCCCTGCTCCGGGACGCCGACATGTTCGTTACCACGGGGCTGGATCTCGAGTTGTGGGTGCCGCCGCTGCTCGACCGGGCCGGCAACCGCAAGGTTTCCGAGGGCGGCCCCGGCTACGTGACCGCGTACACCGGCGTCACCCTGCTCGAGATCCCCACCTCGGTGGACCGCTCCCAGGGCGATATCCACGCCGACGGCAACCCCCACATTCACACCGACCCGGTGAACGCAATCATCATCGCGCGGAACATCCTCACCGGGCTCAAGCGGGTGCAGCCGGCCAGCGCGGAGTACTTCACCCAGCGGGAACAGGACTTCGAGCGCCGCATCCTCGAGGCCACGATGGGCGCCGAGCTGGTCCGGATCCTCACGCCAGCCGCGGCCTACCGGCTGCTCTCCACCAACCAGCTGCTCGACTTCCTGGCCCGCAACACGTACCAGGACAGGCCGCTGACCGACCGCCTGACCGGCTGGCTCAAGACCGCCGAGGCGTTCCGTGGCCGGGAGATGGCCTGCTACCACAAGGAGTGGGCCTACTTCAGCAATCGCTTCGGCGTCACCTGCGCGGGGTATATCGAGGCCAAGCCGGGCATCCCGCCGACGCCCACGGCACGTCGAGGAGGTCATCGCCATGATCAAGCAGAGGAAGATCCCGGTCCTCTTCGCCTCGAATTACTTCGACCGGAACCAGATTCAGCAGGTGGCCGCCAAGACCGGGGCCCGGGCGGTGGTGGTGGCGGAGAATACCCATGGCGCGCCCGGGGTCGAGACCTACTTTGACCTGATGAACAGCTGGGTCAACGGCCTCGCTGCCGGCTTCCAGACGGGAGCCCGGTGATGCTGGACCAATTGCTGCAGAGCCTCTGGCTGGCGCCGCTGGTGGCGTGCATGCTCATCGTGGCCATCCACAGCTACCTCGGCCTGCACATCATCGCGCGGGAAGTGATCTTCGTGGACCTCTCGCTGGCGCAGATGGCGGCGCTGGGCTCGACGGTCGCGATCTTCGCCGGTGCCGAGCCCGACTCGGCCCGCTCCTTCGTCTACGCCCTCGGCTTCACCACCCTCGGCGCGGCGCTGTTCGCGCTCACCCGGAGCGACCACGGCAAGGGCCGGGTGCCGCAGGAGGCGATCATCGGCATCGTCTTCGTCGTGGCGTCCGCCGCCGCGATCCTCGTGGCCGACAAGGCGCCCCGCGGCGGCGAGGCCATCAAGGACATCCTGGTGGGCAGCCTGCTGTGGGTCGGGTGGCCGGCCATCGTCCGGCTGGCGGTGGTCTACGCGATCGTGGGGGTGTTCCACTGGCTGCTCCGGACGGCGGTTCCTGACCATCTCCTTCGAGCCGGCGGAAGCGGAGGCGAAGGGCTGGAGGCTCCGCTGGTGGGATTTCTGGTTCTATCTCTCCTTCGGGATCGTGATCACCTTCTCGGTGCCGATCGTGGGAGTGCTGCTGGTCTTCTCCTTCCTGGTGGTGCCGGCGGCGATCGCCTTTCAGTTTACCCGCGACCATTCTCGCCTGGCGGCCTACTCCTGGCTGGCCGGCGTGCTCGCCTCGGCGGGCGGGCTGTGGCTCTCGTTCAGGTATGACCTGCCGACCGGCCCACTGATCGTGTGCGTGTTCGGGCTGCTGCTGCTGGCCGCGTTCGGGCTGCGAAAGCTGACGGGGGCAGAAGCCTAGACGGCCGGTGCGGCGGACGTTCTCGCGCCACCTGAAGCACGGAGAGGGCCGGGGCCAGTCGCCCCGGCCCTATCTGTTACCGGTCCTGAACCCAATCCGCACCGTCCGGGGCAGGCCCGGATTGATGTAGCCTGACGCGCGGATCTCCGGGTAGCGCGAGTCGGCCAGGTTGAGCAGATCCGCGTCCAGCGTCCCGCCCAGCCCCGGCAGCCGTAGTGACAGGCCGGCGTCGAAGAGCAGATACGCCCGGGTTTCTGCATCGGGCTCGCCGATCGGCACGAACGGCCCGGAGAAGCGCGAGGCCAGCCGCCCCTCGAGATTCCGCCTCAAGGTGGCCTCCGCCCCGACCCGCCCGAAGTAGCGGGCCACGCCCGGCACCCGCGCCCCGGGCGTGAGCGGGACCTCATGATGTGCCTTGGGCCCCGGGAAGAGCGGAAGCTCCTCGGTGTCGCGGAGCCCGGCGAGCAAGGCCGAGCCGCCACCACCCGCCACGCCGGTGATGCGGGCGTCGTTGTAGGTGGCCTCGGCCATGAGGTGCACCCGGGGCGCCGGACGGTATCCGAGGTCTACCGTGAGCCCCCGGCGCCGGCTCCTGCCGGCATCGGTGAGGTCCAGAGTGACAGGATCCTGAATGCGTTCGTTCCGGACGTCGCTCTGAAACGCGACCAGGCGGATCTCGGCGTCCTCACCCCGCCACTCCACCCCGGCATCGCTCGACCACACCGTCACCAGCGCCCGGCCGGGATCGGCAATGACGCCGATCGCGCTCCGGAACCCCCGGCTGAACGAGCCTAACAGCGAGACATTGCCGGACAGGGAGTAGCGTGCCCCGGCCTTGGGGCTCAGCAGGCCGGTGGTGTGGCGCCGGAAGTTCCCCAGCGGGTCCAGCCGGTCCCGGCTCCCGAAGTGCACCACGTCGGCGCGGAGGGCCAGGTCCAGCTGCAGCCGGCGGGCGGGTGGGCTCTGCCACCGGAGCCACGCCGCGCCCTCGCGGTAGCGTCCGTCGGTGCTCTGGGTGGTGTCACCGCGCTCCCGCGAGGCGGTGGCGTAGAGATCGTAACGGCCCGCGTCGGCCCGGCCGCTCACCCCGAGACTCACCTCCCCCGAGCTGGTCGGCGTGCTGAGGATCGCCTGCATTCCCACCGCAGTGCGGCGGTCCCGTTCCTCCTGCTGCGCCAGGACATTGTCTTCCGGGATGTTCAGGAACACGGTGGAGCGCCCCACCTGCCCCCACACCTGTGCCTCCAGCGCCGAGGCCGCGCCCACCGGTGCGCTGAGCGCCACCCGGCCGATGTAGCGCTGGGCGGTGCCGCCGTCGCTGGGATCCTGGGCCCGCTCCAGCCGGCCGGCGTTGTAGTCCGCCACGCTCAGGAACCCGGGTGAGTTCCAGGAGGAGCCGTACGCCGCCAGCGAGCCTTCCAGCCGGGCCGTTCCGACGCGCCGCCAGCCGCGGAAGAGTCCATTGCCCAGCCACCCCCCCGAGTTGTCGCGCCATCCCTGGTCCCGCCGGCCCTCGAGGGTGACCATCCCGCCGGAGCGCTCCGCGCGCCAGCCGCTGCGAAGCCAGCCGTTGACGTCGCCGTGGCTCGAGGCACCGGTGGAGACCAGCGTCCCCTTCGCATCGCGCGCCGTCTCCACCGCCACCACGCCGCCGAAGGCGAAGTTGCCATACAGCGGGCTGGCCGAGCCGGGGATCACGGAAATAGCGCTTACCGCCGGCACCGACAGGATGCTCCAGTCGGCGTAGCCCTCGACATGGCCGTGGATCGGCAGGTTGATGGGGACCCCATCCATGGTGAGCAGCACGTCGGAGGAGTGATCGGAGGTGAATCCCCGGAGCACCACATCCGAGGCCCAGCCCGGTCCCTGTCCCTGCTCGTGCACCTCAATCCCGGCGGTGCGCCGGATCAGGTCGTACGCGTTGCTGGCCGGCGCGCGCTGGACCACCTGGGCGCTGACGTTGATGCTCAGAGCCTCCGACGGCGTCTGCGGCAGTGGCGTCGCGGTGACCTCGATGGTCCGCAACTGCACCGGGGCCGGCACCGAGTCCGGCTGCTGCCCGGCGAGCATGCCGGGCAGCAGCAGGGGCAGCAGCGCGGCAAAGCGGCTGCGATGGTTCACGATCCGGTCCCGTTACGCTGGTGGCCGAGTCGCCGGATGGCCGTCATGGCGCCACGTCCACGTCGAACGCGAAGGTGAGTTCGTCCGGGGCATCGTGGCCCCAGCCCACCGTGGCCGTGCCGCTGCCCGCGGTGCCGCCGGTGACGTCGAACTGGGTCGACTCACCCGCCACGGCGGCGACCGTGGCCAGGTTGGCGGGTGCGAAGGTCACTCCCACCACGTGATGGTCGTCCAGCACGATCTCTTCGCCGTGGTCGTTGTACAGCTTCACCTCGACCCGGATCGTCTGGGCGGCCTGGAGCTGGAAGGGCTCGGTCAGTTCGTTGGCGCCATCGAACACCTTGACGCTCTCGGGGGTATGGCTGTGCGGCGCATTCGACTCCTCGCTGCTGCACGCCGCGACCGTGAGAAAGGCGCCAAGAAGAAGGACGGCATGACGTCGAAACATGAGATTGCTCCTGCGCATTGGAATTGAGAGTGGTCGGCGACGCGGAGGTGTCCCGGACGCGGAACACCCCGGCGGCGGCCGGGTGTCAGTCAGTGGCTGGAAGCGGCGGAGAAGTACGCCGTCAGCTCAGATGCGCAGGGGGGCCCAGCTGGTAGGGATGGAGATGCGGTGGGGCTGACGGGGTGTGCTGCGCTGCCGCCGGCAGGCGGAAGACAGCCACTCCCAGAGATGCGACCGGGATGCTGCTCCGCCCGGCGACGAGCACCAGGACCGCGCTGCTGCCGCAGGCGTGGTCAATACAATTGCACTCCGTGGGGACGGTCCGGTCGGTGTGCTGTCCGGCACCGTGCCCACCGTGCCCGCCGTGCGCCTCGGACCCACCCGGCTCCGCCAGGCTGGCCGCTCGGCGGGCATCGCAGCCGTGCGGCCGTCCGGCCAGCGCCGCGTTGGCGCCGACCACCAGGGCCAGGACACAGCCCAGCAGGCGGAACAGTCGGGAACGATGCAAGTCGGAATGCCCTTTCAGGGTCAGTAAACTGGAGCGACAGCATCCCGATTGGCAAGGCTCGGGGAACCGGGTGCCCCGCAGTTCGGGGTCGGGACGGCCCCGACTTCATTATCTTCCGGCCTACGTCAACATCACCGAACAGGTTGCGAAATGATCCGCGCTACCATCCTACTCGTTGCCGCCGCGACTGTGCTCTCTGGCAGCCGTACGGCCGTTCATACCCATCTGGTCAAGGCCGAGCCGGCGGTGGACACCACTGTGGTCACCGCGCCCACCGCCGTACGGCTCTGGTTCAGCACCCGGCCCGAGCCCGCGGTATCCGGCGCCACCCTCCTGGGGGCCGACAACTCCCCGGTGGCGGTGGTCAGGCTCGCCGCCACCGAGGACACCCTCTCGGTGGCCGGCAGTATTCCGGTGACGCTCTCCCCCGGCAAGTATACTGTGGCCTGGAAGACGGCGGCACTCGACGGCCACGTCGTCCGTGGCAAGTACTCGTTCACCTATACCCCGGCCCCGTCCACGCCTTGAACCCGGCGACGAAGGCTAGCGGCAGGCACCTCGAGGCGGTTCCCGGCACATTCATGCCGCCGGTGCCCACTCACCGACCGGCGTAGCCATCCGCCCGCGCCGTGGACCACGACCTCGTCCCGCTTCCACTCGACCTGTACGCCGCCGCCCGCGGGGTGGCGTACCTCGCGACCCTGCTCCTGATCGGGGCCTGTGCCTTCGCGGCGCTGGTCCCGCGCTGGCGCGACCCCGTCGACAACGATCAGTCCCTGGCTGCGTGGGCGCTGGCGGGCACCTGGCAGGTCGCGGGCTGGGCCGCGGGGCTCCTGGTGCTGGCGCATCTCGCCCGGGGCTACGGGCAGGTGCGCTCCTTTCTCGAGCCGTTCGAGCCGTTCACCTGGGACGCCGCCCGGGCCGTCCTGCTCGAGACCGCCTGGGGCTCAGCCTGGCTGGCCCAGCTGGCGGCGGCGGTGGTGGTGCTGCCGCTGGCGCTTTACTGCCGTCGACAGCCCGCCATCGGCCTCGCGCTGTTAGGCGGCGCTGTCCTCCTCGCGGTGGCCGCCACGCCGCGGACCGGGCACGCCGCCGAGAACCCCTGGGGCCCCGGGCTGGGACTGGGGCTGCACGCGCTGCATCTTGTCGGTGGCGGCATCTGGCTCGGCAGCCTCGGCGTGATGTTCCTGGCGGGGCTGCGGCGCGCGTCGGGGCAGCGCGGCGGCGTGGATCGGGGGGTGGCCCGCATGGTGCGGACCTTCTCCCCCCTGGCGCTTACCGGGGCGACGCTGGCCATCAGCACCGGCGGGCTGCTCGGGGTGGCGTATGTGGGCGGTCTCGGCAACCTCTGGGGCTCGAGCTACGGGCGGGTGCTGCTGCTCAAGATCCTGCTGCTGGTTGTTACGATGGCCTTCGGCGCCTGGAACTGGCGCAAACTTTCGCCCGCACTGGGCACCCCCGGTGCCACCGCCGCCCTGACCCGCTCGGCGGCCGTTGAATTGAGCATTGCGCTGCTGCTGCTCTCGGTCACCGCGGTACTCGTGGCCCTGCCAGCGCCTAACCTCGGCGAGTGACCATGACCCCATTCTCCCCCGTGCGCCCCACCCACGTCGCCGGCCCCCATAGCCGCCGGCGCATCGGCCTGCTGGCGTCACTACTGCTCCTGGCCGCCTGCTCCCCGGCGGCCCCCAAGCCGTTCAACCCCGACGGACTGGCCGGCCCGCAGATCACACCGCCGGTTCCCAAGCCCGACTTCACCCTGACCACCACCGACGGCAAGCCGTTCGATTTCAGGCGGGAAACCGAAGGCAAGGTGGCCCTGCTCTTCTTCGGCTATACCAACTGCCCCGACGTTTGCCCGGTGCACCTGGCCAACATCGCCGCGGCACTCAAGAAGCTGGGGCCGGAGGTGAACAACCAGATCGAGGTGGTGTTCGTCACCACCGATCCGGCGCGGGACACACCGGAAAAGATGCGCGCCTGGCTCGACAAGTTTGATCAGCGCTTCATCGGACTCACCGGAGACAGCGTGGCCATCGCCGGGGCCATGCGGCAACTCAAGCTGGGCCAGACCATCAAGGAGCCAGGGCTGACGGAGGACACCTACACCATCGGCCACTCCACCCTGGTGCTGGCCTTCACTCGCGACAACCTGGCCCACGTGGTCTATCCCTTCGGCATCCGCCAGGCCGACTGGGCCAAGGACCTCCAGCTGCTCGTGAAGGGCTGATCGTGCAGTGGTGGTGCTCTGCCACCGGGCAGCCATGGAGCTGGCAGTGGCAGGCGTACCCCGGGGTGTGGCTGTTCGTGGGTCTGCTGGCTGGGTGGTATTGGTGGACGGCGATCAGGCGGGCCGATGGTGAGTCTGCCATCCCGGCCAACCGCCCAACGGCCCAACCGGCCAACCGCCTCTGGTTCCTCGCTGGACTGGCCGCCATCTGGATCGCGCTCGACTGGCCGTTAGGTGCGCTCGGCGCCGGCTATCTCGCCAGCTTTCATACCGCGAGCTATATCCTGCTCTCCGTCGTCGCGCCGCCCTGCCTGCTGCTCGGCATCCCGCTGGAGCTGCAGCGGATGGCCGCCACGGGCCCCCGCTGGGGCGGGCTACTCCGGTTTTTCGGCCGGCCATGGTTCGGGCTGGCGGTCTATGCCGTCGTGCAGCTCTCCACCCACGTGCCGCAGGTGGTGGACGCGGCCATGGCCACACAGGTGGGAGCGCTCCTGATTGATCTGGCCTGGCTATCCGCGGGCTTCGCACTGTGGTGGCCCGTGATGGGACCGAGCCCCGAGGTGGTGCGCATCGGCCGGCCGCTCAAGATGGGGTACCTTTTCTTCAGCACCCTGCCCACGATCATCCCCTCGGCGTTTCTCACCTTCGCCGACTTTCCGCTTTACGCCACCTATGAGCTGGCGCCCAGAATCTTCCCGATCCTGACCGCGCTGGAAGATCAGAAGGTGGCGGGACTGCTGATGAAGATTGTGGGAGACCTGCCGGTGTGGTTCGCCTTCGGGGTGATCTTCTTCCGGTGGGCACGCGAGCGCCCCGAGCGGCCGCATCCGGTGCATCCGGGGGCGGTTCGGCGGTAAGGCGGTTAAGCGGTTCAAGGTGGCGAGAGGGGGGGGCGCGCGCTCACGGTCCGCCTAATCGCCTACTCCCCCTCCTGTCGGAAACTCGGCCGCTTCCACCCCGGGATGTACGGCATCACCAGCGGCGCGGCCCGGCGGGCCAGGTCCAGGTGCGGCGCGGCGAGATCCGCCAGTTGCTGTGCCAGCGCCATGTCGGTTCGGGAGAAAGCGCCCTCTCCGGCGACGGTGAGCGCCATCGCCCCGATCACCTTGCCCCCGGCTCGAAGTGGCACCACCAGCACCGAGACCGGCCCGGAATCCTCGTGGTCGGTCTCCAGCAGGTAGGGAATCTCACCGCGTACCACCTGCGCCACGCCGGTGCCCTCGATCGGCTCCTGGGGCAGGTCGGCCAGCGCGGTGGTGACGCCGGGACGCACCACCGCGATGCGCTGCTCGTCGCTCAGCCGCACCGCGAACTCCAGTGCGCCGAGCGGGAGCAGCGCTCCGGCCTGCTGCACAAAGATCCGGCTGCCTTCGCCCAGGAAGGCGGTGGTAGCCAGCAGTTCCGCGACCCGCGCCAGGTGCATCGGCACATGGCGGAGCAGGTCGAACTGACTCCGCAGCACGCTGTACTGCCACGCCAGCACCAGGCTCTCGATCCGGGGCGCGAGCAGCGCACCGATCCGGTCGAGCAGCACGAGGTCCTCCTCCTGATAGAGCCCCGGCCCCGCCGCGCCGAGTAGCAGGTAGCCGGTCAGCCGCTCCACCACCCGGAGCTGCACCCCGAGGAGCGAGCGGGGCGGCGTCTCCGTGCCGCGCACGGTGACCAGCACCGGGAGCCCCAGAGCCGGATCCTGTTCCGCATCCTCCACCAGAACGCTGCTCTGTTCACCGAAGAGCGCCGCGGGATCCAGCTCCGCCCGGGGCCGGACCAGACCGGGGTCTCCCCAGAGGGCACCATGCCCGTGCAGCCCGATCCGGTAGTACTGCTCGCCCGCGGTGTCGGGGATGAGCAGCTCGTACGCGTCGTGCGGGAGCACATGCTGCAGCGAGAAGGAGAGCGCGAGCATCAGGTCCCGCGGGGTGCCGGCGCCGCTGATGGCGTCGGCCAGGGAGGCCACGAGGTCTCCCTCGACTCGCCGGACCTCCGCTGCCGGTTCCACCGACTCCTCGACCGGATGTCCCGCCGAGCGGCGGGAGGGGGAGTCATCGCCGCGGGTGACCCGGGCCAGCATGGGCGCCATGGTGTCCGCGGCCACAAGCATCAGTTGTTCCGCCCGGAGGCCGTACACGTAGGGGGGAAAGGCAGCCATCAGAATCAGGCCCACGTCCTGGCCACCGTGGCGGATCGGCTGGAACAGCACCGAGCCGTACCCGGCGCGCCGGATCCGGTCCTCGATCAGTTCGAGTGCGGTCTGGCTGACCAACGGGTCGGCCAGGGGAATATCGAGGTGGTCGGCGGCAAGCGCCTCGGGCTCCAGCAACAACGGCGCGCCGTCGGCGTCAAACAGCCACATCGCCAGCAAGTCCGCAGGCAGCTCCAGCCGCAGCACGTCCGCGGCGGCCTCATACCAGGCGCGGAGCGTGTCCAGATCCTGCATCCGCGTGTGCGGGTGCAGGATGGGAATCAGCTGGCGGAACTCCCCGTCTTCCAGGTTCATACCCTCCGAAAGGGCAGGGTCCGTGCCCGGGACCCGGGGCTATATGTTGCAGCTGGAAGGGGATGGCCACTAGGCCCTGGCAGGTCGATCTTCCCGCCCCGAAGAAATGCCGACCACTGGATGCACGGGCTCGAAGAACCCACCACAGCCCGGCCCGGGGAACCGAGGTAACCACATGAAAGACATTACTATAGCGATCTCCGGCATGACCTGCAGCCACTGTCTGAACGCGGTCAATCGAGCCCTCGCCGGGGTGACCGGAATCGAGGTGCGGTCGGTTCAGATGGGGAGGGCGGAGCTGAGGGTACCGGACGGGGACGACGCCACCACGGCTGCGTTTGCCGCCATTGAAGCTGCGGGTTACAAGGTCGAGGGGATTACGCCTGCCTGACGGACCGGGGGCCCCCGGCAGCCTGGCGGGCCTCCGGCTGGGTCCTCAATGGCCGGCCTTGGACTGCTCGGCCCGCTTGTCGCGGAAGGCCAGGGCGGCACGGTATTCCTCGATCAGCCGGTGCATCATCGCATCCCGGCGGGCGTAGAGCCGCTTGAGCGGCCGGGGCGCGTGGCGCGCCAGGGCATACGCGGTCAGGAGCGGCAGCGCCACCGAGTTGTCCATGTAGACCACCACCGTCCCCGGCAGCATGTCCGGGTCGATCTTGCCCCAGCTCACTGCCTCGTTAGGGGTCGCGCCGGAGAGCCCGCCGCTGTCCGGCCGGGCGTCGGTCATCTGCAGGAAGTAATCGTGGCCCTTCTCGTCAATGCCCAGCACCTCCTGGATCTGCGGCTCGGTCTGCAGCAGGAAGTTCTTCGGACTCCCACCCCCCACGATGAACGCCGCACTCTTCCCGCCCGTGCGCTTGGCCTCCAGCACGATGGCGGCTGTCTCGTTGACGTCGGCGCTCACGTCGAAGCGCAGCTGGCTCCCGGCCAGCGCCTGCTCGGCCACGTTCATGCCGATCGAACTGTCGCCGGGAGAGCTGGTATAGATCGGCACCTCGAGTTCGTGCGCCATGGAGAGGAACGAGCGCTTGCGCAGCCCCAATGCCCGCTCCCGCTCCCGCAGGTATCCCCCCAGCAGGAAGTGATACTCGGCCGTGCTCATCGCCCGCTGGAACTCGGGCCGGGCCGACACCTCGCGCACGAAGGCGTCGGTGGAGAGCAGCACGCTGTAGTCGAAGAAGATGTCGTAGATCCGCACCACGCCATGTTCGCGGAGTTCGACGTCGTCCGCGGTGTGACTCCCCTGGTGCAACGACAGTCCCAGCGCAAAGTGCGCGTCGTGGTAGAGATTTGCCCCCGTGGAGATGATCCAGTCCACGAACCCCGATTCCATCAGCGGAATGAGCGAGGACATGCCCAGGCCCGCGGGCGTCATGGCCCCCGTGATGCTCATGGCCACGGTGGATTCCGGCGCCAGCATGCGCTGGGTGAAGAGCTGGCAGCCCTCCCGCAATCGGCCGGCGTTGTAGGCCAGGAAGGCGTTATCGATCAGGTCCGCCGCGGTCTCCCGGCCGGTGATGGCATCGGGGTTGATGCGGCGGCCGCGCAGGTGGTTGGCGCTGGGCCGGGTCATCAGGCGACTCCCTTTCCGTCGTTGTGCCCGCCATTGTCTCGCGCCTCCCGGATGATGCGGAGCACCTCCTGCGGATCATCGGTGACGTGGAACAGGTCGAGATCCTCCGGATTGATCTTCCGCTCTCGGGCCAGGGTGCCGCGCAGCCAGTCCACCAGCCCCTGCCAGTACGCCGTGCCGACCAGGACCACCGGAAAGCCGCTGACCTTGCCGGTCTGGATCAGGGTGAGCGCCTCGAACAGCTCGTCCAGCGTGCCGTAGCCGCCCGGGAAGACCACGAAGGCCATCGAGTACTTGGCAAACATCGTCTTCCGCACAAAGAAGAACCGGAAATACATGCTGCGACGGACGTACTGGTTGGTTCCCTGCTCGTGCGGCAGTTCGATGTTACAGCCGATGGAGACCCCCTCGCCCTCCACCGCGCCGCGGTTGGCCGCCTCCATGATGCCTGGGCCGCCGCCGGTGATGATCGGGAACCCCGCTTCGGCGAGGAGCCGGGCGGTCTCTATGGCGAGCCGGTACTCCGAGTCGTTCTCCGGGGTCCGCGCCGACCCGAAGATCGCCACCGCGTCCTGGACATCGCCCAGCTTCTCGAACCCCTCGACGAACTCCCCCATGATGCGGAGCACCCGCCAGGGATCGGTCTTGCGGAGTGCGTCCGGACGCTCGAGGCCCTCGACGCTCTCGAAGAGCTGCTCGTCCGCCGTCGGCCCCCGGGGTCGGTCGCTGTGCCGCCGTTCACGTTCAGCCACGTGCCAGTACCTCGATGCACGCCCGGTGCTCGCCGGGCAGGTTGTAGAAATAGGGAGAGACCCGCACATGTCCCGGCCGGGCATCCACGACGAACCCGGCCTCAGCCAGCCGCCGGACATCCCGGGCAGGATCGGGGCTCGGCAGCATCACGATGGCGCTCCGATCGGCGGGCGCCGGCGCCACCTTCGGTGCGAGCCCGTGGTCCATCGCGCAGCCGATGAGATCGCCCGTCAGCTCCACCGTGCGCGCCTGGACCCGATCGAGCCCGGCCTCGAACAGGACCTCGAGCCCGGCCAGCTGGGCGTACACCGACGCCACCGACGGCGTGCCCAGGTCGAACCTCCGGGCATCCTGCGCCCGCTCAAGGTGCCGGGAATCGAATTGAAACGGCGAGGCATGCGCAAACCAGCCGGTCACGCCGGGCTCGAAGTCGGCAATCAAGTCCGGCCGCACATACAGAAAGGCAATCCCGGAGCCGCCCAGCAGCCATTTGAGGCCACCGGCACAGTAGAAATCCGCCCCACCCAGCTCCACCGGGACCTGCCCCGCCCCCTGGTAGCCGTCCACCAGCAGCCGGGCACCCCTGGCATGAGCCATCCGGGTCAGGGCGGGGAGATCCTGGACGGCGCCGCTGGTGAAAAACACGTGGCTGGTAGCGACCAGCGCGGTCCGCTCGTCGATGGCCCGCGCGAACAGCTCCAGCGGGACGCCGATGCCGTCCGGGCTCTCGATCACCTCGACTTCCACGCCGCGGGCCGCTTTCGCCAGCCACTGATAGGCCACCGTGGGGAAGTCGAGGCTGGTGGTCACCACTTTCGGCCGCGCCGAGTAGTCCAGCGACTCCGCCACCACCGAGAGCGCGGTGGAGATGCAGGAGTGAATCGAGATGCTGTCCGGGCCCGCGCCGATCACCCGGCCATAGCCAGCCCGCAGGCGCTCCACCGCCGGTAGCCAGCTGTCATACCACGCCGAGGCACCCCGCCGCTCCCATTCATCCAGATAGCTGCCCAGGGCCGCGCGGGTCCGGTCCGAAAGGGCGCCCAGCGAGCAGCTATTGAGATAGGTGGTGTGGCGAAAGATCGGGAACTGGTCCCGGAGCTCGGCGAACCGGTCGACGGGGGCGGAAACCATCATGGAGGGGGGAATATAGTGTAGTTATCTTCGTCCGCATGGCACGACCCGCCGGATGGTTTGGATTGGCTGCACAGCTTGCAGGCCGGGGCCTGATCAATCCGCGCGTGGCGGTGGACCTGCTCACCCTGGTATGGGCCTTCCGTCGCCGCGGGTGGTGGCGCAAGGTCCCCTTTCTTCCACTCCCCGACGCGGTCTATCTCGAATGGCGCCTGCACACCGCCTATGGGGCCGAGCGACAGCTGCCACCCGTAGAGGACGTGTTGCGGTTCGCCCGCTGGCGCCGGAGGATTCTGCATGACTAAGCCGCATGTGGTGATCGTGGGTGGCGGCTTCGCCGGCCTGTATGCCGCGAAGGGCCTCGCCGACGCGCCCGTGCGGGTCACGGTCATCGACCGGCAGAACCACCACCTGTTCCAGCCGATGCTGTACCAGGTGGCGACGGCCGCGCTCTCCGAGCCGGATATCGCATCGCCGATCCGCTCCATCCTCCGCAAGCAGGCGCATACCGAGGTGCTCATGGGGGAGGTCGGCGAGATCCGCACCGCCGCCAGGGAAGTCGTGTTTAACGATGGTAGTACTACAGACTACGACTATCTCATTCTAGCGCCCGGGGTACGCCACAGCTACTTCGGCCGGGACGAGTGGGAAGTCCTGGCCCCGGGCCTGAAGAGCCTCGAGGACGCCGGCGAGATTCGGCGGCGGGTGCTGCTCTCCTTCGAGCGCGCCGAGCGGGAGGCCGACCCGGTCAAGCGCCACGCGCATCTGACGTTCGTCGTCGTGGGTGGCGGACCGACCGGGGTGGAGGTCGCCGGCGCCCTGGCCGAGATCCGGAGCTACGCCCTCCGCCGGGACTTCCGCCACATCGATCCGCGCGAGGCCACGGTGATGTTGCTCGAAGGCGGCCAGCGGCTGCTCTCGAGCTACCCGCCCCAGCTCTCCGGGCGCGCCAAGTACGAGCTCCGCCGACTCGGTGTGGAGGTGCGCGAACAGACGCTCGTAACCGATGTCCGTCCCGGCTACGTCGTGGCCGGCGGCTGGACCATCCCGACCCAGACGGTTGTCTGGGCCGCCGGCAATGCCGCCAGTCCGATCACCCGGACGCTCGGCGCACCGCTCGACGGCGTCGGCCGGGTGATCGTCGAGCCCGACTGCTCCATTCCGGGGCGTCCCGAGGTATTCGTGCTGGGAGACGCGGCGGCGGTCCGTGACCGGCGCGGTGAGACCCTCCCCGGCATCTGCCCGGTGGCGATCCAGATGGGGCAGTACACCGCGCGCACCATCGCCGGCGATCTCGCGGGCCGGCCGCGGCGGCCCTTCTCCTACTGGGACAAGGGCCAGTTGGCCGTCATCGGCCGCGGGCATGCCGTCGCCGACATCTGGGGCATGCGTTTCAGCGGATTCCCCGCCTGGCTCATGTGGATCTTCATCCACATCTTCTTCCTGATCGGCTTCCGCAACCGGGTCATCGTGATGATCCAGTGGGCCTGGTCGTACTTCACCTACCAGCGCGGCGCCCGGCTCATCACCAGTGTCTGGAAGGCCGGCCGGAGTACTCCTGCGCTCGGCGCACGCGCCTCCCTCCCGGTGCACGGCTCCACCGGCGAGCACCTGGCCGCCGGCGCCTCCGCCCCGGACTAGGCATGGCTGACCGACTCGCCACCGCCATCAAAGCCGAGGCCACGCGTCTCGGCTTCGTCGCCTGTGGCATCACCACCCTGGACCCCCTCCCCCATGCCGATGTCCTGGACCGGTGGCTGAAGTCCGGTTACGGCGGCAACATGCGGTACATTCACCGGCAGGCGAAAAAGCGGAAAAATCCCCAGCTCGCCGACCGAGACGCGCACCGCGCCGTTGTTGTTCTTGATAACTACTACTACCGGAATCCCGACGATGAGGTCACCGCGACCTCCCCGCGGATCGCCCGCTACGCCCGGGGCGAGGATTATCATCGGGTGACGCTGGCCCGGCTGGAGGAGCTGGCGGTATTCCTGCGGGTCCATGGTGCCGCGGTCGCCCGGCCGTACGCCGACACCGGCCCGATCGCCGAACGGGAGCTGGCCCAGCGCGCCGGCCTCGGGTGGATCGGCAAGAACACAATGCTGCTGCGACCGGAGTCGGGCTCGTGGTTCTTCATCGGGAGCGTCCTCACCGATCTCAAGCTCGAAACTGACCAGCCGTTCGAAACCGATCGCTGCGGCAGCTGCACTCGCTGCCTGGACGCCTGCCCCACCGGCGCCTTCGTGGCTGAGCGGGTGCTTGACGCCACTCGCTGCATCTCCTATGTGACCATCGAGCAGAAGGGCGAGATCCCGGCCCCGATCGCGGCCCAGCTGGAGGGCTGGGCCTTCGGGTGCGATATCTGCAACGAGGTCTGCCCCTGGAACCAGCGCTTCGCCGAGGAGTCGAAGATCGCCCAGTTCGCCCCGCGCGAGACGCTGCGCGGAGCTGGGCCGGAGTACTTCGCCGAGCTGTCGGAGGAGGAGTTCACCCGGCGCTTCGGCGACACGCCCCTTTCCCGTCCGGGGCTAGAGCGGATGCGCCGGAACTGGCGGGCGGCGTCGCAGCGTGCCAAGCTCTAGGCAGCCGCCACCGCATCCTCACCCAGACCCCACGCATGCCGACTCTGCATTCCATAGCCCTGTTCGTGACCGACATTGAGCGGGCCAAGCGCTTCTATCGCGACGACCTCGGTCTTATCCTGGTGCGGGAGGGTTCCTTCGGGGCGGAGTTCCTGGAGGAGGCGCCCCATCTCGGCGTCCACCCGGCGGTCCATCCCGACGCCCGCGCGCTGGTGGGCCGCCATACCGGGCTCACCATCAGGGTGGAGGGCATCCTGGGCTACTGCGAACGGCTGCACGAGCGGGGCGTGAGTTTCCTGGCCGAGCCGACCCGGCAGGCGTTCGGGATTATGGCCATGATCGCTGACCCCGATGGGAACATCCTGGCACTGTGGGATGACAGGGTGCCGGAGTGAGGCTGTTCTCCCGGGCTTACATCACCGCAGTGTCACTCTGGGTCTGGCTTCTCCTCGGCCTGTGCAACCTGGTGTGGTTGCCCACGCTGGCGCTGATCCGCCTGGTGACCGCGCCGTTTGACCCCGGTCGCTACTGGGTGGGGCTCTGGTTCCGGAAGATCGGCGTGGTCACGGCAACGCTGAATCCGCTGTGGCGCTTCCGGGTGGGCGGCCAGATGCCTGCCAATCCCCGGCATCCCTACGTGGTGGTGTCCAACCACGAGTCGTTCGTGGACATCCTGCTGCTCAGCCACCTCCCATGGGAGATGAAGTGGCTCTCCAAGGTCGAGATTCTCCGCATTCCGATTCTCGGCTGGAACATGCGGTTCGCGGGAGACGTACCGGTGGAGCGGGGGACTGCCAAGAGCGCGGCCAAGGCGATGCGACGCTGCCGGACCATTCTGGAAGGCCACATCTCGGTGGTGATCTTTCCGGAGGGAACCAGGTCGCCCACGGGGGAGATGCTCCCCTTCAAGGACGGCGCGTTCCGCCTGGCGATTGACGCCGGCGTGCCGATCCTGCCGATCGTGGTGCACGGCACCCGCTTCGCGCTCGGCAAGCACGACTGGCGGATCGGGCACTCGATCGCCGAGGCGCGGGTCCTCGCCCCGGTGGAGACGACGGGCCTGACCAGCGCCGATGTGCCCGCCTTGAAAGCGAAAGTCCGCGCCATCATCGCGGAGGAGAAAGCGCGGATGGTGGCCGGCTGACCATCCCCCCGAATCGCCCAAGCGCCCAAGCGCCTGTTATCCCCTCCCCAGATCCGCCGGCGCCCGCCCCTGGCGGACCGCGCCAGCCAGGACCACCAGGGTCAGCAGGTAGGGGAGCATCAGGAAGAGCTGGTAAGGCACGTTGAGCAGGAAGGACTGCAGCAGGAACTGCAGCGCCATCGCCGCCCCGAAGAAGAGCGCCGCCCCCAGCACCCGCCCCGGCAGCCACGATCCCAGCACCACGATGGCGATGGCGATGAAGCCGCGGCCGGCGGTCATCTTCTCAGCAAAGGTACCCACCTGCGCCAGCACCAGGCTGGCACCGGCCAGGCCCGCAAAGGCGCCGCCTATCAGCACTGCAACCGTCCGGACCCGCAGCACCCGCACCCCCGCCGCCCGGGCCTTCTCCGCCGATTCTCCCGCGGCTCGAAGAGCGAGCCCCCAGCGGGTCCGGAAGACCAGCCACCACAGGAGCGGCACCGCCAGCAGCCCGGCATAGGTCAGCACCGGCTGCTGGAAGATGGCCGGCCCGATGACCGGGATCCGTGACAGCAGCGGAACCGGCATCACTGCGAAAGTGGGCAGGCTGAGCCCAACTCCTTCCGGCCCATACGCACTCCGGTAGATGGCGCCGGTGAGACCGATACAGCCGAGGGTGATCGCGGTGCCGGTGATGATCTGGTCTGCCCGCGCGCCCACGCTGATCACCGCGAACAGCGCCGCGACCAGCACTCCGCTGAGCACCGCCGCCGCGACCCCGGCCCAGGGTCCACCGGCGGTGGCGCCAAGGGCGGCGCCGAGCGCGCCGGCGAGCATCGCGCCCTCGACGCCGAGGTTGATCACCCCGCCGCGCTCGACGACCATCTCTCCCAGCGCCGCCAGCAGGAGCGGCGTCGCCACCCGTACTGCGGCGGCAAAGAAAGCGGTGAGCAGGTCGCTGTCCACCGGTCATCCCTCCCCGGGCTGTACCGATGCCCGGCGGCGGAAGGCATCCGACAGCAGTACGGCGATGATCATTGCGGCTTCCACCATGTAGACCGCCACCGCCGGAACGCCGGCTTCACGCTGCATGGCGCTGGCGCCCGCCTCCAGCGCCGCGAACAGGAGACCCGTGGCCACGATGCCTAACGGGTGCAGCCGCGCCAGGAGCGCTACCGCGATGCCGGTGAAGCCGTACCCCGGAGAGAGATTCTGGAAGAGGGCGTAGGTCGTGCCGGATAGTTCGATGCCGCCGGCGAGCCCGGCCAGCCCGCCTGACAGGAGCAGAGCCCCGGCGAACACGCCGCGGACCCGCACGCCGCCGGTCACCCGGGCGGCGAGCGGATTCTCCCCGGTGGCCCGGAGCTGGAACCCCATCAGAGTCCGCCGCTCGAAGACCCACAGGGCCAGCGCCAGGGCCAGCGCGATCACCAACCCGAGATGCAGCCGGGTGCCACTCAGCTGGGGCAGGCGGGCCACCAGCGCCACCGGATCGCTCTGGGGATAGATGTGCTTCGACTCCTGCAGCGGTCCCTGCACCATCCAGCTCACCAGCGCCTCGGCGACGAAGTTGAGCAGCAGTGTGCTGATCACCTCGAGCACCCCGAAACGGATCCGGAGGATCACCGGCACCACGGCCCAGAGGAGCCCGGCGGCCAGCGCGGCGCCGAGGACGGCGGAGACCGCGGCGATTCTAGCCGCTGCGCCGGTCGCATCTCCCGCCAGTGGCACGATGGCCAGGCCCACCCAGGTGGCAGCCAGCGCCCCGGCGTAGAACTGCCCCTCCGCGCCGATGTTAAGCGCGCCGGCGCGGAAGGCGACGCCGATGCCCAGGCCGATGATGATCAGGGGAATCGCGCGGGGGAGGAGTGCAGAGAGGATGGCGTCGAAGGACCCGAAGGGCCCACGCCACAAGGCGCTCAGTGCGGCAAGGGCGTCGTACCCGCTCAACGCCAGGCCCAGCACCAGCACCAGCAGTCCGATGACCAGCGCCCCGAGCGCCCACACGACCGGTGCCAGGCCGGCGCGTGCACGGGCTAACAGCGGACCACCTGCGGCCCGGCTCATTCCGTTTGCGCCGCGAGCATCTGGCGGCCGATCTGGTCCCGGCCGGCACCCGCTGGCATCTCGGCCAGCACCCCGTTGGACAGCACCGCAATCCGGCTGGCGACCTCCAGCAGTTCATCCAGATCAGCGAGGTGAACCACGACCGCCGCCCCGCGCCGGGCCGCTTGGCGCAGGCGCTCGTGGATCTCGGACGTGGCACGGAGGTCGAGTCCCCGGGTCGGGTTTTCGGCCACGAGTACCGCCGGCTGCTTGTCCAGCGCGGCCGCCACCAGCATCAGCTGCTGGTTCCCCCCGCTCAGACTCGCCGCCGGCGCTTCCGGACCGCTTGCGTGCACCGCAAACTCGGCGATCAGCTCCCCGGCCCGGCGCCGGGCGGCGTCCCAGTCCACCCACGGACCGTTGATCCACGCCGCCCCGCGTCCCCGTGCCAGCACCAGGTTCTCTGTCAGCGAGAAGGTGCCGATCAGCCCCTCACTGATCCGGTCTTCCGGAACGAAGGCCACCGGGGTGGCCACCGTTCGTGCGCCGCCGGCAAGCGGCGCCAGGCCGGCAATCGCCCGGAGCAGCTCGCGCTGACCGCTTCCTTCCACGGCGGCCACGCCGAGGATCTCTCCTCCGCGTACGGTGCAGGTGGCCTCACGCAGGCCGCTCCCCCTGCCAGCGGTCGCACCACGGCACCCATCAGCGTGACGCGCACCTCCCCCACGCTGGCAGGCGCGCGTCCGCCCCGGCCCGGTGGAGTCGCGCCCAGCATGTAGGTGGCCAGCGTGGTAGCGCTCTGTCCCCGTACCGGCCCGCAATAAGCCACCATACCTCGGCGGAGCACCGTCACGCGGTCCGCAATTGAGAGTGCTTCGTCGAGCTTGTGAGTGATGAGGACGGAGGAGATGCCCCGGTCCCGAAACCCGGCAATCATGGTCAGCAGCCCGTTCACCTCACTGGGCGGCAGGACGGATGACGGCTCGTCGAGCAGCAGGATCCGGGCATCGGCGGCAAGCGCCTTGAGCACCTCCAGACGCTGCTTGAGTTCGGCGGAGAGGGTCTCGACGATGGCTGCCGGGTCCAGCACCAGCCCGGTCTGTTCGGAGAGCCGTCGGACCCGCGCCATGACCGCCTTGCGCTCCGGCCGCCAGCCGGCGGCCAGCGCCACGTTCTCCGCCACCGAGAACGCCGGGATCGAGGTGAAATGCTGGTGCACCATGCCGACGCCGTAGCGCCGTCCGTCGGTGGGGTGCCTCAGCGTGACCGCCGCGCCGTCCAGCGTGATGCTGCCGGCGTCCGGTTGCACCAGACCGAACGCGATGTTCATCAGCGTAGACTTGCCGGCGCCGTTCTCTCCGAGGAGGGCGTGGATCTCGCCGCGCGCGAGCTCGAAATCCACGTCCTGCAGGGCGGTGACGGCACCGAAGCGCTTGCTGATTCGGCTCAGCGCGAGTGCCGCGGGCATCAACAGACGGGGATGGTAGAGGAGGGTCTCGACGCGGCCGCGGCTACATCCCGGTCGGGTGATCGTGGAACTCCCAGGGCAGGCCGAACCGTCCGGCCAGGTGCGCCGCGAGCGCCTGCACCCCAACCGTCTCGGTGGCATAGTGGCCGGCGAAGAAGACATTGAGCCCGAGCTCCATCGCGTCGTGGAAGTGGTGGGCCGATCCCTCGCCGGTGATGAAGGTGTCACAGGCGGCTTCCCGCGCCTGGGCGATCATGCCGCCGGCTCCACCAGTGATGATCCCGACGCGGTGGACCTCGGGCGGGCCCCCGGCGACCACCCGTACGGCGGTGCCGGGCAACCCCAGCTCCCGTGCTATGGCCGCCTGGAGTGCGCCGCGGGGCTGCAGCGCGCTCGGGGCGTCTCCCGCGACTCCCAGTGAAATGCCCCGATAGCTTCCGAACTCCGCCATTGCGGCGAGGCCGAGTCGCCGGGCCAGGACGGCGTTGTTGCCGACCTCAGGGTGCACGTCGAGCGGGATGTGCGCGGAGTAGAGGGCCGCGTCCCGGTCCAGCAGGCCCTTGATCCGTCGGTAGCGGCGGCCGGTTACCGGCTGGTTGCCGTCCCAGAACAGGCCGTGATGAACCAGGAGAAGGGCTGCTCCGCCGGTCTCTCCGAGACCTTGTATGGTCGCCTCCGTGGCATCTACCGCCGCCACGATTCGCGACACCTGCCCGCGGTTCTCGACCTGTACTCCGTTGAGGGCGGCCGGTTCGTCCGGCACTTCACGGATGCGGAGGTATCGGTCGAGGTACTCGACCAGCGTCGCGAGCGACGCGCCGCCGCCCGTCATGACACGGGGGCGCCCGACGTGGTGTCGGCGGCGATGATGGAGTCCCGGGCAGCGGCCACCCGCCGCCGCAGCTCCGTCGGCAGGCCAGCATCGATGGCGGAGTCGGCCTCGTAGCGAATCACGCCGCTGCGCAGGCCGAATGACTCCACCGTCGGGGAGAAGCTGCCGCTTTTCACCGCTCTCGCCACCGTCAGCAGGGCGCGAGGGAGGTCAATCACAGCGGAGCCCGGTACCCGTCCGGGCGCCAGGGCTCGCTGATCCAGATTGGCTCCGAACGCGTAGGCTTCGGCCGACTCCTGCACCGCCTGGAACATGCCGAGCGCGGCCTGATCGGCGTTGTGGTGGAACATGTCCGCCCCCGCTTGCAGCAGCGCCAGCGTCGCTTCCCGGCCCGCGGCGACATCGTCGAAGGTGTTGAGGTAGGTGGTGCGAGGCGTGACCGCGGGATTCACCGCCCGGGCACCGGCCACCCAGGCTTCTTCGGCCTCCCGGATGGGGGGCAGTTCGATGCCGCCGATGAATCCGAGCGACCCGCTCCTGGTCATCCCCCCGGCGACCATACCGGCAAGGTACGAGGCCTCGTGCAGCCTGAAGATCAGCGGTGAGACGTTGCCTCGCACCCGCTCGCCCGAGGTCACGATGAACACCGTTCGGGGGAACTGAGCCGACACTCGCTCAGCCGGTCCCTGGAACTCGAACCCGTGCCCGAATACCAGGTCGTATCCCTGAGAGGCGTAGGTACGCAGGGCCTCTTCCTGGTCGCCGGGTGTGCGCGCTTCCACGTGGCTTACGGCAGCGCCCAGCGAGTCCCGGATCCACTCCAACCCCTTGTAGGCGCCTGAATTCCACGCGGCGTCCGCGATGGAACCCGGTGTAACCAGGCCGACGCGAAAGCCAGCATTTTGGTTGTTGTCACTGCAACTACTAATAGCGATCACCGTGACCGCAGCAGCAGCGAGTCTGTACATCAACACGATATCATCTCGACACTATAGTGACACTGCGCGAAACGTAACGGCCCGGGGCGTACTGCTATCCACAGTTTGCAGGCACTTTTCAACGAATGTGGGAACCCAGGAGCCTTACACCTTCAACGCGGTGTCCGATACCACCCTGTCAGAGCTAAGTGAGGCAGGTCCGCCCGTCGGCTCCATGCTGATCTGTCCGTTCACCCGGGCGCCGTCGGCCACGTGAATCCGCTGGGTACGAATATCTCCGTTGATGAGCGCACCCGCCTGGATCTCCACCCGCTCCTCGGCTTGCAGGCTGCCGTGCACCTCTCCGCCAACGACGATTTCGGCGGCAAAGACATCCCCGCGGATGACCGCCCCGTGGGCTACCAGGAGCTGGCTGCCTGCACGTACGCTGCCCTGGATAGTCCCCTCGACTTTGACCACCGCATCGCTGCCGATGTCGCCGACGATAGTGGTCCCCTGGGCGATGATTGTCAGGCCGGTACCCTCGGTGCGGCGGGGCGTGGGCTCACCGGGGCGTCCGGCCTGCGCCGGTCGGGAGAAGATTGCCATCAGCTCTGCTCCTTCAGGATGGTTCGCGGGTCAACCGGCACGCCCGACTGCCGGACTTCGAAATGAAGATGAGGCGCACTCGAGCGCCCGGTATTGCCCGACAGCCCCAGCACGTCGCCGGCCTCGACCGGCTTCCCCGGTCGGACCGTCAAACGGGAGAGATGGCCGTACAGGGTCTGATAACCCTCGGGGTGCTGCAGCAGCACGTAGGTGCCGTATTCTGCCTGTTCCCCGGCCTCGAGGACGGTGCCGCCACCCGAGGCTCGTACCGGACGGCCGACTGGGATTGCAATGTCCAGGCCGGGATGGGCCTCACCCCCGGTATTGCCGGTTCCGCCCGCCTCCGCCTGGCCGCGGGTGACGTACCCAGCCTCATCCAGGGGCCAATGGCTGGGGACCGAAGCGCCGGATTCGTACCCCTTGCGCACCCCGATGATCCGGGCCGAGACGGGCGGGGCGACCGGCAGGGTGGAGCCAACCGACACCGGGTCGGGCACCAGGTCAGCGCCCAGCATGGCCCGGATCCGTTCGTAACGCCGTTCCGCGCTGTCCAGGGCCGCCACCAGTTCGCCGATGCGCCGGTTCTCGGTTTCCAGGCGATCCACCTCCCGCACCAGGCCGGGAACCCGTGCGGCCTCAACGGCGACCGGCAGGTACGTGGCCATCCCAAGAACCATCAGGCCAAGGATGACCACCACGCCGAACCCCAGCACCCGGAGCAGCCACAGCGGCAGACGCCAGGTGCGCGACGCCAGAGCGCCGTCGGCGTGCAGCACCAGGGTGACATGCCGTCTGGCCGTACCGGTCATCCCGTGAAGGGCTCACCCAGGATCAGCTCGAGGACACGGGCGAGATCGTCGTCGGAGTAGTAGCTGACCGCCACCTGACCGCGCCCCCGCCGCCGCGCGGTCACCCGGACATCGGTGCCGAGTCGCTGCCGGAGGGCGTCCTCGATACGGCGGTGCTCCGGCGAGAGTTGCCGGCCGCGGGTAAGTCCGCGCTTGGAGGCCGGCCGGCCGCTGCGGACCTTGGCCTCGAGGTCGCGCACCGACCACCCGTGGGTGGCGGCGTCCTTGGCCAGGCGGGTCATGTGGGTCCGCTCGCCGAGCCCCAGCAGGGCGCGGGCATGACCTTCCGAGAGCCGCCCGTCGTCCACCATTTCCGTGACCTCGGCGGGCAGCTTGAGAAGACGGAGCGCGTTGGCCACGGTGGAGCGGTCGCGACCGACCAGCCGGGCCACCTCCGCTTGCGAGAGGTCGAACTCCTCGATCAGCCGGTGGTAGCTGTTCGCTTCTTCGATGGCTGAGAGGTTGTCCCGCTGCAGGTTCTCCACCAGCGCCAGCGTCAGCAGCGTCCGGTCGTCCGCTTCCTTGATGATGGCGGGAATCTTCTGCCAGCCCAGCTTGAGCGCCGCCCGCCAGCGCCGCTCGCCGGCGATGAGCTGGTATCCGTCCAGGTGCTTGCGCAGCACGATCGGCTGCAGCAGCCCGGTCGTCTCCAGGGAGGCGACCAGCTCCTGGAAGTGAGGCTCGTCGAGCCGGGTTCGCGGCTGGTAGGGGTTGGGCCGGATGGCCGACACCGGCACCTCGAGGAGGGCGCCCTGGGCCTCCGCGTCGGACCGGGAGGTCGGTCCGAGGAGCGCCTCCAGCCCTCGGCCAAGCCGCTTCGATTCGCTCACGGGCGCACCTCCGGAAGGACCGGCTCGCCGGTGATGGGTACCTCGGCCCGCCGCACCAGCTCCTGCGCCACCGCCAGGTAGCTCTTGGCGCCGACTGATTGGATGTCGTAGAGAAGAATCGGCTTGCCGTAGCTCGGCGCCTCGGCCAGCCGCACGTTCCGCGGGATCGGAGTGGAGAACATTCTGGCGCCGAAGTACTCCTTCGCGTCTGCGGCGACCTGCCGGCAGAGATTGATGCGGGAGTCGTACATGGTGAGCAGCACGCCATCAATCGCCAGTGAGGCGTTGAAGTTCTGCTGCACCAGTTTGATGGTGTTGAGCAGCTGGGAGATCCCCTCGAGCGCGTAGTACTCGCACTGAATCGGGATGATGACGCCGTCGGCCGCGGCCAGCACGTTCAGGGTGATGAGACCCAGCGACGGCGGACAGTCGATCAGCACGAACTCGTGGGTGCTGCGGGCGGAGTCGAGCGCCCGGCGCATCACCGTCTCGCGATGGGCCCGTTCCACCAGCTCCAGTTCGGCACCAACCAAATCCTGCGTTGACGGCACGACGTCGAGGTACGGTAGCGTCGCGTCGTTGACCAGGGCGTCTCCCAACGGGCGGCCCTCGATGAGCACATCGTAGAGCGAGAGCCGGATCTGGTCGCGGCGAAGCCCCACCCCGCTGGTGGCGTTGCCTTGGGGATCGGCATCCACGAGCAAGGTCTTTCGCTCGGAGATCGCCAGGGAGGCGGCGAGGTTGACCGCCGTGGTGGTCTTGCCGACGCCGCCCTTCTGGTTCGCGATCGCGATGATTCTCGACATTATAACACTTTATTTTACAAGGAGTTACACGACTAGATGAGAAATACCACTGGTCTTTCCGTCCCGGAGTGTGCGGGTCAACGAATATAAGGTGCTTTCGATCCCAGCGAAACAATCACTCGGTGCAAGGAGGTTGGTTTCCCGACGCAAGCCGGTCCAGGGCGGTGTTTCACGTGCAACAGGCGTGAAAAAGCGGCCCCGGAAGCTGGCCGCCAAGAAAATGTTGCACGTGAAACGTCGGCTACGCCATGCAGCTCTCCCGGTTCCGGCGCCACTTGATGACTTCGGAGACCAGGTTCTGCATGTCACTGGGCGTCACGCCGGGGATTCGCCCAGCCCTGCCCAGGTCTTCGGGCACGAGGCGCGCAAACTTCTCCCGGGCCTCGAAGGAGATCGACCCGAAGGTCCGGTAGGGAAGATCTGGCGGAAGCTGAAATTCCCCCATGGATTGGAGGCGCGACACCGCCTCCCGCTCCCGCTCCAGGTAGCCATCATACTTGAGCTCCACCTCCGCCCACCCGGCATCCTCCATCTTCCCGGGGAATCCGGTGGCGGCAAGCAGCGCCGCCAGCTGCACGCCGGGGCGACGAGCGAGCTGACTGATCCGGGCCGGCGCGGTCAGGGCGCTTCCGCCGGCCCGAGTCAGGAGGTCATTCACCGACGCCGGCGCGGCTGCGGTCTCCTCAGCAAACCGCCTCACCGCCTCCTCCCGCGCGAGCCGCTCCCCCGCTGAACGCTGCTCCGAGGCGGTGAGGCAACCGAGACGCTCCGCATGGGGAAGCAGCCGCCGAAGCGCGTTATCCTGGCGGAGCAAGAGACGGTACTCCGCCCGCGAGGTGAACAGCCGATACGGCTCATCGACACCGCGGGTCACCAAGTCGTCTATCAGGACGCCGATCATGGCTTCGTCCCGGCGAAGAACCGTCGCCTCTCGGCCCAGCGCGGCACTCGCGGCGTTGATTCCCGCCAGGATTCCCTGCCCCGCCGCCTCCTCGTAACCGGTCGTACCGTTGACTTGACCGGCCAGAAAGAGCCCAGGAACAGCTCGGGTCTCCAGCGTCGGTCGCAGCTGAGTGGGCGGGAAATAGTCGTACTCGATCGCATAGCCCGGTCGAGTCATCTCCACCCGCTCCAGCCCCGGGACTGCACGGAGCATCTGCAGCTGCACCGCCGCGGGCAGCGAAGTCGAGAGGCCGTTCACATACATCTCGCTGGTTCCCAGCCCCTCCGGTTCCAGAAAAACCTGATGCCGTTCCGCGTCCGCGAACTTGACAATCTTGTCCTCGATGGACGGACAGTACCGAGGTCCCCGAGAGCTTATCGCCCCGCCATACAGCGCCGACTGGTCCAGATGTGCTTCGATGACGGCCCGGACCTCCGGGCCAGCCCAGGTCAGATAGCAGGTGAGTCGGGGCAGCTCGGCCGCCCGTTCATGGAAGGAAAACCAGTACCGGGCCTCCTCACTCTCCTGCCGAGCCAAACGGGAAAGATCGACGCTCTCCCCGGCGATTCTTGGCGGGGTGCCAGTCTTGAAGCGTTCTAATGTAAGTCCTTGTTCTACAAGCGTTTGCGATAGTTTATCTGCTGGTAATTCACCCGCCCGTCCGGCTGGCACGCCGACTTCGAGACCGACGTGAATCCGCCCTCGCAGAAAGGTGCCGGCGGTGAGGACCACGACCACCGCGGCGAATCTCCGACCATCCTCCGTATGAACCGTGTCCACTCGTCCGCCCGAGAGGGTGAGGTTCGACGCGGTACCTTCGCACACGCTGAGGTTGGGCTCGCCTTCGAGCAGCGCGCGCACCGCCTGCCGGTAAAGCACTCGATCGCACTGAGCCCGCGGAGACCAGACGGCGGGTCCCTTCGACCGGTTGAGCATCCGGAAGTGCACCGACGCGCGATCGGTGGCTCGCCCCATGAGCCCGCCCAGTGCGTCCACCTCCCGGACCACGGTGCCCTTGGCAATCCCGCCGATGGCGGGGTTGCAGGACATCTGGCCGATGGTATCGAGCCGCTGGGTCAGCAGCATCGTCCGGGCGCCCAGCCGCGCGGCGATCCGCGCCGCCTCGGCCCCTGCGTGCCCTCCGCCAATCACGATGACATCGTATCGCTCCATGGCCGGGAAAATAGGGGTCGAGGTGCGGCGGCGACAGTCGCGAGCGCCCTGGTGCCTGTCGCCTCCTTCGAGCAGACCTATCTTGAATCCTGGAGGTTCCGGCTCTCCCCCCCCCCCCCCGCCAACCGCCCGGTTCCATGGCCATTCGTTTCTACACCCTCGACGTCTTCACCGACCGGCCCTTCGGCGGCAACCAGGTCGCGGTCTTTCCCGACCCGGGCGTGCTGTCCACCGCGCGCATGCAGCAGATCGCCCGGGAGTTCAACCTCTCGGAGAGCGTCTTCGTGTATCCGCCGAGTGGCCCGGGCTCCCTGTGCCGGCTCAGAATCTTCACGCCCAGCGTCGAGATTCCGTTCGCCGGACATCCGACCATCGGCACCGCGGTCCTGTTGGTGCAGTTGGGCATTGCACCCCCGGCCAGCCCGGAAAGCCGCTTCGTCATGGATGAGCAGGTCGGACCCGTTCCGATATCGGTCCGCCAGGAGGCGGGAGGCCTGTTCGCACAGCTCACGGCGGCGCTGCCGCCAGAGGAGGGCCCGCCCCCACCGCCGGCATCCGAGCTGGCCCGACTGCTCGGCCTGACGAGCGGCGAGATCCTCGCGTCGGGTCTCGGCCCGCGCGCCTATTCGAGCGGCGTGCCATTTCTCTTCGTTCCGGTCCGCGATCGCGGGGCCCTGGCGCGGGCCCGCATGGACACGGTTCTCTGGGCCGCGGGACTCGCCAGCTTCTGGGCGCCCTCGGTGTTCCTCTTCTGCCGGGATGCCGAGATGCCCGGCGCCGATCTCCGCGCCCGGATGTTCGCTCCCGCGATGGGTATAGTGGAGGACCCGGCCACCGGCGGCGCGGCGGCGGCCCTGGCGGGCTACCTGACGGCGGAGGAACGGCCCTCCGATGGGACCGTCCGCTGGCTGGTGGAACAGGGGGTGGAGATGGGGCGGCCCAGCCTCCTGCACGTGGAGGCGGACGTGGCGGGGGGTCGCACGACCGCGGTGCGGGTGGGAGGCCGGGCGGTTCGAATGACGGAAGGCAGCCTGGCCGTTTGACCGGTATGTGGGGCAGCCGAGGGCTGGCGGCCCAGCCACCCACCGCCGCCGACCGCTAGGCGGTACGGACCCAGCGCCACAGCTCCTTCATGCTGGGGCGCTTCCCGTAGGAGAGGATCCCCACGCGGTAGATCCGGGCCGCGATGGCGACGACCACGAGGATCCCGACGACCATCGCCGCAACCGAGGCGAGCACCTCCCCTAGTGGCAAAGGCGAGAGGGCATAGCGCACCGGAACGACCATGGGGGCAAACAGCGGGATGAAGCTGAACACCTTCGCCAGGCCGCTCCCGGGATCGTTCATCAGGGCGAAGACCGCGACCATCCCGACGGCGATGCACATCGTCACCGGCGTGTTGGCCTGCTGGGCCTCCTGCTGGGTGTTGCACATGGCCCCGACCGCCGCGTACAGGGCGGAATACAGGAAGTACCCGAGCAGGAAGAAAACCAGGATCACCGCCACCAGGCCCGCGGAGATGGTGGGCAGCGACACCCCGGAGGCGCCGTCCAGTCCGGTCGTCTGCGGGGTGGCGTTTCCACCCATCACGCTGGTCACAAAGAAGGCCGCCGCACCCCAGATCCCGACCTGAACCAGCCCCACCGCCCCGACGCCGATCACCTTTCCCAGCAGCATCTGGAAGGGGGTGAGACTGGAAATCAGCACCTCCACGATCCGGTTGGTCTTCTCCTCGATGACCGCACTCATGACCTGAATGCCGTACAGCAGCAGCACCAGATACATCAACAGATTGACGAAGTAGGCCAGAAAGAAGGTCTGCTCGCCGCTCTCCCCGGTGATCTTGCCGTCGGTGACCTTGCTGGTGGCGAGGTCGAGCCGCACGTTGGCGGCCTCGATGATCGCGGCGTCGGCGTTCTTGCGGAGCAGCCGTTCCTGCCGGAGCGCCGGGCCGACGAGCCGTTCGATCGCCCCCATGTCACGGAAGCTGCCGACGTTGGAGCCGAGGTAGCGGACCCGACCGGTCTCTACCGCCTCATCGGTCAGGCTCAGCACTCCGCTCGGGGCATCCACGGGCCCATCCTGGAGACCGATCCGGGCGACCAGCGAATCCCGAAGCTCGGGTTCACGATCTCCCACCCGGACATGGGTGACGAGGAAGCGCACCCGCCTGGCCTCACCTTCCCCAATGGAGTCCCGACTCAGGAGCGCCGACACGCTGTCGCCGATCGCGCCGCTGGCGGCATCGAGGACCACGATCCGCTTGCTGCTGGTCTCCCGCTTGGCGAGGAGAGCCGGCAGGTATCCGAACAGTCCCAGCAGCAGCGGGAACAGGAAGGTCCCGATCAGGAAAGACTTGGTCCGGACCCGTTCGATGAACTCGCGCCGAATGACGGCAAGGACCTTGTTCACCTAGGCCTCCTGGCGGGCTGCTGGGCGCGCGGCATCGGCCCCGACCTTGGCAATGAAGATCGACTGCAGGGAGGGCTCGACCACTTCGAACCGGGACAGCCCCACGTCGGCCTGCACCAGCGCCTTGAGGAGCCGCTCCGGGTCAGCGTCCCGGGCCAGCTCCGCCTCGGCGCTGGCCCCGGCATCGTCGAAGCTGGCGATCAGCGTCCGATCGTTCAGAATCGCCTTGGCGGCCTGCGCATTGCGGGTGAAGCTCAGGGCCACATGGCTCTTTCCAGCCTCGGCCTTGATCTCGGCGAGGGAGCCATCGACGATCTTCTCCCCCCGGGCAATGATCGCGATGCGATCGCACATCTTCTCCGCCTGCTCCATGATGTGGGTGGAGAAGAGCACCGTGCGCCCGCTCCGCGCCACCTCAACCACGATGTCGCGCATCGCCTGGCTGTTGACCGGATCGAGCCCGCTGAAGGGTTCGTCGAGAATGATCAGCTCCGGGTCGTGCTGCAGGGCGCCGGCGAACTGGACCTTCTGCTGCATCCCCTTGGACAGGTCGGAGACCTTCCGGCTGCTCCAGTCGCCCAGCCCCAGCCGCTCCAGCCAGAGCTGGGAGCGCTTGCGGGCGTCCCAGCGGGAAAGCCCCTTGGCCTCCCCCAGAAAGGCCAGTTGGTCCAGCACCCGCATCTTGGGATAGAGGCCGCGCTCCTCCGGCAGGTACCCGATCCGCGCCGAGAAATCCCGGCCGCTGCCGGCCTCCCCGAACAGGGTGACCGAACCCTCATCCGGGACGATGATGCTCAGGAGCATACGGATCGTGGTGGTCTTCCCGGCGCCATTGGGCCCAAGGAGCCCGAAGATTCCGCCCTTCGGGACGGTCAGCGACAGGCTCCGGACGGCGGTGTGGCCGGAGTACCGCTTGGTGATACGGTCCACGGCAATGACGTTGGTCGTCATGGGTGTCCTGGGGAGAGTCGGCGGTCCCATACGCCCGCGCCGTCGCGGCTGTTTCGGAGGGCGCTGGGGAGGGTAGACAGAAGGGTACCGGAGTCGTCGGATTGGCTGAGTGGACCTCCGCCCGCGGGACAGGGGATCCGGGGGGGCGGCGAACCCGGGCTCTGGCCTGCCGGATATCATGTTCCTATAATATGGCCTGATGCCCTACTCTATCAGCGTCAACAGGGACTTGTGCGCCAGCAATGCGGAGTGTGTATCGCTGGCCCCGGAGGTCTTCGAGCTGGACGACGAAGAGCTCTGCGTGGTGCTGGATCCGGAGGGCGCCAAGGACAAGCGCATCCTGACCGCGGCCAAGGCCTGTCCAGTGGACGCCATCACCCTGATAGACGAGTCCGGCGAGCAGGTCTGGCCCTGAGCCTCAGGCCGGCCACTCCACCAGTCTGGTGATCCGGCGGACCTCACCGGCCGGCAGCACCAGGTTCCGGTGGTCCGCCCGCACCCCGAACTTGAGGGTGCGGGCCATGAACTCCTCCCGGCTGATCTTGTCCCCGTCCGGGCGGTGCTCGGCGGCGTCGTGCAGCAGCAGGCCCTTCGGTGTCATCTCGTGGTACCGGCCCACATACAACACTTCACTCAGTGTCTCGACCACGACCGTCACGCCGTGCAGTTCTGCGTGGCCGGGATGGAACACGTGACCGGTCACACGCCGCTCGTGGCGCAGTGCTTGTCGAAGGCAGTGGCCAAGTCCCTGGCGAGATCCTGGGGCGAGCGGCCTTCGATCATGTGCCGGTGCACGAAATGCACGACCTCCCCGTCCCGGAACAGCGCCAGGGAGGGGCTGCTGGAGGCGTAGTCGGCGAAGTACTGCCGGGCCCGCGCGGTAGCGTCGGTGTCCTGCCCGGCGAAGACGGTCACCACCTGCTGGGGCCGGTTCTCATGCGTGAGGGCCGCGGCCAAGCCGGGCCGGGCGCTGCCGGCGGCGCAACCGCAGACCGAGTTGACCATCACCAGGGTGGTGCCGCGCTGGTCTCCCAGGGCCGCATCCACCTCGGCGACCGTGGTCAGTTCCCGGGCGCCCATGCGCACCATTTCGTCGCGCATCGGCTGAACAAGTCGGGGATCGTAAGGCATCGCTTCTTCCTTGTAGGTTCGGTGTGTGCATTGCAACCTGCCGCGTCACGGAGACGGTCCCTCCGCTCCCTTCACTGCTATTCCGTGCTCACCCGGGCGCCCTCCCCCTGGGTCAGTGCATTGCGCAGGGCATGCCAGGCCAGGCTGGCGCACTTGACCCGGGCCGGGAACTCCCGCACCCCGGAGAAGACTGCGAGTTTGGCGGGCAGGTCGTCCACCGGCCCACCGTGCCCGGTCACCATCCGGTGGAAGCTCTCGAAGACCTTGCCGGCTTCGGCGATGGTCTTCCCCTTCACCACGGTGGTCATCAGCGACGCCGAGGCCTTGGAGATGGCACAGCCCGACCCCTGAAAGGTGACCTCGCTGATCCGGTCCCCGTCGAGGGTGATCCAGACCTTCAGCTGGTCGCCGCAGAGAGGGTTGTAGCCCTCCGCGCTGCCCGACGCGTCCGGGAGTTCACGGAAGTTCCGCGGCGCCCGGTTATGGTCCAGGATGATGCTCTGGTAGAGTTCGCTCGCGCTGCTCATCCGAACACCTTGCCCACTTCCACCAGGCCCTCGACCAGCTGCTCGACGTCTTCGGTGGTGTTGTACGCCGCGAAGGAGGCCCGGACCGTCCCGGGAATGCCGTAGCGGCGCATGAGCGGCTGGGCGCAGTGGTGGCTGGCGCGGACCGCCACCCCGTGCAGGTCCAGCACTGTGCCCACGTCGTGGGGATGCACGCCGTCCACCACGAACGAGAGGACGCTCACCTTCTCCCGCGCAGTGCCGATGAGCCGGACGCCCGGCCGCGCCGAGACCTGCGCGGTGGCGTATTCCAGCAGGGTGGCCTCGTGGGCCTCCACCCGGGCCCAGTCGAGCTGCCTGATCCAGCGCGCGGCTTCAGCCATCCCCAGCACCTGGCTGATAGGCGGTGTCCCCGCCTCAAACCGGGTGGGCACCGGCGCGTAGGTGGTCTCCTCGAAGGTCACCTGCTGGATCATGCCACCCCCGCCCTGCCACGGCGGCATGGCGTCCAGGAGTGGCTTCCGGCCCCACAGGAACCCGACGCCCGTGGGCCCATACATCTTGTGCGCGGACGCGGCGAAGAAGTCACAGCCAAGCGCCTGCACATCGACCCACAGGTGAGCCACCGACTGCGCACCATCCACCACCAGCACGGCCCCCTGGCGATGGGCCAGCTGCGCGAGGTGGGCCACCGGATTCACCGTCCCGAGCACGTTGGAGACGTGGGCCACCGCCACCACCCTCGTCCGGGCGGTGATGAGCTGAGCGGCGGCGGCCAGGTCCAGTTCTCCCGTATCGGAGACCGGGATGACCCGGATGACGGCGCCCGTCTGCCGGGCCACCAGCTGCCAGGGGACGATGTTGGAGTGATGCTCCATCTCGGTCAGGAGAACCTCGTCTCCGGGCTGGAGCAGCGGGCGGGCGTAGGCCTGGGCTACCAGGTTGAGCGCTCCGGTCGTGCCGGAGGTGAAGATGACCTCGGCGGCATCGGGGGCGTTGATGAATCGCCGGATCTCCACCCGGGCCTGGTCGTAGAGGTCGGTGGCGCGCTGGCTCAGGGTATGGACGCCGCGATGCACATTGGCGTTGGCGAGCAGCACGAAATCCGATTCTGCCTCCACCACGGTCCGCGGCTTCTGGGACGTTGCGGCGTTGTCGAGGTAGGCCAGGCGCCTGCCCCGGATCTCCGTCCGGAGGATCGGGAACTCACGGCGCAGCGCCCGCACGTCGAATGCCAGGGCATCCGCGCGGGCCAGCTGCGGCTGAAGCCCCTGGGCGGTCATCCCCCGTACCGTTCGTCGAGCTGCCGCATCACGATTCCCTCGAGCCCGTCGCGCACCGCCTCGTAGGGAATCTCTTCGAGCACCTCGGCGGCAAAGGCGTAGGTGAGGATCTTCCGGGCCAGCACCCCCCCGATCCCGCGGCTCTTGAGGTAGAACGCGGCGGTCTGGTCGAGGGCGCCCACCGTGGCGCCGTGGGTGCACTTGACGTCGTCCGCGAAGATCTCCAGCTGGGGCTTGGTGTCGATACGGGCCTGATCGGACAGCAGCAGGGCCCGGTTGGTCTGCTTGGCGTCGGTCTTCTGGGCGATGGGCGTAACGTAGATCTTCCCGTTGAAGACCCCGTGCGCCCGGTCGTCCAGGATTCCCTTGTAGACCTCGCGGGTGGAGCAGTTCGGGTGGGCGTGGAGCAGGCTGGTGTGGTTGTCCACTTCCTGCCGGCCGCGCCCGGTGTAGAGACCCAGCATCTCGGCCTCGATGCCCGGGCCATCGAGCACCACGTCGAGGTTGTTGCGGCACAGCGCCGCCCCGAAGCTCACGGAGAACGACGCGCCCCGGCTGTCACGCCCGTGCTGCATGTGCGTGGTGCCCACGTGGAAAGCCTGGTTGCTCTCACGCTGGATCTTGGTGTGCTCCAGGCGCGCACCGTCGCCAATCACCGCCTCGGTGACCGCGTTGGTGAAGTACGTCTCCTCCCCCAACCCGACATAGCTCTCCAGCACGGCGGCCCGGGCCCCCTGCTCCACCACCAGCAGGTTGCGCGGGTAGGTCACCGCGCCCTCGGCCCGGCCATCGGACACGAACACCGCGTGGATCGGCGCGCCGGCATCCACGCCCGCCGCCACGTGTACGAAGAGGCCATCCCGCACGAAGGCGGTGTTCAGGGCGGTGAAGCCGCCCGCCGCCGGGCTCGCGTAGCGGCCCAGGTGCCGTTCCACCGTCGCCGCCTCCGCGCCGAGCGCGCCGGCGAGATTGCGCACGACGACGCCGGCCGGCAGTTCGCCCCGGGTGGAAAGTCCGGGCGCATAGCGGCCATTGACGAACACCAGAGTCCGCACCCCGGGGATGGCGAACAGGAACGGGGCCACCTGCTCCGCCGCCGGGCCGCTGACGTCCTGCGCTGCCAGGCGGAACTCGCGGCTGGTCAGCGGCGCCAGATCGTTGAAGCGCCAGTCCTCGTCCTTGCTGCTGGGGAACCCGGCACGCTGGAACCCCTCGAGCCCGGCCTGGCGGAGACCCTGCAGCCAGGGCGCCCGGGTGCCACCGTTCTTGGAGAATTTCTCGTAGTCCTGCAGGTATCCCGTGGTCACGCCGTCACCGCCTCCTCCGTCAGCCACTCGTACCCCTTGGCCTCGAGTTCGAGGGCGAGTTCCTTCCCGCCCGACTTGACGATGCGGCCGCCCGCCAGCACATGGACGAAGTCCGGGACGATGTAGTTGAGCAGCCGCTGGTAGTGGGTGACCAGGATGGTCGCTTTGTCGGGGCGCCGCAGCTGGTTGACCCCGTCCGCGACGATCCGGAGCGCGTCGATGTCCAGCCCCGAGTCGGTCTCGTCGAGGATCGCCAGCTTGGGCTCCAGCACTGCCATCTGCAGGATCTCGTTGCGCTTCTTCTCGCCACCCGAAAAGCCATGGTTGACCGCGCGGGACATCATCTCCGGTCCCCAATCGACCAGCTTGAGCTTCTCCTCGACCAGGTCGAGGAAGTCCATCGGGTCCATCTCTTCCTCACCGCGCGCCTTGCGGATCTCGTTGAACGCGGCGCGCAGGAAGTAGGCGTTGGACACGCCGGGGATCTCCACCGGGTACTGGAAGGCCAGGAAGACGCCGGCCTGGGCCCGCAGCTCGGGCTCCATGTCCAGCAGGTCCTGTCCTTCGTAGATCACCTGGCCGTCGGTGACCTCATAGGCGGGATGCCCCACGAGCACCTGGGCCAGCGTGCTCTTGCCCGAGCCGTTGGGGCCCATGATGGCGTGCACTTCCCCCGGGTTGACCGTCAGGGTAATGCCGTTCAGGATCTGCTTGTCGCCGGCCTTGGCGTGCAGGTTGATGATCTTGAGCACTGTTCTGTTTCCTCGGTTCGTTTCCGGGCCTCTGCGGCCGTTGCAGTGGTTCCGTCAGGGCCCTACCCGACGCTGCCTTCAAGACTCACCCCAAGCAGCTTCTGCGCCTCCACCGCGAATTCCATCGGCAGCTCCTTGAAGACTTCCTTGCAGAAGCCGTTCACGATGATGCTGATGGCGTTCTCGGTGTTGAGCCCGCGCTGCTTGAGGTAGAAGATCTGGTCCTCGCCGATCTTGGAGGTGGAGGCCTCGTGCTCCACCGCCGCGCTCGGGTTCCGCACGTCGATATACGGGAAGGTGTGGGCCCCGCAGCGGTTCCCGATCAGCATCGAGTCGCACTGGGTGTAGTTCCGCGCGCCGGAGGCGCGCGGCAGCACCTTCACCTGACCCCGGTAGCTGTTGTTGCCCTGGCCGGCGGAGATGCCCTTGGACACGATGGTACTCCGGGTGTCGCGGCCCAGGTGGATCATCTTGGTGCCGGTATCCGCCTGCTGCCGGCCGTTGACAACAGCCACGCTGTAGAACTCGCCCACCGAGCGGTCCCCCTGGAGGATCACGCTGGGGTACTTCCAGGTGATCGCCGAGCCGGTTTCGACCTGGGTCCAGGAGATCTTGCTGTCGTCCCCGGCGCACTTGCCGCGCTTGGTGACGAAGTTGAAGATCCCGCCCTTCCCCTCCGCGTCGCCGGCATACCAGTTCTGCACCGTCGAGTACTTGATCGTGGCACCCTTCTGCGCCACCAGCTCCACCACCGCGGCGTGCAGCTGGTTGGTGTCCCGGCGAGGGGCGGTACACCCCTCCAGGTAGCTCACGTACGCCCTTTCCTCCGCCACGATCAGGGTCCGCTCGAACTGTCCCGCGTCGGCCGTGTTCATGCGGAAGTACGTGGACAGCTCCATGGGACAGCGCACCCCCTTCGGCACGTAGACGAAGGAGCCATCGCTGAAGACGGCGGAGTTGAGCGCCGCGAAGAAGTTGTCGTTGTACGGCACCACGGAGCCCAGGTATTTCTCCACCAGCTCCGGGTGTTCGCGGGCCGCCTCGGAGAAGGAGCAGAAGATGATCCCCTCCTTGGCCAGCGCCGCCTTGAAGGTGGTGCCCACCGAGACGCTGTCGAAGATGGCGTCCACCGCCACGCCCGACATCCGCTTCTGCTCCGACAGCGAGATCCCCAGCTTCTCGTAGGTCCGCAGCAGCTCGGGATCCACCTCGTCGAGGCTGGCGAGCGGCTTCACGCTCTTCGGCGCCGAGTAGTAGATGACGTCCTGGTAGTCGATGGCGGGGTAGGTGACGTTGGCCCAGTGGTGCGGCTCCTTCATCTCCAGCCAGCGGCGGTACGCTTTCAGTCGCCATTCCAGCATGAAGGGCGGCTCGCCCTTCTTGCTGGAGATGAGCCGGACCACGTCCTCGTTGAGCCCGCGCGGGATGACGTCGGACTCGATGTCGGTGACGAAGCCGTACTTGTATTCCCGGTTGACCAGGGCCTCAACCGCGGATTCCGATGAACTCATGCCTGCTCCTCACGGGCCGTCGGACCCGGTTCGTGCAACGACGTGATTGACACCGGCGCGGGGTCGGGAAAGCTGACCCGATACTCGCACGCAGTGCAGCCGTCGAGCATGTGGGACTCCCGCTCCACCGCCGCCAGCAGCACCTCGCCCAGAAACTTCGCCTCCGCCTCGCAGATCTCGGGGAAGCGCTCGGCGAGGGCCCGGATGGCGCAGTTGTGCTCCGTGAGCCGGAAGCCACCCTCCCCGTCGTGCCACTCCGCCATGTAGCCGCCCTCGCTGAGCGCGCGCATCACCGCTTCCATGCGCTGCTCCGGGGTGGAGTCTCCCAGTTCGGCGCGAAGCTTGTGCGCCAGGTCCTCGAACCGGGTCGCGAGGGCCGCCACCACGGCCTGCCGGCCCGCCTGTTCCGCCACCCGGTCCAGCACCTCGGTGAGCAACTCCCGGTACCGCTGCGGAAAGAGCGATTCTCCCGCCGGACTCAGGTGCCAGGCGAAGGTCGGAGCGCCCAGACCGCGCTGCTCGCGCCGGTAGGCGACCACACCATCGATCTCCAGCTCCTTGAGGTGATGCCGGATCGCGTTGGAGGACAGCCCGAGTTGCTCCCCCAACTCTCTGGCCGTGACCGACCCGGCGCGCTTGAGCGCGACGAGAATCGCCCCGCGCGGTCCCTTATAGGCGGGCGGCAGCGATTGATCGGCCACTGGTTCGGTGAGGGAGGATCCCATAGGGGGGTAATCCTAGAGTCACGTTCGGGATTTGTCAACTTAATTCCAAACTATTGGATTAAATCCATAAAGGCTTGTTCAGAAATGACTTGAAGCGATTACGATGACACGAGACCAGCTTGCCACGATGCTTGGGGGGTCGGCCAAGGCGTTGACCCAGAGAGATCCCGGGCAGGCTCAACCTGCGCCAACGGCCCGAATGTCGCTGGCTGTAAGTTATCTAGCCGCAGTTGCTTAGTGCTGGTGAATCGGCTAACGACTAAGTAGTTGTAATTGCAACCTCTGCTGCTGTCTCGACCAGACCCGCCCAACCTGGGATGACTGACTCTCCGGGCCGATGTCCACCACCCCCATTGCCGACCTGCGCGCTTGAATGAAGATTGGGGCGCCTGTATAGAACCCCGACCGGACCGAGAGATGACCATCCACCGTATTCGCATGCTGGGCGACCCGATCCTCCGGGCCCGCTGCGAACCGATTGCCAAGCCGGGCTCCACCGCCGTACGGGTGATTGTAGACGACCTGCGCGAGACCCTGCGCGACTTCCAGTCGCGCTTCGGCCACGGCCGGGGAATTTCCGCCCCGCAGATCGGCGCGCCGGTGCGCATCGTCTATGTGGAGATGGACAAGGCCTGGCCGCTGATCAACCCGGAGATCGTGGATGTCGGCAACGAGGACTTCACCGTCTGGGACGACTGCTTCTCGTTCCCCAGCCTCTTCGTCCGGGTCTCTCGCGCCTACCGGATCAAGGTGCGGTATCAGGACCTGAAGGGCGCCTGGCACACCGCCGAGCTCGAGGGAGACCGGGCCGAGCTGCTGCAGCACGAGATCGACCACCTGGACGGCGTCCTGGCGGTGGACCGGCCGCACGGACTGGACCCGTTCTGCCTGCGGGAGGAGTGGAACCGTCAGCATGCCCACGAGGGCCGGTACGGCGAACCCGAGCCCCGCAGCGCCAGCTACGCCACGCCGCTGACCGGCCTCCTCTAAGCGAGAACACCAGCGAAGCGAGGGAGGCCGATCGAATCCAGGGGAGGCCAGACCATGGCCTCCCCTGGCGCGTGCGGTGCGGCCGCTGGTCCTCAGGTCGCCGGTGGCGGCACAGGTGCCGCCGGCCCCTGCCACTCCCGCTCGATCTCCGCCGTGGTCCGGCGCAGGATCTCGGCGACCCGGCGCACCGCCTCGTCTCCCGGTCCGCGACGAAAGGCCTCCCGAAAGGTGCGGGCGGCGAGCTGCCCGAAGGCCCGGTTGAGTTCGCCCATCGAGCCGCCGGCATAGTCGCGTACCGTCTCTCGTACCCGCGCGATAATCTGGTCCAGTTCGTCGCCCCGATCCTCGAGCTGCTGCTCACCTTCAGGGGTGATGTGGTAGATCTTCTTCCCTTCGCTCTCCACCACCCGGACCAGCCCCTGGTCCTCCAGCAGCTGGAGCGTCGGGTAGATGGTGCCGGCCGAGGGGGTGTAACATCCGGCCATACGCTCCTCGAGTTCCTTGATGATGTCGTACCCATGTCGCGGGCGTTCTTTCAGCAGCCGGAGGATCACCAGCCGCAGTTCGCCAGCCTCGAACATCTGCTGGCGGCGCCGCCCACCGTGGGTCTTGCCCCCCTTGGCCCAAAAGCCGAATCCACGCAGGCCGAGCGCGTCTTCCAAATCTCCTAACCCCCAGTCCTGCCAGTGTTTATGCATGGTGATACCTCGCCAGGTTGACCAAGATATGTCGCAAGATAGAGCTTACGATATATCTTGCAACTCCTTTCGTCCAGAGGTCTGACTAGGGTTGGGGAGTCTCGGCGGTCACCCGAGGCAGGGTGTCCGGCGCAGCCGGCAGGGTATTGGGAGGTGCAGCCGGGGACCGGCGCACTACCCGTCCGCGGTGATCGAGACGGGTGAGGTTGTCGTGGATCCGCCGGATGTAGTTGAGCGTCTCCTCATGGCGCCAGCGCCGGACCTCGGGGGCCACCAGCTCCACGCTGGCCCAGCGGCGCGGGTCCAGGGTACGGCCCCGAGCCAGGTCGCGGGCGCGGAGGATGGGAAGCCGCCCGGCGTTGTAGCTCGCGAACATGAAGGCACGGTGGTCCTCGTTGTCCACCGAGTCCTGCCAGGTACGCCAGAGCCGCCGGTCGTAGTAGATCCCTGCGGCGATATTCCACTCCGGGTCATCTATGGAAGTGAAGGCGGGGTTGCGGGACTGGACCTCCCGGAAGGTCAGCGGCATCAGCTGCATGATGCCACGAGCGCCGACCCAGCTGGTCGCCGCGGTGTCGAGGTTGCTCTCGGTGAGTGCCTGCGCCTTGAACAGCCGCCAGTCGAAGGGGACCCCGAAGAAGCGTTTGCTGTACTTGCGGAAGCTGTCGTCGAAGCGCTCAGGGGCACGCTGGGCCTGGAGGGGCAGGGCAAGGCAGAGCAGGCCCAGAGCCACGGCAAGCATCGGCACCCCGGCCCGCAGCCTCAATTCAGGGCTCCCCCAATGATGATGGCAATGGAAAGGAACAGCGCCGCGACGAAGATGGCCACCGCGACATTGCCGCGCTGCAGCTCCTGGTTGAAGTCCACCTCCGGGGTCATCCGGTCAATCACCCGGTACGACAGGTACATCAGTACCACGCCGAGCACCGCATAGAGTACGTTCATTCCCACGATGGTCCATTCCATCACGGCCTCCGGGGCGGGGAAGTGCGACACCAGGTAACCATGTCCAAGCTACGGATCTTCCACCCAATTCGCGATATGATGCGCTCGACCACGCTGGCGCTCTGTCTCCTGCTTGCAGGCATCCCCGCCCCGGCCCGGGGCCAGATGCCGGACGAGGCCGGGGAGTGGGCGGCCATTACGGCGCCCGGGGTGGCCCGGGCCGCCGCACAGGTGGATTCGGTGTATGTGGACCGTCAGCTGCCTGAAGTGATCGTCGCCGGCGGAGACTTCGCCGCCTACCTCATGGCGCGGCTGGGCCTGCGAACGATTCCGCCGGACTTCGGCTTCCGGGTGGCCATTGACACGGCCCTGATCCGGATCGGCGGCCGGATCAGCGATCTCCCGGCCGAGGCGCGTCAGGCGCTCTCCCAGCTGGTGCTGCTGCTCCCGGCGTCAACGCGGCTCGAGGCCCAGGTGGACCTGGCTCGGGCCGGGCCGGAGGCGGTGCGCTTTCATTTGCGGAGCGCCACCGTGGACGGGATCGCGATTCCAGAAATGATCCTTGCCCCCCTCATGGCCAGCGTCGGCCGGCAGTATCCCGCGCTCACCGCCACCGGCCGGGATCTCTACGTCCAGATCCCGGCCGGCGCGAGTGTGAAGCTCACTTCAGGAGCGGTGGTGCTAACCGGTCCCTGAGCTTGCGCGGCCACGATCCGGGAGGCAACTTGCCCCGCGGAGAGAGCCGGTTCATCACCTGCACGATCGAGGTACCCAATGTTACTCCTGCTGAGCAGCCTGCTTGCCGCTCCCCTGGCCCCGGCGACCCCGGCGGCAGCCGACAGCGTTCGTACCATGAACGGAGTCGCTGTACCGACCAGCATCGAGGTCGCCGGGCACGCGCTCGCACTCAACGGCATGGCGCTGCGGAAAAAGTTCATTGTCAAGGTGTACGTGGCCGCCCTCTACGTCGCGTCGCCGTCCGGCGACGCCGACGCGATCCTTGGAGCCGATGCCGCCCGCCGCATGGAGATGCATTTCCTCCGCGGGGTGGACAAGAAGAAGATCTGTGACGCCTGGGATGACGGCCTCAAGAACAACACCCCGGAGGCGTCCGCAGAACTCAAGCAGCAGTTTGTCGAGCTGTGCGATCTGATGGACGACATCGAGGACGAGCAGGCGTTCACCTTCACCTATGTCCCGGGCACCGGCACCGAGGTCGCCGTGGCCGGCACCAGCAAGGGAACGATCGCCGGCAAGGCCTTTGCCGACGCGTTGCTGGCCTGCTGGATCGGCCCGAAGCCCGGCCCCGGCGACGGCTTCAAGAAGAACCTGCTCGGCCGGTCCTGATCGGTGGACGACCGCGAGGCGCGGCTCCGGGCCTTGGGCGCCGCCCGGCGCCGCGTGGCACTGGCCCTCACGCTGTGCGTGATCGTCGTCTATTTCGGATTCATCTCCCTCATCGCCTGGAATAAGCCGCTGCTGGGGACGCTGATCGTCCCGGGCCTGAGCCTGGGCATCCTGCTCGGCGCCCTGGTGATCGTCGCCTGCTGGGGGCTCACCTGGGTGTACGTGCGCTGGGCCAACACGCGTTACGATCCACAGCTCAAGCGACTGCGCGACTGGGGCGACGAGGCGGCCCGCCGCAAGTAGGGCGGGGGAGCGCTTTCGAGGGCGAGGGCAGGGCGGCCGGGCCGCCGCTGCGCCGTCATGCTCCTCCCCGCCAGCCGACCGCGCCGGCGCCCCGCGCGCCAGATCCGCTCTCCACCGCCGACCCAGACTCCCATGGCCTCTGGCCTGATCGCCAAGCTGTTCTTCTTCCTGTTCCTCGGTGTCACCCTCGGGATCACCTGGTGGGCGGCGCGGCGGACCCGGACGACCGAGCACTTCTACGCGGCCGGACGCTCCATTACGGCCGGCCAGAACGGATTGGCCCTGGCCGGCGACTACATGAGCGCGGCGAGTTTCCTCGGGATCGCCGGCCTGGTCAGCCTCAGCGGCTTTGACGGACTGATTTACTCCACCGGTTGGCTGGTGGGGTGGCCGGTGGTCCTGTTCCTGATCGCAGAGCCGCTGCGCAATCTGGGCAAGTACACCTTTGCGGATGTGGTGGCCCTTCGGCTCAGGCAGGCGCCGGTTCGGATTGCCGCCGCGGTGGGTACCCTGGCCACGGTGACGCTCTACCTCATTGCGCAGATGGTTGGTGCCGGGGGACTGATCCGGCTGCTCTTCGGGCTGTCCTACGAGACGGCGATCATCGTGGTGGGCGCGGCGATGATCGCCTACGTGCTGTTCGGTGGGATGATCGCCACCACCTGGGTGCAGATCGTCAAGGCGGTGCTGCTCCTGTTCGGGGCGACGCTGCTCGCGGTGCTGGTGCTGGCCCGCTTCGGCATGAACCCGGCGAGGCTGTTCGCGGAGGCCGCGGCACGCTACGGGGAGGGTGTGCTCAGTCCTGGCGGTCTGGTGGCCAACCCCGCCGACGCGTTCTCCCTCGGGCTGGCCCTCATGTTCGGCACGGCCGGCCTGCCGCACATCCTGATGCGCTTCTACACCGTGCCCGATGCCGAGACGGCGCGCCGGTCAATCTTCTACGCCACCGGTCTCATCGGGGCGTTCTACCTGATGACGTTCATCCTCGGCTTCGGCGCCATGGTGCTGGTGGGTCCCGACGCCATCCGGGCGGTGGATGCCGGTGGCAACATGGCGGCGCCACTGCTGGCCGAGCTGCTCGGTGGCACGCCCTTCCTGGGGTTCATCGGGGCGGTGGCGTTCGCGACCATCCTGGCAGTGGTAGCCGGCCTCACCCTCTCGGGCGCCGCAGCCCTCTCCCACGATCTGTGGGTGAACGTGGTGCGGGGCGGCAACGCCAGCGCCGACGAGCAACTGCGCGTGGCCCGGGTGGCCACGCTGGTCCTGGGCATCATCGCGGTGGTGCTGGGCATCACGTTCAAGGGCCAAAACGTGGCGTTCATGGTGTCGCTCGCCTTTGCGATCGCGGCCAGCGGCAACTTTCCGGCGCTGGTGCTGGCCATCTTCTGGCGGGGGTGCACCACCGCCGGGGTGGTGACGGCCATGATCGTTGGCACCCTGGCCACGCTGGTGCTGATCTTCCTGTCTCCGACCGTGCAGATGGATGTCCTGCACCGGGACAGCGCCTGGTTCCCGCTCAAGAACCCGGCGCTGGTCACCGTGCCGCTGGGGTTCGTCAGCGGCATCCTCGTTTCAGTGCTCCGCCCGAACGCCACCGAGGCCGCGGCCTTTGCCGGCGTGGAGCGGCAGGCGTCGCTGGGCCACTGAAGCCGGCACCGTGCTGACTGCCGGCCTGCTTTTCTTCCTGTTCCTGACGGTCACGCTCTCCATCACCTGGTGGGCGGCGCGCCGGAGCGGCGGGCGGCGCTGGGGCAGGCCGGTTAGAACCACTCCCCCAGCCGCACGAAGAACTCATCGCGGCCGCCTTGCTCGATGCCGTACTCCAGTCGGATCGGCCCGATGGGTGTCTCCACGTTGAAGCCCGCCCGGCCCCCGACCTTCCAGTCGCCCTCAGGAACGGCCGGTCCGCCCACCGCGACCTGCCCGATCGCGCCTTCCACGCGGAAGGAGAGCGGCCCCGCCAGTTTCACGGTGCCGGCGAGACCGGCATAGGCTTCCCGGTCCCCGCGCTGCTCCCCGATGTGGAATCCCGGAAAGCCGTCCCAGCCGCCCAGCATGAACGTGGACTGCGCCGGCAGGTCCTCGCCCCAGCCATAGCGGACCCACGGGGTGACGGCCACCTTCCGCGACAGCGGGATCCGGGACGAAAAGGCCGCCAGGAAACGGGTATAGGCATCGGTGTAGGCCACCTCTGCCTGGGCCTGCACCGGACCGAGCCGATCGAGCCTCGAGACCTTGAGCAGCCCACCCCAGGCCTCCTGGTCGCCGCGGCCCGGCTCGCCCCACAGGTGCATGCGCCCGCCGATCAGCACCTGCCACAAGTTGCCGAGCTCCTGCTCCAGCCCCAGGAAGCCGACGGCCTCGTGAGTCTTGAGCGCTCCCTGCTCGATGCCCCTGACGTTGAACTGCCGGACTCGCTCGCGTGAGAGCATAATGGTGGCGAGGGGGCGGAGCGGGCGCTCGGCCACGGTGTAAGTGCGCAGTCCGGCCTCCAGGTCCTGGCGCTGCTCGCCCAGTCCAAGGGCCAGCGACCCCTCGGCCCGCTGTCCCAGCAGCTGCCGGTCCACCGCGCCGAGCCACATGCGTCCGCCCAGATCGTTGTCGTAGGCCAGGCCGACGGCTGCCAGCCGCCGGCTGGCCGGGCGTACCAGCAGGCCGAGGGTCAGAGAATCAGGTGGGCCGGACGGCTGCAGCCACACCGCCCGAAAGCCGTCGTGCCGGGCCAGCCGGCGGAAGCCCGCGCGTACCCGCTCGACGTCCAGGGTGGAGCCCTCCTCCAGACCCAGCAGCCGCCGGACAAAGAGACCCTCGGTGCTCTGGTCGGTCTTCCCCGTTATCCGTGCCAGCCGAAAGCGCGGAGACGGCGCGCGCGGAGACGGCGTGGCTGCAGGCGGCAGGCAGGGATAGTCGCGCAGGGTGTGCACGGCCGCCTCGTAGCCCAGCGCGATGAGCCGCTCGACGCTCTCGCGGGAGAAGTCGAGGCTCTTGTAGTCATCGACCGGCGGGCGGATCAGGCGGTCCGCGGAATCGGGGGCCACGCCGGGCTGGTTGAAGAGAAACCCGAGGAGCTGCTCCGCCAGGATCAGGGGATCGCTGAGGTCGAGGCTGTCGCTCAGGTGTTCGGTGGCATCCGAGATCAGGAGCCGTCGGCCCCCTTCGTCCCGGGCGGTCTGGGCGGGGATATTCGCCACCAGCGCGCCATCCCCCAGGTACAGGCCGTTGAGGCGCTCGGGCTCGAACACAATGGGGATGGACATGCTGGCCCGCACGGCCCTGGCAAGGTCGCCCGAACGAAGCACCACCTCCGTCCGCCGGGAGAGGTCTGTAGCCACCGCCCGGAAGCGCACGCGCAGTGAATCGAAGCTGCCCCGGGCGCGCAGGTTGCCCCGGAGCATCGCCAGGTTGATCAGGGCATTGACTTCCCCCTCCCGCACCGACGCCCGCTGCAGGGAGAATTTCGAATCGCCCTGCTCCCACACCGCCAGGGCCGGCCGGGGGGCCAGAGCGTCGGGGACCCTGGGCGCGTAGCGGGTGAACAGATTCGACAGGGTGAGCGATCGCGCCAGGGAATCGATTTCCCAGCCGGTGTACCCGCTGGCGTACATCCCGCCGATGATGGCGCCCATGCTGGTGCCGACGACCAGGTCGGGGCGGACCCCGAGGCTGTCCAGAACCCGGAGCACGCCGATGTGGGCCAGCCCCTTGGCCCCGCCGCCGGAGAGTACCAGGGCCAGAGGCTCCTGACAGGACTGGGCGGGAAGGGGGCGGCTCACCGACGGCGCGCAGACGGCGATACTGACCAGAGCCAAGGTGATGCGTCGCATGGCGGTTAAGTTAATCGCCCCCTTGCGCCGGGCCCGAGCCTCTGGCAATACTTGGCCCCGGAGAATCGAGCACCCCACAGGGCGCCCGGCCCCAGGCCGGTTTCATAGGTGTCAAGGAGTGGATGAATGACCTACGTGATCAGTGAAGCCTGCATTGGCGTCAAGGATCGCGCCTGCGTGGATGTTTGCCCGGTAGACTGCATTTATGAAGGTGCAGACCAGCTGTACATCCATCCCGACGAGTGCATCGACTGCGGCGCCTGCGAACCCGAATGCCCGGTCAACGCCATCTTCCCCGAGGAAGACGTGCCGGCAGATCAGAAAGAGTTCATCGCCAAGAACAAGGACATTTTCACCAGTGACACCCCCCCGGGACGGCCCCAGAAATAGGGGCGGCCTCCGCGGCCGGCTAAGAAAAGGGTGGGATCCCAGCGGATCCCACCCTTTCTTGGGTGCCCGTCCGAGCCCGGAATCCTGGCACCCCCTCCCACCAAGAAGGGCGCCCAGACGCCGAACTGCATAGGCCGCGGCGCCTGGGCGAAAGGGAGGATTTTACTGGTAACGGCGCAGTCAGGTACAGCGGTCGGCCGTCACAGAGATAGACGCCCGGATCCCCGAAAAAGTTGCACCCCCCTCTCCCGGCCCTTATCGGGCCACTCCTGCCAGGAACCCGGCCAGGGCCGCCGTCGCGGCTTCCGGACGTTCCAAGGGGGGAACGTGGCCCGCCCCGGCGATCACCGAAAGCCGGGCGCCCGGAATCGCGTCAGCCAGGGCCTGGGCGGAGGCCGGTGGGGTGATCTGATCGTCGTCTCCGACCACCACCAACACCGGAATCCCCTCCAGGGTGGGGAGGAGGGAGAGACTGTCGGGCCGGTCCTTGAGCGCGGCGATGGCACCGAGGATCCCGGCCACCGGGGTGGCGGCCATCTGCCGGCGCACCTGCTCGGCCAGGGCGGGGTTCTCCCTGGGAGTCGCCCGGGCGAGCAGCTTCGGCAGCATCAACTCGGCAATGGCCCCGGCGCCGCCCTCCCGGGCCTGCACCGTGGCCAGGTCGCGGGCCCGGCGTCCCTCCACGGTGTCTGCTTCGGCCCGGGTATCCATGAGCACAAGGGCACGTACCCGGTCTCGGGCGCGGCGGAGGATCTCGAAGGCCACGTAGCCGCCCATGGACTGGCCGCAGAGCACCACCTTCTCCACCCCCAGCGCGGTGAGGAGAGCCAGCAGATCGTCAGCGTACGTTGCCATGCTGTAGCCGAGGTCCGGGGCGTCGGACTGGCCCATGCCGCGAAGATCGGGGGCGATCCGGAGCCAGCCCTCCAAATGGCCAAGCTGGTGCTCCCAGAGGGTGTGGTCCAGGGGATAGCCGTGGATCAACAGGAGGGCCGGCCCCTGGCCGCGCACGTCCACCGCGAGGTTGACCCCGTTGACCGCGACGCGCCGGAGGTGGCCGGCCAGCTGGCGGTCGCTGATGACTTGCTGGAGCGATTCGGGGACGGGGACCGGGGTTCCCTGCGGATCAACGCAGACGAAGACCACCTCGGCGGTCGAGACCAGCACGTCGTCCCGTACCCGGCGTGCGGTCTGGCGCAGGGTGAAGCTGGTGCGGCCGACATGCACCAGCACCTGAGCGAATCGCAGCACATCGCCCAGAAAGGCCTGGGCATGGTATTCGACGAGCGACTTCCGTACCACCGGCCAGACCGAATGGCGCTGGAAGTAGTCCATGCCGGGCCCGCGCGCCAGCACTTCCCACCGGGCGCGCTCGAACAGGGCGACGAACGCCGCCTGATTCAGGTGGCCAAAGGCATCGCACTGATCGGGGTAGACTGTCAGATCAACTTCTGGTGAGGCCACAGCGACTCCGCGCACAGGTGGGCCCGGTGCAGGAGTGGATGGTCGAGTACCGGGGTGTGCACCAGCCTGGTGTCAAAGGTATGCCAGAACAGGAGGCGCGGAAAGGAAGCGCCGAGCCTGGCGAGCGCAGCCGCGGCCTTGGCAGTGTAGGTGAGGTCGACGGTGAGACCCACACCCGCCATCCACCGCTGCGCCCGGCGCGCGGCGGGCGTGGGGTGGCCGTATCCGGGGCCCAGCTGGTCGGCAATGAGGCGAAGCGGCGGGAGCTCTGGCCTGCTCACCATGCCTGACCGGCGGAGCAGGTCGTGGGCGCGCCCGGCCAGACCGAGCACCCGGCGCTCCGTGGCATACCAGGGCTCAGTCGCCCGGACGGCACAGACGGTCACCTGCCAGCGGGCCATGCCGAAACCAAGCAGCAAACCCGCCGCCGTGCCGCACGAGCCACAAGGGACAATCACCGCGTCGGGTCTGTGCGCGCCGGCTCCGTCCACCTGCGCCACCAGCTCAAGCGCCGCGTTGACGCTACCGAGGACCGACAGTGGCGTGGCACCGCCCGCCGCCAGCCACGAGGGCGGGCCGGTGCGACGAGCCCTCCACCAGGCTTGGGCGGCGGCGATGGGGAGCGCCGCCTTGCTCCGGGCCAGCACCGGCTCGCCGTGGCGGATGGTGGTGGAGAGCGTGCCCGCCACTGTCTCGTTCCAGGGCTGGGGAAAGAGCGCCGGATAGGTGCTGCGGCCGGTCCCGGCGGCACACACCGAGAGGGCGGCGCACCAGGTGGAGCCATATCCGCCGACGGTGACAACGCTTTTCCCCAGGGTCGGCAGGAGGAACTCCAGTGCCCGGAGCTTGTTGCCACCGAACGGAGTACCATTCTGGTCCTCCCGCTTGACGGCGAGTCCCGCCAGCCCGATGTCCGCCGCCAGCTCCGGATACTCCTCGAGCGGGGAAGGAAATCGCCCCAGCGGTTGCCGTGGTGGCAACCCGGGAACCAGGTCGGCGAGGGGGACGGACATGCCAGTACGCTAGCCGTCCGGCTGGTCAACCGGCCAGTGGCGGAGTTTATTCCACCTTCCTCCATCCACCTCCTCCGGTGCTGCGATGAAACCACCGACCGACTATGTCCGCCACGCCGCCAGGCTCGCGCGCAAGATCCAGATGGACGCCGCGATGGGCGGGACGCCGGCTCCTGACGCCGAGTTCTACAAGACCCTCGCCAAGGCGCTGGAGGAGATCGCCAGCGGGCTCGAGATGGTTAGCGCGCGTGAGTGAACTGCTGCTCGAGTCACAGGCGGCGTTCGACCGGTTCATCAGCGGGCTGCGGGGCACCCCGCTGCTCGCGGTGGATACCGAAGCGGCGAGTTTTCATCGGTACAACGACCGGATCTACCTGATCCAGGTCTCATCGCGCGACGCGACAGCGGTCATCGATCCGCTGGCGGTGCCGGACTTGGGCGCGCTGGGCGCGCTGCTGGCCGACCCGGCGGTGGAGACGGTGTTTCACGATGCCGATTACGACCTCCGCATCCTCCATCGCGACCTGGGGTACACCGCCGCCAACCTGTTCGACACGCGGATCGCCGCCCAGCTGCTCAACGAGCCGGGTATCGGCCTGGCGGCGCTACTGCAGAAGCACTTCGGCCTGACGGTGGACAAGAAGTATCAGCGCGCCGACTGGTCCATGCGGCCGCTCCTCGCTGGCATGCTGGAGTACGCCGCCGACGACACCCGTTACCTGCCGAAGCTCCGGGATATCATCCGGCAGCAGCTGACGGACATGGGACGCTGGACGTGGGCTGAGGAGGAGTTTGGGCTGCTGCAGGGTGTGCGCTGGTCGCCAGCGGGCCCCCCGGAGGAGGCCTACCTGCGCATCAAGGGGGCCCGCACGCTGCGAGGCCATCAGTACACCGTGCTCCGTGAGCTGCACGAATGGCGGGAGCAGGTGGCGAAGCAACTCGACCGTGCGCCTTTCCGGGTGCTGCAGAACGAGTCGCTGCTGACCATCGCCAGGGCGATGCCGGCGGATGAGGCCGCCCTCCGGGAGCTCAAGGCGCTCTCGCCCGACCAGCTGCGACGACGGGGCGAGGACCTCCTCGCCGCGGTGCGCCGCGGAGTGAACGCGCCGGCCGAGAGCATTCCACAGTTCGAGCGCACCCGCCGACCGCCGCCGGACCTGGCCTACGAGGCACGGCTGGAACGGCTCAAGCAGGAGCGCAACCGGATCGCCGGGGAGCTGCCGCTGGCGCCGGGCGTGCTTTGCCCCAACGGCCTGCTGGAGGCGATCGCCCGGCTGGAGCCGAAGCAGGTCGAGGATCTGGCACAGGTGGAAGGCATGCGCCGCTGGCAGCGGGAGGTGGTCGGGAACCGGCTGGTGGCGGCGGTGCAGGCGGAGGGACCGTAAGCCCAACACGGGGCGGAAGCAGCCAAGTCAAAGGGTGGGCCCCGAATGGGTCCCACCCTTTGGTGATGATTACGGCGAGTAGTGGGGGGGGGCACCGCCTCCGCTCACCCTCCCAGGAAGGCACGCACCCGCGGATCCATCTTCTCCGGGGTCCAGTAGGGCTCCCAGACGATCTCCACCTCGCACGCCGTGACACCCTCCAGGTCCTCGACGCAGCGCTTCACGTCTCCCACGATCTCCGGACCGGCGGGGCAGGCGGGGCTGGTGAGCGTCATTTTCACGTGCACGGCGCCGGCGTCGTTGATCTCGACGTCGTAGACCAGGCCGATGTCAATGATGTTGAGATTGAGCTCCGGGTCTTTGACGCCGCGGAGCGCCTTCCGAATCGTTTCGGATGTCTGCATGGTGAGTTCCTCCTGCCCCAAGCCTAATCGGTCGGCCGGGCGCTGTCATCGTATCGGCGCCGTACACTGCTCACCGAAGAGCAGAATGGCGGCCCTTCGCGCCTTCGCGGTGCTGTTTCTATGACGAACCCTGGGCTCGGAGCAGGGCATCCACCTCGGCGTAACCTGAAGGGTAGGGGACCCCGGCGACCGTGGCCCCGGCATCCAGCAGCATCGCGACCGATTCCGGACTGCGGCGATCGGTCCAGTGGGAATCCACGCATGCCTTGACCGCCAGCACGAGCGGGGTGCGGCCCCGACCGTCTGGGGCATTGACCGGGGATCCCCGTTCAATCAGCAGTCGCACGGTGGGCGGGTGTGCCTTCCAGGCGGCGACATGCAGGGCCATGGCGTCTTCCGCGATGTCAAAGTACCCGTCCCCGTCGTAGCGCGCCGTGATGGGGACACCGAGGTCGAGCAGGTGCCGCACCCCGTCGGTGTTCCAGGTTCCCGCAAACTCCGCCAGCAGCGACCCGCCCTGGGCCAGCAGCTCCGTCACCAGGCGGGGTTCGGCGTCGCTGAGGACGCGGATGGCCTCGGCGTCGTTGCGGGCGCAGGCCGCGATCAGCCGATCGATTCCGGACAACTCCACCGGGAACCCACACCGCTCGAACAGGACCAACAGATCACCCCGGCCGCGGCGCGCGGCGCGGGCGGCGGCGGACTGGCCGTCGTGGAGAAGGGCTGGATTGGCGCCATGGTCGAGCAGCAGCTCGATGATCGCCACGCTGTTATCCCGGGCGATGGCGTGGTGCAGCGGGGAGAGGCCACGATTCCGCGCCCGGTTGGGATCGGCGCCATGCTGGAGGAGATACCGGACCCCCTGCCCATCGTGCCAGTCGTGCTTGCGGACCAGCATCATCGCCAGGCTCTCGGCGCTCAGCCGTCCGGTCTCCACCACCGCCTTCATCGCCGCGTTGTCATGGGACTCGGGCGAATGGTAGACCACCTCGACATCGTTCGGATCCGCGCCGCGCGCCAGCAGCAACCGCGTCAGCCCCTCGTGCTGCGCCACGCCGGCGGCGCCGTACAGCGGAGTCTCGAACTCGGGGAATTGACCCTCGGTCCAGAACCCGCCGTTGGGATCGGCGCCGGCATCCAGGAGCGCCGTGGCGGCACGCAGGAAGCCGTCAGAGCGCGCCGGGTCCAGCCGGAGATACCTGGAAAGGCACAGGTAGGTCAGTGCGGTTCCGCCGTAGGGCTCGCTGCGCGCCGCCGCGGACTGGGGATCGGCGGCGAGAAATCGGTGCACCGCCGCATCAGCCCCCAGGACCGCAGCGGTGTGAAGGTCCCGCCCCGCGACCTCCGGGTGGCGGGCCAGGATCTCCTTGGCCACCGCCAGATCCCCGTGCCAGGTGGCGGCGGCGAGGAAAGCGGTCCGCGGATCGTCGGTGTGGGGTACGTTGCTCGTGGCTCCCTCGCTCTCACCCGCCCAGGCGCCGAATGGCGCGGCGCAGATTCTCCCGCGCGGCGGCCTCGCGGGTCGAGAAGTGCCTGGTGTGAAAGATCCGGGGGCGGGCCAGGAACCCCTCAAGGATCCGGCGGCGCTCCCGACGAAAGAACTGCGCCGGTACCCAGGCGTATTCCTGGCGAATCCGCCGCTCGTATTCCTGGAAGCGCGCGGGGTCGGCGCCGAGAATGGCCAGGTCGATGTCGGCCATGACGCGAGCGTCGGCGGAGTCGGAGTCGGGAGCCGCCTCGTGCCGGGTCGCGAGCACCAGCGTACCGACCCGTCCTGCCACCTCCTCGGCGAGCCCCGCGTCGAGGCACGCCGCCCTGGCCCACTGGGCGCTTCGGTGTTCGTTGTCAGGCGCTCGGGGGTCGTAGATCGCGTCGTGGAACCACAGCGCCAGCTCCACCTCCGCCGGATGGAGGGCCTCCGACCGGACCGCCGGGAGGAGCGCCAGGCACTCGTCGAGGTGGCCGGCATTGTGGTATACCCGGTATGGCTCGGAATATCGGTCCATCACCTGTTGGAACAGGGCGTCGCCGGGCGGCGACACCCCCAGCGCCTGCCAGGCCGCGCGCCACTGCTCGATGGTGGCCATCTCTCAGTTTGGCGCTAGCGGCCGTTCGCCGCCACCACCGCGTCGGCGAGGGCCCCCCGGATACCGCGCAGCCGACGGATCGAGTTCCCCATGCGTGGGGCATAGCTCCGGTTGGTGAGGAGGACCAGGAACAGGTCGCGCTCCGGATCTACCCAGAGCTGGGTTCCCGTCCACCCGGTATGGCCGTACGCGCGCTCCGAGAGCAGCCGCCCGAAGGCGGTGTCGTCGCGGTTCTGGGGGTCGGGCCGCTCCCAGCCGAGAAAACGGGTGGGCACCAGCGAGTCGGGGCTGAGGAAAGCGCGGACCACCCAGGGGGCCAGCACCCTGCGCTCTTCGACCGTACCCTCGCCGAGCCACAGGCGGGCAAAGCGGGCGAGATCCACCCCGCTGCCGAACAACCCGGCGTGACCCGCCGCCCCGCCCATGCGGGCCGCGTTCTGGTCGTTGACCCGGCAGCAGACCGGCCGGCCGCCCCAGCGGCCGGTCGGCGCGGTGCTGGCGGAGAGAGCATCCGCCACCCGGTACCCGGTGTGGCGGAGCCCGGCGGGATCCAGCACCATGCTGACAACGTAGTGCTCCAGCGATTCGCCGGTGACCTGCTCCACCAGCAGCCCCAGCAGGAGGAAGTTGATGTCGCTGTACTCCGCCCGGTGGCCCGGCCGGCCGCGGGGCCGTTCCCGGTAGAGCAGGGTGATGGCACTGTCACGGGAGTCGGCCAGCTGGTAGAACGGGGCGTAACTCCTGAGCCCGCTCGTATGATTGAGGAGCTGCCGGATGGTGATGGCGTCCCGCCCGTCTCCCGTGAATCGCGGGAGGTAGCGGACCACCGGGTCGTCCAGGGCAATACGGCGGGACTCAACCAGTGTGGCCGCCGCCATCGCGGTGCCGAGTACCTTGGTGATGGATGCGAGATCCCAGAGGGTGGAGTCAGGGTGGGGAATGGGGCTGGTCTGGTCCCACGTAAGGTGCCCGAAGCCGCGCTGATGCCGCACCCCGTCGCGGCGGCCGACGAGCAGCACCGCCCCGGGATACACCCCGCGCATGATGCCGGACTGAACGATGGAGTCCGCCACCCGAAAATCCTGCGCCAGGAGCGGGGTCGCTGCCAGCAGCAGGGCCGCCACCGCCAGCCGGATCATCGACGCGGACCGGCGACCCCGACCCAGCCGGTGGGCAGGCTGTAGAGCAGGCGCAGCGAGAAGCGATCCCGACCGGAGGGCGTCGTCTGGGTCGCAATGGGATGCATCACATCCTCCGGCCGGGCGGAGTGGGGCAGGCCCAGCGCATGCCCCAGCTCGTGCAGGGCGACGGCCCGGCGGACGGCGGGGGCCAGGGGGCGTCCGGTCGTCGGTGAGCGGGTGCCCAGCCACACCACCGCTCGGTGGATCCGCCCGGAACGATCCCAGATCACGTCGGTGAGGCCGGCGCGATCAGGGCCGAGCGTGTCCGACCAGCGGATGATCAGGCGGGCTTCTGCGCTGTCGGACACCTCGTGCAGCCGGACGCCCACCATGGCCGGCGACCAGGTGTCGATGGCCCAGCGGGCGTCCGCCGCCATGCTCGGCTCGAACCCGGCCGCGCCGCCGGGCAGGATGCTCACCGGCAGCAGGTCCGACTCGAGGCTCCAGCGCCGGATGATCGAATCGGTCTCGGTGAATAGCGAGTCCAGGTAGTGCCGGTCCGGCTCGGCACTGATCCGGACGCGTGCGGTGAGCCGGGTCAGCGAGTCGAGGGGCGCCACCGGTCCGGCGGGGAGGGGTGCGCGGGCGCCCTGACGGGTAGCCGTGAATTCGGCCCGGGGCACGGGCCGAGCGGGAGGGGGCGGGACGGCGGCCGCCTCACGGGCCTCACGGATTCTGGTGGTCACCGTGAAGGAGATCAGGAACAGCGCCAGTCCCAGCAGGAGGCGGCGGAGCATCATGCTCCGAATATCATGACCCGGAGCCGGGATGCGCTACCGCTGGCGTGGGGCGGACTGGCCCCCTACAATTTCGCCTACCGCCTGGCCCGCCTGCCGCGCGCCCTCACCCCGGAGCGTTCCAACACGTGGCTTCCCGTCTTTCGCGGGCCCTCATTCGCTGGCGCTGGATCATCATCGTTAGCTGGGCGGTGGTGGGCTACGTGGCGGCGCACAAGGCCCCGCAGGTGGTCCAGGTGCTCAATGTGCGCGGCGGCACACGCGAGCCGACCGAGGCCAGCCGGGCGGAGCAGCTCCTCCGCGACCGGTTCGACAAGCCGCTCAATGACATCTTCGTCGTCACCATCGAGGCGCCGGTCCACGTGGACAGTGCGCCGACCCGCATTCTGCTGGACAGCCTCCTCACCAGTCTGGGCCGTCAGCCCTGGGTCGGCACCACGGCATCGTATCGTGCGACCGGCGACTCCACCTTCCTGAGCCGGGACGGCCGGTCCACGTTCATCGGGCTGGCCATCAATGCGCCGCGCGACAGCGTCGAGCGGCCTGGTGCCGGTGGTGCGCGCGCTGGTGGCGGAGGCGGTGCGGACCTCCGGCGCAGACACCCTCAGCCATCGTCTGCTGGTGACCGGGCGCGCTCCGCTGGACCTGGACATCAAGACGGTCTCCGCCAGCGACAGCCGCCGGGGAGAGGTGCGGCTGCTTCCGCTGACAGCCGGCATCCTGCTGCTCGCCTTCGGCGCCCTGGTCGCAGCCCTGCTGCCGCTCATCGTGGGGTTCATGGCCATCTGGATCACCCTGGCCGTGGTGGTGGTCCTGTCAGCCTTCACCCCGATGTCGGTATTCGTGCTCAACATGACCACCATGCTGGGGTTGGGGGTGGGCATCGACTACTCGCTGCTCATCGTGACCCGCTTCCGCGAGGAGCTCAACCGGGGACTGCGGCGGGAGGAAGCGGCGGCCCGGGCGCTCAGCACCGCCGGGGTGGCGGTGCTGACCTCAGGGATGACCGTGGTGGTCGGGTTTGCCGCGTTGCTGTTCACCCCGCTGGTGGAGACCCAGAGCGTAGGAATCGGCGGGCTGGTGGTGGTGGCCGTCGCGATGGCACTATCCACCACGCTGCTGCCGGCGTTGCTGGCCGTGCTGGGCCGCCAGATTGACCGGCCCAAGTGGCTGGCCCGGCGGCTCACCTGGTACCACGCTCCCACGGCGTGGGAGCGCTGGGCCCGGGGCCTCTCCCGCAACCCGGTCCGCGCGCTGCTGATCGGGGGGACGCTTATCGCGCTGCTTACCGCGCCGGTGTTCTGGATCAAGATCGGCCTGCCGTCGCGCAACTGGTGGCCGACCGCGACGGAGGCGGGGCAGGGCGTCGCCGCCCTGGACCGGATGGGGGTGTCCAACATCATCCTGCCGGTCAAGGTGGTGGTGGAGTTTCCGGAGGGGCAGCGGGCGATCTCCGCAGCCGGCCTGCGGGGCCTCAAGGCACTCTCCGATTCCCTGCGCGCGGATGCACGGGTGGGACAGGTGCGCAGCCTTGTGGACCTGGAGCCCGGCACGTCGATCCTGCAGTACTCCATTCTCTACAGCGACCTGCCCGCTGCCCGGCTCGAATACGGCGACTTCATCGACGCCTACCTGAGCCGGGATGCTCGCGTCGCCCTGGTGGATGTGGTCCTGGGCGACACCACCAGTCTGACCTCGGGCATGGACCTGTCCCAGAAGGCGCGCGACCTCGCCCTCAACCCGCCGAAGCAGCTCAAGGACGCCACCATCCTGGTCGGCGGCTACACGGCGGCGTCGCTGGATCTGCAGAACGTGCTGCTGGATCGCTTCCCGATGCTGGTGTTCGGCATCCTGGCGTGCACCGGCCTGATGCTGGCGCTGGTGTTCCGTTCGGTGCTGGTGCCGATCAAGGCCATCATCATGAACACCCTGTCGGTGAGCGCCACCTTTGGCCTGATCGTGCTGGTCTTCCAGCACGGCATCGGGGCCTCGCTGCTGGGGCTCGACGGGCCGACCTCCGCGATCTTCGTGGTGGTGCCGGTGCTGGTCTTCGCGGTGGTGTTCGGACTGAGCATGGACTACGAGGTGTTCCTGCTGGCGCGGGTGAAGGAGGCGTTCGACAAGACCGGCGACAACGAGAAGGCCACGGAGGAGGGGCTCTCGGCGACGGCGTCGGTGATCACCAGTGCCGCCCTGATCATGATCCTGGTGTTCGGCGTCTTCGCCTTTGCCCGAGTGCTGGCGATGCAATTCCTGGGATTCGGGCTGGCCGTGGCGGTGCTGCTCGACGCCACGATCATCCGCATGGTGCTGGTCCCGGCCATCATGCACCTGGCCGGCGAATGGAACTGGTGGCCCGGGGTACGCCGGCGGCGGACGCCGCCGGCGCGCGTCACTCCTCCCCCAGCCTGATCTGCCCTTCGGCAGCCCCCCTCACCAGCAGGTAATCACGCCGTCGCGGGTGGCCGAGCCGATCGGCGCCGCGGTACCCACGATCACGCCGCAGATCTTGGTGGTCTTGGGATTGATGACCGTGGCCGACCAGCCGCTCACCGTCGCCTCCTGTACGGTGATGGTGTTGCCGGCGGTCGGATTGGGGTTGAGGGAATCGATGCTGATGCTGTAGATCCGGTTGTTGAAGTAGTACCCCTCCTGTTCCTCCTGCACCCCGTGGAGGTCCGATACCATCGAGGCCACGGTCGCCTTGTCCTTGGTGCTCTGCAGCCGCACGAACGCCAGCGATGCCAGTAGACCGATGACGATCATCACGATCAGGATCTCGATGAACGTGAAGCCCTGTCTCATTGCTTGGCCTCCAGCCAGTTGGGACCGATGCCCACGTCCACCACCAGCGGGACGTTGAGCTGCGCGGCCCCCTCCATGTGGGTGCGGACCAGCTTGACCGCCGCCTCAACTTCCGCCTCGGGCGCCTCCAGCACAAGCTCGTCGTGGACCTGCAGCAGCAGGCGGGTCCCCAGCCCCCCGACCGGAGGGCGCCATGGATGCGGATCATGGCGATCTTGATCAGGTCCGCCGCGGAACCCTGCAACGGGGTGTTCTGGGCGGTACGCTCCGCAAAGGAGCGGAGGTTGAAGTTCTTGTCGTTGATCTCGGGGATGTAGCGCCGCCGGCCGAAGAGCGTCTCCACGAAGCCGTTGTCGCGCGCCAGCTTCACCTGCAGGTCGAGGTAGGCGCGTACTCCGGAGAAACGCTCGAAGTACTGCGTGATGAAGGCCTTGGCCTCCTCCTGGGCGATGCCGAGCTGGCGGGCCAGCGCAAAGGCGCCCTGGCCGTAGATGGTGCCGAAGTTGATGGTCTTGGCGCGGGCCCGCATCTCCGCCGTGACCTGGTCCAGCGGCACCCCGAAGATGACCGAGGCGGTCTGCCGGTGGATGTCGCCGCCCGAGCGGAACGCCTGGATGAACGCCGGATCGCCCGACAGATGGGCCATCAGTCGCAACTCGATCTGGGAGTAGTCGGCCACGATGAACTGGCAGCCCGGCGCCGGAATGAACCCCTTGCGGATCTCCTCGCCCCGCAGCGAGCGCACCGGGATGTTCTGCAGGTTGGGATCGGACGAGCTGAGCCGGCCGGTGGCCGCCCCGGTCTGGTTGAAGCTGGTGTGGATCCGGCCGGTGGCGGCGTTGATCCGCTCCGGCAGCACATCCACGTAGGTGGACTTGAGCTTCTGCAACTCGCGATAGGCCAGGATCAGCCCCGGCACCTCGTGGCCCTGCGCCGCCAGCTGTTCCAGCACGTCCGCATCGGTGGAGGGGCCGGTCTTGGTGCGCTTGAGCACCGGCAGCTGCAGCTGCTCGAAGAGCAGCACCGCGAGCTGCTTCGGACTGTTCAGGTTGACCTGGGTCCCCGCCGCCCGGGTGATCTCCCCCTCCAGCCGAGCCAAGTCCTCGGTCAGCTCCCCGGCGATCCGGCGAAAGAGCGGCCGGTCGATCAGGATGCCGTCCCACTCCATGTCCACCAGCACCGGCATCAGCGGCATCTCGATCTCGTGCAGCAGGCGCTCCAGCCCCATCTGCCGGAGTGATGGGCGCAAAGAACTCGCGCAGCACCAGCACCGTGGCGCTGTCGGCGCCGCAGTACGCGGCCGCCTCCGCCTGGGCCACCTCGGCGAACGGGACCTCGGCCTTGCCCTTCCCGACCAGATCAGAGAACAGCCGCATCGGCCGGCCCAGGTGCTCCAGGCTGAGGGTGTCCAGCCCGTGCGAGCGGCGTCCCGGATCCAGCACGAAGCTGGCGAGCATCGTGTCGTACGCCACGCCCGCCAGCTCCACCCCCGCCCGGCGGAGCACCTGCCAGTCGTACTTGATGTTGTGCCCGGCCTTCGGCACCGCCGGATCGCTCAGCAGCTCGGCCAGCGGCCGGCAGGCGGGATCGGTGAGCGGCGGCAGGTTGAAGACCGGCGCCGGCGCGGCCAGCTCCCCCGCCAGGGGCCGGTGGCCGAACGAGAAGATACCAGACCTCCTCGGGCGACGCGGCCAGCGCCAGGCCGATCAGGTCCGCCGAGTGCGGATCGAGCGACGAGGTCTCGGTATCGAGGGCCACCACGGGTGCGGCCCGGAGGCGGGCGACGATGGCCGCGAGAGCCGGACGGGTCCCTCAGCAGGTGGACGGCCGGCCCCGGCAGCGGTTCGGCGGCGGGATGACCAGGCGCTTCGCCGCCCGGTCCACCCCCGAGGCATCGGACACCGGACCTTCCGTCGCCGGCGCCTCGGCGGGCGGCCGGGGCGTCGCGTCACCCGCGTCGCCGAGCTTCTGGGCCAGCGAGAAGAACTCCAGCTCTCCCATGAGCCGGATGAGCGCCTCGCGGTCGGGGTCACCCTCGCGCAGTGCCTCGGCGTCCAGGGTCACCGGGCACGTCGGTATGAATCGTGACCAGCCGCTTGGAGAGCGTCGCGTTGGCCGAGTACTGCTCCAGCGCTTCCCGGGCGCGCTTGCCCTTGATCTCTCCCGTGCGGCGGAGCATCTCCTCCAGCGACCCGAACTGGGCCAGCAGCTCCGCCGCACCCTTGCTGCCGATGCCCTTGACCCCGGGGACGTTGTCCGAGCTGTCGCCCACCAGGGCGAGGTAGTCCACCACCTGTGACGGCGGCACCCCCAGCCGCTCGGCGCCGTTGGACTCGTCCACCCACTGCTCGTCCACCGCCGCCGGCCCGCCGCGCCCGGGATTGAGCAGCGCCACGCCCGGGCGGATCAGCTGGTAGAAGTCCTTGTCCCCCGAGACGATCACCACCTGGTAGCCCCGCTCCACGCCCACGTCGCGCGAGCGTGCCGATCACGTCATCGGCCTCGTAGCCCGGCACCGCCACCACCGGCACGTGGAAGGCGGCCAGCAGCTGCTCGATCCGCTCCACCGAACGGTCGAACTCCGCCTGGAGCTCCTGGTCCAGCTTTTCTCGGGTTGACTTGTACTCGGGGAAGATCTCGCTGCGGAAGGAATCGCCGGCGTCGTGCACCCAGGCCAGATACTCGGGGTGGTACTTCTGCCTGAGCCGGAGCAGGAAGTTCACCACGCCCCAGGCGGCGCTGGTGTTCTCGCCCTTGGCGGTCCGCAGGGGCCGCGAAATCAGGGCGAAGAAGGCCCGGTAGATGAGGGCATAACCGTCAATCAGGAACAGCCGCGGAGCGGGAGAGGGCATGGCGGAAAGATACGGCCCCTACGGCAGCTCCCGGCCGACGACATTCTCCAGCGCGGCCCGGGAGGTGGGCAGCAGCTTGAAGCGGCCGAACCCGCTCTCGTCCACGAAGTACAGCGTCAGGTTGTAGCGGGTGTAGCCCCACCGGATGAGCCGGCCCTCGGTGGTGGGGCTGGCATCGAAGACCTCGTCCGGTTCCCCCATGCGGATAAGCACCTCACCCCGGTCGGTCCGCCATCCCTGGGTTCCCTCGTCGCGGAAGCGCTGATTGGCGTAGGCCATGCGCGCGAAGTAGCGGTCCAGCAGCTCGTGCGCCGGGGTCGCGGAGTTGGGATCGGTATTGCGGTAGAACACGCCCCACAGCCGGGCCCGCTCCGAGGACGGCGCCTTGCGGAGCGAGTCCAGCGCCAGCGACGGCGGGAAGTAACGGAGCAGGGACGACCATGTCATCGAAGTTGGTGATGACCCAGCCGGTGGAGAAGGACACCAGCGCCGTGGTACTGCGAGCCATGTCGCCGCTGCCGACCACGATGCGGAGTTCGCCCAGCGAGGTGGTGCTGGGGGCGAACCGGAGCACGCCGCTCGCCACCTCCTGGCCGCCCTCAAAGCTGAGCGAGTCGCTCAGGACGACGCTGTCCCGGGCATCGATGACGGCAATCGGAATGCGGGTGGGGGTCGGCCAGGCCGTAGGCCTCGACGTAGGCCATGGCGGTGTCGCCGCCATAGGCCAGGGCCCCGCGAGGATTGAGGATCAGTGCCACCGGAGCGGACCGGGCGGCGCGGCCCCGTACCTGGTAGGCGAGGGCGGGCGCCGACAGGGTGCCGGGGCCGAAGGCGGGAACCGCGAACTCCCCTTCCGCCCGCGAGGTCTTGCCGCCGCCCTGGTCGGCCACCTGCACCGCGAAGCGCCACCTGCCGGCGGCGAGGGTCAGACCCTCCTGGTAGAGCACGCTCTCGTCGTTGCGCTGGGTCTCGGCGAATCGGGCGACCCGCACACTCTGGTCCCGGGCGCTCCGGACCATCGTGCCCCCGGCCACCGGGGTGGCGCTGATCTCCACCCGGTACCGTGCCAGAAAGCCGTCGCCGTCGCGCTGGAAGACCAGGTTCCGCGACTCCAGCGACAGCGCCACCACCGCCACGGTCGAGTCGCCGGTGCCGCCGAAGAACGCCACGCTGGCGACGAACGGCACCGGGGCCGGAGCGGTCAGGCGACCCAGCCGGCGATAGACCGCGCTGACGTCGAGGATCTGGGTCAGCGTCTCGGCCTGGGTCGGCTCGGGCTGGGTGCCGACCCGGCCCCAGCTGCCGCAGCCAGCCAGAAGGATCGGACGAAGCCCAGAACGGAACCACGTAACAGGGATATCATGGGACCTAGCTTAGTGGCCGCGCGTGAATAAGGTCAAGCAGCGGACGCGCTTGCTCGTCTTCCCGCCGCGGACTAGCTTGGGAGCACATCCATGAGCCAAGACAACCTCCTCGGCCGCACCGTGGCCGGCTACCGCCTCCTCCAGCACGTCGGCGAGGGCGGGACCGCGACGGTGTATCGCGCCGAACATCCCGAGCGCGGCCAGATCGCCCTCAAGGTCCTGCGCAGCCAGACTGGCCCAGGACCCGGTGGCCGTCAAGCGCTTCCTGCGTGAAGCCGAGTTCGGCACGCGGGTCAGCCACCCGAACATCGTCAAGACCTACGACTACGGCCAGACCGAGGATCTGTACTACCTCGCCCTGGAGTGGATCGACGGCGAGGCCCTGGAGAAGTTCGCCATCCGCTCCGGGCACCTGGCTCCCGAACTGGTGGCGACGATCATCGAGCAGATCGGTGCCGCCCTGAGCGCGGCACACAAGCTGGGCATCATCCACCGCGACCTCAAGCCGGCCAACATCATGTACACCCCGGCCACCCAGCGCGCGGTGCTGCTGGACTTCGGGATCGCGCGGGACTCCGACCACAAGCCCGAGGAGCGCCTGACCCGGACCGGGTTCTTCGTGGGCACGCTGCAGTACGTGGCCCCGGAGGCGCTCTCCGGAGAGCTGGTCAACGAGCAGGCGGACGTCTACAGCCTGGCCACCATCGCCTACTACCTGCTGACCGGCGCGCTGCCGTACACCGGCCGCTCCCCCCGCGAGCTGTTCCAGCAGCTCCTCTCGCAGCCGCCGATCCCGCTGAACCAGGCCGTGAAGGGCCTGAAGTTCCCGGCGGCGGTCGAGGAAGCCATCATGGCCGGCCTGGAGCGAGACCTGTCCAAGCGCTGCAAGACGGTGGACGAATTCACCGACGCGGCTTTGCACTGCGCTGCGCCACCCCGAGGAGCGAAAGAGCCTCTTCAAGAGCATCTTCGGGAAATGAGCCCCTCGGACCCTGAGCGCTCGACCGCCTGCTGCTGGCGCGGTCGGTCAAGCGCGGCCACTTCGTCCTGGCCTCCGGCCGGACATCCCCCTTCTACATTGACGCCCGGCTCACCACGATGTCCGCCGAGGGGCTGGCGCTCATCGGCCGGCTCGGCCTCGCCGCCATCCGCGAGCGCGGCTGGGCGCCCGCCGCCGTCGGCGGCCTCACCATGGGCGCCGACCCGGTCGCGTACGCGATCGCCGCAGGCCAGCGTCGCCCAGCCCCGATCCTGGACGCCTTCAGCGTGCGGAAGGAAGCCAAGGCCCACGGCACCGGGCGACGGGTCGAGGGGAACTTCGCGGCGGGCTCGCGGTGGTCGTGGTCGAGGACGTCATCACCACCGGCGGCTCGGCCCTGAAGGCCATCGAGGCCCTGACGGAAGAGGGCGGGACGGTCGTCGGGGTGCTGGCGGTGGTGGACCGCGAGGAGGGCGGGCGGGCCACGCTGGAAGCGGCTGGACATATAGTTGTTGCGCTTACTACTGCCACGAGATTGGGCCTCCGGCCAGTAGGCCTCACTCAGCCCCCCTGTCGCACCAGCGGCCGGAATCCGGCCCACACCTCCCGGTACGGCTGCACCAGGGACGCAATGAAACGCTCCAGCGCATCCTCGAAGGTGTACCGTCTCCGCAGCTCGGACCTGGTGATGCCCAGCAGGGTACGCAGGTGCCGCCCGAAGCTCTGGGGCGAGGAATAGTCCAGCCGGTAGGCCACGTCCGCCACGCTATAGCCCGGCCGCTCGAACAGCACCGCCGCGTGCACCAGCCGCATCGCCGGCGAGGTAGCTCTTGGGCGAGGGGAGCCCTTCCCGCACGAACCTCGACATCAGGGTGCTGCTGCGGATCCCCAGCCGCTCCGACAGCCCGCGCGCCGTCGGAACGTCTGGCGCCAGCCGGATCAGCGCCTCGAAGAACAGCCTGGTATCCGGTGGCACCTCGCCGAGCGCCGCGAGGACCGGGCCCTGGATGCGGGCGGCGTCCCGCGTGGCCGGTTGACCGAGCAGCTGGCGCAGCCGGTGCCAGCCATCCGGGCCGGTGACGTCGATGACCTGCCGGACCCCGGTGGCCCCCAGGTGCAGCAGGGTGGCGGAACCCTCGGCGTCGTGACGGCTCACCAGCGCCACGGTCGGGATACCGGGGAATCCTCGTACCAGGCTGCCGAGCGCATCGAGTTGGGAGGCACCACACTGGTGCACCGAGAGCAGCACGGCATCCACCGGACGCTCCCGCACCGCGCGGATCGCCTCGGTGATGGTCTCCCGGCAGAGCAGCGAGAACCACCCCGAGCCGGCGGCTTCCACCCGCGAGCGCTCCTCGGGTCGCAGAACGGCGGCTATGACCGGGGGTCCCGGCTGAGGTGGAACGGCGATCTGGCTCACGGCACCCTCCGGTGGTTTCGCCCCGAGGGTACCGCCCCGTCCTCAACCGCCGGTCAATCCAGGTCGGGGCGGTGTGCAACCTTCACCTACCCAGATGCGTCAAAGGAGGCATGTCCCCCGTCCAGCGCCGGGGCCGGTTGGCCGTCTCCCCGACACGGGACCTAGCTTGCAGACCGTGACTGCTTCCGCCGAACTCCTGGGCCGCCTGCAGGCGGCGCTTGGTCCCCAGTACCGCCTGGAGCGGGAGCTGGGCTATGGCGGCATGGGCGTGGTCTTCCTCGCCCGGGACACGACCCTGGACCGGCCCGGTCGCGGTGAAGGTGGTCCATCCCGAACTGGCGGTGCACAGCAGCATCACTCAGCGGTTCCTGGCCGAAGCCCGGATGATCGCGCGGCTCCGCCATCCCAGCATCGTCGCGGTCCATTCCGCCGGCGAGGCGACCGGGCTGTTCTACTACGTGATGGACTACGTGCCGGGGGAGAGCCTGCGGCAGCGGCTGCAGCGGGACGGGGCGGCTGCCCCCGGCGGAGGTGATTCGCATCGTCGCCGACCTGGCCGATGCGCTCCATGCCGCGGGTCAGGCCGGCCTGGTGCACCGCGACGTCAAGCCGGAGAACATCCTGCTGGACGAGGCCACCGGCCGCGCGATGCTGGCCGACTTCGGCATCGCCCGCGCGTTGGCCGACGTGGACGCCACCCGCACCGCCCAGGGCATCGCCGTGGGCACGCCCACCTACATGAGCCCCGAGCAGGCGGCGGGTGATGCCGTAGACGCGCGGAGCGACCTCTACTCACTCGGCGTGGTCGCCTATGAAATGCTGGCCGGGCGTCCGCCCTTCCGGGCGTCCAGCGCAGCGGCGGTAGCATCGATGCATCTGGCGGAACGGCCCGCGCCGGTGGAGTCGCTCCGGGGCGAGAGTCCGGCGGCGCTGGCGGCGGCCATCGGGCGGGCCCTCAGCAAGGACCCTGCGGAGCGCTGGCAGACGGGGTCGGAGTTCCGCGCCGCCGTCCTGGGAGAGCACCGCTCAGGCCCGTCCGCGGTTGCCCCGCCAGCGGCGGCGGCGATTGCTGCTTGCTGGCGGCGCATTGGCGGTGGCACTGTCGGTGGCGGCCCTGGCCCTCCGCCCGGCGGGACCGCCGGCGGGGGTGAATCCCCGGCACTCGATCCTGGTGCTCCCCTTCGAGAACGTGCGCCAGGATCCGGCGGTGGAGTGGCTGCGGGACGGCAGCGTCAGCATGCTGGCCCTCAACCTTTCCCAGTGGAACGACCTGACGGTCGTAGATCACGAGCGGCTGCACGACCTGCTGGCCCGGCGGGAGCTGCCGTCCGACGCGCCGGTGGGACTCGACATGGCCCGCCGGCTGGCCCGTGACGCCGGCGCGTGGACCGTGGTCCTTGGCGATTACACCCGCATCGGCGACTCACTGCAGGTGGTGGCGCGGATCTACGACGTGGCCTCCGGGCAGCGGCTGGAAGTCCAGCAGGTCGAGGGGGCCCCCGGCGAGGACGTTCGGCCCCTGTTCGACCAGCTGGCGGCCAAGCTGCTCAACCTTTCCGGGGCGCCCAGCGGCGTCAACACGGGGCTCGCCCAGGTGACCACCCCCTCGCTGGCGGCGTATCGCAGCTACCTCGAAGGCATCGAGGCGCTCGGCAGCTGGAACCTGAGCACGGCCGACCGGCTGTTCCGGCGGGCAGTGGAGATCGACACCGCCTTCGGCCTGGCGCACTACAAGCTTTCGCTCACCCGCGGCTGGGTGGCGGGCGAGAAAGACTCCATCGGGGAGGAGGCGATCCGGCGAGCAGCCCGCTTCAGCGAGCGGATGTCGGGGCACGACCGCGCCATGATCGAAGCGTATCGGCTCTTCCTTGCGGGGGAACACGAGCGCAGTGAGGCGGCCTACAAGGCCCTGCTCGCCAACGATTCCACCGACGCGGACGCTTGGTACGGGCTGGGAGACGTCACCTTTCACGACCCGCGCCAGGATCAGCTCGCGGCGCACATGACGACCTCGCTCAGAGCCTTCAAGCGTGCCATCACCCTGGACCCGAACTACTACCTGGCCTACGAGCACCTGGCCCAGATCTACCGCTGGGCTGCCCAGGACGAGCCGTTCATGGCGCTGCTCCCCAACGATTCGCTGGCGCTGACCGCCAGCGGCGGCCCCCGAGCAGGCCTCGACTCGCTGGCGCTGGCGGCGGCGCTCCGCCTGGCACGCGCGGAAGGCGTGGTCAGCGCCCGCAAGTGGCTCACCCAGCAGCCCGACAACGTGCACGCCCAGAATGCGCTGATCTTCGCGCTGACCGCGGGCGACCAGTTCGACGCCGCCCTCAGTGAGATCAGCCGGCTGGCTGCCGGCCCCGGCGCCTCCGGCCGGGCGGACCTGCCATTCCTGCGGGCGCAGGTCCAGACCGAGCAGGGGAACATGATCGAAGCGGTCCGTACGGTAGAGCGGGCGCTCGACAGCGTGCGGGCCGAGGACTTCGACCGGGAGCGGTTGCCCTTCACCACCATCGGCGAGGTGATGCACGGCGTGAACCTGCTGGGCTGGGCCGGCAAGCTGGACCTGGCGAGCCGCAACCTGACCCTCGCCTCCCGCCTGAGCGCGCTGTACCTGCCGGAGCAGCTGGGATCGAGGCGGGTGGGGACACGGACCCTGTACCACCACCTGTACCAGAGCCATCTCGCCACCGCGCTGGGGGCGCCGACCCGCGAGCTGGCGGGGTCCTGGAACGCCATCGCCGACAGCGCCCGCAAGACCTCCAAGGACGAGCGGGAAGCGGTGGTCACGTTCGGCTGGGCCGCCGCACTCGGGCTGTACCTGCAGAACCGGGGCGACTCCCGCCCGATCGACGAGTTCCAGGCCCTGTCAGGGGGACCGGTGCCCCCCGAGCTGGAGGCGCTCAGGGCGCTGGACCGCCGCGACACCGCCCGTGCACGGGAGCTGCTCCAGGTACCGGACTCAGCCCGCGAGAGCCCCTACAAGGGCCGGCCCCAGTGGACCGGCTACCGCGCCATGATCACGGCCCACCTGTGGCATGATCTCGGCGAGGATGACCGGGCCCTGGCGGCGCTCGCCCGGTTCGACCCGCCGCACTTCTCGAGCATGGGGATGGACGTGCGCTGGCTGCTGCTGGGCCAGGCCCGGCTGCTGCGCGGCACGATTTACGAGGGCCAGGGGAAGCCCGACGCGGCACGCCAGGAGTATCGGCTCGCGCTGGCCCAGTGGGGTGGCGCGGACGACCTGCTGGACCCGCTGGTCACTCGACTGAAGGCCAAGCTGGCCGGGGTCGGCGGATAGGACCGTCTGGCCCGCCATAGTGGCCCCCGTCCGTGACATCCCCTAGATTCCCCGGTGCAGGCTGGACGTGATGATCGCGGGCCGGGCGACCGGCTTGAGGAAAGTCCGAGCTCCATCGGGTACACTGCCAGGTAACGCCTGGGCGCCGGAAGGCGACGGACAGGGCCACAGAAATCAGACCGCCACGTGCGCAAGCACGGGGTAAGGGTGAAACGGTGGGGTAAGAGCCCACCGCATCGCTGGTAACAGCGGTGGCACGGTAACCCCCAGTGGGAGCAAGGCCAAATAAGCGGTGAGGGGTGTCCCACCCCGTTATCAGCCGCGGGTAGGCTGCTCGAGGCGGCCGGCGACGGCCGTCCCAGACAGATGATCATCTGCGAGGTCGGGGCGTGCCCCGGCCAAGCAAACAGAACTCGGCTTACAGTCCGACCTGCGACTCACCCCCGGCCGGGGTACCAGAGACCACTCTGGCCCCGGCCGGGGGTGAGTCACTCTCACCCTCCCGGAGCCCCGCCGAGCGGACTAGCTTTCCGGAACATTGACAGCAGGAAGCCCGATGTCGCGTTCCACCACCCCGCAGGACCGGAACAAGCCCTACCCGGAGGCCTGGGAACAGGTTGCCGAGTTGCGGGTGTTCCGGACCAGCGCCCGGGACTGGGAGCGGCTGATCACCTGGCGCCAGGACATGCGCAAGCGCGGGTGGAAGCTGCTCAAGGTCACCAGCGACGAGGTGGAGCTGGTGGCGGTATTCGGGAAGACCAAGACGGATATCCAGGCCTCCCACCCCTGAACTCCCCCATCCGGCACCGAAAGAGGACTGCATGACGGTTCGCCCCTGGGTTGCCCCGGCCCTGTGCCTGAGCACCCTCGTCGCGTGGACGTGGGCCACCGCGGCTGCGCCCCACCGCTACAGGCTGGACGTGAAGACGGTCCTCGTTCAGGATCTCACCGCCGTGGGCCAGGGGCCGCAGACCCAGGAGTTCCAGAACACCAGCTACGTGTCAGTGGACACCCGCGACAGCGCCGATGGCAAGGTCGCGACGATCGTCCTCGATTCGGTGGTGGCTGGGGCTGGATCCCCGCTCAGCGCCGACGCCGCCAAGGGACTGACGGGGACCACCTGGCACGGGTTCGTGCAGGCGAACGGCCGGCTGACAGCCCTGGAGGCCGACTCGGAGCAGCCGCTGGCCCAGGTGGTCGAGAGTGGCCTGCAGCAGATCTTCCCGCCCATGAAGCCCGGCACGCCGGCGGGACAGAGCTGGACCGACACCACCGACACCGAGAACTCCGGGGTGGCCATCCGCACCGTCACCAACTTCCAGACCGTCGCGGACAGCTACAACGGAGCCAAAGTCGTCAAGCTCGCGGGTGCTTCCAGCGGGTCGATTTCCGGCGAACAGAACACCCCCCAGGGCTCCATGAGCATCGCGGGGACGTCGAGGGGCACGAGTCAGTTCTTCGTCGCCGGAGACGGGATCCTGCTGGCTGGCAGCTTCACCTCGTTGCAGAACCTGACGATCACGGTGGCCCAACTGCCGGAACCGATTCCCGTCACGGTCACTCTCGAGGGCACCTCCAGCCTGCTGCCGTAACCGATGTCCACCGCCTGGCGTGCGGTGGTGCTGGTCCTCGGCGCAGCATGCGCGGGGGGCACCACCGCGGTACCCCGTCCAGCGCCCGCGTCCCGGGCCGGGACAACCCCCCACGATGGATCCCGGCCGCACCGACGCCCCGGCGGAGGTGGCCATCAGGTACCCCAGTAACGGCACGGGCGTCACCCGCTACCTGCTGGAGCGGCGGGATTCGATCGCGGTGACCATGCCCAGCGGCGAGTCCCAGCTGCAGCTGAGCGCCAATTTGGCCTGGGCCACCCTGACCTGGACGGCTACGGACACCGGAACCAGGGTTAGCGCCGTGGTGGACTCGCTGTTGCCCGACCCCGGCCTGCCGCTCCCCTTCGAGCAGGTTGACAGCGCCCTGCAGGCACGATGGACCTTCTTTCGCATGCCGAACGGCCGGATCACCGACCTGACCGGGGGGCCCGCCTCGCTGCGAGGGGACCAGATCCGGGACCAGCTGGTGCTGCTGTTCCCGCCGCTACCGCTGGGGGGAGCCCGTCCGGCCAGCTCCTGGGCCGATTCGGCGGTGTTTCCAACCCGGGTCAGCGCATTCGAGGCGACGGAGCAGGCCTCGGTTCAGGTACAGGCGGCCGCGCTCGGCGGACCGCGGGGCTCCCTGAGCCTGGTCGTCCTCCGGAATCGTACTGTCGGCGGCGCGGGCACCCAGTTCGGGCAGGCCATCACGGTTCGCGCTGCCGGTTCGGACACCCTCAACGTCATTCTGGGACTCGATGGCAGCGTACGGAGCGCTGCGGGGACCCGAGTCGTCAGCCTGGTGGTGGAGCTGCCGGCCATCGGTCAGGCGGTGCCGGTGGACCAAGTGTCGTTCCTCAAGGCGACGCTACTCCCGTAACACCCTCCAAGAATGCGGCGGGCGCTCCTGCTCCTGGGCTTCCTGGTCGGCGGATTCCTCCTCTGGCTGGTCGCCGTCTGGCCACCGCCCCTGTGGTACCGCACCCACTGGCCCCGCGCGACGGCGTTCATGACGATGCGCGACGCTGCCCATCGGAACCAGCCAGGCGCCGCGCCGCGGCGCTACCGTCCGGTGCCGCTGGACTCCATCGCATCGGCCATGGTGGAGGCGGTGATCATCGGGGAAGATGGCAACTTCTATCGCCACGGCGGGATTGACTACCTCTCGCTGGCCCACGCCCTCGGCTACCGCCGCCAGACCCTGGACCTGGGGGATCCGCGGGACCGGGCGGCGTTCCTGGCGGTGATGCCCCGGGCCTGGGGCCGGCGGGACAAGCTGCGCGGGGCCAGCACCATTACTCAGCAGCTGGCCAAGAACCTCTACCTCTCGCCCTCGCGTAACCCCTTGCGCAAGGTGAAGGAGGCGGTCATTGCCTGGCGGCTGGAATGGGCGCTCGACAAGCGCCGCATCATGGAGCTGTACCTGAACATCGTGGAGCTGGGAGACGGGATCTGGGGGGTGGAAGCGGCAAGCCAGGGGTACTTCGATCGGAGTGCACTGCGACTCTCAACCGAGCAGGCCGCTGCGCTGGCCGGAACGCTGCCCTTTCCGCTCAGCTCGAATCCGGACCGCAAGCCAGGCCGCATGCGCTGGCGCCAGAACCTGATCCTGCGACGGATGCGAGGCGAGGCGGTGGAGGTGCCGAAGGTGGAGTCGGAGTCTGAGGCGGAGCCACCGGCGGGGGCAGTGGATTCGACGGACGCCGAGACCGACTCGGTACCGATCGCGCCGGACTCGCTGCCGGCAGCACCCGATTTCCTCGCCCCCCCGGCCGAGCCCGCGCCGGCGCCAGCCGATTCCTCAGGTCATGCCTACAGGATGCGCTTGCCGAAGGCCGACTGGATCAGCTCCACGGCGAACTCCGCGGAGCGATTGCGATCGTCCAGGATGGGGTTGATCTCGACCATTTCCAGGGACGCCATCACCCCGGCGGCGGCCAGGGATTCCATCACCAGGTGAGCCTCGCGGTAATCGAGGCCGCCCTTGACGGGAGTGCCGACCCCGGGCGCCAGGCTGGGGTCCACCGAGTCGAGATCGAAGCTCACGTGCACCAGGTCGGCGTCGCGGGTGACGTTGGCGACCGCCTTCTCCATCACGATGTGAATGCCGTGCCGGTCGATGTCAGCCATCGTGTAGACGTGTACGCCCATCCGTCGCAGGTGATCGCGCTCCCCCTCGTCCACGCTGCGGATCCCGACCAGCGCGACGTTGGCGGCGTCCAGCTTCCTCCCGCCGCCAGCGATCCGGCCGAGGGCGGCGGGACCGAGGCCCAGCATCGCGGCCAGCGGCATGCCGTGCACGTTGCCGGAGGGGGAGGTGCGGGGGGTGTTGATGTCGCTATGGGCGTCCACCCAGACCACCCCGACCCGCCGGCGCCGTTCGCGGGCAAACGCCGCGAGGCCCGAGATGGTGCCGGCCGCGATGGAGTGATCCCCGCCTAACACCAGCGGGAAGTGCCCCCGCTTGAGGACCCGGTGGACCTTCTCCGCCAGCAGCTGGTTGGCATGGACGATCTCGGCCAGGTATCGGGCGTGCGGATCGCCGATCCGCAGCTGCTCGACGTTCCGGATATCCAGGTCGCCCTCGTCGATGACCTCGTGGCCCAGCTCCTCGAGGCGCTGGTGCAGGTTGGCGATGCGGAGGGCGGAGGGGCCCATGTCCACGCCGCGGCGGCCGGCGCCCAGATCCATGGGGACGCCGATGACGTGGATGGGTTTGCGGCGGCGAGGGGGCATGGGGACGGTTGGGCGGTTAGGTGGCTGGGCGGTGAGGCGGTTAGGCGGCTGGGCGGTTAGGCGGTTAGGCGGTTACCCTCGGTCCACGGGTGGGATCGGGGGGTGTCAGAACCGGCCCACCGCGCCCCAACCGCCTAATCCACCAGCCTCAGCGGCATGACGAGGGTCAGATACGCCGCCGGGTCGTTCCAGCCGACCGGCTCGATGGTGGCGGCCCGCTCGGGCCCCTTGAAGGTCATGCGCACTTCGTCGGTGGGCATGTACTTGAGGATCTCCAGCAGATACGCGGCGTTAAAGCCGATCTCCAGCGTGTCCCCCTCGTAGTTGACCGCAAACTCCTCCTGGGCTTCTCCGAGATCCGGCGTCTGCACGGAGAGCTTGCAGGAGGCGTTGCTGATGGCCATGCGGATCCGGTGAGTCTGGTCGCTGGCCACGATGCTCATCCGGCGCAGTGAGGCCGCCAGGGTGGCGCGGTCCACCGTCATGGTCTTGTCGTTTTCCCGCGGGATGACCTGCTCGTAGTTGGGATACGGCCCTTCGATCAGCCGGGTAAACACCTGGGTGGTGGCCGAGCGGAAGCCAAGGTGGTTGTCGCTCCGGGCGATGTCCAGCTCGTCCTGGTCCTGGAACAGCCGCCTGATCTGTTCCAGCGCCTTGGGGGGGATGATCAGGTCCGCCTGGCCCTTGCCGATGCCAGCCGTGACGGGCACGTCCATGCGCGCCAGCCGGTGCCCGTTGGTGGCCACCATGCGCATTTTGTCAGGGCGGAGCTCCCAGAGCACGCCGTTGAGGATCGGCCGGCTCTCCTCGGTGCTGGCGGCAAAGGCCACGTGGGACACCAGCTTCTGGACATCCCCGGCTCGGGAGCGCCAGCCGCCCTCGAACTTGACCGCCGGGAAGGCGGGAAACTCCTCGCGCGGCAGGCCCAGCAGCTTGAACTTTGCCCGGCCGCACTCGATCGTCGCCCGCTGTTCTCCCGAGCTGGTCAGGCGGATTGCAGCACTGGGGAGTTCCTTGACGATGTCCGAGAGCTTTCGCGCCGGGAGGGTGATCGCACCTTCCTGGTCCACCGACGCGGGCACACCCGTGCTCACCGCGATATCGAGATCGGTGCCCGACAGCCGAAGGCCGTCGGCTGTGGCTTCGAGCAGCACGTTCGAGAGGACCGGGAGAGTCGTCTTGGTGGGGATCGAGGCGCTGACAGCCTGCAAGCCCTCCTGGAACTGCTCCCGCGTGATGGTCAACTTCATCCGGTTCCTCGACTGTGCAAGAAAAAGCCTACTAATACCTGTATAAGTAAACCTAGTAGCAGTAGTAGAGGGTCTGGATATGTGGACGGAACGGCTAACATCCCGTTGTCCACCAGCTTGCCCCGTTTTCAGTTGTTGAGCGGGTGTGGAGGCGGTGGATCTGCTCGGGACAACTCCGCCACTTTCCCGCCCTTCCCACGCCGCCCACACCCCGCGTGGACAACTACTGTGCAACCAGTTCGGTGCGCGCGCTTTCGATGCGATCGCGGAAGCCGCGGTCCCGCGCCATCTGCCGGCTGACCTTGTCCACGCTGTGGATGACGGTGGAATGATCCCGCCCGCCGAAGGCCTGCCCGATCTCGATCAGCTGCATCTGGAGGATGTCCCGGGCCAGGAACATGGCGATCTGCCGGGGCACCACCAGGGTCTTGATCCGCGCCTTGGAGCGCAGTTGCTCGGAGGTCACCCCCCAGCGCCGGGCCACCACGTCCTGGATGCGGTCGATGGTGGGCATGGTCTTGGGCGCCGAGGGCAGATCGTCGCCGGGGCGGATCTTGTCGGCCAGGGCCTCGCGCGCCAGCTCGATCGAGATCTCCCGATGCTTCAAGGAGGCGTACAGCAACAGCTTGATGATACACCCCTCGAGCTCCCGGACGTTGGAGCGGACATGCTCGGCGATGAACCGCAGCACGTCGTCCGGGATGGTCATCTCCAGGTGGTCCTGCTCCTGCTTCTTGCGCAGGATCGCGATGCGGTGCTCGAGGTCCGGCTGGCCGATGTCGGCCACCATGCCCCACTCGAAACGGCTGACCAGCCGGGGCTCGAGCCCGGGCAGGTCCTTGGGCGGCCGGTCCGAGGTCAGGACGATCTGGATCCCGGCCTCGTACAGGGTGTTGAAGGTGTGGAAGAACTCCTCCTGGGTGGATTCCTTCCGCTCCAGGAAGTGCACGTCGTCTACCAGCAGGAGGTCGATGCCGTTGCGGTAGCGCTTGCGGATCTCGGGCATGGTCCGGCTCTGGATGCCCTCGATCACCTCGTTGATGAACTGCTCAGCGCTGACGTAGAGGACCCGGGTGCCGCCGCTGCGCCGGAGCAGGCCGTGCGCGATGGCCTGCATCAGGTGGGTCTTGCCCAGCCCGGTGGCGCCGTAGATGAAGAGCGGGTTATAGGTCTTGCCGGGCGCTTCCATCGCCGCGTGGGCGGCGGCAGCAGCCAGCTGATTGGACTTGCCGATGACGAAGGTGTCGAACGAATAGCGGTCGTTGAGGGGCTGGTTGCTGGGGTTGCCCGACCGCACGCGCTCCCGCCTGGGCCGCCGGCGGGCTCACGAAGAAGTCCATCTGGGGACGTCGCTGCCGGTCCTCCTGGACCCGGAAGCTCACGCCCAAGGGCTTCCCGGCCACGCTCTCCGCAATTCGGGAGAGCAGGACGCCGTGATTGGCCTCGTTCCACTTGGCGGCAAACTCGTCCGGGGCCGCGATGACCAGGATGTCGTCTTCCAGGGCCACGGCTTCGGTCGGCTCCAGCCAAGCCCGCACCGTGGTGTCGGGGAGTTGGCGGGTGGCCTCTTCGAGGATGCGCTTCCAGAGATCTTTTGCGGACAGCGGCATGCTGCTTAGAACCGGTGGGGCGTTCGCAAGGGCGCACGATTGTACGAGCGCAGTGTGGAAAAGTCAACCTTGACCTGAACGGGGGGCTCCGGGTAGTTTTGCGGGCTCATTTGAGGGAATTGACCCATGAATCCGTCATATCGCCCGCGCAACAAGCGCCGCACCGCCAAGCACGGCTTCCGCGCCCGGATGGCCACCCGCTGGGGCCGGGAGACTCTCTCGCGCCGGCGCAAGAAGGGCCGCAAGGCCCTGACCGTCTCGATCGGGACCAAGCACGGGAGCCGCTGACGGCCGACGAGCGGCAACCACGCTCGCACCGGCTGGCGCGCAACCGAGACCGCGTCCGGTGCCTCGAGGCGGGCCGGCGGCGGCGGTCGCGGTTGCTGGAGTTTGTCTGGATGGACAACACGACGGGCCACCCACGGATGGGACTGGTAGTTCCGAAGTTCCAGTCCACTGCGGTGGCCCGCAATCGTTTACGGCGCCGGCTGACCGAAATCTGGCGGCGGGAGATCCACGGGCGGCAGGGACCCCGGGACCTGATCGTCCGGGCGCGGCGGGAGGCCTACGGGGCCTCCTTTGCCGAGCTCCGGCTCGAACTCCTCACCCTGGCCGAGGCCCTCTGGGACGATGGCCGGGCAGCGACGGACGACAGGCGGCCGTGAACGATGCCAGCGCTTGAGACCCCACCCGCCAACGGAACCGAACCGGGACCGGCCACGTCATCGGCCCCCGAAGCCGCGGGCGGTCGTTCGTCTCTTTCCGGTGCCTCGAAGCCTGCCGGGTTGGCTGCTGGCCCCGCTGACCTGGTCGCTCATCGCCCTGGTCCGCGTTTACCAGAAGCTCATCTCCCCGGGGCTCCCGCCGAGCTGCCGGTTCGCGCCGAGCTGCTCGCAGTACACGCTGGAGGCGCTGCAGCGCCATGGTGCCATCAAGGGCACCTGGCTAGGCGCCCGGCGCCTGGTTCGCTGCCATCCGTGGCACCCAGGTGGCTACGACCCGGTTCCCTGACCTCCACCGCTGATCCGCATGGACCGACGCGTAATCTGGGCCATTGTGCTGATGATGGTCATCGCCATTGGCCCCACTTTCTTCATCAAGCGCCCGCCGCCCCGTGCGGCTGGGCCGGCCTCCGGCCCCTCGGACACCACCCTCGTCGGCGACTCGACTCTCGTGCCGCCCCGCGGGCCCGCAGGTCTGCCGTCTGCAGGTCTGCCGTCTCAGGCGGCCGAGGTCGGTCTCGAAGCCTTCGGTCAGCCGGGCGACACAATCATCGTGGTCTCCCCGCTGTACGAATACGGCATTTCGACGCGTGGTGCCGCCATCGTGCGGGCCACGATGCTCAAGTATCAGGCGTTGAACGCCGCCGATCGGGACCGGCGGGTTCAGTTGATGCCCCAGGGAGCGGGAGTCCACCAGCTGGCGCTGACGGTGGGGTCGGACACGCTCTCCCTTGCCGACTGGAACTTCACGGTGGTCGAGGGCCGGGCCGGGGCGGGCCGCGACCCGATTCAGGTGGTGGACAGCCAGACCCTGGCGCTCGCGGCCAGCCGTGGTGGCGTGACCGTGGAACTGACCTACCGCTTCCAGGAGGCGGATTACCAGATCGGCGTCAGTGGTCGGGTGACCGGCCTCGGTCCGGTTGGGGGGCACCTGCTGGCCGACATGGGCAGCGGCTTCCGGCAGACGGAGGCGGACAGCGCCGCGAACCTGTATGAGTTCGGCGTCGTGACCAAGACCGACGAATCCAAGGTAGTGAAATTCTCCTCGCTCGATCCGGGCGAGCGGCAGACCCTCGAGGGCCCGTTCGAATGGGCGGCGGTCAAGTCGAAGTACTTTGTCGCGGCCCTGCTGGCCGTGGATTCGGGGGCGGCGCGGATCAGCGGTGCGACGCTGGCCGCACCGACGGGCGTCCAGAAGGTGCATCACGCAGCCACCAAGTTTGCCATGCCGGTGCCAGCCGCGGGGACCTTCTCCTACCACCTGTACCTGGGCCCGATGGAGTATCCCCGGCTCAGGCGGGTCGGCCACGACTTCTACGACATCAACCCCTACGGCTGGCCCGGCTTCCGTACCATGATCCGGCCGATCGCGGTCGGGGCCCGCTGGCTGCTGGTCTGGATGCACGAGAACCTGCATCTGTCCTACGGCCTGGTGCTGATTGCCTTCGGGGTGCTGATCCGGATCATGCTCTGGCCGCTCAACCAGAAGGGCATGCGGGCCAGTATCCGGATGCAGGCGCTCCAGCCGGAGATGCAGAAGCTTCAGGACAAGCACAAGGACGATCCCCAGGCGCTGCAGCGCGGGGTGATGGAGCTCTACAAGCGGGAGGGAGTGAATCCCTTCAGTGGCTGCTGGCCGCTGCTGCTGCCGTGGCCCATCCTGCTGGCGCTGTTCTTCGTCCTGGCCAACACCATCGAGCTCCGCGGGCAGCCGTTCCTCTGGCTGCCGGACCTGTCGCTCAAGGACCCGCTGTTCATCATCCCGGTCCTGATGGGGCTGTCGATGTTCGGCCTGAACAAGGTCGGCATGGCGGGGATGCCCCCCACTCCACAGACCAAGATGATGCTGTACTTCCTGCCGGTGATGATGACGGTGATGTTCGTCAACTTCGCCTCGGGGCTCAACCTGTACTACTTCGTCCAGAACCTGGTCAGCATTCCGCAGCAGTGGTACCTGGCCAAGGAGAGGATGAAGGCCCAGGCAAAACTCCCCCCGCCGGTGGTGGGGAAGAAGAAGTAGGGCCAGTCGGTGCTCTCCGACCCCATTGTCGCCCTGGCAACGCCCCCCGGCCGTTCAGCCCTCGCTATTGTGAGGCTGAGTGGTCGGGGCGCGCTGGCCATCGCGGACCGAATCGTGCCGGGCCTGCAGGCCGCCCCGCCCCGGCTGGCCCGGTATGCCGCGTTCCAGGGAAGTGCCGGGCTGATTGACCGCGGGATTTACGTGGTCTTCCGCGCCCCGGCGAGCTATACCGGCGAGGACATGGTGGAATTCACCTGTCACGGCGGCGCCGTCGTGCCGGCCCGGCTGCTGGCCGCCCTTGAGGCAGCCGGGGCACGGCCCGCGGCGCCGGGAGAGTTCACCCGCCGGGCGCTGCTCAACGGCAAGATGGACCTGCTGCAGGCCGAGGCGGTCGGAGACCTGGTGGACGCGGAGGTACCGGCGCAGGCGCGGGCCGCGCTCAACCAGCTCGAGGGTGGGCTGTCGCGCCGGATCACCGGCCTCAGGGACCAGCTGCTGGAGCTGCTCGCCCTGCTGGCCTACGACGTGGACTTTCCCGATCAGGATGACGGGCCGGTCTCCCGCGACCGCCTTGAGGCCGCCCGGGCCGCCGCCCTGATGAGTGTCGAGAAGATGCTTGCCACCGCGCCGCTGGCGGAGCGGGTCCGGCGGGGCGGGCTGGTGGTGATCGCCGGACCGCCCAACGCCGGCAAGTCGTCGCTCTTCAACGCACTCCTGGGGAATGAGCGGGCCCTGGTCACCGAGATCCCCGGCACCACCCGCGATGCCATCGAGGCCCATGCGGACTTTCTCGGCTGGCCCATCCGGCTGGTGGATACCGCCGGCCTGGGCGCGGCGGTGGACCGGCTGGACGCGCTGGGCCAGGGGATGAGCCGGCGCTACGTGGCCGCCGCCGATCTGGTAGTGGTGTGTGACGATGGCAACGGGGCCATCGAGGAGGCCCGGCCTGCGCCCGTCGGCGTGGCCGAGCTGCGGGTGCGCACCAAGGCGGATCTGGATCCCGCCGCCGCGGGAGACCTCCCGGTGTCCGCCCTCACCGGCGCGGGACTCGACGGGCTCAGGCGGCGGGTGGTGGAATGCCTGTTCGCTGAGGGCGCTGGCTTCGCGGACCTGGAGCCGGCGCTGACACGCGAGCGGCACCGGCTGGCGCTGGAAAATGCCCGAGCCGCGCTGGCCGCGGCGGCGCCCCACCTCCTGGCCGGCGGGGACGCGGCGTTGGCCGCGCACCATGTCCAGGCCGCGGTGCGGAGCCTCGATCTGCTCATCGGGGTCGTGGACGTCGAAGAGGTGCTGGGCCGGGTGTTCGGCACGTTCTGCGTCGGGAAATGAGGCGCGCCGGATGATCACGCTTTCGGCCATGAACATCTACCCCATCAAGTCCTGCGGAGGGATCGCCGTTCTGGACTGGGAGGTAGATGGGTTCGGGCTCCGCGATGATCGCCGCTGGATGGTCGCCACGCCGGACGGCGGGCTGGTCAGCCAGCGAGAATGCCCAGAGCTGGCGCTGGTGCGGGTGGCGGTGAGCGACGTCGCACCTGACGGTCGCCGCGCCGGGGATGCCCGAGCTGGTGCTGCCCCGGAGTCCGCTGGGTGGCCGCCCCGCCGTCGGTGATGGTCTGGGCCGACCGGATCACGCGCGGTGCTGCCCGATCATCGCGCGGACGAATGGTTCTCGCAGGTGGCCGGCCGGGAGTGCGTCCTCGCCTACATCCCCGATGCGCGTGGTCCGGCCGCTGGATCCGGCCTACGCGCCGGATGGCGGCCGCACCGGGTTTGCCGACGGGTTCCCCTTCCTGCTGGTGGGCGAAGCGTCGCTCCAGGATCTCAACCGCCGGCTGGCGGCGCCGCTGCCGATGAACCGTTTCCGTCCCAACCTGGTGGTGGCGGGCAGCGAGCCGTTCGCGGAGGATGAGTGGCGCCGGTTCCGGGTCGGTGCCATCCCGATGGCGGGGGTGAAGCTGTGCGCCCGCTGCGTGGTGACCACCACCGACCAGGCCACCGGTCGCCGCGACGGCGACGAGCCACTGCGCATGCTGGCCGCATTCCGGCGCCAGCCCCACGGCGTGATGTTCGGCCAGAACGTGGTGCATTACGGTACCGGCCGCCTCAGGGTCGGAGACGTGGTGAGCGTCGGCGGGGAATAACGGCGCGGACCCTCTGGCCGCGTCGTCGCATCTCTCCATGGGAGGACGTGCCATGCCGGCTTCGGCGCCGCTGATCAACATCCAGCCTGTGCTGCTGGGCCTGCCCTGGGACGAACGTTCCTCTTTCCTCCGGGGCGCCTCACAGGGGCCGCCGGCGATCCGCGCGGCCCTGGCCGCCGAGTCCAGCAACTCCTGGAACGAGGATGTCATCGATATCGCCCCGTTCCTGGGCGACCAGGGCGATCTGGTGCTCAACGGCGCCGAGGATCCTGCCGGCCTGATCGGCTCCAAGGTGACGGCGCTGCTGTCCCGCGGGTTCACCCCGATCTTCCTGGGCGGGGACCATGCCGTGAGCTGGCCCATCCTGCGCAGCCTGCGTCCCGCCTTCCCGAATCTGACGATCCTGCACCTGGACGCGCATCCCGACCTCTACGACCGCTTCGAGGGCGATCGCTCCTCTCACGCCTGCCCCTTTGCCCGGATCATGGAAGAGAAGCTCTGTGACCGCCTGGTGCAGGTGGGGATCAGGACCCTGAACGAGCAGCAGCGCGCACAGGCGACGCGCTTCGGGGTCGAGATCATCCCGATGCGCAGTGGGCTCGAGGCGGCGCTGGCGGCGATCCGGGGGCTCACCGGACCGGTCTACCTGTCGTTGGACCTCGATGTCCTCGATCCGGCCTTCGCCCCGGGTATCGCGCATCCGGAGCCGGGCGGCCTGACCACCCGTGAGTTGCTCGCTCTGCTGCAGGCCATTCCGGCGGGGCGGCTGGTCGGTGCGGACCTGGTGGAACTGAACCCGGTGAACGACATCCGGGATCTCACCGCCCGCGTGGCCGCGAAGTGCGTCAAGGAGATTGCCGGCAGTATGATCCGGTAGACGGCCGTTGGGGAAGCCAGCCTGGGGTGCGCCGGGGTCAGCGCTTGTGACTCCCGTCACAAAAGGGCTTCTCGGCGGATTTTCCGCAACCACAAAACTTCACGATACCGGGGTGCTTGGCTGCCGGCTGGGCGATCTCGTTGCCGTCCTCATCCCGCACAACGATGGCACCCTCGACGACCAGGGTGCCCTTTTTCTTGTAGACGATCGTGATCGGTGGCTCGGCCATGTGGGGTCCATCCGGGGGGGAGGCGCGGGCGTGCCTGCAGGCCGCCGATGCCGCGTCACTAGGCGCTCTGGATACCTCGGGCGATGTCTTCAGCGCCCTGGAAGTCGATGGCGGGGGCCCGCAGCGCCGGCGCGATACCGCGCTCCTGGACCAGCGCTTCGGTCATCCGGTGTCCGAGGTAATAGCCTGACCGTTCCGGGAGCACCCGTCCGTTGACCAGGCGGGCGGAGGGACTCATGCCGCCGGAGAGATACCGCAGGCGGAGGCCGATGCCGCACCCGTCGAGCTGCGGCTCGACCACTCGGCGCAGGAACGACTCCAGCTCCCGCAGCCGGCGGTACTGTCGGCGGGGATAGCCGAAGTAGTTGGCGGGGTCCAGCCCGGGCGCGACCGCTTGGGCGGCGTGGACCGCGAGCCCCTCATTGACCAACAGCTCGCGCAGCGTGGCCCGGCTCCCCGTGACCCAGTAATCGTAGTAGCCACCCTGGTCGGCGACCAGCCGGCGCAGTTCGCTTTGGCTGGTGGGAGAGGTGTAACGCACGCAATGCGCCAGCTCGTGGGCCACCCAGAGGGGAATGAGCTCCGGCGGCAGACCCATGCCATAGGTCTCGGGGTTGGCCCGGCCGGTGAAGTGTTCCAGGCAGATGAACGCCACTCCCCGTCCACCCACGACCAGCTCCCCCGCGTTGGCCGCACCCATCCCGACCATCAGGTACACATCGGTGGGGCGATCGGCCTGGAGCAGGTCGTCGGCCTGCGCGATGGCATCTTCCACGATCCCTTCCACGTCCGTGGATTCCAGCAACTCGCGCAGATCGGTGCGGTCGGCCTGGAGCGCGTGGGCGATCACCGCAGGGGCCTGGGGGCTCTCCAGGTCCAGCACATAGTTGTGCCAGTAGGCGGAGAGGACGGCCCGATGTGCGCTGAGATACTGCTCGAACGCCGCTTCGCGGTTGGCGGACTGGGTGACGGCGAGGAATTCGGGAACGAGATTGATCAGCACGTGCGAGAATATCGGCGGTTCGCGGCGAGATGCAAGTAGCCGGCGTCACTGTCCGGACAATGCCGCCAGCCGGAGCCTTGCGCGCTCGGTGCGCGCGCGGAAGGCCGGTTCGGCGTTCTGCCACTGCTTGACAACCTGCCGGCAACGTGTCACCGCACTGTCACGAACGCCGGCCGCGTCCCACGCCGCCGGGTCAGCCCGTCTCGGGCACGGGTGAAGTCCTGGGTCTGGCCGACCGCCACCACCGGGGGCTTGTCGGCCATTAACGTATCCCGCCGCGGCAGCAGCATCACCACCATCATGACAACCAGTCCCAGCCCGAATCCCAGCCCGATACCGAGCCGCGTGCTGGTGCGTCTTGAGGAACGGCTGGCGCGGTGCGGGCCTCAGGCCTGACGCCCACGGGGATGGTCGGTCTCACATCATGCGCGGCATGGTGCTGCCCGTAACGGTGCAGTAGGACGGCGGCGGCAGGAAAGGGAGCGGGGTGGGGATCTGAACAGATCTCCACCCCGCTCTCCTCACGCTGCCGCTCGGCGGAGCCAGGTCCTAGTTCAGGTCCCGCTGCTTTCGCTTGCTGACCTCATCCAGGAAGCGCCGCTCTTCGGAGGTGAGGCTGGCGATCCCCTTGGCGCTGATCTTGTCCAGCACCCGGTCCAGCTCCGCCGTAACCGGATCGGCGCCGGGCCGGGAAGCGATGGGCCGAGCTGGGGCGGCGGTCTGAGGGCCGTCCTCCCTCGCGGCGGTCTGCTGGACCATCACCACCCGCTCCGGCTGCTGCCGGAAGGCGGGTGTGGGGCGCCGCTGGGCCAGGTTCTGCGCCTTGAAATAGAGCCAGCCGGCCAGCATCCCGCCGAGGTGGGCCTCGTGGGCGACACCGTCGTTGAACAGCTGGGCGAAGACGAGGTCCAGCAGGGCCAGCGCGATGACCAGGGTGCGGGCCCGGATGGGGACCGGGATCGGGAAAATCATGATCTCCGCATCGGGCCAGAACATCGCGAAGGCCACCGCGACACCCAGTACCGCCCCGGAGGCGCCGGCGATCGGGCTGAGCGGCGTGACCAGGCTGAGCACCACCGAGAACAGCGCAGCGCCGATACCGCAGTAGAGGTAGTAGATGAGGAATGAACGGCTCCCCATCCGGTTCTCAACGGCCGTCCCAAACAGGTACAGCGCCAGCATGTTGGTGGCGAGGTGGAGAATCCCGCCATGTACGAAGAGGTAAGTGACGGCCCCCCATGGCTGGGCGGTGAAGCCCACCGGGTACATGATCAGCAGCGACCGGATTTCGGGGGAGGTGAAGAGGGTCTCCAACAGCAGCTGCGCCACCGCGGTGGCCGCGATGAGCCGACCCACCCAAGGGGTCAGACGGGGAAAGGTGGGATTGCTGAAGGACATGGTCATCTCAACTTCTTGAACCCGAACGACTTCCCTATTGTTCCCGACCTGGCCGTTCCAGGGCGGACCGGCAGATCCTGTCACAGAGTGCAGCAAACTCGATGCCCGCCGCCCGTGCCGCCTGGGGCAGCAGACTGGTCGCCGTCATGCCGGGGAGGGTGTTCGCCTCTAAACAGAAGAGGTGTCCGTCCGGTGTCAAGCGAAAATCCACCCGGGAGTACCCCCCGAGCTTCAACGCACGGTGTGCCAGCAGCCCCAGACGACGGCACTCCGCGGCAATAGGTTCCGACAGCTTCGCCGGGAAGATCTCCTCCGACATGCCCGGGGTGTACTTGCACTCGTAGTCGAAGATCTCGTGCTGGGGTATGATCTCCCCGACCGGCAGGGCCACGTCGTCCAGGACCCCGACGGTCAGTTCCCTGCCGGGGACGAACCGCTCGACCATGACTTCGTCGTCGAACTCCCGGGCGAATGCCAGCGCGGCATCAAACGCTCCGGGACGCCGTACCACCGTCAGTCCCACGGTGGATCCCTGCTTGGATGGCTTCACGACAATCGGCCATCCGAGCCGGTGTCCGGCCTGCCCCGCGTCCACCGGGGCCATCATCCATTCGGCAGTGGCGACGGCCGCATCCCGGAACAGCCGTTTGGAGACGTCCTTGTCCATCGCGACGGCACTCCCCAACGGACCGCTGCCCGTGTATCGGACGCCGAGAGTCTCGAGGATCGTCTGGATCGTGCCGTCCTCGCCCCGGCCGCCGTGGAGGGCGAGGAACACGACGTCGGCCTCGCGGACCTCGGGCAGCGCGCCGAGGGCGGTGAGCAGGAAAGTCCGTTCCCGGCTCGCCAGTTCGGCTACCGAGGGCCAGGTGGCGCCGACGGTCTGGAGCAGGTGCTCGGTTTCGCGCGATTCGGGCACGAAACCGGTCACCGTGTCGACCACGACGACCGCGTGCCCGGCAGAGCGCAAGGCGGGCACGATCTGTCTGGCCGAGGCCAGAGCCACCTCGCGTTCGGCGGAGGCGCCGCCGGTCAGAACGGTGATACGCAGGGGCCGGCTCCTCGGGTGGTGACGGTCGCGGGAGGCTGGTGGTGAACCGGTGTGGCGGTGGTCATCGGGTCCCGATCAGCTGCTGCAGGACATCATAGCGGCTCACGATGCCGATGAGGCTGCCGTCCTTCTGGACCAGCGCGGCCGGGCTCTCCCTGGTAAGGATCGGCCCCAGCCGCTCGGTCGGAGTCAGGGCGTCCACCACGACAAAGGGCGGGTCCATGACCTCCCGCACCGGCCGATCGAGCAGAGCGGGTTGGGCCAGCGCGCGGGTCATGAGCGTGTTCTCGGTGAGCCCGCCGACGCACTGGCCCGACTCGAGCACCGGAATCTGGCTCACGCTCCAGGTGCTCATCAGGGTCAGCGCCTGGCGCACCGCCGCTGCGGGGGCGACGCTGACCAACGAGGGCGCGCTGGCGGCCCGGCGCTGCAGCAACTGCTCCACCGTGATCCGCGGCGCGTCCAGCAGCTGGTTCTCCTGCATCCATTCGTCGTTGAAGACCTTGGAGAGGTAGCGTTCGCCGGTGTCGCAGAGGATGGTGACCACGCAGGCGCTGGGATCGTCCACCTCGCGCGCGATTTCCAGCGCCAGGACCACGTTCAGCCCGGCCGATCCGCCCACCAGGATGCCCTCCTCGCGGGCCAGGCGCCGGGCCATCGCGAAGGCGTCGCGGTCGGGGACCTGGCGGAACTCGTCAATAACGTCGAACCAGATCGTGCTCGGGATCTTGTCCCCGCCGATCCCCTCCACCTTGTAGGGGTTGCCCTCTCCCAACGTCCGGGTCCGGCTGTAGCCGGTGTAGAGCGAGCCCTGGGGGTCGCCGCCGATGACGCGGATCCCGGGGTTCTTCTCCTTCAGGAACTTGCCGATGCCACTGACGGTGCCGCCGGTACCGGCCCCCGCCACGAAATGGGTGACCCGACCGTCGGTCTGGGTCCAGATCTCGGGTCCGGTAGTCTCGTAGTGGGCCTCGGGATTCACCTGGTTGTAGAACTGGTTGGCCAGGATGGCGCCGGGGGTTTCCTTCACGATCTGCTTGGCCTTGTTGACATAGTTGTCGGGATGATCGGGCGGGACCGCGGTGGGGGTGATCACCACCTCCGCGCCATAGGCCTTGAGGAGGCGGACCTTCTCCTGCGACATCTTGTCCGGCATCGTGAAGATGCAGCGATAGCCCTTGAGGGCCGCGGCCAGCGCGAGTCCCACGCCGGTGTTGCCGCTGGTGCCCTCGACGATCACTCCGCCCGGCTTGAGCTCGCCGCGCCGCTCGGCGTCCTCGATGATCTTGAGTCCGATCCGGTCCTTGACCGACCCGCCGGGATTGGCGTACTCGGCCTTGCCGTAAACCGGCGTCCGGAGGCCGGCCCCGATACGCTGGAGCCGGATGAGCGGAGTCCAGCCGATGGTCGGGAGCACGGAATCGTACGCTTTGGCGTGCGGGGGCGTCACGGAGTCACTCCTCCGGCCTGGGGATGTCGGAAATGTACCGGTTGCAGGAAGGTTGCGGCCACCGGGCCGCCATTCTTGAGGGCGGGCGCGAAGCGGAAGGTCCCGACTGCGGCGAGGACGGCGGAATCCATGGCGGGGTAGCCGGAGGACTCGGCGATCCGGGTCGAGTCCGGTGCCAGCCGACCGGCGGTGTCGGCGTGAAGGCGGAGGACCACCTTGCCCTCGATGCCCCGGGCGAACAGCGCCGGCGGATACTCGACCGGGGACTCCCGGTTGATCAGCACCGGGGGCTCATCGCCCCGGCGCGCGGTGGGGTTCTCCGGCAGACGCACTGTGTCACCGTCCGGGCTGGAGCAGCCGGTCAGGAGCAATGCCACCACGACGCCACCCTTCACCATCACTCCTCCTGACATGTGGGTGCGGGCGGCCCCCGCCCAGTGTTCCATCAGTCGGCGGCGACTAGGGCCGCCCGGTGCCCCGAAGATACCCCAGCGCGCGCTCCAGCACCTCGTCCCGGCCGGCGCGAATCCCGGCCACCGTCGCTGACACCTCGAGGAACGGCTTCAGCCCAACTCCCTGGAGCGGCCGGCCGTCGGCGTGCCATACGCCCAGCCCGGTGAACCAGGCCAGCACGTTGCCCGGGCAGCGACACGTTGGTCACGTCTCCATCGGTACCCGCCGTCTGACTGCCGATGGAGCGAGTCCGGTTGGCCGTCTCCAGGAACAGCGCCGTGTGCTCGGCCTGGCTCTGCGTCCGCTCGTCAATGAGCATCACCGTCCGGCCGAAATAGCGGGCGCCACTGGACGGCGGGATCTTCTGGACGAACCGGGAGGTCAGGTCTTCCTCTTCCATCTCCTCCACCACCGCACCCCGGGCCCGGCGCGCGATGGGCAGGCTGAAGCGGGCGGCGGTGGCCCCAGGCCGCGAGGCCAGCCGCGGGGCGATCTCCCAGGCGGTGCCCCGGGGATAGCCGCGCATGTCGAAGATGATGCCGCGGGTGTTCCGGAACAGAGTGAACATGCTGTCCACCATGCCCGCCGGCAGCCGGTCCAGATCGGCGTAGCCGATGTTGCCGGGCAGCAGCGTGAGGATCGGGCCATCGCGTTCGGCCGACAGCAGGGGGCGGAATCGGGCCGAACGCGGCGGGCGTGCACCGGACGGTCGCGTCCATCCGCGCCGCGCAGGCGAAGCCGGGCGAGCGGATCCCTCGGGTCCAAGGAGCGCCAGCGCCAGCGCGTCGCGGCGGCCGGCCACGGGGTTCGACGCGGAGACGTACCGGCCCAGCCGGGTCATGCGGTCGGCGATCGGTTCGCCGTCCACGCTGACGATCTCATCGCCCACCCGAATGGTGTAGGCCAACGAGTCCGCGGCGATCCGGGTCACGATGGCCCGCCCTTCGATCATCCGGGCCCGGAAGGGCGGGCCCGCGCTACCCACGTAGCTGGTCCACCCTGGCGCCTCGAGGAACCCGTGGGAGTCCTGGAGACCGGCGAGCATTTCGGCCAACGCCAGCGCATACGAGACCGAGTCTCGCGCCGCCTCGAACCGGGGGACGAAGCGCTCGAGCTGGGTCTCCCATGGCACCCGGTAGCGCTCGGGATAGGCATGGAAGTAGGAGATCGCTCCCCACAACCGATACAGCGCAACCAGCCGCCACCCCGGCGACGGGGTCGAGAGGGGATCGGTCTCGGGACTGACCGGTGAAACGCTGACCGGCGGGGGTGTGAGCGCGGCGGGGGCGGTCCACGGCTGGCGCGAGAGTGCCAGTGCGGCGCGGAGCGCCGGATCGACCTGGCCCGCTGCCGGTGCCAGAACCGTATCCACCGGCTGCACCAGGCTCCCGTCGCCGTTGACCAGTTCACCCGTCCTGATGTCGGCCACCAGGCCGTCGCCCAGCGGAAGCTCCATGACTGAGCCACCGACTGCCCGACTCTCCTCACCCTCGCCGACTACACGGCCCACGCCGAGGCTCCGTGCCGCCAGCGCCAGCGCCGGAAGCTCCGAATGCACGTTCACGACGAACACCACCCGCCGCTCCTGCGCCGAGTCGCTGCCGGCGAGGACGGGACCGACGGGGACATACCAGCCGGTCCGGAAGACCGACGAGGCCCGGGCCGGGACATCGGGCGCGTACCCCTCGTGCATGCGGACTCGTTCCGCAGGCGCCGAGACCGGATTCGAAAGCAGCGCCCGGCTGATGCCGGGACGGCTCAAGGCGAAGTCCACGCTGGTGGAGGCGGGCGTCCCCGGCTCGGCCCGGAGGTCGAAGATCACCGCACGCGCCCCCCTGATCTCCGGCTCGAGCCCGGCCACCGCCGCCACGAACCCGTCGGGGTCGGTGCCGTAGGCCGACTGGATCCGCACTACGAATACGCTGTCCTCCACCCAACGTCCGGCCACGGGGGGGCCGCCCTGCGAGGGGGGAAGCAACTCCGCGGTGTCGCGCACCCGGGTCCGCGGGTCGTGGAGATAGTCCAGCAGCTGGGCGATGGCGTCGCGGTAGCTCTCGCGCGAGTCCGCTACCTGCACGGCGCCCGCCGCTGCTGCGGTGGCCTGATCCCACTGGATCCCGAGGTACCCGAGGTACGGGTGGAAGAACCGCACGGTGTTGTACAGGCGGCCCAGCGTGGCGAGGCGGCGGATGCGGATCGAGTCCGGCACCTCCTGGGCGTGCACGGGGCCGGAACGGATCAGGCCGCCTAACAGAACGCCCAGGGCGCCCCACCGCCGCCAGGCCCGGTTCACCGGGTGGCTCCGGACCAGATGAGCGCGCCGATGCCGAGGACCGTGATGACGACCCACAGGAAGAGGCTTCTTGTCGTGCGGACGATGAACAGGGTGATCGCGGCCACTCCGAACCCGATGGCCGCATGGGTACCGGCGCCGGCCGCCGCATGACCCTGCCCGAGGGAGACGCCACCTGCCAGCATCCCGAACACCCCCGCCATGACGAGCACCTTGCCGATACGGATCACCACGATGACCACCAGCACCAGCCCCGCCGCCGCGATGGCGGTTGGCAGGTTGATGTTCGCGACCAGCTGCTCGAGAAGAGCGGGCATTCTCATCGGTGCCTGGTGAATGCTCCGGGGTGGGCTCGTCCGGACGGATGCCAGCGGGATCTCCGGCTCAGGCCTCGGACCTGCGCTTGAGTTCCGCCAGTCGGTTGAGCGCCTCGATCGGGGTGAGCCGGTCTACGTCCATCCCCTTGAGCGCCTCCAGGACCGGATGGGGCAGCGTGCCGCCCGCGAACAGCGCCAGTTGGCTGGGATCCTCGGCCGGCGGCGCGCCGGGCACCATGCGGTGCTCGCCTTCCAGCGTGTGCAGCACCTCACGGGCGCGGCGGACCACCTCGCCCGGCAGGCCGGCGAGCTGGGCCACGTGGATGCCGTAGCTGCGGTCGGTGCCCCCCGCCTCCAGCCGGTGCAGGAAGACGACCTCGTCGCCCGATTCCCGCACCGCCACGTTGAAGTTGCGGGCGTGCGCCAGCTTCTCGGGGAGCTGCATCAGCTCGTGGTAGTGGGTGGCGAACATGGTCCGGCAGCCGATCGGTGTCGTGCAGGTACTCGGTCACCGCCCAGGCGATGGCCACCCCGTCGTAGGTGGAGGTGCCGCGGCCGATCTCGTCGAGCAGGACCAGGACTCCGCGCCGTGGCGTTGTGGAGGATCGCGCTGGTCTCGCTCATCTCCACCATGAAGGTGGACTGGCCGCGGGCCAGGTTGTCGCTGGCGCCGACGCGGGTGAAGAGCCGGTCCACCACCCCGATCTCCGCCGCCTCCGCCGGCACGAAGCTGCCCAGCTGGGCCAGGATGACGCACAGCCCGATCTGGCGCAGGATGGTGCTCTTGCCGGCCATGTTGGGGCCGGTGACCAGCAGCACCCGCTCGGCCGGATCGAACTTGACGTCGTTGGGGACGAACGCCTCGCGCGGCATCAGCCGCTCGATGACCGGGTGGCGGCACTGCCGGAGCGTCAGCGACCGGCCCTCGTGCACCTGCGGGCCGCACGTAGCGGTGCAGCACGGCGGTCTCCGCCAGCGAAGACCAGACATCCAGGCGGGCGAGGCGCCGAGGCGGTGCGCTGCACCCGGCCCGCCGCGGTGCCCACCCGCTCCCGCAGCGCCGCCGAAGAGCGTCGCCTCCCGCACGCCGATCCTCTCCTCGGCGCCGAGCACCTTCGCCTCGTACTCCTTGAGTTCGGGGGTGACGTAGCGCTCGGCGCCGGCCAGCGTCTGGCGGCGCTCGTAGTCGGCGGGCACCTTGCCCGCGTGCACGTGGGTCACCTCGAGGAAGTAGCCGAAGACCTTGTTGAAGCCGACCTTGAGCGTGGGAATCCCGGTGCGATCCCGCTCCCGCTGCTGCAGACTGGCGATGTACTGCTTGCCGCCGTCGCGCAGATCGCGCAGCTCGTCGAGGTCGGCGTCGAAGCCCGGCCGGATCACGTCGCCATCGGACAGCACCGCGGGCGGCCGCTCGGTGAGCGCCTGCACCAGCTCCGCCGCCAGGTCGGCGAGCGGATCCAGATCCTCGAGCACGGCGCCGAGCGCGGGGCTGGCATCGCGCCCGGCCAGGCCGGTGAGCGCCTCGAGTACGTCGGGGAGCTTGAGGAAGCTGTCGCGGAGCGCGCCGATCTCGCGCGGGGTGGCCCGACCGGCCGCGGCCCGCCCGGCGAGCCGCTCGAGGTCGCGGACTCCGGCAAGCGCCTCGCGGATGCGGGCGCGGCCGCGCTCGTCCGCCACGATCGTCGGCGACGGCATCCAGCCGCTCGGCTGATGGCCGCCGGTTCGCGGAGTGGCGAGAGCACCCAGTGGCGGAGCAGGCGGGCGCCCATCGGTGTCTGGGTGGTGTCGAGCACTTCGAGCAGCGTGGTGCCCCGGGCGCCGGCGCGCAGCGGCTCCACCAGCTCGAGGTTGCGGCGGGTCATGTCGTCCACCCAGAGGTGCCGTCCCGAGCGGCGGACCACCGGCCGCCGCAGGTGCGGCAGTCCCGACGGCTGCAGTTCCGCCACGTAGCGAAGCAGCGCTCCCGCGGCGCCGACCGCCGGCGCGTCCTCGGCGCCGAGGCCCAGGCCGTCGAGACTGGCGAGCTGGAACCGGCGGGCGAGTTCTGCGCGCGCCAGCTCGGCGTCGAACTCCCAGCGCTCCCGCTCGGTGCGGAGGACGCCGTCTTCGAGGCGGAGCTCCGCGCCGGCCGGCAGGACCAGCTCCGCCGGTCCCAGCCGGGCCGACCGCCTCGGCGAGTTCACCGGCCGCTGCGGTCTCGAGCAGGAACTCGCCGGTCGAGAGGTCGATCGCCGCGAGTGCCGGCGGCATCACCGGCGGCAACCGAGTCGCCCGGGCGACGGGGCACGGGGCTCACCGCCACCAGGAAGTTGTTGCGCGCCCCGGGCAGGTAGCTCTCGTCCAGCACCGCGCCGGGGGTGATGGTCTCGACCACCTCGCGCCGGACGATGCCCTTGGCGAGCTTGGGATCCTCCACCTGCTCGCAGATGGCGACGCGGTGTCCGGCGGCGATGAGCTGGCGGAGATAATCGGCCGCCGCCTTGACCGGCACTCCGGCCAGCGGGACGCCGTCTCCTCTGGCGGTCAGGGTGATGTTGAGGACCCGCGCGCCGAGCTGGGCGTCCTCGAAGAACATCTCGTAGAAGTCGCCCATGCGGAAAAAGAGAATCGCGCCCGGATGCCGGGACTTGATCTCCAGGTACTGCTGCATGAGCGGAGTGCTGCCGGACTCAGCGGACCGACCGGTCACGGTTGCGCAATGATGAAGGGCGAACCCCCGAGCTTGCGGCGGATCTGCTCGGCGGCCTGCGTGGCGGCGGCGCGGTCGGGGAAGGGCCCGGCGCGCACCTTGAACAGCCCCGCCTCGCGGACCACAAAAGCCGTGAAGCCGGCGGCCTTGAGGTCCGCGGCGATGTGGTCGGCGGCGGCTTGGGTAGTGACTGCGCCCACCTGGACGGTGAATCCGGGGGCTGGGGCCGCTGCGGGTGCTGCCGTGACGGTGCTCTCCCGCGGTGCGCCCGCCTGCGGCCCCGCGCCGGGGGCGCAGCGGCCGTTGAGGAAGTCGAGGCGGTTACGGAGCTCCACGTCCTCGCCCGCGCCCGCGAGGCCCAGCGTCAGCCAGGCACACGCCTCCGGTGGCTTGCGTTGCTCGAAGAGCGCCCGGGCCGCCCACTCTGCGGCGGCGGACAGGAGCGGGGAGTCCGGATAGTCGTTGCGCACCCGCTCGAACTGTCGCACCGCCGAGGCCTGATCGCCGGCGGCGTAGTCCAGCAGGCCCAGGCGGTAGAGGGCGTCGTCCGCCCAGGCGGAGTTGGCGTGCTCGACGGCCACGCGAGAGTAATTCCGCCGCATGTCGGCGACGCTCCGCGAGACCAGCCCCATGGTATAGAGCATCTGCGGATAGAGCGTGTCGGTGGGCGGAGTGGCGGCGAGGAGCCGGGTCACGATGCCGCGGGCCGAGTCGCTCGCCCCCTCCTGTGCCAAGCGAAGAGCGTCGCGGAGCCGCGGGTCGTCCTGCGCCCGGGCCGGGGTCGCCAGGGCCAGGCTGGCGAGCATGCCCAAGAGTGCGGGCAGACGCAACGACCGACCGGTGGCCAGCTGACAGCGGTTCATGCCAAACTCCGTGTGGTTCGTCACCGTGCACCCGCGCCGGCTGCGGTTGTATTCGAGTCCTGCGTACCCGGCTGGGTGTTCACCAGCTGGAGCACCAGTCCGGCCACCACGCCGGCCTCGTCGCTGACCCGGGTGCCCTTGAGCGCCATGTCGGCCTCCAGGGTGGCCCGGATGGCGGCGCGCGATCGAGCTGCGGGCCAAGCTGCCGCCCACCGGCTCCAGTTCCGGGTGGCCAGTTTCCAATCACCCAGCCCGAATGGGCGGACCTGCCGAAGCCGGTCGAACAGCACCCGTTCCAGCGCGCCACCCCGGCTGCCCTTGTCGTAGTGGCTGCGGGCCATCCGGACGCCGATCAGCGCGCTGCCCAGCGCGGTGATCATCTTCACGCCGCTCATGCCGCCCTGCTCCAGTACCCGGCGGGTCAGGAGCAGCGCGCCCGGGGCGTCATCCCCCAGGGTTGCTTCGACCCAGTCCTCGAGGGTCTCCCCATGATGCACGCCGACCAGTTCTCCCACCCGCTCCCGGCTGACCGGCCCGGCGTCGGCGAGGCTACCCAGCTTCTCCAGCTCCGCCCTGAGCAGGCCCAGTTCGTAGCCGGCCGAGCTGGCCAGATGGTCGGCGGCGCCGGGACCGAAGGTGACACCGAGGCGCTTGGCGTGAAACCCCAGCCACCGCGCCACCCGGCCGGGCTCCAGCGCGGCGAAGTCCACGGCATAAGCGCGGGCAACGATCTCCGCGTCCGGCGCGTAGTCCCGCTGCTTCTCCTCGTTAGGCGCGCCCTCGACCAGGACCAGCACCGTGTCGGGAGATGGATTCGCGAGGTAACGCGCCAGCACCTCGCGCTGGGCCGCCTTCTTCTTCCAGCTCTCGATATCCCGGATCACCACCGCCCGGCGGCTGGCCAGCATTGGCAGGGTGTTCACCAGTGAATGGAGGGTTTCGGGGTCGAGCTGACCCGCGCTGCGCTGGTCCAGGTTGAAGTCGCGCTCGTGCGGGGCCAGCGCGTGGTCCACGATTGCGTGGGTCGCCTCCTCCTTGAGGACGTCCTCGGTGCCGTGGAGGTAATAGACCGGGGCGAGTTCACTCCGACCCAGCGCGCGCAGCAGGTCGTCGTGGGTGTGGCGGGGCATGAGGGGAGTATAGCCGGAGGAGCAGGGGCGGGGGAGCCGGGGCGCGCCGCCGGCCGGGAGATGCGGTAGGGCCTGACGGCCTAGGGGTCCGCCCGCTCGAAGCTGATGAACGGAGGCCCCGCCAGGAGCCGGGGCTGCACCACCACCAGGGGCTGGGCCTCCGCCGCAACCGGGCTGGGGAGCACCATCATGTCCTTCAGGGTCAGCCCCATCAGGGTGATGAAGAGCGCTGCCGCAATGGTGGCCGCCAGGGTAGAAACCCGGGGTGGGATCGGCTCGGGAACCGGCTCCCCGCTGGCCAGCCTGGTCTCCAGCTGGGCCATGAAACCGGGGGAGGGGGTGACCACCTGCTTCCGCAGGACCTCGACCCCTTCCCGGACCGCGCGATCATAGCCAGCGCAGCCCGGGCAGCGCTCGAGATGGTCATCCATCTCGGCGGCGAGCACGGGGTCGTGGCCGTCCCGGTAGGTCGAGTACTGGCTGCGGAAGCTCCGGCAGTCCATGGTGGCTGGGCACCCTGTTTCGAAGTTTGACGCCGCCGAAAGGGATCCCGGGCGGCGTCTATAAGAGTATACCGGGCAAGGCCGTATAAGGTTCCGGCCCGACCCTATTCCAGGTGGGGCTGGATCAGCTCCGCGAAGCTCTGGCGGGCGCGGTTGAGGCGGCTCTTCACGGTGCCCAGGTTGCAGTGCACGATGTCCGCGATCTCCTCGTAGCTCTTTCCCTCCAGCTCCCGCAGGACGAACACCTCGCGGTGGTGGTTGTTGAGCCTGGACACGGTCTCTTCCACGAGCTGCTTCAGCTGCCGTCGCTCGTAAAGATCATCAGGCCGGTTAGCCGGGTCCTCAAATTCCACCGGCCGGGAATCCTCCTGGTTCCGGGGCCGGGCCTGCTCGAAGCTGATCAGCGGGGACCGGCTGCGGTTACGCAGCTCGTTCTTGGCGAGATTGGATGCGATGGTGTAGACCCAGGTGGAGAACTTCCGGCTCCGGTCGAAGCGATTGAGGTGCCGGTGCACTCGCATGAACGCCTCCTGCACCAGGTCCTCGGCCCGCTCGCGGTCGCCGACCATGCGGTAGACGAAGTTCAGCAGCCGGACCTGATAGCGTGCCACGATCCGACCGAAGGCCCGCGGATCGCCCGCCAGGTGCGCCTCGATGAGCGCATTGATTTCCAGTTGGACGGCAGGCGCCGCGGGCGTGGGTGCGCGCCCGGGCGTCAGTGCCGACCTCAGGAATCTGATCAATGCGGCCATCGGTCCTCCCTTCCAGTTACGCCCGGCCCCCCGCACGGAAGGCGTCCACGAACAATAGCCCCACCAGCGTCTTGCCGTCGGTAATGTCTCCCCGCTCGATCATCTGGCGGATCACGGAGAAGGGAGTGGGGCAGAGTTCCAGGAACTCATCCGCCTCCCGGTGGTGCGCCCCTTCTACCAATCCGCTGGCGAGGAACAGATGGATCCTTTCGTCGGTGAATCCCGGCGTCGTGTAGATCGTGGTCAGTCGCTCCAGGCGCCCCGCCGACATCCCCGTCTCCTCCGCCAGCTCGCGGACGGCGCACTGCTCGGGCGTCTCGCCGGAGTCCAGCCGCCCGGCCGGGATTTCCCAGATGTATCCGTTGGCCGCGTGCCGGAACTGCCGGATCAGGAGTACCCGGGGGTCCACCGCGTCCTCCCCGTCCAGGATGGGGACGACGGCCGAGGCGCCGGGGTGACGGATCATCTCCAGTTGCCCGGACGTGCCGTCGGGAAAGGCCACCGTGTCCACGTCCAAGTGAATGACGCGGCCGTGGTGGCGGCGCTCGGTGGAGACCAGTGTCATCCGTGTGAACTTGGTGTGCCGGAGCCGGAGTGACAAGAGAGGGCGGGACCCGGAGTTTCCCGAGGCTTGAACAAAGTGTGGACCCACGGCGAAGGTTGGCGGTGCAAGTGAAGGAACCAGAAGCACTAAGGGCGGAGGCTGGCGCGAAGACCTGCCGCGTCCCTCCGCCCCAGTGCTGTCGATCAGCTGCCGGGCGCTGCGCCCTCCAGGTTCCGGACCGAGATCGGTCCAAGGTTGAGAGCTTCGATGCCGGGCCGGATGGTGGCCACATCCCCGACGACAATCACGGCGGCCTTTTCCGCGGGCAGATACTTCCGGGCCACCCGCTGCACGTCGGCTGCGGTGACGGCCATGACCCTGCGTGCGTAGCCGTTGAACCAGGTGGTCGGGAGGCCGAAGGTGAGCAGCTCACTGATCTGGCTGGCCATCTGACTGGTAGTTTCGAAATCGCCCGGGAGTCCCAGCACGATGTAATTGCGCGCCCGGCCCAGTTCGGCGTCGGTCACCGGCTGCTCGCGGATGGCGTCCAGTTCCTTGAAGAATTCGACCAGCGAGCTGTCGGTCACGTCGGTACGCACCGCAGCCCGGGCCAGGAACGCCCCCGGCACCGGGCGGTACTGGAAACCGGAGCCGGCGCCATAGGTGTAGCCCCTGGTCTCCCGCAGGTTGCTGTTGAGGCGGGAGGAGAACGAGCCTCCGAGGATGGTGTTCATCACCTCGATGGCGGCATAGTCTGGATTGGAACGCTCCACGCCAGGGAGTCCGATCATGATGACCGACTGCGCGGCCTTCGGCTTGTTGACCAGGTACACGCTGCGCGCCGGAGCTACCGTGATAGGCGCGGGCATGCTGGGCCTCACGGCGGCAGTCCGCGCCTTGTGCCAGCCACCGAACCGTTCGCCAAGCTGACGCCGCGCCTCACTGAGCGCGATGTCACCGGTGACGATCAGCTCCGCCTGGTCGGGCCGGAAGGTCCGCTGGTAGTACTGCCGCACGACGGTGGAATCGAGTCTGACGGTGCTGGCTGAGTCGCCGCCGATCGGGCGATGATAGGGATGGGCGGCGGGAAACATGATCGCACCGAAGGCCAGGGCCGCCATGCCGTTGGGCTGGTCCCGCTGCTGCAGGATCTGGGCGATCCGCAGATCACGCTCCCGTGCGACATCGGGGCCCTTGAAGCTGGGCCGCAGTGCCACATCCGCGAGCAGGTCCAGTGACCGGGCCAGGGTCCGCTTGGGGGTGTTGAGTGACACGTAGATGTAGTCCCAGTCGGCGCCGGTACTCAGTTCGGCGCCCAGGAGGGCCGCCTCGGCGGCGATGCCGAGCCCGTCGCGGCCGCCGGCGCCTTCATCCAGCATGTTGGCGACGAACGTGGCCAGGCCGGCGATATCGCCGTCGGAGCGCCCGCCGGAGCGCACCTTGAGCGTCACCTGCACCAGGGGCACCTCGCGCATCTCGACCAATCGAAGCGAAAGACCGTTGGAGAGCTGGGTCGCCTGCACCGCCGGAATCACCAGGTCCGCGGGCATCGGCAGCTCGGGCGGCCGTGACCGGTCGAAACCCTGGGCGGCCACCGGAGCGGCCAGGCCCAGGGACGCCAGCGCGCACATCACGTGAGTCGTCCGGCACCCGGATAGCACGCCGCGCCCAAATCGAGAAAAGCGGATCATGGGGTCACCTTCAAGGCCGTGGCGGCGAGATCGTTGCGTCCCTCTGGCACCACGCTCAGGACGATGCGCGGGGCACCGAGGTACTGGTGAGCGACACGCTGAATGTCGGCGGCCGTCACCGCGCGGTAGCGCGCGAGGTGCTGGGCAAACCAGTCCGGCTGCCCGGTGCGGACGAAATAGCTGTTGAGCGCATCGGCCTTTCGGTTGACCGTCTCGAGCCCGCGGAGGAAATCAGCCTCCGTGGCATTCACGGCCTGCTCCATCTCCCGCGCCGTGGGCCCTTCCCGGGCCAGCCGGCCCAGGACCCGCTCGATCGGACCCTGCAGGTCGGGCAGCGACTTCTCGGGCCTGGCGGTGGCCACGATCCAGAAATCCCCGGTCAGACGCCTGGCGTCATGGAAGGCCGATACGCTCGAGGCCACCTGCTCGTCGTGCACCAGCACCTCATCCAGGCGGCTGTTCTTCGCCCCGGAGAGAACGTAGGCAAGCAGCTCCAACGCGGGATCATCGGGAGACAGGCTGGGCACCGTGGGCCACACGTAGTACAGCCTGGGCAGCTGTACCCGGTCCTCCAGGACCGCCGCCGTGTCCCGGGCCAGGGAGAAAGGCTGGGCGGTGGACCGCCCAGTCTGGGGCCCGCGGGGAATCTCCCCGAAATACTGCCGGGCGAGGCGGAAGACCTCCGTCGCCTTCACGGCGCCTGCCACCACGAGGCTGGCGTTGTTGGGGGTGTAGTGGGTCCGGAAGAACTCCTTCGTGTCATCCAGTGAGGCAGCGGACAGGTCCGTCATGGAGCCGATGACCGGCCACGAATAGGGATGTCCGGCGGGGTAGAGCATTCGAAGAATCGTCTCCGTCGCCAGGCCGTAGGGCTGGTTCTCGTAGCTCTGTCGCCGCTCGTTCTTCACGACATCGCGTTGCAGGTCCACTTTCTCGGTCGTCATGGTGGATACGAACCACCCCATCCGGTCCGCCTCGAGCCACAGCATGAGCGGCAGCGCACCAGCCGGCCCCCACTCGTAGTAGTTGGTGCGATCCTCGGTGGTGGAGCCGTTGTTGTTGGCGCCCGCCGCCTCCAGCAGCCGATCAAATGCGGGATACTCAGCGTGCTCCGACCCCATGAACATCAGGTGCTCGAAGAGGTGGGCGAATCCGGTGCGCCCGGCCTTCTCGTCGCCGGACCCGACATGATACCAGAGGTTCACCGCCACGATCGGGACGCTGTGATCCTCATGCACGATCACGGTGAGCCCGTTGGCCAGCGTGTCCACGCTGGCGGGCACGGACACGGAGGGCCCCTGCGCCGCGAGGGGTGTAGCGAGCAGGAGCAGCAACGGCGCCAGGCTACGACGTTGGGTTGGTTTCGGCATGTAGGCTTGGCCAGATGGTCAGGGTTCTCGTTCGCCAGCGGGTGCAGTTTGGAACTCCCCCGGGGGGACTACGGCTTTCCCGGGCAACGAATCACGGCCGTGGAAGATTCACCACAGCGACCGGAGTGCCACCACCGGAATCTTCCACGACTCGGCGGTCAGGAAGCCCAGCTCGCGCCGGAGGCTGGCCGAGATCGGGCTGGTGGTGGTGGGAGAGGAGCGAGCCTCGAGTCCGCTGTGACGGGCCTCGAAACGCAGGCGCAGCATGTGGAAGGGATCGCTCACCAGCAGCACCCGCCGGATGCCCAGCGGCTCGGCCCAGCGGGCCACGGCGGTGATGGAGGCCTGGGTGGACCGGCCCTCGGGCCGCACAATGATGGCCTGGCGTGGAATGCCCTGCGCCGCCAAGTACTGCTGGCCGACCGTGGCCTCACTGACCTGGTCCCCCTCGCCGATGCCGCCGGTCACCACCACGATCGGGGCCAGCCCCTCGCGGTAGAGCGACAGCGCGTGGTCCAACCTGGCGCGGAGGACCGGCGACGGCTTGCCGTTGTACTGGGCCGCGCCTAGCACCACGATGGCGTCGGCGCGCTGGCGCTGGTCCTGTCGGCTCACCAGAAACACGGCCAGAAAACAGCCGGCATAGCCCAGCCCCAGGACCCCCAGGGTCAGCTTGATCAGCCGGCGGTGCTTGGATTCCATGGGCGGAAGATACTGTGCCGCCGCCTCACCGGGCTCCCAGTTCGAAAGTCTCTCCCAGCTGGGGGATGTCCACCGTTCGCACACCCTCCTCGTGGAGCAGCTTGGCCATCGCGAGGGCGGCCTCCGACTCCCCGTGCACCACGAAGGCCCGATGAATCGGGCCCTGGACCCGCCGCACCCAGGCCCGCAGCTCATCGCGGTCGGCGTGGGCGGAGTAGCCGCCGATGGTCTCCACAGCAGCCCGCACGGGCAGCTCGTCCCCGAAGATCCGGACCACCTTCGCCCCGTCCTGCAGGCGGCGGCCGAGGGTATTGTCGCCCTGAAAGCCCACGAAGAGCACCACGTTGCGGTGGTCGCCCACGCCGTTGGCCAGGTGGTGCAGGATGCGGCCCGACTCGGCCATGCCGCTGGCAGCGATGATGACGGCGGGGCCGTTCATCTGGTTGAGCTTCTTGGACTCGGCCACGTCGCGGGTGTAGCGCACCAGGGGGAAGTCGAACAGCGCGGTGGTGCGCTCGATCATCTTCTCCTCCCGGTCAAACAGCTCCGGATGGAGCCGGAACACGGCGGTGGCATCGATCGCCAGCGGGCTGTCCACGAAGATCGGCAGCCCGGGGATCCTGCCGGCGCGGAACAGCTGGTGGAGGGAATAGATCAGCTCCTGGGTGCGCCCCACGGCAAAGGCGGGGATCAGGATCTTGCCGCCCTTGCCCGCCACCCGGCGCACCAGGTCGCCGAGCCGTTCCTCGGCGTCGTGGACCGTCTCGTGGCTCCGGTTGCCGTAGGTGGACTCGATGATCAGGGTATCCACCGGTCCCGATGGCGGGTCGGGATCGCGGATGATGGGCAGTCCCGGCCGGCCGATGTCGCCGGAGAATACCAGGCGGTGGGACTTCTCCTCATTGATGCGCAGGTCCACCGACGCGGAGCCGAGGATGTGCCCCGCCTCGGTGAACTCGAAGGCCAGGTGCTTGCGGATGTACTGCACCCGGCGGCAGGGTACGCCCAGCATCAGCTCCTGTACGGCGACCGCGTCGGCCATGGTGTAGAGCGGCTCGCTCTCGGGGCCCGCCTTGCCGCGGCGCTGCAGGTATTCCGCGTCCTTCTCCTGGATGTGCGCCGAGTCAGGCAGCATGACGGCGGACAGATCACGGGTGGCGGGGGTGGCGTAGATCGGCCCGTGAAAGCCGCGGTTGACCAGCAGCGGCAGGCGGCCGGCGTGATCAATGTGGGCGTGGCTCAGGATCACCGCGTCAATCCGGCGCGGGTCCACCGCGAGGGAGGTGTTGCGCTCACGGGACTCCGCCCGGTGGCCCTGGAACAGGCCGGCGTCGAGGAGGATGCGGGCCCCCGCGGCCTCCAGCAGGTGCATGGAGCCGGTGACCTGTCCGCCGGCGGCACCGTGAAATGTCAGGCGAATGGACATGCTATGGCGCGAGACGGGTCACTCGGTGCCGTACAGCCGGTCGCCGGCGTCGCCCAGTCCCGGCACGATATAGCCCTGCTCGTTGAGCCCGCGGTCGAGCGCCGCCGCGAAGATCGGGACGTCGGGATGGCCCTCCAGCAGGCGCCGGGCGCCTTCGGGGGCGGCCACGATACAGAGGAACCGGATGCGTCGGGCCCCGGCCGCCTTGAGGGTGGTCACCGCCGCGGTGGCAGAGCCGCCGGTGGCGAGCATGGGGTCGAGGATGAAGAAATCCCGGTCGGGCTCGTTGCCGGGGAGCTTGGCGTAGTATCGGTTCGCCTCCAGCGAGGTCTCGTCCCGGGCCACCCCGATATGCCCCACCCGCGCGGTAGGCAACAGCTGGGAGACGCCGTTGACCATGCCGAGCCCGGCGCGGAGGATCGGGATCAGGGTGAGCTTCTTGTCGGAAACCATTCGCCCGGTCATCGGCTCCAGCGGGGTCTCGATCTTCACCGCTACGGTCGGCAGGTCCTTGGTGACCTCATAGGCCATGAGCATGGCGATTTCGCCGATCAGCTGCTTGAAGTCGCGGATGCTGGTGGTGCGGTCGCGGAGCAGGGTGAGCTTGTGCTGGATCAGCGGGTGATCCAGTACCGTCAGGTTGGGCAGGGCGCGGACACGCATGAGGAGAAGATGCTCCGCCCGCCCCGGGAGGGCCAGCCCGCCGCGCCGGTGGGCCGGAGAACCGCTCCGGCACCGGCGACGTTGAACGGGTAACTGCTCCGGGAGGTCCCGTGCCCCGTCCGTTCCTCACCCTCGGCGCCTGCGTTGCTCTCACTGTCGGAGGCGCCGTGGCGCTGGAGGTCGCGTCCCGAAACCCGGCGGCAGCCCAGCAAGGCGCCGGCCCGCTCACCAACCGCAAGCCGGACATCCGGCCCGCCCCCGGTTGGCGCAACACCAGCTGGCTCAACACCGAAGGGGGACGGGTGCTCTCGCTGGGCGAGCTCAAGGGGCGGGTCGTCCTGCTCAACTTCTGGACCTTCACCTGCTGGAACTGCACCGGCGCGATTCCCTCGTTGGTGGAGTTCGACCGCCGGTTCCGAGACCAGGGCCTGACGCTGATCGGGATCCACACTCCGGAGTTTCCCCCCTACGCCGGCGAGCACGACCGGAAGAACGTGCAGAAGGCGCTCCGCAAGCACGGGATAACCTACCCCAACGCCCAGGACAACGATCGCGCCACCTGGGATCTCTACGGGATCCGGTACTGGCCCAGTTACGTTCTGATAGACCGGAAGGGGTTCATCCGGCACGAGGGCTACGGGGAGTTTCATCCGGGTGATCGCGATCACGAACTCTGGGCCGGGCGGATCCAGGCGCTGCTGGCGGAGTAACAGGAACGGGGGGAAGGTGCCGGCTCTCAAGGGACGACCACTGACACGGCCCGGCCGGATCACCGGTGCCTTTCTCTCGTTTCTCCTGCTCGCCGCCCTGGCCTGCGGTGAGCGCCCGACCGATCTGGTGCGGGTGGAGGCCCAGCCGATAGCGGATTCCACCCGGCTCATCCTGGTGCCAGCGGCGGGGGTGAGGATCAACGCGGCGCTCAAGCCGGCGCTTCGCCTCCGGGATGGCACCATCCATCGCTTCGACTCTCCCCTCGTCACGGCCGACTCGGCCTATTTCACTGCCGCGCCTGAGGTGATGCTGCCGGGGAGTTCGCCCACTGGCCGGGTGACCGCGAGCGTCTGTCCGCAGGGGCTGGCGGTGTGCCGGGTGGTGGAGTTCGACTACCGGTAGGAAGTAGCCAAAGTCTTCCCCTACCGGCAGTTGCCCCCCGGGCATATATTCCGCGCCCTTCCCGGCTGGGTAGCTCAGTTGGTAGAGCAGCGGACTGAAAATCCGCGTGTCGGGGGTTCAATTCCCTCCCCAGCCACTTCGATCGAACGCCGCCCCGACTCGGGGCGGCGTTTGTTGTTTGGGGGCCGCAGCCCGCTTCCGGGAAACCGCATAGGCCGCCCACCCGGGACGAACGGCTGAATCCTCCCCAGGCGGGACACGCCTACCTCCCCAGGGAGCGCCATCGCGGCTGGCGCCGGTGCTCCAGGCGGGGATCAGTGCCTAACAAGCATCAAACCCCACACCAACCGGACCATCCGCCAGCCCAGGCCAGGCCGGCTCGGTCCCCTCGGCGCCCCGCACCAGCCGCCGCGAGGAAGCCCGCAGGCACCTGACGATCAGGCCTCCAGCTCCCCCGCGGACTTCCAGGCCAGGCCAGGCGCCGAGGCCCTGTGGCGGGGTGGGTACCTCCAATCCCGACAAAGGTTTATGCCGTTCTGCTCTGCCATCGTTGGGCCAGACGATGATTACAAAAAACAAGCTATCTGGTTGCCCTGTGGTGGTATACACTTGACAATTGAGTCTTCACACAATTACCGTGTTGCTCCCTGAGGAGCCCCATGACCCCGTCTGACGACGAAAAAACCAACTGTCCCCGCTGGCAGCGACGGCCGGCCGAGCGCCCCAAGGAGATCCTGGAGGCGGCGCGGGTGGAGTTCGCGGAGTCGGGCTTCGACAAGGCCACTGTCGGCGAGGTAGCCAAGCGGGCGGGCGTCAGCGCGGCCACGGTGGCGCATTACTTCGGCTCCAAGGCCGATCTCTTCGAGGCGCTGATTGCGGAGGAGGCGCTCGGGGACCTGGCGGGTGATGAGCAGCTGCTGGCCACGCACCGCGGCAGTTATCGGGAGCTGCTGCATCTGCTGCTCACCCGGATGTGGACCCGGCTGCAGCGCCCGGGCAAGCCCGAGATGGTGCTGGTCGTGCTGGGGGAGATGGCGACGTTCCCACAATCGGCCCAGCTGCTCTTTCGCCAGCTGTTTGAGCGGTCCCGGCGCACGCTGGTCACGGTGCTCGAGGCCGGTGTCCACGAAGGCGAGTTCGATGTCGAGGATCCCGAAGCGGCGGCGCACCTGCTGGCGTCGACGGTCCTGGGGACGACCCTCGACCTGCATTTCATCGCACCCTGTTTCTCCGATCTCCGCTGCCGGGACCGGGCCCTTCCCGTCCTGCTGGCGGCGGTCAATCGCATTGTAGGGCCGGCCGGGCCCGCACGAACCTGAGCAACGAAACGAGATGCACATGGCTGGCAAACCGATGGTCGTGGTGGGGGCTCTGCTCCTGGTGGTCGCCTGTGGGGGGAAGCCGTCGTCTCAGGGAGCGCCCCCGCCCACCGAAGTGAGCGTGGTGACGGTGGCAACCGAGACGGTGCCGGAGACCTACGAGTTCGTGGGGACGGTCCAGGCCTTCCGCAGCGTCGAAGTGCGCACCCCAGTGAGCGGCATCATCACCGATCGTCCCTTCCGGGAGGGCTCCCTGGTGAGCCGGGGCGAGGTGCTGTATCGCATCGACCCGACGCTGTACGAGGCAGCGTTCCGGAGCGCGCAGGCCGCCCTCCAGAATGCCGAGCGCAACCTCAGCCGCCTGAAGCCGTTGCTCGCCGACAACGCCGTCGCGCAGAAGGATGTGGACGACGCAGAGACCGTGTTGCTGCAGGCGCGCGCCGCCCACGACCAGGCCAGGAAGAACCTGGACGACACCACCGTACGGGCCGAGATCAACGGCCGGGTGGGGAAGGCCCAGCTTGAGCTGGGTGCCCGCGTGTCCGGGGCCGCTGACCTGCTGACCGTAATCGACCAGCTCGAGCCGATTCATGTTTCGTTTCGCCCGTCGAGCCAGCAGCTGCTGGCCTGGCGCGCGTCGTCCCAGACGGCGGCCCTGCTCCAGCCGGGCAGCCGGCTGGGCATCGAGGTGACGCTCCCCGACGGCACCTTGCTGCCCCAGCGGGGAGTGCTCGACTACATCGACCCGGTGCTGGAGGCCGGCACGGGGACCCAGGAGTTCCGGGTCCGGTTCACCAACAGCGACCGGCGTCTGGTGCCGGGGCAGTTCGTGCGCGTGCGCCTCTCGGGTATCGCGGCTGCCGGGGCGATCGCCATTCCACAGCGCGCGGTCCAGCAGCAGATGGGACGCCGCATGGTGTTCGTGGTGGGCCCCGGAGATACGGTGGCCGCGCGGGACGTCGTAGTGGGTCGCTGGAGCGCCGATCGCTGGATTATCGAGCAGGGGCTGGCCGCGGGCGACCGAGTGATCGTGGACGGCTTCCAGAAGACCGGGCCGGGCGCGGTGGTGCGCCCGGTCCAGTGGACCCGGGCGGCGGCGAACTTGCCGGCGCCCGGCGCGGGCGCCGAAGGGACGGCGCACGGTGAATAACGCCCACGCCGGCGGCGATCGGGCCACCCCGACGGGCTCCGAGTCGCCGGAGATCCGCTACTTCTTCATCCGCCGGCCGGTCATGGCCGCGGTTATCAGCATCACCATCACGCTGCTCGGGGTCTTCGCCCTGCTCCGGCTGCCGGTGAACCGCTATCCGCTCATCACGCCGCCGGCGGTGAGCGTCACCGCGGTGTACCCGGGCGCCACGGCCGAGGATGTGGCTCAGGCGGTCGCGGCGCCCATCGAGCAACAGCTCTCCTCACTCAACGGCCTGCTCTACTTCAAGTCGTCCAACTCCGCCGACGGCGCCCTCAACCTGCAGGTCTACTTCGACATCAGCCGCGACCAGGATCTGGCGGCGGTGGACGTGCAGAACGCGGTGAAGCTGGCGGAGCCGCAGCTCCCCGAGGCGGTGCGCACCAATGGCGTCGTGGTGACCAAGGCGCAGAGCGACATCCTGTTTGCCACGGCGCTGTTCTCGGAAGACCCGCGCTACGATGCGGCCTACCTGACCAACTACGCCAAGCTCAACATCGAGGACGAGATCAAGCGGATCCCCGGGGTCGGCAACGCCCGGGTGTTTGGCCAGCTCGAGTTCTCGATGCTGCTCTCTCTCGACCCCGACCGGATGGCGCAGCTGGGCCTCACGGTGGGCGATGTCGCCCAGGCGGTCCGCGAGCAGAACACCACGAATCCGGCGGGCCGGCTGGGGCGCGAACCCTCGCCGATGGGCACCCAGTTCACGGTGCCTGTGACCACCCAGGGCCGGCTCACGCAGCCAGAGGAGTTCGGCGACATCATCCTGCGGGCCCGGCCCGACGGGTCGCTGGTCCGCGTCAAGGACGTGGCGTCGGTCAGCCTGGGGGCGCGCAACTACGACCAGGTCGCCCGGGTGGACGGCAAGGCCACCACCTTCCTGCTGGTCTACCTGCGCACGGGCGCCAACGCCCTCGAGGTCCGCGCGGCTTTCGAGGAGCGGATGAACGAGCTGGCCAAGAGCTTCCCGGCCGGGGTGAGCTGGGTGATGCCCTACGACACCACGCCCTTCATCACCGAATCGATCCGCGAGGTGGTGAAGACCCTGGCGGAGGCGATGCTGCTGGTGACGCTGGTGGTGTTCCTCTTTCTGCAGAGCTGGCGGGCCACGCTGATCCCGGTGCTGGCCGTGCCGGTGAGCGTGATCGGCACCTTCCTCGGGCTCCTGATGCTCGGGTTCACGATCAACGTGCTGACCCTGTTCGGGCTGGTGCTCTCGATCGGCATCGTGGTGGACGACGCGATCGTGGTGATCGAGAACGTGGAACGGATCATGGCGGATGAGCGTGTCTCCGCCCGGGTGGCGGCGGACCGGGCGATGCGCCAGGTCGGCGGCGCTCTGGTGGCGATCGTGCTGGTGCTCTGCGCCGTGTTCATCCCGGTGGCGTTCCTGGGCGGGATCACCGGCGAGATGTACAAGCAGTTCGCGGCGACCATCGTGCTGGCGGTGGTGATCTCGGGCCTGGTGGCGCTGACCCTCACCCCGGCGCTCTGCGCCTGGCTGCTCAAGGAGAGCGTCACCCCGGAGCATTCCACCAACCGGTTCTTCTGCTGGTTCAACCGGGTGTTCGGTCGGATCACCAACGGCTACATCGACCGGGTGGGCCGGATCCTGGGCCGCCCGCGGACCACGCTCGCGGTGTTCGCGACCATCCTGGCGCTGACCTTCGTGCTGTTCAAGCGCACCCCGCAGGCTTTCATCCCGGCGGAGGACAAGGGCTTCTTCGCCATCGCGGCGCAGCTCCCCGACGGCGCCTCCAAGCAGCGCACGGAAGCGGTGGTGCAGGAGATCGAGCAATTCCTCCTGGCCGACCCCGGGGTGGCTCACGTGGGCGCGCTGGTCGGCGTGGACGCGCTCAGCTTCGCCGCCCAAACCAACAGCGCCATCCTGTTCGTCAATCTCAAGCACTGGGAAGAGCGGCAGACGAAGGACCTCTCACTCGAGGCGATCGTCGGGCGGGCCAACCAGCGGCTGTTCGGGATGAAGGAAGCGCTCGCCTTTGCCTTCAACTTCCCCGAGATCCCGGGACTCGGCACGACGTCCGGGCTGGAGATGAACCTGCAGGCGCGGGGCGGCCAGTCGATGGAACAGTTCGCGGGCGCGGTCCAGGAGTTCGTCCGGGACGCCAATGCCCTGCCGGAGCTGGCCGGGGTGCAGACCACCTTCCGCTCGGACGTCCCGCAGCTCTACCTGCACGTGGACCGGGAGGCCGCCAAGGCGCGTGGCGTGGCCCTCGGCGATCTGTTCCAGACCCTGCAGGCCATGCTCTCGACGCTGTACATCAACGACTTCAACCTGTACGGGAAGACCTACCGGGTGCAGGCCGAGGCCCAGGCGCCTTTCCGGCAGCGGCCGGAAGACATCGCCCGCCTCCACGTGCGGAGCCGGACCGGCGACATGGTGCCGGTGGGCGCGCTGACCAGCACCGAGTTCAGGGGCGGACCCAGCATCCAGTCGCGGTTCAACGGCTTCACCTCCGCGCTCATCACCGGCGTGCCTGCGCCGGGCCGGAGTTCGGGCGAGGTGCTCGACGCGGTCGAGCGGCTGGTGGCCGACAAGTACCAGGCGCAGGGGATCGGCTACGGCTACAGCGGCCAGTCGTTCCAGGAGCGGGCGTCCAGCGGTGACAGCGGGCTGGTCTTTGCGCTGGGCCTGGTCCTGGTATTCCTGGTCCTGGCCGCGCAGTACGAGAGCTGGGCGATTCCCTTCGCCGTGCTCCTCGGCATCCCCTTCGGTATTTTCGGCGCGTTTGTGGGCGTCTTTGCCCGTGGCATGGCGAGCGACGTGTACTTCCAGGTGGGACTCATCACGGTGGTGGGTCTCGCCGCCAAGAACGCGATCCTGATCGTTGAATTTGCCACCGAACTTCGCAACAAGGGCATGTCGGTGGCCGAGGCTGCCGTCGAGGCGGCACGGGAGCGGTTCCGCCCCATCCTCATGACCTCGTTCGCCTTCATCCTCGGCGTGCTGCCGCTGGCCATCGCGAGCGGGGCCGGTGCGGCCAGCCGGCGCTCGCTGGGGACCGGCGTGTTCTTCGGGATGCTGACCGCCACGCTGGTCGGTGTGTTCTTCATCCCGCTCTTCTTTACCCTGATCCGCCGCCTGTCCGAGCGCGCCTCGGCCGCCGTGCAGGCCCCGGCCCCCACGCTCGCGGGCGCAGGGATCTCCCCGGAGAACCGTTCATGATCCCCGCTTCCTTTCGGCGTGCTGGCCTTGCCGTGTTGTTGTCCGGCTGCGCCGTCGGGCCGGCCTATCAGGCCCCCACGCCAGCGCCGGCCGCCTCCCGGCTGGGCGCCGCCGGTCCGGCCGATACCCTGACCAGTTTCTTCGATTCGCTCGCGGCCCGGCGGGGCGCCGGGGACCCGATGTCGGGAGAGGTGTCGCTGGAGGTCCTGGCCGATACCGCCGGCGATCTGCAGTGGCTCGCGCTGCTCAAGGACACGACCCTCGTCGAGCTGGTCCGTGGTGCTGTTCGCGACAACCGCAGCATGGCCTTGGCCGGTGCGCGCGTGCGCGAGTACCGGGCGCTGGCCGGCGCCGCGCGTGGCCCGCTGTTTCCCCAGGTCTCCGCGGGTACCTCGGCGGCCCGGCAGCAGTCGGTCTTCGGTTCACTCGGCACTTTCCAGTTCGATGCGTTCCGGGTGACGACCGATCTCTCCTGGGAGCTCGACCTCTGGGGACGGATCCGGCGTGGTGTCCAGGCTGCCGACTTCGACCGCGACCAGCAGGATGCCAATCTGCGGGGAACGCTGCTCTCGCTGGTGAGCGAGGTGGCCACCGCCTACCTCGAACTGCGGGAACTCGACGCCAACCGGACGATCGCCGAGCGGACGCTCGTCAGCCGTCAGGTGACACTCCGGCTGGCGCAACAGCGGTTTGACCAGGGGTTGATCTCGGAGATTGATGTCCGGCAGTTCGAGGCCCAGGTGGCGGCTCCGGCCGCGAGTGCCGCTGACTTTCGCCGCCTGGTGGCGGAGAAAGAGCACCAGCTGAGCGTGCTGCTTGGCCGACCGCCGGCCAGCATCCCGCGCGGCGCCTCACTCGAGGAAGTCGTGCGAGGTGTGTCGGTGCCGGACTCCGTGCCCTCGGTGCTGGTGGCCCGGCGCCCCGATGTGCAATCGGCCGAGCGGGCCTACGCGGCGGCAACCGCACGGATAGGCGCGGCGGTGGGTGCCCGGCTCCCGCGGCTGGTGCTCACCGGCCAGTACGGATCCCAGGCCGAGCAGCTGGACAACCTGTTCAGGAGCAGCACCGAGGTCTATACCGCGCAGGCGGGGATCTCCGTGCCACTCTTTACCGGTGGCCAGCTCAAGAACCAGGAACAGGCCGCGCGGGCCCGGGCCGAACAGGCCAGGATCCAGTACGAACAGACCGTGCTGATCGCGCTCCGTGAGGTCAGCGACGCGCTGGTCGGGGTACGCGCGACCCGGGACCAGTTCGAGGCGCAGCGAGTCCAGGCCGTGGCGCTCCGGCGGGTGCTGGCCCTGGCGGATCAGCGTTACCGGGGCGGGGTGTCGAGCTACCTCGAGGTGCTCGATGCGCAGCGAAGCCTGTTCAGCGCGGAGCTGTCGCTGACCCAGGTGGAGCGGCAGTATCTGGTGTCCGCGGTGCGGCTGTACAAGGCCCTCGGGGGAAGCTGGGAGGGGTAGGGACGAGGCGGGGGGCAATCCTCCCGGCTCTCTGCCCTGCCGGAGGTGCGCTGCTCAGCGCTCCTCGAACACCAGCCCGAGCGGGACCTTTCTCCAGCCGCGCCACGCCCGCTCGCGGCCTCCGGCTTCCCGGACCAGCAGTTGCGACGAGATGCCGCCATCGAGGGCGACCGCCCGCAGGCAGCCCTCCCCCTGGAGCAGTTGCGCCGTTTCCGCCAGGGTCAGGCCGAACGGCACGCCCCCGCCCGCCTCTCCCAACCCGTCGAACCGGGTGAGCAGCACCAGCAGCCTGCCATCCTGCAGGACGCACAGGGCCAGGCGGGCGTCCCGGTGCCGGATACCAACTCCGAGCCCTGGCGTGGTGAGCTGCACGGGGATGACGCCGTCGCCTTCGAGCAGGGTGGGGTAGGACTGGATCGCGCTGACCACACGACCCGTGGCTCGCTCCGCCTCGATGCTGTCCGGCGGCACGAACCGCACCCGGCCATCGCGGTCCTCCACCACGGCCATCGAGAGCGGCCCCGCACCGGGCGGACGCAACTCGAGTCCATTGCTGACGGTCCAGCCCCACGGCGCGATCCCGTTGAACTGTCCGGCGTTGAGCGCCACCGCTACCTCTGGCGGCGCGCTGTCCACCACCCAGGCGCCGTGCTGCAGATTGGCGCTCAGGGCGATATCGAGCCCCAGCCGGTACCGGGTCGGATCCATACGGACCAGGACCAGCCGGGTCCAGCGGCCTTCACCGCCGCCCCGGTGCGGCAGCGTGCGTAGTTCGAGGCCCGGCCGCACCGACTCCCAGGCGGGCTCGCGCACCGGCGCGAGTCCCGCGCCGGTGGCCCCGGCCGCTCCGAGCAGAAAGAGGGTGCGAAGCCCGAGTCTCACGAGAGCCCCACCTCCTTGAGCCCGTCCTTGAGTTCCTTGCGCTTGGCATCCACGACGCGCTTCTCATCCGCCGCCAGCCCAGCCCTCTGGGGGTAGTTCAGGTGGGTCCAGACCAGCTCCTTGAGCTGGCCGTATTCGGTGGCGCTGAATCCGCCGGCGCCGGCGCCGATGATCTCCAAGGTGTCCGGGCTCTGCTGCACCGCTTGTTCCTGCGGTGTGGGTTGCGGGGCGGCAGCCGGCATGGCGCTGGCCGGCGGAACTGTGGCACACGCCGTTTCCGCGCGCTGATGTATGCTCAACTGGATTGGCGCCATGCGCTGGGCGATTTCACTGGCCTTGGAGATGTCGTTGCGCTCCCCGGCCGCCGAAGCTTCGTGCAGGAGGCGCTCGAGCCCCGGGTAGGCCGTGTCGGCCCTCATCTTCACCGAATAACACTCCTCCCGGGTGGTGTAGTGACCGGGGCGCTGACGTTCCGCCGCCGCCACCGAATCGGCCACCCGGCGACGCTCCCTCTCCCGCTCGGCCTGGTCACGGGCGCGCTTCTCCGCGGCGAGTCCCCGCAGGAGGCGGGTCACCACATCGTTGGTGAGCGTCGGACCGGGCAGCCGGGCCGCCTCGTCTGTGGACTGCTGCTGACCCGGGGCCACCCGGTCACGTGCCTTCTTGACGATTCCACCAAGCTGTGCCTCGGCCATGGTTGGGAGGAAGCCGAGGCACAGCGCCAGCGCTGCTACGGCGCCACTGCGAGGGGACCGCATGAGGTGCTCCACGGGTTGAGGTGACGCTGGAATGTACAGGCCGGGACCGCATCCGGTTATGGCCCCCCAACACGATGGGATTCCGAGCGTGGGACGCGGGGATCGGGAGGCAGGCTGTTTCGGTCGGAAACGCATAGCTCCGGATTCCAAGTCAGGGGAACCGGACGTTGCCTCCCCCCGTAGGAGCTGGTCACATCCCCGAACCATTGATGATCATTCGTATCCCGGAGGTCTCGTGCTCCGCTTGGAACCGTCCGTATCAGGCAGCGTTTCCCGCCTCTCCCTGGCAGCGTTGCTCCTGTCCGCCTCCCTGCCATCTCTCCTCCAGGCCCAGCTGCCGGCCCTACACACTCCGCGCGAGAGTCCGAGCGCGTCGGTCAGCCAGGTCATTGGCATGACGACCGTGAGCGTCCACTACGCCCGGCCGGCGGTCAACGGGAGGAAGGTCTGGGACGCGCTGGTGCCGTTCGACGCCGTGTGGCGGGCCGGCGCCAACGAAAACACCGTCCTGGCCGTTAGCTCGTCCTTCACCGTGGGCGGCGTCCGGCTCCCGGCCGGGCGCTACGGGCTGCACACGATCCCGGCGGCCTCGAACTGGACGGTGATCTTGAGTCGCCAGGCAAACGCCTGGGGCAGCTTCAGCTATGACCCGAAGGAAGACGCAGTGCGTCTGACCGTCACTCCGCAGCCTGCCGGGCACATCGAGCGGCTGCAGTACACCCTCGATGAGCCCACCGACTCCAGCCTGGCGCTGACCCTCCGCTGGGAGAAGCTGGCGGTGTCAGTCCTGCTGACGGTGCCAACCACCCAGGTTCTGATCGACAGCGTCCGGCAGCAGCTCCGGGACCTGCCGTACTTCTTTGCCCAGTCCTGGAACGAGGCCGCCCAAGTGGCCATGCAGCGGCGCCAGTGGGCGCAGGCCGCCGAGTGGGCCGACAGCGCCATCAATCGAAACGGCGGGTTCCGGAGCATGCAGCTCAAGGCGGGGGCGATCGAGCGGATGGGAGACTCCGCCGGGGCGCGCACGTTGCGCGCGCGCGCGCTGACCATCGCCAACGAGGCCGACGTCAACGCCGTCGGCTATCAGCTCCTCGGCCAGGGAAAGACCGACGAGGCCATCGCCATGTTCCGCCGCAACGTGACCGACTACCCCAAGTCCTGGAACGTCTACGACAGCCTGGCGGAGGCGCTGGCGAAGAAGGGCGACAAACAGGGGGCGCTGACCAACTACCAGAAGGCGCTTGAGATGGTGCCGGACGAGGTACAAAAGACGCGAATCCGCGCGGCGATGGCTGTGTTGCGATGAGCCGGCCAGCCTCTGCGGCGGTCCTGACGCTGCTTCTGTCCCTGGCCGGCTCGGGCGTGGCGGGCGGCCAGGCGCCCGCGGCTTGTGGGGCTGAACCAGGCACCGCGCAGCCGTTCGCTCCGGTGCTGGCCGACTCGGGGCGGCTGTTCCGCCTGAGCCTCAGTGCGGATGGCCGCACCATGTACTACTTCAAGAAGGTGACGCCGGGGCAGGAAGATTACCGGATCTATGTTTCGCGCCTGCTCGGCGACCAGTGGACGCCCGGCGAACGGCTCGATCTGGGTGGCGAGTATTCGGATCTCTATCCCTCGCTGAGCCGCGACGGCGGGCGGCTGGTCTTCGCATCGTACCGGCCGGCACCGGGCGATACCGCTTCCCCTCCCAACGCCTACCTGTGGTACGTAGGCCGCCGGGCGGCCGGTTGGGGGGTACCGGTGTTCATGGCCGCCGCGGCCCGGTTCGGCAGCTACCACGCGGGGCCGGTGATCGGGCCGGACTCCACCGTGGCCTTCCACCGTACCTCGCCGGACTGGCGCGTGACCACCGGGGAGGCGGTCCGATGGGACGGGGTCCGCTACGTGGCCGCAGCGGTGCCCGAGGATCCCGGTGAGCGCTGGCGCGACTGGCGCCCGGGCGAGTATCACGTCTGGGGAGGACAGCGAGCGCCCTCGGGCGAGTTCGCGGTGCTCGATGTATCCGAGGTCAATCCAGAGACAAAGCGGCGGGGCCCACCGGACGTGTGGGTCACGGAATGGCGTGACGGGGACTGGAGCGAGCCGCGCAGGGCGGGCGGCGGGATCAACAGCGCGGGCAGCGAAAACTTCGTGACCTTTCACCCCAACGGCTGCGAGCTGCTGTTCACCCGCGACTACTCGGCCTTCTACCGCGTTGCGATCGGCTCGGCGCTCGGGTTGCCCCAGCCGCGCTGACCGGGCTCTGGTGGGCAGATCAGGATCCCGGGCCCTGCTGCTCAGGTCCGAACCAGCAACAGGCTGAGGCCCAGAGAGATCAGGGCCAGGAAGATCCACTGCAGGAAACCAGCGAGCAGGGGGGCGGGGCCGGCGGCGCGGATGTCATGGAATCCGGTCTGCAGGCCCACCCCCGCCATCCCAACGCAGAGCAGCCACAGGTCGGCCTTGCGCACGAGGTCCACGGTGCCGGATGTCAGCACGCCCGCCGAGTTGACCGCCGCAAAGACGAGGAACATCACCAGGAACCACGGCACCGGCGCGACGTGGGGTTTGCCCTCGGCGAGGTGCCGCTTCCGGAGCGACCAGGCCAGCCAGAAGATCACCGGCGCGAGGAGGCAGATCCGCGCCAGCTTCACGACCGTTGCGACCCGGGCCGCTTCCTCGCTCATGCCGAATCCCGCAGCCACCACCTGCGCCATCTCATGCAGGCTGGCACCATCCCACACGCCATACACGAAGTCGTTGAGGCCGAGGAGCCGGCCGATGATCGGATACACCACGATTCCGATGGTGCCGAGCAGGGTAATGGTGCCAAGTGCGATGGCCGAGTCCCGTTTGTCGGCGTGCACGACACTGTCGGCCGCGACGACGGCCGAGGCTCCGCAGATCGCGCTCCCCACCCCGAGCAGGGTCCCGAGTTTCTCCGGGACGCCGAGCCGCCGGGCGACCCACCAGCCGAAAACCAGCGTCCCGAGGGTGGACACCACCACCACCGCGAGGCCGGGGCCACCGATGGCCACGATCTCCCGAAGGCTGAGCCGGAACCCGAGGCCGGCCACCGCCCAGCGGAGAATGGGCCGCTGGGCCAGCACCACGCCCGGGCCGACCGCTTCGGGGAGTGAGACCAGCGAGGCCACCGCCATCCCGAGCAGGATGACCAGCAGCAGGGCGCTCAGGTGGAGGGTGTCGGCAACCAGCGGCAGCTCGGCCAGGCCGAGCGCCGCAGTCGCAAGCGCCATGGAAAGCAGGAGGCCGGGAAGGAGCGCGCCGGCCCGCGAAGGCGTCACTCGGTGTAGCTGAGCGACTTGAAGCGGCGGCGCCAGCCGCCGTCCACCGGCTCGAAGACGTGGCAGGAGGTGAGCTCACCCCCGTAGACGTGAATGGTGACGGCCGGGATGTCGAGCGCGTTGGTCAGCACGTGGTATTCGAATGGCGGGATGAGGGCGCCCGCCTCACCGGGGCCAGCGAAGACCTCGAGTTCCCGTTCGAAGCGAACGACGCCCTTTTCCGCGTCTCCACCGCGAATGGAGTAGGAGGTCACGGCGATCTTGCCTCGGTAGACGCACTCGACGCACCACATGCCGCCGTGGTCGTGGAGGGCGGTGCCCTGGCCCTTGTCCCAGACCATCACGAGCACGGTGTAGCGGCCCTTGGGGTCTCGATGGAGCAGCCGGCGGGCGTAGCGGCCGGGGGCGGGCTTGAGGAAGGCGGCGTCGAGGAACTCCTCTGCGCCGTGCATGATCTCGGTGAGCACCTGCTTGACGCTCAGACAGCGCACTTCGTCGTCCTCGGTGGCGACGGCGGCGTCGAGGCGGCGGATCAGTTCGTCCACGCGGGGGGAAAGTGTGGCCGGCATGTCGACGCTCCTGGGTGGCTGGCGAATCTACCAAGAATGTCGGTGACGGCGGGCTGGCCCGCAACCCACGGGTTGCCCCCGACTCAGGACCGACGCGGCCCGGGGCGCCCCGCTCTCACCCGGCTCATCCGAAGACCTTCCGCCGGGCGACGGCCTCCTTTTCCAGCCGACCGCACATCAGCTCACAGAGCCGCAGGACGTCCCCATCGGCCAGGCGGTAGACGCTGCTGACCCCCTCCTTGCGGCGGTCCACGAACCCGCCGGCGTAGAGCGTCTGCAGGTGCTTGGAGACGTTGGCCTGGCCGAGGCCGGTGGCCTCGAGGATCTCGGAGACGGAGCGTTCCCCGGGGCGCAGCGCCTGGAGGATCTGGAGCCGGGAGGGCTCGGCTAGCGCCTTGAATCGCTCGGCGATGGCATGTAACTGCGCTGGGCTTAGGGGCTTAGCTGGCATGGTGGAATCCGGATCGCCGGAGCAGAGGACCATGGAAGGTTGCCCTGGGCGCCGCCTGGGCGCCACCTCGGGACGGGGGGCAGTACTGGAAGGCTTGACCATAGTTATATATAGCTATATAGTCATACACAGAATTGCAAGCGGCCCTGTCCTTCCGACGAGGAGTCCACGATGAAGACCTGGTTGCCCCTGCTCCCCCTGCTGCTGGCCGGCACGGTGGCCGAGGTGCGCGCCCAGGAGCTGCTTCAGCCCCGGCAGGCGCTCGAGCGGGCGGAGCAGCATGGCTACCAGAACCGGATGGCCGCCGGACAGCGGCAGGCCCAGGCCGGCCAGGCGCTCGCCCCGCTCCGCGGGATCCTGCCGACGGTCCGGATGGAGGCTGGCTATATCCGCACCACCGATCCCCTCAACGCGTTCGGCTTCCTGCTGCGACAGCGGGCGGTCACGCCGGCGGCCTTTGCCCCGGTGCTGCTCAACGATCCCGAGGCGATCGGTAACCTGAACACCGGGCTGGTGGTGGAGCAGCCGCTGTTCAATGCCGATGCCTGGCTGGGCCGCCGCGCCGCCGGCCGCGCGCTGGCGGCCAGTCAGGCCAGCGAGCAGTGGACCCGCGCCCGGTCCGCCGTGGACGTGCTGCGGGGATACTGGGGCGCCGTCCTGGCGGCCGAACAGGTGCAGACGCTGCAGGCCGCCGATCAGGCCGCGCGCGCGCATGTGCGACAGGCCGAGGCGATGGCGGAGCAGGGAATGGCCACGCGCTCTGATGCGCTCCTGGCGTCGGTCAAGGCCGGCGAGATCGAGGCCGAACTCGCTGCCGCGGCGCAGGACCAGGCCCTGGCCCGTCGCCGCCTCGCGCTGCTGATGGGCGAGCCCGCTGACACTCGTCTTCACTCTCCCCGAGGCGCTACCGTCAGTGGATCGGGTGGTGGCGCTCGCCCACCGGGTCCAGGCGGACGCCGGTGATCTCCGACTCCCGCGCCGATGTACGCGCGGCCGATCACACGCGGGCAGCGGCGGACACCGATCGCCGGCGGGCGGCGCTCGCTCTACCTGCCGCGGGTCAACGGCTTCGGGCGGCTGGACTGGAACAGTCCCGATGCTCCTTTCGGCGGACAGAGCGCCTGGACGATGGGGGTGATGCTCTCGTGGTCTCCCTTTGCGGGAGGATCCGAGCTGGCGGAGATCCGCTCCGCCGCCGGCCGGGTCGATGCGGCCCGGGCGGGTGCCGATGCGGCAAGGGCGCAGGCTGGTCTCGAGCTGGCCCAGGCCACCGACGCGCTGGCGCTGGCGCTGGTCCGGCTCGAGATCGCCGACCGGTCGGTGGTCCAGGCGCAGGAAGCCCATCGCATCGTGAGCCGGAAGTACGACGGCGGGCTGGCGACGGTCTCGGAGCTGTTCGATGCGGCCGCCATGGAGACGCTGGTCCGGCCTGCGGCAGTCGGCGGCGCGGTACGACGCGCTGATGGCGGTGGCGGAACGGCGCACGGCCCTGGGGATGGACCTCTCGGTGCTGACGGACTGGGAGAGTGACTCGGCGGCCGACGGAAGTGGGCGGTCTCAATGAGGAGAATGCAGATGCGACGAGCGATGGTGGCGATGCTGATGACCGGCGCGCTCGCGTGCGGTGAGGCGGACCGGCCGGCCCGCTACGCCGGAGCCAGCCACATCCGGGCGGACCCTCGTGATCCGGGATACGGTGATTGAATCCACCTTCGACGCCTCGGGGATGGCCGAGCCGGTGGAGCGGGCGATGCTGTCCACCAAGCTGATGGGCAGTGTGACCCGGGTGCTGGTACAGGAGGGAGACCGAGTCAGCCGGGGGGCGCTGCTGGTCCAGATCGACGCCCGGGATGTGGAGGCCAAGCGGGCGCAGGTCGAGGCCTCGGTCAGCGCGGCGGAGGCAGTTTATCAGGATGCGCAGACGCAGGCGTCGCGGTTTCGGGCGCTCTACGCGGATAGCGCGGCGACCCGCTACCAGCTGGACCAGGCGGAGACTGGGCTGGCCCGCGCCGAGGCGGGGCTCGGCGCCGCCCGGGCGGCCGGCGCTGAAGTGGAGGCCGTGGGCGCCTATGCCGAACTCCGAGCGCCGTTCTCCGGGCTGATCACCCGGCGCTACGCCGATGCCGGGGCGTTCGTGGCTCCGGGTGCGCCGGTGATCGAGGTGCAGCGGGATGACCGGCTGCGGATCGCCGTCACCGTGCCACCTGCGATGGCGGGTGGGCTGCGCGCCGGGCAGATGCTGCAGGCGGCTATCGAAGGCCGGGTGGTGACCGCGACGATCGAGGGGATCTTCCCGGCGGCGGCGGGGGCGGTCTACACCATCAATGCGCTGGTCGCCAATCCCACCCGAGAGTTCCTGGCGGGCAGCGCTGCCACGGTGCGCATTCCGCAGGGCGAGCGCCGGACCATCCTGCTGCCCCTGAAGGCGCTTCGCCGTGAGGGGGACCTGACTGGGGTTCGAGTCCAGACGCCGAGCGGGGCCGAGCTCCGGTTCCTGAAGGTGATGGACCGCCCCGCTGGTGCCGATTCGGCGGCAGCGCCTCGCGTTGAGGTGTTGTCCGGGCTCCGCGCGGGAGACGTGATCCTCCTCGGGAGGCGACTGACATGGGCCTCGCCGGACGGGTCGCCCAGCGCTTCCTCCACTCCAAGCTCACCCCGCTGCTGATCATTGCGGCGCTGGCGGTGGGCCTGCTGGGCGTCCTGGCGACGCCGCGGGAGGAGGAGCCCCAGATCTCGGTGCCGATGATCGACGTGATCGCCGCGCTGCCCGGGGCCGAGCCGGCCGAGGTGGAGCAGCTGCTCACCCGGCCGCTGGAGCGGCGGATGTGGGAGATTCCCGGGGTGGACCATGTCTACTCGATGGCGGGCGACGGATTCACGCTGGTCACCGTGCGGTTCCGCGTGGGCGAAGACCAGGAGCGGAGCGTCACGCGGGTGCATGCCAAGCTGCTGGCCGGCATGGACCAGATGCCGCCGGGGGCGCTGCCGCCGCTGGTGAAGCCGCACTCGATTGACGACGTGCCGATCCTGACCCTGACGCTCGCCTCGGCGGAGTACGGCTCCAACGAGCTGCGCCGCCTGGCGGTGCAGCTCGAGGACGAGATCCGCACGGTGCCGGACGTGGCCGAAACGGCCGTCATCGGCGGCGCGCCGCGGCAGATGCGGGTGGACCTCGATCCGGCGCGCCTCACCGCGGCGGGCGTGACCCCGGGCGAGGTGGCGATGGCGCTGCGGGGCGCCAACGCGCGGGTGGCCGCCGGCGAGTTCGCGGCCGGCGATCAGGCCTGCACCGTGAAGGCCGGGGCACCGCTCCGGACGGCGGCGGAGGTGGCGGCGATCGTGGTGGCCGTGCGCGGGGGACAGCCGGATCCACCTCCGCGACGTGGCCCGCGTGCACGAGGAGTTCGGCGAGCGGGAGAGCTACGTCATTCACGCCGAGCGCGATGGCGCCGGCCAGAGCGCGGTGACGATCAGCGTGGCCAAGCGGGAGGGTGCCAACGCCACCGTGGTGGCGCACGCGGTGCTGGAGCGGGTGGAGCAGGCGCGCGGCCGGCTGCTCCCCGCCTCCGTCTCCGTCACGGAGACCCGGAACTACGGCGAGACGGCCAGCGAGAAGGCGAGCGAGCTGATCCTGCACCTGGTCATCGCCACGCTCTCGGTGACGCTGCTGATCTGGCTCTTCCTCGGCTGGCGCGAGGCGGTGGTGGTGCTGGTGGCGGTGCCGGTCACGCTGGCGCTGACCCTGTTCGTCTACTACGCGCTGGGCTACACGCTCAACCGCATCACGCTGTTCGCCCTGATCTTCTCCATCGGCATCCTGGTGGACGACGCCATCGTGGTGGTGGAGAACATCTACCGGCACCTCGCAGATGGGCGGCGCTCCGCCGGCGGACGCTGGCCATCGCCGGGGTGGACGAGGTGGGCAACCCGACGATCCTGGCCACCTTCACGGTGATCGCGGCGATCCTGCCGATGGCGTTCGTGAGCGGGCTGATGGGGCCGTACATGCGGCCGATCCCGGTCGGGCGCCTGCGTGGCGATGCTGGCGACCCTCGCCGTGGCGTTCATCGTGACGCCGTGGATCGCGCTCCGGCTGCTGGCGGGGCATGTCGGCGGCACCGCGGTGACCGGGGCGCAGGACGCTCCAGCGGTCCAGCGACCCGGCGATTCGTCCGGAGCCGAGACTCAGCCGGTCACGGATCGGCCGAGTCTGTACGCCCGGCTGATGCGGCGGCTGATGGAGGAGACGCGGACCCGGCGGCTGTTCTATGCCGGCGTGGTCGGCCTGTTGGTCCTCTCGGTGGGGCTCGTCGCGGTGCGGCTGGTCCAGGTGAAGATGCTGCCGTTCGACAACAAGTCGGAGTTCCAGGTGATTCTCGACCTGCCGGAAGGGACGACGCTGGAGACGACGCCGCCGCCGCCGCGGAGATCGCCGCGTACCTGCGCACCGTGCCCGAGGTGGAGCACACCAGGTGTACGCCGGCACCGCCGCGCCGTTCAACTTCAACGGCCTGGTGCGGCACTACTTCCTGCGCCGCGGCGCCAATGTCGCCGACGTGCAGGTCAACCTCCTGCCCAAGGACGAGCGCGACCGGCAGAGCCACGACATCGCGGTGGCGGTGCGTCCGGCGGTGGATTCGATCGCCCGGCGCTACGGTGCCAGCGCCAAGATCGCCGAGATCCCGCCGGGACCGCCGGTGCTCTCGACGCTGGTGGCCGAGGTCTACGCCGGCAGCGACAGCGCCCGGCTGGAGGCGGCCCGCCGGGTGAAGCAGGTCTTCGAGCAGACGCCCGGCGTGGTGGACGTGGACTGGACGGTGGAGGCCCCGGCAGCGGCTCAGCCTCACGGGTGGACCGGGCCCGGGCGGCCGCGGCGGGCGCGAGCGTCGAGCAGATCACGCAGACGCGTCGACCTGGCGCAGTCCGGCGCGCCCGCCGGGCTGATCGCCTCGGGCACCGCCCCGGAGGGCATCGCCATCGTGCCGCGGCTGCCGCTGGAGCGGCGCTCCTCGCTGGCGGCGCTCCTGGCGGTGGCATCCCACGGCGAGCGGTCCGCAGCCGCTGGCCCGGTTCGTCACGGTGGATTCGGGCGCCCGCCCGGTCAGCCATCACCGGCGCGACCTGCGGCCGGTGATCTACGTGACCGGCGACGTGGCCGGCGAGGTGGAAAGCCCGGTCTACGCCATCCTCGCCATGAACCGGGCGCTGGATTCCATCCGGGTGGACGGGGCAGCCGATCGGCATCTACAACGCCGTCCAGCCCGACCGCCTGGACGAGACGGCCATCAAGTGGGACGGCGAGTGGCAGGTCACCATCGAGGTGTTCCGCGACCTCGGGCTCGCCTTCGCGGTGGTGCTGGTGCTGATCTACGTGCTGGTGGTCGGGTGGTTCCAGTCGTTCTCGATTCCGCTGGTGATCATGGCGCCGATTCCCGCTCACGCTGGTCGGCATCCTGCCGGGCCACGCGCTGACCGGCGCGTTCTTCACCGCCACCAGCATGATCGGCATGATCGCGCTGGCCGGCATCATCGTGCGCAACTCGATCCTGCTGGTGGACTTCATCCAGCTCGCGGAGAGGCGGGGGATGCCGCTGGCGAAGGCGGTGATCGAGGCCGGCGCCGTGCGCTTCCGGCCGATCGCCCTGACGGCCGCGGCGGTCGTCGTCGGCGGGCTGGTGATGGTGCTCGATCCGATCTTCCAGGGCCTCGCCGTGGCCCTGATGAGCGGCGCGGTCGTGGCCACGCTGCTCACGATGGTCGTGGTGCCGCTGCTGTACTGGGAGCTGCGGCGCGAGCGGCCGCGCTGACCGAAGACCCTCAACCGGAGTCCACCATGTGCAACGACGCAGTCATCCGGCGCTTTGCCGGGACCTTCATTCTGCTCTCCCTGGCCCTGGGCTGGTGGGTAAGTCCGTACTGGTTCCTGTTTACCGCCTTCGTGGGCGTGAACCTGATCCAGTCCACGCTGACCGGGTTCTGTCCGCTGGAGCGCATCCTGGGCCGGTTCGGTCTCTTCGGCTGCAGCCGGAAGACGGCCTGAGGGACGGTGCGGTCGGCTCGTGGCCGGAATGTGATGGACGTCACTGGGTTAACATCGGCGGGATGGTTTCGTCTGCAGGGTGAGGCCGGGTTGATCCCATCATTCCAGAGGAGTGTCCCTATGTCGTCTCGATTCCACCGTCCCGGGGCGGGTCTGCTCGCCGCCCTGGCGGTGATTCTCGCCGGGCTGCAGCGACAGTGGCGGTCCTTCCACCACCACCGACGCGCTCACCACCACCGAGGCCCAGGTACTGGGCGCCGACATCGCCGAGGAGGCCGCGGACCTGGCGGAGGTGTCCATGTTCGATCCCGCCACCGGCGTGTCCTTCGCAGTCCAGGCGGGCCAGCTCCGCCGCCATCGCCTCGCGCCCCCGTGCGTGGCGGTGTCGCCCCAGCCGCTGGTCAACAGCGACGGCGATATCGTGCCGGACTCGATGCGGCTCGACTACACCGACTGCGTCTTCACCCGCGGCAACGGCGTCCTGATTGATTCGCTGAGCGGGACCATCGATTTCCTGGACCCGCTGCCGCTGGTCACCAGCACCGGCGTCCGGCATGTCTTCACCGACTTCCGCCGCTCGCGCACCAACACCGTCCTTCCCGCCCGCAGCTTCAGTGCCACCCACAACGGGATCCGGGAGTGGGGCGCCAGCCCCGACACGCTGGGACACACCACGACCGACTTCGTGAGCGTCTGGACCCACCCGGGACGCGGCACCACCACGCACGAGAAGAACTGGGCGGGCAAGTTCATCGCCACCACGCCGGGCAGCATCGTCTTCGGCGATCCGCTGCCGGCCGGCGGCTGGGAACTCAACGGCACCTCGGTCTGGACTCGGCGTGGCCGGAGCTGGGACGTGGTCGTCACCACCACCGAGCCGCTGGTGTACGACCCCACCTGCCAGGTGGCGCCGCCCTTCACCGATGGCACCATGAACCTGGTGGTCACACGAAACCAGATCGTCACCAACGTGGAGATCCAGTTCCTGAGTTGCGGCCAGTACCTGGTGACCCGGACCGCGGGGGGAACGACGTAACCCGTGGTGCAGGACGGAGGACCACGGGGGCAGCCCGATGGGGGCTGCCCTCGTGCGTTCCCGCCAGCGCGTCCCCGGGTGGACCGCTGAAACCGGGTGCCCTTTCCTGGCGTCTGGGGCGCATCTCTCCCTCGGAGCCTGTATGCGCCGCACCCTGGTCATCACCGCCCTGCTGCTGGTCGCCGCACGGGCACCGCTCGCCGGCCAGACGGCCGCCGATTCCGCCTCCATCCGTGAGACCGCGCTCAACTATGTCGAAGGCTGGTATGAGGGGAACGTGGAGCGGATGACCCGGGCGCTGCACCCCGACCTGGCCAAGCGGATCGTCCGCACGAACGAGGACGGAAGTCGGCTGAGCCACATGACCGCCGCCGAGCTCATCGCGGGCACCGGCCGTGGTGGCGGGACCACGACGCCCACGGAGCAGCAGCAGAAGGACGTGGTCATCCTCGACATCTTCGGGAGCACCGCCAGTGTGAAGGCGACGATGTCCGGCTGGGTGGACTACATGCACCTGGCCCGATGGAACGGCGAGTGGCGCATTGTGAATGTCCTGTGGGAGCTCAAGCCGCGCGGGTAGGCCGCGTCACTGGAGCCGGCGGGCAGCCGGCGCAGCCCTTGTCGAAGATCACCCGCCACCGGCCGTCCGGTTCCCGGCGCCAGATGGAATTGAAGGTGGCGATGCGGCGGCCGTCGGGGCTGAAGACCGGACCGCTGCTCAGCGCGAGGTCGCCGGACTCCAGGACCTCGACCAGGTCAGGCTGCCAGGAGAAGGGTGCGCTGGGTACCGCTGAAATACTCCCGCCAGCCCGCCGACACCGCCTGCCGGCCGCGCAGGGGCTGCTCGCCAAAGAAGACGGCGTCGGTAGCCACGAATCGCCCGAATTCCTCGAGATCCCGATTGGCCATGGTGGCGGCGAAGCTGCTCTCGGCGGCGAAGACCTGCCGCGCCAGGAGAGGGTGGGCCTGCGCGGCGGCGGGCAGGGCGGTGAGGGTCAGGGGCAGGGAGACGAGCGTGGCGAGCTGGGCGAGGCGCATGGAGACTCCGGGCAGGTTGATGGAAGAAGGACGCCGGGCCCCCGGCGATGGTTTCGGGCCCGGCGCGAGCCTGGGCCCCCGGGGGCGGGATCGAAAGCTCGCCTCCCGGCGTGCTGGGCTGGCTGGGCGGTTTCCGGAGCCGGTCGGGGCGCTTTCCCCGCCCGTCCGCGCACATCGCTTATATTGCCGCCCGTCCCGGCAGTCCCTCGTGACCCCCTCAGTGGAGTATTCATGCGATTCCTGGCGCTTGCCGCCGCCTCCGTTCTCTCGCTCGGCTGCGGCCAGCAGGGAGCCACCGGCGACGGCACACTCGCCACCGCGGATGACAGCGTGAGCTATATCCTCGGCTACAAGATGGGCGAGAACCTCAAGCAGCAGTCGGTGCCGGTCAAGCCGGCGCTCATCTTCCGCGGCCTGCGCGAGGGGATGGCGGGAACCAAGGCAAGCATGCCCGATTCCGTGATGCAGACCGCGATGATGGCCTTCCAGGTGCGGATGATGGGCATCCAGCGGCAGAAGGATTCCATTTCACTGATCGAGAACAAGCGCGAGGGAGCGGAGTTCCTCGCCGCCAACCGGGGGAAAGACGGCGTGAAGACCACCGCGAGCGGGCTGCAGTACAAGGTGCTGACCGAGGGCACCGGACCGCGTCCCAAGCCGACCAGCCGCGTGACCGTGCACTACAGGGGAACCCTGCTCAACGGCGAGCAGTTCGACAGCTCCATTGACCGCGGGCCGCCCGGCCACCTTCGCGCTCAACGGCGTGATTCCAGGCTGGACCGAGGGCGTGGCGCTGATGAACGCGGGCTCGAAGTACCAGTTCTGGATTCCGAGCGAGCTGGCCTACGGCGAACAGGGTTCGCCGCCGACGATTCCGCCCAACGCGACGCTGGTCTTCGAGGTGGAGCTGCTGTCGTTCGAGTAGCGCCACCGGAGGCCGAACAACAAGACAGCGCGAGCCTGTGGGCTCGCGCTGTTTGCTATGTGGACGGGAGGCCCGCCGAGCGGAGGTTCGGTGGCCGTCCTAGAAACCCACCCGGGTCACCCGGCCGCCCGGACCCACCAGCCATCCGGCGTTACGGCTGGCGAAGCCGGCGCTCCAGTACTCCAGCGTGTCCAGAACCTGCCAGGTGCGGCCATCGTCCGGGGACCAGCTGGCCCCCTTGGGTCCGACCGCGACGACCAGTCCTCCCGCCCCGGGCACGTAGACTGCGCCGTAGACCGCCCCGGTGAAGCTGGGCCGACCGGCAAGGGTCCAGCTGGCGCCGCCGTCCCGGGTGATGACGACGTTGTCGGTGGCGCGCGTTCTGATCGGCGATGTCTCCGCCCGCCGCCAGGCCGTTCAGGTCGTCCCGGAAGGCGATCGAGGTGTGGCCGGTGGTGCTGGTACCCTGCACCATCGGGGTGCTCACGGTGGTCCAGGTGGCGGCGCGGTCGCCGGTGCGGAACAACCGGGCCTCCTTGCCGGCTCCGGTGGCCACCCACGCGGCATCCTTGCCATGGGTGATCACGCAGGTCCCGCTGGCGGCGAAGGCACCCTCGCCCTCGGTGGCGCCGTCCACGTAGGCCACGGTCCAGCGCTGCCCACCGTTGGCGGTGCGCGCCACCGGAAAGCGGCCGTCCACGTTGTCGCTCCACGCGATGCCGCTCTGCGGATCCCAGAACGCGAAGCAATCGAAAAACGCCCGGGGCTCCCGGTTGACGAACTGCAGCTGCCAGTTCTGGCCGGCATCGGTGGTCTTGTAGATGCGACTGGCGGTGCCGGGACCCGCGGCAAGCAGGTAGGCGGTCTTGGCATCCACCCCCTGGACGTCCCGGAACTCCAGGCTGTCCGCCCCGGCGACGACACCGGTGCGCCAGCTGCGGCCGCCGTTGACGCTCACCCCGAAGCTGCCGAGGGTGCCGCTCACCCAGACGACCCGTTCGTCCACCACACTCACGGCCTGCAGGCGGGCGGTCAGCCCGGTGACCTGGTCCTGCAGGGCCGGCCCTGAGGGGGAGACCCTGGCGGGCGGGAGGTCGGGCAGGGGTGGCTCGGGTGGCGGCGGCGGGGTGTAGGGACTGCAGGCGGCCAGCAGGAGCAGGAGCGCTCCGGACTTGAGACGGGACATTGCGCCTTCACGGAGAAGTGTTGAACCGAAGAATAGCCCCACCGGGCCGGCGGGGCAGGTGGCGCGCAACCAGGGACGACGCCCGGCGATGCCCGGAACACAGCGACCGGAATGACCCGGGGGAACCGCAACCCGCGGTCCGGGCAACGAGCCCCGGTGGCCACCTCTCCGGGCATCGCGGAAGACGCGGAGTGGGCGTAACTTCCTGCCTCGTGCCGCACCATGACCGACCGCCCCGACCGTTATCCATCGGTGTAACCATGACTCCCTCCACCGTGACCGCATGACCGCCCTCGACCGCGTCCGTGAGGCGCTGGCCGATCGCTACGCGATCGAGCGCGAGCTGGGCCACGGCGGCATGGCCACGGTCTACCTGGCCACCGACCTCAAGCACCAGCGGCAGGTGGCCATCAAGGTCCTGCGGCCCGAGCTGGCGGCCACGGTGGGCCCCGAGCGCTTCCTCCGCGAGATCGAGATCGCCGCGAAGCTGTCGCATCCGCACGTCCTCCCGCTGCTCGACTCGGGCCGCTGGAGCGATGCCGCGGCGTCCGGCGGCCGGGTGCCCGAGACTCCTGTTCTACGTGATGCCGTTCGTGCCGGGTGAGTCGCTGCGGGAACGCATGACCCGCGGGGCCGTGCCCCTGGCCGAGGCGCTCCGGCTCCTGACCGAGGTGGCCGACGCGCTGGCCTACGCCCACGAGCAGGGAGTGGTGCACCGCGACATCAAGCCGGAGAACATCATGATCTCCGGCCGCCACGCCTTGGTGATGGACTTCGGCGTGGCCCGGGCGCTCAGTGAGGCGGTGGGCCAGCACCGGATGACCAGCGTTGGCTTCGCCCTCGGCACCCCGGCCTACATGGCACCGGAACAGGCCGCGGGCGATCCCAACGTGGATCATCGCGCCGACATCTACGCCCTCGGGATCGTCGCCTACGAACTGCTGGCCGGCCGCCTGCCCCACGACGCGACCACGGCACAGCAGCTCCTCGCCGCACACATCAGCAAGGCGCCCGATCCGATCAGCCGGCACCGGAAGGACCTTCCGCCGGGCTTGGCGTGAAATCGTCATGCGCTGTCTCGAGAAGACACCCGCCGAACGCTGGCCCAGCGCCGAGGCGCTCCGGGAGGCGCTCGAGCGGCTCGGCTCCTCGGGTGCCGTCGACGCCAGCCTCCGGGCTGGCGCCGGTGCCGGCGGTGGATCCGTGGTATGGGCACCCGCTGCGGGTGGGCGCGTTGTTCGCCCTGGTGGGGGTCGTTGCCCTGGGCGTGGTATTCCTCCTGGTCCGGCAACTGGGTCTTCCCGACTGGGTGCTCACCGGCGCGATCGGGCTCCTGCTGCTGGGGCTTCCCGGTCGCGATCGGCACGGGGCTGGTGGAACGGACGCGACAGGCAGCCCGGGCGACCGGCACCTGGCACCAGAGCGGAGAGACCGGGCTCCAGCGGGTCATGACCTGGCGGCGCATGCGCCACGGGGGTATGGCGGCATTCACCGGGCTCGGCCTCGCGGCGGCGACGTACACCGCCATGCGGCTCCTCGGCATCGGGCCGGTCGGGACGCTGCTGGCGGCGGGCCGGCTGGCGGAGAAGGACCGGATCGTGGTGGCGGACTTCGTCTCGCGGGCCGCGACACGACCCTGGGCGCCTCGGTGTCGGAGGCGCTGCGCATCGATCTGGGCCAATCGCCCGATCGTGCGGGTGCTGGATGCCACCGAGGTCCGCAACGCCCTGGAGCGGATGGGCCGGCCCGAGGCCCGGTTGGACCAGGCCACCGCGCGGGAGCTGGCCGTTCGAGAAGGCGGCAAGGCGGTCCTGGTCGGCGAGGTGGCGCCAGCGGGACGGGGCTTCCTGCTCACGGCCAGGCTGCTGGCGGTGGCGGACGACATCGAACTGGTGGCGCTCCGGGAGACGGCGGCCGACGACGGCGAGGTGCTCGGCGCCATCGACCGGCTCTCCAAGCGGCTGCGGGAGCGCATGGGGGAGTCGCTCAAGGCGATCCGCGCCGCCGAGCCGCTGGAACAGGTGACGACCAGCTCGCTGGAGGCGCTCCGGCTGTATACCCAGGCGCGGGCCATCACCCGTTCCGCCGACCCGATGCCAGGGCGGGTGACCTGCTGCTCCGGGCCGTGGCGCTGGACAGCGGCTTCGCGATGGCCTGGCGCGGCCTGGGGGTGCACTACTTCAACACTGGGGCGCCGCGCTCCAAGATCGTGGAAGCGGCGACCAATGCCTTCCGGCATCGCGACCGCCTGCCCCAGCTCGAGCGGTACCTGACGGAGGCCTACTACTACTATGCGGTGACCCGCGAGGACGACCTGGCCGAGCGCGCCTACCGGGCGGTCCTGGAGCGCCGCCCCGACGATATTCCCAGCCTGAACAACCTCTCTCTGAGCTATACCCGCCACCGCCGGTGGGCCGGTGCGGAGAGTCTGCTGCTGCGGGGTCTGGCCGTGGACAGCGGCAACCGCAGCATCAACGTGAATCTGGTAGAAGTCCTGGCCAAGCAGGGCAAGGTCGCCGAGGCGCGCGCGAGCACTGAACGGATGGTCCGGCTGGTCCCCGGGACGGCGCAACTGGGAGAAAGCTACCGCTGGAACCTGCTGGCCATGGACCGGCAATGGGACAGCGTCGCCCGGGTGGCGAAGGACCTCGAGCCACAACTCTCCGAGCCCACCCAGCTGGAGTGGGCCGTCTCCACCCAGGCGGCCATTGCCGTCCTGCAGGGGAGGATCGCGGAGGGGGAACGGCTGCTGCTGCGGGCGGGGGCTGTGGGCTCCGAGCAGCCCGGCGGAGCGACTCCGCTATGCAACGTATCCTGGCCGAGCTCCGGGCGGAGTACGGAACCCCGGCGTCCCAGGCGCTCCGCCTGATGGACGCCGCCTTGGCCCGGGACCCCATCGCGAACCTGCCGCTCACCGACCGGCCCTACCAGGACCTGATCAACACCTACGCCATGCTTGGCGGCGCGAAGCAGGCACGCCAGCTCCTCGATGCCCAGCTCCAGGCGGACACGCTGGTCCGCGAGCGTCCGTCATCGTGGCAGCTGACCTCTCGGGGGTGGGTGCTCATCGCTGAGAGGAAGTACGCGCGAGGGGCTCGCCCTGCTCCGCACCGCACAGGACTCCGCCTACTGCTGGGCCTGCGACGCGTACTACCTGGCCCGGGCCTACGACCAGGCGGGGGAGTCCGACTCGGTACTGCTCGCTCCTCGAGCGGGTGGTGAACCGCCAGCCGGACTGGGAGCAGTACTTCGACGACGCCGGCCATTATCCGCGGGCCCTAAAGCGGCTGGGCGAGCTGCACGAGGAGCGGGGCGACCGCGCCAAGGCGCTGGACTATTATGGTCGCCTGGTGGAGCTGTGGCGCCGGGCCGATCCGTCGCTGCAGCCGGTGGTGCGGGATGTGAAGGCCCGGATGGCGAGGCTGGCCGGCGAGTAGCATCGACGGTATACACGCCGGATGGCTGGGAACCGCTGCCGGTCCGCCTTACAACTCTGACCCAGACAGACCATGGCCGAACCCGCCAAGAAGCCCCGCACGCGCCGCAAGAAGGCGCCCGAGCCCCGCGGCCTCACGCCGAAGCAGGTGGCGGGCAGCGCGCCGCCGGCGGCGATCGAGCGGCTCACCGAGCGGCATCGAGGAAGACGGCGGCCAGGTCATCGGCGCCTACAAGGAGCCGCTCGGCGCCGCCTGGCAGCTGCTGGCGGCGCTGCCGCTCGACCGGGTGGTTCCGACGCCCTATCAGCGCGATCTCTCCGACAGCCACGTCAAGCGGCTGGCCGAGGCGATGGACAAGCTGGGCCGGTTCATGGACCCGGTGGTGGCGGTGCCGGCCGACGAGGGAATGTACTGGACGCCGAACGGGAATCATCGCCTGGCGGCCCTCCGTGCGCTGGGCGCACGCACGGTGGTGGCGCTGGTGGTGCCGGAGCCGGAGGTGGCCCACCGGATCCTGGTGCTCAACACCGAGAAGGCGCACAACGTGCGGGAACGGGCGCTGGAGGTGATCCGGCTGGCGGAGGCGCTGGCCGAACTCGATGACCGGGCCGAGCGGAGCTACGAGACCGAATTCGAGGAACCGGCGTTGCTGACGCTGGGGTGCTGCTACCAGCGGAATGGACGGTTCTCCGGCGGGGCCTACGCCCCGATCCTCAAGCGGATGGAGAGCTTCCTGGCGCAGAAACTCTCCAACGCGCTGGTGATCCGGCGGGAGCGGGCGGAGCGGCTGCTGGAGCTGGATGCGGCGGTGGCGGAGGCGATGAAGCGGGCTCAAGGCGCGCGGCTTCGACAGCCCGTATCTCCGGGCCTTCGTGCTGGCGCGCATCAACCCGCTCCGGTTCACGCTGAAGCGGGGCCAGAAGGCCGACTTCGACGAGACGATGGCGAAGATGCTCGCTTCGGCGAAGAAGTTCGACACCAGCCGGGTGCGCGCCGACCAGGTCGCCCGGAGCGGCGGGGCGCCGGACACCTCGGACTAGCGTCAGCTCCCGGCGGCAATTGCCCAGCCACCTCACCGCCTTACCGCCGTACTTTCCGCCCTACCTCCCCCCGGCCGGCAGGTTGGTGGTCAGGAACCGGGTGAGCAGCTCGTACAAGTGCCGCGTCGTTCCCTCCCCCTCATAGATCCCGTGCGTACGATTGGGATAGGCCATCATCGTGAAGGGCTTGTTGGCGGCGATGAGCGCGTTGATCAGCCGCTCCGTGCCCTGGTAGTGCACGTTGTCGTCGCCGGTGCCGTGCACCACCAGCAGGTTGCCGCGGAGCCGGTCGGCGAAGGTGATCGGCGAACTCTGCCGATAGTTCTCCTCGTTCTCCCCCTCCGGCAGCCCCATGTAGCGTTCCTGGTAGATCGTGTCGTAGAGGTGCACGTCCGGCACCGGGGCGACCGACATGCCCGTCTGGTACAGCTCCGGGGCCCGGAACAGCATGTTGAGCGTCATCGAACCGCCGCCGCTCCAGCCCCAGATCCCCACCCGGGTGGAATCCACCCACGGCCACTGCCGCACCACCCGCGCCACCCCGGCCTGATCCTCGCTGGCGTAGACGCCGATCTTCCGGTAGATGGACTTCCGCCACTCCCGCCCGCGGGGCGAGGGCGTGCCGCGATTGTCGAAGGACATCACCGCGTAGCCCTGCTGGGTCAGCATCAGGTGCCAGGGGTCGTTGGCGCCCCAGCTGTCGGTCGCGGTCTGCCCGGCCGGCTCGCCGTAGACGTGGAACAGCACCGGATAGCGGCGGGTCGAGTCGAAGTCTGCCGGGTACATCACCCAGCCATCCAGGCTCACGCCGTTGCCGGCGTCCACCCGCACGAACTTCACCGGTCCCTTCCGGAGCAGGCCGAAGCGCCGCTTGCAGCTCGGCGTTGTCGGCCAGGGTGCGGATCACTTCATGCGATGGCAGCCGGATCAGCGAGGTGACCGGAGGAGTCGAAAAGCTGGAGAAGCTGTGGATGGCGAACTTCGCGCCCGGCGAGATCTGGTAGCGGTGGGTGCCGGCCTGGTCCGTCGGGCTCAGCCGCTCCGGCTGGCTGCCGCCGGTGAGGGCCGCGCGGTAGAGGTATCGCTGGGTGGGATTCTCGGGTGAGGCGGTGAAGTAGATCCAGCCACCGGCCACGTCCACCGAGACCACGCTGGCGACGTCGAAGTCACCGGGAGTGATCAACCGCACGTCCCTCCCGTCCCGCGAGACGGTGTAGACGTGGGACCAGCCGTCGCGGTCGCTGAGCCACACGAAACCGGGAGCCGTCCGGCAGCCACTGCCAGTCGTCCACCGCGTCGACCCAGGCGCTGTCCCGCTCCACCATGATCGGCGTGGTCCGCCCGGTCTTCGCATCGCCGAGCAGCAGGGTCAGGGTGTTCTGCAGGCGGTTGAGATGCTGCATGATGATCGTCTCGGAACTCGCGGCCCACTCCATCCGGGCCAGGTAGATGTCTCGCGGGGCGCCGGGGAGGGCCATCCAGCGGGTGCGCGCCGCCGCCGGCACGCACCACCCCGACGCGGACCGCCGAGTTGGTCGTTCCGGCCTTGGGGTACTGGACCGGCTTGGTGAAGGAGTAGAGGCTGTCGGTGTTGTTGATCAGCAGGAAGTCGCGGATGCCGGTGGCGTCGAGCTGCCAGTAGGCGATGCGCTTCCCGTCCGGGCTCCAGCGGAAGCCGTCGCGCAGGCTGAACTCCTCCTCGTACACCCAGTCGAAGGTGCCGTTGATGGTGGTCCGGGAGCCGTCGCGGGTGAGCGCGGTGATCTTCCCGTCCTTCGACCCGCTCGACGTAGATGTTGTTCTCGCGCACGTACGCCACCCGGTCTCCCTGGGGCGAGAACTTGGCGAACATCAGGGTGCTCGGCCTTGGCGTCGCGGCCGCCGAGCTGCCGGAGCGCGCCGGTGTCGAGGTCGAGCACCCAGTAGTCGCCCCGGGTGTTGGCCCGCCAGACGCGCGTGGTGTTGGTGAACAGCAAGCGCCTTGCGGCCATCATCGGAGAACTGGAAACTCGCCGCGCGGAGCGGAACCGTGTCTCCCGTCGGTACCAGCTGCTCGCTCCGCACCAGGACGGTGGTGGCACCGCTGACCGGGTCTACCCGCACCAGGTCGGGCCCGGGCGCGCCGGCGCGACGCTGATTCGAGTAATAGGCGCTGCCATCGGGAGTCCACCGGAACGGCGGCACCCGCTGTGGAATCGAAGAAGTCGGAGTCGAAGATGAGGTCCAGCGTGACGACGCTGGAATCGGCCGGGGCCGGCGGCCTGCTGGGCGGGAAGCGCGCCGGCCGCAGCAAGCAAGCGAGCGCGCACGGGGCGGAACGGAGACTCACGGTGTGATCCCGGGGAAGGAGGACAGCTGGAAAATACACGTCGCCGGCCAGAATGGTGCCAGGGGTGCCCTCAGGGGCGTCGGGAGCGGTCGGCGGATGAAGGGTCTGCGAGGGTGGCGAAATGAGCCCGGCCGGTGCAGGTTAACCGCGGTGATGTCTCCTCAACCTGAGAGTCTGCTATCGGTGCCTGCACTTCCTGAACGCCTGACCGCCGCGCTCGCGGACCGCTACACGCTGATCCGGGAGATCGGCGCCGGCGGGATGGCCACCGTCTACCTCGCCAACGACCTCCGGCACGATCGCGAGGTCGCGGTCAAGGTGCTCCGCCCGGAGCTCGCCGCCACGCTCGGTCCCGAGCGCTTCGGCCGCGAGATCCAGATCGCCGCCAGGCTGCAGCATCCGCACATCCTCCCGCTGCTGGATTCGGGGGACGCCGGCGGCTTCCTCTACTACGTGATGCCGTTCGTCGAGGGCGAATCGCTCCGGCAGCGCCTGACCCGGGTGCGGGAGCTGCCGGTTCCGGAGGCGGTGCGCCTGCTTCGCGATGTGGCAGACGCCCTCTCGCTGGCCCATTCCCGTGGCGTGGTGCACCGCGACATCAAACCCGAGAACGTGATGCTCACCGGGCGCCACGCGCTGGTCACCGACTTCGGCGTGGCCAAGGCGGTGAGTGAGGCCAAGGGAGAGACCAACCTCACGACCGCGGGTGTCGCGCTGGGGACGCCCGCGTACATGTCGCCCGAGCAGGCCGCCGCCGATCCCAACGTGGATCACCGTGCCGACCTCTACGCCCTCGGCGCCATGGGCTACGAGCTGCTGGCCGGCCGTCCGCCGTTCGTGGCTCCGACCCCACAACAGCTGCTCGCCATGCACGTGACCCAGGCGCCGGAATCGGTCTCCCGGCTCCGGCCCGGCATCCCACCTGCGCTCGAAGCGCTACTGATGAGCTGTCTGGCCAAGCGCGCCGCCGACCGGCCCCAGTCGGCGGACGAGGTGCTCGAGCGACTGGAATCGCTCGGTGGCAGCTCCAGCGGGGGCATCACGCCCACCCACACCCAGCCGACCCAGGCGGTGGCGCTAGGATGCCTGGTACGGACATCCGCTCCGGGTGGCTGGGCTGTTTGCCCTGGCGTCGGTGGCGGTGCTGGGCGCGGTGTACTTCCTCACCATCCAGCTCGGTCTCCCCGACTGGGTGCCGTGGGGTGCGCTCGGTCTGCTCGCGGCCGGCCTCCCGATCATGATCGTCACCGGCCTGATCGAGCGACGCCGGGCAAAGCAGCGGGCTACCGGGATGTGGTCCGCCAGCGGCGAGACCGGCCTGCACCGGCACGTCACCTGGAAGCGGGCGACCCGCGGTGGTATGCTCGCGTTCACCGCGCTCGCCGTCGTCTCAGCCGGCTATACCGCGATGCGGCTCATGGGCATCGGGCCGGTCGGCACGCTGGTGGCCTCCGGCAAGCTGGGCGAGCGCGACAAGATCGTGGTCGCCGACTTCCGCAACAGCACCCCCGACTCGACCCTCGGCACCTCCATCAGCGAAGCCTTCCGCATTGACCTGGCGCAGTCACCGGTGATGACCGTGATGACGTCCTCGGTCCAGACCGCGGCGCTCGAGCGGATGGGCCGAGATCCGCGCCTGCCGCTGGACCAGGCGGTGGCCCGGGAGATGGCGGTGCGGGAGGGTGCCAAGGCGGTGATGGCCGGCGAGATCAGCCCGGTCGGGCGTGGGTTTGTGCTGGCGGCCCGGCTGCGTGGGCGCCAGCGACGGCGCCGAACTGCTCGCCATCCGGGAGACGGCCGATGACGACGGCCAGATCCTGGCGGCGCTGGACCGGCTCTCCAAGCGGGTCCGGGAGCGGGTGGGTGAGTCGCTCCGCACTATCCGCGCCGGCGACCCGCTGGAGCAGGTGACCACCTCCTCCATGGAGGCGCTGCGGCTCTACAGCCAGGGCGTCCAGGCCGCGAACGTCAACGACAACCAGCAGGCCACCACACTGCTCCGGCAGGCGGTGGCGGTGGACAGTGGCTTTGCGATGGCCTGGCGGAAACTCGCGGTGGTCGTCAGCAACGCCTTCGGCTCGCAGGCCGAAATCCAGGACGCCGCCACCCGGGCCTTCCGCAACCGGAACCGGCTCCCGGAACTCGAGCGCCATCTCACCACCGCGTACTACTACAACACGGTGGACTTCGATCGGGCGAAGGTGGAAGCCGCCTATCGCGCCGCCCTTGCGGTGGATCCGGACAACGCAGCCGCGCTCAATAACCTGGGGATCCAGCTGGAGGAGCGTGGCGCCTACGCGGCGGCGGAGACCCTGTTTACGCGGGCGGTACGGGTTGGATCTTTCATCGGGCATCGGGAGGGACTGTTCCGGAACCTGGTGGCACAGGGCAAGGAGGCCGAGGCCCGCGCCGTGCTGGTCGACATCCACCGGGTGTTCCCCAAGTCGCCGGCCCCGCTCCAGCTCGAGGCTACCATGCTGTTCTCGATGGGAGCCTGGGACTCGGCCCAGCGGCTCGCCACCCGCTTCCTGGTCGCGGCGCCGGACCCCGACGACCGCTCGACCGGCAGCTTCATGATCGCCGCGGGCGAGCAACTGCGCGGCCGCCTGCGGCAGGCCGAGCGGGCCTACCGCGACAACATGGCGATCAACGAGTCTCGCGGATTGAAGGGGGCGGCGCTGGCCGTAGCCCTGGACATCGCCGAGATGCAGGTCTGGTTGGCGCGGGACACCGCCTCGGCACGCCGGACGCTCGAGGACGCGCTGACCCGCTACCCGCTGGCCCAGATTCCCGCCGCCGACCGGCCGTACACCGGATTGGCCACGGTGTATGCCCAACTGGGTCCAGCCCGCCCGTGCACGGCAGATGCTGCGGGAGTACGAGGCCGAGGTTCCCGAAGGCGTCCGCCGCGGTGATCCCTCCCGGCATTCGGCGGCGGGCTACGCCGCTGCGGCGGAGGGTCGAACCAGCGAGGCGCTGGGTCACTTCAAGGCGTGGCAGAACGAACCAGCCTTCTTCCGGGACGGCTCCGCATTCGTCCAGGCCAGCCTGATGGAGCAATCCGGCCAGGCAGACTCCGCGCTGGCCATCTATGAGGCGATCACCGCGAAGCCAGCGCACGGCGCCCTGTTGTGGGCGAAGCGCTGGAACCTGGCCCCGGCCTATGAACGCCTCGGGGCGATGTACGAGCAGCGGGGCCAGCGCGAGCAGGCGCTGGAGGCGCTCTCCAACTTCGTGGAACTCTGGAAGGACGCCGATCCGGTGCTGCAGCCGCGCGTCAGAGATGCGAAAGAACGGATGGCCCGGCTGGCGGGGGAGCGGCAGTAAGGTCCTCCGGCTCACCGCCCCGGTCGGCGCAACTCGTCGGCCACCTGCCCGGCGAACTGCCCTGCGCGGCGCTCCCCACCCAGCATCTGCTCGAACTCTGCCAACGGCCGGCCAGCGATGATGGCATCGGCCGAGAGCCCCGCCCGCACCTGCTCCCCGATCCGCTCACGCGCAGCGACGAGCATTGCCCGGTAGGCCACCACGCCCGCGCGGTCAGCCGGCGTGCCGTGCCCCGGGACGATGATGGTCCGGTCGTCCACCCGCGCGATGATCGCGTCTACCGCCGCGATCATGCCGTCCAGTGATCCACCGGCCCACCAGTCGATGAATGGCGGCGCCTCCCGCTCCACGATGTCGCCGGTGTGGAGGATGTTGGCGCGGGGGAACCAGATCATGGCATCGCCGCTGGTGTGCGCGCCCACCGGATGCAGGAGGACGACCGGCTCTCCCTCGAACTCCAGCGTGAGCGAGTCGGTGAACGTCTGGTCGGCCAGGGCCGCGGGATCCGCCGGAGTCCGGTGCCACTCTCGCTCGGGGATCAGGGTGTCCTTGCGGGCCTCCACCGCCACGGCTGTGTGGGCGAGAATTCGTGCCCCGTGGGCCCGCCAGTAGGGATTGCCGCCGATATGATCGTCGTGATAGTGGGTGTTGACAACGAGAGTCACTGGCAGCGAGGTGACCGTCCGGAGCGCCGAATCCGCCAGCCCCACCCGCTTGATGCTCTGCCCGTCCACCAGCAGCACGCCACGTCTTCCGATGAAGGCCAGCAGGTTGCCATTAGCGAACCCCGAGATGACCTGAAAGTGCGGCGCCACTCCAGTGATCCGCATCACCAGCGGATCCTGCGCACGCGCAGTCGGAGGCAGAACGGCGATCAGAAGGGCCGGGAGTACCAGCCTGGGACGTAGCCGCATGAGTTGCTCTGGGTGGGGACGGGGGTCAGACGGGCAGGGTCCGTGCAAGGTTTCGCCTTGCCGTGCGTACCGATTGACGGCGATCCTCGATTCCGCATCCCCGCCGAGTCGCCGAGTCGCCGAGTCGCCGCTATGTTTCCGGTTCGCCCAACCCTCAACTCAGGCAGGCTCATGCGCATTCTCGTCACCGGTGGCGCCGGATTCATCGGGTCTCATACCACCGTCGAGCTGCTCAAGGCAGGGCACGATGTCGTCGTGGTGGACAATTTCAGCAACAGCAAGCCGGAGGCGCTTCGCCGCACCGAGGAGCTGGCCGGGCGGGGCTTCACCTTTCATCAGGTGGACCTGCTGGACCGGGCCGGGCTGGACCGGGTATTCCGAAGCCAGCCGATGGACGCGGTGATCCACTTCGCCGCCTTCAAGGCGGTGGGGGAGTCGGTCCAGCAGCCGATCCGTTACTATCAGAACAACGTCACCGGCACCCTGGTGCTGTGCGAACTGATGGTGGAACATAACGTGAAGACGATGGTCTTCAGCTCTTCCGCCACGGTCTACGGAGATCCGGCCACGGTGCCGGTCAAGGAGGATTTTCCCCTCTCGGCCACCAATCCGTATGGCTACTCCAAGCTGATGATGGAACAGGCGTTCCGGGATCTTTATCGGGCGGACCCGACCTGGAACATCGCCCTGCTGCGCTACTTCAACCCGGTGGGCGCCCATGAGAGCGGGCGGATCGGCGAGGACCCCAACGGCATCCCCAACAATCTCTTTCCATACATCACCCAGGTGGCGGTCGGGAAGCTGAAGGAGGTGCAGGTCTACGGCAATGACTACTCCACCCCTGACGGCACCGGTGTGCGAGACTACATCCACGTGGTGGACATCGCCGTAGGGCACCTGCGCGCGCTGGAACGACTGGAGGGCCGCACCGGGTGCGTGGCCTACAACCTGGGGACCGGGCGGGGTTACAGCGTGCTCGAGGCCATTCGCGCCTTCGAGCAGGTGACCAACAAGCAGATTCCCCTCCGGATCGTCGCCCGCCGTCCCGGCGACGCCGCCACCTCCTACTGTGATCCGTCCAAGGCGGAGCGGGAACTCAACTGGAAAGCGGAGCGAGACCTGCTGGACATGTGTCGTGACGCCTGGCGCTGGCAGTCCATGAACCCGGGCGGATATCCGGGGTAGGTCGGCGACTCGGTGACTCGGCGACTCGGTGACTCGGTGACTCGGTGACTCGGTGACTCGGTGACTCGGTGACTGAGACGGAGTGGACGCCGCGATCGGGTTTCAACACGATTCCACCACCGACTCGCCGCCGGTATCGGGTGTCACTACACCTTCCCGCTGCTGTCGGCGGTCCGTGCAGCACAGGACCAGCAACTCTCCCAGCTCGGCCCAACGTACCGCTTCTCCACCTCGCAGCAGCCGCCACCGCTCCCGCGTAGCAGGCTGCGCATCGAGCAACGATGGACTCCAGTCCGTCGGGAGGCGGAGCCGGCGGCCGTCGACCAGCTCGAGGTAGATCCAGTCATCGTGGACTTCGACCTGGGCAAGTCGGGGAGCCCGGTGCTGCACGGGCTGAACACAGAGCCAGAGCATGGGCCCAAGCTGCGGCGGCCCCCTCAACCAAGGCTCAAATCGCTCGTTTCGGCCTGAACCACTGGAAACCCCTGTTACTGGCTCCCGTCCTGTGATCCGGAGTCTTCGCATTGCCTCCCGACTGAGGGTCCATGAATCGCCTGCACGCCAGCCTGGTGCTCCCGCTCCTCTGCCTGGCCCCCGGCGGCCTCCCCGCCCAGGAACTGAACGTCTCGCTGCACGCCGGCCCCTCGGGGGCGTGGCCCTGCTCCGCCAGCTACGCGATCACCGATGTCACCGTGATCCCCATGGACGGGGAGCGGACGCTGTCGCGGTATACCGTCTTTGTCGACGGGGGGCTGATCACGGCGATGGGGCGAAGCGCCGAGCTGCGCGTCCCCGACGGGGTGACCCGGATCGAAGGGGCGGGCAAGTACCTCATCCCCGGCCTGAGCGAGATGCACATTCATCTCGGTCAGGGTCCGGGTGAAAGCGCTGGCGACGCGCTCGGGCGGCAGCTCCGCCTGGCCCTGGCGCATGGGGTCACGACCATGCGCGGGGTGATCGCGCCACCGAGCGCGCTGCAGGCACGGGACCGGATCAACCGGGGCGAGCTGCTCGGGCCCACGCTGCTCGTTGCCGCTCCATCGCTCAATGGCCAGAGCGTACCCGATCCGGAGACCGGCCGCAGGTTGGTGCTGGAGGCTCAGGCCAAGGGCTACGACCTGCTCAAGACCCACGGTGGCATGAGCGCCGAGAGCTACGCCGCCATCGTGCTCGCGGCGAAGGAAACCGGACTCCCTCTGGCCGGGCACGTAACCCCGAGCTATGGGCTCGAGCGCGCCATGCGGGCCCGGCAGCAGATCGAGCACCTGGACGGGTATATCGGCGCTGCGCTGCCCTCTGACTTTCCCACGCCCCATGGCCAGATCATCACTGATGACGTTGTGGCACGGGTGGAATGGCCACGGGTCCGCAGACTGGCCGAGGAGACGAAGCGCGCCGGAGTCTGGAATGGGATGACGCTGGCGCTCTTTCGGGTCCTGGCCGGCGGCATGACCGCGGCGGAGCATGCGGCCCGGCCGGAGATGCGGTACGTCCCCGCGGCAACCCTGGCACAGTGGAGCGGTTACCTGAACAACGGCCCCGGAGCATTGCCGGGGTACCTGGCTGCACGCGATTCGATCGCCGTGGCGCTCTATCGCGCCGGCGCCCGGCTGCTGGTGAGCGCCGACGCGCCCCAGATCTTCCTCGTGACGGGAGTCGGTACCCACCAGGAGATGCAGGCGATGACACGGGCGGGAATTCCGCCCTACGCGGTCCTCGAGGCCGCGACCCGGAGTGCCGCGGAATATCTCCGCCGCAAAGACTCGGGGGTCGTAGCAGTCGGCAAGCGCGCCGACCTGGTCCTGCTGGATGCCGATCCCCTCAGCGACATTGCCAACACCGGCCGGATCGCCGGTGTCATGGTGTCGGGCAAGTGGCTCGACCTGGCCGCCCTGGATGGCCTGCTCCGTGAGGTCGAGCAGGCGGCAGGACACTGAGCGGGGGGCGACGCGCTTTGCGCCCCAGCGCGCCCGCCAGTTAGCTTGGCGCATGCGAACTCACCTCTCCCGGGTCTCGGTGCTGCTGCTGGTGGCGGCGTGCGCCGGTCAGGCCACCACGGCACCAGCGCCTGCCGCGCTGGTCCTTCCTGATTCCACCACCGTCCTCGATGCTCTGACCGGTGCCCCGCTGAGTACCGCGGAGCTGCTCCGGCGGGTGGCCGCGGCCGACTTCGTCCTGCTGGGGGAGCTGCACGACAATGGGATCCATCATCAGGTGCGGGGGGCGCTGCTCACGGCCTCCGCCATCGAGCACCCGTCGGTGGTGTTTGAGCAGTTCTCGCGTTCGGCCACACCGATCCTGCCGCCGGCCGCCGGGGAGGATATGGGCGCCTGGCTCGACTCGCACGGTTTCGACCGGAAGAGCTGGAAGTGGCCGCTGCATGAGCCGGTGGTGGATGCGGCGATCGCCTCGGGGCGGGGTCTCTGGGGCAGCGGGCTCTCCCGTGAGATGCTCCGGTCGGTGGTGCGGGAGGGCACCGGTGCTGCGCCGGCGGAATTGCGCGCCCTGCTGCAGCGGTCGCCGCTGGACAGCGCGGCGCAGGCGGCCATTGATGCGGAGCTGATGGAAAGCCACTGCGGCAAGCTCCCAGCCAGCATGATGCCGGGCATGCGGGCGGCGCAGGAGGTGCGGGACGCGGCGATGGCGGACGCGCTGCTGGCCGGCGGCGCCAGCGGTCCGGTCTGGCTGATCGCCGGCAACGGCCACGTGCGGATGGACATGGGAGTGCCGCGCCTGCTGCGCGAGGCGGCTCCGGGCAAGAAGGTCCTGGCGGTGGGCCTGCTGGAGCGGGGAACGGCGGAAGCCGCCACCGGCGCGGCGACGGGGAGGTTGTACAACGTCATCATCATCACCCCGCCGGCCGAGCGGGAGGATCCCTGTCTGGGCTTATAGCTCCCCCTGCGCACTGAGTCCCGAGAAACACCCGAGGGATCTCCGCAGCGGCACTGACCGCCTGAGAGATCCCTCGCGCGTATCAACTCAGTCCTTATGTTCGGCTTGCCGAGTCGCCGATTAGTACCGGTAGTGCTCCGCCTTGTAGGGGCCTTCCACCGGCACGCCGATGTAATCCGCCTGCTCCTTGCTGAGCGTGGTCAGCTTCACCCCCAGCTTGGCCAGGTGGAGCCGGGCCACCTTTTCATCCAGCTTCTTGGGCAGCGTGTAGACCTTCTTCTCCGTGTACTTCGTGCCGGAGACGGTCGGCTTGCCCTGAGCCTGCAGGTGCAGGTCAATCTGCGCCAGCACCTGATTGGTGAAGGACGAGGACATCACGAAGCTCGGGTGGCCGGTGGCACAGCCGAGGTTGAGCAGCCGGCCCTCGGCCAGGATCAGCACGCTGTGACCGTCGGGGAAGACCCACTCGTCGTACTGCGGCTTGATGTTGACCCGCTCGATGCCCTTCACCCGCTTGAGCCCGGCCATGTCGATCTCATTGTCGAAGTGGCCGATGTTGCCGACGATGGCCTTGTCCTTCATCCGGGCCATGTGCTCGGCGGTCAGGATCTGCTTGTTGCCGGTGGCCGTGATGAAGATGTCGGCGGTCTCCAGCACCTGGTCCAGGGTGGTGACCTGGTAGCCCTCCATGGCCGCCTGCAGGGCGCAGATCGGATCAATCTCGGTGATGACCACCCGGGCGCCCTGGCCCTTGAGCGCCTGGGCGCAGCCCTTGCCCACGTCACCGTAGCCGAAGATCACCGCCACCTTGCCGGCCAGCATCACGTCGCTCGCGCGCAGGATCCCGTCGGTGAGCGAGTGCCGGCAGCCATAGAGGTTGTCGAACTTGCTCTTGGTCACCGAGTCGTTGACGTTGATCGCCGGGAAGAGCAGCGTGCCGGCCTTCATCATCTCGTACAGCCGGTGCACCCCGGTGGTGGTCTCCTCGGAGACCCCCTTGAGCCCGGCGGCGGCCTTGGTGAACCGCATCGGGTGCTTCTTCTGCTCCTGGCGGAGGAGATCGAGGATCACGCCCCACTCCTCGGAGTCGTTGGCGGTGTCGAACGCCGGGATCTTGCCAGCCTTCTCGTACTCGACCCCCTTGTGGATGAGCAGCGTGGCGTCGCCGCCGTCATCCAGCAGCAGGTTGGGGCCGGAGCCGTCCGGCCACATCAGCGCCTGATCGGTGCACCACCAGTACTCCGGCAGGGTTTCCCCCTTCCAGGCGTACACCGGAATGCCGCGCGGCTCTGCCACGCTGCCGTCCCGCCCCACCACCACCGCGGCGGCGGCGTGGTCCTGGGTGGAGAAGATGTTGCAGCTCACCCAGCGCACGTCGGCGCCCAGGTCGGCGAGGGTCTCGATCAGCACCGCCGTCTGCACCGTCATGTGCAGCGAGCCCATGATCTTGGCTCCGGCAAGGGGCTGCTGTCTGGAATACTCCTTCCGCAGCGCCATCAGCCCCGGCATCTCATGCTCAGCCAGGCGGATCTCGTTGCGGCCGAAGTCGGCCAGCGACAGGTCCTTCACCTTGAACGGCTCGCGCCCAGCCTGGCGCGCGGCATCGAAGGGGTGGAGCAGGGTCGTGGTGGTCATGCGTCGAGTCCTTGGGTCGTGGTTGTCCGTTGTCCGTTGTCCGCAGTCGGTTATCCGTCCGCCGTCATCGCTTCTTCCCCACTGCCGTGAACAATCTCGTTCCGCTGGCCTGGGCGTCCAGCGGGGCGGGGGCGCAGCGTACCTCGGCGAGTCCGGCTTCGCGGAGCCAGCCCAGCAGCCGTTGCGCCTCGAATCCCTGCCACAGGTGCCCCAGTGTCTGCCGGTACTCCGCCCGCTCATGCGGCATCAGGTCGGTGATCAGCAGCCGCCCACCCGGCTTGAGCGCCCGGGCGGCCTCACGGATCGTGAGGGCCGGCTCCGCGAGATACGGCAGGACCAGCACCAGGAACGCGGCATCCAGCTCCTCGTCCTCGATCGGCAGGGCCTCCAGCTCTCCGCGACGGATCTCGACATTCTCCATGCCGCTCAGCCGTGCCCGTGCGGAACGAATCATGGCCGCCGAGGCGTCCACCGCGATGACCCGGCTGACGAAGGGCGCGATCGCGTGGGTAAGGTGCCCAGTCCCGGTGCCAAGGTCTGCCACCGTCCAGCTGTTGTCCAGCAGGCCTAGGAGCGGCAGCAGCTCGCTGCGGCCGCCGAACAGCTCATTCCGCATCCGGTCCCACTGCCCCGCGGCGGTGTCGAAGAACTCCTCCGACTTGGCCCGCCGGTCCGCCAGCACACCGCGAAGGCGCTCGGCGTCCCGCAAGGCGCCCGGGGATTCGGCCGCTTCGTCCCGCACCACCTGCCAGAGCCTCCGCGCGCCGGGGTCCAGATCGGCACTGGGCACCCGGTAGAGCCGGCTGGCACCATCCGCCCGGGAGACCACCCAGCCATCGTCCGCCAGCACCTTGAGGTGCCTGCTCACGGTAGACTGGGGCAGCCGGAGCACCGCGCAGAGCTCGGTGACCGTGAGCTCGTGCCGTTCCAGCACCAGCAGCAGCCGGTTCCGGGTGGCATCGGCCAGGGCGGCCAGGCGGGTGACGATTTGCGTATCCATCCTGTTATCCGGATAATAGAATGGTAGCTTGGATATGTCAATACCAAGCGGATCCAGGGCTGTCCGGTTGCGAGCTGACGGGGGGAGGGGGCGAACAGGGGGTGGGGGCGGCTGGCAGGTCCAGACCGGGGCCGGGGCCCTCGCCACACACCCGGTCCAGACGGCGACGCAGAGGGCGCGGGCTAGCGCCCGCCGGAGGGTGAGGCGGTGCCTAAACTCTCTCCTCTGGCTCCTCAGTGGGGAGCCGATGAACGGTCAGCAGCATCTCGCTGGGCGCGAGGGCCTGTACCGAGTGCGGTACGCCCGGGTCCAGTGCCACCAGCTCTCCCGCACCGAGCTCGTGCGGCTCTTCGTCGGCAACGACCAGGAGCCGGCCCGCAAGGGCGTGGATGGTCACGACGCCATCGGCCTGGTGCTCCTTGAGCAGTCCGTCCTTCTCGAAGACGAACTGGACGATCGTCACCGGGCCATGCCGGAACACGGCGATCTGCCGGTGCCCGGACACCGCGGCGTGCGGCTCGGCTCGCAGCTCCGCCGCGGTCCTGGCCAGCGACACCACCTGCACGGCGGAGGCCAGCCGATCCTCGGGATGGGTGCGCAGCCGATCGCTGGGGTTCATGGATGGCCAGCCTTTCGAGGCGGGGTGGCGGAGGAGGGATGGGCTCCCGCTGCGGCGGGATCGGCGAGGGAGGCGAGCTGGTCCTGATCCGTGAACATCAGCGAGGCGCCATTGACGCAGAAGCGGAGCCTGGTCGGGCGGGGTCCATCGTCGAAGACGTGCCCCAGGTGCCCATCACAGCGGGCGCAGAGAATCTCGCTCCGGCTCATGCCGTGAGACCGGTCCACCTCGGTGAGCACATTCTCTTCAGCGACCGGCTGGAAGAAGCTGGGCCAGCCGGTGCCCGAATCGAACTTGGCGGCGGAGGTGAACAGCGGCAGCCGGCAGCAGACGCAGCTGTAGACACCCTCCCGCTTGTTATCGAGCAGCGTCCCGCAGAACGGGCGTTCCGTGCCCTTTCCCCGGGCGATCTGGAACTGCTCGGCGGTGAGCAGCCGGCTCCATTCGGTATCGGTCTTCACCACCCGCTCGCTGTCCACCGGCCCCACAAGCTGTCCTGCGGCATTGAAGACTCTGACCTTCATGGCACCATCCTCACGGCAGATAGTCCTGGGCCCACCGTCGGGCGTAGTAGAGCCCGACCCCGCCGCCCACCACGCTGCAGAAGAAACCGGTCATCACGCCGATCCGGACCCCCGCCCACCAGCCCAGGGCACTGCCGAGGGTGGTACCAAGGAACCCGATGAGCTTGCCCATGATCTAACATAGGCCGTGCAGCGTTCGCCCGAAACCGTGGGAGCTAGCCGCCGGTCCAGCCCCCGGCCCGGAGTCAGCCAGCGAGCACCGCGAGGACCACCTCCACCGTGGCGACGTGCTCATTGAGCGCCCGGATCTCGACGGTACCGAAGTGGAGGTGACGCTTGCGCCGCAGCGATGCCTGCAGCGTGATCGTCGGCGCGGCCGGAGTCACCGGACGGTGAAACTCTGCGCCGGTCCGCACCAGGCGCGGGGGGCCGTGCAACCCGCCTTGCCACGCCCAGAGTGCCACCAGCTGGCCGGCGGACTCGATCAGGAGGCTGCCGGGGAAGATCGGGTCACCGGGAAAGTGCTCCGGAAAGACCCAATGGCCGTCCAGGTCGAGTTCGGCCACGATCTCGGCGCCGCTCAGATGGGTTACCCGGGAGATCTGGCGCATGTGGCCGACGGGAAGGAAGGTGGCGTCGATGTCCAGCTGCCCAGGCGGGGTGGATACAGCGGAGGGACTCATCGCAAGGCTCCTGTAGGGGCGGGGAATTGCTCTCCCGACCGTACGGCGGTGAGTCCTGTTCGGATTGATGGAAGGGTCAGCCGCGCCAGCTGTCCTTGAGGCCGGTCAGGATGAACTGGGTGGCCACGGCGGCCAGCAGGAGGCCCATGATCCGGGTCAGTACCCGGATGCCGGTCTGGCCCAGGAGGGTGACCAGCCGCTGTCCGACCAGCAGGGTGACATAGGTGACGAGGGCAGTGAGGAGGATGGCGCCGTAGACCACGACGCCATGGCTCAGGCTGTGGGCCTCGCCGGCCAGGACCATCGCGGTCGAGATCGCGCCGGGACCGGCGAGCACCGGAATGGCCAGCGGGGTGAGCGCCACATCGTCCTTGGCCTGACCCTCGGCGAGCTCCTCACGGCTCTCGTGGGTGGTGCGCTGCGCGCGCAGCATGTCGAAGGCTACCAGCCAGAGAATGAGGCCGCCGGCAATGCGAAACGCCGGCAGGGTGATCCCGAAGGCCTGGAAGATGAAGCGGCCGGCGGCGGCGAAGATGATGAGCAGCGCCGCCATGGCCACGCAGGCGCGGAGCGCAGTCCGCCGGCGCTCCTGCTGTGTCTCGTTCTGGGTGATGACCAGATACGCCGGTACGGCCGCGATCGGGTCCACGATGAACAGAACGGATGTGAAGGTGATCAGCGCAAACTGCCCCAGCTCCCCCATACCCCTCCGTGACCGGGTCGGAACTCAGCCGCCGCGCCGCCGCCGAGCCAGCCAGCCGTCCACGCTGTGCGGACCGGCCCCGGTGGCGGCGAAGTACAGGAAGATGAACGAGTACAGCATGACCAGTTCACCCCGGTTCTGCCACCAGAAAACCTGGCCGCTACCACCCAGGTGAATCCAGAAGTAGGCCACCGCCATCTCGCCGGAGGCGATGAACGCCATCGGCCGGGTGAACAGGCCGAGCAGGATGCAGGCGCCGGCGAGGGTCTCGATGACGCCTGCAGCCCCGAACCGGGTCATCAGGTCCGCGGTGCCGCCGTCACCGAAGCCGCCGAACCACCCGAACATCTTCTGCGCGCCATGGGAGAAATACGCTGCCCCAGCCGCAAACCGGAGCGCGGTGTGGGCGAACGTCGGCACGGGGTCACTGAACTGGCTCATCGAGTCGCCTCACTGAGAACAGGTATCGTGGATCCGGGTCGGGTTGCCGACCGATGTCGCAGCGACTGGCTGCAGCTCATGCAGGCGGTGAGCGCCGAAGCACGGATGCGACCAGCATCATGCCGAGGTTGGCGCCCGCCATCACACCCCCGGCGATGATCAGTCCTTTCCCGACTGCCCGCAGGATGTCGAACTCACGGATCCCCATGGAGACCAGCAGGACCTTGAGCATCAGGAGCGTCACCGCGGTGGAGAAGACGGCCACCTGCATCAGCAGCCAGGGGCGGTAGCCCAGTCCGCGGTAGAGCCAGTAGAGCGCGACGGCCAGCAGCAGCCAGGCCAGGAGGCCGGTCCGGGTCGTCTGCCCCAGCGGCAATGCGCGCACTGCGGGCCCGATGGCCAGCAGCGCGAGCAGCCAGAGGGAGAGGCGGAGCGCGGCGAGGCGCAGCTCGCCGGGGCTGGCATCCTCGGCGGTGTGATCGGATGGGTCAAACATGTGCTGATCGCGCTCCAGTCATGGTCCGCCGATGCGCCTGAGGGCGGGATTCAGTCTTCCCACCGCAGGAGCATGGAGATGGTAGCCAGGTGATGGTCGTCGTGCTCTGCCACGAAGAAGGCCAGGTCCAGGAGCCGCATGGGCGCCTGCAGCCTCGGGTGCAGCGCCGAGTGAACCCAGTCGGCCTGATCGGCGGCCTCGAGCTGGGTTACCAGGGCGTCGCGCTGCCGGGCGAAGTCCGCGACCAACTCCGCCAGCGTCCGGGCGTTGTGGTTGGCTTCATGGGTGCGTCGGTTCTCCAGGTCGGCCAAGTGCAGCGTGGGCCGTCCCACGGCCAGGTCATCCACCCGGGCCAGCCAGAGCGATTCGAGGTCGCCGAGATGGCCGATATTCTCCTGGATGGACCAGCGATCGCCGCGGCGCTGTGTCAGCTGCGTGGTCGAGACGCCGGACAGCCGGCTCTCGATCCGGGCTGGCGTGCCCCGCAGACGTTCGATCAGCCCGGGCGCGGCGGAGACGGGCAGGTCGAAGTTGAACCGGCGCTCAAACCAGGGTTGGCGAGGAACCATGGGTGGGGTGGTGAAGGGTCCGGGACGGGAAACGGACACGTTCTTAAGCAAACCGGTCCCGCGCCGATGCGCGAGGCCCCTGCCAGTCGTCACGCCTCAGGTGCAGCACCACGCTGGCGCGTGGGGCGGGCCACTTGGGCAGCTCCCAGAGCAGCCGGCCAGTGGGGATGAACCCCAGCTTCTCGAGTACCCGGAGGGAGGCGGGGTTGTCCTCGAGGCAGACCGCACGAATGGCACCCAGTCCGAGGGCTTCAAAGCCGAAGGCCAGCGTTGCCTGTGCGGCGGCGGTGGCCTGCCCGCCACCCCAATACGGCCGTCCGATCCAGTACCCCAGCTCGGCCTCCCCGAGCTGGAGGTCCACGTCCTTCAGCAGGGTCATCCCGATCGGCTCACCCGCCGGGCCACACACAGCAAAGACGTGCCGCACCCCAGCCTCGATGAGGGCCAGCGCCTCCTGGATGTACCCGAGCGCCCCTCCCGGAGGGTACGGGTGCGGAAACGGAGTGGTGGCGGCGATGGCCGGATCCTCCAGCAGCGGCTGCAGTGCGGCGGCATGCCTTGGCGCAATGGGCTCAAGGACGATCATGCCCCGGCACCGCGGGTCCGGTGCCAGCGCCGCCACCCCCACCATCCGACCAGCCAGAGGAGCAGCCAGGCCAGGAGGTTGGTCGCCACCAGGATGAATCCACCCCCGGCGCTGAGACGGATATGGCCACCCCGAATCCGCGGGCCGATGACCATGTTCCGCCCGAGCCCGCAGCAGTGGCCGGTGAGTGACAGTGCTCCGATTCCCGGCAAGTGATAGAGTGCGACCGGCAGCTCCCACAGCGGCGCGGGGCGTACCGGGGCAGAGCCGAAGTAAGGGAAGCCCCGGATGGCGATCAGCCCACCAGTCACCAGCTGGATGATGGTCAGGGCGGCAATGACCTGGCGGAGCAGGCTGCGGTTTCTCCCCGTCTGGCTTCCGTCCGGGATGATCGGCGGGTGGACGTCAGCCGCCAATCAGTACCTCCAGCTCAGCGTGTCGGCGTCCATCGGATGGTGGCGCCGGATCTGGTCCATGATCCGTGGGATGAACATCTGCGGGTAGCGGAGCCGGCTCAGCGCGTTGGGCCGGGTGTGATCGCCGTTCCAGCAGTGCTCCGCCCGCGGCTCGTAGTCTACCTCCGCCTCGGCGGGCGGGTTGCTCAGCGACTTGAGCGTCTCTTCCACCAGGTACACGGCGTTGTTGAGATAGTAGTTATCCGCCTCTCCCACGTAGATGTGGAGCTTGCCGCGCAGTTTGGTGCCGAGCGTGGCCCAGTCGCGCCGGAGGATGTGCCCGAGGTCATAGTGCTCACGCCAGTACTCTGCGACCGCACGGTCAATCCGGCCGGTGAGCTTGTCCCAGATCGGTTGCGGGTAGCCGTCCGCACCCACCGGCCCGTACACCGCCTGCCAGATGTCCCACTGGCCGCCGCTGCGGCCCCGGGTGCCGAGGACCAGCTCCAGCCGGTTCATCTGCTCGATCGAGACGTGGACATTGCCGAGGTAGTCGCGGTGTCCCGGCCGGGGGACGCGCTTCCACTGGCTGGGCAGCCAGTAGGCGTTGGTGTCGCTGTAGATGTTCACCAGGGTGTACTGACGGAAGTCGACAGGGTCCGGGCAGGCGGCCCAGACGCCGTTGAAGTCGTCGGGATAGAACATCTGGACGGCCATCGCCTCCCAGCCACCGGTGCTGCCGCCATAGGCGAAGCGCGCCCACCCCGCACCGATGCCGCGGTACTTCTGCTCGAGGTAGGGGATCAGCTCCCGCATGATGGCGTCGCCATACGGGCCGTTATTGGCGGAGTTGACGGCGTAGGAGTCGTCATAGTACGGCGTGGGATGCTGGATCTCGACCAGCAGCACGCGGGGGAAGCCGGGCCCGGTCCAATCCTGGTAGAACTGGTACGCCGCCTGCTGCTGGATCCGGTTGTAGCCGTGGAGCTTGAAGCGCTGGCTGTAATCCGGCGGCAGCTCGGGGTCGGGCGGGGCATCGCGCCAACCGGAGAGATCCTCCGGGAAGTGGCCGTGGTCAATCACCAGCGGATAGCGGGCATCGGGGTGCTCGTCGAACCCCTCGGGCAGGAGCACATGGGCGCCGAGGTACATGGGCGTGCCCCAGAAGTCGGAGAGCAGCCGGGACTGGATGCGTTCATGGCGGACGTACTTCGTGTCTTCGGGCGGCTGGATGGGCGGGATGATCTGATCGAGCCTGAGCCGGATCACCTCGGCCCGCTTGGGGTTCCAGTTGATCCACGTCGGGGTGCTCAGGAGGTTCCCCGGCTTGCGGTTCCACTGTTGCCCCTCGCCCTTGTCAGGCGGAAGCTTGACGGCGTGCCCGTCGCTCCGGCGGTAGGTCTGGTAGCGGTTGAGGAGTGCCTGGACCCGGTAGCGGCCCGCCGGGATCTCGGAGAGATCCCGAATCGGAAAGCCGACGGCTCGTGCATCCACCCACAGCGGCCGGTTCGGTTGCCACCGTTCCGCCTCGACCCCCACGATGAGCTGGGTTTCCTGCCGGTCGGAGATCTGAAATCGGGGTTCGGCACTGCTGTCAGTGGAGAACATCACCAGCAGTCGTCCGTCCAGTGGGGTGACGCTCTGCTCGGCGGGAAAGGTGACCTCGACGCGCGGGCCAGGGGGCACCAGCCGGGCCTGGGCGTGGAGCAGGGTCGGCAGCGAGAGCACGGCAAGCAGGAGGTGACGCATGGCCCGTCCTCGGTATTCTGGCAGTGTACTGCAGGAGGCGGAGACCCGGGGGATGGACAAGAATATCACGGTGAGACCCCATCAGAAACGACGAGGGAGCCGGGCGGGCTCCCCCAACGCTGCGGCGGGCCGTCCGGCGCGGACCGCCCGTCAGGGCACCGCGGCCCGGTAGGGCGCCACCTGCTCCTGCACCGACTTCTTGTCGCCGACCACCAGAATGGACATGCGGGACGGATCCAGGTAGCGCTGGGCCATGCGCCGCACATCCTCCGGGGTCACGCCGTGGATGTTTCGGACGTAGTCGGTCAGGAAGGCATCTCCCAATCCGTGCTGGTCCACGAACTGCAGCTGACCCACGAGGCCCACCCGGGAGCTGTTCTGAATGGTGAAGACCCCCGCCAGGTTATTGCGGATTCCTTCCAGCTCGGCCTCGGCCGGCGGGTCAGCGCGGAGCCGGCTGACCTCGTAGAAGATTTCCCTGAGCGAGGCCCCGGTGACGTCGGTGGTGACGTCCGCGACCTGGATCCAGACTCCCGTGCCCGTCCACGTGCCCACAAAGGAAAAGGGCGAGTAGGTATATCCCTTGTCCTCACGGATGTTGCTGGTGATCCGCGAGCCGAACGAGCCACCCAGCAGCGCGTCGGTGACGCTCAGGCGCACCCAGTCGGGGTTGGCCGGCGCCACGACGGGGACCCCCACCCGAAAGGTGCTCTGCACGGCGTCGGGCCGGTCAATCAGCCTGACCTGCCGCTGGGCCACCGGGGTGGCCGGCTTCCGGGCCGGTGGGGCGCCCTTCTTCCAGCCACCGAACACCTGTCGGACGGCCCGCTCCAGCGCGGCCTCATCGTACACGCCGCTCACGTACAGGCGGGCCCGCTGGGCGCCGAAGTTGCGCTCATGGAAGGCGCGCACCTTTTGGGTATCGTACGTCCTGAGCAGCGACTCCGGGGCAAAGACGCGGCCGTACGGGTGTTCACCGAAGAGCAGGCGGCGGAACTCGACCCGCGCGATCTGGCCCGGCTGGGTCTGGGCGATGGCGTTGGCGCGAATGCGGTTGTTGCGCAGCCGGTCCAGGTCTGCTGCAGCAAACCGCGGCCGGAGCACCACATCTGCCAGCAGTTGCACATAGGCTTCGGCGAACTCGCTCAGGACCTCCCCGCCGATCCCCACGTTATCATCGCCGGCGCCCGCGCCGATCGACCCGCCCATCTCCGCGGCTTCGCGGGAGATATCCTGGGCGCTCCGGGTGGCCGTCCCTTCCAGGAGCATGTTTGCCGTGAGACCGGCCAGCTGGATCTCCCGCGGGCCCTCATCAATGGCACCGGTCGCGACCTGGAGGCTGATCATGACCTTGGGAATGGTCCCGTAGGGGATGAAGGCCACCTGCATGCCATTGGGCAGGGTCACCGTGCGACGTGCCGGGACCCTGAAATCCCGTGGAGTTCCCGGCGCTGGCGGCGCCTCCTTCTGGGCGGCGAGCGGTCCCGCAAACAGCAGCGAGGCGGCGAGGAGCGCCCCGCGCCATGACCGGTTCTGATGGGCGATGGTCATTGGGTTCCTCCGGCGCCCGGCTCCCGGGCGCCCGGCACGATGGTGTACACGGTGCGGTTTTCCCGCCGGAGATACTCCCGGGCCGCCTGCTGAATCAGCTCCGGTGTGACCGCCAGGATGGCCGGCTCGACCCGGTTGATCCGGCCGGGGTCGCTGTCGAAGAGCGCAAACGAAGCGAGCAGGTCCAGCTTACCGAGGCCCGACTGTGATTCCACCATGTCGTAGAAGCCGGAACGGAACTTGGTGCGCGCCCGGGCCAGGGTGGCGGGGTCGACCGGATGGTCGCGCAGGGCCTCGATCTGGCGGTCTATCGCAGCCAGGATGGAATCGGCGGGGATGCTCGAATCGTGGTAGAGCGAGGCCATCCACAGCATCGGCCCCTCATAGTTGAACTGGTGGCCGAGCCCCCAGTTGATCCCGGCGTTGACGTCGCTGGTGTAGCCTCGCTCCTGGGCCAGGGCCTGGTACAGCCGGCTGTCCCGGCCCTGACCCAGGATCTGGTCGATGAGGCCGAAGGCGTACCACTCCGGTGTCCACCGGGGCGGCAGGTGATACGCAATGCCGAGCGCCGGCCGGCTGGCCAGGCTGTCGATCCGGCTGGCCCGCTTCTCCTGTTCCTGCCGCGGCTCGGTGAGGTCAGGCGGTGGCGGCAGCTCGGACCGCGGAATGCCGGCGAAGTACTGGCGGATCCAGCGCCTGGCCTGCTGCGGTTCGAAGTCTCCCACCACGACCAGCACGGCGTTGTTGGGGGCGTAATAGCGTGCAAAGAAGGCCGCGGCGTCCTCGAGGCTGGCGGCGTCGAGATCGGAGAGCTCGCCGTAGAAATTGTGGGCGTTGTACCAGTTCTCGTTGGCAGTCATCGGCAGGTCGATCCACGGAAAACCGCCGTAGGGCTGGTTCAGCACGTTGACCCGTACCTCGTTCTTCACCACGTCCTGCTGGTTGCGCAGGTTGGAGCTGTCGATAGCCAGCCCCTTCATCCGGTCTGCCTCGGCCCAGAGGATCGTCTCCAGCGTGTGGGCCGGCAGGACCTGGTAGTAGTTGGTGAAGTCGAACCGGGTGGAACCGTTGAGGATGCCGCCGTTGGATTCCACCAGCTTGATGAACTGGAGCTTGCCGAGGTTCCCCGAGCCCTGGAACATCAGGTGCTCGAAGAGATGGGCGAAGCCGGTGCGGTCTCGCGGCTCGTTGCGGAAGCCGATGTGGTAGTAGACCCCGACCCCGACGGTCGGGGAGGTGGTGTCCCGCGAGAGCACCACCTTGAGCCCGTTGGGCAAGGTGTCATACTCGAACGGTACCTGCAGCCGCCCTGGGCCGCTGCCGGCCAGTGGCGGAGCGAGGCCAGCACCAGCAGCATCGCGGCCCGCATGATCGTTCTGAAACGCACCGCTGAATCCTGGAGAGGAGGCAACCGAACTACGATGAACCTGAGGGGAGGTTTCCGGCGACCCTACCCGGGTCGGGGCGCTCACCGGCCACCGAGGGCGCATTCGTTGCGACCCACGTCCAGGGTCGCCGCGCCGGCCTCATCCACCTCCAGCAGCCCGACGTTGACCGCCTTGATGGTCCGGTACTGCTCCGGGGATGATGCCTGCCGGGCCAGCACCAGTTCGCGGAAGGCGCGCTCGTCGGTAATGGCCAGGGTGTGATTGGCGCCTCGCATGTGGCCAAGCCGGTCGCCGAGGCCGCGCCCCACCCGCCGCTCGCCCTCCGAGGCGTAGTGCGCCGGATAGATCATCATGTCGTCCGGCCATTCACGGCGGGTCCGCTCCACGCTCTGCCACAGCAGGCCGGTCCACTCCTCCGCTCGCCCCGTCAGGTCGGGGCGGCCCAGCGAGTCCACGAACAGGAAGTCACCCGTCAGCGCGGCGGCATCCTCGATGACGAAGGAGAGACTGCCTTCGGTGTGTCCGGGGGTGTGCCGCGCGAGCAGCCGGCAGCGGCCGACCGAAATGATATCGCCATCCGCGACCGGGGTGAAGGCGATGGTGCCCTGCCTCCCGTCGTAGGGGTAGACCGCGTCCGCCGGATGCAGGTAGTACGGCACCTTGAGCGACGCCGGCCAGCGCCGGCCCGCCGCTGACGTAGTCGGCATGCACGTGGGTGTCGGCCACCCCGATGATCCGGGCGCCGGCGTCGCGGGCGGCCTCCTGGTAGGCGTCCGTCACCCGCGGCGGATCCACCACGAGGGCTGCACCGTCACTTACCAGCAGGTATCCGAGGGCGCCCTTGGCCAGCCGGTCGAACTGTATGAGCCGATCGAGAGCAGTTGGCGTGGGGAGGGCCCGCGGCAGGACCAGGTCGCCCCAGGCACTCATGCCGCCCGACAGCGAGCGGGCGTTGGCGCCGAGGCCGATGAGATGCATCGCTCCCCTGTGGCTGTCATGGCCGCGGCCGCAGACCACGACAGTCGGCAGGGCGGGGTCGAGACCGCTCTCCTCCAGGCTGGTCCGCCTGAGCAGCTCGGAGCCCATGATGTTGTGAAACCGCTCGTCCGGGACCTGGTCTATCCGGCCGGTGGCGACCCGGGCCGCGGCACGGACGTCAACGATCTGCAGCGGCTCCCCCTGCTCGAGACGCTGGGCCAGGTCGATGGTCGTGATTTCGGGGACGACGGGGGGCTTCAGTGACATGGACCCTCCGGGCAGGCGGTTGGTCGGCTCCGTGCTGGCGGTAGATGTTCCGCCGAGCCGGTCAGGCGGGTCAAGATGTCACCAAACTGAGGATTCCGCGAGACTCACCCCTTCCGCTGCTGGGCGGCCCTCTCTTCGGCAAGGCCCAGCACCGTGACCGCGAAGACCGGGCAGTGGGAGGTACGGACGACCTGCTCGGTGACGCTGCCGACCTCGGTGTCCACGTCTTGCGGCGCGCCGCGGCCACGGGTGGCCATCATGATCAGGTCGCAGGCCTCCGACTCCGCCGTACTGGTGATGGTCCGCACGGCTCCCGACCCGGTGACCCGGGTCTCCGCCACCAACCCGATATTCCGGAGTGACGCGGCCACGGAACCGAGGTACTCCTGCAGACGCGGGACCTCTCCCTCGGTCTCCGGGACCGTGAGCAGGACAATCGCGCTCCGGAAGTGCCGGGCGAGGATTCGCGCCCACGGCAGGACCTCCTCCGATCCCTCCGAGCCGTCAAGACAGACCAGCAATTTCCGGAAGGCCGTCGCGCGGCTGGTCCAGGCATCGGTCGGGCGGATGACGAGCACCGGCAGGTCAGTCTGCCGCACCACAGCGGTGGCGATGTTGCGGCGGAGGAGGCGGTCTACCTGCGAACGGCCGTAGGTGGCCATGACGATGACGTCGGCGTTGATCTCCGTGGCCATGCGGCCGATCTCTTGCGGCACGCCGCCGGTGCGGACACGGGTACCCACCGTGAGCCCGCCCTGCCGGAGGGACCAGGCCATTCGCTCGAGGTAGGTCTCGATGCCAGGCCCGGGATCGCGGCTGACCCCGTTCGCCTTTCTGGACTGCACCGGACGGACCGACACCAGATCGATGCTCCCCGCCGAGGTACGGGCCAGCAGTTCCGCGACCGGGAGGGCGTGCTCGGCCAGGGCCGATCCGTCTAGTGGCACCAGGATCCGCTCGATGCCGAAGTGATCCTCGGGAAAGTCATACCGCTGGAACGGCAGCAGGTACTGGCCCGTGAAGAAGCGGCCGAGGTGCGCCTCCAGCGGCTTGGGCGGCCCGAGCTGCAGCCGGAACCGGGAGAAGAAGATGTAGAGCAGCGGAATGAAGAGCAGGTACGTCCACGCCCCATCGAAGAAGCGCTCCTCGAAGATGATGACCGTGGCCGCCGTGGTAAGCAGAGCTGCGAAGACGGTGCCGACGAGGGTCGCGGCGGCGGCAGGGGCAAACCGGGCGCGGAGCTCGCGCAGGATGCGCTTGGCCGCGGCCCACCCGGTCATGCTCAGGAGGATGAAGACGCCGGCGGCGTAGATGGCGAGGTAGGTCTCCTCGTGCGTCCCGAAGGCCAGGAAGCAGAGCGACACGATGCCGACTTCCACCCAGACCGGCTTGTCCGCGACGTCGAAGCGGTTGCGGATGCCGAGCCAGGCCGGGATATAGTTCCGGTAGCGAAGGCCGAGCGCCAGGTTCTGCAGCCCCTGGGCGCTGGCGGCCGCAGCGGAGCCAAGCACCAGGACGCCGATCATCGTCCCGAGCCACGGCAGCGGCGCCGGCAGCAGCTGGTCCATCGTCTGGGTGAAGACCGAGACGTGGCTGTTGGCGGGGTCCGCGAGGGCGAGGATCGCCGGCCCGACCACCAGCATCGTCAGGCAGGTGGTGCCCATGATGATGACCAGGCTGCCGAACGCCTTCCGGCTCCGCTCGGCGTTGGTGCCGTCGTAGGCGGCCACCAGGTTGGCGAAGATCTCGATCCCGGTCATCAGGGCCAGGATCCGGGCGAACCCGCCGAGCGTGAAGTGGAAATACTCGGGGGCAAAGGCGCGGAAGTCGAACGACGGCAGGTGCAGCCCGCGGCGCCAGATCGTGGCGGCGATCATCGCCCAGAGGAGAGCCAGCAGCGCCAGCGTCGCGGGACCGAACGCCCGGGCTGCCGTCTTGGGGCCCCGATTGACGAGCCAGCCGATGCCCAGGCTGAGGAGAATCGCGAGAAAAGTCCGGTACTGCACCCCGGCGACCAGCGTATTGAGAACCGGGAGCCGGTCGGCGATGAACGTTACCAGCGCCGCCAAGCTCACCAGGAAGGTCAGGGTGTACTCGACGAAGGTGATGCCGGCATTCACCTTCACCGCCCAGGGGCCGAACTCCTCCTCGCTGAGCCCGCTTCCGCCGCTCCCGTCCACGACCCAGCGCATCACCAGCCGGTACATCGTCGAGACCATCGCCACCGTGAAGACCACCAGCCAGATACTGGTCCCGAAGGTCACATCGGCGACGCCGGCGATGACGATCAGCTTGAGGAAGGGCCCGAAGACGTAGAGCGGGGAGGAGGCGGGGTCGCCGCCACCGGCGAGCGCGCCCTGGAAGGAGTTCGTGAGTCGGTGTGAGACGTGGCCCATGCGGGAGCTCAATCAGCGCCGGCCGCGGGTGCGCGGCCGATCGGGGGAGGCGGAGGTCAGAAGAGACCTGCGGACCGGAAGATAGCGCTGTGAGGCGGAGGGCGAGCTCGGTCCGCTCAGGCCTTCCCGCTACCGAATCGTTTCGCGGCGCGGGCCCGCGCCTTGGCGGCCTCCGCCTCCCGGTTCTTCGGAGGCGCCGTGGTGACCAGCGAATCCAGCAGCCGGCGTACGCTCTCGCTGACTTCGGCGACCGCCTGGTCGAAGACTGCCTGGTTGGCCGCCGAGGGCCTGGTGAAGCCGCTCACCTTGCGGACAAACTGCAGCGAGGCCGCCCCGATCTCGTCCTCGGTGACCGGCGGCTCAAAGTGATGAAGCGTCCGGATGTTGCGGCACATGGGAATCCTCCTGGTGTCGACAGCTCCGCTCGGAGTTTACCGGTTGGCCTGGTCTACGGCGGATTTCATCGCAGTGCCCCAGTGGGGTACCGCACGTCGGTACGTGGTGATGGTCCCGGCCGGCCCGGCGGCCAGGCGCTGACAGGTATCCGTCACCGCTTCACCTTGGCCTTCAGCTCCGGAAGCCAGTTCTCGGCGTACACTGCCTGGTTCTGCCCGCCGATGGCCCGGATCATCAGGAACCGGCGGTCATCCGGCGCCACGTCGTACTGCTGGCGGTTCCGGGCGTTGACATACCCTTGCAGAGAGAAGAGCGGCCGGGGGAGGCCGGGGGTGAAGACCGGGCCGGGTGGCACCGGAAGGGCGATGAGTTGGCCTCGGCTCTTGTAGAACAGCTCGCGGCCGCTGTGCGACCACCGGGGCTCGAGGCCGCCATCCCGGGAGACCAGCCGCCTGGTGCTCATGTCCGGGAAGGACGCCACGTAGACCTCGCGCCGGCCCGACGCATCGGAGACATACGCCATCCAGCGCCCGTCCGGCGACAGGGCAACCTGTGTCGTGACCTCCTGGTCCACCAGCAGCGGGACCAGGGCGGTATCGCCGCTGAGGCGCCGGGCCCGGATGTTCCCGTTGCCGCCAGCCTCGTCGGCGCGCACCACCAGCCACTGCCCATCCTTCGAGAACTCCGCTTCCCAGAGCCCAAAGGTGTGGGTCAGGAGGCGCTGGGCCGGCGCGCTGCCGTCGGCACGGACCAGGTAGACGTCCAACTCGTCCTTGCCCCGGTCGCCGCTTGCGTTGGAGAGGTAGGCGACCGACCGGCCGTCGGGCGTCCACGACGGCCGCCAGTTGACCGTTCCCCCCTGCGTGAGCCGCTGCCGGGTGCCGTCCGCGCGCCGGATCCAGAGGTGTGTCGGCCCGTCCTGAAGGCTCACGGCGATGGCCTTGCCATCGGGCGAGAGCGCCGGGTACTCGAACCTGCCCTTCCACCCCGGGTCCACCGGCTCCGCGGTGCCATTGCGGGAGACCCACACCAGTTCCGATGAGGCGCCGCCGCCGATGCCGATGGAATACAGCACCGCCCCGGAAACGGACATCGCGAAGGTGGCCGGCTCCACCCCGTCGATCACCGGGACGGCCCCGGAGGTCAGTGCCAGCCGCTTGGGGTCGAAGCCGGCCGCATAGAGTCCACCGGCCCGGTCGGTGTACAACAGATGGCCGGTGGGGGAATACCAGGCCCCGGCGGCGCCGGCCACGAGCAGCCGGGAGCTGTCCGCCGAGAAATCGAAGACGTACACCGAAGACTCGATGCCGCAGTTGCCGGGGCACGCGGAATACAGGACGCCCCGGCTACCCGGCAGCGGCGAAATGGTGGCCACGTTCAGGCGTCGGTTCGGGTCCGCCCCGCGGACTACGGTGGCGGTCCCGCCGTCGGCCGGGATCCTCCGCAGGGCGATATCCTTGTCCATGAAGACGATGGTTCCGTCATCCAGCCACGCTGCGGAGGTGTAGACGAGGTGCGCCTGCTCGGTGAGTGTGATCGCGCCACCGCCGCTGGCCGGCACCTTGCGGAGCTTGCCATCGGTGGTGACGTAGCCAATCCAGCTGCCGTCGGGGGAGAAGAACGGCGACACCGCCCCCTCGGTCCCTGCCAGGGGCCCCGGGTCGGGGTCCTGGCGGAGCTTCCGCATGAGCCGAAAGCCATCCGCGGTCGAATCGGTGAAGACGATGCTCGATCCATCCGGCGCGATGGCCGCCTGCGTGGCGTGGCGCTCGACGCCCGGTGACAGAAACGCCGGCAGCGTGAACTGCCACAGGACCACCCGCTGACGACTGGTGGCTGGAACGGGCGACGAGCGCCACCAGCCGATCAGCGTTGCCACCACCAGCACGACGCTCAATGCCAGCGTCGCCAGAAACCAGAGTCTCGGTACCCCGGCACCGGCAGCAGCGGCGGCTGATCTGGCGCGAGTCGTACCTGGCGCGGTTCCACGCTGGCCGGCGAGCGCCGCCGCAAAGTCTGCCGCACTGCCGAACCGATCCGCCGCGGTCTTCTCCAGCGCAGTGAGCACCGCTGCCTCGACGTGGGCCGGAATGGTGTGCCGCTTGGGCAGGAGCGGTCTCGGCTCTTCGGTTACCACCTTGGCCACGATGGCCTGCGCCGTCGGGCCGGTGAAGGGCGGCTCACCGACCAGCATTTCGTAGAGCACACAGCCGAGCGCGTACACGTCGCTCCGGGCGGTGATCTCCCGCTCTCCCATGGCCTGTTCCGGCGACATGTAATGCGGCGTGCCTAGGCTCATCCCGGTCTCGGTCATCCGGCTGCCGGCGGTGCTCACCGCCAGCGCGATGCCGAAATCCGCCACCAGGGCGCGGCCATCGTGCAGCAGGATGTTCTCCGGCTTGATGTCGCGGTGGATGACGCCGTGCCGGTGGGCGTAGTCGAGGGCACCAGCGGCTTCGGTGGCGATGCGAACCGCGTCGCCGATCGGCAGCTGCTTCTCGCGGTTCAGCCGGTCGCGGAGCGACTCGCCTTCCACGTACGGCATGACATAGAAGAGGAAGCTGTCCGCCGCTCCGCTGTCAAAGAGGGGCAGGATGTGGGGATGCTGCAGGCTGGCGGTGGTCTTGATCTCGGCCAGAAACCGCTCGGCGCCGATCACCGCGGCGAGTTCGGGCCGGAGCACCTTGAGCGCCACTTTGCGGTCGTGCTTGAGATCCTGGGCCAGGTAGACGGTGGCCATGCCGCCCTGGCCGATTTCGCGGTCGATCTGGTAGCGGTCGGAAAGGGCGCTGCTGAGGCGGGACTCGAGAGGGGTCATAGGGAGAGGAAGATGCCGCCCCGGGTGGCGTTCGGCCAGCGGCGGACTCTGGCTCTACGGCCGGGCCGGCACCGACGACCCGAGGGCACCATGCGCGAGGTCCACCAGCGTCCAGTAGAACGGAGGGTAGCCCCGGGTCGCAGCGGTCCGTTCCGCGGCGGCCGTCACCTCCGCCGCCAGCGCGCGGTGGCGGGTGACAAACACCTCATGACTCAGCGCCGACGAGGCCGACATCCCCTCGGGCACCGGGCCGTGGCCACCAAGGGCCACCCGCACCCAGCTGTACGCCTTGGCCAGCCGGACCATCGGGAGCCGGTACCAGGCATGGCTGAGGTCGTCGCCCCGGTCCGCCCCTTCCAGCATCGCGTCCACCACGGCGTTATCGAGGTGATCCTGCCGGAGGGCGTTGATATCTCGCCACTCCGCCACGACCACGAGTTGCGGGTCGTATTCCAGGTCGGAGGGCTCCTGGGTCTCGAAGTGTCGGACGCCCAGCGCCGACAGCCAGCGCCTGATCCCCGGCCGGGAGATCGTGGAGAGCCCCATCCACAGGGTGATGCCCTCGTCGTGATACGGCGCGGAGGCCACCTCGGAACAGAACAGGCGGGAGGGATCGGTGTAGTCCATCGCAAAGTCGTATGGGATGTGGCCCGCCCGGGCCCGCGCCAGCGCCGCCGATGCGGCGCGGTGGGGCAGCAGTGGATCCAGCTGCAGGGCGGGGAGATCGGCCCGCGGGCGCAGGACCATCAGGCGCAGCTTCTTGTCCGTGAGATACTGCTCAGCCGTGGCGATGGCCACGCCGACCTCGATGTGGGCCTCGGTCACCAGCACCTCGCGCGTGGCCGAGTCCACGTGCACCAGCGCGATATGGGAGAAGTTGCCGGGGTAGTCATTGCCCCGCGCAATGAGCGCGGAAGTGGGGTAGCCGCCCCGGGAGACGAGCAGGTCACCCGAGTGGATGCGGACCCCGTGGACGATGGCTGAAGGCGTTGCCGATGGCTCATCGCGGCCGGGCAGCAGGGCAAGCGAACTGTCAGGCTGCTGCAGCATCACCTCTTCCGCGGCGGCACGGGCGCCGTAGAGCAGGCGGTAGAGGCGCTGCCGGGTCGGCAGATCATCGGGGTTCCACCGCCGGGACTGCTCCTTGATGGTCTGGCGCAGCCGACCGGAAAGGAGGACATAATCCATGAGCCGGCCGGGGCAGGCGGCCACGATCGGGGCGAGAGCGAAGAACGCCTGCTCCAGCGAGTCGAGCCGCGGATCGGTGGGTGTCACGACGGCGTGCGACAGGGTGCCGAGCCGGGAGTTCACCACCGCGAATCCGCGGGTCATCGCGGTGGGAGCCTCGGCACATCCCGCGGTTCGCAGGGCGACGAACCGGGCTTCGAGCGCTTGCCAGAGCGAGTCCTGATTCCACTCGAAGGGCATCCCGCCCTGCGGAGCGGCCGGTACCTTCGGCTGGCGAGCGGGTAGGGCGAGCAGGAGGACACCGAGTCCCAGCGCGGCCGTGAGGATACAGCTGCGAGTGGCCGGTCGCGTCACGATGAGGTGAGCCCAGGCCCCTGGAGAGCGCGAACGCGCAGCATCCGCTCCCTCAGCGCCGCTCCAGCAGCGCCGTCAGATTCTGCAGATACACGATTTCCGCCTGCTGCCCCGGCAGCCCCTGCCGAACCATGAGGAACGAGCGGCCGTCGGGAAACGGGTCGTAGTTGCGGTGAGGCGTGGCGAACTCGTAGCTGGCCACACTGAACATTGGAGTGCGTGAGCGGACGCGCAGGGCGGGGCTGGTCTCGAGGGCGGCGGCCACCAGCTGTGGTTCCGCACCGCCGCCGGAGCGGTAGAACAGCTCCCGGCCGTCCCGAGACCACGCCGGCTCGGTGCCGCCGGCTTGGGAGATCTGCACCTTGTCTCCCAGCCGGGGCCAGGTGCGGACGTAGACCTCGGGCCGCCCCGACTCGTCCGACTGGTAGGCCAGCCAGCGGCCGTCCGGCGAGAGCGCGGGCCACCCCTCCTGGTAGCGGCTGGACAGCAGGGTGTCGAATACCGCCGGCCCCGCCAGGCCGACGCTGATCAGGTCGAAGGAGGTCCGCTCGATCACCACCCCGATGGCGGTCTTCTGGTCGGGCGTGACGGCGTGCACCGAGACCTGTTCCGGCCCGACAAAGATCGAATCTGCCGCGCCTCGTGCGTCAAACCGGCGCCGGAAGACGCCGATAGCACTGCCCCGGACCGCGGCGAAGAGCAGGCCGCTGCCATCGGGCAGCCACTCGGCATCGTGCGCGCTGGAGTCGAAGCCGAAGCGGGTGAGCGTCGAGTCGGCGATGTCGAACAACCAGACATCGCGATCCTGTTCGGTGAAGTCCATCGAGACCCGGCGTCCGTCGGGCGACACGCGAGGGTTATGGTAGGTCCGGTCCGTCCCGAGCAGTACCGTGGATAGCCCGGAGCGGGCGACCCGCACCAGCGACCGCGGCCGGGTCGGCGCGTAGGCGAGCCCTCCCGGCCCGATGCTCACCGGCGGGAGGAACCCGAGGATTGCCAGCGCCGTGGCACCCAACGGCCTGCCGGATTCTTTCAGCCGCTTGGCGCCGAGATCGAACCGCGCCGCATAGAGGGCGCCGTTGGGGAGTGCCCAGGCCAGCAGCCCATCGGCGTAGCCGGCCCACGCCACGTTCACGTCCAGGATGACGATATGCCGGCCGGAGGCGGGGTCATGGGCCATGATCGGCCCGTTAGGCGGCGCCCGCCATGAGCGGGCCAGCACCCAGCCGTCCGGCAGCACCTGGTCTGGCACCAGCGCGCCGCCGCTGGTCGAGTCCGGCTCTGCGAACTTGTGCAGGGTGCCGTCGGAGGCCAGCGTGGCAAGCGCGCCCTGGGTGGCGACGATGAAGCGGTCGGGGCCGGCGAACTCGATCGCGGTGAGGGTACCGCCGCCCTGGACGGGGATCGCCACCGACGTGCCGCCACCGACAGGGACTTTGCGCGGTCCGCTGGTGCCGAGGTACGCCAGCGTCTGCCCATCGGGAGAGAAGCTGATGGTGAATCCGTCGTCGGTTCCCTCCACCCGGCGCGGCTGCAGGTCGTCGAGCCGCCGGGTGTAGATGGCCAGCCGGTCGCCCTGACCGCTGACGTAGGCCAGGGTAGCGCCATCGGGCGAGAGCCGGACCACCAGCGGCGGGGACTCCGTGGGAATCGCGACGGAGAGCCGCATCGGTCTGGCCGTCCCACCTCCCAGGAGCCGCGAGCCCAGCATCAGTCCAAGCACGAGCGTCACCGCGGCGGCGGCCCATGGCGCCATTGACAGGAGCCGGCTGCGCAGCGGCTGCTGGGCGACCGCGCTGGCAGCCGTACGCGCCATAGTTCGGGCGTGGGTCAGGGCGCCGCCGTCCGACAGCGCCTCCGCGAAGGCGCGCGCCGTCGGGAAGCGATCGGCGGGGAGCTTCTCCAGCGCCCGGTGCACCGCCGCCTCCACGTGCGATGGGACGGTATGCCGCTGCATCGTGATGGACCGGGGCGGCTCGGTCATGACCCGTGCCACGATGGCCTGCGCCGAGTGACCAGTGAACGGCGGCTCTCCGGTGAGCATCTCGTACAGCACGCAGCCCAGCGCGTAGACGTCCACTTTCGGGGTGATCTCCCGCTCCCCCATGGCCTGTTCCGGCGCCATGTAGTGGGGCGTCCCGAGACTCATGCCGGTCTCGGTCATGCGCGGGCCGCCTTCGGTACGGCTGGCCGCGAGGGCGATGCCGAAGTCTGCGACCAGCGCGTGCCCGCCATGCAGCAGGATGTTCTCCGGCTTGATGTCGCGGTGGACCACGCCGTGCTCGTGGGCGTAGGCGAGGGCGTCGGCCACCTCGCGGGCGATGCGCACCGCTTCGTCCACCGGCAGCTGGCGTTCCCGGGTCAGGCGGTCCCGAAGGCTCTCGCCCTCGATGTAGGGCATGACGTAGAACACGATGCCGGCGGCCTCGCCGGAATCGTGCAGCGCGAGGATGTGCGGGTGCTGCAGGTTGGCGGTGGTCTTGATCTCCTGCAGGAACCGCTCGGCGCCGAGGATGGCGCTCAGTTCGGCACGCAGCACCTTCAGCGCGACTTTGCGGTCGTGCTTGAGGTCCTGGGCCAGGTAGACGGTGGCCATGCCGCCCGCGCCCAGTTCGCGCTCGATGGTGTAGCGGTCAGCGAGCGCGGCAGAGAGGCGTTGTGCGGCGTCCTTCAAGAGCGGCCTCGGAGTCGGAATGGAAAAGGGTTACAGCAAGTGAAAGGTACGGCGCGGGGACGAGTGAGGCCAGACGGGAGGTCTGCGGCGGGCGTCATCGGATTTCCTTCATCTATCTCGCCCCGACCTTGGCCTTGAGCTCCTCGAACCAGTTCTCGACCAGGATGAATCTGGCCGCTTCAGTCTGGGCGCCCTGGACCTGCCGCGCCATGATGAAGCGCTTGTCATCCGGCGAGATATCAAAAGGGGTGTAGAACTCGTTCGCGGTGAGAAAGATGCCCGCGTCCAGCCGGAACAGCACGCTCGGGGCGCCCGCCCGGAATGTTGCTCCACCGATCACTGGCGTGGCCATCATGTTCCGGCCCGCATCCACAAAGAACAGCTCCCGCCCGCTGTGGGCCCAGAGCGGGGCCTGCCCGCCGCTGGTGGAAATCTGCCACTTGCCATCGTCGACGTTCGGGAACGGCCGCACGTACACCTCGGTCCGGCCGGTCTCATCGGAGGCGTAGGCCAGCCAGCGCCCATCCGGGGAGAGCGCCGCCGCGGACTCGTCGTAGCCGGGATTGGCCAGCAGCGGCCGGGGAGCGCTGTCCACTCCAGGCCGGAAGGCACTCACGTCCCGGTCGCCCACCTGTCCGCCGTTGCCGCCGGTCCGGATGATGAGCCAGCTGCCGTCGCGGGACCACCGGCCTTCGTTGATGTTCAGCGGGAGGCTGAGGACCGTCGAGTCACGCCCGGTCCCGTCGGCCCGTCGCTGATGCACGCTGAGGGTTGTCCCGGCCAGCAGGTACATCACCGACCGGCCGTCCGGGGTCCAGCGGGGCCGCTCCTCCGGCAGGCTGTCGAAGGTCAGCCGGGAGAGCGGGCCCCGGGGCAGCTGCTTGATCCAGATGTCGTCGCCGGAGTTGGTGTTGAGTCCGATGGCGAGGCGCGTGCCGTCCGGGGAGAGCTCCCAGCCGATGTTGCCGTTGGCGGTGGTGAGGGTGAACCGCCAGCTGGAGTCCGTGGCCGTGGCCCGGCCGGCGCGGTCCATCCATACCATCTCGTAGGTGCCGAGCAGTCCTTGGTTCGCGCCACTAGCCATCATGATCAGGGTGCCGGCCGAGGAGATGGTGACCAGCGGGACGACGCCGAACTGCAGCGAGATTCCATCCAGCATCGGAATCGGCGCCCCGCGGACCTCGAGGGATTTCAGATCAAAGGGTACAGCGAGCATGCTGCCATCCTGCCGGACATAGGCCAGATGGCCCGTCGGCAGATACCATCCACGCACTGCGTTGGGCAGGTCCAGGCTGCGGCTGGCACCGGAGCGAAGGTCGAGGACCCGCAGGTCGGGAGGCTGGCAGGTCTGGGTGCAGGTGGTGAAGACGATGCCTCGGCCTCCCGGCAATGGCGTTGCCAGCGCACCGCCACGCAGGCTGTCGCGCCAGATGCTGGTGGAGACACCGCCGGTCTCGGAGACGCGCCTGAGGTCGAATGCCGAACCGGTGTAGACCAGGCTTCCGTCGTCCAGCCAGGCGATGCCGAAGGGTTGCGCCGAATCGGCAAGCATGATGGCCGCGCCGCCGCTCACCGGCATCTTCTTCAGCTGGAACCGCTGGACGAACGCCACCCATTTGCCGTCCGGAGAAGTGGCGGGGAGGCCGGCACCGGCGGTGCCGGCCAGCGGCGTCGCCTCGTACCGGTCTCTCTCCTTGACCCAGAGCTGGCCGCCGCTGTCGCTAGGCCCTTGGTACACCAGCCGGGACCCATCCGCCGCGAGCGTCATCAATCCGGCGGGCACCTGCCCTGCCGGGAAGGCGAGTCCTGAGCGCGACACCGGGCGGGGCGGTTCGGGGCGGAGCCAGCCCCAGAGCGCCACCCCGAGCAGCACGACGGCGAGTCCCCATCCCACGAGGCCTAGGCGCTTGAGGCGGTCCAATGCGGGTGAAGGCGCCGCACCCACCCCCGTCGTCGGCCGGGTGTAGCCTTGGCTCGTGAGCGCAGCGGCAAACTCTGCCGCAGTGGCGAAGCGGTCGGCGGGGAGCTTCTCGAGCGCGGTGAGCACCGCCGCCTCCACCTGGGGCGGAATGGTGTGCCGCTGCGGCGTGAGCGGCCGGGGCGACTCGGTGACCACCCGGGCCACGATGGCCTGCGCGGTAGAGCCGGTGAAGGGCGGGTCTCCGGTGAGCATCTCGTACAGCACGCAGCCCAGGGCATAGACGTCGCTCCGGGCGGTGATCTCCCGCTCGCCCATCGCCTGCTCGGGGCTCATGTAGTGCGGCGTGCCGAGACTCATGCCGGTCTCGGTCATGCGCGTGCCGGCGGTGCTCACGGCCAAGGCGATGCCGAAATCGGCCACGAGGGCCCGGCCGTCATGGAGCAGGATGTTCTCGGGCTTGATGTCGCGATGGATGACGCCCTGGCGGTGGGCGTAGTCCAGCGCGGACGCCACCTCCCCCGCGATGCGCACGGCGTCCGCCACCGGCAGCTGCTTCTCCTTGCTGATCCGGTCGCGGAGGGTCTCTCCCTGCACGTACGGCATTACATAAAAGAGGAAGCCATCTTCCTGGCCGGAATCGTGGAGCGGGAGGATGTGGGGGTGCTGCAGGTTGGCGGTGGTCTTGATCTCGGAGAGAAACCGGTCGGCGCCGATCACCGCCGCCAGTTCCGGCCGGAGCACCTTGATGGCGACCTGCCGGTCGTGCTTGAGATCCTGGGCCAGGTAGACCGTGGCCATGCCACCCTGCCCCAGCTCCCGCTCGAGGCGGTAGCTCTGGGTGAACGCGGCAGCGAGGCGATCGAAGGGGGTTTGCACGGCCCTGAAGATGCCACGGAAGGGGACAATGTGCGAGCGCGGATTTTCCTGATCGCCGCGCGGGAGACCCGGTCGATTCGGTGCCGGCCGACCAGGGGCGCCGACTAGGCCTTTGGCGGCAGCCCCGAGCCGAACAGGGCACCGGCAGCGCCGAGCACCGGGTTCAGTATGGCGACCCAGACCGGCGCCTGGCCGTTGGCCATCGCCTCGAACATCGGAAGCTGTTCCGGCCTCGGCAGCGTCGGGACGGGGGCCGTCCCGGCCAGCACCGGCCAGGCGAATACCACCCCCATCAGGATGATGAGCCCGGCCAGCGCCATCGGCCCGCGCGGATCCTTCGTGATGGGGCCGATCCCGTAGCCGGCGCCCACGCCACCGAGGAGGCTGGCCACGAGCATCAGGGCAATCCAGATCCCGGTGACGTCCCAGACGCCGGGATGGAACGCGCCGTTGGCGCCGAGCACCAGCCATCCCGCGGACACCAGGACGAAGACCGCAACAAAGTAGATGACGTATGCGGCAACCGTGCCGCCGATCAGTCGGGCCATGGGACCTCCGGTTGGTGAGGCGGTGCAGCGGGGTTCGGGAACCTATGGATGCCAGTTGAAGGCGAGCTCCCCGCGAAGCCCAAGCACCCACGCGTTCCGCCGCCCCGGGACTGTTCCGGGATTGAAGATGTACTGCAGGTCCGGTTGCAGGGCAAACCAGGAGTTGATCTGGGCCCGGTAGCTCAGCTCCACGGCGGTTTCCGCTGCCTCGGGACGCGGTCCCTGAGCAGCGGCCCAGTCGCGATAGCTGCTGCTGTTGAAGGCTACCGCCACGGCAATTCCGCTCTCGTCTTCCGGCCGGCCGGGGAGGAGACCGGCGTACACCGCGCCGCCACCGGTGTAGGCTGCGAAACGGTTGACCCGAGACCGGGCCAGCCCGGCACGTCCGAACACTGTCAGGCCCTGCTCGCCGTCTCCCTCCCGATACAAGGTGCGCTCGGCCAAGAGGTAGATGCCGTAGCTGCCCGTCACGGTCGTTGCTGGCCCGGGGCTGGGTGCGGCCGTCAGATCCTCGAACCGGCCGGTGTATACCCAGCCTCCCAGGGCAACCTTGCCATCGTAGCTGACATCGGGCTGTCCCCGTCCGACCCGCCTGCTCCGGCTGTGGGCTTCAACCCGGTGCGTTGTCGGTTCCGGCTGGTCGGTGCCCCCGCTGAGCACAGCGACCTCGGCCGCCAGCAGGCCACCGTCGCCGCCACCCAGCGAAACCCGGGTGGCGGAGGGGCGGGCCGTGTCGCCCGGTACGCCGTCGGCAACCAGGCCCTCGATGTAGAAGCTCGGGTGCGGTTTGTACTTCACCCGGAAGCCGAGTGAGGTCACCGGGAAAATTGATGGCCCGTTGTGGCCGCTGCCGGCAAATTCGGGTCCGATGCCGAAGGAGCTGTTGAGAAACAGGCCGGCGGACTCGATCACATCGAATTCAGTGTTGAGATCGTACAGACCGGCCAGCAACGACAGCCGCCCCTGCAGCAGATTCTGTTGCAGCCAGGCCTCGTACAACCGCCAGGCCCGGGGTGCGGCGATGTTGCTGACACTCTGAGCATCGCCGACGACCGTCTCCGGGCTGGTGCCCCGGTTGGAGAGCACATAGAGAAACCCCAGAGCGCCGGGCCAGTTCAACAGCTGGTGGCCGTCGAGGTGCAGTTTCAGGTCGAGATTGTCGAGGTACACCACGTCCTGGCGAATGCCGCCTGCCACAGCACCCATCACATCGCCGACGTAGCTGGCGTCCAGGGTGATACCGTGGCTGGCCCCATCCTGTGCGGCGAGCGGAGACGTGATGAGCGCAGCAAGGGCTGTCAGCTGTCGGAAAGTCATGAGTTTTGAGGACGGGTTCGGTTCGGCGCTGATCAACCCTGCGACGCCAGCAAGGCGTCACGGCGCTGCCGAATCTCATTGCGCTTGGGGACCAGGGCGGGATCGCAGTCGCGCCACAGCTCCACCAGGCGGGTGTAGAAGGTAATGGCGTCAGCCACCCGGCCCTGCGCCTCGGCGATTTCACCAAGGCGCTGGTAGGCGATGGGCCGGTGGTAGATGTCCCATGGGCTCCAGCTCTCGTCGAAGCCGTGGTACAACCCTGCGGCCACTGTGGTGTCCCCCTGCAGAAGCTCCAGCTCGGCCCGCAGAAATCGCGACCGCGGCCCGTCCGCGAAGGAGTGATAGGTAGCCCCGTGTGGCGCCTCGTAGGTGATCGTCCGGAGGACCGTCAGCGCCTGCCTCGGGGTCCCACTCCGATAGAGGATCTCGGCATTGAGGCTTCGGATGGCATCCGCTTGAAGGTTGCCCAGCCCGGGCATGGGGCTTGTCGCTACCAGGGAACTGATGATCGGGCGCGCCTCGGTGACGCGCCCGAGATTGATCAGCAGCAGCGCCACGTTGTAGTCGCGCTCGAAACGGTGAAATTCGACGGTCAGGTCTTCGTACGCCGGAATCCAGTTGTCGCGCCGGATCTCGGCAGGGTCTGCTCGCTTCAGGCGGGCCAGCACGTACTCCATCCGCGCGGTATCGGGTGGCACCGAGCCGGAGGTCCAGACAAAGGCCTCGGCCAGATCCCAGGCCGCCGTCCGGCGCCCCGGCACGTGCTCGAGCAGCCGGCGGAACTCCGCGTGCTGGCCCCGCACCTGGTACAGGTTCGCCTTCAGGTTGAAGACCAGCGGCTCGTTGTCGGTATACGTGGCGAGCATCGCCTGGGCGCCGGCCGCGTCCCGCGCAAACCGCGACACGGCGTGCGCCGTGAGCCACCAGTAGTACCAGGGCCGGCCCTTGAGGCGACCGGTGATCTCGCGCTGCCGAGCCGTGTCGCCGGTAGCGTAGGCCTGGATGGCCTGGACCTCCACCAGCCGCTCCTCGCCCCTCCCGTCCGCCCCGATGGTCGCGTTGGCGGCGGCGTCCCGCTCGAAATGCCGGATATCGGCTGCGAGCGAGTCCATCTGTCCATACAGGGCATAGAGCCGGGCCAGGTGAATCCGGGCATTGGCGTTGGCCGGTTCCAGCTGCAGCGCTCGCTGGAACACCGGAATCCCCTCTGCCATCGGGCGCCCGCGCCGCGGATTATCGTGGAACAGGATCTCTCCGGTCTGCACCAGCGCTTCGACCTCGTCAGGCCAGGTATGCAGATGGACCTGATAGGCCTGCTCCGCTTCATGGGTCCGGCCACTGCGGCGGAGCCGGAGTGCCGAGAGCAGGCTCCGATCCCGGGGAGAAAGCCGGGCAGCGTACGCGAAGGCCTTGTCTGCGGAAGAGCGGGGATCATGCGCGTCGATCCATTCCGCCACGAGGCTCTTCCGGTAGTACGCCAGGGCAAAGGCGGAGTCGAGTACGATGGCGCGCTCGTAGGCTTCTGCGGCCTCGCGGTACTGGCCGCCCCGGATGAGCCGTTCCCCCTGCAGGTACTCCTTCAGAGCGGGCAGCGACGCGGACGTGGTCGTGGCCAGCCGCTGCAGCCGGGCGGTGGAATCGGACATCGAGCCGCCGAGCAGATGCGAGGCGAGCGAGTCGAGCGCATCGAAAAGTCCGTCGGCCGCGCCCTCCGCGGTGGCTCGGGTCGGCGGCGCGTCCACTTCTCCCGTCTGGTGCAGGTAGGCGGTGAGCCGGACCCGGCCGCCGACCTCCAGCACATCACCGGTCACGTAGCGACCGGCATGGAGACGCTGCGCCACGGCGCGAGTCGCCGCCGGGTCGCCGATATCTATCTTGTCGCGGTTGACCAGTGAGATGACTGCGCGGGGATTCACCACCCGCAGCGAGCCGGCGCCATCCAGCTTGGCGCTCATCAGATCTACCATTCCTTCGCCCAGATAACTCAGCTCCGGTGCTCCGCGGACCGTGAAGGGCACCACGGCGATGAGATCCCGGGAGAGCGCGCCTCCGCGAGCCCGCAGCCGCGCGAATCCCTGGTACCCTGCCACCGCGGCAAGCAGCACTATGCCCGCGATCAGCGCCCGGCGGGTGACGCTCCACCGTGCCGGGCGAGCGGCGCGGGTGCGCGCCATTTCACCCGGGGACCGGGCCTCCTCCTCCAGCGCATTCACCAGCGACTCCGCCGAGGCGAAGCGATCCACCGGCGACTTGGCGAGCAGCCGGGTGACGATGTCTTCCAGCCCGACGCTCACCGACTCGCGCAGGGTCGACACCCGGGGGACCGGCGCATGGAAGCGCTTGGCGATGATGGCCTGCGCCGACGGGCCGGAATAGGGCGGCTCGCCCGCCAGCATCTCGAACAGCACGCAGCCGAGCGCGTAGAGGTCGCTCCGGCCATCGAGGTCCCGCTCTCCCACCGACTGTTCGGGGCTCATGTAGCTGGGCGTGCCGATGGCGAGCCCGGTCTCGGTGAGCTTCTCAGCGCCCACGGCATCTACCGCCCGGGCAATCCCGAAATCGGCGAGAATTGCGTGGCCCTTTTCCAGCAGGATGTTCTCCGGCTTGATATCCCGGTGAATCACGCCCTGGGCATGGGCGGCGGCCAGCGCCTCGGCGACTTCGCGGGTGATCTGGAGCGCGTCCTCGATGGGAAGCTGCTTCTCCCGGCGCAGGCGGGCGGCGAGCGATTCCCCCTCGACGTAGGGCATGACGTAGAACAGCAGCTCGGTGACCCGGGGAGTCGGCGACTCGAACTCCACCCGGACGGTGCCGGAGTCGTACAGCGGGAGGATGCCGGGGTGGCGGAGGTTGGCGGTGGTCTCGATCTCCTTGAGGAACCGCTCCGGTCCGAGGGCGGTGGCCAGCTCGGGCTTGAGCACCTTGATGGCCACCGTGCGCCTGTGCTTCAGGTCCTCGGCCAGGTAGACCGTGGCCATGCCGCCCTGGCCCAGTTCCCGCTCGATCCGGTAGCGGTCGGCGAGGGCGGCGGCCAGGCGGTCGGTGATTCCGGTCATCGGCCCGTGGGTCCAAGCCAGCGGTCCAGCCAGTCCAGCACCTCCGGCATCAGGACCGCGCGCGGCACGGTGTGGCCGCCGTCATACACCACGTGACGCTTGCTGTCGGCCGGCGACCCCAGCAGGCGGTAGAGCGGGATCTGCGAGGTCTCGATCGGAAAGAAGAAGTCGTAACGGGCATTCACCATCAGCACCGGGATCCGAACCCGTGGCGCGTAGTTGAACGGGTCTGCTTCAGGCAGCGACCGCTGCAACTTGAAGCCGGCAACGTACAACACCGCCACCTTGACCCGCGGCTCGAGCGCCAGCAGCAGCGGCCCCAGCCGGCCGCCCCAGCTGTGTCCATAGAACGCGATCCGGGTGGAATCGAGATCCGGCCGGGAGGCGACATACTCCACTGAGCGCCTGAAATCCCGTACCCAGTAGGCGACCCGGTCCCGGTACGCGGCGATGGTGTCGGGCTGGTCGGTGGGTACTTTCCGGTCGCGCTCGTAGGTCCCCCAGTAAATCGGGATCAGTACCGCCCGCCCGCTCTTGGGCAGGAAGTCCCAGACCGCGGTACTCGCGTCATCGAACGAGCGCTGGAACAGGGCACCCGATCCCGGAAAGTGCACCACCGTCTGGAACGGCGGTGTGCCGCGTCGCGGCAGGTGCAGGTACGCCTCCATGCGCTCGGCGCCGTACGCCGTGGTGAAAGAGATCCGCTGGCGGATCCAGTCCTCCGTGGTGTCGGTCGCCTCGATGCGCGGTTCGAGGGGACGCGGGTCGTACGCGAACAACCGCCGGAACACCGCAAACTCGGCATCCGAGGCGGGCCGCTCCCGGAAAAAGTCCCTGAAGGGTCGCTGTATGGGGCCGAGCGCCTGCCGCACCGCGTTGGTCTCGGGCGTGTAGCTGACGAGCCGGAAGCCGTTGGTGGGGCTCCGATCCCACGGCGACTGCGCGTACGCATCCACGAACATGTAGGCCGCGTCATTCCATCCGCCGCCCAGGATAAAGCGCTGGCTGCCGCTGGCGTTGGCGATCCATTCGCGCACGTTTCCCGCCATGTCCACCGTGCCCCAGGGTCCGAGCCCCTGGAACTGACCCACCGGCACCATGCTTCGGCCCGCCAGGTTGCTTCTCGGTACCGTCCAGTTGGCCGCCCAGGTGCCCGCCGCCCGATTCCAGTGATACACTGACGGCAGCGAGCGCCCGCGAAAGCGCGCATACGCCGAGGCCTCGAACCAGCTCACGCCTGCCACCGGGTAGTCATCGAGTCCGTCGGAGAAGTCGCCCAGCTCCCACGTGCTCGGCCCGGGCCGTCCGGTCCGATCCACGAACGCGTTGCGGGCCTCCTTCCAGGAGATGCGCCGGCCGTCTCGCTCCAGTGTCGTGGGCCACCAGGTCGAATCCGCGTACCCGCCCGCGTCCACAAACTCCTTGAAGCGGCGGTTGGTGACCTCGGTCCGGTCAATCAGGTATTCAGGGAGGTCCAGCGCCGGGAGTGCCTCGAGCCCCGGGGACTGGACGACCACCGGCCCGGCCCCCACCAGCAATGTGCCGGGCGGCAGTTCGTCGGCCGCTGGCAGGCGAATGGTCTCACCGTTCGCGAGCGCCGAGTTCCAGACCGGCCAGGTGTTGACCTCGAACGGCGCGCTGCCGGCACGCTCGAGGCGCAGCCGAAACAGCGTCCTGGGGAGCCACACGCTGTCGGTGGGTGTGGTGCCGAGTCGTGCCAGCTGGTGTCTCCGTCGAGCGCTCGCCAGGAGGCGTGGCGCCGGGAGGATCGGTGCTGATCACCACCTGGCGTGCGAGCCGCCGCCACAGCGCCAGGCCTGGTGGTGTCCGCGGGGCCAGCGGGCTCTCCCGAGCCGCTCAGCGAGCAGAAAGGCGCCGATCACGTCGGCGGAGTCGTTCAGCCGCTCGATACGGGCCAGTATCTCGGCGCGCTGGGCGCGACGTTGAGAGCCGTAGACTGACCACCCACCGCGACGCGATGACCACCACGACGACGGCAACCAGCACCGCCGGGCCGAAGCGGCGCGCGGGCTCGCGCCGCCGCCGCCTCGAGCAGCTCCTGCAGCGCCGCGCCGAACGCCGCCATGGTCGGGGGGCGATCCGGCTGGTGCGGGCGCCAGCGCCTGAGCCAGGACGGCGGCCAGTGCGGGCGTGGTGCGACGGACCTCCTGGAGATCGGGCGGGCCGAGCAGCCGGGCAGTGATCACCGCCCGGGCCGAGTCGCCGGCGTGCGGCGGCTGACCGGAGAGCATCTCGTAGAGCACGCACGCGAGCGCGTAGACGTCGCTCCGGGCGTCGAGATCGCGCTCCCCGGCGGCCTGCTCGGGGCTCATGTAGAGGACGGTGCCGAGCGACAGGCCGGCTTCGGTGAGCCGCTCGTCGCCGGCTCGGGTGGCCTGGGCGATGCCGAAGTCGGCGATCAGCGGCTCGCCGTCGCGCACCAGGACGTTCTCGGGCTTGATGTCCCGGTGCAGGATCCCCTCGCGATGCGCCGCCTCCAGGGCCCGGGCCAGCTGGACCGTGATGCGGAGCGCCTCCTCCACCCCGACCCGCCCCTCTCGCTTGATGCGGTCGCGCAGGGTCTCGCCCTCGACGTAGGGCATCACATAGAAGAGGAAGCCGCCCGCCTCACCGGAGTCGAACAGCGGGAGAATATGCGGGTGCTGCAGATTGGCGGTGATCTCGATCTCCCGCAGGAACCGCTCCGCGCCCAGCAGGGCGGCCAGCTGGGGTCGGAGCACCTTGAGCGCCACCTTGCGGTGGTGCTTGAGGTCCTCGGCGAGGTACACCGTGGCCATGCCGCCCTGGCCCAGCTCCCGCTCGATGCGGTAGCGGTCGGCGAGGGCGGCGGTGAGCCTATCTGGGGCGCCGGTCATTCCGGAACCGTCCTCATCGCTTGCATCTCCATGTCAGTGTGCTGGCAACGGTGGATGACGACACGCACGCGCGCACTCACCGGCTCCCCCGCGATTTGGCCTCGAGCTCGGGGAACCAGTTGAGCACCACCGACAGCCGGTTGGCCTCGACGCTGCTGGCGCTGGCGCGCTGGAGCATCAGGAAGGACTGGTCGTCGGCGCTGACGTCGTAGGAGCGATGAAACGGGAGCAGAACGAATGGCCGGGTGCTGAACAGCGCGCGCCGGGAGGTGGTCTGGAAGTCGGTTGCGCCGGTGTAGCCGACGGAAATGAGACTGTCCGCCGGGTCCACGTAGAACAGCTCCCGTCCCGAATGCGACCAGGCCGGCCCTGCGCCACCGGCGGTGGAGACCTGCCAGCGTGCCCGGTCGGTGCCGGGAAAGGGCCGGACGTACACCTCTTCCCGCCCCGATTCGACCGAGACATAGGCGATCCAGCGTCCGTCCGGGGAGAGCGCGGGCATGTACTCGTCGAACGCGCCCGCCGCGACGGTCACTCGGCTGGTGTCTCCGGACAGGGGCCGGGCGTAGATGTCACGGAATCCCGCGGCGACGCCGGTGCGATACACCAGCCAGCGGCCATCGCGGGACCAGACGGCCTCATCCACCTGCGAGGAATCGTTGGGCAGCAGGCGTTCGGGCTTGCTGCTGCCGTCGGCCCGGACCTGGTACAGGAAGGAGGATTGATCGAGGCGGTCAGAGGTGAAACTGAGCGTGCGACCATCGGGACGCCACGCGGGACGGTAGCTGATGGTGCCATCAAAGGAGAGCCGGGTGAGCGGCCCCGCGTCGAGCTGCTTCACCCAGAGCGCGGTGTTGGACGCGTCGATCGTGCTCACCGCGAGGCGCCGGCCATCGGGTGAGACGGCGAGGCTGGTGAAGCGGGACACCCAGTCCTTATCGAGCCCCGTGGCCCGGCCGGCGCGGTCCACCCGCGCCACTGTGGTGCCACTGCCGGTCTGGTTGGCGGCAAGGTAGATGAGCGTCCCATCGTTGGCCACGCTGAGCTCGGGCGTGATCCCCAGCTCGAGTTGCACCGCGGAAAAGATGGCGGTGGGCGGTTCGAGGAACCGGAGCTTGCGGACGTCGAACCTTCCGCCCCGGACGCTGCCGTCCTGCATGACCGCGATCAGGTGGCCGGTCGGGAGGTACCAGGCGCGAGCCGCATTGGGGAGCAGGGTGTCCCGGGCCAGGGTCTTGAGGTTGAGCGACATCAGCGTCATTTGCGCGCAGTTGTTGCTGCACAGGGTGACGAGTATGGCGTCGGTTCTCGGGAGCGCGGTCGGGAACACCATTCCGAAACCGCTGGGCGCCGGCGCGATCGTGGTCAGCGTGCCACCGGTGGCGGGCACGGAGAGCAGAGTGAACGACCGATCGCTGAAGTAGATACGGTCATTGGTAAGCCACGCCCCGCCCGCCAGCACATCGGTGCCGATCCCGAGTGTGGCGTCGGCGAGGCGGGCAGGGGCGCCGCCGCTGGCCGGTACCTTGTACAGCATTCCTGCCGTGGTATAGCCGATCCAGCGGCTATCCGGAGAGAAGAAGGGGCCGTCCGCCCCTTCGGTGCCGTCCAGCACGCGGGGCGTGGACTCGCCCCGGTCCCACACCATGAGCCGGCCGGGCGTGCCGGGTGGCCGCGCCACGTACGCCATCCGTGAACCGTCCGGCGCCAGGACAAACGCGGCACCGTTGTAATTGAGGTGATTCACCCGGAGATCGGGCAAGTCGAGCATGAGTCGAGTCACCGGCGCGGTGGGCCGTTGCGCGACCTTCACGGCGAAAAACCCCGCCGCCAGCGTGGCAAGGATCGCCACCACGATCGCGGCGCGGAGAGCCATCGGATTCCCGGCAGGCGATTGGAGCTGGCGGGCACCGGTGCCGGACCGGCCGGTGGCTCCACCGTTCAGGGCCGTGCTGAACTCAGCGGCGCTGCCCCAGCGATCCGCCGGCAGCTTGGCCAGCGCCGTGAGCACCGCCTCCTCTACCCCGGACGGCACCGTCTCCCGCCGCGCGGCAAGCGAAGCCGGTTTCTCGGTCATCACCTTGGCCACGATCGCCTGGGCCGTGGGCCCGGTGAACGGCGGCTCGCCCAGCAGCATCTCGTAGGTCATGGCGCCGAGGGCGTAGACATCGGAGCGGGCGGTGATCTCTCGCTCCCCCATGGCCTGCTCGGGACTCATGTAGTGCGGCGTGCCGAGCGACATGCCGGTCTCGGTCATCCGGCTGCCGCCGGCGCTGGAGACTGCGAGCGCAATGCCGAAATCCGCCACCAGCGCCGACCCGTCGTGCAGCAGCACGTTCTCCGGCTTGATGTCGCGGTGGATCACGCCGTGGCGGTGGGCGTAGTCGAGCGCGGCGGCCACCTCGGTGGCGAGCCGCACGGCGTCGGCGACGGGGAGCTGCTTCTCGCGGTTGAGCCGGTCGCGGAGCGATTCTCCCTCTACGAACGGCATGACGTAATACGCCGTGCCGTCCAGTTCGCCGCTGTCGATCAGGCCCAGGATGTGGGGGTGCTGCAGGTTGGCGATGGTCTTGATCTCCCGCAGGAAGCGCTCGGCGCCGATCACCGCGGCGAGTTCGCGCCGGAGCACCTTGATGGCCACCTTGCGGTCGTGCTTTGGATCATGCGCTAGGTATACGGTGGCCATGCCACCGGCGCCCAGCTCCCGTTCGATGGTGTAGCGGTCGGCGAGTGCAGCGGTCAGGCGGTCGGGCAGATCACTCACGGTCGGTCGCTCCTGGTGGCCGGCTGTCGTTCATTACTCGCTGGAATCGGGGGTCTCTGCTCAGCGGGCCAACGTCCGGAAACTGCGCCGCCCACCAGAGCAAACCACCCCTCGGGGTGACCCGCTCAAGCGACTCGAGCGCCAGCGCTCGCTGGCTGGCGGCGACCAGCCCGAAGAGGATAGCCCGTGCGTGCACCGGATCCTGGGGCCGCCTGGTACAGGGGGCAGCGGCGAGGTTGGCGGGGAGTCGTCACGACGGGGGAAGATGACGGTTCTTCTGCGGCATTGCGAGTCCGGATTCCGATCGCTTCTTTCGGGGCACTGTTACGCTAGTTCCCGCCGCCGCTCTCGGCGATGCGCCGGCGCAGCTCCATGATCCAGTTGGGTGAGACCACCAGCTGGAAGTCGTCCCGGTCGGGCAAGACCGTCAGGGCGCGTCGGCCGTCGCGACTCACCGAGTAAGTCGCGCCGAAGTAGCTGGCCCCGAAACCACTGTTGGCGGCCGCCAACCCGGACAGCACAGTGTCCCGCGACCACAGGGTGAACGTGGGGGAGAACGAGACCCGGGCCGCCAGCAGCTCGGAGCCGGTCCGATAGTAGAGCCGGCTTCCATCGGGAGACCAGGTGGGTTCGGTGCCGCCAGCGACCGAGATCTGGACCTTGGCCCCCGGATCGGGAAACGACCGCACATAGACCTCGCCGCGACCCGATTCATCCGATACCACGGCCACCCACTTGCCATTCGGGGAGAACTTCGGCGAGGTCTCTCCCGCCTTGGTGGTGAGGTAGCTCCGGCCCACCGGTTCCGAGTCGAGCGGGACCCGGAAGATGTCCCAGCTGAACTGGTGCAGCAGGTTCACCAGCAGCGACTTGCCGTCCGGCGACATGGTGACCGTGGGCATCAGGTACGGGCTCTCGAACAGCTTCACCGCCGGGGATCCGCCGGAGGCGAGTTGCGACCACACGGCGTTCCGCGCCACCTCGCCCGCGGCCGCGAACAGGACGCGCGATCCGTCGGGGCTCCAATCCACCGATGTGACCGAGCCAGCTGTCGTCAGCCGTGAAAACGTCGAGAGAGACCGGTCGAAGATCCACACGTCGTTTTGCCGGCCTTCGCCGACTACCACGGCAATCCGCCGCTCATCGGGTGAGAGCCGGGGCGTCAGGAAGGCGCGCGCGGACGGCAACACCGGCTCCGGCCGGCCGCCGGACGAGACCCAGGCCAGCTTGCCGAGCGCTCCGCCGCGGGTCACCACCAGCGCGCCGCGACTGGAGATGAAGATCCCGGAGTTGCCGTTATTCGCGCCCCAGACCGGCACCGGATCGTGCACCGGGATCGGGTTGCCCCGTATCCCCTTCAAGCCGTCCTTGAGCGCCACTGCCATGACCGCGCCGTCGGCCTGCACGTAGAGCAGCATGTTATCGATCATCGCCAGCGGGCGGATACCGGGGATGCCGAGCGGCACGACGGCGCCGCCGCTGAGAGAGGCGATGGCGAGCTGGGATGTGGCCAGGTTCCCATACCAGATCACCAGGGCCACCCGCTTGCCATCCGGGAGGGCAATGGGCCAGAGATGGTCGCGCTCGCCTTTGGTTGTGTCCGGCTGGGTCAGTGCCACGAACTCGCCGCCGGCCGCACTCACCCGCGACAGTCCGTGAAAGCGGCCCTGGGCCCCGAGCAGGATCTCGTTGCCGATGGTCCAGTCGGCCCCGTTGGCGCCGCCCGCATCGCTGATGGTGACCGGTGCGCTCCCGTCCAGTCGGACCTTGCGTTCCTTGCCGTCCATCTCGAACGCCAGCCACGAGCCGTCGGGCGAAAAATACGGTTGATAGGCGTCCTTCGTTCCCGGAATCGGGCGGGCCTCCAGCCGGTCGCTCTGGAGCAGATACAGCATTGTACTGGCGGAACCCACCGGCACCGAGTAGACCACCATGCCGCCATCGGGTGAGATCGCCGCCGGCCAGGGGAACTTGTCGATAGGCCGATTGCTGTCCGTCGTGTTCAGCACGAACCGGATGAGCGGAACCGATACCGGCGTCTCCGCTCGATTGGCCAGGATCAGCCCCACCAGCGAGGCCACGGCCACGAGGGTCAGGACCAGCACGACGGGATCCCGGAGTCGCGCCCGCCCGCCGTCGGCGGCCTGCACCCGTCCCGTTGCTCCAGCCCCTGGCCCGCTTCCCGGAAGAGTCAGGGCGGCTCCCCGTCCCTGGAGCGCCTCGGCGAACTCCTGTGCCGTCGCGAAGCGGTCCGCCGGCAGCTTCTCGATCGACTTGGCGACGGCCGCGGCCACCTGGGGCGGCACCGACTTCCGTAACTTGGTGACCGGGGCCGCCTCTTCCGTCACGATCTTCATGATGATCTGCTGCGCCGAGGCACCGGTGTGCGGCGGGTTGCCGGTCAGCATCTCGTAGAGCACGCTGCCCAGCGAGTACACGTCGCTCCGGGCGGTGATCTCCTTCTCCGCCGTGGCCTGCTCCGGACTCATGTAGTGCGGTGTGCCGAGGCTCATCCCCGTCTCGGTCATCCTGCCGCCCGCCGCCGCGGAGAGCGCCAGCGCGATGCCGAAGTCGGCCACCATCGGCCGCCCGTCGTGCAGCAGGATGTTCTCCGGCTTGATATCGCGGTGGATCACTCCGTGGCGGTGGGCGTAGTCGAGAGCATCGGCCACCGCCACCGCGATCCGGACCGATTCGTCGATGCCGAGCTGGGTCTCGCGGTCGAGCTTGGCGCGCAGGGTCTCGCCGTCGATGAACGGCATCACATAGTAGAGAAAGCTCTCGGCGGTGCCGGAGTCGAACAGCGGCAGGATGTGCGGATGCTGCAGCGCGGCGGTGGTCTTGATCTCCACCACAAAGCGCTCGGCCCCGATCACGGCGGCCAGTTCGGGCCGGAGGACCTTGAGGGCGACTTTGCGGTCGTGCTTGAGATCCTGGGCCAGATAGACCGTGGCCATCCCGCCCTGGCCCAGCTCCCGCTCGATGCGGTAGCGGTCAGACAGGGCGGCGGCGAGACGTGCGGGCGTCTCGGCCATTAGTGGCTCACGGGGTGCGGACCTGCATGAGGTCGGCCGCAAAATTCTCTACCACGATCACCTCGCTAGCGGTCGAGCCGCCGGCGCCGCTGCGGATCAGCACGAACCGCTTGTCATCCGGAGTGATATCCCAGGTTCCGATGCCGCCGACGTATACGCTGCCGTCGAACAGGGTGAGGCGCCGGCCGGGGGTGAAGGTGGCGCCGGGGAGGACCTCCACCGAGTTCAGGGCACCGTTGGCCGGCCAGTAGAACAGTTCACGGCCGCTGTGGGACCAGCGGGGTTCGAATCCGCCGGCGGTGGAGATCTGCCACTTGGCCGACTGGGTGTTGGGAAAGGGGCGCACGAAGACCTCGTACTGGCCCGATTCATCCGACGCGTATGCCAGCCACCGCCCGTCGGGCGAGAGGGCCGGCATGATCTCGTTGAAGGAGCTCTCCAGCAGGGGAACCGTGGTGGTATCGGGGCCGGTGATCCGGCGGCCAAAGATGTCGTTGGGAAAGGTGCGGTACACCACCCAGCGTCCGTCACGGCTCCAGAATGCCTCGTTCACCGGCCGGCCCGCGTGGCCGATCACCAACTCGTCCGTGGTGCTGCCGTCGGCTCGCTTGCGGTACATCATGGGGGTCGATCCCTGGTTCGAGAGGAACCCCACATCGCGTCCATCCGGGGACCACGCGGGACGATTGCTGCGAGTGCCCCCGAAGGTGAGCTTGCTGATCGGTCCACTGGGCAACTGCTTGACCCAGACCTGCTGGTCGCTGCCCTCGACCCGGCTCAGCGCCAGCCGGCGGCCGTCCGGCGAAAGGGCCAGGGTCTGGTAGTCGCCGGACAACCCGGAATCGATCCGGGAGACCACGCCCTCGCGGGTCACATAGACCACCTCGCTTGGCGCCGTCTGGGCCGCGCCTAGCAGGTACATCATGGTGCCAGACCGCGACAGCGCTAGGTCCACCGCGCCGAAGGGCCGTGCGGCGACGCCGCTGGTGAGTGCGAAGGGCTCACCGGTCACCGCCAGCCGTTTGAGATCAAACGACACGGCCACCAGGTCGCCCCCGGCCGTCAGATAAACCAGATGACCGCTCGGTGAATACCGGGCGGCAATGCCCTGGACCAGTGTGTGGCGCTCCCCGGTCTTGAGGTCCAGAACGGCCACGTCGCTGGCCTGGCGGGTGTTCCGTTTCAGGATGGTGAACAGCACCCCGCGCCCCTTCGGCAATGCCATGGGCCAGTAATGATCCACCTCGCCCCCGGTGGTATCGACCGTGGTGACCTGTTCCTGGCGGCCACCGCTCGGGGCGACCCGGACAAGTCCGGTGGTTCCGCCACCGGTGAAGCCGTCGTAGTAGATGAATCCGTCGTCGCTCCATGACGCGCCGTCGGCGCCGAGCGCGGAGTCGACGACGGTTATCGGCGGCGCGCCGTTGAGGGTCACGACCTTCATCTCGGTGTTGCCCTCGTTGATGAATCCCACCCGGGACCCGTCCGGGGAGAAGAACGGGACGGTGGCGCGCTCCGTCCCCGGAATCGGGGTGGCGTGCAGCTGGTTGCGGGAGCGGAGCCACAGCCGGTTGCCGTCCGGCCCCGGCCCCACGTATACCAGCCGGGAGCCATCGGGCGAGATGGCAATGCGGTGGCCCCGCGTCTCGGCCAGCTGCTCGCCATCGGGCAGCGCCATAGCGTAGCGCAGCACCGCTGGGGCAGGTGCGGGCTTGAGCCAGCCCCAGAGTGCCGCCACCAGCGCCACGCCGGCCAGGGCCCAGCCCGCCACGGCGAGTGGCGTCCACCGGCGGCCCGTGGCGCTGGCCTGGACCCCGGCCGCCGCGCCGGCCCGGGTGTATCCCTGATTCACCAGTGCGGCGGAGAGGTCCGCCGCGCTCGCGAACCGGTCCGCCGGGAGCTTCTCCAGCGCGGTGAACACCGCCGCTTCCAGGTGCGGCGGGATGGTGTGCCGCTGGGTGGTCATCGAACGCGGGTTCTCGGTGACCACGCGCGCCACGATGGCCTGGGCGGTGGAGCCGGTGAAGGGCGGATCGCCGGTGAGCAGCTCATACAGCACGCAGCCCAGCGCGTAAACATCCGAGCGGGCGGTGATCTCCCGCTCTCCCATCGCCTGCTCGGGGCTCATGTAGTGGGGCGTGCCGAGACTCATGCCGGTCTCGGTCATCCGGGTGCCGCCCGCCTTGCTGGCGGCCAGCGCGATGCCGAAATCGGCCACCAGCGCCTGGCCGTCGTGCAGCAGGATGTTTTCCGGCTTGATGTCCCGGTGGATGACATTGTGGCGGTGGGCGTAATCGAGCGCGCTGGCCACCTCGCGGGTGATGCGCACCGCCTCTTCCACCGGGAGCTGCTTCTCCCGCTGCAGCCGGTCGCGGAGCGATTCTCCCTCGATGAACGGCATGACGTAATACAGCACGCCGTCGGCGGCGCCGGAGTCGTGCAATGGCAGGATATGGGGATGCTGCAGGTTGGCGGTGAGCTTGATCTCGGCCAGGAAACGCTCGGCGCCGATCACCGCCGCCAGCTCGGGCCGGAGCACCTTGATGGCCACCCGGCGGTCGTGCTTCAGGTCATCGGCCAGGTAGACGGTGGCCATGCCGCCCTGGCCCAGCTCCCGCTCGATGCGGTAGCGGTCGGCGAGGGCGGTGGTAAGGCGGTCAGGTGGAGTGGTCATGTACGGTAAAGTGCAGCACCGGGAGTCCCGCGTCTACCACCGCGCTCAGATTGGTCGGGTCAGCGGCGCTCCAGCTCCATGACCCAGACGTCGCTCTCGTGGCTGCCGAGGGTGAAGTAGAATGTCCGGCCATCGGTGGCAAAGCCGTAGCGCACCGGCTGCCGGGTCGGGTCGTCGAAGTTCACGAGGGTGCGGGACTTGCCGCCCGTGACCGGGACGGTTCGGATGGCCCAGCCGGTCGGCCGGCGGGTGAGGTAGTAGAGCGCCTGGCCGTCCGGCGTCCAGCGGGCAAAGAACGCCTCCGCGCTGTCGCGGGCGTTGTCCAGCACCAGCCGGCTCGGACCGCCCGATGGCGGTACCAGCATCAGTCCTTCGGTCACATGGTAGACGATCCACTCCCCGGTGGGGGACCAGCGGCTGAAGTCACCATTCTCAGACAGCGGGCGGGCCGATCCACCCGGGGCATCGAGCGGCAGGACGCTGATGGCGCCGGTGGCGTTGTCCATCACTTCGAAGACCAGGGCCGAGCCATCCGGGGCCCAGTCAGGGTCGAGTTCCTGCAACGGTGTGGCGGTGCGCTGCGCCAGCCCGGTGCCATCGGCCAGCATGGTGAAGATGTCGCGATTGCCGGAGCGCAGGGAGTGGAACACGATCTGGCTCCCATCCCGCGACCAGGCGGCGCTGAAGTCGCCGGCCGAGTCGGTGGTGAGCTGGATTGGCTCACCGCCGGTGGTGGACATCTTGTACAGGTCCGGGTTGCCACCGCGGTCGGACTCGAACACCAGCCACCGTCCGTCGGTCGAGACATCCACGCCCTCGATGGTCTGGTTCCCGCTGGTCAGCGGACGCGCGGCGGTGGCCGGCACGGGACCCGACCCCGCCGACGGGACCGCGAGGGACCAGATGTTGGAGAAGGTCCGGAAGCTGGAATAGGCGAGATGGGTTCCGTCGGCGGCCAGACTGATCCCATGGACGTCGAGGCCGGTGGTGAGCCGTTGCGGCTCTCCCGCCGGCGCACCCTCCTCGCTGACAGCCAACCGGTAGATGTCCCGGCTGCCACCGCGGTCGGAGACCCAGTACAGCGCGCGTCCGTCCGGAGACCATTGCGGGCTCACGGCGAGCGACTCATCCCCGGTGACCCGGGTCGGGGATCCTCCCGCTACCGGGACCACCCAGATGCCGGAGTTGCCGACGTTGCCGAAGTACCCGGTGCCGAACGTGAACACCGAGTTGCCCGCCGCCAGCGCCAGCCTGGTGCCATCCGGCGACCACGCCGGCGAAAAGGGCTGAGGAGGCGCCGCCAACCGGATCGGCTTGCCGCCCGCCACCGGGACTATATAGAGGGAACCGGGCCAGCTGCTGGTGTAGGCGAGGCGCTGACCATCCGGCGACCAGCTGAGCCCCGAAATCGGCGTGAACGATCCGGCACCGAGCAAGGCCGCGGTGGTGTCGATCCTGACGACGCGCCGGGGAGCACCGCCCAGCGCCGGCGCCACGAAGATCCCGTCATTTCCATGGAAGGCGATCTGGTTGCCGTCTGGCGACCAATGCGGCGAGCGAAAGTTGTCGCGGGAGTCGCTGGTCAGCGCCACCCGGCGGCCGCCGCTCACCTGCTGCACGTAGATCTGCATCCCGGTGGGCGGGCCCTGTGCGTACGCGACCATGGCACCGTCTGGGGAAAGCGCCGGATCAACCTCGAGTCCGGGATCGCGGGTGACCTGGATGGTGCGACCGACCGTCGGGACCCTCGCCTCCCGGTCGGGGCGAAGCAGCACCACGACGAGGGCGGCCCCTGCGACGAGCGCGAGGACCCTGCCGGCCACGAGCGTAACCCGGGACCGCCAGGCCCGATGGGCGGCCGTGACCGGCAGCAGCGAGGTCTCCGCCGTATGGAGCTCCGGTGGTGCCGTATCGGTGGCGGTGAGCGCCAGCACAAACTGCTCGGCACTATCGAAGCGGTCGGCGGGGGATTTGGCCATCACCCGGGTGAGCGACGCCGCGACCGCCGGCGGGATGGTCTCCCGCAGGGTGGAGATCTGCGGCACCGGCTCGCGGAAGCGCTTGGCGATGATGGCTTGCGCGGTGGACCCGGTGTAGGGCGGCTCTCCGGCCAGCATCTCGTACAGCACGCAGCCGAGCGAGTAGAGATCGCTCCGGCCGTCGAGGTCGGCGTCCCCCACCGACTGCTCGGGACTCATGTAGGTGGGGGTGCCGAGCGTGAGGCCGGTCAGGGTGAGCTTCTCCCTCCCTGCCACGTCGGCCGCCCGGGCGATGCCGAAATCGGCGACCCGCGCGTGGCCACCGGAGAGCATGATGTTGTCGGGCTTGATGTCGCGGTGGATCACCCCGCGTCCGTGGGCATGGCCCAGGGCATCGGCAACCTCGCGGGTGATCTGCAGCGCGTCACCGACGGACAGCTGCCGCTCGCGGGCCAGCCGGTCGCGCAACGATTCACCGTCCACGAACGGCATCACATAATAGAGGATCTCGCCGCTCTGGCCGCTGTCGAGGAGCGGCAGGATGTGGGGATGGTCCAGCTGGGCGGTAGTGGTGATCTCACGCAGGAACCGCTCATGGCCCAGCGCGGCGGCAAACTCCGGGCGGAGCACCTTCACCGCCACCTTGCGGCCGTGCTTCACGTCCTCGGCCAGGTACACCGTGGCCATGCCGCCCTGGCCGAGCTCCCGCTCGATGCGGTAGCGGTCGGCGAGGGCGGCTGTCAGCTGCGGGGGGGAGAGGCCATGCGGGGTAAGGTGCAGCGCCGCGCGGCCTGCGTCTACTGCAACACCTCACGGCGCCTTGAGCAACCCCTCCACCGCCACCGTGACCAGCTTGTGGGAGTAGTCTCCCGAGGTGTACAGCACCGACTTGCCGTCGGGAGTCCACCTCGGAGAGCCGTCGTTGTTCTGGGGAGTTGTGAGGATGCGCATCTCGCCGCTGGCGGGGTCCAGCAGGGCGACATCCCAGCTGCCGGCCCGCTTGGTCCGCACGGCGAGCCGGGAGCCATCCGGCGACCAGACGGGGTCTGATTCCCAGGGCGTATCGTCGGTGAGCTTCCGGAGGCCGGAGCCGTCGGGATTCATCAGCACGATATCGAAGCCGCCGCCCGGTTTCGCGTCATACGCCGTGAAGACCACGCGCCTGCCGTCGGGAGAGAAGCGGGCGTTTCCGGTGTAGCCGCCGAGGCTGGTGAGCTGCTTCGGGGTAGAGGCGCCCCGGGCAATGCTGAAGATCTCGCCGAGGCCGTCCTTGTTGGAGCCGAAGAGCAGGGTGCGCCCGTCCGGACTCCAGACGGCCTCCCCGGCCCAGCCGGTGCTGGTCAAGCGGGTCGGTGTACCCCCGTCCGCCGGGACGCTCCAGATGTCGCCGGAACTCGCCTCGAACGAGGCGGTGAACGTGATGCTCTTGCCGTCCGCAGACCAGACCAGCGGTCCATCCTCGTCACCCGCCAGGGAGGTGAGCTGGGTGGGCTCCCCTCCTGCTGCGGGTATGACCCACACATTGCTTTCACCGCCCTGATTGGAGAGAAAGGCGATGCGCTTCCCGTCCGGCGACCACGCCGGGCTGTTCTCGTGCGACTGGGTCGTGGTGAGCCGCCTGGGCTCTCCACCGGCCAGCGGGAGGATCCAGATGTCCTCGCTTCCCGACTGGTTCGAGGTGTAAGCCACCCACTGGCCGTCGGGAGACACCTGGGGGTCCCACGAGGCCTTCGATCCCGAGGTGAGCTGGCGGGAGGGGCCGCCGTCCGCCGGCTGGACAAAGATCTGGCTGACCACCTCGGTGTAGGAGAAGATCAGGCCCTTCCCGTCACTGGCCCACTCCATGTCCTCCTCTTCGCCGGCATCGTTGGTGACCCGAATAGGCTGACCGCCCGCGCTCGGTACCACCCAGACGTCCTGCTGACCTCCGGCCTCGGAGATGTAGGCCACCCAGCGTCCGTCGGGGGAATACCTGGGGCTCCAGTCTCCCCGGATCTCGCGCGTCAGCTGCCGCGCCGGCCCGCCGTCCGCGGGAAGGATCCAGATGTCGCTCTTGCCGGTCCGGTCGGTGGTGTAGAGCAACTCCTTGCCGTCGGGCGACCACTCCGCGAATTGCTCACGCCCCTCGGTGGTGAGCTGGACGGCGGGGCCGCCGTCCAGGGTGCGCACCCAGATCGTGGCTTTCCCCTGATCGGCTTGATTGAACGCGACCCGGGATCCATCGGGAGACCAGCGCCCGAATTCATTGGCGGGCCCCGCCTGAATGGTGTCGGGGACGCCGCCGGCGATGGGGACCGCGAGCATATCGAAATTGCCTCGTCGGTTGCCGGAGTAGAGGATGCGCTGGCCGTCCGGAGACCACCTGGCGTTGAACTCGAGCGTCGGGTCCGTGGTGAGCCGCCTTGGCTCGCCCCCGGCGGCCGGGACCACCCAGACGTCGGGCGGTGCGGCGAGGTCCGAGAGATACAGGATGGACTTCCCGTCCGGAGACCAGCGCGGAGCGTCCAGCCAGCTCGACGTGGGGCTCACCGCCTCGGCGCCTTTGCCATCCGGACCTGCCACGTACACTGCCCACCGGCCGTCATGCTCCGCCTTGAACGCGAGGTGGGTGCCGTCGGGGGAATAGGTGGCATCGTGATAGTCGCCGGATTCCGGCGTCAGCACGACGCGCTTGGGCGCGGCAGCGGAATCGCCACATCCCGCAGCGAACAGGAGGCTCACACCACCCAGCAGTACGGTAGCTCTCACGGTAGCGACTCCCTGAAAGAAATGGCGGCGAGCAGTTCGCTCGCGGTGTAGGGCAGCATGGCGCCGGCGTGCTGGGCAGCGGCCTGCCCGCTCAGCGTCCCGGCCACCTCGGCGGCGATGGTATCCACGATCTCCCGCTGCGCGTCGAGCACGTCCTTGACGTCCCGCTCGTAGGTCTGTGCCCAGATGTACCGGAGCGACGCCGGCTCCACCATCTGCACGTTGATCCGCATGCGCTGGCCGTCCCGGAAAACGGTGGCTTCGATGACGGCGTCGGCGTGGAGCGCCCTGGCGATGTCCGCCGTGGTGCCACCGTCACGGTATTGCATCACCGCCGAGCGGGAGACCACGCCAACGACCTGCTTCCGGGCAATGGCGCTGATCAGCGCATCGTGCATCGCGTCCACGAACACCTGGTCCTTGCCGGACAGGTCCTGGATGGGCAGCACGGCGAGCTGGTCAATCCGACCGTCGGCCGTAGCGCCTCCGCGGAGTAGTGCCCAACCCGTCACAGCCGCGATGACCAGGCCGAGTCCTGCCGCAATCGCGATCCACGGCGAACGCCTGGCAGACTTCGTCGTGGCGGGCAGCGGCCGGGTGTGGGTCGGGGTCACGCCGCCGCTCGGCGTGCCCAGCATTTCCAGGGCCGGCAGCATCTCTTCCGCCGTCTGGTACCGGTTGTCCTTCTCCTTCTCCAGACAGCGCATCACGAGGTCGGAGAGGCCCGGCGCAATTCCCGCTCGCCTGGTCTCGGGTGGGGTCGGCTTCTCGAGGACGTGCGCCGACAGCAGCGCCTGCGCGGTTGGGCGCTCGAAGGGGGGCACGCCGGTGAGCAGCTCATACGCCAGCGCGCCGACCGAATAGATGTCCGCCCGCGCGTCGAGGTTGGTCTCTCCCATGGCCTGTTCCGGCGCCATGTAGGTCGGAGTGCCGAGCGCCACCCCCACGGTGGTTAGCTTGTCGGTGCCGGCTGCGCTCACCGCCTTGGCCACGCCGAAGTCGGTGACCACGGCGTGCCGGCCGGAGAGCATCACGTTGTCGGGCTTGATGTCCCGATGGACGATGCCGTGCTGGTGGGCGTGGGCCAGCGCGTCCACGACTTCCCTGAGGATCCGCACCGCCTCGTGGATCGGAATGGCACCACGCTTGAGCCGCTCGCGCAGCGACTCGCCATCCACGAACGGCATCACATAGTAAAGGAAGCCGTCGGCCTCGCCGGAATCGAACAGCGGCAGGATGTGGGGGTGCTGCAGCGACGCCACCGTCTCGACCTCGCGCACGAACCGCTCAGGGCCGAGCGCCGCGGCGAGTTCCGGCCGGAGCACCTTGAGCGCGACCTTGCGGTGGTGCTTGAGGTCCTTGGCCAGATAGACCGTGGCCATGCCGCCTTGTCCCACCTCGCGTTCGAGGTGGTAACGGTCGGCCAGGGCCGTCTGGAGTCGCTCGAAGGGGGTTGGCATGAGAAGGCTCATAACATGCACCCGATCCCGATGAGCCGCCACCCTCGGATTTTCAGCGGTGCAGTAACTCCTCGGGGGCCCGGCGCCTCAGGTGTGGGTCAGCATCAGGCAGTAGCCGTCCGGATCGGTCACCCGGAACTCTCCTTTGGGACAGTAAGACGGGTAGCTCATCTCCCCGGTGACAACACCCGCAGCCGAGAGCTCGGCGTGGGTGGCCGCGATGTCGTCGTAGTAGAGGTAGAACAGCACCGCCTGTTGCTCGGGATCAACCGGCCCGCTGGCCCGGGCCAGCATGATCCTCGCGGTACCCAGCTCGAGCCAGGCCCAGGTGGGCAAAGGTGCGCCGGGCGGGGTGAAGGTGTTCTGGAGCAGGAACCCCAGGCGTTCGTAGAAGGCCACCGAGCGTCCAAGATCGGCGACGTGCACCATGGGGACCAGGTTGCGGACGGCAGGAGGCATGGCGAAGGTGGTGAGGGATGATAGGTCAGCGCTGCCGGAGGGCGGCGATCGCGGTGTCATCAAGCGGCCGCACCTTGAGCACCGTCTCCTTCCTGATGTTCACGGTGCCGGCGGGAGCACCGCGGGGCTTGGAGACGTGGCGGGCCTCGGTGCAGCTCACGGCGACAGTGCCGGCGCCCCGCGCCTTGCTGTGATACGCCGCGATGGCCGCGGCCTGCTCCCGGGTGTCCCGGTCCGGGGCCGCTCCCGCAGGGACCTGGAGCACCACATGGCTCCCTGGCATGCCGCGGATGTGGAACCAGAGGTCGGAGGGCCTGGCCAGCTTGAGGGACAGGTGGTCGTTGGACTGGTCGCTGTTACCCGCCAGCACCACCCAGCCGCCGGGGAGGTGGTACTCGAGCAGTGCAGGCCCGGCTCGGCTGGCTGGCGGGTCGGCCATCGGATCGTCCGTGTGGGGCACAGCGGGAATGCAGGATGACTGACTCGTGGTTCTCACCACCAGGACGCGAAGGGCCGCTTCGCGCCCGTGGTGACTCCGCGTTGGCTACTGCCAGGCCCGCGGCACCGCCTCCGGCTTGGTGGCGAGAATCTGGGCACCAGCGCCGATCTCCCGGCTGATCCGCTCCCGGATGCGGCGGAGTTCCCGGAAACCCACCAGCCGCTTCTCGTCCTCGTCCCACAGCGTGAGCCACAGGGTCTTGACGCTGGCTGGCAGGGTCAGGCGGGTCACCTTGTGCAGCACCGGGTTTTCGTCGAAGCAGCGCTGCAGGTGGTAGTTGGGGATCCGGGCAGATACGTGGTGGATGTGATGGAGGCCGATATTGGCCGTACACCACTGCAAGAGCTTGGGCATCACCAGGTGGGACGCGCCCTCGAGCCCGGAGGCGAAGTAGTTCCACGCCTCGCGGTAGCGCCAGTAGGTGTCCTCGTACTGGTGCTGCACATAGAAGAGGTACACGCCGATCGCCCCGGCAAAGAGTGTGATCGGCAGCTGCACCAGCAGGAACCGGTCAATGCCCACCGTGAGCCACATGACCACGACCACCGCCGCGAGCCCGAGGTTGGTCAGGTGCACGCTGGTCCACTCCCGCTTCCACGAGCGGGGGATGTCGAGCGGGAGCCGGTGCTTGAGGACGAACTGCCAGGCGGGTCCGACCAGGAGCAGCACCACCGGGTGGCGGTATATCCGGTACATCAGGCGCTTGTGCCAGGGCCGGCTGAGGTACTCGCGGACCGTGAGGGTATCAATGTCTCCCAGGTCCCGGCCGTCGAGGTTGCCGGAGGTGGCGTGGTGCAGGGCGTGGGTCTTCCGCCAGTAGGTATAGGGGACCAGCGTCACCACCCCGAGCAGCGTGCCGACCAGGTCGTTGAGCCGCGACGAGCGAAAGAACGAGCCGTGGCCGCAGTCGTGCTGCAGCATGAACAACCGCACGATCATGAATGCCGAGGGGATGGCCATCAGGAGCGTGAGCCAGTAGCTGATATCCAGGCTCCACAGGGTGGCCGTCCAGAAGATCACCAGCAGTCCGGTGGTTCCCGCCAGCTGCCGGAAACTCTTCCAGCGGGACGGCACGCGATAGGGCGCCAGGATGGCGCTCCAGTCAACGGCGGTCAGGGCAGACCCTGGGGTCGGCTCGGTGGGTCCCATCGGTGTCCTCATGTCACGAAGGGTTGAGTGCCCGCCCCCCGTCCACTGGCGGGTGGGGGGAGGCGCTGGGTGCCTAAACATACACGCAAATTCAAGGCCTTGCACGGCCCGGACTTACCAGTATGGCCGTTTCCCGGCATCTTCCTGCCTATGAACCCTGAGACTCCCGATCCGCGGATGCCCGGCAACTGGTCAGGCCTGGCCCCGGCCACCGGCGACCCGCTCGACGGCCTGGTCTACCTCTCCAACTTGCTGGGCAGGGAGACCCGCCTGGTCCAGCCCGGCGGCGGGAACACCTCCATCAAGGTGACCCAGTCCGGCGAAGGCGGGGCCATGGTGGAGGCGCTGCTGGTGAAAGGCAGCGGGACCGACCTCCGCACCATCAGGCGCGACGGCTTCACCCGGCTCTCGCTGCCACGCCTCTCCGCGCTGGCCCGGGCCGACAGCATGAGCGACGCCGAGATGATGAAGTTCATGGCGTCCTGCATGCTGGCGGAGGGGCCGGCGCCCAGCGTCGAGACACCACTCCACTCACTGCTGCCGCACCGGGTCATCGCCCACACCCACGATGTGGCAACGATGAGCCTCACCAACGTGAGCGACCAGACCGCCGAACGGCTGGTGGCTGAGCTGTTCGAGGGGCGGATCGTGTACGTCCCTTACACCCGGCCGGGGTTCCCGCTGGCCCGGGCGGTGAGCGGGATGGTGGGCCGCATCCCGGCCGATGCCATCGGCCTCACCCTGGCCCATCACGGCCTGGTGATCTTCGGCGATGAGGTGCGGCAGTGCCACGAACGGCTGCTGCTCGCGGTCGGCAAGATGGAGGAGTTCATCGCCCGGTCGCGCCGGGGTCGGCTGCTGCTGGGGCCACCCCGGCGGCCGGTGCCGCCGCCGGAGGAGCGACGCCGCCTCGCGGAGATCGTGCTGCCGGCGGTGCGCGGCAGCCTCGGCGTCTCCGAGCGCGTCATCCTCCACTATGACGACAGTGAGGACGTGCTGCAAACGCTTTCCGCGGAGCGGCTGCCGGAACTGTCGCGCCGGGGCATGGCCACACCGGAGCACCTGCTGCGCGCCGGCCGACTGCCGGTCTGGCTCGACCTCGATCCCGCAGCTCCGGCAGCCGACCTGGCTGCCGAGGTTCGAACCCAGCTCCGGCGCCAGCACGGAGAGTACGAGGAGTATCACCGCCGCCACGCCGGCGGGGACGAGAAGCCGCTCGACGACTGGGCCAAGGTGGTCCTGGTGCCGGGCGTGGGGATGATCACCGCCTTCACCGACAAGAAGAGCGCCGTCACCGCCAATCTGTGCTATCGCGCGGTGCTCCAGGCCATCGAAAATGCCGAGGCGGTGGAGGGCTTCCAGTTCATTCCGGAAAAGGACGTCTTCGAGTTCGAGCACTGGCCGCTGGAACGCCGCAAAGTGGAGGAGCAGCTTGCCCGGGAGCGGAGCGGCAAGCTGCTCCCCCGGAGCATCGCCGTGGTGATCGGCGGGGGGAGCGGCATCGGCCGCGCGGCGGTGGAGCGCTTCGCCGCCGAGGGGGCGCACGTCGTGGCGGCGGACCTCGACGGCGCTCAGGCGGAGGCCGTGGCGCTGGAGGCCGCGAAGCGGTTCCCGGGCCGGGTCATCGGGGTCGCCACCGATGTGACCGATGATGCCAGCGTCGACGCGCTGTTCCGCCGCACGGTGCTCGAGTTCGGCGGTCTGGACCACCTGTTCTATACCGCCGGGCAGCCGCCCCGTTTCGCGCCGATCACCGAGATCACCCGCACCGATCTGCAGCGCCAGCTCGAGGTCCACTACATCGGTGCGGTCCAGGCCATCGCCCGAGCCGCGCGGATCATGCGGGCGCAGGGCCGGGGCGGCTCGATCGTGGCGTCGGTGTCCAAGGCCGCGCTGGTGCCGGGGCGGGATGCCGTGGCCTACGGCGGCAGCAAGGCGGCGATGCTGCAGGCGCTCCGGGTCGCGGCGGTAGAGCTGGGCGCCGAGGGCATCCGGGTCAACGCCATCAACGCCGACCAGGTCGAGACGCCGCTGTTTCTTCGCTTTGTGCAGGAACGGGCCGCGAGCCGGGGCGTCAGCGTGGAGGAGCAGCTGGAGACCTACCGCCGCCGGAACCTCATGGGCGTCTCGCTGATTCCAGCCGAGGCGGTGGCCGATCTCGCGGTGCTGCTGGCGAGCGACAAGTTCCGCTATACCACCGGGGATATCATCACGGTGGACGGTGGACTGCCGGAGGCGTTTCCGCGGTAGGTGGTTGGGCAGTTAGATGGTTAGGCGGTTGGCACGGAATGGTGGGTGCCTTTCGGATCCCACCTCGGTACGCTGACCACCCAACCGCCCCTAGGGCACCGACGCCGGCATCCGGTCCGCTTCGATGACGGCCGCCGGCCGGGTGCGGGCGGCGAGCCAGCCGTTGGCGGCAATCAGCACCACCAGCACCACGCCCCACTGCAGCAGGATCGTGCCGACGTTCTCGACCCCCAGTGGGTCGAGCCACCCTTCCGGGTCCCAGCCCCGCGCCTGCCACAGCCACCAGACCAGCAGGGTCAGCGCCTCCAGCGGCACCAGCACGCCGATGACGATCTCCCACCAGCGGCCGATGCGGATATCGGAGCCGGCGTGGTTGAGCTCCTCTTCGCGGAAGCGCCGCACCCCCGAGAAGATCACGGCGATGGCGTAGAACAGGCCGCTCACCATGAGCGCCACGCCCCACACCCAGTCCTGGTTGTGGAGCACGGTGAGGGAGATCGCCGAGGGCAGGCCGAGCAGGAATCCGGCCGCGCTGACGCCGGCCACGGCCCGCTCCCGCGAGACGCCCATGTCCCGCACCACCCGGCTCCCCAGCTCGATCATGGCCATGAGGCTGGTAAAGGCCGCGAAGCTCAGCGCCAGGAAGAAGAGGAACATCAGCAGCCGGCCCAGCGGCAGCGTGGCGAAGAGCTGGGGGATCCAGGTGAAGGTGAGCCCCTCGTTGCCGGCGCTGAAGATGGTGCGGCGCACCAGGTCGGCGGAGAGCGGCTCGCCGGCGTTGATCGCCGCGGCCAGCGCGGGGTACTCCGCGAGCGCGTCGGGGTTCTGGGCCAGGCTGGCCACCAGCGCCGGCAGGGTCGAGAAGACGGTGCACAGGACCATCATCCCGGCGCAGAGCGAGATGGCGTTGTTGGCGGTGGGGAGAATGAAGGCATTGAGGGCGGTGTCTTCGTTCTGCCGCATGTAGGCGGCATACACCAGGATCAGTCCCCAGCCCGCGCCGGTATCCCAGGCGTTCTGGGTCAGCGCCTGCAGCCAGGTATCCGCCTTGGCGAGGTCCGCGACGTTGACGGAGTACATGTAGGAGAGCCCATCGCTGGCGCCGGGCAGGGTCACGGCCCGGATGGTGAGGATGACCACCAGGAGAATCAGTGTGGGCATCATTATCCGGCTCATGCCCTCGATGGCCCGCACCCCGCGGGCCACGACGAACCCGCCCAGCACCATGGCGAGGCCGTGGGTGATGACCGGGCCCCAGCCACTGATGTACCCCCGCCAGAAGGCCCCTGGACTCGCGCCCGGAATCTCTCCCAGGGCCGCCGCCGCCATGTACCGGAGCGTCCAGCCGGTGACGACCGAGTAGTAGAACATGATCGCCACCGCGGTGAAGGCGATCCACGCCCCCATCCAGGCATACTTCGGCCCCATCATCCGGATGAAGGCGCCAACCGGGCCGGTGCGGGTCATCCGGCCGGTACCGAATTCCACCAGGATGAGCGGGATGCTCCACAAGAGCAGGAACACCACCCAGCTCACCAGGAACGCGCCGCCGCCGTGTTCGGCCACGATCCGGGGAAAGCGCCAGATGTTGCCGGTGCCCACCGCCATGCCGAGCATGGTGAGCATCATGATCCAGCGCGAGGAGAAGGACTCGGTCATGGTGACTCCGGTAGGTGGGGAGCGCCTCTCGAGGCAATCACGTCGGAGACACGGGCGAGCAGTTCACGGGAGTGGAACGGCTTGCGGAGCAGTTCGACCGTCCCCGGCGTCAGGCCCAGCTGGAGCAGGTCCTCTCCGGCGTAGCCACTCATATAGAGCACCGGCAGGCCGGGATCTTTCTTCCGGAGTCCTTCCACCAGCGTGGCACCGGTCTCGCCGGGCATCATGACGTCGGTGAGCACCACGTCGATCGGCGCCTGCAGCGCGGCCAGCACCCGCCGGGCCTCTGCAGCCGATCCGGCTTCGATGACGGTATAGCCGCCGGCCGTGAGAATCCGTCGGGCGGAGCGGCGCACGATGTCGTCATCCTCGACGAGGAGGATCGTCCCCCGCCCGGGGATCGGCGGGATTGTCAATTCGCGCGTGGAGGCCGGCGCCTCGTCGGCCACCAGGGGAAGCCACAGCGAAAAGCGGGCCCCCTGGCCCGGCGCGCTGTCCACCGAGACGCCGCCTCCGCTCCGGCGCACAAAGGCCAGCACCCCGACCAGTCCGAGTCCGGTGCCCTTCCCCGGTCCCTTGGTGGTGAAGAACGGCTGGAACAGCCGGGCCTGCGTTTCTGCATCGAGGCCCGGTCCATCGTCGGCGACTTCCACCACCACGTACCGGCCTGGTGGGCTCGAAAGGAACCGCGACTCCAGGGGCCGCGTCAGTTGCGCTTCCCGCACGGTCAGGATGATGCGGCCCTGTCCGCGCAGCGCATCCCGGGCGTTGGCTACCAGGTTGAGCAATGCGTGTTCCAGCTCCACCGAATCGAGATTGGCCGCCACCTCACTCTCGAGACGCAGGGCCAGGTGGCAGCCCTCTCCGACCAGGCGCTGCATCAGGGGCAGCGTGGCCCGCAGGAGGTCGGCAATCCCCACCACCTGCGGGTCCACCCCCCGCGGGCGGCTGAAGGCCATCAGCCGGCTGGTGAGCGCGGCCCCGCGCACTGCGGCACCCCGGATGGCTTCGATATCCTGCCGCAGCTGGTGTCCCGGGGGAAGGTCCTGCAGGGCAAACTCACTGCTGGAAAGCACCGTGGTGAGCAGGTTGTTGAAGTCATGCGCCACGCCCCCCGCGAGCTGCCCCACCACCTCCATCTTCTGGGCCTGGCGCAGCTGCTCCTCGAGCTGGCTCCGTTCCGTGACGTCGCGGCTGTTGAGTACGATCCCGCCGACTGCAGGCTCGGCGGTCAGGTTGGCGGCGTTGCACTCGAACTGCCGCCACTCACCGCTGGCATGCAGGAACCTGGCGGCGGTGGTCGCGGTCCCACCCGGCGTGCGCAGCAGCTCCTCCAGCACCGCCGTCACACGGGCCTGGTCCTCGGGGTGCAGCAGGGCGGCGATCGGCTGACCGGTGACTGCCTCGGGCAGCCGGCCCAGCAGCGCGAGTATCGGTGCGCTCGCGAACCGGACCACGCGATCGGCGTCCGCGACCAGGATGAGGTCGGTGGAGTGCCGCACCAGCGCCTCGAACCGGCGCTCGCCTTCCGCCACCGCGACGCGCCGCACGATACCGGTGGCGTCGACGACCAGCAGGGCATCGCGCACCGCCATGACGACGTTCAGCAGGATGAGCGCCACCAGCACCGTGCGGAGCACCGACAGGTCTCCTTGCAGCGCGAGGACCAGGAGGACCAGTGAGCCGCAGGTCGCCACCAGCAGCGGCAGCGGGCTGAAGGGAACCAGCGCCCGCGGGTCCTGCCGCTCCGGGACCATCGGATCGCTGGCGTACCATCCACCCGCCCAGATCACCGCGAGGTTCACGGCCACGCTGATGGGCAGCGACCAGTTGACCCCGGAGTAGCCGGATGCCCAGAGTGTCTGGAAGATGACGTCGGTAAGCAGGCTGGCGGTCAGCGCGAAGACCAACGCCCGCCAGGCCCGGGGGCTGGGGATCCGCCGCCCGCGGACCAGGACCAGGTTAGCCGCCACCAGCCCCGCCATCGCCAGCACCGGGAACGTGGTGGCGATCAACTGCTCGAAGCCCCCCCAGTCGGACCGAAGTTCCCGGTGCGCCAGGATGAGAATCGCCGAAGTCAGCAGCAGCGCAGCCAGATCCAGGATCCGGCGGGAGCGGCGGGTCTCCAGCGTATGCGACCGGGGCAGCAGCAACAGTCCGGCGATCTGGAGCGGATACGACAGGGCGTAGAACAGGTCGGCGATCGAGTAGCGGGGCTGCACTGCCAGGACGATCGCGATGTACGCGAGGGTACCGCTTCCCAGCGCAAAGAGGACGAAGCTGCCTGCCAGCAGGCGGAGCGACAGGCGAAGTGGAGACGGCAGTTCGGCGCGCCGGGCCGCCATGAGGAGGGAGGCGGCCGCGGCAAGCTGCAGTGGGATGAAGGCGAGAAAGGTGAAGTAGAGCCCGAAGCTGCCCCAGTTCCTCCAAGACTGGCTGACTTCGCTCCAGGCGAAGACGACTCCGAGCAGCACCAGGCCAAACCGCAGCGCCCGGCTCATGACCACCGCCCGGTGTCCCGGCAGCCCGTCCGTACCATCAACGCGGCTTCCAGGTGCCCTTCGCGACGGCGGGAACGAACCGGTCGATGCCGGCGGGCGGGAACTTGAGCGTCCGCCCCTCCTCGGCGCTCTGATACGCCGTCATGAGCAGACGCACCACGTCGAGCCCATCCTCCCAGGTGAGCAGCGGCTTCTCCTTGCCCTGGAACACCCGGACGAAGTGGCGATTCTCCGCCTCGTAGCCGTACGCCGCCGCCTCGTTGGCCACCACCGGCATCAGCCCCATCTCCGCGTTCTGCTTCTCGACCAGGTCCTCCCCCGCCCGGCCTTTGACCTCCCGGCTGAAGAACAGCTTGAGCCCGGAGTCCAGCGTGTTCCAGCTCATCGAGTATTCGGGCCCCAGCAGCTCCGCCGACAGTCGCAGGCCCGCGCCGACAAAGCTCCATGACGTGGTGGCCTCTCCCATGACGGTGAGGCCCTCGGCGGTCTCGAACTCGATCATCATGCTCGCAAAGTCTTCCGACGGCGCCCTGGAGTAGTCCACCTGCTTCCCCATGGCGAGCTTGAGCCGCTTGACGTACTCGGGGCGGCTCCACTTGAGACTCCCGATGTGGCCGGTGATGCGCACCGGCGTCAGGCTGGTCAGCGGCTCCCCCGGGCGGGTGAGCAGGTGGCGGACCACCAGCGCCGAGTGACACATCATGTCGTTGAGCACCCCGCCGCCCTGCAGCGCTCCCTGCCAGAACCAGGGCATGTGTGGACCGCTGTGCTCCTCCGCGGCGCGGGCCAGGTAGGGCCGGCCGGTCAGGGAGGCGCCCCGGGCCCACAGCAGGTTGCGGCCGGTCTCCACCTGCGGCGCGAAGCGCTGGTTCTCGAGATAACCGTGGCGGAGCCCCGCCTTCTGTGCCAGCGCCAGCACCGTCTTCGCCTCGGCGACGTTGCGGGCGAGGGGCTTCTCGCAGGTGATGCCGGCCAGCTCCGCCTTGCCCCGCATGATGGGATCGCACAGCTCCTCGACGTTCTCGATCCGCGCCTGGTTGGGGCCGGAGAGCCAGATCGCATCAATGTCAGGGTCGCTGACCATCTGGCCGATGGAGCGATAGGGCTTGCAGGGGCCGATGTCGAGCTGGTTGGCATACGCCGCGGCCGCGGCGGCGTTCTTCCGGTTGGGACTCCAGACCCCACCCACTTCGCAGTCCCGCACCGCCTGAAACGCCTGCAGGTGGAACCGGGCGTTGAACCCGGAGCCGATGATGCCGATGCGAAGGGGCGGGGTGGGCATGGTGGTGGGTGGCGTGGAAGTGAGGGAGCAGCCAGCTATCCGCGATCCGCCAACAGGTATCAGGAGGGTGAAAGCCAGACAGAATGATAGCGAGGCAGCCAACCCTTCCGACAGCGGATAGCCGATAGCTACTTCCTCGGCGCCCGTCCGGCGATGACGGTGATGTTGTCGCTGCCGCCGTCTGCCAGCGCCAGCTCCAGGATGGTTCGGCAGAGCTGCTCCGAGGACTGCATGTTCTTGATCTGCTCGGCGAGGACCTCGTCCGTGACGTGCTTGGTGACCCCGTCGCTGCACAGCAGGAGTACGGTCCCGCGGTCGCTGATGTCGAAGCGGCTGACCACCGGCTCGGCGGCTTCACCGCCGATTGCGCTGATGAGGACGTTGCGGAACGGCGAGTTGGCGAGGCGTTCCGGCGGCAGGGCGCCCCGGTCCACCAGGTCCTGCGCCATGGTCTGGTCCCGGGTCATCTGGTGGAGCACCCCCTTCACGTAGTGGTAACAGCGGCTGTCTCCCACCTGCACCACATAGGCGAAGGGCCAGACCGCCATGGCCAGTGTCAGGGTCGTGGCCATCCGGCGGACGTCGGGGTTCGCCGCGGCTCCCTCCTTTACCGCCGCATGGGCATCGAGCGCGGCGGCCGCGAGCGAATCGAGAAACTCCTTTTCCGCCGCGGATCCAACGGTGTGGTAGCAGCGGAGCGTGGAGGAGACGTAGCGGGTGATGGCCTCGGTCGCCAGCTGGCTCGCTTCGCCGCCCGCGGCCCCGCCCCCGACCCCGTCGGCGACCAGCATCAGCGTCCCCAGGCGCTGGCCCCGGAGGGGGAGCCGGTCGGGCTCCGGAAGGCTGGTGCCGTGGACCACGACCTGCTGATGAATCGTGCTCAGCAGGAAGTGATCCTGGTTGTCCTTGCGAACCAGCCCCGGGTGGGTCAGCCCGAACAGGTCCAGCTCGTCGTCGCGGGGCTTGGCCCCGGGAATGATGGGGAGGGCCGGGATGGACGCGGTGCGTAGAGCGGTATGGGTCATGAGCCCCTCCCTGTTAGACCGACCTGCCGGCAACCCGCCGTGGCATCGTGCCATCGGCGCGCCGCCTCGAATCCTCCGGCGACGCCGCTCAGTACAGTGCGTCCGCCGCCGGTTCCCGTCTGCAGTTCATGTCGCCGGGACTGTGAATTCGTGGACCATCCCCTTCATCACGTGCGGGGTCCCGTCGGTATCCGGCACGAAGCAGATGAACAGGTAGCTCCCGGGCGTGAGCGTCACGGTCCAGTAGTTGTCCAGCCCCACGCTCAACGCGCCCGGTCCGCCCGCGAAGGCACCGGGTGGGGGGGCTGTGGCGCCAGGAGCCATGGCCGCCAGAAACTGCTGGCCGGTAACACCCGGGTTCAGCCGCACCAGCTGGATCTCGTGGGTCTGCGGTCCATCGTTGATGACATGCAGCGTGTGCGTGCCGGCCGCAAGCCCCGGCCCGCTGTAGCCAAAGTCCTTCATTCGGAACTCGCCGTCCGCGATCGGCGCCTTGCCACCACGCGGCGTACCCGCCACCACGACTTCCTTGATCATACCCTTCATCACGTGTGGCTGGTTATCCGCCGGGTCGGCGATGAAGCAGATGAGGACGTAGTTGCCCGCCGGGAGGTCGTTGGTGGAGCCGGTGGTATCACCCGGGACAACCGCCGCTGCGGCACCCCGCCAGGTCATGAAGGGCGGCTCCCCGTTCGGATTGACCTGCATGAATGCCATCAGGTCCTGCACCGTTTTCCCGGGCTCCATGCGCCCCACGATGAGGTGGTGCGGCTGACTTCCCTGATTGGCCAGGCGAATCGTGGTCATGCCGGGAGCAATGCTGTCGGGACCGGTGAAGCTGAAGTCCGTGGCCGTGAAGACCACCTCCTGCGGTGCGGCCGGCCTCTCCGTTCGCGGGGAACACGCGGCCAGTGTCAGGAGCGGGAGCAGGGCGTAGCGCACGGTCATGGTCAATATCCTCTGAATGGTGAGAGGTAAGTCAGCATTCGGGCCAAAACTCTGCCGGCGGCATTCCGACTGGAACTATCGGCTAAGATGCAACCCGCCACGACTGATCGCCAGCCCTGAACCCAAGCCGCGGAGAGTCCGTATCGGGATATCCCCATTCCCAGCCCGGCCGCTGGCCGTCTGGCATGGGTGGGCCTACTTTTTGGCTCCAGTCGCGGCATCACCATTCGGAGCACTGATCCGGCCTGCCCATGACTCTCCCCGACGGAATCCGCCCACGCCGGCGGTTCCTGATCACGGCCGCCGGCCTGCTGGCCGGCTTGTTGCCGGGCCCTCGCCCGGCGTGGGCCCGAACTGCCCGGCAACCGCGCCGCGGCCCCCATCCTGCCCCCCGTCCCGGCATCACTTCCGCCAGGGTCCTGACCACCGAGCAGCTGGCCGAGTGGTCTCACGCGGGGCCGGTATTCGACCAGGTGCGGGAGATTCCCGAGATCGTCGACGGCATCCGCTGCCAGTGCGGCTGCGCAGATTCACCCGGATTCTACTCGCTGCTCTCCTGCTTTGAGTCTGAAGGCATGGCCCGATACTGCGACATCTGCCAGGGCGAGGCGCGGCTCGCCCACCGGCTACACGGGGCGGGGGAGAGCCTGGACCAGATCCGCGCCGCCATCGATGCCCGCTTCGGCTGAGAGGAACCCTGTGCGCCTGCGTCGTGCGATCATCCCCGTGCTGGTGTGCTCCGCCGTGGGCCTTCCCAGCCCCGCGCCCGCCCAGATCAAGGCGAGTGAACTGGCCTCGGTGTCTCAGACGGTGGACGGCACCCGGCTGACGGTGGACTACTCCCGCCCCCGTGCCCGAGGCCGCGATTCCCTGTTCGGGAAGGTGGTCACCTGGCACGAGGTGTGGACCCCGGGCGCCAACTGGGCCACCACCCTGGAGGTGAGCCGGGACGTCAGCGTAAACGGACACCCGGTGCCCAAGGGCAAGTACGCCATCTGGATGATCGTCCGGGAGGGCGACTGGACGGTGGTTTTCGATACCACCCACCACAAGTTCCACGTGCCGCACCTCGACTCCATGCCCAAGCCGGGCCAGGTGCGCTTCGATGTGACCCCGGGAGCGGGAGCGTTCAGCGAGGTGCTCACCTGGTCGTTTCCGGCGGTGCGGCTGACGGGGACGACGCTGGTCATGCACTGGGGAACGGTCAAGGTTCCCCTGGATATTGAGGTCGAGCCCTCCTACCGGATGACGGTCTCGACGCGGGAGGTGCGGCCGCTCGAGGGAGCGTACCAGTTCGAGTGGTCCCGGCCCGAACCCCAGCCCGGCGACAGCACGCACAGCGAGCCCGAAGCCGGCGACAGCGCCACGACCTTCACCTTCACGGTGGCGCTCCGGGGAGATTCCCTGATGGGTCGGTGGGATCCGGAGCCGTGGCCCGGCGCCGGCGAGGTGATCCTGATCCCCATCCGGGCCAACTGGTTCATCACCGGCTTCTTCGAGGCGGGAGAGCTGTACGAAGTGGTGAAGGACTTCGTCTTCGAATTCGATGTCCACCAGGGCCACGCCCGGGGCTTCGATGTGCGGGGGGAGAAGGACAAGGTGATTGCCACGGGCAAGCGGCAGTAGGTCGGGCGGATCAGCGCGCCCGCAGCACCTGCACCCACTTCGGCTTGGCTGGATCACCTACGACGAGGCGATACTCGCCCGGCTGCGGCAGAAACTCCACATCACGGGTCTCCCCGACATCCACCCGGTCCACCGCCGGGGTCATCACCGCCTGAGCCGGTGGCAGCTCGGCGCCATCCCGGGCCAGACGGCGCCACTCGGCCAGCGCGGTGTCCCGGTAGATCGAAAAGCGCCAGCGGGCGGCGGCCCCGATATTCACAAAGCGCATCCGATGGGCCACGCCCGCGGCCAGCTCCAGTAGCGGCGGCAGGGAGTCGCCGTTCACGAGCAGGCGGACCGGCTCTTCATCGCTGTCCCAGCCAGCCACGAAGATGTGGTCCCGCCCTGGATTCCACCGCCGGCCCGGCTCGAGCACCACGAGCCCGCCGTACAGGCCGGAGGTGAGCTGCTCGATGTCGTTCATGTGGGTGTGATAGATGAACGTTCCCGCTCGTGGCAATGTCAGGTGGGCCACGAACGAATCCCCGGGCTGGATCGATGGCGCCAGGTGCGCCCCCACTGCCGCTCCAGCCCGCCACCCCGTCGGAATAGCTCTCCAGCTCGATGCCGTGCCAGTGGATCGTGGCCGGCTCCCGCAGCCGGTTGATGACGGCGATGTCGGTCGGCTCACCGCGGGTCAGCACCAGCACGGAGCCGGGGATCTCCACCGAATCCGGCGCCGGGGCGCGTGCGCCGCGCTGCAGCACGTAGCCCAGCGCCCGGGGAGCCTGCCCCCGCCGGTGCCCCTCCTGGACGAACAGCCGTAGCCGCCGGGCAGGGCCTCGTGGGGATTCGCCCGCGCCGGACGCCGGGTGGACCACAATGCCCATCACCAGGCCGGCCATGTGCACCGTCGGATCGTGCGCCATGCGGTCGTGGCTCCCCGCCGCCGGCGGTTCCAGCCGGGTGTCGGGCACCACGTGGAACCCGATGTGACAATGGAACAGCCAGTTCCCCGGACGCTCGGGCACCCAGGCCGTCGCCATCGTCTCCCACGGATTCAGCGTATGGGTGACCGCCATCGGGCGCTGGTCTGCCGGGAACGGACGGTCTGTGAGGCCTTCACCCAGAGCATCTATGCGGAAGTAGAACCCGTGCAGGTGCATCGGATGCGGACGCCAGCTGGCGTTGATCACCCGCCAGCGGACCGAGTCGCCCACCGTGGCCTCGATTCGCTCGGTATGGGGCCAGGAGCGTCCATTGATGGTCAGCGCGTTCTGGTACGTGAGTGAATCGGGCGACGTCCCCCAGATGTTGATCACCATGACCCGGTCGGGCGGCGAGCCGCCGGGTGGATCCACGATGAACGCCCCGGCGATCTGCTCCCGTTCGACATCGAGCTCCGGGATCATGATTGCCGGCCACCGCCCGGTAGACGTAGGTCCCGGGATCGCCGGCGGCGAAGGTGACTGTCGCCGACTCTCCCGGCCGGAGCACCAGGCTGTCGCCCTGCTCCGCCGGGGTGGCGCACCAATCCATGCACCGTGATGGTGGAATCACCGAGCAGATTCTGCACCGATGCGACGATGATCGTGCCGGCCGGCACCCGGATCAGTGGCGCCGGGATCTCGGGTGCCCGCCCCGCCTCGGCAAAGGCGGCCACCTCGACCGACGGGCCGCTGTCCGCTTCGGGACGCCAGGTGGCCATGCGGACTTCCAGCTGCAGAATCAGCGTGTCGCCACGGAGATGGCCGGCGGGCGTGCGGTTGTCGTTGGGGTGGACCAGGAGAGGCGGGTCGCCGAGATGGTGAGGCTCAGCGAGAGATGCCCCTTGAGCAAGGAAGGCCGCGGAGAGTAGTCCAGCAGCGGCCAGGAACCTCCTGCCAGCTCCCTGTTGCCGGCGGTCGCCGATGGCCGCCTGGGATCCTGGGTTGGTGCTGATGGGCAGCTCTCTGGTGGGTGGGGATCAGGCAAGGTACCACGTCCCGGCGGGCGCGCCAGTGCGCCGCCACGTGGCGCTGCGCTTCTGCAGGAACCCTGCACACCGAACCTGCTGGCCCCAGAGTGTCCGGGACGCCTTGGATGGATGAGCCGGTCCCACCGTCTACACCGCTTCACTCACGGAGCTGAAGTTGAAGTCCCGGGTCACCAGCGGCGGCACCACGTAGGCCGTCCCGCCCGCCTCACCCGAGTCGGAACCCGACACCCGCTCCGCCCGCCCCAGCGCCACCAGGTTGCTGAGCATGGTGACCGGACTCTCGTTGAAGCGGAAGTTGTTCACCGCCCGGGTCACCTTGCCGCCTTCAATCAGGAAGACCCCGTCCCGGGTCAGTCCGGTGTAGAGGATGGTGCGGGGGTCCACGCTCCGGATATACCAGAACCGCGTCACCAGCAGGCCGCGATCCACACCGGCCATCAACTCCTCGGTGGAGGCCTCGCCGCCGACCAGCTTGATCCCCCCGCCGCTCGGCACCGGCGCCACGCCCTGGCGATCCGCCCAGAAGCGGTCGTAGGTGAGGTTCCGCACCACCCCGTTCTCGATCCAGACCCGCCTGGCGAGCGGTTGGCCCTCACTCGTCTCGGGACGCTCCAGCAGGTCGGGATCGCCGGGGTCGGAGAGCAGCGTGACCCGCTCGTCCACGACCTTCTCCCCGATGCGGTTCCCGCCGCCGGCACGGCTGAAGAAGCTCCTCCCCTCGTCTGCGCTGCGGGCGCTCATGGCAAAGGCGAGCAGGCCCAGCAGGTTGGCGACCGCCATGGGCTCGAGCAGAACGGTGTATCGGCCCGGCTCGAGTGCGGCCGCCCCCCGGCTGCCCAGCGCCTTTGCCGACGCCAGCCGGGCGATCTCCGCCGGCGAACGCATCCGGCTCCAGTCGTTGTGGGCCGAAGCCGCCCAGCCCGAACCGTCACCGGCGGCGGTGCGCACCGTCAGGGTATTGGATCGCCGCGCTCGAGGCGTGGTACGAGAACAGCTCCGCCGAATTTGCCACGCACTCCGCCCCGGCGCGGCGGTGGATGAACCCGGCGCCGACCAGCCCAGCCGCCTGACACACATCCGCCGCCGCCTTCGCCGCGCCGGCGCGCGCCTCGGCCCCCAGCTCGACGGTGGACCGGAACAGCGCCGGCACCTCGGCGTACGCCGCCGGGCCCAGCAGCGGCATCAGCTCTGGATCCTCCGGCGCGAGGCGCGCCAGCCGCTCGCTGGTCTCCACCGCGCGGCGGAGGGCGGCGTCGTCGAAGAGGTTGGTCGTGGCGGAGGCGCTCCGCCTGCCGAAGTGGGAGCTGATCGTCACCGAGGCGTTCCGGGTCTCGCCGGACGTGGTCACCCCGTTCCCGGCGGAGCGGGTGTTGCCCTCGATGTTTGACGACAGGTTGACCTGGCAGCCTTCCGCCTTCGAGAACCCGAGGATGCGGGCGGTGAGGTTTCGGGCCTCGTCCCGCGTGAACCATTCAGTCACGGGACCTCCCGGTGTTGAGCACGTTCACATTGCGGAACCGGGCCGGCACACAGCCGTGACTCACCGCGTTGCTCTGCCCCGGCTGTCCCTTGCCGTCGTTGGGGCTGCCGTTCAGCTCGTAGGACCTGGCCCCGCCGATCATGTCCATTGAATTCCAGAAGTCGATCGTCCGCGACTGGTAGGCCACGTCCTTGAGCATCCCGGTCACCTTGCCGTCCTTGATCTCGTAGAACGCCTGCCCGCCGAACTGGAAGTTGTAGCGCTGCTGGTCAATCGAGTACGACCCGCGCCCGATGATGTAGATGCCGCGGTCGGTGGCGGCGATCAGGTCCTGCACGCCAAGATCCTGCGCGCCCGGCAGGAGCGAGACGTTGGGCATCCGCTGGAACTGCACGTCACCCCAGGTCTGGGCATAGGAGCAGCCGTGCGAGCGGGTCCGCCCGGTGTACGGCTGGATCAGCGCCACCTGGTCCCGGGTGGTCTGGTAGTCCACGAGGACGCCGTTCTTGATGATGAGATACGTCTCCGGCGCCACCCCGTCGTCGTCCCAGCCGCAGGCGGAGAGCGAGCCGGGCTGCGACCGGTCGCCCTGGATGTTCATGAACTCCGGGCCGTAGCGCAGCTGGTTGAGTACCTTGTCCGGGGGCGCGCAGAAACTGGTGCCGGCGTAGTTGGCCTCGTAGCCCAGCGCCCGGTCCAGCTCGGTGGGATGGCCGATGGACTCGTGGATCGTCAGGAAGAGATGATGCGGCTCCAGGACCAGGTCGTACCGGCCCGGATCTACCGACTTGGCGGTGAGTTTCCGGACCGCCTCCTCGGCCCAGAGCGGCGCCCGTCCCGGGAGATCCGCCTTGAGCACCCATTCGTAGCCCAGCCCCATCGGCGCCACCTCGGCCGAGTCGCGCGACTGGAAGTCGCCCGTGCTCGAGTCCACCGCGGTGACCGCGAGCTGCGGTACCGCGCGGTAGATCTTCTGCACCGTGAACACGTCGTCGGTGGAGGCAAAGGTCTTGTCCTCCAGCACAAACGAGAGCGACGAAGTGACGAACCGCGCCCCGGCCACCTTGAGCGCCTCGGCGTTGGCCCGCAGGAGCAGCGCCACCTTGTCTTCGATCGGCACGGTGAAGGGATCGATCTGGATCGGGCTCTGCCAGCGCCCGTCCTTCACCGCCGGCGTCGGTGCCAGCACCACCCGCTGGCGGGTGGCGGGACGGTTCGCCTTGGCCTGGGCCACCGCCTGTCGCGCGACCCGGACAACTTCACCCTGGGTGATCTCCCGGCTGGCCACAAAGCCCCACGCCCCGCCGGACAGCACCCGGATGCCGAAGCCCACCGTCTCGCTGTCGGAGGCGCCGATGATCTGCTGCTCCCGGGTGCGGACCGACTGGCTCCGGGTACGGGTGACGCGGATATCGGCGTAGTCGGCGCCTGCCGACCGGGCGGCATCCAGCGCCCGCTGGCACAGCACCCGGATAGTCGGGTCGGGCTCGGGCTGGGGAAGTCGCGGCCGCACCGGCAGGCCGAGCACTGCGGCGGCGGCGGCGCCGGTGGCGAGGAATTCTCTCCGATCGATGCTCACGAAGACCCCTGACTGGGTGGGAGTTGAAACTGTGGCGGGGAATGCACCCGTCTCGCGTCGAGTCGCCGACGCCTATACCGCTCTCGCGAAGTGGCCGCGGGTGTACTCCCGGCCGGTGATCTGGCGCATCGCCGAGTGATCGGCCGGGCGGCCCGCCGCGAGCGCATCCAGCAGTTCGCGATAGGCCCGGGTCACGTCCACAACCGGATCCGAGGGCACGTTGAACACCAGTTTGAAGGCGCGGAATCCGTTCCGCCAGAGGGCGGGGAGGTACTCCGATCCATCCACCGGCCGTGAGTGCAGCAGCCGGTTGCGGCAGGCCGAATCGGTGGCCACGGGGAAGGCGTACCCGGACGGATCGGTCAGCTCGACGTTGGCGTGCTGCTGCACGCAGAGGTCCCGGCAGGTGGTCACCTTGCGATCGAACGCCGCCGAGAGCACGCAGTGCTCCAGGATCATCCCTTCCGGCCGGCCATAGGCAAGGACCTCGAACCGCTCGGCGGGCCAGGGGGCGACCACCTGGGCCATCTCGTCGCCCGTCAGCTCCACCGACAGCACGATCCGCTCCGCGCCCAGCGCGAAGATCTCCCCGGCGCTCACCTGGTTGAAGCAATTGACGGCGTAGTCGGCCACGACACTCCGACCTGCGCCTGCCAGCTCGGCGACCAGCCCCAGATGACCACTCACAATTGGCGTCTCCAGCGCCAGCCACTTGTCGAGCGTCTTCCGCTCCTCCGGTCGAACGATGGTCGGCGTCCGGAGCCGGAGGGTGACGTCCTGCGCCCCCAACTCCTCGATCAGTGCCCTGACCCGGCTCACCGGCGGGGTGGGGTGGCGGAGGAAGAGGTCGAGCGAGATTTCATTGGCGCCGGCTGCCGCCGCCTCCCGGGCGGCGTCGAGAGAGAAGGTCTCGGCGATGAGGAAGGCGAGTGGGCGATCGGGCGAGTGGGCCATTCGCGCCTGGGATCCGGGCTCGGTCCCAGATCCAGACACTGCGCCGACGATGGCCGCGGTGACCCGGGCCTCCCGTCCGGTCTTCCGGGCCCGCTCCGCGCGCTCCCGGCGCGCCATCAGTTCGGCGACGGCACGCTGCCGGAGATCGTTCAACTGACTCACTGGGAGGAACAGGCCGGCGCCGCCGTTCGAATCGCCGAGTCGCCCACTCGAATCGCCCAGCCCCGACGCATCCACCGTCCCCAGCGCAAACGGTGTTTCTCCCAGCCGGCCGAGCTGCTCGGCGAGCTTCGCGTCGTCGAGCCCACGCCTGTCGGCCGGGGCCAGGAGGACCGTACTCTCGAGAGTGACGCGCTCGTCTCCCGCGGTGGCGACAAGCTGCAATGGCGTGCCTGCCGCTCCGGTCAGTCGGCAATCCAGCCTGGTCCGCGGTGGTGCCAGGTGGGCAGGCGTGGCGGCAAATGACTCGCGCGCCTCGGCCAGCAGTGCCGCCTGGGCGGAGCGCACCACGATCCAGGATGCCGACACCGGCGCACCGGCGTTGATCGCCTGGTGCAGCTGTCCGTTGCGCCGACCGAGATCGCGGACCCGGGTCACGGTGAAGCCGGTGTTACCACGGGAGGAGCCCTCGGGATGCTCGAAGCCGAGTCCGTCCCCCACGGCGACCGGCTGGGTGACGGCAATGATCAGCTCGACGCCTTCCTGCCCGACCACTCGTCCCAGCTCGGCGCCGCGGTTGTCTGGTTGGAGCCGGGTGATGTAGTCCCGGCCCGCGCGGCCGCCGTACATGCCGCCAGTGAAGCCGCGGGAGAAGATCTGCACCAGCGGCTGCATGTCGCGCTCGGTGGGTGGACGCCACTCACCCTGAGCCAGCCGATCCAGGAAGCTCCGGTAGGTCCGGGTGACGGTCGCGACGTACTCGGGCTTCTTCTTGCGTCCCTCGATCTTGAGGCAGCCGATCCCCACTTCGGCGATGGCGTCGAGATGCTCCGCCGCCGCCAGGTCCTTGGCCGAGATGAGATAGCCGCGGTCCAGCTCCTCGCCGGTCACGGCGTCGGTGAGCAGGTAGTCCTTGCGGCAGGACTGGGCGCAGGCGCCGCGGTTGGCGCTCCGCTCGGAGATCATGCCGGACATGAAACACTGCCCCGAGTAGGCGATGCAGAGTGCCCCGTGAATGAACGATTCGAGACCGAGATCCGGCACCGCGGCGCGAATGGCGCGGATGTCGTCCAGGGTGTTCTCCCGTGCCAGCACCACCCGATCCACTCCGAGCCGCTCGAGCACCAGGGCGCCGCTGCCGTCGTGCACCGTCATCTGGGTGGAGCCATGGATCTCGAGTTCGGGGTAGAGCCGCTGGATGAGACGGACCGCCCCCAGGTCCTGGACGATGGCTGCATCGATCCCCAGGTCGATGCACTCACCCAGGTGGATCAGCGCATCGTGCAGTTCGGCGGGCTTGAACAGGATGTTGAAGGTGAGGTAAATCCGGGCACCGCGGGCATGGGCCAGCCGGCATGCTTCTCCGACCTCCTCCAGTGACAGCTGGGCCCCGTCGTCCCGGGCATTGAAACGCTCGGCACCGAGGTAGATCGCGTTGGCGCCGTTGGCCAGCGCGGCGCGGACGGCATCGAGGCTGCCGGCGGGGGCGAGGAGTTCGGGAACACGGTGGTGCATGGGGGGAAACTAGGCGGCTGGCCCGTCGGGTGCCACGTGCCATGACGTGGATCGGGTGGCCAACGGTTGGCGGCTGGGCGGCGCGACGTTGTTACCGCCCAACCGCCTAACCGGTCATGCGCTGGCTTCGCTTCGGGTCATGCGTCGGAAGATCCAGATGGCCAGCAGGATGGATCCGGCGATGAACACCACCTTCACTACCACGAACACCGCCGCCAGCGCAACGCCGAGCAAGGGGAGGATGAAGAGGGCGAGGACTTTCCATAGCAACACGGTGACGATACCGGCGGCGGCTGCGCCGAGCAGTGGCTTGAGCATGGTGCGAGGCTCCGTGAGGGTTATCGCGCTCTACGGCCGCTGTCCCGGGGATGTTTCGGGCCCGGGGGCCCGACCCGGTGGCACAGTGCCTGGCGGCCGGCGATCCCGGTGGACTGGCGCGGCTGGCAGGGTTCCGACGATGTTGCATGCCGATGGATTCTTCCCGGAACGATGAGCATCGCGAGAGCGCGGTCCGTGCCGGCCTCCGGTACGTCACCGATGGCTTCGCCGGCATCCGCCGTAAGGGGGTGGGAACCGGTTGGGCCTTCTACGCTCCCGATGGCACCCGTATCACCGACCCGGCGGAGCGGCGGCGGATCCTCAAGCTGGCCATCCCGCCGGCGTGGACCGACGTCTGGATCTGTCCCGACCCGGACGGCCACATCCAGGTGACTGCCCGGGACGACCGGGGCCGCAAGCAGTACCGCTACCACCCGTCCTACCGCGCCGCTCGCGACCACTCGAAGTTCCGCCGGATCATCGAATTCAGCGAATGCCTCCCCATCATCCGCGAGCGGGTGGAACGGGATCTCCGCGCCCCCGACCTCTCACGGCGCCAGATCCTGGCCACCGTGGTGCGGCTGCTCGACAAGACGCTGGTGCGGGTGGGGAACGACGAATACGCACGGGAGAATCGCTCCTTCGGGCTCACCACCCTCCGTGGCCGGCATGTCACCGTCCGCGGCCACAGGATGCGGTTCAGCTTCCGGGGCAAGAGCGGCGTGCAGCACACGGTGGATCTCACCGACCGGCGGCTGGCCCGGATCATCCAGCGCTGTCAGGACCTGCCGGGCCAGGAGCTGTTCCAGTACCTGGACCCTTCGGGCCACCGTCAGGCGGTGTCCTCGGGGGACGTGAACGAGTACCTGCGCGGCATGACGCACGCGGTGGTGACGGCGAAGGACTTCCGGACCTGGGCGGGGTCCATGCTGGCGGCCAAGGAGCTCAGGGCCATCGGGCCGGCGGCCAACGCCAAGGAGGCGGAACGAAACATCATCAAGGCGATTGACGCGGTGGCGGAGCGGCTGGGGAATACCCGGGCGGTGTGCCGGAAGTACTACGTTCACCCCGGGCTGTTGCAGGCGTATGCGGAGGGCCGGACCGCGCCGGCACCCGAGCCCGCGCCGTCGCCCAAGGCGAGACGGGAGCGGGCCACCGGCGCCCTCCGCCGGGACGAGGTGGCGGTGCTGGAGTTCCTGCAGGCGCTGGATGTGGTGGGATCGCCGCCGTCCGCGCCCAAACCGAAGCCACAGGGACCCCAGACGCGCAGCCCAGCTCGCGCCAAGCCTCCCGTTCCGGCGGCTCCCATCCTGAGCGCCCCGTCCGCTAGTACCTCACCCCCAGCTTGTCCAGCGCCGCCGGGGGACAGCCCAGCCACTCGGTGACAAACTGGTTGCCGATGTAGTGCAGGTCGGCCACGCCGATCTCGCTGGAGAAGAACCCTGAGGCGGTGAGGTCGCGGAACCGGTTGAAGAAGGCCACCCCCTGCGAGTGCTCCGGCCGAGCCCGTTTGGGAAAGGCGATGTCGTCGAGAATCTCGCGGCGGCGCGCGTCGGCCAGGTCCACGAACTCCTGCCCAAAGCGTTCCCGCGATTCGGTGTCGAGCCACGCCAGCCCGCCCCGGAAGGGCGTCTGCATCCCCGGGTTCTCATTCAGAATGAAGTCCATGAACTCGGGCACCCCGGCATCCAGTGCGCCGCCCGAGCGGCCGTCGCGGGGAATGACCAGTTCGGCCAGCACCCGGACGGTGGCGTACTCGTGGGAAGAGAAGAATGCCGGGGTGAAGCTGGCGGTGTGCAGCGCCTCCCGCGCGGCGTCGCTGGCCCGGAGGACCTGGTCTGGCCGGAGCCCCGCCGCCAGCAGCGGAATGCCGGCGAGCAGGCCCAGGGCTTCGCGCCGGTGCATTCGCGCTTCGGCCGAGTCGCCGAGTCGCCCAGTCCCCGAGTCGTCGCTCATAGTTCCCCCCGCTTCATCGCCCCGGCGATGTGATCCGAGGCCCGCATCGAGAGCGCCAGGATGGTCCAGGTCGGGTTCTTGTCCGCCTGACTCACGAACGGCCCGCCGTCGGTGACGAAGAGATTCTTCACGTCCCACGCCTGGCAGTTGCCGTTGAGGACCGACGCCTTCGGGTCGCTGCCCATCCGCACGGTGCCCAGCTCGTGGATGATCGCCCCGCCGTTGGCGATGCCGTAGCCCTGCTCCTTCGTGGGCATGGTCGAGCGGATGTCCGCCCCCAGCTCCGTCAGCAGCTGGCGGAAGGTCTCCTGCATGTGCTTCACCTGGTTCAGCTCGTAGTCGGTCCACTTCCAGTGAAAGCGCAGGACCGGAATGCCATACTGGTCCACCACATCCGGGTCTATTTCGCAGTAGCAGTCTTCGTTGGGAATCTGCTCGCCCCGGCCGGAGAACCCGATCGTGGCGCCGTAGTACTTGCGGTAATCCTGCTTGAGGCGCTGGCCGTACCCGCCGCCGGGCTCGTAGTTCTGGATGCCGCCCATGAAGCCGTAGCCCGGCGCCGAGAGCCCGCCCCAAATCTCGATGTGATAACCACGCGGAAAATCGAGCTTCTTGTTGTCCAGCCACCAGGGCATGTAGAGATGCGCCCCGCCCACCCCGTCCTCGTTGTGAGGCACATGGTCCACCATCCGGGGGATAAACGCGCCGACATCGGTGCCGGTGGTGTCGGTGAGATACTTGCCCACCACGCCGCTCGAGTTGGCCAGCCCCTGGGGAAAGCTCGCCGAGCGGGAGTTGAGGAGGATCCGGGCGCTCTCGCAGGCGCTCGCCGCCAGCACCACCACTCGCGCGTCCACTCGGCGCTCGGTGCGGGTGGCCTTGTCGATGTAGACCACGCCGTCGGCCTTGCCCTGCCGGTCGAGCGTCACCTCCCGCGCCATGGCACCCGTGATCAGCGTCAGCCGCCCCGTTTCCATGGCGGGGAAGATGAGCACGTTGGGAGAGGAGAAGTTGGCGTTGACCGCGCAGCCGCGGTTGCACTGGCCGCAGTAGTGGCACGCCGCCCGCCCGTTGTGGGGCCGGGTAATGACGGAGAGCCGGGAGGGGATGCAGGTGACCTTGAGCCGGTCCGACGCCTGCTTGACCAGCAGCTCCCAGCAGCGCGGCTTGGGCGGCGGATGGAAGATGCCGTCGGGGTGATTGTACAGCCCCTCGTGGCTGCCGAAGATGCCGATGAGCCGGTCTACCTCGTCATACCAGGGCTTGAGGTCGTCGTAGGAGATGGGCCAGTCGTCGCCCAGGCCGTCGCGGCTCTTGCCGCGGAAGTCTTCCGGCCCGAAGCGAAGGGAAATGCGGCCCCAGTGATTGGTGCGCCCGCCCAGCATCCGGGCCCGCCACCAGTCGAACTTGGTCCCCGGCGCCCTGGTGTACGGCTCGCCGTCCACGTTCCACCCGCCGATGCAGGCGTCGAACTCGCCGAAGGGCCGCTCGCGGGTGGAGCTGCCGCGCCGGGGCGACTGGTGCGCCCAGGTGAGCATCGCCGAGTCCTTCGTGTTGTCCCACATTTCGCCGGCTTCCAGCAGGACGACGTTGGCTCCCGCCTTGGTGAGCATGTAGGCGGCCATGCCGCCGCCGGCGCCGGAACCGACGATCGCTACATCGTAGGGCATCGAACCTGAAGTGGAGAGGGTAAGGAAGCGCGGTTCAGACTCAATATGCCCGGAATCGTCGAAGCCTCAATCCCATGCCTGAGATCGGGCCGGCGGCCCGCAGCTGGCGGGGTGTCCGCCCGTTGCTACCTTGCGGCTCGCCGACTCGCCGAGCCTCACTCCGCCCGAATCCACAACCACAACGCCGCTCCGACGATGGCAAACCCCGCCGCCGTCCCCAGCGCCGCCGGCCACCCCAGCGTCGCGACCGTAACCGGCACCAGCAGCGCCCCGACTCCGCCCACGATGTTGCCACCGGTATTCAGGATGCCGCAGGCGCTGCCCGCATCCCGGCCCGCCACCGCGATGGTCGCGGCCCAGTAGATCGGATCGGAGAACTGCTGCAGGCCCAGGCAGAGCGAGAGCAGGATGACGGCCGTCAGCGCGCTGGGCGCCGCGGGAACCAGCAGGATCAGCAGCCCAGCCCCCGCCATGGACAGGAGGGCGGGCCACCGGCTGCCCCTGGTCGCACCGTGGCGGCGAGTGAGCCGGTCGGTGATCGCACCGCCGATGACGGCGCCCACCGCGCCGGTCATCCAGGGTGCGGCGGCATACCAGCCGCCTTCGAGCAGGGTGAGCTGTCGCGACTCCACCAGGTAGATCACCAGCCAGTTGAAGAAGAAATAAAAGAGATAATTGCTGCAGAAGTAGCTCAGGGTGAGTAGCAGGACGTTCCGGTCCCTGAGCACACGCCGCCACGCGCCGGGCTCCGCTGGGGCAGTGTCTGCCTCAGCCCGGCCACCGGTGATATACGCAAGCTCCGCGGCGCCGACGTGAGGGTGCTCGGCCGGCTGGTCGCGATAGTACCACCACCACACCCCGGCGAGCGCCAGGGCCAGGGGCGATGTCAGCAGGAACGACTGCCGCCATCCGGCGGAGACTACCAGCCACCCCACCAGCGGTCCGGTCGCCGCGGCACCGAAGGCGAGCCCTGCGTTGGTCAGCGCGTTGGGCAGGCCCCAGGCGGCGGCCGGGAACCAGTTGCGGATCGCACCACCGGCCACCACCGGAAAGAGCGGCGCTTGCGCTGCGCCCATGAGGAAGCGCAACACTACCAGGACACCCAGCAGCACCGTCGGTGATACAGCGCGGGCCGTGGGCATGAGGCCGACGCAGAGGTTGAGTACGCCCCATCCGATCGCGATGACCGCCAGGGTCCGCCGGGCGCCGAAGCGGTCCCCCCAGACCCCGCCCGGAAACTGGAAGATTGCGTAGCCCCACGCAAAGGCGCCGAAGACCAGCCCGAGCTGCACCTGGGAGAAGCCGAGATCGGTGCTGAGTGCGGTGCCCGCCACGGACATGTTGGTCCGGAGCAGGTAGGCGATGATGGAAGCCAGGAAGCAGAGAGCGATGATCGCCCAGCGGATCCCCGTGGCTGCGGGCCGGGTGGCGCTCTCGGTGGTCGGGGCCACCTCAGTTGGCGTCCGGTCGCGTCGGCGGCTGACCGGCTGGAAGTTCGGCGAACTTCTCCGGATAGCGCGCCATCTCCTTGCAGAAGAGGCCACGCAGGCGCAGGAGGTCGGCGGCCGCGTCGGAGGTAGTCTCCACTGGCGGCGCGATGTGCAGTTCCCGGGTGCGGTAGTCGATCCAGATCGGCACGATCGGCACGCCGGCGCCGGTCGCGATCCGGTAGAACCCAGTCTTCCACTGCTCCATGCGCCGCCGGGTCCCCTCGGGGGAGAGCGCCAGCACCCACGCGTCCCGGGTCTGGAAGTTGTGGATGGCGGTCTCGACCGTCCCGTGTGCGGCGGCGCGGTCAATCGGCTCGCCACCCGTCCAGCGCAACAGGCAGGAAACCGGCCAGAAGAAGATCGTGTGTTTTCCCAGCCAGCTGGCTCTGAGCCCGGTGGCGAACATTGACAGCAGGCCGATGGGAAAATCCCAGTTGGAGGTGTGCGGGGCCACGATCAGCACGCACTTCGGCAGGTCAGGGAGGCCGCCCGTCACCCGCCAGCCGAACAGCCCGAGGATGCGGTGTGCCAGCGCGCGGGAGCGCGGCGTTCCTCGGCGGGGCAGGCCAGGTGGTGCAGCGGTTGCTGGGTTCATTGCATCCGAATCGCGACGGGAGCGCGTGAATCTATTGGACGGCTCGAACGCCGCAAATGGGGTGTGGCGCTCGGCGCCGTCAGCGGTCCGGCGCGGAATCCACTGCACGGCGGATGGAAGGCTTCCGCGCCAGGCCAGACTACCGAAGATCGCTACTGCATGTAGCTGCGGGCCGGGTTCTTCTGCGTCAGCACCTCGCGCCCTATGGCGAAGGCCCCGATGTCACTGCGGGTGTGGCCGGCGATGGCCAGTTCGCTCAGGATCCGGCCAATCACCGACGCAAACTTGAACGCATGCCCGGCCCCGATGGTCACCGCGATGTGGGGGTGTCCAGGGACCGTGTCGAGGACGAAGTCGCGGTCGGGGGTGAGCGTGTACAGGCAGGTCTTGGTGTAGAGCACCGGGCCGAGCGCCCGCGGGAGGTAGCGCTCCGCCCAGCCATGCACCCGCGCGGAGTTGTCCGGATCAGGCTCGAAGCTCCGGCTCTCCGCCGTGACGACCTTGCCGCCGGCGTCCTGGGCGATCTTGGTGGCCCGCTCGCCGAAGACCGGGAAGCCGTAATAGCAGGGATCATCCATCCAGATCCACACCGGAAAGCGCCCGGGCTCGAACTCCGTGAGGTGGGGCGTGCTGAAATAGGTGACCTGCTCCTGGGTCACCTCCAGCGGCAGGGACACGCCGAGACGCTCGAGCAGACCGCCGCTCCAGGGCCCCGCCGCCGCGACCAGCTTCCGGCACCGGAAGGCGCGCCCGCCGGCCACGACCTCCACTTCATTGCCGACCGACCGCACCGCCGAGACCGGCATCCGCTCCAGGAGGGTGGCCCCGTGCTCCCGCGCCAGCCGCTGGTGGATGGCGTTGGCGCGGGCGGCCATCGCGATGCCGCCATCCTCCTGGAAGATCCCGTGGCATCCTTCGTCGAGCTGGAACTGGGGATATCGCCGCATGATCTCGCGGGCGTCCAGGTGTTCGAAGGGGACACCTTCCACAGTGAGACTCTGCAGGTACGGATCGAGGGGGATGGCGCCGTCACCCGGCGCGATGTCCAGTCCACCGCACTTGAGGATGCAGGGCTCCCCGGCCTCGGCCTCCACCATGGCCCAGGATTCGTACGAGCGTTTGGCCAGGCGTACGTACGCCGGTGTGTGATAGGAAAGCCGGATGATCCGGCTGTGATCCTGGGATTCGCCGCGCACATGTCCCAGGTCGAACTGCTCCAGTCCCAGGACGTCACGGCCCGCGGTGCGGGAGAGCCAGTAGGCCGCGCCGCTGCCCAGGCCGCCCAGTCCCAGGGTGATGTACTCGAAATCGGTGCGCATGGAAACGAAGGTGCCGTCAGACCGCCCGCCACGCCAGTGCCCGATTACCCCCTCCTGACGCTCTTGCTGACCGCGTAACCGCCCAACCGTTCCCTCTCACTCTTCCTGCATCGCGACCAGCCCCGGATCCCACAGCGCCGCCACCCCCTGGGCGATCGGCATCAGCCGGGCCTCGGCCAGGTTAGCGAACGCCACGACGGTGAGCCCGTCGTCGGGATAGCGCACGATATAGCTCTTGAACCCCTGCCACGATCCGCCGTGGGCCATGATCGCATGCCCGCCGGCCTCGCCGACCCTCCAGCCGAAGCCATAGGGATAGGTGGCCCCGCCAGTCAATGTCGCCGGCGTCCGGATCGCCGCCATGCTCTGCCGAGTGAAGGGGCGGGTTTCGTAAAGTGCGCTGTCCCATCGGGCCATGTCCCGCACCGTGAGGTACAAGGCACCGTCGGCGGTGGTGTTGAGCGAGGGCGCCACCCACGCCTGGTTCTGCAGGACACCGTCCTCGCGGGTGTAACCGGCGGCGCGGTTGGCGACGATGTCTGCCTCACTGATGACCCGTGCAGTCGTCATGCCCAGGGGCCGGAAGATGCGCTCCGCAAGGAAATCGCCGTAGAACTGCCCACTCGCGGCACGGACGATGGCGCCCAGCTGCACGTACCCCAGGTTGCTGTAGCGCCAATCGGCGCCGGGAGGAAAACCGAATGGCTGCGCCAAGGCCATCGCGACCATCTCCGCTTCGGTCATATCGCGCCGGAAGTCGAAGTCATCGGGGTAGTCGCCGGCGCCGGAGGTGTGGGTCAGCAGGTGCCGGATCGTCACCGCACGCCACGCTGCGGGCGCCGCGGGCAGGAAGCGGGTGACGGGATCATCCAGGCCGAGTCTGCCGTCTTGGACCAGCAGCATGATGGCAGCGGCGGTGAATTGCTTGCCGACCGAGCCCGACTGGTAGACCGTGGCGGGAGTTGCCGGGACTCGGTGCTCCAGGTTCGCGAAGCCGTAGCCGCGCTCCAGGACGATATGCCCGCGGTGGATGACCGCCAGCGACAGCCCGACCAGGTTCTGCCGAGCCATCTCCGCCTCCACAAGGGAGTCCACCCGCGTCGCGAAGCGGGCAGGCGTCTGGGCTGGGAGGCCCGGTGCATGCACCAGCAGCACGGCCGCGGCGCCGAGACGCGCGGCGGTAGAGAATCGCGGCATGAGTTGGTCGTGGGTCGGGGTGCGGGTCAACGCTTCAGGCGGTCGTAGAAGACCTTCCGCACCTTGGCCACCTTGGGCGCCACCACGCCCATGCAGTAGGGCTGGTTGGGGTTCCGGCGGAAGTACTGCTGGTGATTGCCTTCGGCGGGATAGAACCGCTCCAGTGGGCCGACCGTCGTGACAATGGGATCGGGCCACACACCATCGTCCGACAGCTCCCGGATTACCGCTTCGGCGTCGGCGCGCTGCTCTGCGTCATGGAAGAAGATCGCCGACCGGTACTGGGTCCCGACGTCGTTCCCCTGGCGGTTGGGCGTGGTCGGGTCGTGAATCGTGAAGAACACTCCGAGCAGGTCGCGGTAGCCGATCTCGGCGGGCTTGAAGGTGATCTGGACCACCTCGGCGTGGCCGGTATCGCCCTGACATACCGCCTGATAGCTGGGATTCAGCACGCTGCCACCGGCGTAACCCGAGACTACTCGCTCGACGCCGCGGAGTTGCTCGAAGGCCGCTTCGAGGCACCAGAAGCATCCACCGGCCAGCGTGGCCGTCTCGGTCGGTGTGATGTCGGTCATCGGATTCCTTTCTGGGGCGTTGCCGGAGCCTGCCTGTCATCTCCCATCCGCTCCCTGACATAGCGGCGGATGTCCAGGCTCAGGCTTTCCATGGGGGCGTAGAAGCCACGCTCGAACACCCGGCTCCCCATGCCGCGCTGCACGCTTTCGCAGATGACCCAGTCCTGTCGGTTGGTGATGTCCCAGAACTCGACGGCGTCCATCGGGTTGAAGTCGGCGCGGGCCATCTCCTCTGGATGAAAGAGGAAGTCGCAGAGGATGGTGGTGTGTCCCGGGTCTCGCGGCCACAGGGTGAAGGCGGCCGCGTGCTCGGCCGAAAGCGACAGCATGAAGTTGGGATAGACCAGCTCGCCCTTGTGCCGGGTGAGTTCGTCCTGGTTGAGGCCAGGGAAGGGCCGGCGTGTCGTGGTACCGGACATCGTGAAGGTCCAGGCGCCATCCCGGTGCGGCACGCCCCGGTCCCAGTCGAGATCCATGCCGCCCTTCTGCTTGAACGCCGGAACGACCCGGCAGAGTTCCGGGTGGACGTGGCCGCAGTGATAGCACTCGTTGTAGTTCTCGAGGATCACCTTCCAGTTGGCCGCCACTTCGTAACGTATCCGCCGGGCGAGGCGCAGCTCGGCCAGCGGGTACCGCCGGATCCGGGCGGGTGCGCCCCCCAGCTGCGCCTCGAGCGTTGGCTCCGTCCCCTGGCCCAGCCGGACAAAGGCGAATCCGCCCCACGTGGCCACTTCCGCGGGGAAGAGGGGCAGGTCCTCCTTGCAGAAATCGTCGCCGTCCTCGAGGAACGGCGCGGTACGCAGCGTGCCGTCAAGATTGTAGGTCCACGCGTGGTAGGGACACTTGATGCCGGAGGTGAAGTGTCCGGTCGGGCCCATGCCGCCGCCGGCTGGCGCTCCCTCGCCCAGTGGCTTCGGGTCCACGCCCAGTACCAGCTGGGAGCCCCGATGGCGGCACACGTTGTAATGGGCCCGCAGCTCTCCATCCCGCGCCCGGACCAGGAGCAGGCTCTCCCCCGCCAGGTCGAGCAGCTGGTAGTCGCCGGGGTTGGGGATCTCCTCGGCGCGTCCCACACACATGAAGTCGTGGCCGAAGATGCGCTCCCGCTCCCGGGCGAACCACTCGGGGGAGAGGTAGCAGTCGCGGTGCAGGGTCGGTTCGAGCGCCATGAATGGAAGCTACGCCGGGATGGCGGACCGACAAGGCGGCGCGGTTCGGCGGTCGCCTCAGCGGGCGGCCTCGCCCCCCTCGGGTCCGTAGAAGACCACCCACAGCGCCAGGTCGTCGCTGAACTGCTCGAACCGGTGCTCCCGGCCGGCGGGGACGAAGAGCACGTCGCCGGGACCGAACTCGATTCGCTGGTCACCGTTGAGGAACCGGCCGCTGCCCCGCATCACCACGTACAGCTCGTCGCGAGTGTGCGGGGTCTGCGGGTCCTGTCCCCGGGGTGCGTAGAGTCCGACTTCGAGCGTGCCGTGTTCCAGCAGGATGGCATAGTGGTCGCGATCGGGGCCGGGCATCGCGGCGAGGCCCTGCGCAAGGGTCAGGTGGGCCATGGCAACGCTCCTCGGGTCTGGAGGTCTTCCGTGATGAGCGGGGCTGCCGGTCAGAAGCGGTCGAGGTCCCGGCCGATCACCACCCGGCCGGTGAACCCGCCGGCTCGGACCCCCGCGAGCAGCTCCTCGTCGGTGCCGCCCATGCGGATGACATGGTGCAGCACCACCAGCTTCGGCCGGGCCTGCGCGGCGAGCTGTCCCACCTCACGATCCGAGGTATGGAAAGAGCGCATGTAGCTGGGCCACAGTTCGCCGCCGACCCGTTCCTCGGGCCGGAGCCTCACCCTGGGATACACCTCGTGGACCAGGATATCCACTCCGCGGCTGGCCCGTTCCAGCGCAGGGCTCCGGCGAGTGTCACCGGAGATGACCACGCTCCTGGTGGGTGTCTCGATCTTGTAGCCGAAGGCCAGCTTCCAGTTGCCATGCGGGACCGGGATCGCCGAGACCTTCACGCCGGCGGAGTCGTAGACCACCCCGCCGGTGGTCTCCCGGACGTCCACCTTCCACCCGTCCGGTATGGCATGCTCCAGCCCGCTGGTGCGGATCTCGATGTCCTCGCTCCAGGCTTGAAGAATATGGTCCAGCATCCTCCGGGTCCCGGTCGGCCCCACGATGCGGAGCGGCCTCCGCCGGCCCATCACCCAGGAGGTGAACACCAAGTCGGGCAGCCCGAGAGTGTGGTCGCTGTGCAGATGGGTCAGGAAGACTGCCGTGACGGGCCCGCCGCGGATCGGCAGCTTGGCGGCGTTCATCTGCCGCATGACTCCGGGGCCGGCGTCGAAGAGAAAGATCCGGTTCCCGACCGTGACGGCGGTAGCCGGACCCTGTGTGGCGGGGTCGGGGTACGGCATCCCGGTGCCGAGGAGGATGACGGTGGTGGAATCGGCGGCTTGGGCCGAGATGGCGGTCGCGGCGATTGCCGGGACCGCCCAGGCGAGAATGACCAGTACGACCGTCCGTCTCATCTCATCTGTCCTCTCTGCGGTCCTCAGCGTCTCTGCGCCTCGGCCGTGACCTGTTCACCAGAACCTCGCGCGCCCCTCAATCCAGCAGGCCAAGGACCTCGTAGGCCGTGTTCCGGCCGTTGATTCCGATCACGCTGCCGCCGGGGTGGGTGCACGCCCCGCAGAGATAAATGCCCGGCATCGGGGTGCGGTAGCTCAGCCGGTGTGCCCACATGTAGGCCGGCAGGCACTCGCCCTGGAAGATCTGCCCCCCGGTGAGCCCGAGTTTTCGCTCGACATCCGGTGGGCCGAGCACCTCGCGGTGCAAGATCGCGGCGGGAAGGTTGCTGGTGAACCGGCTGATGGAGGCGAGGACGAGATCGCCGGCGGCCTCACGGCGATCGTCCCATGTCCCGGCGGCGAAGGTGTGAGGAACATACTGGGAGAAGACGCTCATGAGGTGCCCGCCCGGCGGCGCCACGCTGGGATCGTAGGCGGTCTGCAGGTAGATCTCGGTCCACACCCGCCGGGGCAGGCGACCGGCCACGGCGTCGGCGTGGCACTGGCGCCACTCCGGCTTGGTGAGCGGCGTGTTGATCGTCGCCAGGTGGTGCGGCATCCGGGTGCCGGGCCTGGCGGTGAAGTTGGGCAGCTCGGCGAGGGCGGCGTTGAGCTTGACCGTGGCACTCTTCATCGGGACGGCCTCGACCTGACGCCGCCAGCCGGCGTCGGCTGCCGTGCCGAGGAGCTTCAGGGTCGAGACCGGGTCGGCGTTGGAGATGATCACCGGGGCCGATATCCGGTCGCCCCCGGTCAGCTCCACGCCCTCTCCCGGGATGATCCGCGCCACCGGTACGCCCGCCGCCACCACTGCCCCCGCCTCGACGGCCGCGTCATGGATGAGGAAGGACACCATCCCCATGCCGCCAGTGACGTAGCCCCACGCGCCGGGCTCGCCGCTGGGATCCAGCCGGCCGCAGTAGTGATGGAAGTAGATCGAGGCCGTCCCCGGATCGAAGGGGCTGGCCGCGCTGCCCACCACCCCCTGGCCCATGTAGGCCATCTGCATCCGCTCGTCCACCAGGAACCGGTCCATCAATTCCGCCATGGACCACTCGAACAAGAGCCCGATGGCATCCCGGTCGTGCCCGAGCCGGGCCTCGATCTCCTCCCGGGAGGGAGCGCGGTGCAGCCAGACATCGCGGTCATCCGGTGGACGGAGCGCGTCGCAGATTTTCTTCATGAGACCGTGCATGTCGTGCCGTCCCTGCACGTCGCGGGGCGAGAACTGCCGCAGCTCCTCGTCCGCCCGGGCCTCGTCATCCCACAGCTGGATGCTGGACCCATCCTCGAACGGGACGAAGTAGCCTCCCGAGGCAGGGGTCCAGCGGTAGCCGCGTCGGGGCAGCTCCAGTTCGGCGATGACGCGGGGGTGGAGGAGTCCCGCCACGTAGGCGCAGGGGGAGACCCGGTAGCCGGGCCAGGTTTCCTCCAGCGTGCAGGCGCCGCCAATGCGGTCCCGCGCCTCGAGTACCAGCACCCGCTTGCCGGCGCGGGCCAGATAGAAGGCGCAGGTGAGTCCGTTGTGCCCGCCGCCGACGATGATGACATCCCAGCGGCGGCGGGCGAGTTCGGCGATGGGCGCGGGGAGGCCGACCTGACCCAGCGATGCAGCGGCGGAGGAAGTCATGACGGAATCCCGACAGCAGGAAGAGAAAATGAAGCGCGCATCTTCGGGAAGTCTTTCCGATTGACAGCGCCGGTACCGAGGTGAATCATGCGGGTGCAGTCCACGTGAAGGGAGGGCACCGGGCAGCGGTCGGGAGGCACTCCGCCGCCGCCCCGCCATGAATATCACCACCAGAGTCCTACGGTAGCACTGATTCTCGGAGGGCAGGTCGCCTGGCAGCGCTTGGGGCGCGCCGAGGCACCGCTCCCCCCCAACAGCGGTACGACCACCGCACGCCGATACGGCGGAGCAGGCCCCGATCCCTGAGCGGACGGGGCCTGCTCGTTATCAGGGGTCTGGCTCGATCCCTCGCGGGCTACCTCAGGTGGGCGGCGTACCAGCCCAGGTACTGTTCGTAGCGGTGCCGCTGGTAGCTCGGTTTATTGATGCCGTGGAACTGGTCCGGGTAGATGATGAGCCGGGTCTCCACGCCCAGGCTCCTGAGCGCCTGGTACATCTGCTCGCTGTTGAGCAGCGGCACGTTGAAGTCGTCCCGCCCCGCGAGGAAGAGCGTCGGCGTCCGGATCCGGTTGGCCTTGAGAAACGGATAGCTGAGACGTATCCAGGTGGCCGTGGTCTTCCAGGGCGGGCCCAGCTCCGCCTCATACTCCCGCACGTACATGTCGGTACCGTAACCGGCCAGGATGTTGGAGATGCTGGCCCCGCTGATTGCCGCCTTGAAGCGGGTGTCCGAGGCGATCACGTAGTTGGTCAGGATCCCCCCATAGCTCCACCCGCCCACCCCCAGCCGTGCCGAATCGGCCACGCCCAGTGCCACCGCGCGGTCCACCCCCGCCAGCACATCCTGCACATCGCGGTTGCCCCAGTCCGCCCAGATGGCGAGCGAGAACTTCTCCCCCCGTCCGGAGCTGCCGCGGGGATTCATGGCCACGACGGCATACCCGGCGGCGGCGTAGAGCTGCCACTCGGTGTTGAAGCCGTAGTCGTACTGGGACACGGGCCCGCCGTGCAGCTTGAGAATGGCCGGATAGCGCGTGCCGCCCTGATAGTCGAGCGGCTTCACCAGGAATCCGTTGATGACGGTGCCGTCCTTGCTCCGCGCCGAGATCTCCTCGTACGGCACCAGCTGAAGGGCTGCCACGAGCGAGTCGTTCTGATGGGTGAGCCGTCGCAGCGCGGATCCCTCCACCGCGAACAGCTCACCCGGCTGGAGCGGCGATTCAACCAGCGCCGCAATGCGCCCGTCCCTGCCCAGGGCGTAGTCGTACACCACCTGCCGGCCGGTCACCAGCCGCTCCACAGCACCGCCTGCGACGGGGATCCGGGCCAGCTGGAATTCGCGATCATCCTCCAGGCGGAAGTACAGCGCCCTTCCGTCGGGGGACCACTCCGGCTGGTAGATATGGCGGTCCAGCGCCTCGGTCAGCAACCGGGGCGGGGCGCTGCCATCGGCGCGGATGACCGCCAGGCGCGGCCCGGCGTAGTAAATCAGCGAGTCGGGCCCGCCCTGGTAGTAGGCCAGCTGGGTTCCGTCGGGGCTCCAGACGGGGCGGCTCTCGTAGTCGGGGTCGTTATCGGGGCCGGTGAAGCGGGTGAGACGGCGAGGCTCGGCGCCGGCCGCCGCCGCCACCACGAAAATGTCGAAGTTGCTGCTCCGGTCGGGATCCACGCCCACCCGCTTGCTGACGAAGGCAATCTCCCCGCCGTCCGGAGACCAGGACGGCAGGACGTCATCGAATTCGCCGGTGGTGATTTGGGTGAGCGCCCGCGTTTCCAGGTCGAGGAGATACAGGTGGCGCCGAACGCGCCTGACGTACCCGGTGTAGTCCTGCTTGAAGTAGAACCGGTCAACGATGATCGGCTTGGCGGTCTTCTCCGGCCAGGTGCTATCGGCTGGCTGGAAGGAGAGGGCGCTGATGGTCTCGACCGAGTCCCCGTCCGGGATGACAAGCACCAGGCGCCGCCCGTCGGGACTCCAGGCGTAGCCCTCGATCCCGGCCTTTACCTCGGTGACCCGCTCGGCCTCACCGCCCCGCCGGTCTAGCAGCCAGAGCTGGTCTGCGGCCTCCTCATCCTCGGCCTGGCGCCCCGACAGGAATGACAGCCAGCGGCCGTCGGGACTCCACTCTGGAGTGTGCTCGGATTCCGAGGGGGTCTGCGTCAGGCGGAGGGTCGTGGCCCCATCCCAGCTCACCATCCACAGGTCGCCGATCCAGCGGTCGGCCTTCAGGTTGGCGTTGTGCGCCTGGAAGGCTACCCACTGGCCATCGGGGGAGATGCGCGGTGATCCGACATCACGGAATCGGGCCAGGTCATCCAGGGTAATCGGTCGGCGGCCGTCGGTCTGGGCGGTCAGGCTGGTGGGGGTGGCCAGGCAAAGGGCAAGCGCGGCGAGACGAGACCTCATAGCCAGTCCGTTGGTGGAGACCGATGATGCCATCCGGCGGGTTCCGTAGCAAGGCCCTCCCCCGACGCTGTTTGCCCGGTGGAGGGGACCCGCCCTAGAATTCTGCCGGCAGGGCAGGACCCGTCCCTGGGCGCGCTTCATCCACCGACCCGGCACCTTCAACGCGGCGGGAGTCACCAACGATGCTGGTCGAGGCCGCGGTAGAGACCGTCGTCGCCGCCCGCAGCGCGGTCGCGGAGGGGGCGGATCGGCTGGAGCTGTGTGCCGACCTCCCGCGCGATGGAGTCACGCCGTCGGCCGGATTCATCCGCACCGTACGCGCGCAGCTGGAGGTCCCGCTGCACGTGCTCATCCGGTCCCGGCCCGGCGACTTCGTGTACGGCGACGAGGAGATGGCGGTCATGCTGGCCGACATCGCGGAGTGCCGGCGGGCCGGGGTGGACGGCGTGGTCATCGGGGCGTTGACGCCGACCGGTACCATGGCTCGCGAGCAGACGGCCCGTCTCATCGCCGCGGCGCGGCCCCTTGCCGTCACCTTCCACCGCGCCATTGACCGCACCCCGGACCCCGCCGCCACTCTGACGACGCTGGTGGAGCTGGGGGTCGAGCGGGTGCTGACGGCGGGCGGGGGCCCGGCCGCGGCGGACGGCGCCCCTAACCTCGCCCGGCTGCAACAGGCCTTCGGCGGGGTCATCACGCTGATGGCCGGCGGCGGGGTCCGGAGCACGAATGTCCGCGCCATCGTCGCTACCAGCGGGGTTCGGGAGGTCCATGTCGGCGTCCCGGCGGATGCCGAGGCGGGGCGGGTCGGCGCGGTTGTCGCGGCCCTGCGCGCCCTCGGACCGGAAACTCCGTAGCGGTACCGGCCGTACGCGCGGCAACTCCTTTCACCAGGACTGCTACTCATGAAGTGGAAATTCCGGCTTCCCGTGGCCCTGCTGGCCCTGGCCATCGCGTCCCCCGCGGCGGCGCAGGCTCCTGAGGCTGACCAGGCCGCCGTGCTGGCGGTCGTGAAGCGGCTGTTCGACGGGATGCGCGCCGGTGACAGCGCCATGGTCCGTTCCACTTTCCACCCCAAGGCACTGCTCTCCACCGCGCTGGTGCGCCAGGGAGACGCCGTGGTGGAGACGGAAAGCATCGAGGGGTTCATCACCGCGGTGGGCACACCCCACGCCGAGATCTGGGACGAGCGCACCCGCAACGAGCAGGTGCTGCTGGACGGGACGCTGGCGTCGGTGTGGGTGGAGTACTCCTTCTATGCCGGTACCCGGTTCAGCCACTGTGGAGTGGATGCCTTCCAGCTGGCCAGGGAGGGCGCGGAGTGGAAGATCGTGGCGCTGGCCGATACCCGGCGCCGGACCGGCTGCGTCGAGTAGCCGGCTCCCGGCCCGCCGGGCCCCGTTTACCTCAGACCCCTTCAGGCCATGCCAGACATCACCTGGTCCGACTTCGAGCGGGTAGACCTGCGGGTCGGCACCATCGTCGCGGTGGAGGCGTTCCCGGAGGCGCGAAAGCCGGCGTGGAAACTCACGGTGGACTTCGGGCCGGAGATCGGCCTCAAGCGGTCCAGCGCCCAGATTACCCTCTATACTCGCGAGGAGCTGCTGGGACGGCAGGTGCTCGGCGTGGTGAACTTCCCGCCCAAGCGGATCGGCCCGTTCAGGTCGGAGGTGCTGGTCACGGGATTCGTGCGGGAGGACGGCGCGGTGGTGCTGGCGACGCCGGAGCGACCGGTGGCCAACGGGGCTCGGCTGGCGTAGCGGAGGCTGGACGGAAAGAGAGAGGGGCGAGCCGCGGATGGCGACTCGCCCCTTTGTACACCTGGAACCGCCTGGTTCAGCTGGAGCGGGCGCGGGCGCTGGCCCGGACCGTGGCGGTCTTGACGGACGCCTTCTTCAGGGTGGCGTTGGTGCCCAGGGTGAACTTGGTGCGGCCACCCTTCACTTCGCCGGCCTCGGGACGACCGCGCTTGATGGACAGATCGCTGAGCTTCCGTGACTTTGCCATATGGCCTCCTGGAGTGGGATTGAGCTGCTGACGGCTGTACCTAAGGCATCCTGCGTGCCAGCTGGTGAGTCCGAGCGCAACGCCGCCAGTCTCAACGGCTTACGCCGTTTCCCGGAGCCACACCCTAGCGAGCAGATAGTCCTGTTTCAGGGCCTGATGGTACCATTTCAGGGCCATATCGCCCTCATTGGCGGTGTCCTGCCGCGGGGCCCTCAGTCCTCACCGCCGCCGGTCACCCTGCCCGAGCTTCCGGTCGAGCGTCGAGCGGGACAATCCCAGGACCCTGGCGGCCTGCCGTTTGTTGCCTCCCAGGCGTCGCAGCACCAGGGTGATGTGGCGTTGCTCGGCGGCCTCGAGAGAAAGGTCATCCTCGGCGGACCCCGTTCCGCCGGTGGCGTGAGATTCCGCCTGGTCGGACTCAAGATCTTCCAGGAGAATGGACCCCGGTTCGATAACCGGGGTCTCCGAGAGGGCCACCGCCGTCTGGATCACCCGCTTGAGCTCGCGGAGATTCCCCGGCCATGGGTGGTCCAGCAGCCGGCCGAGGGCGGCGGCGCTGACCGTGTCAATGACCTTGCGCTGGGCCTGACAGGCGGCCTCCACCTCGGAGACGATGAGGGAGCGCAGGTCGGTGGGCCGCTGGCGCAGGCTCGGCAGGCGCAGGGTGATACCGCTGATGCGATAGAACAGGTCCCGCCGGAACTGGTCATCCTCCAGGAACCTGGTGATCGGAAGGTGGGTCGCCGAGATCAGCCGCACGTCGGCCCGGAGCAGGGTGTCGCTGCCGAGCCGCTCGAACTCCCCATACTCCACGGCGCGCAGGATCTTGGCCTGGGCGGCCAGGCTCATGTCCGCGATCTCGTCGATGAACAGCGTGCCCCCGTCGGCCTGCTCGAACTTGCCCTTGAGCCGGCGGTCGGCCCCGGTAAAGGCACCCCGCTCGTGCCCGAAGAGCTGGCTGTCAATCAGGGTATCGCTCAGGGCGGCGGCATTGAAGGCGGCAAAGGCGGCGGGGGCGCGGTTGGAGGAGTTGTGGAGGGCGTGGGCCAGGATGGTCTTGCCGGTACCGGTCTCCCCGAGGATGAGGACCGGGAGGTCGGTGCGGGCGGCGGTGCGGGCCAGGGCGAGACAGGTGTTCATCGTCTCGTCCTCGCTCTGGAAGTCATCGAGGGTGAAGTGCGCCTGGCGGGCCTGCCGCTCGTGTCGCGACTCGGACGGCTGCTCGGCCGGACGGCTCGCCCGGCTCTCGGACCTCATGGGGGCGGTTCCCGCAGATTCTCGCGCAATGCCCGCACCGGCTCGAACGCGAAGCTGAGCAGCGAGCGGCGGCCCACGACGATCTCCGCGAAGCCACCCATGCCGGGCAGGAACCGGCGCGCCGTGCCCCGCACCATGACGGTGGTGTCCTGGACGTCGATGAGGGCGCGGAAGCTCCCGGAGTCGGCCTTGGTCGTGCCGGCCTGCCCGACCCAGCGGACGGTGCCAAAGCGCACCCCGTAGCGCTGATAGGGGAAGGCGTCGTAGCGGAGCTTCACCGACTGGCCGGCCTGCACCATCGGCAGCCCCGCCTCGGACACCACCAGCTCCGCCTGCAGCTGCTCTCCGGTACAGGCCAGCTCGGCCAGGATCTCGCCTTCCTTCACGACGTGCCCGGGGGTGTTGACGTGCAGGCGGAGCACGGTGCCCTCGCAGGGGGAGAGCACCACCATGCCCGAGTCGCTCATGTCGACCAGGTCCTGGCCCAGCGCGGTGATCCGGATCCGGGCGGTTTCGATGGACTCCTCGAGATTGCGGCGGGTCTGCTGGTACTCGAGCTCGTAGGCGGCGTCGTCCTGGTGAATCCGCTCGATGGCCGCCCGCACGTCGTCGCGCTCATCGTCGGAGGACTGGATCTCCTCGGCGATGGTGCTGGCCTCGAACTCGAGCCGCGCCGCCTCCAGCCTGCCGACCGATCCCCGGCGTGCCCCGGAGTTGGCGCTGTCGGCCAGTTCGCGGAGCAGCGCCAGCCGCTGGCGCTTGGACACCAGGATCCGGTCGAGGTAGGCGCGCCGGGTCTCCAGTCGGCGAATGTCGGACTCGGCACCGCGACGGCGGGTCTCCCGCTGGCTGGCGGCGATCGTGAGCCGGGTCCGGTCGGCGTCGCGCTGGGTCTCGAGGGTGCGGCGGTCGGCGGCCCGGTCGCCCATCGGGGAGGACCGCAGCACGAAGAGCGGGGCCCGCCGCAGCACCAGTGCTCCCTCGGTGGCGGGCACGCTGCTCACGACACCGTCGCGGAAGGCGCGCACCGGGTCCACGCCGGAGATCGGGAGGAGCATGAACCGCCCCCCCACGGTTTCCGGCACCCGCACCACGATCACCGCGATCGCCGCGAGCAGGGCGATGAGCAGGATGAACCAGCTCAGCCCGTTGGCGGCCCAGTGGGGTGGAGTGGAGTCCAGGAATTCCGCGTCCTCGTTCGGTGCCGGCATCAATGTCCTTTCGGCCGCGGTGGCCGTCAGATCCCGAGCTGCTGGCTGACCAGGAAGAAGTACAGGCCCTGGCGGCGCATGAGGTCGTCGTGGGTGCCCTGCTCGACCAGCCGGCCCTTCTCGAGCACCAGGATCAGGTCGGCGTCGCGGACGGTGCTCAGCCGGTGGGCGATCACGAACGAGGTCCGGCCCTCGAGCAGCTGGTCGATCCCCTCCTTCACCGCCCGCTCGCTCTCGGTATCCAGGGCGCTGGTGGCTTCGTCGAAAATCAGCACCGGCGGCCGCTGGTAGATCGCCCGGGCGATCGCGACCCGCTGCCGCTGCCCGCCCGACAGCGACAGCCCCGACTCGCCCAGCTTGGTGTCGTAGCCCAGGGGGAGGCGTTCGATGAACTCGCGGGCGTTGGCCACCTGGGCGGCCCACATCACCTTGTCGAGGTCGGGCTCCTCCTCGCCGAAGGCGATGTTCCTGGCGACGGTGTCGTCGAACAGGTGGTTTTCCTGCAGCACGAACCCGATCTTGCGGCGGAGTTCGCGATAGTTGAGGGTCTTCAGGTCGATGCCGTCGTAGAGGATCGTCCCCTCGGTCGGCTCCAGCAGCCCGGCCAGGCACTTGATCAGGGTGGTCTTGCCCGAACCGCTCCGGCCCACGATGGCCACCATGGTGTTGGGCGGCACGTCGATCGTGATGTCCTCGAGAATCGGCGGCGAGGCGGGCCCGCCATAGCGGAAGCCGAGGTGGCGGAGCGAGATCCGACCCTCCAGCGACTTGACCGGGAGCAGCCGGCTCCGGTCCTCCCCCTGTTCCGGTTCCTGCTGGAAGATGTCGTCCAGCCGGGTGAGGTAGACGGTGGCCTGCTGCAGGTCGTCCCACAGGAAGAGCAGGCCCATGAGGGATGCATTGGCGAGAGCCACCAGGGCGTTGAACGCCACCAGGGCGCCGATGGAGAGCTGGCCCGCCATCACCTGCTGGGCGCCGACCAGCAGGAACAGGATCACCGTGAGCAGGGTGATGCTGTGCACCACGCCGCTGAAGGTCATGACGGTGAAGTCGGCCTTGAAGCGACTCCGGGCCAGGCTGTTGAACTGCCGCAGCATCAGCTGCCGGAAGGCGTGCTCGGCGCCCAGCGCCTTGACCGTCTCGATCCCCTTGATGGCGTCGATCTGGAACGACTGGTACCGCCCGTAGGACTCCTCCAGCTCGGCGTAGAGCGGTCCCAGCCAGCGGCTGGAGGCGCGCATCAGCAGCAGAAAGAGCGGGGCGGTGGAGAGGAACACCAGCGTCAGCAGGGGACTGTACACCGACATCAGCACCAGGGCGGCGAGCAGCTGCGCGGTGGAAGTCAGCGCGCCCACCCCGTGCTCCACCACGAACTCGCGCACCTGCCAGATGCCGGCCAGGCGGCGCTGGATATCGCCGGTGCGGCGGCTGTTGAAGTAATGCATCGGCAGGCTCAGCAGCCGCCGGGTGAGGAAATCGAGCGTCGAGGCGTCGATCCGCACCGCGGCGAAGCTCAGCAGGTAGCGCTGGACCAGCGAGCCGATGAGGCTGACCACCACCACCGCGGTCATGCCCCCGACCAGCAGGTGCAGCAGGCTCACGTCCTGCTCGACCAGCACCCGGTCCACGATCACCTGGGTGAAGACCGGGACCACCATCTCCAGCGCGCTCACGATCAGGGCCAGCGCGGCCGACTTCGCCAGGATGCCCTGGTAGGGCTTGAAGAAGGGGAGCAGCCACGCGATGCCGAGCTTGCCCTCCGGGGCCAGCGCGAACTTGTCGGTCGGGTCGAACAGCGCGGCGTAGCCGCTCCAGCGCTCCTCGAACTCCTGCCGGCGCATCTTGCGATGGCCGATCGCCGGGTCGGACAGCCACACGTGGGTGTCGCTCACGTGGTAGAGCACCACCCAGTGGTAACCATCGAAGTGCACGATGGCCGGGAGCGGCATCTGCAGCAGGCGGGCCCCGGTCGTCTTCACCGAGCGGGCCGCCAGCCCCAGTTCCATCGCCCCTTCACAGATCGCCTTGAGGCTGGACCCGTCCAGGCTGGTGTGCACCAGCTGGCGGATGCGGGCCAGGCTCACGTTCCGGCCGTAGTGGCGGCAGATCATCCCCAGGGACGCGGCGCCGCAGTCCATCTCGTCGATCTGCCACAGGTGCGGGAAGCGGCGGATGCGGCGCTTGCGCCTGATGAAGCGCCCCTCGACCGAGAACGAATCGTCCTCGGCGCCAGCCTCCTCATCGCTCTGGTCCACCTGGTCCTCGTCCACCTTCTGGTGGACGGTGGCGTCGGCCGGCAGCAGCTCCTGGGCGAAGTCGAGCGGGATGAGCGCGGTGTGCCGGAAGTCGTACTGGTTGACCCGGGCGTCGATCTCGTCCCGGAAGGTGGGGTAGCGCTCCAGCAGGTCGTGGTAAACCTGATGCGTCAGCCGCAGCAGGCGGCTGGGGGAGACCGCCTCGACGGTGGCGGTGCGCGGCTGGTCGTCGAAGACGGAGCGCTCGCCGAAGTATTCGCCGCGCCGCAGATACGCCACCGTGCGGCGCCGGTTTTCCACGCCGATATGGACGCGGCAGCGGCCGTCCTGGATGATGTACAGCGGCCCGGGTGGATCGCCCTCGCGGATGATCTCCTCGCCCGCAGCCACCTCCACCGGCTCCAGTAACTCCAGCAGCTCGGTCAGCGCCTCGGGCGGCAGCTTGGCAAAGGCGGTGAACTCGCGAAAGAAGGCGAAGAGGTGGCGGTGGCGGGCCTGCAGCTGGAAGTAGTGCTTGAGCCCCGGCTGCCCCTCGAGCAGGGCATCGAAGGTGGCCCGGTCCAGTCGCAGCAGCTGGACGTCGGTACTGGCCCGCGCCGTGGCGACGCTGGCGGTCTGCTCCAGCAGGCCCTGCTCCCCGAAGCTGTCGCCCCGGCGGAGCGTGGTGAGCGACAGCTCGTCGCCGTTCTCGGCGTGCTTGAGCAGCCGCACCCGGCCCTCCACCACGACGTGGAGCGCGTCCACCGGCTCTCCCTCGCGCACGATCTCGGTGCCGAAGGGAAAGGTGACCGGCTCGAACCGCTCGAGCATTTCGGTCCGCGCCTCCGGCGGGAGGAACTCCAGCAGGGGGAGATCCTGTACCACCGCCTCCAGCGTCCGTGGATCCATGCGTCTCCTTCTAGAACTGGAGCGTCCAGGTGACCCGCCGCTCCTCCAGGTCCTCGAACAGCCGGTCGAGCAGATGGCCCTCCGCCCTGGCCCGCACCGCAGGATCCTCCGGGGTGGCCCGCACCTTGTCCAGCATCTGGACCAGCGCGTACTGGCCCTCCCATGGGACAGGTCCGAGCAGCGCGTCCGGGGCGGCGGAGCGGAAGATGGTGCGCAGCCCTGGTTCCACGTCTTCGATGTAGAGGCTGGCCTCCCTCAGCTCGCTGCGCGCCTCGCTGGCCACCTCCTCGATGCCGAGCCCGTCGTCCTTCACGCAGAGGGCCGCCTCCCGGGCCAGCGGCTCCGAGGGGAAAGTGACCAGCTGGCAGTCGATTCGGAGCAGATCCAGCGCGTGATGCTCCACCTCTCGGCGCACCACTTCGGGGGTGAGGACCAGGCCGCGGCAGCGGCCGATGCCCGAGGCCAGCCAGCTCAGGCGGAGGACCCGGTCCCGGGTCGCCGCCGGGTCCAGCTCCGGGAAATAGGTCAGGATCGCCTCGAGGTCCTGGACCAGCGCCTCCTCGTCATCGGGTGGCGGAGGGGTGGTCCGGGTGGCCATCTCGTGTGCCACGGCCTGCCGGGCCAGCAGCGCCGACAGTTCGGCGGCGCCTCCGTCGCACACGAAGCTCACCCAGACAGCCCGGGTCAGTTCGGGCAGGTCGGGCGGATCCGGGAGTGGCATCCGCCGCCGGGCGGCCGGGGCGAGGAGCCGGCGGCGGATGCTGTCGAACCACTCGTCCACCTCGACGTCCCGGTCGGCGAGCCACCGCTCGGCGTCATCCGCGCTGATCAGGTCGCGGGCGTAGCGAAACTCGGCCGCCGCCTCCTCCACCGCCGCCTCGAGGCGCTGATCGGCGACGGCGGCGAGTTCCGCCTGGGAATCCAGCTCCGCCCGGGCCTGGCGGCGCAACCCGTCCCAGCGACCGGAGAGGATCGCTGCGGAGACGAGGTCGTCAGTCTGGAAGGTCTGGTCGCCTACGGAGAAGACGGTGCGGCCGAACATCATCCTCCCCTGTGCCACGAGGGTCGAGTCGTGCCTGCGGGCGGTAAGATGCCGCTCCGGGGGATCGGCGCAAGCAGCACGGGGGCCGGAACTGAGCAGGCGCTCCGGCCACCGGCCATCGCGGTCCTCACCTGACCGGTTTCCCTGCCCGCCGGTGCCCGTTCCCCGTCTCCCGCCTCCGGCATAGCTTTCCTGCTATGTCCACCCACCGCTATCCCGACTCCCACGTCTTCTACCGCAAGCTCACCCGCACCTACCCGCTCATCACGCATGGCGAGGGGTGCTGGCTGGTGGACCAGGAGGGGCGGCGGTACCTGGACGGTTCTGGTGGTGCGTTCGTGGCGAATATCGGGCACGGGGTGGCGGAGATCGGCGAGGCGATGGCCCGGCAGGCGGCGAAGGTCGCATACCTCAACGGCACCGCCTTCACCAGCGAGCCGGTCGAGGCGCTGGCGGACGAGCTGGCCGGGCTCCTCCCGGCGCCGCTGGACAAGTTCTACTTCCTGGGCTCCGGCTCCGAGGCGGTTGAGGCGGCGCTCAAGCTGGCCCGGCAGTACTGGGTGGAGACCGGCAAGCCCACCAAGCACAAGGTGATCGCCCTCTTTCCAGCATATCATGGGAACACCCTGCTGGCGCTGAGCGCTTCGGCGCGGGAACACTACAAGACCTACTACCGCGAGTGGCTGGTGGACATCCACCGCATTCCGGCCCCCTATCCCTATCGCTGCGAGTGCGGCGGGCAGACCGGCGGGCGGGCCGATTGCCCCGTCTGTTCGGGCGCGGGCTTGGAGGCGGCCATTCAGCAGGTCGGGGCCGAGCAGGTCGCCGCGTTCATCGCCGAGCCGGTGGGCGGGAGCTCCACCGGCCACTCGGTGCCGGAGCCTGGCTATTTCAAGCGGGTGCGCGAGATCTGCGACCGGCACCAGGTGCTCTTCATTGCCGACGAGGTGCTGGTGGGTGCCGGCCGGACGGGAACGTGGTCGGCCATCGAGCAGTACGGTGTCGTCCCCGACATCATGACCTTCGGCAAGGGGATCACCGGGGGCTACGCGCCGCTCTCGGTGGTAGCCACTTCGGAGCGGATCATCGACCCCATCGCCAGGAACTCGGGGGCGCTGCTCCACGCCCAGACCTTCAGCCACCACCCGGTGCTGGCGGCGGGGGGGCTGGCGGCCCTGCGCTATCTCAAGGAGAGCAACCTGGTCCAGCGCTGCCGCGTCATGGGTGAACTGTTCCACCAGAAGCTGCAGCCGCTCCGGGACCTGCCCCACGTGGGAGACATCCGTGGCCGCGGGCTGCTGGCCGGCATCGAGTTTGTCGCCGACAAGGGCTCCCGGGCACCGATCCCCCGGAAGCAGAAGTTCGCGGAGCGCTTCGCCGAGGCGGCGCTGGCCGAGGGGCTGATGACCTGGGCCAACATGGGCCAGGCCGATGGCACCAACGGAGACCTCTCCTGCCTGGCGCCGCCGTTCATCATCACCGAACAAGAGATAGATGAACTGCTGCGGCGGTTCCGCGCGGCACTCGAGCAGACCATCAAGCAAGGCTGACCACTCCAGGTGCGGGGGTCCCTGTGCCGCCCACGAGCAGCCCCTCTCCCGAGCCAACCGTCCCGCCGGGTCCCCGGCGGGTCGCCTCCGTCGACATCGTCCGGGGCGTCGTCATGGTGCTCATGGCCATTGACCATGTCCGGGTCTATTCCGGCCTCCCCGCCGGCGGCCCCACACCGGGCATCTTCTTCACCCGCTGGATCACCCACTTCTGTGCGCCGGCCTTCGTCTTCCTGGCCGGCACCAGCGCGTTCCTTCATGGCGAAAAGCTGGGCGATCGGCGGGTGCTCTCCCGCTTCCTCCTCACCCGCGGGCTCTGGCTGGTGTTCCTGGAGCTGACAGTGATCCGGCTCGGCTGGACCTTCAACCTCGAGTTCGGGACCTTCCTGCTGGCCGGGGTCATCTGGGTGCTGGGCTGGTCCATGGTGGTGCTGGCGGGGCTGGTGCGGCTCCCCATGAGCTGGATCACAGGATTCGGGGCGGTGGTGGTCCTGGGGCACAACCTGGCCGGAGGCGGGTTCGCGGGCCTCGGCAGCGACGCGGTGAACGGTCCGCTGGCCTGGGTGTGGCAGCTGCTCTACTTCGGCGGGGGGATCACACTGGGAGAGGGCGGCCCGCTGCTGTTCGTGCTGTACGTGCTGGTGCCCTGGGTGGGAGTCATGGCGCTGGGCTACGCCTTCGGCGTGGTGCTCCACTGGCCGGAGGCGGCGCGCGTCCGCGCCTGCCTGACCATCGGCCTCGGGGCTACCGCGCTGTTCCTGGTGCTCCGTGCCTTCAACCTGTATGGAGAGCCGCGGCCCTGGGGGAACGACGGGATGCCGGCGCTCCTGTCCTTCCTCAACACCACCAAGTACCCCGCGTCGCTCCTGTTTCTGCTGATGACGCTGGGGCCGACCATCGCGGTCCTGCCGTGGCTGGAGCGGGTGCGCGGCCGGGTGGTTGACGCGCTCACGATCTTCGGCCGGGTGCCGCTGTTCTACTACCTGCTCCACATCCCGCTGATCCACGCCATGGCGATCCTGGTGACGGCGGTGCAGTTCCCCGCGGCGGTGCCGTGGCTGTGCGTCAATCACCCGATCATGGTACCGCCGCCGCCGCAGGGGTACACGTGGAGCCTCACCCAGCTGTACGCGGTCACGGTGGTGGCGGTGGTGATCCTGTACTGGCTGTGCCGCTGGTACGCCGACCTCAAGCGCCGCTCGGCGTCCCGCTGGCTGAGCTACCTGTAGCGGGATCGTGGAGGTGATCGTCCGCATCTGGCACGGCTGGACCACACCCGCCAACGCCGACGCCCATGAGCGACTGCCGAGGGAAGAGATCTTCACCGGCATCGAAGCCCGGAGTATCGCCGGCTACCCGGGGATCGAGTCGCTGCGGCGGTCGGCCGGGGCCGAGGTGGAGTTCGTCACCCTGATGCGCTTCACTTCACTGGACGCTGTGCGGGCCTTCGCGGGGGAGAACTACGAAACAGCCGTCGTGCCGGAAGCGGCGCGACGGCTGCTGCTGAGATTCGACCTCAATCGGCTCACTACGAGACCGTGACCCTCCCGGGCTGAGCACCCTCCGTCAGTCCTCCTCCCGGAGGCACTCCTCCAGGATTCCCATCCCGGTATCCACATCGTACTCATCCAGGACCAGCGGCGGCGCCAGCCGGAAGGCGCTCTTGCCGCAGCCCAGGAGCAGGAGCCCCTTCTGGAAGGCGCGCTCGGTGATGCGGTCCACGATCTCCTCGTAGGGCTCCTTCGTATTCCGGTCCTTCACGAACTCCATCCCGATCATGAGCCCCCGGCCGCGGACGTCGCCGATGACAGCGTACTTGTCCTGCATCCGGCGGGCGTGGGCCAGCATCCGCTCGCCCATGGCGGTCACGTGGGGCAGGGAGCGCTCCACGATGTCCAGGGTGGCGAGCGCCGCCGCGACCGCGACGGGATTGCCGCCGTAGGTCGAGCCGTGGCTGCCGGCTTCCCAGGTCATCACCGACTCCCTGGCGATGAAGGCGCCGATGGGCATGCCGCTGCCCAGGCCCTTGGCGGAGATCAGGATGTCGGGCTCCACGCCCTCCCACTCGGAGGCCCACATCTTTCCGGTCCGGCCCACGCCGCTCTGTACTTCGTCGGCGACGAGGAGAATGCCGTGCCGGTCGCACAGGTCCCGGAGCGCGCGGAGGAAGCCCAGAGGCGGGATGACGTAGCCGCCCTCACCCTGGATCGGCTCGACGAAGATGGCGGCGACATCATCGGGCGCCACGTGGCGGTCGAAGAGGTCGTGCAGCGCATCCAGTGACAGGCCGATCGGGTCCTCACTGCGATACGGGTTGGCGAACGGCACGTGGTGGACTTCCGGCAGGAACGGCCCGAAATGCTTGCGCTGCTTCGTCTTGCTGGAGGTGAGCGACATCGCCCCGTAGGTTCGGCCGTGGAACGAGCCGTGGAAGGCGATGAGCGCCGGCCGGCGGGTGTGGTAGCGCGCCAGCTTGATGGCGCCCTCGACGGCCTCGGTGCCGGAGTTGGAGAGAAAGACCCGCTTGCGGCTGGGGCCCGGGGCGAGCTGGGCCAGCCGCTCCGCCAGGCGGGCAAAGCCGTCGAAGTAGAAGTCGGTGGCGCAGATGTGCAGGAACTTGCCGGCCTGCTCCTGGATGGCCGTGACCACCTCGGGGTGGTTGTACCCCGTGGCGCTGACGGCAATGCCCGCCATGTAGTCGATGAAGCGGTTGCCATCGACGTCCTCGATCATGGCTCCCTTGCCACCGCCGATGACCAGCGGATACTCCTTGATGTACGAAGGTGAGGTCCAGGCCTGGTCGCGCTCGATGATCGCCTTGGCCTTGGGGCCCGGCGGCGGGGTGAGGATCTTGGGGTAGTTGCGTGTGGTCATGGTCTTCTCGCCTGTGTATCCAGCAACGCTGCCCGCGTTGCGGTGTTTCCAGCAATGGCTCGCCGCACTGCATCACACCGCGAAGACGCAAGCGGCGCGAAGGATGTGGCCCCCGTTGGCCCTGCTCTCACCGTGGCCTCTTTACGCCTGCGCCGCTTTGCGGCAGGGGCGCGCTGCCGCGAACGGAGCCGGATTCAGCCCTGGATGACCGTGCGGCTCTGCTCCCGCATGAACTGTTGCACGTACCACGGCCCGCAACCGCCCTTGCCGCTGCCGCCGCTGCCCTTCCAGCCGGTAAAGGCCTGCGCGCCGGGCCAGGCGCCGGTAGTCGCACCGCTTTTCTTGTTGACGTAGCAGACGCCGGCCTCGACCTCGTCGAAGAAGCGGTCGATCTCCTCCTGCTTCTTCGAGAACAGTCCCGCCGTGAGCCCGTACTCCACCTTGTTGGACTCGGCGATGGCCTGATCGAAGCTGTCCACCGCCGCGATCGACAGGAACGGCGCAAACAGCTCCTCGAGGAACAACGTGCTATCGAGAGGCAGCTCCGCAATAGTGGGGGCCACGAAGTGCCCCTTGTCGAACACCTCGCCCCGCAGCCGGTTGCCGCCATGCAGCACCTTGCCCTCGCGCCCCGCCTGAGCCACCGCCTTCTCCCAGCGCTGCACCGCCCGCTCGTTGATCACCGGGCCGAACCAGACGTCCTTCTCGGTGACGTCGCCCATGCGGATGGCACTGGTCTTCTCGATGAGCTTTTCCACGAACGGCCGGTAGACCGAGCGGTGGACGTAGGCCCGGCTGGTGGCGCTGCACTTCTGGTTCTGCAGGCCGAAGGCGGAACGCATGACGCCTTCGGCGGCGGCTTCGATGTCCGCGCTGTCCATCACAATGGCGGCGTTCTTCCCGCCCAGTTCCATCAGGCAGGGCTTGACCCATTTCTGGGACAGTCCGTGGAAGATCCGCATGCCCACCGGCTTGGAGCCGGTGAAGACCACGCCGTCCACCCCAGGGTGCTGCCAGAGTGGATCGCCGATCTCCCGGCCGTGGCCGCTCACGAAGTTGAACACCCCTGCCGGCACGCCGGCATCACGATACACCTCGTACAGCTTGAGGCCGGTCCACGGGGTATCCTCGGCCGGCTTGTAGACCACCGTGTTGCCGCTCATGAGGGCGGCGGAGGACATGCCGGTGGAGAGCGCCAGCGGGAAGTTGAACGGCGCAATGCAGGTAAAGACGCCGTAGGGCCGTAGCATCTCGGTGTTTTGCTCGATGGGGGTGAGGTTGGCCATCGGCCGGGTGAAGCCGTTGTGGTCCTCCACCTGCTGGCAGTAGTAGTCGATCAGGTCCGCCGACTCCTCGGTGTCTCCCATCGCCTCGAAGCGGTTCTTGCCCACCTCGTAGCTCATGATGGCCGACAGCTCGAACTTCCGCTCGCGGATGAGTACCGCAGCGCGCCGGAGGATACGGACCCGCTCCTGCCACGGCAGCCGGGCCCAGGCCGGCTGGGCGGCGCGGGCGGCCCGCACCGCCAGGTCCACCTCTTCCGGTCCGGCGCAGGTGAAGCGACCCAGCACCAAGCTGGTGTCGATCGGTGAAACGTCGGTGATCGGCTCCCGGCCGGGGACCTCCACCGGCTTGCCGTTGATGTACAGCGGGTAGCGCTTGCCGGCGTTCTTCCGCACCGCCGCCAGGGCCTCGTCGTAGGCGCGGTGAAACGCACCGAGGTCCACGTTGGTGGAGGTGTAGGTGATCTTCTGCTGCGTTGCCGTGGCCGTCATGGTGTTGCCTCCTTGCCCGTAGTCTGTCGCCCGTTCCTGGCTACGCGTGCACCGCGTGGGTCGCTTCCTGCTTCAGGTCGGCGGCATGCTGCTGCCACCAGCGCTGGCCCGACTCGGGCAGGGCGTAGATGGGGTCGTAGTATTCGTGCTTCTGGCTCAGCGCCGAGCTGTCGCCCCACTCGATGCTGGTCAGGTAATTCTTGGTCCAGTAGCTGATGCCCTTCTCCCGGTCGTACTCGGCCAGCTGGTGCACCCAGCGCTTGCCGACGAACGGCACGTCACAGACGATGCGCGGCGTGGCGAAGCCGGGCAGATAGCCCATGATATCGTGCTGCAGCTGCTGCGCCTCCGCGACCGTCACCCGCCAGTGCTCGGAGTTGGGGATCATGTCGCACATGTAGAAGTAGTACGGCAGGATCTTGGCGTGATCCAGCAGCATGAAGCAGAGATCCAGCAGGTCCGGCGCGGTGGCATTGACGCCCCTGAGCAGCACACCCTGGTTGCGGACGTCGCGGAATCCCATGGAGAGCAGCTTCCGGGTGGCCTTGCCCACGAGGGGAGTCACCTGCTGCGCGTTGTTGGCGTGGGTATGGAGCGCCAGGTCCACCCCCCGCTCGATGCCCTTGGTGGCCAGGCGCTCCAGGCCCGCCAGCACATTGTCCTGCAGGAAGTGCTGCGGCAGGCCGATGAGCCCCTTGGAGGCCAGCCGGATGTCCTTGATGTTGGGGATGTCCATCAGCGCGCTCACGAACGGCTCGAGCTGCGAGATGTGCAGGTTGGCGATGTCCCCGCCGGAGACCACCACGTCGCGGACGCTCGGCGTCTTGCGCAGGTAGTCCAGCATCGCCTGATGCCGGTCCTTCTGCGGGGCCTGGAACTTGAGCTTGGTGACCTGGGGGACGTCGTTGCCGACCAGGTCCATCCGGGTGCAGTGACCGCAGTACTGGGGGCAGGTGGAGAGCATCTCCGCCAGCACCTTGGTGGGATAGCGGTGGGTCAGGCCCTCCGCCACCCACATGTCCTGCTCGTGCAGGCTGTCCCGGCTGGCCATCGGATGATTGGGCCAGTCGGTACGGCGGTCGGCCAGGGCGGGCGCCATGTAGCCCCGCACCGGATCGGCCCAGAGGTCCGCCACGTTCATGGTGTTGAGCATGTGCGGCGGGATCAGCATGGACATCGTGGCCCGCTGCTCCATATCCGCCGCAATGCTCTCCGCCAGGTCATCCGGCAGAAGGGCGCCGAACGCCTCCTTGAACTCGCGGAGGTTCTTGACGGTGTGCTTGCGCTGCCAGGTCGCGTTCTCCCAGTCGGCCGCACTCACCCCGTGGTAACCGGGAATGCGGTTCCAGTCCGGCTCGACGTACTCGCGGGCCGGAGGATAGGGAATTGGCTGGCCGATCTTCTGGGCCTTGGCCTCAAGGTTTTGCGCGTCCATGGGCACCTCTACCGGTGTACTGGGGCGTGCAGTGGCATGTATAGATATGTATGCCCTGCTTGACGTTGAGTATGATAATATATAATATATGATCTGGCAAGTAAGAATGGGGACGGACCAGTCGCAGGCCATGGACCCGTCCCGCCGACGCCGCCCGGAGTTGGTCTACCCGCCAGAAGAGGTGTGAAGAATGATGGGTGTGGAACTGGACCAGGTGCTGGAGCGGATGCCCCGGGTGCGGAAGCAGGCCACCCACGAGCTGGTGGCGGCGGTGCTGCGCGAGGCCATCACCAACGGGCTCCTCAAGGCCAATCAGCCGCTGCCGCAGGACGAGATTGCCCAGCAGCTGCGGGTGAGCCACATCCCGGTGCGGGAGGCGCTCCGCCAGCTCCAGTCTGAGGGGCTGGTCACCTACCAGCAGAACCGCGGGGCCCAGGTCAGCGCCCTGACCGCCGATGAAATTCACGAGATCTACGAGATCCGCGCCATCCTCGAGACTGCGGCGATCCGCGGCGCGGCACCCCGGCTGACCGCGGCTCAACTCGACCAGGCCGAGCATATCCTCGACGCCGCCGAGGCGGCCGACGAGGGCGCGGCGTGGGGGTCGCACGACGTGGATTTCCACCGGTTGATCTACGCGCTCGATGACCGGCCCCGGCTGCGCGAGCTCATCGACGGGCTGCTCCGCCGGGTGGACCGCTACTGGCTGACCCACGGGCTGATGTTGACTCACCGGGCCGAGTTCGAGCGGGACCACCGGGCGCTGCTCGAGGCGCTGCGGGCCCGAAACGGCGAGGCGGCGGCGACGCTGCTGGGGCGGCATCTTTCCGGTGCGTCGGAACTGCTGGTGGCGGAGATGGAGCGGGTAGGACTGGGCCGTACCGCTAGCGGCGCGTGAACCCGCGGCGCACCTTTCGCATCTCACCTTGAGGAGATGAGGATCCGCCATGCGCCCCCTTTCGCAGTGCCGGACCGGTCTCGCCTGGCTGAGCCTGCTTGGTGGTGCCGTCGCCTGTGGAGGTGGGGGGACCGAACCCGGCGGTCCACCCCCAACCGCGCCGGTCGCGACGGTGTCGGTCACCCCTGCCGCCGACACGGTGATCATCCGGGCGACCCGGCAACTCACAGCCGTCCTGCGGGACTCGGCCGGTACCGTCCTTACCGGTCGCTCGGTGACCTGGTCCGTTTCAGATCCCGTCCTGGCTTCCGTCTCCAGCACTGGCCTGGTCACGGCCACGGCGCCAGGGGTCGTGAAGGTCGCCATTACGTCTGAGCAGAAAAGTGACACCGCGACCCTCACCCTGGCCCCGATCCTGACCGTTGGCCCTCGCCTCCCCAGCCTGTTCGCTGGAGACACGGTGCATCTGGTCGCATCGCTCAGGGATGCCCTCGGGGGCGGGGTAGCGGGCTCGGTACTGTGGACCAGTCGCCGTCCAGCCAAGGCCACGGTGAGCGGAGGCGTCGTCACTGCGCTCGATAGCGGACTCGTCACGGTCGTCGCGAGCGGGCTGGCCGTGGCGGAGTCGGTGGTGGTGGCGGTCCTCGTACCGGCCGTAGGGTTGAATCGAGAAATCGCCTACCTCACTGACTCGGCACGGAGCGATGGATGGCAGATCCCCACCTTGCGAACGTACCTTCCGGGAGACCCCGCTTCGATGCGGGTGAGCGGGTTCGACGAGTATGTGAGTGAGTACGCTTGGTCACCGGATGGCAATCGGCTGGTCGTGTCCTATCTCAACTACAATGGATTGGGCAGGGGAGGACTCTACACGATCAACGCCGACGGCTCCGGGGAGGTCCCCCTCGGCGCACTCGGTGCCCACCCGCGCTGGTCTCCGGACAACACCCGGATCGCCTACCGCAGCACCTCCGGGGCGGCCAGGATTCGCGTGGCCATGGCCAACGGCAGTGGCGATATCCCGCTCACGACCGGCGGCCCGGATGATCTGGATCCGGAATGGTCGCCCGACGGGCGCCAGATCGTCTTCCGTCGACAGAGCACCTTTTGCGAGCAGATGTTCACCGTGGACGCGGATGGGAGTCACCAGCGTCAGGTGGTCGTGCCGATCCTCCCCTGCAAATTCCACTGGTCACCGGATGGCAAACTCATCGCGATCTTCGCGGCCGCGAAACCCTACTCGGGGTTCAGCGGCATCTGGGTCGTGCGACCCGACGGCACCGGGTTTCGGGCGGTGTCGCCGAATTGCAACGACACCGGGTCCTGTCCCGGTGGCGGGGCGATCGACGAGGCCAATTGGTCCCGTGATGGCACCGCCCTGGTCATGTCGGGCGCCAACGGCATGGTCTACGTCTGGTCCCGAACCTCCGAGGCTGTGGATTCGTTCGCCGTCCCCCAGCTGTGCTGCGCGACCTACAGCGCCTCGGCGAGCTGGTCGCCGGATGGTACCAGCTTGGTCTACGTCGGACCGTACATCTACCAGCCCCTCGACATCGTCCAACCGCTGATCGGGGTGATGAACCCGGACGGCAGTAACCAGACCCCAGTCATCAACTTCCACATACAGGCCGGAACCCCCGGCTGGAGACCATGACCCTCGCATTCCGGGAAGCCACTCAGTGAACGGCAAGATTCTCTCCATGCACGCCGCCATCGCCGCCCACGTCCGGGACGGCGATACCGTCGTGATCGAAGGCTTCACCCACCTGATCAACTTCGCCGCCGGCCACGAGATCATCCGCCAGCGGCGCAGGGATCTCACCCTCTGTCGGCTTACCCCGGACCTCATCTACGACCAGATGATCGCCGCCGGCTGCGCCCGGAAGCTGGTCTTCTCCTGGGCCGGGAACCCTGGGGCCGGCTCGCTGCACGCCTTCCGGCGGGCGGTGGAGAAGGGCACGCCGAATCTGGAGATTGAGGAGTACAGCCACTTCGGGATGGTGGCGCGGATGTCGGCCGGCGCCGCCAGCTTGCCGTTCTGGACCATGCGGAACTACATGGGGACCGACCTGCCCGTTGCCAATCCGCTCATCAGGACCGTCACCTGCCCCTACACCGGCGAGGTGCTGGCCACGGTGCCGGCACTCAACCCCGACGTGACCATCATCGCCGCGCAACGGGCCGACGAAAACGGCAACGCCCAGGTCTGGGGCCTCCTCGGCGTGCAGAAAGAGGCCGCCTTCGCCTCCAAGCGGGTGATCGTGGTGGTGGAGGAGCTGGTGGATGAGAGCGTGATCCGGGCCGATCCCAACCGGACGCTGATTCCCGGCATGATCGTGGACGCGGTGGTGGTGGAGCCGTGGGGCTGCCATCCCTCCTACGCCCAGGGCTACTACGACCGCGACAACGACTTCTACGTGGCGTGGGAAGACGTCTCGCGGGACCCCGCCAAGCTGCAGGCGTACCTCGACCAGTGGGTCTACGGGGTGAAGGACCGGGCCGAGTACATGAAGCGGCAGCCGGAACTGGCGGAGCGGCTCAAGGCCAAGGATCACTACTGTGAGGGCGTGAACTATGGCTTCTGAGTATTCGCCCTCGGAGATGATGGCGGCGGTGGCCGCCCGGGAGCTGGGAGACGGTGAGGTGGTCTTCGTCGGCATCGGGCTCCCCAACCTGGCCTGCAATCTGGCGCGGGCGCTCCATGCCCCCGAGCTGGTGCTGATCTACGAGTCCGGCGCGGTGGGGGCGATCCCGGAGCGGCTACCGGTCTCGATCGGCGACCCATCGCTGGTTACCGGTTCGCTCATGGTCTGTTCCATGGCGGATGTGTTTCAGCTGTTTCTGCAGAATGGCAAGATCGAGGTGGGTTTTCTCGGTGGGGCGCAGGTGGACCGCTACGGCAACATCAATACAACCGTGATCGGCAGCTACGAGAAGCCCAAGGTCCGCCTGCCCGGCTCGGGCGGCGCCGCGGAGATCGCCATCCACGCCCAGCGTGTGCTGATCATCAGCCGGCTCAACCAGCGAGCCTTTCCCGCCGAGATCGATTTCCTCACCAGCCCCGGCCAGCGCTGCAAGGGCAGGTCCCGGAAGGAACTCGGCATGCCCGGCGCCGGTCCGGTGAAGGTGGTGACCGACAAGGGGATTCTCGAGAGCGATCCCGAGACCGGTGAGATGGTGCTGACGGCGCTGTATCCGGGGGTGACGGTCGAGGACGTCATGGCCAATGTCGGCTGGCCGCTCCGGGTGGCCGGCGAACTCGGCAGCGTCACCCCGCCGAGCGCCAGGGAGCTTGACCTGCTCCGGCATACGCTGGATCCACAGAAGCTGTATCTGGGTTGAGCCGTGTTCCCGTAGCGGTGGGCGGGCAGGGTCACCGGGGACCCTGCCCGCTCTTTTGCTACCGCGTGCAGTTGGTCCGGTCGCCGCTCAGTGCAGGGTGAAGCTCACGCCGAGCTGGATCACGTTCTGGTTGAAATCATCCACCAGCTTGGACCACCGGTACGTCGCGGTGGGCGTGATGGAGATGGTCCGCCCCACGGGGAGATCGTACCCCACCCCCGCGACTAAACCGAGACCGCTCTCCGTCTCCTCCCCGGAGATCGTCCATCCGCCCAGGCCGACGCCGCCCTTGAGGAAGAGGCCAGCCTCTGGCGCGGGGTAGAAGTACGCCACGCCCGACAGATTCCACGATGTCAGGGTGCTTCCGGATTCGGACTTCGACCAACCGTCGGATTCGATACCGAGGAGGAGCGACTTGGACAAGGTACCCCCGAGGGCGAAGCTGCCGGCGACGGCCGATTCGCGGTCAAAGTCGCACCCGTCGCAGGTCAGGCCCAGAGAACCCCATCCGAGTCCCGCGTTCAACCAGAATCCCTGCCGCCGGCCTGCGGCGTCCTGGCCCATGGCACTGCCAGCCACGGACGCGGCCAGAAGCGGAGCGAGCACCAGCGTGCGAATCACGTTCGACATGACGTACCTCCCCTGTTCCCCTGCGGTGAGCCAGCGGCGAGCGATGCCCGCGGGTACCTGCTGCAGGGTGATACTGGGGAGGCTGGATCAAGTGAGAATCAAGTGCGAGCGGGGTTCGCGCCTCAGCGACCGGTTGCCGGCACTGCCCGCGGCAGCCGCTCCTCCAGGTCCGCCACCACGTACGCCATCACCGCCAGCGTCGCCACGCAGCGGGCCACGTCGTCCGGGTCCAGCTTGTCTACCATGTCTCCGGGTGTGTGGTGATACCAGAAGTAGCGTTCCCCCTCCACCCACAGCCCCATCCCAGGCACGCCCTGCTCCATGAGCGGCCCGATGTCCGCCCCGCCGCCCGGGGTGGTGATGCTGTCGGCGCCGATCGGCCCGAGCAACGTCGCCACCCGGCGCAGGATGGCCACCGCGCTGTCGCTTCCGGTGGCGTTGAACCCCTTCGGACGGAAGACTCCCGCGTCGGACTCGATGGCCAGAACATGGTTGCCGACGGCGTCGCCCAGCGAGTCGCGGTAGGCCCGGGCGCCGCGGAGTCCGTTCTCCTCGTTGGTCCAGCCCACGACCCGGATGGTGCGCCGAGGCTTGAGGCCGAGCTGCTGGATCAGCCGCACCGCCTCCCAGGCCGCGACCACTCCGCCGGCGTCGTCCATGGCGCCAGTGCCGACGTCCCAGGAGTCTATGTGCCCGCCCAGCACCACGACCTCCTCCGGGCGCTCCGAGCCCCGGACCTCTGCCATGACGTTCCGGCTCCTGGCGTCGGGCAGGGTCTTGGCCTGCATCTTGAGCGTGACCAGGACCCGATCCCCCCGGTCCTGCATCCGGTGGAGCATCATGGCGTCTTCCATGGTGATCGCGGCGGCAGGAATCCTGATAACCGTGCTGTCGTACCCCATGCTGCCGGTATGCGGGGTGCGGATGCCGTAGGGGCCCACCGACCGGATCAGGAGTGCCACCGCGCCGGCCCTGGCCGCGGCGATCGCGCCGGCGCGCCGGTAGCGGCCGGTCTCGCCGTAGTTCTTCCACTCCGGGTCGAACAGCACGATCTTGCCCCGCGCCTCCGTGGCGCGACTGGTCAGCTCCTCGAAGCTCGCGACGACCAGCACCTCGGCGGTGATTCCGTTCTTCGGGGTGCCGATGCTGCCGCCGAGCCCGAGCATGGGGAGTGCATGACGCCGGGGGGAGACCAGTTCGGCCGACTCCTCTCCCCGGACCCAGTGCGGCACCATGACCGGTTGGGTGCGCGGGTTGTCGAGGCCGTCCCGCTTCATCTCGGCCAGGACCCAGTCAATGGCCTTTTCGAGGCTCTGTGAGCCGCTCAGCCGATGGCCGAAGGTGTCGGTGAGCCGGGCGAGGCGCTGCCAGGCCGCGCTGTCAGCGGTGGCAGCGGCGATGATCCGGGTCGCAGCCTCACGATAGGGGTCAACCAGCGGGTCGGAGGGGACCTGCGCCTGGAGGGGTGTGCTGGCGGATAGCGCGAGGAAGGCGCAAACTAGAGCTCGACGAGAGATGATCATGGTGGAAAGTTGCTGGCGGTGGTCGGTGGCGCAAGCCGGGCCGGGTGATGGTGATTCTCTACCGCAAGGACGCGAAGAGCGCCAAGGAATCTGGAAACCGATGAAGCCGATACATCAGCTGGTACCCGGTCTCGGCGCCCTTGGCGTCTTCGCCGTCGCCCTGACGGTGCCCGTCGCCGCGCAGCGGGAGCCGGTCCTGAAGCAGGTCGCCGTTCCCCACAACTACTACTACCGTGAGATGTACCTGCCGCAGGTCACCAGCGGTCCGTCCGCGGTGACGTGGCTGCCGGATGGCCGCACCCTGGTGTACTCCATGCAGGGGAGTCTCTGGCGTCAGCGGATCGGCGAGTCGGTGGCGGAGCAGCTGACCACCGGTCCGGGCTATGCCTATCAGCCCGACGCGGCCCCGGACGGCGTCCGGATCGTCTACAGCGTCTATGTGGACGACCAGGTCGAGCTGCGGGTGCTGGACCTGCAGGCGCTCACGACGATGGTCCTGCTCCGCAACGGGGCGGTCAATGTCGAACCCCGCTGGTCTCCCGACGGGCGGAGCATCGCTTTCGTTTCCACCGCCTACCAGGGCCGGTTCCATGTCTGGCTGATTGACGCGGTGGGACGTGGCCGGCCTCCAGCCGAACCGGAACGGATCACCCCCGACGTGGATTCGGGGCTGCCGAGGTACTACTACAGCCGGTACGACCACTATCTCCACCCGGCGTGGTCGCCGGACGGCACCGAGCTGCTGCTGGTCAGCAACCGCGGCCGGATCTGGGGGAGCGGCGGGATCTGGCGCATGCCGCCCCGGGCAGGTGCCGAACTGACTCCGGTCCACGAGGAGGAATCCACCTGGCGCATGCGGCCCGACTGGGCCCCCGACGGCCGGCGCATCCTCTACTCCAGCTACCTCGGCCGCCAGTGGCACCAGCTCTGGCTCACCACGGCGGAGGGCGGGGACCCGTTTCAGCTCACCTACGGTGATTTCGACATCACCGATGCCCGCTGGTCCCCCGACGGACGGAGGGTGGCCTGCATCAGCAACGAGACGGGCAACACTTCGCTCTGGGTCATTGATGTGCCGGGCGGTTCCAGGCAGCGGGTCGAGATCCTGCGGCGGAGCTATCGGGAGCCGATGGGGACGCTCCGCATCAGCGTGGCAGACGCCGTCACCGGGCAGCCGACCCCGGCCCGGGTCTCGGTCACCCTGCCCGACGGTCGGAGCGCCGCCCCGGACGACGCGTGGCGGCACGCCGACGACTCCTTCGACCGCACCAGACGCAAGATGGAGTACGGCTATTTCCACACCCCGGGGACGAGCCGGCTGGACGTCCCGGCCGGGGAGGTTACGGTCGAGGTGAGCCGTGGGCCCGAGTATCGCGTGGTGCGACAGCGGCTGTCGGTCTCCGCCGGGCGGGAGACCACGGTGCGTGTCCCATTGCACCGGCTGCTCCCGCTGCCGGGCTGGACCTCGGGAGATCTCCACGTCCACATGAACTACGGCGGCCACTACCGCGCCACCCCCGCGACCCTCGCCTTCCAGGCGCGTGCGGAGGGTGTGAACGTGGTGGAGAACCTGATCGTCAACAAGGAGGACCGGGTCCCCGACGTGGGATACTTCACCGGAAAGCCCGACCCGATCTCGACCCCGGATCTCCTGATCCTGCACGACCAGGAGTTTCACACCTCGTTCTGGGGACACACCGGGCTCCTGGGCCTGAGCCGCCATCTGGTGCTGCCTGACTACGCCGGGTACACCGGCACCGCGGCCGCGAGTCTCTTCCCCGACAATGCCACGGTCAGCGCCATCACCCGGGCGCAGGGTGGGCTCCTGGGGTACGTCCATCCCTTCGATATCTATCCCGACCCCCGGGACAGCTCCACGGCGCTCACCTATGCCCTGCCGGTGGATGTGGCGCTGGGCATGGTGGATTACCTGGAGGTCGTCGGATTCAGTGATCACCTGGCTACCTCGAAGATCTGGTACCAGCTGCTCAATTGTGGCTTCCGCATCCCGGCCGGGGCCGGCACCGACGCCATGACCAACTTCGCCAGCCTGCGCGGGCCGGTCGGCACCAACCGGGTGTATGTGGAGTCTCCGGCGCCGCTCAGCCGGGAGCGCTGGTACGCGGCGCTCAAGGCGGGAAAGACCTTCGCCACCAACGGACCGCTGCTCCAGTTTCTGGTGGGCGGAACCGGCATCGGCGGGGAGCTCAGGCTGCCCAGGGGCAGCCACCGGGTGGCCATGACGGTGAGGCTGCGATCCTACGTCCCGGTGGATCACCTGCAGGTCATCGGCAACGGAGAGGTCGTCGCCGAGATTCCGCTGCATGGCGACCGGACCAGCGCCGACACGACCGTGATGATCGACGTCGTGCGCAGCGGCTGGTACCTTCTCCGGGCCTACAGCGAGCAGGCTGTGGACCCGGTGCTTGATCTCTATCCCTTCGGCACCACCAGCCCGGTCTACGTGACGGTGGCGGGAGCCCCCCCGCAGTACAACGCACACGACCTTGGCTACTTCCTGGACTGGATCGCCCGGCTGGAACGCGCCGCGGAGGCCCATACCGGCTGGAACAGCGGTCAGGAGCGGCGCGAGGTGTTGGGCCGCATCCAGCGGGCGCGGGAAGTGTTCGAGGCCAGGCGGTAGTCGAAGCGGTGCGTGGGACCGTCGCCACAGTTGACCCCGAAGATCTGAAAGGACCTGCTTGTGAAATCGCTCAGCCTAGCCGCGGCGGTCACGGTGTTCACCGTTGGCACACTCCCGGCCCAGGAGCTCACCGCGATCCGTGCCGGGCGCCTGGTGGACGTGGAGCAGGGCCGGGTGCTGGCCAATCAGGTGATCCTGGTCCGGGGCGAACGGATCGAGGCGGTCCAGCCCGCGAGTGCACCCATGCCACGCGGCGCCAGGATCGTTGACCTCTCCCGCTACACCGTGCTTCCGGGTCTCATCGACCTGCACAGTCACCTGGTCGGGGACATCGCCTCCGCCAGTCCCACCGCCCCGCTCACCAAGTCTGGCGCCGAGGATGCCCTGGCTGGGGTCCGGAACGCGCGGGCCACGCTCATGGCCGGCTTCACGACGGTGCAGGGATGTCGGCACCTACCGTGCGTTTGTGGATGTGGCGTTGCGGAATGCGATCAACGACGGGACCGTGCCCGGTCCGCGGATGCAGGTCGCGGGGGCGTACATCACCGTGTCGAGCGGCGGCGGTGAAGTCACCGGCCTCGCCGCGGACGTACAGGCCCCCGCCGAGATGCGGCGGGGAGTGGCCAACTCGGCGGACGAGGTGCGCCAGCGAGTCCGCCAGCTGCTGAACGGCGGCGCGGACCTCATCAAGGTGATCGCCACCGGGGCGGTCTTCACGCTGGGCACCCAGCCCGGCGCCCCGGAGTACACCGAGGCCGAGATCCGCGCCGCGGTGGAGGAGGCCTCCAACTACGGCGCCTTCGTGGCGGCGCACGCGCATGGTGCCGAGGGCATCAAGCGGGCGGTGCGGGCCGGGGTGCGCAGCATCGAGCATGGCTCGCTGGCGGACGACGAGGCACTGGCGCTCATGAAGGAACGGGGCACCTGGCTGGTGGCGGACATCTATAACGGGGACTACACCGATTCGGTCGGCACCCGGGAGGGGTGGCACCCGGAGATCCTGCGGAAGAACCGCGAGACCACCGAGACCCAGCGGTCCGCGTTCCGCAAGGCCGTGGCCATGGGCGTGAACCTGGGGTACGGCACCGACAGCGGGATCTATCCCCATGGGATGAACGCCGCCCAGCTGCCCTACATGGTGAAGTTCGGGCTGACTCAGATGCAGGCGATCCAGTCGGCCACCCTGCAGGCGGCCCGGGCCATGGGCTGGGAGGACCGGGTCGGCTCGATCACGGCGGGGAAGTTCGCCGACCTGATCGCGGTCCAAGCCGACCCGCTGACGGATATCGCGATCCTGTCCCGGGTGGGCTGGGTGATGAAGGGCGGGGCGGTGGTGAAGGACGATCGGTAGGACCGCTGCTTCGGGCAGGCTACCGTCATGGCCTGCCTGTTCGCGTGGAGGCCATCCGTGCAGGTCAGCGAATCATGATACCACGCCGAGCTGGACTCGACCCAGGTGGCCGCCGCCAGGGGCTGGCAGGACGTCGGTTTCGCCTCCGGGAGGCCCTCCTCGCCCTCCTGGTCGTGGCCTGTGGTGGTCCCCAGACTGTCGCTGATCCCGCACCCGCCGCTGTGGAGGAAGTCGCCGTCAATATCGAGAACCATTACGCCGGAACCCTGACGATCTACCTCGATGCCCACGGGACGTCACTCCGCCTGGGAGAAGTCTCGGCGCAGGGATCCCCGTCGTTTGTGATCCCCTGGCGCCGGGTGGCGCCGGACGGGGTGTTCCGGCTGCGCGGTGAGGTGATCGGTTCGGCCGAGCGCGTGGTCACGGGGCTGATCCGGGCTCAGCCCGGGCAGCTGGTGCGCTGGACCCTCGCGGCGGCCCTGGGCATGTCGAGCGTCTCGGTGTTCTAGCCGGGACCAGCCGAAGGCGGGCAGAAAACGGGGGGCGCGACCCGGCGCCCCCCGTTTTCCAGTTCCCCTGCCCGCCACGCCGCGCGGCGGGCTCCGCTACGGGGTGTCGGGGTTACACATCGACCGGTTGAAACGCGGGTTGTTCTCGGCGGCGAATGGGATGGGCATCGCGACGTTGGTGCCGTAGGCTCCACCCTTGAAGTAGGTGCCGGTCGGGAAGACCGCATCGGGGAGGCGACCGTAGTCGCGCACCAGCCGGCGGAGGTCGCCCATGCGGTGCCCGGTCGCGAACAGCCAGTAGGCGCGCTCGGAAAAGAGCTGATCCTCGGCCTCGGTCTGGGTGGCCGGGACCGCAAGCGGCGGCAATGGGGTGCCGTTCCGCAGGTTGTTCAGGATGGTGTTCATGGCTCCGTAGGCGCTGTTGTCCAGTTCGGCTTCCGCCTCGATGAGCCGGGCCTCCAGGCCGCTGGCCACGGGGATGGGGTCGGCGTTGGTCTGGTACTTCCGCTGGTAGAACTGTGGCGTGCTCAGGTCGAGCCCGGGCACCACATTGCCGTCATCGTCGAGGACGCTGTCGGTCCTGACCCGGTAGACATCGGACCGGAAGGGCAGGCCGGTCCCGCCTTCGTTGCTCGACACCGACAGGAGGCTGCCCTCGCTGAAGGTGAACACCGCGTTGCGCAGGACCGCGGGAGAGGCGCCGTGTTCGGAGACGAACGTGAAGCCGTCCGGCACCGAACCGACGAGCGCGCCCGCGGCGACCGCCGAATCGCTGCTCAGGTCGAGGTAGGCGCGCGCCTTGCCGACGGTGGCGAGGTACTCGATCTCGATGGGCAGCACCGGGCTGGCGAGGGCGCTGTCGAACCGCTCCACAGCCAGGGCCAGCGTCTCCAGGACGGTGTGGGAGGTATCGTGGACGACCCGGCTGCCGTCGCGGGTGCTGTAGGCCACTCCGCCGCAGAAGTTCTCCCCGAAATACAGGTAGGTGTATCCCGCCAGGGCCCACAGCTCGGGAATCCGGAAGTCGTCGGTGCTATCGACGGAAAAGCGTTGCAGCGCCACGACGGCTTTCTCCGCGCCCACACGCGCCTTGTGCAGCTGGACGTACAGGGCGTCGATGCTGCCGTTGGTCTCGAACGAGATCGCCCGTTGGTCGATTTCCTGCTGGCTCGGCGGCGTGGTGGAGTGCATGAACTCGTCCGCGAACCACCCGGAGAGGATGACCTGGCCCTCCGTCCCGGTGCCGGCGTTCACGTCGCCGTCCCCGTCCTTGGCGAAGTTGAAATTGGCCACGGCCCCGTTGTACATGGCCTCCGCCCCGTTGGGGTTGTCGAGGTCGTTCGGGTTGATGATATCGGGCCGATTGGTGTCGAGCAGGCCGCACCCCGTCAGGAGGAGGAGCGCGGCGCCGCCCGCATGCAGCATGTTTCTGGACATGGTCGCTCTCCTCAGAAGCTCAGGCTGACGCGGGTGAGCCAGGTAGTGACCTGGGGCTGCGACTCGAAGTCGCTGGTTGCGAAGTTGCTCTGCCCGAAGGCATTCACCTCGGGGTCCACGCCACTGTAGTCGGTGATGGTCCAGAGGTTCCGGCCCGCCAGGGTCACGGTCATCCGGCTGGCGCCGAAGGTGCCGGCCCAGCGTTCGGGGGCGGTCCAGGTGAGCGACAGCTCCCGCAGCTTGATGAACCAGCCATCCTCGAAGAAGCCGAAGTTGTTGCCCCCCTCATTCACGACCGCCTGGGCCCGAGCCTGCTCCTTCAGCGGCGCATTCCGGTCGTAGAGACCGCGGCAGTTGAACACCGGGGTGCAGCGGAAGTTCTCGATGGCGTTGTCCACCTTGTGCCCGCCGCGATAGTCGAACTGTGTCCCCAGACGCAGCCGGCCGTTGAAAACCGTGATGCCGGTGTTGAGCGACAGCTCCCTGGTCGGCAGCGCCGGTCCGATGAACTCGAGCGAGTCGCTGACGGTGTACTCGGTGTTGTCGATGATGCCGTTCTGGTCGGCGTCATTGAATCCTGTCAGTTTCTTGCTCCAGTACCCGCCCAGCGGGTAGCCCACCCGGTGCTGCTGGTAGAATCCGAACACGATCGGGGTGTCGTCGTCGCCCAGGTCGAGGAGCTTGGAGCTGGTGGTGGAGCCGGAGAGAGTGAAGTCCCAGGTGAGTCCCGGCCGGTCGATGATGCGGCTGTCGAAGGCGAACTCGAGTCCCCGCTCCCGGCTGGTGGCCTGGTTGAAGAACTGGGGCCGGTCGATCCCGGTGCCGGGATCCACCTGCCGCTCCACCAGTCCGTCCACCGTCTTCTTGGTATAGAAGGTCAGTTCGACGGCCACCCGGCCCCCGAACAGCTGCGCATCGGCGCCGACCTCCAGCTCCCGGGAACGCTCGGGCTTGAGGTTCGGGTTGCCGAGGGCCGCCGCGGTGACGCCCACGATGTTCTCCGCGTTCTTCTTGCCGGGCGTCTGCACCGAATACTCCAGCGCATCGGCGGTACCGGGCTGGCGCCCGGAAACGCCATACGCACTGCGCAGCCGGAAGGTCGAGAGCCACCCCTGCCTGAACCACGGCTCCTCCGACACGAGCCAGGAGGCGCTGGCCTTGGGATAGGCGGTGGCATTGAAGTTCTTGCCGAAGGCGCTGTGATCATCGAAGCGGACCGCGCCAGTCAGAAACAGCCGGTCCTTGAGGCTGAGCTCCTCCTCGATATAGGTGCCGAGCGACCGCTCCTCGATGGTTCCCGAGCTGCCCTCGGTGTCGCGGGCGTCGAGGATGGTCCTCGCCCCGACAGCCAGGCCCCGACCGACGAGGAAGGTGCCGTCCCTGAGGTTCCGGAAGAACTGGGCGCCGACCGAGGTCTTCGATCCCCAGGAGGAGGACAGCCGGGCCCGCGCGGTGGCCCCGAAGTCCACGCTGGTCTGGGCCACCTGGATTCGATTCTCCAGGCGGGCGCCGTCGAGGTTGTCGAGATAGTCTGCCACTTCGTTGGTCGGGAAGAACTGCCCGTCAACCCGGTTGGACACGTCGTAGCCCAGCGCGCCACGGAAGGAGAGCCAGCTCGAGGGCCGCCAGTTGCCCGAGACGGCTCCCATGAAACGCTCGACCGCCTGGGTATTCTCGGCCGCAAACAGCTGAGACGGCACATAGTACCAGCCGTCCTGGAAGTCCTGGAGGTAGGAGCTGGCCTCCGCCGAGCCGGTCACGGTCAGGAAGCTGTTGTCGTTCTCGGTAAGCCGCATGTCGCTGGAGACATAGCCCACCGACACGTTCACTTCCGCGTTGCGGGCCACGTTGGCGCCGAGATTCAGCCGGAGGCTGGTCTTCTCCAGGGCGTTGGGGCGGATCTGGCTGGCGCGGACATCGCCGCGCACGCTGCGGATCGAGTCCTCCTCGACCTTCGGCAGCCGGAAGACCCCGTCCTGGTTCTCGTAGTCGGCTGAGAGGAAATACGTCAGGATATCCGTGCCGCCGGAGACGTTGACCCCGTACTGCTGGCGGTGGCCTGCCTTGAACGGGCGGGTCCGAGTCTCGTGCAGCGGTGAGAACCTGTCGATCCCGGTCTGCTGGCAGTTGCCGTCCAGTTCGTCCTGCAGGGTGCAGAAGCCATCGTAGAACGGGTTCAGCGTGTCCCGGCCGAAGTAGTTGAGCGGGTAGTCGTTGTTATCGACGACCGCCCCCTGCTCGGTGCTCACGTTCCAGCGCGGCTTGCCGGGACGTCCCCGCTTGGTGGTGATCCGGATGACCCCATTGGAGGCCTGAATTCCGTAGAGCGTGGCAGCGGCCGGCCCCTTCACGATCTCGATATCCTCGATATCCTCGGGATTGATATCGTTGATGGCGGAGGTGGCGCCGCCGCCGATGCCGCCCCCGACGTCGATGGAGAGCGACGACGAGTTGCTCTCCACCCGGACGCCGTCCACGTAGATGAGCGGGTCGTTGGAGAGGGAAATGGAGTTGGACCCCCGGATCCGGATCCGCGTCCCGGTGCCCGTGGTGCCGCCACTCTTCAGGATCTGCACGCCGGCGGCCCGGCCCGAGAGGATGTCCCCGATCTCGGTGATCGGTTGGGTCGCGGTGACCGTCGCGGCGTCAATGGTGGACACCGCATTGGCAACCTCCAGCTTCCGCTGCTCGCCGGTGGCGGTCGTGACGATCTCGTCCAGCTGCACCGGTGAGGCCGTCAGGGCAAAGTCGAGGGCCGCCGTCTCCTCCGGGGCGAGCGTGACTGTCTTCTTGACGGGCTGGTACCCGATCCGGAACACCCGCACCTCCCACGTGCCGGCTGCAATGCTGCGGATCGTATAGCGGCCCTCGGCATCGCTGGTTTCGATGATGGAACTGCGAACGACCTGGACGCGGGCACCTTCGAGCGCCTCGCCGGTGGCCTGGTCTGTGACCTTGCCGCCCAGCCGGCCGGTCTGGGCGGCCAGCGTTGGTGCGGCGACGGCCAGCAGGACGGCCACTGCCCGAAGCGCCTGTCGAACCGAAAAAGGAGACATGCGACGGTCCTTGGGTGGGGAATGTGGGTCGGAAAAGGCGAATCTGTGGTGTCGCGGGGCGACTGTCAAACGCCGCCTGGGCGGCGGCAGGGTGGGCCGGGCGGCACTCAGTCCCCCGCGGGCAGCGCCTTGGTGAAAATGACCTGATCGTCTCCCGGAGCGTAGAAATCGGGAACCCGTGCCACCGACTGGTAGCCGCGGGCGGCGTAAAACGCGCGTGTGGGCTCGTAGTCGGGCCGGCCGGAAGTGTCCACCGAGATCAGCCGCGCCGTCCCGGTCAGGCGGTGCTCCATCCCTTCCACCAGCGCCGTGCCTACCCCCAGCCCGTGCGCAGTGGGGTCCACTGCCAGCCAGTACAGGTCCCAGGTCCCGTCGGTGCAGGGGGTCTGGCCCCAGCAGATCCATCCGACCAGCCGGCCGTCCACCTCGGCGCCAAGGGCGTAATAGGGACGCGGGCCCCCGGCCGCGGAGACCGCATCGCCGAACACCTCGGCGGCAATCTCCATCTCCTCGTCCCGGAACACCCCGGTGGCCCGGGTAAGGGCGAGGATCCGGTCGGTGTCCGTGCTCGTCAGGTCCCGCAGACGAGCACGAACCTGCGTGGTCATGTGGTTTGGACTGGGACCCCGGCCAGGGCGGCCGCGGCCTCGCGGGAGGAGGAGCGGCTGAGCGCCTCATCCACGATCTTGGCGATGAGGTCCTGATACTCCCAGCCGGCCGCCTTGGCCATGCGGGAGAGCCCGGCCGCATCGGAGATGTCGGGGTTGGGGTTCACTTCCAGCACGAAGGGCTGGCCCTGGGCGTCTACCCGGAGGTCCACCCGGCCGTAGCCTTCCGCGGCACACAGGCTCTCCCAGGCGTGCCGCGCGACGGCAACGATCCGCTTCTGGAGTTCGGCGGTGAGTTCGGCCGGACAGAGCGGCACCGAGCCGAGATCCTCGGGGCTGCCCACCTCCCACTTGGCGGCGTAAGTAAGGATGGGCCAGCTGCCCTCGGGCATGTTGTCGAAGCACAGTTCGGCAATGGGCAGGACCTGGTCTCCCACGAAGCCGACGTTGAACTCCCGCCCCGCGACGTATTCCTGGACCAGGACCTCGTCCCACTGCTCCACCATCTCCGCCAGCCGCTTCTTCAGGGCCTTCTTGCTGGTGCAGACGGAACCGGCGTCGATCCCCACGCTGGCGTCCTCGGCGGCCGGTTTGACGATGACCGGCAGGGTCAGTTCCGCCGGGATCTTGTTGCCGTCGCACACCACGAAGGCGGGGATCGGGGTGCCGGAGCGGGAGAGCAGGGTGTTGGCGACGTGCTTGCGGTGGGTGACGGTGACCGCCCACGGCTTGCAGCCGGTGTAGGGGACGCCGGTCAGTTCCAGGGTGGCCACCACGAAGTCCTCGAACCGGGCGTGCCCGCCGATCCCCTCGCAGAGGTTGAAGACACAGTCCGCCCGGCGCACCCGCTGCAGCCAGCTGAAGTCGTTGGGGGCGCGGACCGGCACCATCGAGGTTTCATAGCCGAGGCTCTTGAGCGCCGTCTGTACCTCCTTGACGCTCTGCCAGACCGAGGCGACGTCCTTGGCGTCCCAGGTATCCCAGGCGCCGTCGTACAGTATGGCAACCTTCACGCAGCAGCCTCCGCGAGCAGGGAGCGCCCGCTGATCCGGCGCCAGGCGATGTCCGCCACGGACCGGATCAGCTCGTCGTACGACATCCCCGCTGCCCGTGCCGCCTTGGGAAAGCAGGAGTTGTCTCGGGGATCCGGCAGGATCCCAGGCAGGGGGTTCAGCTCGACCACGTTGGGCACGCCATCTCCGTCACAGCGAATGTCCACCCGGCACCAGTCGCGGCATTCCAGGGCGTGATACGCACCCAGCGCGGCCGTCCGGATCTGAGCTGCCACTCGCGCCGACACCCGGGCCGGGCATTCGAAGATCTCGAGTGGATCGGAGGGGTCGTCCCAGATCCACTTGGCCTCATAGCCGTAGATCGGGGGGGCCCCGCTGGGTAGCTCATCAAACTTCATGCCCACGATGGGCAGGCAGCGGGCCTCTTTCCCGTTCCCCATGATGGCGACGGTGAACTCCGCCCCGGGGAGGTAGGTCTCCACCAGCACCGGCTCCCGGTAGGTGGCCAGCAGGTAGTCCACCTGCTTGACCAGCTCCTTCCGGGTGGCGCAGAGGCTCTTGACGCTGACGCCCTTGCCCGAGCCCTCGAAGGCCGGCTTGGCGAACACCGGGAAGGGCAGGGAGCAGGCGCGGGCATCGGCCGGGCTGCGGGCGAGGACGAAGGGAGCCGTCGGCACCCCGCGCAGCTGCATGATCTCCTTGGCGCGGCTCTTGTGGAGCGCCAGGGAGAGCGTGAGCGGGTCGGAGGCGCTGTAGGGGACGCCCAGGAACTCGCAGATGGCCGGGACGTGCCCCTCGCGGTTGGGGCCGTACAGCCCCTCGGCGATGTTGAACACGAAATCCGGGCGCGCCTTGGCCAGACGCACCGGAAAGTCGGCGACGGCCTCGAGACGGACGACCTCTCCCAGGGGGTGCAGCGCACGCTCGACCGCGTCGATGGTGGCGGGCTCATCCCATTCGGCGTACAGGTCTGGCTGGGGAAGGTCGTAGCGGAGGGCGCGCGAACCGGAAGGTAGGGAGACGCTGCGGGCCCCGGCGGACTTGGCCGGTGCTTCCGGTCGGAGGTTGAAGGCTAGTCCGATGCGAACTGCCAAACGGCCCCTCGGGGTGTCGGGTCACCGCGTGATGACGGCTCGAGGATCAGCAATGCTGCGATCCGATCGCGGTGTGATGCAGGAACCGCACCTAAGTTAAGAAATTGCATCCAAACGCACAATAGTTTTTCTGGAAGTTTATGCGCCGAATCTGTCGGCCGACGGGGACACCGGCCGATCACACCGATGCGATGCGTGTGACCAGCACGCCGACCGGTGCGCCGTTGGTCCGATCGAGGGGCTCACCCAGTCCCACTTCTCGCCTGAGTCGTGCACTTCGCAAGAAAAACCCCTCCGCGCAAGCGCGAAGGGGCGTTATCTCGGGGAAAAGCGCCGCCGGTGTCTCTCAGACCTTGTGGTATCCCACCCGCCCCGTCTCGGCCCCATCTTCCGCCCGATAGATCTCGAAATCCGCGAAGAAGGCCGGGGCCTGCTGCTGCAGCGCCCGCAGGCAGGCCACCGCCATGCGGCGGATCTCCAGCTCCGCGCCCTCGCCCAGGCGGAGCTCCAGCATGGTGCGCCAGGCCCGGATGTTTCCGCTCACGACGATCTTCACCTCGGTGGCGTTGGGCAGGACACTCCGGGCTGCCTCCCGGGCCATCTTGCGCCGGTGCACCCGGTCCTCCACCCAGCCATACTTCTCCATCAGGCCAGCCACCGCCTGTACGTAGGCCGCCTGCGCTGCCTCAACCTGTCGGGTCCACTCCGCCTCCAGCCGCTCATCGCCCAGGATCGCCGGCGGCATGACGAAGGCCGCCTGCGATTCGTCCACGTACCGCTGGGAGAGCTGGGAGTACCCGAACCCCGCCCGGTGTCGCACCAGTTCGTGGCTGCAGGAGCGGCTGATTCCCTCGATCAGGAGGACATACACCGCATGCTCGAACACCGACCCGTGACCCTGCTTGAGGATGTTCTCCAGGTATTCCGCGGTGGTCCGGCCCGCCGGATTCTGCTGGCTCATGTAGCAGATCCGCCCGGCAAATTCGGCCAGGCGCTCCCCGTCCGAGGACTCGCCCTTCCACTGCACCGGCAGGTGGGTCGGTTCCAGGAACTGGGGGCGGGCGATCAGGGTGACCCGGGGGGATCGGAGAATTTCCATGGGGGGTGTGGGTGGGTCGGGAGTAGGAGGAGAGCTATCGGCGATCGGCTATCGCTATCAGAGGTGGCAAAGATAGCAGGGCGGCGGGACCCGGGCTGCTGCCAGGGGGATCGGGACGGAGGCCCCTCGCCGTTCGGATAGCGGATAGCGGTTGGCTTATGGCCCGCCTCTACCCCTCCGCTACCTCCACCCGGCTCCGCGCGTACCCGCCGGTGCGCTCGATCTCCAGCAACGCCTGGGCGATGTCCAAGGGGATTGGGCTGGCCTCGGGCCCGGCCTTGAGGCTCGAAAGCGGTGGGGCGCCATCGGGGAGCTTCACGCCGGGGTTCAAGATACCCCGGGGGTCGAAGGCCCGCTTTACCTCGCGAAACAACGCCACCACCTCATCGCCGTAGAGCGCGGCGACCAGTGGCGCTCGGAGCCGGCCGTCGCCGTGTTCTCCGCTGATCGTCCCGCCCAGCCGGATCGCCGCCGCGTTGACGGTGTCGTACAGCGCCTGCAGGCTGGCTTGCCAGTCGGGCCGTTCGAGATCGGTGAGGGCGTTGACATGGAGATGGCCGTCGCCGGCGTGGCCGAAGATCACCACTCGGATGCCGGTCTGCCGGGCGGCCTGGCGGATCGCGCGCACGTATTCGCCCAGGCGGGGCAGCGGCACACAGCCGTCCTCGATCACCTGCATCGAGCGCCGGCCCGCGGGCTGGCGGGCGAGGATGGGGCTCGCCGCGTGCCGCAGGGACCAGAGCTGGCGTTCCTCTTCCTCCGTCAGCGCGGTGACCACGTCCAGGGCCATGTCGTGGACCAGGCGCACCGCATCCCCCGCTACCCCGCGCGCAGCGCCCACGGTCTCGCGTTCGAACTCCACCAGCAGCATGGCCTCCGTTCCCGCGGGCAGTGGGACCGAGGTGATGGCACCGGCCTCTCCACCCGAGGAGACCAGATCCAGAAAGGTCCGGTCCAGCAGCTCCAGTGCCGACGGCTCCAGTCCCTGCAGCGCCCGGACCGCCGGTTCAAGATCGTCCAGGCTTCCCAGCGCGACGCGCAGACCGGTCCGGGCAGCCGGGATAGGCTGCAGCCGCCACCGGATGCTGGTGATGAAACCCAGTGTCCCCTCCGAACCGATCAGCAGGTCCAGATCATCGCCCGAGGCCAGCCACTGGTCCAGCGCGTAGCCGGCGGTATTCTTCCGGACCCTTGGGAAGCGAGCCGCCACGAGGCCGGCGGCGCCCTGCAGCTTGCGACGCAGGGATGCGTCCAGCGGTGTCCCGGTTCGCCACTCCTCGCCTGCAGCATCAGGCTCCAGGTGGCCCCCCGCCAGCTCCCCCCCGGCAGGACCCTTCCGCCGTCCCATCCGCCAGCCCTGGCCGGTGCCGTCTACCAGGTCCACGGCCTGAACCCAGGCGCGCGCCGGTCCGTAACGCACCGTCCGGGCGCCGGCCGCGTTGGTCGCCACCATCCCGCCGAGCGTGGCCCACGCGCTGCTGGAGGGGTCGGGCGGAAGCCGAAGCCCCGCCGGCGCGACGGCGCCGTTGAGTTCTGCCTGCGTGATGTTGGCGGAGGTGAGGGCTTCACCCTGATCGGCGTGCACGAGGAGCAGGCGTGGCATCCGCTCGCGCAGGTCCACCACCACCCCCCCACCCACCGCACTGCCCGGAATTCCGCTCCCCGCTCCGCGGGCGATGAGCGGTGTGCCCGTGTCCATCGCCCAACGAACAGTCGTCTGCAATTCGGTGATGTTTCGGGGCAGGGCCACCCCCATCGGGACGATGCGATAGATGCCGGCACCTTCCGAATACGCTGCCCGGAGGCGGGAATCGGTGCTGACTATTGCTTTGAGCGCAGTGGGGATGGCAACCATGCTGGAATTGTAGGGCGCCGCACCTTGACAAGGAATGCCGGGCGGGGAACCCTTCCCGCCATGTCGGACACCCCCCGAGCGCAGCTCATTCACATCGACGTAGACCGAAGGCTCGGTCACGAGTGGGATGAGTGGAACGGCCAGCCGCTTCCCAACGCGGGAGACTTCGACAGTCCACCCGCCCTGTTCTTCCTCTGGGCCGCCCTGACGATCGCGCTCTGCCTGGGTATCGCTGCGCTGGCGCTGTTCCTGCTGGGTCCACGGATCGGGCTGCTGCAGGCGGGGTTGCCGGCGTACCTGTGGATGGGCCTCGGCGCCCTCTCCGGCCTGATCTGGCTCTGGTTCGGGCTGGTGGCGTCAGCGTACGGGCTCAAGCGGCCGCTGCTCCCGGAGGTGCTGGCCGAGCGCGGGCCGCTGCTCCGCCTGATGCGGTGGACCTCTCTGGTCGCCGGGCGGTTCGGCCAGCGCGACTGGGTCGAGAACGCCGCGGTGAAGGTCTACGACACCCTGGCGCTGGAGCGGGGCCGCAAGGTCGGGAAGGGGGAGCTGCTGCTGCTCATTCCGCGCTGCCTCTCCAAGGCTGCACTCGACGGGGTACTGGCGGTCGCCGGTCGGTACGAGGTGCCCGTGTTCGTAGCCACCCGCGGCCAGCTGGCCCGCCGGGTGATCCGCGAGCGGCGCCCCCGAGCGGTAGTGGCAGTGGCCTGCGAGCGGGACATGGTAAGCGGACTCCACGATGTGGCCGGCAAGGTACCGGTGCTGGGGCTGACGATGACGCTCCCATCCGGTCCCTGCAAGGACGCCGGGATCGACCTCGGCCGCCTGGAGGAGTGGGTGCGGGCCTACGTGGTGAAGTGACCGTGGCATGTGGCAGTGCAAAGCGGGCCGGGGAGGAGTCCCCGGCCCGCTTCGTTTTCTCGACCGGCCCCATCCGGCCCGACGCGGTCATCGCCCTTCAGCCGCCCGGTGCATAGAGCTTGACCAGCTGCTCCACGATCTCGGCGACGCGCTTGGCTGTCGGGTGATCGGCCGGCGCCTGCCGGTCGAGATCGCGGGCGGGGAGGCTCGGATCGTCCCGTGGGCGATAGATGGTCTCGACCGTCATCCGGCTACTGCCGGGTTTGGCGGGGTCCACCCAGGCGCGGACCTGCACTACCTCGTGGCCGAGGCGCCGGGCCCCGGTGGGTCGTTTGGTGGCCGCGTCGAACCACTCGGTCTCGAGGTAGCCGTCGGTCAGTTCCACCCGCCTGAGCGGGAGCGAGTCGGTCCGGAACACATCCGCCAGGGCCTCGGTCGCAGCTCGCACCGTCAGGTTGATCTCTCCCATCGGTGCGCCGACCACCGGGGGGTAGGAGGGGCGGGGGGAGTATGGATTGCAGCCCAGGGCCAGGGCGGCACACAGGACTCCGATGGCGGCAGGGTATCGCATGGCGTTCCTCAGGTTCCCAGGTCTGCCGGTGCCGGTGGGTCAACCCGGTAGTCGTAGAACCCTCGGCCGGACTTTCGTCCGTACCAGCCGGCCGCAACCATCCGGCGCAGAAGCGCCGGCGGGGCATAGCGACGCTCCCGGTACTCCTCGAACATGATCTCGCCGATGCGGGCGAGGGTGTCCAGCCCCACGAAATCGGCCAGGGTGAGTGGGCCCATCGGGTGCCCCGCTCCGAGGCGCATCGCGGTGTCGAGGTCGGGGACGGAGGCCACGCCCTCTTCCAGCGCGCGGATGGCATCCAGCAGGTAGGGAACCAGCAACCGGTTGACGATGAACCCCGAGCGGTCCCGTGCCACCACCGGTTCCTTGCCGAGCCGCCGCGCAAAGGCGACGGCCCGGTCCACCGTCTCAGTACTCGTGGCCACGCCGCGGACCACTTCGACCAGCGGCATGAGCGGCACGGGGTTGAAGAAGTGCAGTCCCACCATGCGGTCGGGGCGGCCGGTGGCGGCAGCCATGTCGGCGATGGACAGGCTCGAGGTGTTGGAGGCGAAGATGGTGGTCGCGGGCGCCAGGGCGTCCAGCTCCCGCCAGAGCCGGTTCTTGATCTCGAGTTCTTCGGGTACCGCCTCGATGATGATCGCCGCGTTCGTCACGGCCGGAAGAGCGGCGGTGAATTCCAGCAGCCCCAGCGCGGTGCGCCGGGTGCCGGCCGGCACCTTGCCTTTCTCCTCCAGCTTGGCGAGCGAGGCGTCGATCGTGGCGCGGGCCTTCTCGAGCTGGGACGGGACGCTATCGCGGAGGATGGTGTGGTAACCCGCCGCCGCGCTCGCCTGGGCGATGCCGCTGCCCATGAGCCCGGCGCCGAGAATCCCGATCGTCTCCGGAGCGTTCACCGTCTGCCCTCGTTTCAGAAAGATCTCGTGAGCCTTGGCGTCAGGAGCCGAGCACTCGCCGGAACTCGTCGAGCACCGTGGCCAGGCTGCCGCTCCGGGGCGGCAGCAGGTGGCCCGGCTTCACCGAGCCGCGCTCGAGGTGATCGAGCGCCCGTTCCAGCCCGAGCACGGTGCGTTCCGCTGTCGGTCGGTGCCCCCGGGACATCCCCCACACCGCTCCCGCGGCGATGGGCAGGGGCGCCAGCGCCAGGAGGATGAACGGGGTCATGACGCCCAGGATCACCGACCCGGTCACCCCGATGGAGGCGACCGCCGCGATGCCGCCGAGGAGGCTGGCCCGGTTCGACCGGATGTCCGCGCTCATGGCGACATGACAGAATCCCGGCTCGAGCGCGGTCATCGTGGCGGCCACCAGGCTGGCGCGGGCCAGCATGAAGGGGCGGCGGCTGGTGAAGCGGCGCAGGGTGGCGCGGCCGGCCCGGAGCGGCTCCCAGGTGATCCGGCCGGGCTGTTGCCGTTGCACCTCGACCAGTTCCTCCGCCTCCATCCACCTGAGCAGCGTGATCTCCAGACCTTCCACGTCGCCCGCCACCACGCGCTGGGCCGACACCACCCCGGGTCCCAGCGTGCGGTCGAGCAGGCCGGTAGGCGCCGGGAGATCGACCTTGCCCTGTTCCTCGAGCATTGCCTGGCGGAGAAAGCGGTCGGGGATGCCGACTTCCTTCCCGAGCTCCAGCACCTCCGCGGGGGAGAGGCCGTCGGCGATGTCGCGCTCCCCGGTCTGCAGCTCAGTGGCGCGCTGGATGATTCGCTCGATCGCGGCGCGGTCTATCTGCGTAGGGAGGTTGGTCATCGGGCTAGTAGTCTAACGCTGCCGCAGGGTCTCTGCCGCCCTGCTACCGGGGAACCGCCGCTTCCACCACGACCGCCTGGCCCTGTCCACCACCGATGCAGGCGGCGGCGAGCCCCACCCGCTTGCCCCGCCGGCGGAGCGCGTGCAGCAGGTGCAGCGTGAGGCGAGCGCCGCTGGCGGCGAGCGGGTGGCCAAGGGCGATGGCACCACCATCCACGTTGGTGATTTCCCGGTCGAGGCCGAGCTCGCGCTCCACCGCGAGGTACTGGGCGGCAAAGGCCTCGTTGATTTCCACCAGCTCCATCTCTTCCATCGTCTTGCGGGCCCGCTCCAGCGCCAGGCGGGCGGCCGGCACGGGGCCGATGCCCATAATCGTCGGATCCACGCCGATCACGCCCCAGCCCAGGATCCGGCCGAGGGGCTTAAGCCCCCAGCGCTCGACCATGTCGTCGTCGGCCAGGACCAGCATGGCGGCTCCATCGGCGATGCCCGAGGCGTTGCCCGCCGTGACCACGCCATCCTTCTGGAAGTACGGCGCCAGCCGGGCGAGGCCCTCGGCGGTGGAGTCGGGCCGCATGTGTTCGTCGCGGGCCCACGGCTCGGTCTGCTTGGTCTTGCGGTTGGTGATGGGAATCGGGGTGACTTCGTCCTGGAAGACGCCGCTCTCCCACGCCGTACGGGCGCGCTGCTGGCTGGCCAGCGCCACGGCGTCCACGTCCGCCCGCCCGAGTTGGCGTTCCGCGGCCAGCTTCTCCGCGGTCTCGGCCATGGAGAGATTGCACCCCGAGTCGCGGAGCGCCTCCCACAGGGTGTCCTCGAGCGGGGCTGCCGGCCCGAGGCGGAGGCCCCAACGGGCCCCCCGGACGGCGTGTGGCGCCTGACTCATGGATTCCGTGCCGCCCGCCAGGGCCACCCGCGATTCACCGGTCCGGATCAGTCGCGCCGCCTGGATGATCGCTTCGAACCCCGAACCGCAGAGCCGGTTGACGGTGACCGCTGGTGTCTCCACCCGGCAACCGGTGCGCAACGCCACGTGGCGCGCGAGGTAGATCGCGTCGGCACTGGTCTGCAGGGCATTGCCGACGACGACCTGGTCGATGAACACCGGCTCGACGCCGGCGCGCTCAATGGCGGCCGCCGCCGCGAACACGGCGAGATCGGTGGCGCTCAAGTCCTTGAGGGCGCCGCCGAAGGCACCGAACCCGGTGCGTGCTCCGGCCACAATCCAGACTCCCGCGGGGGCGGGCATGGCAAACTCCCTATATAAGGAAGGGATGACTCGGTACCGCGCTCAGGAATATGCGGGGGGCGGGAGAAGGGAAACAAGACGGAAGGGGACGCGACCCCTTCCGCCTGTGGAAGTTCAAGGTCCGGCGATCACTTTCTGGCGCCGCGAGGTGGCGTGGCTGTCCAGGTAGATGCGCAGCGGTGCGGCGCCGCTGATCCCGGTAACGCGCACCTCGTACTCCGCGGTGACGGTGGCCGCGATCTCGAAGGCCACGGTGGGATGCGATCCGCGAATGGCACCTGGATGCCGGCGGACGGGGCGCTCGTCAGCCCTCGGCTATTGTGTGGCCGCAGTTGATGCAGTGGCGCCAGCCCAATTCCAGCTCCGACTGGCATTCGGGGCAGCGGGTGAAAGCCTGGTTCTGCCCGCAGTGCGGGCAGAACTTCACGGTGCGCCCGTCGGGGAGCCTGCCGCCACAGAATCCACAGCGGACTCCTGGTTCGCCCCGGCGCCGTGGTGGCTCCGGTTCCGCGGTCATTCTAGGCGGCGGGGGCAGCATGGGCGCGGCGGGCGGGGTTGGTTCGGTGGTGAAGGTGAGCGGCCGGGGCGTCTCGGGCAGCGGAGCGGCCGCTGGACGGCTCGGCGGCAGGTCCAGCGGCTCGTCGTCTACCGTGGAGAGCTCTTCGTCGGGCGGGGCGTAGGCCTCATCCGGCCCGGGGCCCAGCGCGTGCGCCAGCGGTTCGGTGCCGAGTACCAGCTCCGCCTTGGTGTGGTCTTGCAGGACCGTCAGGTCGGGGTTCGGGCTGGCCAGCTGGTCCTGGAAGACCTGGCTGACGTCGTCCGACAGCATCCGCACAAAGCCGCCCTCGCCGCTGCAGAGCCGGAGGATCAGGGTATCGTAGTCCTCGGCGGAGTCCACGCTGAGGGCCCGCCGGGTGGTGCGGTAGGGAATGACCGATCCGACCAGATCCCCGAGCGCGAGCGGCCGATGGAGGCGGGCCGGATCAATCGCGATTAGGTTATCCACCAACCGGCGGAACAGCCGTTCGAGGTCGGTCATCAGACAGGGCAGAGTAGAGCCAGCCCGACGGGGTGTCAAGCAAGCGGCCTCCTCCTCCTCCTCGCCGTTCGGAGACTTCCATGCGTCAGTCCATTTGGGCACTCGCGCTGGCCCTGGCAGCCGTGCCACCCCTTGCGGCCCAGGGGAACTGTTACCCCGACACTGACTCCCGGGAGGCGGACCTGTTCGCCCACTTCTCGGCTCCGCTGGCCTTCAGCTCCGCCCAGGCGCCGTGGATCTACCGGCCAGGGTCGGTGCATCTAGGGATAGAGGGGACGCTGCTCCCCGATGCCAGCGACAGGATCGCCACCCCGACGACCTGCCGGCCCGGAAAAGAGGCGGAGAACGTGAACATCCTCGCCGCCTTCCCGCGACCCCGGCTGGCCTACGCGTTGATGCATGGGGTGCTGCTTGAGGCCAGCTGGACGCCGCCAGTGCGGATCAATGGCGTCAAGCCGAACCTGTGGGGCTTCGCGCTGTCGCGCACTGTGCCATTCAACCAGCGCGGCGCCCTGCTGACCGGCCGCATCCACGCCACCATCGGCAGCATCACCGCGCCGTTCACCTGCGGGGACGAGGCGCTCAACAACCCGGTGAGCGAATGCTTCCAGGGGACCAAGTCGTCCGACCGGTTTTCGCCCAACATCTTCGGTGTGGAGCTGGCGCTCGGATTTCCGATGGCCGGTGGACGGTTCCGTCCCTACTTCGGGTCGGGATATAACATCCTGCATCCACGCTTCCAGGTGCATTTCCGCAACGCCATCGGCGACCTGGACCGCCGCAAGGTGGAGGTCAACCTGAGCCGGGTGGCCCTGTTTGGCGGCGCCACCTACGCACCATCCCGGGACCTGCTCATTTCGGGAGAGGCCTACAGCACACCGTCCGACCTGGTGACGGCGCGGGCCCGGGTGACGCTGGTGTTTGGGGGACTGGAGCGGTAAGGAGGGCGGAGCGGCCGCCCTGGTGCCGCGGACGCCCCCGCTGGTTGATCTCTGCTAGTCCGCCGCACCCGCCAGGGCGAACCGCTCTCCGGCGGCGAGGCGCTCCTCCAGCGCCGTGAAGAGCGCGTCGGGATCGTAGTCGAGATACCTGCCCTTCTGGCGGTGGGCCTCCAGCCAGGACGGGAACTCCGACTCTACCGCGCCCCGGCTGGTGATCTGCTCGGTGGCTGCCCTTACCGCCAGGTCGTTGGCGTACTCGTTCTTGGCGTGCCCCTTGTGGCCACGGACCCAGGTCCATTGGACCTCGTGTTTCCGGGCAGTATCCACCAGGACCCGCCACAGCTCCAGGTTCTCGATGGCGCCACCCTTCCGGGTCCAGCCCCGCGCGATCCATCCCGGCACCCACTCCCGCATCCCCTTGATCAGATACTCGGAGTCCGAGACCAGCAGCACGCGCAAGCGTTTGCCCTTGCCGGCGAGGAGCTGCAGGCCGGCAATCGCGCTGGACAGGGCCATCCGGTTGTTGGTGGTGTCGGGCGCGTGAATGTAGAAATCGCGGCGCTGGATCGCGCCGCGGGCCCGGACTTCGATCAGGCCGGCCGCCCCGCCGGGGGTGGCGCCTTCACGGCCGTTGCCGAGGCAGCTTTCATCGAGATGCAGGACTGCGATAGGCAGCGGAGGCGCGGGCACCAGGCGTGGCGGGTTGCATGTGGACCAGGACGGGAATGTCGGTGGCCCGCAAGATAGTCTCGGTATGAGAGGGCACCAACCAGCCGCTCTCCTCCCGGTGGGCGCCCGCGAAGAGGGCGTTGGAGACCAGTCGCGTCACCGTGGCCACGACGGTGGTCTCGAGGTTGCCTTCCACGACGTGGATGTCGTAATCCAGCGGCGTCATGGAGAGCGCCCGCGAGGCGCGGGCGCCGGTGCTGCCTCCCTCCTCCTGGTTCTCCGCCACGTGCAGGACATCGAGGTGCGCACCGGTGATCCCGGCAAAGCGTGAGGCGAAGGCGAGCGCCCCCTCACTGGCGGGCCCCCCGCCGTACGCCACCAGGACCCGGTCCATCGGCGTCGGCGCGCTGCCACAGACCAGGACGGGGCGCGGAGACCGGCGGATCAGCGCCCGAACATCGGGTCCCAGCGCATCGGTGCCGGCCGCGAGCCCACGGCTGCCCACCCGCCCGACACAGACCACGCCGACTTCCCCGGCGAGTTCCCGCAGGGACTCCACGGTATCCCCGGTGCGCCAGGCGGTCTCGACCTCGAGCCCTGCCCGCCGGACCGCGCCCGCCGCGTCCTCCAGCATGTGGCGCGCCGCCGCCTCGTGCTCCTTGCGGGTCACCGGCACCTCCCCCGCCTTCCACTCCATCCAGGGCGCGCCGAGAGCCATCTCTGAGGTGTGGCCGGGCCCTGGGGAGATGTGCGCGATGACGATCCGCGCGTGGAACTGCCGGCCGATGATGATCGCCTGGGCCAGGGCCACCTGGGCCTGGGGCGATCCATCGAGGCCGACGAGCAGGGAGGTGAACATAGGTTGAGGGTGGGGGCTGGGAACGGGGGTGTCAAGGGATGGGGACGAGGGGCGGTGGCACGACGGCCCCCGGGTGCTTCCCGGTCCGCTGTCCGCGGTCCGCTATCAGGCGACCGCTACACGACCTGGAACCAGTCAATCTCCCCGAGGACGAACTCCAGCTCCTCCCCGGTCATCGGCAGGTGGCCGACGAACGCCTCCTGCCGGCCGGAGTTGCGGAGCGCCACTGCCACCACGATGAACTCGCTGCCCCGCCGGCTGAGAGCCACCCGGCGCCGGTCGCGGATGGCGCGCTCCAGCTGATCGAGCCGCTCGGGACTCCAGCGCAGGCCCATCGCTCAGCGGCTCCGTGACACGGTCACTCGGCCAGGCTGGTCGGTGATCTCGCCGATCACTGCGTGAGCGATGGTCCCCTCGCGCATCAGCCCGGCGATCAGCTGGTCGGCCGCGCCGGCGGCCACCGCGAGCAACAGGCCGCCGGAGGTTTGGGCATCGGCCAGGAGGAGCCGCTCCTCCGCGGTCACATCCGCCCCCCACGACACGGTGCTGGCGGCCTCGAGATTTCTGCGGCTGCCGCCAGAAACGAATCCCTCCGCCGCCAGCGCCAGGGCGATGTCGAAGCGCGGTATCGTGTCCAGCCAGAGCCGAGCCCCGACTTTGCTCCCTGTCAGGACGTTGCCGAGATGGCCCAGCAGCCCGAAGCCGGTGACGTCGGTAGCGGCGCGTACGCCCACCGCCAGCGCGGCGCGCATCGCGCCGGCGTTGAGTGTGGTCATGCTCCGCACCGCGGCCGCCATGTCGGCCTCGGTGATGCGCTCACGCTTGAGCGCGGTGGCCAGGATGCCGGTGCCGAGCGGCTTGGTGAGGACCAGCACATCCCCAGGCCGGGCACCGGCGTTGGTGAGCAGCCGGTCGGGGTGGGCCTCTCCCAGGGCAACCATCCCGACGTGCGGTTCGAGCGCATCCACCGAGTGGCCGCCCACGATGGGGCAGCCGGCCGCCGCAGCAACCTCACCGATCCCGCCGAGGACCTCGCCCAGCAGCTCGAAGGGGAGGGTGTCGCGGGGCCAGCCCACCAGGTTGAGGCCGAAGAGCGGGGTGGCGCCCATGGCGTAGAGGTCGCTCAGGGCGTTGGCGGCCGCGATGCGGCCCCAGGTGGCGGCATCGTCCACCACGGGCGTGAAAAAGTCCACCGTGGCCACCAGGGCGCGATCGGGGCTGAGTTGCCAGACCGCCGCATCATCCCGGGAGGCCGCGTCCACGAGGATCCTGGGATCCCCGGGCATGGGCACGTGACGCAGCACCTGCGCCAGCTCACTCATGCCGAGCTTGCAGGCTCAACCCGAGCCGTGGGAAAGCGTCGTCAGGCGGATCCGCGGGCGCTGGTCGGCGGGTGCGGGCATGGCCGGTCACGGAGGAAGGGGGTGGTCACTGGGCTCCTGCAGGTGCCTCAAGATCATGACCCGGGGCCCGGAGGGGAAGCGGGGGTTTGCCCTCCACCCGGAACCCGCCGATCTTCCCCTCCGCGCAGGTCCGGCCCGGCGCGCCCCCTTCCCCCGGCTCTCGATGATCCCCATTCTCACCGCCCTCATGCTCGGGTTTCTGCACGCGCTCGAGGTGGATCACATGGTGGCCGTCACCACGTTCGTCACCGGCCGGCCGTCGCTGGGGCGGGCGGCCCGGTTCGGGTTCCAGTGGGGGGTGGGGCATTCCCTGGCGGTGATGCTGTTCGGGGGGCTGCTGCTGGTCACCGGGCTCAGCTGGCCGGCCCGGTTCGACGCCGCGGGCGAGGGACTGGTGGGTGTCATGCTGGTGGGGCTGGGCATCTGGGCGCTCCGCTCCAGCCGCCAGCTGCATCTCCATCCCCCGGAAGAGCACGGCGATCACGCCCACCTGCACGTGCACCGGGATGCCGGTCCCGCCCATCATCATCACGGCCCGCCCGCCGCGGCGCCCCACCGGCACCGCAGCGACCACCATCATCATGCGCACGCCGGCCGACACGACCACGCCGACCATCCGGCACACTCAGCGCCCGGGCCGCGCGGGATCACGCTGGTGGGCCTCATGCACGGGCTGGCCGGGACCAGCGCCGTGGTGGCGCTGGTCCCGGTGACGCTGATCGACCGGCTGGACGTGGGCCTCGCCTACCTCGCCGCCTTCGGCGTGGGCGTGACGGCGGGCATGGTGCTCTACGCGACGGTAGCGGCGTACGCCATGCGTCAGGCGGCGGCCCGGTCGGTCCTCTGGGGCCGCCGCATGACGGCGGCTGTCGGGGTGGCCGGCATCCTGGTGGGCGGGTGGTGGGTGATCAGGGCGCTGGGGGGACCGGCATAGGCCCGGCCGTACCCGCTCCCTTGGCCCAGCGCAGATAGAGCGCCGGCATCAGGAACAGGTTCAGCACGGTGGACGTGACCAGCCCGCCCACGATCACCACCGCCATCGGGTGCTCGATCTCATGTCCCGGCCGGTCGCCTCCCAGCACGATGGGCACCAGCGCGAGCGCGGTCACCAGCGCCGTCATCAGGATCGGGGTGAGCCGCTCCTCCGCGCCCCGCAGGACCAGGTCCCGCCCGAAGGGCACACCTTCCTCTCCCTCCAGGTGCCGGTAGTGGCTGAGCAGCATGATGCCGTTCCGCCCGGCGATCCCCAGCACCGTCACGAACCCGACCAGCGAGCCCAGCGACAGCACCCCGCCGGTGAGCAGGACCGCCACCACGCCACCGATGAGCGCAAACGGCAGCGAGGCGAACACCAGCAGCGTCAGCCGGGGCGACTGGAAGTCGGTGTACAGGAGCAGCAGGATGCCGACCAGCACCAGGGCCGCCATGGTGGTGAGGCGCTGGCTCGCGGCGGTGCGCTCCGCGTATTCGCCCAGGATCGCGGCGTGATGCTCCGCCGGAAAGCTCACCAGCGCCAGCCTGGCCTGGATGTCGCGCGCCACCGCGCCGAGGTCCCTTCCCCGGACGTTGCAGGTGACGTCGAGTTTTCGGGTGGCCCCTTCCCGGGTGATCTCGTTGAGCGTCGGGGCGATGACCACGTCCGCCACCGTGGCCAGCGGGACGCTGCCGCCTGAGGGGGTGTCGATCAACAGCCTACCCAATGCATCCGGGTCCCGCCGGATGGCTGGCACCCCCCAGACCGCCACGCCGAACGCCTTCTGGTCCTCGTAGAACTCCCCGACCCGGTTACCGCGGACGAGAGTCCCCACCGTGTGCTGGACCGCGGCGGCCGTCACTCCGAATCGCGCTGCCGCCTCCGGCCGGAACCGGATCTCGATCTGCGGCACCAGTACCTGCGGCTGCAGCTTGAGATCCACCACCCCGCGGATCGTGGCGAGGCTGTCCCGTACCACCGCGGCCACACTCCGCAGGCTGTCCAGGCTCGGCCCGGAGATCCGCACCACCACGGTGGCGCTGGCGCCGGTCAGCACCTCCTTGATCCGCTCGCGCAGGTACGTCAGCAGGTCGCGGTACAGCCCGGGGTACCCATCCACCACCTCCTGGACCTTCGCCACGGTGCCGTCGTAGTCCACATCGGGCTCGATGCTGATCCACAGCTCGGTGAAGTTGGGACCTACGACCTCATCGGCCACCTCGGCGCGGCCGATATGGGACCCGAAGTTGCGGACGCCGGGGATGGTGCGCAACTCCTTGCTGGCCTGCAGGGTGATCCGGCTCATCGCCTCGATGGACGTGCCCGGCTTCTCCACCCAGTGCATCAGGAAGTCGTACTCCTTGAAGCGGGGCAGGAACTCCTCGCCCAAAAACGGCCACGCCACCAGGGCGGCGATGGTGGCCCCGGCGCCGATCCTGAGCGCCAGCGTGGGCCGGTCCACCAGCCGGGGCAGGGCGGCACGGTAGCGGGCGTGCAGCCAGCGGGCCACCGGTGGGTCGCGCTCCTCCAGCGGCGCGTTGGGAAGCAGCAGCAGGGCCAGGGCCGGCGTGACGATCAGTGCCACCAGCAGCGACGCGGCGATGGCGAGGATGTACGCCAGCGCCAGCGGCCGGAAGAACGAGCCCGCCAGCCCGGGGAGGAAGAACACCGGCAGGAAGACCAGCACCACCAGCAGGCTGCCGAACACGACGGCGCTGCGTACCTCCAGTGAGGCGTCCAGCACCACGGAAAAGACCCTGCGCGGTGCCTGGAGCAGCCGGTTCTGGCGCAGCCGTCGGGCGATGTTCTCCACGTCAATGATCGCGTCGTCCACGACTTCGCCCAGGGCGATCACCAGGCCGGCGAGGACCATCGTGTCCACCGTGCCGCCGCGCCAGCGCAGGATCAGGGCCGCGGTGAGCAGGGAGAGCGGGATCGCCGTCAGGCTGATGAAGCCGGTGCGCCAGTCGTGGAGAAACAGCGCCAGTACCAGCACCACCAGAACGCATCCAATGAGCAGCGCCCGGCCGAGGTTGTGGAGCGACATCTCGATGAACGTGGCCGGCCGGAAAATGGTGGCATCCATCTCCACGCCCTTGAGCGCCGGGGCCAGCTCGGCGAGGGCGGCATCCACCCCGCGGGTCACCTCCAGCGTGTTGCCCCACGGCTGCTTCTCGACGATCAGCAGCAGCCCCGGTCCGTCGTTGATGATCGCATCACCGATCGGCGGAGGGTGCCCCTCGGTGATCTCGGCCACGTCCGCCAGGGTGACCGTGGCTCCCTGCCGCCAGGTGACCACCATGCGGCCCAGGTCCTCGGCGGTCTGCAGCGGAGTGCGATGGCTGACCGCGAAGCGCTGGTTGGGCGTGTCCACGAAGCCGCCGCCGGAGAGGCTCGCTCCGTCACGGGCGGCAAGCTCCACCTGGCTCAGGGTGACCCCGGCGGCCCGGAGCCGGTCGGGATCCACCAGCACCTGAAGCTGGCGGTCGCGCTGGCCCCAGATGGCCACGTTCGCTACGCCGGGCACCCCCATCAGGCGGGGCCGGATGGTCCATTTGGCCAGGGTGGTGAGCGCGGTCTGGTCCAGCGTCCCGGAAGAGACGCCGATCTTCAGCGCCCGGCTGGTGGACGAGAGCGGCGACAGGATGACGGGGGCGTTCGCCACCGCGGGCAGCGTGGGTGCGACGGCGGCGACCCGCTCCTGCACCAGCTGGCGGGCCCGGAGGAGGTCGGTGCCCTGTGGGAAGAGCAGCACCACCGAGGAGAGTCCCAGCACCGACTTGGAGCGGATGGTCTTGACCCAGCTGGTGCCCAGCAGCCCGTTCTCCATCGGGATGGTCACCAGCTGCTCGACCTCCTCGGTGGAGAGGCCGGGGGCCTCGGTCTGGATTTCCACCAGCGGTGGCGCGAACTCCGGGAAGACATCAAACGGAGTATCGCGCAGCGCCCCGGGAGCGAGCAGCACCAGCAGCAGGGCCAGCGCCACCACGACCACGCGATGCGTGAGCGCGGTGCTGATGAGGCCGCGCATCATTTGGCGGGCCCGAACTCGGTGCTGAAGAGCTCCGCCGCCCCGGTCTGCACCACGACCGCGCCCGGCGCCGGGCCGCGGGCCAGCACGGCGTCGTCACCGGTCACGTAGGCCACCTCCACCCGCTGGCGCACATAGCGGCCCTCGGCCACCCGCTGGTACACCCAGCTGCCGCCGTGCAGGTCCCGTACGACCGCGCTCCACGGGACCACCAGCCCCTCACTCCCACCCTTGAGCGAAAGCATGACGGCGACTCGTTCGCCGGGCCGGAGGGCCCCGTCCGTGTTGGCGAGTTCGAAGTACAGGTCCACCGACGCCGCCAGCGGGTCGGCCGACTGGGGGCCCCGAATGGCCCGCGCGAAGCGCCCCAGGCTCGAGCGCGCGTCGCTCACTCCGCGCACCGTGATCCCCCGCGCGGCGTCCACGCCGCTCACGTCGCCGGCGAACAGCGGCACCTTCACCCACAACGGATCGGTGGCCGCGATGTCCAGCAGCCGGGTGCCGGACGCCACCCGCTGTCCCGCCGCCACGGCCAGATCCTGCACCACCCCATCGAATGGCGCCGACAGCGTCATCGGCGCCACCGAGCCCGAATCCCCACCCAGGCTCACGCTGACCCGGGCCTGCGCAGCTCGCAGCGCGGCCTCGGCCTCGGCGAGAGTCGCCCGGGCATCCTCGACCGCCTCGATGGTGCCCGCCCTCTGCCGGAGCAGCTCCTCGGCCCGCTCGGCTCTCAGCCGGGCATTCTCCACCCGGGCCTGCGCGGCGGCGACATCCTCGGGGGCGCCGAACAGGTCGCTCTCGGCCGGCAGCGGCAGCAGCTGTGCCACCGGCGTGCCGGCCCGCACGCGCGAACCGGCCACCGGGAACCCTCCCGGCCCCGCGCCCCGGACCGTACCCGCCCGCGGCGCCACCAGGACGGCGAGGTTGCCCGGCCTCACCATCAGGTCGCCGCCGACGCTGCGAGTCCGCGGGACCCGACGGCGCTCCACCACCGCGGTGACGATGCCGATCCGATGCTCAGCTTCTGGCGTCAGACTGATCGAAGTGAGATCGGATTCATTGACCGGATGAGCGATGGTCGCGGGAGGCTGGGGCTTTTCGGAGGGGGATCCTCCGCCGCAGGCCGCCAGCGCCAGCAGCAGCAGCCGGGCCGACGCGCGGGGGATGAGCACTGGGAACTGTTTCAATTGCGACCACGCCTGAACGGTGGAAGGTGCGGCGCCCTCAGTCTGTCCCCGCCTGGATCGCGTGCCGGGTCCATACCGCGCCCAGGAGGTCGGGGACGCCAAAGAGCAACAGATTCACCGGGGCCCAGCTCGCCCACACGAAGATGACGAAGACCGGCAGCACGGTGAGGCGGGGGATGATCGTGGCACGCATGAACAATCGGTCCTCTCCATACGCCGCCGCAAGGTAATAGTGGGCCAGGATCACCATCACGAACCCGAGGACGCGGATCCACGGCTCTTCGGTCGGAGCAAGGCCAAAAAGGACCAGGATGACATTCGGAACCACCGTCAGCCCCAGCCCCAGCAGTCCCAGGTAGAGCCCGAAGACCTGCACGGAACGAGCGGAACGGCTCATGCGGCAACCTCCTTCAGGACTGGAACAGGCTGGCAAACCGGCGCTTGAATTCGGCCTTGCGCGCCCGGGTGCCGTCGGTGGACAGGCCGGTACACTTGTGCGCCGCGTGGGCGTCCCACCCCTCAGGCCAGCTGGCGAAGATCATTTCCCGGCAGGCCGGGCAGAACACCCGCTGTCCGGTTACCTGGTCGGCCACGAGGTCCGCGGCGTTGGTGATGGTCCCGTCGGTACTGCGGTGAATCTCGGTGCCGCTGGTCCGGCGGAGGGACGAGTCCAGACGCGACTGAAAACAGGCGGTATGGCAGAAATACTCCGCCATCAGCCGCTCGCGCACCTCCGAGCCGTATTCGAGCCACACCCGGCTGGGCTCGGTGTCGCTGGTCCGGATCGGCTGTCCGCAGAAACAGCAGGGTTCCCAGTGGTACTCGGATTTGGCCGGCCGGAAGCCGGCGAGCTGATCGCGCAGGCCCATGATCCGGGAAGGTGCAACCGGAAAGCGGGGAGCGCAAACCGGCGGGTGGGCCGGACCCGGCCGCCGCCGACTATTCTGCCAGCAGGCCGGCGACGTCGAGCCTGCGGCTGAACATCTCCAGCCGGCCATCGGGTGTGCGGGGCCACTCCGCCGCCGGCCGGTCGCGGTAGAGTTCGACGCCGTTGTCGTCGGGGTCGCGCAGGTAGAGCGCCTCGCTGACGCCATGATCGGATGCTCCATCCAGCTGGATTCCCGCGGCCAGGACCAGGCGCAGGGCGTCCGCCAGGGTGCGGCGATCGGGGTAGAGAATCGCGATATGGTAGAGGCCGGTGGTCCCGGGAGGCGGCGGAGCTCCCTCCCGGCTCTCCCAGGTGTTGAGCCCGATGTGGTGGTGGTACCCGCCGGCGCTGACGAACGCCGCCTGGTCCCCCATCCGCTGCATCAGGTCCAGGCCCAGCACGCCGCAGTAGAAGCCCAGAGCGCGCTCGAGGTCGGCCACCTTGAGGTGCACGTGGCCGATGGTCACCCGGGAATCAATGGGTTGGGTCATGAGATCCTCTCGTGATGGCGCAGTGAAGAATCAGGATCGGCCCCACATCACCGGCGTGGCAAACTCCACCGAGTGTCGCTCGGGATCGCGGACGTAGATGCTGGTGGCCCCGGAGGGCCAGGTGACCTCGCTCTCGATGACGATCCCGCCGGCCGCCAGCCGTGCGCGGAGCCGACCGAGGTCCTCGGGCGTCACCGAGAAGGCGACATGCGCCGGGCCGGCGCCGTCGTGCGGCGGGATGAAGCCACCCGTGGCCCGGGCGCCTCCGGCCGACCCGCCGCGACGGAACAGCAGCAGCACCGTGCCGCCGCCGGCGTCCAGCGCCGTCAGGCGGTCGTCCTCGAACAGCGGCGCGAGCTCGAGCAGGTCGCGGTAGAATGCGGCGGTACCCGCGAGGTCGTCGCAATAGAGGCTCGTTTCGAGGATCTGCTGTACCAGAGGCATGGGCCCTCAATTGCCCGTTGGCCGTAAGTGACTGATCAGAAACCGCTATCGGTGGACTACCCCGATCCGGCCGAAGAGCGGCCAGCGGACCAGGAGTTCGACCGCCGGATCGCCCCAGGCGGTGGCCAGCTCCGTGAGCAGCGGCGCGACCGGATCGCCGCCCTCGGTCTCGATCTTCCGGTGCACCGCCGACCAGGTGCGGATGTAGGCGCCCAGGCCGGCGAGATCGAGTCTGGCCTCCATCGTCACGGCTGGCCAGGTCACCTCGGGGAAGGGAAACGCCAGCGAGCGATAGGCATCATCCACGTGCCGCCGCTCGGTCGGCCAGAAGGGGCCGACGGTCTCGGCATAGAAGCGCTGGATGATGGGATCAGCGACGGATCCGACGGTACAGAGCCCATACCCCCAGATCGCCACCACCCCGCTGGCCCGCGCCACCCGGCGCGCCTCTCCGATAAAGCGATCCATGTCGAACCAGTGAGCGGCCTGTGCAGCCGTAACCAGATCGCAGCTTGCCTCCGGGAGGCCGCTCTCACCTTCGTCACCTCGTTGGTAGGTGATCCGGGGGTGTCGCGGTGCTTCCGCCAACTGTTGCCGGCTCGGATCGGTGGCCCGGATCGCGTCGAAGTGCTCCGCCAGCCCGCTGGCAGCCTGGCCGCTACCCGTCCCTGCATCCCAGGCGAGGTCCCGCCCCGGCGCCAGAGAGGCCAGGAATGAAAAGAGCCCTGCCGGATAGGCCGGCCGGTGTTTCGCGTACTCGGTGGCATGTGCCGAGTAGTGATCCTGAAATGCCAAGGTCCTCTCAACCGGGCGGCGGGCCGCCCGGGCGCTCCGTTGGAGGATGTGCCCCCGGGCCGGGAAGCGGAGGCCACTCCCCGCCCTCCGCCTCACCGGCGAGCAGAGCCTCGATGCTCCCGTACCGGTAGATCACCGGGGCATTGTGCTGGAACAGACCGCCGGTATCTGCAGTCGGGCCGTAGGTCGAGTACAGCGGGCGGCCGAGGAGCCGCAGGTAGGTGGTAAGCTGGGCGCGGTGGTGGGCCGAGTGGGTAATGCGCCGGAGCAGGATCCAGGTCCGGGGACGATCCACCTCGAAGAACCGGGCCGCCTTCTCGAACCAGGCCTCCGGCTTCTGCGCCAGGACGGTGAGTCGTCGCGCGGACGCACTTGCATATCGCTCGACCAAGGCCAGCCGCGTCTCCGTCGATGGGAGTGGTGGTTCTCCCAGGTCTATCCCGAGCATGGTCCGCATCCAGATGTCCTCGCTCACGCACTGATGCACCATCTGTTCCAGCGGAGTGCGGGCCAGCAGGGCGGGGCGGAACCCCAGTTCCCCATCATGAAACAGCGACCAGACCGAAAGCGTCTTGAGCCGCTCGGTTTGATAGGTATCCAGCAGGAAGGCGTAGCGATGGCCGGCGGGGCTGGATGAACCCGAAGGACTGGCGGGCATGCCTACCCCTCCGGCGTCTCTGGTGACTGGTTCTGGGCGGCGCGCCGGGCCTGGCTCAGGTAGCCAGGCTCCAGCTCCAGCAGGTTGGCCAGCTTCCGCACCAGGTAGGCCTCGTGCTCGGCCACGGTACCGTCGGCCATGATTACGCCCCACATCACCTCGGCGAGCACCATCTTCTGGCCGAGGTCATACTGCTCGTTGATCAGGCGGGTGAACTGGAAGTGGTCAATGGACTCCCGCCGCTCCGCGTCCGCAAGGGCCAGTAGCTCGTGGATGGTGGGCTCGTCCAGGTCGAAGTGTCGGGCCAGCGCTCCCTGGATGTGCTGCTGCTCCTCCGGGGTGAACTCGCCGTCGGCGTGGGCCAGCTCCAGCAGGAGGGCGCAGGCGGCCAGCTGAATCGTGGGCCGCGCGGCGGCCGGATCGTGAGCCTGCTGCGGACGGAGCCGGCGGGAAGCGAAGGCGCGGATGGCATCGAGCATAGACGGGAGGGACGGTGTGGGCGAAGGGGCAGGGCGCGGGGCGATTCCAGCTCCGGTCCCGGGAGATTCACTCAAGGTAGCCCGAGGACCGCTCCGGCTGAACCTTATCCGGTCAGCACCAGCCCTGCGGCCATCCCCGCCGCGGCGATGCGGGCCACTCTGCCGGCCAGCGGCACCCAGGCGACCGGCTGCCCGCTGGCGCTGCCGACCCGCAGCGCGGCGGGGCATTCCACCAGCAGCCCCACCAGCAGGAACAGCAGCCAGCCGCCACCGCTGCCCAGGCTGGCGAACCACAGCCCGGCTAGAAGGGCCAGCAGACCCGCCTCGATGGCCAGGGTCCGCAACTGGCTCCGCAATCCCAGCCACACCGATTCGGGACGGGACTGGGCCCGGTGTTCCAGGAGCTGCCAGAGAAGGAAGACAGTCAGGATCGCTCCCCACCCTGCCACCACCCGGACAAAGGCCACCGGTCAGTTCCCGGTAAGCGATGCCGCGTCGTACAGCTGGCCCCGGATCATCACCTTGGCGACCTTCCGGGTGTTCCGGATGTCGGTGAGCGGGTTGGCCTTGAGCAGAACCAGGTCCGCCACCTTGCCGGGAGCGACCAGGCCGAGTGAGTCGGCGCCCAGCAACTGGGCGGCGTTGAAGGTGGCAGTGGCGATCGCGTCCGCTGGCGTGAGTCCGGCCTGCACCAGCAGTTCCAGCTCGGTGTGCAGGCTCCAGCCCGGCACAATCAGCTGGTTGGCGGCGTCGGTGCCCGCGATGATACGACCCCCCGCGGCGCGGAAGGCACGCAGGAAGAGATCCTGATTGGGCCGCGAGGCGCGGAAGGCGGCGAAGTCCGCCTCGGTCCAGCCGGCCCGGTCCTTGAGGCCCGGCACGTCCCAGTTGACCACCTCCGAATCGGGCACCGCGCGGAGGTCGGGGTGCGTGAGGATGGCCGGGTCGTCCAGGCGGCTGAAGGTCTCATGCATGACCAGCGTCGGGATCACGGCCACCCGCAGCTCGGCCAGGGTGCCTGCTACCCGGGTGAGCGCCGCGCTGTCCAGCGACGCCCAGCTCCGCTCGAAGTAGTTCCAGCCCCGGAAGAACGACGCGCGATGCTCGGCATAGAACTTCTCGGGGTTGGGAGTGGCCGCCTCGGGCACCCCGCTCATATGCTCGATCGAGCTGACGCCAAGCCGGGCAGCGGTGACCGCGTCAATCAGGCCGAGGTGCGCGGTGACCCGCAGGCTGAACGTGGATGCCTCGTCCATGAGGGGCCTGAGCAGCTCGGGCGTGACATGGGTGTAGATCTTGATGTAGTCCGCTCCCGCAACGGCCAGCGCGTCCACGGCGCGTCGGGCCTCCTTCGCGGTAGTGATCACGGTGGCGTCGGGGTAGGTGGGCGGTGCGCCGTCGAGCATGGCGCCGGCGCTGTAGACCCGGGGTGCGACCAGCCCGCCGAGACTCACCTCCTCGCGGATGGCGAGGATGGAGTCCTGCTGACCGTGGACGTCCCGCACGCTGGTCACACCGGCGGACAGGTATCCCGGCAGCGCCCACCGCTCCACGTGTCCGTGCCCGTCAATCAACCCCGGGAGAATGAACAGGCCGGTGACGTCTACCACCTCGACGCTGCGTGGAATGTCGAACCCCTCGCGTGGGGCGATGGCCACGATCCGGCCTTGGCGGACAACGATGACCATGTCCCTCTGCACCGGGTCGCCAGCGCCGGTGATGATGTTGCCGCCCACCAGCGCGATGCCGTCCTTCTCGGTCTTGGTGCAGGCGGCCAGCGCCAGTGCGGTCAGCAGGCCGCAGACCAGGCGCCAGCGCCGCCGCGGACTCCCCGGGTCAGTTCGATGCGCAGTGGTCATCCTGGATTCTCCGTCCTTCCGGCTGGTGTCGCATCACAACGATCAGGGCGCGCGGTGCGGGATAACGACGCCGCCGACGACCACCACGCACCGTAGCGCGCGGAAGACCGTCGGCGGGTAGAACGAAGCTCTTGTCCAGCAGACCTGGTCGGTCCGCTACCTGCGCTTCTTCTTGCCGGCTTTCTTCTTGCCGCCCTTCTTCACGGCCTTCTTCTTGGCCGCCTTCTTCCTGGCGGCTTTGCGCGCCGGTTTCTTGGCGGTCTTCCTCTTGGCAGCTTTGCGCGCCGGTTTCTTGGCGGTCTTCTTCCTGGCAGCCTTGCGTGCCGCCTTCTTGGCGGGCTTCCTCTTGGCGGCTTTCCTCGCCGGCTTCTTCTTGGCCGGCTTCTTCTTGGGCGCGGATTTCTTCTTGGGCGCGGGACGCTTGGCCGCTGGCCTCGGCGCGGCAGGCTCCGCGGCCATGGGCGCGGGGGCGGGCGGCATCACGATGGGCTCCATCGGCGTCGGAGCGGGATCCATCCACCCCGAGTCCGTCCAGCTCATTTCCATATCTTGCTGCTCGGCCATGGGCGCTTTCCTCCTGGGACTGCCGCGGCGCGACACCCGCCGCTGGTGCACGGGCACGTGCGCCCGTGACGATATTCTTGAGTAAGATGCACTTCTTCCCTGCTTCTGCAAGGCGTGAGCATACCGAGCCGACCCCCAATTTGCGAGGGGACGCCATGCCCTGACTGGTGGGGCCGGAGGCCGATCTCTCATCCTGCTTCACTCGCCGCCGCTTTGCGGCTGGCTCCCCCGGTCGAGTCTTGGCGCCGTGACTGTAACCTATTATACCGCATGGTCTTAAGCTGCCACCCACCATGGTCTGCCGCTTGCACCTGACTGCGGTACTCCACCCCGGACTGCCGCAATGCGACTCAGTGTCCTGCCCCGCGAGACCCTTCGGCTGGCCCTCCTCATCGGGGGGCTGCTCTTGCCATCGCCGTTGCTGGCTCAGGCGGTCACCGAACTCTACGTCTCCCCGGACACCATCCGGGTCGAGGCCGGGCAGCGGCAGGGACTGACGGTGCAGGCCTTCGATGAATCCGGCAATGCGATTCTGGCCATCGGTTACCGCATGGCCGACAGCACGGTGGCAGCCGTAGCCACCAATGGGACGGTGACTGGGGTGAGCCCCGGGCGAACCGAGGTCATCGTCACCGCCGGCCGGAAGTCTCGCTCGATTCTCGTGGTGGTGGCTGGCGGACGAGTTCGCGCCGCGGCGCGAATCGCACCGGCCCCGGCCCCCACTGGCGCCGACATCGCAATGCTCGCGGCGGAACCTGCGGGCCTCTCGCTGCTCCCGACCGAGAACGCCCGGGTGAGCATCCGGGCGGCCCGGGTCGATGGTTCGGCGGTCCAGCCGGGGCGACTGACCTGGTCGTCCCTCCGGCCGGAGGTGGCCGGCGTGAACGATTCACTCGAGACCGTCACTGCCTTTTCCACCGGACAGACCACCGTCCAGGTGGCGGCGCCGAGCGGTGCGGTGGTGCGCATCCCGGTATCCGTGGTGCTGGCGGAGCTCGCGACCGACCGGGCCAGCCTGACGCTGGCTCCGGACGAGCGGGATACGCTGGTCGTCACCGTGCCGGTCCAGGGAAACCGGAGGCTGCGCCCCCAGGACCTGCAGTGGACCAGCTCCGATCCCGCGGTGGTGGAGGTTGCCAGCGACGGGTCGCTCCGGGCCGTGGCCGCCGGACGGGCGGAGATCGTGATCCGCGGCTTCCTGCAGGAGCGCCGGGTCGCGGTGCTGGTGTACCGACGGATCGCCCACTTCCTGGCCGCGCCCCGCCTGACTGAGCCGATCCGGCTGCCGCTCAACGGCACCCGGGAGATCACCCTCATCCCACAGACCGCGGACTCGGTGGCCATCGACGGGGTGCCGATCTCCTGGTCGGTGGGAGACACGACCATCGTCCGTTTCGACCTCGCCAGCGGGGTAGTGACCGGGCGGACTGCCGGCACGACGACCCTGGCCTTCGCCGCCCGCGGCTACCTGCCCAAAAGCTGGACCATCGAGGTGCTGCCGGGCACGGTCGGCTTCGACCGCCCCCGGATCGCGCTCCGCCCGGGTGAGCAGCACACCCCACTGGTGAGCTACCTGGACGCCCAGGCCCGGCCCCTCAGCCGGGCCACCGGGCTGCGCTGGGCCAGCAGCAGCCCGGAAGTGGCCAGAGTCAGTCCCGAGGGGACCATCGAGGCAGTTGTTCCCGGGCGGGCTACGATCACCGCCGAGCCGTCCGGCGGGCAGCCGGCCACGGTGACCGTGCTGGTGACCGGCGACCTGCTCTTCGCCTCCAGCCGGGGAGGCAAGTTCGGTATCTACGCCCTGACGGGGCTCGCCTCCGACGTGTTCGTGCCCATCCTCGCCGACAGCTTCGCCAACTACCTCCACGGTGCGTACTCGCCCGATCGTACCCGCCTGGCGTACGTGTCGGATCGGTTCGGGAACTATGACGTGTACGTGGCGGACGCCGACGGCCGGAACGCCACACGCCTGACCACCGACCCCGGCGTGGACCTCCAGCCGGTCTGGACACCCGATGGGCGTTCGCTGGTGATCAGCTCCGGGCGGGGCGGCAGCCGTCAGCTCTACCTGATTGCCGCCGATGGCAGCGACCTGCGGGAGCTCACGGCCGTGCCCGGTGGGGCCGAGGATCCGGCGCTCTCGCCGGACGGAACCACGGTGGCCTTCACCGGCTACCCGAGGGGACGGGACCAGGCGGCGGACATCTTCGCCGTACCACTGGCCGGCGGTCCCGCGCGCCCGGTCACCGCGACGCTCGATCGTCACGAGAGCCGGCCGGCCTACCTCCCCGGGGGAGAGCTGACGTGGGTGGAGCGGCGCCGGGACAAGCGCGACCCCGACCAGGTGGTGCGGCAGGCGCCGGGCGGCACACCGGTGCCGCTGGTCTCCACCGATCTGGCCATCACCGACGTCGCGATCGCGGCGGACGGCTCACGTCTCGCGTGGATCGGGAGCCGCCCCGGCGATCGCAACCGCGCCGAGTTTACATTTCAGTGGCGCTCACTCGCCAATGGCGCCGCGACGGTCGTGCGGCTGCTGCCCGGAGAAAGGATTACGAGCCCTTCCTTTTGAAAGCGCTGACCCTCACCGCCACCGGCGGGCTCGAGCAGCTTTCCCTCCAGACCCTGCCGGCGCCGGTTCCCGCTCGCCCCGACGACGTACTGGTCCGCATCCAGGCGGCGGCGCTCAATCGCCTGGACCTCTGGGTGGTGGAGGGGCTGCCTGGGATCCGCTACCAGTTTCCTCATATCCTGGGCGCCGACGGCGCCGGCGTCGTGGTATCCGCCGGTCCGGAGGCGGGCCTGGCTGCCGGAGACCGGGTGATGATCAACCCCGGCATCTCCTGTGGCCGCTGCGAGTGGTGCCGTGGCGGCGACCAGCCGCTCTGCACCGGCTTCGGCGTGCTGGGTGAGCATCTCCCCGGGACGATCGCCGAGTATGTGGTGGTGCCGGCCAGGAACCTGCTGCCCGTTCCCGGCGGGTTCTCCTGGGCCGAGGCGGCGGCCTTTCCCCTGGCGACGCTCACGGCGTGGCGGATGCTGATGACCCGGGCCCGGCTGCAGGCGGGGGAGACGGTGCTGATCTGGGGCATCGGCGGCGGGGTGGCGCTGGCGTCGCTGGCGATTGCCAGGCTGGCGGGCGCCCGGGTCATCGTCACCAGCCGCTCCGAAGCCAAGCTGGCGCGGGCCCGCGCACTCGGCGCCGACCACGCGCTGCACGACACGGGACAGGATCTTTCCCGGGAGGTTCGGGCGATCACCGCGCGGCGAGGGGTGGAGGTGGTGGTGGAGACCGTCGGTGCGGCCACCTGGGAACAGTCGCTCCGTTGCCTGGCCCGGCAGGGCCGGCTGGTGACCTGCGGCGGCACCTCCGGTCCGATGGTTACGACCGACGTGCGGAAGCTCTTCTGGCACCAGTGGAACATCATGGGCTCCACCATGGGCACCGACGCCGAGTTCGCCGCCATCGCACGGCTCGCGGAGCAGGGCAGGCTCAGGCCGGAGCTGGACCGGACCTATCCTCTCGCCGGGGCGACCGAGGCATTCGCCCGGCTCGCGCGCAGCGAGCAACTGGGCAAGATCGTCATCGAGGTGGCGACATGAGCGAACTGTGGGAACGCCTGCTGATCGGCTGGAGCGAACTGATGGACGTGCTGCCGGGGCTCATCGCGGCGGCCATCATCATGCTGGCCGGCTACTTCGTTGCCCGTCAGCTGCAGCGCTGGATTGATCGAACCCTCGGGAAGCTGGAGTTCAGGCGCCTGGCCGATGCCGGCGGGCTCACCGAGGCGGCGGGACGGGTCCGGATGGACCCGGTGCGCGCGGTGGGGACAGCTGGTCTTCTGGCTGAGCATGCTGGTGGCGGTGCTGCTGGCCAGCTCCGCGCTCGGGCTGGAGAACGTCCGCGAGATGTTCGGCCGGATGCTCTCGTTCATCCCCACGCTGATCTCCGGCACGGTGATCATCATCCTGGGCATGATCGTGGGCGAGTTCGTGCGGGCGCTCATCGTGGCGTCCGCCGGCGCGGTCGAGGGGGTCGTTACCGTGGCCAAGCTCACCAAGGGCGCCATGGTGACGATCGCGGTATTCATGGCGCTGCAGCAGGTGGGTGTCAGCGAGGAGATCGTCACTGCTGCCTTCACCCTGATCCTCGGCTCCATCGCGCTCGCGGCCGGCCTCGCCTTCGGGTTGGGCAACCGCACCCTGGCCGGCGACCTCACGCGCCGGTGGTACGAGGAGGGCCGGCGCCGCAACCGCCGGGTGGGCGACCCGCCCGAGCCGGCCCCGCCGGAGGAGCCGGCCGGCGACTAGCTCGGCTACTTCACGACGTAACGTCCCACCAGCTGTCGGTCGTCTTCCCGCAGGATGAGGTACACCCGGCCGTCGCGCCCGAACCCCGCGAGGGAGGCGTTGCGCGGCAGCTGGACCGTGCGCTTGAGGGCGCCATCCCGGCCCACGACATCGAACACCGGCACTGAGTCCTCAAAGGCCCGCGACCGCTGCAGCCACACCTCGCCGGCGGGGTTGGTGGAGCCGGCGGCAAAGGGCGGTTTCTGGTCTGCGAAGGGATAGGAGAGTTCGATCCCCGCCGGCGCGCCCATCAGGGCCATCTGCTGCCGCAGCCGCTCGAGGAACACGTCCTTCTCCTGCTGGGACACCGGGATCCTGGTGTATGAGCGAGACGACCCACGCGTCCAGGCCCCCGCGGGCGAGCGCCAGTCCACCGAGTTCTCCGCCGCGCGGGCCACCCAGATCGAGCCGTCCGACAGCACGCCGAAGAGGTCGCGGCCCGAGAAGATCGTGGAGACGATCTTGGTCTGTTCCCCGAAGCGTCCCCGGCCCCAGACCGGCAGCTTGAGACGCGCCACGGTGTCGGCCACGGTGTCTCCCGGCGCAATCCTCAGGACGTTCAGGCTGTCGAACTTGAGCTCGTCGCCTGGCTCCAGCCCCCCCAGCACGCCGCGGACATCTTCCTTATAGCCGTTGCCACGAGCGTCGTAGTTGAGCGGCTGGTTCTGGCCACCGACCATCCGCCCGCCCAGGACGCCCAGGGCCTCACCGCGCTCGTTCCAGAGCGTGGTACGCTCCGCGGCGAAGTCCACCAGCCCGATGGTGTCTCCCCAGAGCGGCAGCACGTAGCCCGGGTACTTGTGGAGCCCCGGTGCCGAGTCGGGCTTGGCGATGGTGTCGGCATGCGCGCCCACTGGCGTGGCCTCTCCGGTGGCGAGATCGGCGAAGAGGAAGGTCCGGTCCCGGAGCTCGGCCAGGGCGATCCGGCCATCGCGCAACTCCACCACGTTGCTCACCTGCTGGAAGCTCCGGCCCAGCGTCGCCTCGGGCTGGTCCAGTACCACGAGCGGGGACTTGGCATCGCCGCAGGCGGCGAGGAGCAGGACCGCGGCGAGTGCCGGGCCTCGGGTCAGTAACGCCATCAGGACTCCATGGAACGGGGTAGTCGCTGCGCTGGGGAGCGGCCGCCCGGCGGCGCCGCGGTCCGGCATCAGGCACCACCAGATGGTTTCTGCACAGGCATGCGATAGAGTAGAAGGCGCACGCCGTCCTCGATACTCTCCGCCACCAGGGCCTGACCACCGCCGATCGCCACTACCCGGCCGAGGCCGGGGTGGGTCAGTTCGGCGACCAGCCGACCGGAGGCGCCCACCACCTGGTAGAACCGTATCGTGTCGCCCACGGCCCGGCTCTTGGTGAGCCAGACGGATTCGCCGGGCCCGGTCTGGGCAAAGTCGAAGGGCGGCTTGATCGCTGCGAAGGGGATGGCCTCCACGGTGGAGCGAAGCCCTTCCTCGAAGCGGTTGAGGAACAGATCCCGGTCGTTCTGGGTGACCGGGAGCACCCGGTCCGGCAGCTGTTCACCCTCCACCCGCTGCCCCTCCCCCGTGATCCAATCCACTCTGTTCTTGTCCACCCGCGCGATCCAGAACTGGCCGCCGGGTGTCACGCCCCAGCGGTCCTGACCCGAGAGCAGACGCCGCTCCAGCCGGGTGCGTCCGTCGGCCACCACTTCGGCCAGGTCGAACGGGGCGAGGCGGCCGATGGTGTCGGCCCGGTCGCTTGTGAGGCGGACGATGGTGGCCGAATCGCGGTTGCCGCTTCCGTCCCGCCCCGGTGCCGGCCTGAGCTCGAACAGCCAGGCCCCCTGCGGGTCCCGGGCCCGGGGCAGGGCCCCCCGCAACCCATCCGCCGTGGGGATCTCACCGAGCAGCCGGCCCTCCAGGGACCAGTGGGTGGCACGGCGGCGCTGCCAATCGGCAATCCAGACCGACGCGCCGTCGCGGAAGATATGGAACGGCTGCTCGATCTCCCGCGCACTCGCCCCGCCGAAGGGCGCGGTCCGCCCGCGCTCGAGGTCCACCAGCACGACCGCGTGATCCAGCGGTGAGAGAATCGCCCAGCGACCGTCGTCCAGCCAGACAGCGTCGGCCACCTCGTGGACCGGCACGATCAGGGTATCGCCGGTGGCCTCGAAAGCGAGGGTCGGCACCGGCGGCCGCGGTCTCGAGCAGCCCGAGGCTGCCAGGACGCCGGCAAACACCGTGGCGAGCGGGACGAAGTGGCGGCGGAGCATGGGGGGGGAATCTAACCCCGCGCCTCGGCGGCGCCCGATGTTCGCGGCCGGATCCAGCCGGCCCGGACGACGAGTGGGCCGGAGTACGCTCCGGCCCACCGGTCCCTGGTCGTGCAGCGGACCAGCCGCAGACTGCGCGGCGTCAGCGCAGGCTGGTCGTGTTCAGGGATGCCACCAGTAGCTCAGTTTGACCGCGAAGATGTGGTTCCCCGAGGCCGCTCCCAGGCGCCGGAGCGACCGTCCAAGCGAGAACTCTCCATTGCCGATGAAATCCGAGCGGTCCTGGGTCCAGACCAGGAAGAGCGTCGAGCCGGGCAGGTACTCCCAGCGGAGCACCGCGTTGCCGCGCAGCGAGGCAAAGCTGAAGTCGAGGTTGGGCAGGTCCAGGGCCGGGGCCGCGCCGGAGCCGTCGGGGTCGGCGGTGTAGCCAGTGACCCGGCCACGGCTGTCGGTTACGGGGCTGATCGTGGAGCCGCCCTCTCCATAGGTGAGGAAGTCGAAGCTCTTGCGCCGGCTCAGTTCCTTGAGCTGGCGGTAGTCGCCGGACGACACCAGCGGCTGGGCATACAGCTCCAGACTCAGCGACGGTGAGAAGGTCCAGTTGAGCCGCACACTGGAGCTGACCGTGGTCTGGTGCAGCGTGGCGAAGACGTAGCGCCGTCCGTAGGTATTGGTGGCCAGGGCGTCGTCGTAGGCGCCGACGTACTGCGCGCCGGCGTCGCTCCACTCGAGGTTGGGCGAGACTCTGAGCGACACCGTGGATGTCGGCTTCCATTCCACCCCGATGCCGAGGCTCCAGCTGTCGCTGCTGCCCTGGGAGTAGGACCCATGGTAGCCGAAGGCGGACAGGATCACGGGCTTCCGGCTGTCGGTCTCGTAGTCGAGGTTTCCTTCCCAGCCGCCCGGGGCGAGCATCACCGGGCCGCCCCGGGTCTGGCGGGCGGTATACCGGTTGGGATTGGCGGCGAAGAAGGCGCCAAAGCCATGGTAGTTATGCATGGTTGCGCCACCGCTCAGGAAGACCCCCTCGCCGGTGCGCAGGCCGCTGAAGTCGTGGGTGCGGAAGTATCCGGTGTTGAGCCGGGCCAGCCGGAAGAGCCGCCCGGGAGAGTTCCAGCGCCGGGTTCCCACCACGTGGCCGTTGATAATATCGGTCCGGGAGAGGAACCCCATGTCGTTGGTTTCGAAGCCGGGGCTGATGGCGCCGACGGCGGCGTTCATCTGCCACTCGCCCTGCTGCTTGTTGAGGCTCATCCGCCCGGCCCAGCCGTCCAGGCTGGTGGCGTTGCCGTCCACCGAGACATGCCTGGCGTCCGGCCGCTGGAAGTAGTGGGTGGAGTTCTGCTGCAGGCTGGTGATGCGGGCCCGGCTGCCGCTGACATGCGAGGCCCCGGTCCAGCCGGTGATGACCCAGACCTTCTGGCGGTCGAGGAAGGTCCAGCCGTCCACGCCGAGGCTCAGCGCGTCGCGGTTGAGCTGATCGCCGAGGGCGGGGTCGCTCAGGTCCCGGTGCATCCCGGTGGCCAGAATGCCGAGGCTCTGCCGTCCCGCGGAAAACTCCCGCTGGGCCCGGAGGACGTTGTAGCTGGTGAGCGGCTCGACCTCTGCCTCGAAGCGGCGGCCGGTCCCCGACAGCCGGGCGTATTCCCGGTCGGTCAGCGCGCTCAGCATCCCCACGTTGGTGCCAGCCACCTTGCCTGAGAGCTTGGCGGCACCGAGAATCGTGGCGCCCTCGGGGACGTCGGCGTGGTCGGCCGCGGGCAGCCCACCCTGCGGCGGTCGGCCGATGCGGCGGCTGTAGAAGAAGTCCGGGCCCGGCCAGTTGAAGCCCCAGTAGTTGTTGGCACCGCCGAACCCGAAGTCGAAGATGCTCGCTCCTTCGATGAAGAAGGGCCGCTTCTCCGGGTAGAAGGTCTCGACGTCGCTCAGGTTGACCACGGCGGGATCCACCTCGACCTGCCCGAAGTCGGGATTCACCGTGGCGTCCAGCGTCAGGTTGCTGCCCAGACCAAGCTTGAGGTCCACGCCGCCGGTGCCCTTGAAGCGCGAGCCGTCGTTGAACGGGTCGCCGTCCTGGTGCTGGAGGAATTCGGCCCGGCTGGTGACGTAGGGCGTCAGCTCCAGGCGGCGCGGTGGGCGGATGTGCTCCAGGCCGGTCATGATAGGAAAGCGGGAGACGAAGCCGCTCTCGCTCCGGGAGGGGAAGCTGAGGTAGCTGCTTTCGTTGCGGCGGGCGACCTCGCGCTTGAAGTTGATGCCCCAGGTCATCTGCTCCGCCTGGCGAAACCGGAGCTGGCTGTAGGGAATGCGGAGTTCGGCCGTCCAGCCGGTGGAGTCCCGCCGCACCCGGGCATCCCAGATGCCGTCCCAGGTGTCGTTGTCCCAGTCGTCGTTCATCATGGTGCCGTCGTACATCGTGCCCGCAGCATTCACCCCGAAGAAGAACCCGGTGCGCCGGTCGAGGTAGGAGTCGATGAACACCAGGAAGCGGTCGCTCACCACCCAGTTGTCCCGGCGCGCCAGCCGGGCCACGATCGAATCCGGGTCGGTGTCGTACATGCGCGCGCCGACGTAGATCGCCGCATCGTCGTACAGCACACGCACCTCGGTCGGCAGGGTCGCCGGCTGGCCCTCGTCGGGATCCCGCTGGCGAAAGCCGGACACCACCCGGGCCCGAGCCCAGGCGGGATCGTTGAGAGCGCCATCGAGGGTTATCGGGGCGTCCAGGCGGACCGCCTGCACGCCGGCAGAGGCGGAGAGCGTCGCGGGGTTGATGGGCGTACTGGCGGCCTGCAGGAACAGGACGGCCAGGCCTGCGCTCGCGAGCAGCATACCGGACTCCAGGCGTTCAGGATGACGGTCTGACAGACGAAGGCCCCGAAGGGTTGGATTCAGGCTGCGACCGCCACGTTTGAACGCGCATCCTGACCGGTACCGTCACCGACGTTTCAACCGTTTCATCGAACCAGGAGTTCTCGTGCGCACCTTCCTTCGTCTGGCAGCGTTGACCGTCCTCCTCGGAGGGTCGCTGGAGGCCCAGGTGGCCGAATGGCGGCTGAGCCGGCCGCTGTGGGAGCTGACGGAAGACTTCGATTCCGTGGCCAGTGTGCAGCCGTTGCCGTCGGGACGACTGATGGTGTCCGATTTCGGCGGCCGCCAGCTGTATCACGTGGATCCGAAAACCGGTCAGCGGAACGCGGTGGGCCGACAGGGTCAGGGTCCCGGGGAGTATCAGCTCCCCAGCGACCTGCTGGCCTGGCGGGGCGATAGCCTCCTGCTGGTGGATCGAGCCAGCCGCCGGCTGCTGGTGATCGCCCCCGACGGCGGGATCGGACGGACCCTGCCCTTCCCCGATGGGCTCGGCGGGCTGCCCGAGGCGCGGGGAGCGGACCGCACCGGGCGGGTCTATTTCCAGGCCAGCCCCTTCCGGGGCGAGCCAGGCAGCACGGAGATGAACGGCGCCCTGCCGGACTCGGTGGCGATCCTTCGCTGGGACCCGGCCAGTGGCAAAGTGGACACCGTGGGACGAGTACGCGTTCCGGCCCTCAATGTGCGGGTGTCAGGCGGCCAGGACTCGCGCATGGTCATGGTGCGGCCGCAGCCATATGCGCCGGCGGATGGATGGGTGGTGTCAGATCGCGGTCAGGTCGGCGTGGTCCGCGAAGCAGACTATCACGTCGAGTGGCTGGGTGGCGCCGGTGCGGTCCGGGGCGCGCCGGTCCGCTTCGACCGTGTTCGCGTCGGCCCGACGGAGAAAGAGGCGGTGCTTTCCGTCATGCGGAATCCGCGCAACCGGATCGTGGTCACCGAGGGCGGGCCGGGCCGCGGCGCCCCCGACTCGCGGCCGCCCGAGCCCCGCAGCGACGATATGGAATGGCCTGAGTTCATGCCACCGTTCGGTGCGCGGGCCGTGCTGGCCGCACCCGGCAGCCGGTTGTGGGTGTTGCGTTCGCAGCCGGCCCGGGTACCGGGTCGGGTCTACGATGTCTTCGACCAGACCGGTGCCCGGGTCGCCGTGGCCGCGCTCCCCGCCAGCCACCGGGTGGTTGGCTTTGGGCCGGGCGTGGTGCTGGCCACCCGGACCGATGAAGACGGACTGCAGTACCTGCTGGCGTTCAGGCAGCCCTAGCCAGGACTGGCAGAGCAGGACCCCGACACTGGGCCCGCCGCACGCGGGCCCTTTGTCATCCCGCCACCGCGATGCTCGCGGTGGCCGCAGGAGTCATCGCGCTCTCTCTGCGGATGTAGCCACCTATACGAAGTGCTGACTCCAGGATCCACTCCCAGCCCGGCCGGCGGGTGGCCTCCGGCCACGAGAGCGGGGTGGCCAGCCGCAGCCAGCGGCGCAGGGTGCGCGGGTCAATGCCGGCCTCGAGCGCGGTGGACTCGAGTGAGGCCGGCCGCCAGTGGCCACCGGCCGCCAGCAGCTGCGCCAGCCGAGCCAGGCCACGCCAGTCCCGTACTTCAAGGCGGCCGAGTTCCTGGAGCCGCCGCGTCAGGGTGCGTCCTGGCTGCACCGTCGTCTCACAGTGAAAGCAGGCGGTGAGCGCACTGGCCACACCGGGTTTCCCCATGCGGTGTTCCAGCCACGAGGCGAGGATCGACAGCCGTGGGACCGGCCGGCGGCGCACGGCGGCGACCGAACGCTGCGCCAGCGGGAGGGCTGGGCGGTCTGCGGGATAGAGCGTGGCGAAGATGCCGGGTACGGGCTCGAACCCGGCCAGTACCTGCCCCGCCACGCGCCGGTCGGGGACCAGGAGGACCAGTGGACACCAGGGTGAGGCGCGCAGGCTTGCCAGCGCCTCGGCCAGGGCGGGAATGCCCGGAGCGAGGTCGGCGATCAAGAGCGCGCCCATGGCCGGCGTCGGGCCGGCCGGGGCGATCCGCTCGGTGGCGGGCTCCAGCTGGAGTAGGGTCACAAAGGCACTCCCAGGCCCCGGTGACGTCCGGGGCAGGCAGGCAGGGGGACAGATAGAGTGCACTCTCAGCGGCCAACGTCAACCTCTGGGGGGTGTGCGCCCCGGGTGCGCAGGGGGGGCGCGATAACGCCGCAAGTGGCCTGATTCTGCATGGCAGGGGAGGGTCCCGTTCCCTATTGTCTGGCCATGCAAGTCCCCCCATCGGTCATGGCCGCCGGGTGGCGCATTTGTGCCAGTGCCGTGGTTGGCGCGCTACTCCTGACGACCCCCGTCCATTCGCAGACCTGCGGATCGGCCCGCCTCAGCCTTGATGAGGTGGGGGCGTTGCCGTTGCCGTCCACGTTCGGCATCCAGGGATGGGCCGCCGGCCAGCGAGGTGCCGTGGCGCTGTGGTCTGTGGCTGGTGAGCTCCTGGCCATTGATGCCGCACGCACATTGGCGCGAACCCGGCTGCCTGACACCCTCACTCCGGCCGGCCTGGCCCTTTCGGGGGACACGCTCCGTTTCCTCGATCTGGCCAGCGGGCGTGAGTTCCGGGTGATGCAAGGCCGGGTAGAGCGAACGGGGGGTGGTGTGCCGCTCGACCCCGGTGTGCTGCTGGAACAGGCGGTGTGGACCGGCGGCGAGTGGGTCGTGGCGGTCCGTGAGGTGGCGACCGGGGCGCTGCTCGTGCGCGGAGCCGGTCCCCGCTACCGCGCCGAACCGTCGCCGGACCGCAAGACGCCCCGGCGGCTGCAGCTCTCCCCTGCGGGTCCCGCGGTGCTCCTCACCGAGCTGATGGCGCCGTTCCGGGTGGTGCGGGTGCATCCCTCGGGCCGCGCCGACACGCTGGCCCCGGCCCTGAGCCATCCGGCCGCCCCGTCCATCGCGGCGGACTCGCTTCCCTTCTGGCGGGCCCTGCCCGCCGTGGCGCTTGACTGCGCCGTGCTGCTCACCCTCTCCGATCTGCGAAGCGATCGCCGCCTGATGGCGCGGTACGATGCCGCCGGACGGGTGGTGCGGGTGACGCCGCTGGAAGCCCCCCTCGGCATGGTCACGGCGCTCGGTGATGCCTCGCTCCTGGCCGCCCGGCGGGCGGGGGAACTGGAGCTGGTCTGGTATACATGGCGCTGGGTTCGGGACCCGGGCGATTCCTCACACTGAAGGAGTTCTGATGTCACGCATTCTCACTCGCGCGGGCGCGGCCCTGGCGGCCTGTCTGCTGTTCGGCGCCGCCCCCGCTCACTCCCAGGTTGTCGCCTCACTGGCCGCCGCGCTGCCGTCGGCCACCAGTGTCGCACTCCGTCCGGCAGCCGGCTGCTGGGCCTGTCTCGGCTCCTCGATGGGGATGTACTGCGCCGGGGGCCAGGTGCCCGGCTACTGGAACTGCAATTACACCGTCATGGGCTGCACCCCCACCAGCCCGGGGTGCGGCGCGGGCGCGGCGCTCCCGGTGGACCTCGACGGAGCCACCCAGTATGTCAGCCGCGGTGCGGCGGCCGGGGTCAGTCAGGCACTCGCCCAGGCTGGCGACCCAGTCAGGCGGAATTGTGAAGGTGTGGTAGTGGCGCGTTACCAGACGCCAGCCCAGATTAGTGGCGTCCGGACACAGACCGAATCGCTGTCCCTCTGAGCCCAGGTCCCGGACCCTACCCATGCCTCTCACATTCTTGCGTGCCGGCGTCGTGGCGGCTGTTCTCAGTGCCGCCGCCCCCCCGGCGGATGAACTGATCCGGCGGAACCTCCGCCCGGATCCTGACTTCGCCGTCCCGGAAAGCGTGCTGGTGCAGCTCTCCTCGGTGGACGACCTGGCCCGCGCGCCGGACGGCAGTCTCTACCTGGCCGACCATCGCTACCCCGCCGTGCTGCAACTGGAACCCTCGGGCGCGCTCCGCCGGATCATCGGACGGAGCGGGGCCGGCCCCGGCGAGTTTCACGCCGTGATGCAGGTGGGCATCCGGGGCGACTCGCTGTGGGCCCTGGACCCCGGCCGGGTGCGGGTCTCGCTCTTTCCTCAGGGGGGCCGGGGCGTCACCACCATTCCCTTCGGCGTGCTGGCACGGGAGCTCCCGGCGTCCACGCGCCCGCTGGCCCGCGTGGGCATGCCACTGGCGCTTCTGCCTGACGGGGGCTTCCTGCTGGAGGAGGTCGTGGTTCCGCGCGACAACCCCGCCGGTGGGGCGACCCATGCGCTGCTGCTCAGGACCAGCAGGCAGCTCGAGATCGAGGATACCGTGGCACGGTACTCCTTCCTGCACCGGGCCATGCACTTCCGCTTTCGTGAGGGAGAGGCGCATCTCAACCAGCCCTTCAGCGACGATCCGATCCCGGCCTTTTCCGCGGACGGCCAGTACTTCGCCCTGGTGCACCGGGACGCGGCAGAGGGGAACAAGCCACAGAGCTTCACGGTCAGCCTCATGCGCAATGGACGCACGCCCGTCTATACCCGCCGGGTGAGCTACCGCCCGCGTCCGCTGCCGGAACGGGCGGTGGACAGCCTCGTCAGGATGTACACCGAGCCGGTCGATCCCAACTGGCCCCGCACCCCGCTCACGGCCGACTCGCTCCGGCGAAAGCTGTTCCGGCCGCGCTATTACCCGCCGGTGGACCGCGTCGTCGTGGGTCAGGACGGTGTGGTGTGGCTCAAGCTGCAGGTGGCGGATGGTGCACCCACGCGCGGCGAATGGCTGGCGCTGGGCCCGGACGGGCGGGAGGTCGCCCGGGTGACCACCGCGGCGGCTTTCCGCTTGCTGGAGGCCGACCGGACCACGCTGTGGGGAGTGGAGGGAGACCCGTTCGACGTGCCGGTGCTGGTGCGGTACAACGTGGAGGGGTAGCGCCGCCGGCCTTCGCGGCGCGCCGCTGGGCGGGGCACTTCACCGGGTCCGGTCGGTGGGGTGCCTTGTCGCTTGTGTGACCGGGGGGCGGCGTTCCTGGGTCGGGCTCCGCTACCAGGCGCCGACCACGATTTCACGATGCGTCGAGGGTGACGTGTAGATTCGCCTTCCAGTCCCAGGACCTGGCGGCGTGGACCGCCCGGGCCAACTCACGCGCTCAGAGGCCGGATGGGAAACGTTGCAGAAACGCGACGTGGGTGTATGGACAGCATCTTCAGTGTCGTGCATGATGGCTGTCCGCCCGGCGGGGCGGCATCAGCAGCGGAGCCTTGACCGAACCCCGGGAGCAGACCTCGGGTGCCCTCATCAGTGAAGGCCTCCACTGCGGTCCGCGGAAACAGCCCGTCGGCGGGAGGCGTCCCCTACCTCCACCCGTGAGGTGTGCCATGTCAATCCGCTATAGGTTGCTGATCGGTGCGACCGCTATGCTCGGGCTGGCCCTTTCTTCGTCCGAGGCCTCAACGACGATAGCCACAGATTACCCTACGACGTGCCAGTGGAACAACTGTCCCGACAGACCGCCTTACGTCTGCCTGCTGACAGAAACATACGTGTGTTTCAGGCCGTAGCATTAGGAGTCTGAGTGGTACCACCGACTGCGGCAACACCATCATTCGACGCCTGCTGCGAGGCGTGCGGCTGGGAGCGGCGGGTGTTCTGCTGTGTGGAGCGTGTGCGGGTGATGAAATGGGGCTGGCGCACGTCTCGGAACACGCCACTTCGCTCCTGCGGGCCAGGAACGGTGTGCTTCTGCTATATAGCACGACCTGCCGGCTGTCGGGACAGACCATCCGGGAGCTAAACCGGCTGTCTGGCATCCCCGGCTTGCGGGTCAGCGCCGTGGCTGTTCCACTGTTTCCCGGAGATTCGAGTTGGCGTGAGGCCTTCGCGGCAACAGGCTTGGCGATTCCGTTCGCACCGCCACAACCTTTCTGGTCTCACTTTTCCGCCAAAGGAAACCTCCCTCCTCCGGTCGTCCTCGTAGTGCGCCGCGGAAAGGTGATCGCCATCTTCACCGCGGAGGCAGGAGATCTGGATCGGGTCCTTCCCCCCCTTTTCGGTCTGGCGGTCAATGATGGGAGAGCGAATAGTCGGCTTGGCGGCCCTGCTTCTCTTGGGGGCATTTTCGCCAACTGCCGCCCAGGTCCGCGTATGGCGTCAGCCTGTCTTCGCCGAAGACGGTGGAGTGTCGCCCGAGGGTGACCCGTTGCTCGTCCCGTTCAAGGTCGTGGCGGACGACAGTACGTTGTATCTGTTCGACAACGGGGACTTGCGGTTGAAGGCGTTCGATTGGGAGGGACGGCTCCGATGGGCGCTGGGCCGCGATGGCGCCGGGCCCGGCGAGTTTCGAGGAGTGACCGCCGCGTGCATCTCCCCACAAGGCGACATTTGGCTCTACGATCATCGCAACGCGAGAATCACGATTGTCACCCCGCTGGGTGTCATTCGCCGAGAGTTTCGGCCGCAGCGCCTCTTGATTTCAGGGGCAGTCCCTGTCCGCGGGGGTGGCTTCCTCGGGCAAGCGACATCGGGGAGTCCGTTCTTAGTGCTGTTCGACTCTACCGGCGCGGTTGTCCGGGCGTTGCCCGTGCCGAAGGATCTCGTCGGTCGCAACGTGCTCGAAGCTCACGTCGTGGGGGATCGATCCGGTGGGAGATCCGTGTTTAGTGCCCTGAACACCGATCGCTTCTACGTTGTGAGCGACTCGGGGGAGCGTGTTCAGGCCTTCCGTGGTGTTCAGGCCATGGACTTTCCGAAGTGGAACCGGGTGACAGTCACAACTCCCCAAGGGAAGAAGGTGGAGGGCATTCGCCCGGCGCCTGAGAACCTAAGCGGATCCGTCGCTACCATCCTCAGGGATGACGCCGTCCTGGTCCTTGTCGGAAGCATCGCGAAGGAAGAGTTCAGGACTGTCGATGTGTACGAGCTTCCCAGGGGCAGGTACAGGGAGTCCTTTCTCCTTCCGGCCCCCTGCGTCAGTCTGGCTGAAGTCAGAAGTCGGTTGGTCTGTTTGCAGCTCGATCCGGCGCCACAGGTCCGGGTCTGGCGGCAAATGCCCTGACGGCTGTCCGTTCACGGCGTGAAGACAAGCGTCATGGCCGGAAACCTGATTGACAGGTGTGACGGAGCCACCTCCGCCTGTCAAGGCAGCCTGAGGCGCCCGGGCTGCGCATCGCGGTGGCCGGGGTGAATGAACCGGCAGAGGATGGCGAGCCACCAAAACCGCCGTCCAGGAAGGGGCTCGCCGGGGATCTCTAGACGAGTTGCTGCGTCGGAGTGGCGCTCGGCCGGAATCGGCCCGCCCGGTACGCAGCCGCCCTTCCTGAGAGCCGCCTCCAGTTTCCATTCCCAGCCCGGCAGCCCCAGCGCCTGCGACGGCGAGGCGTCGAGGTAGCGGGCGCACTGCTCGCGGAGCGTGCGCGGGTCCATGCCCGCCTGCCAGCCTACCGCATCCATGCTCCCCTCGGCGTAGTGCAGGATCCGTATCAGGTGGGCAATGGCCCGCCAGTCACGGGCGGTGAACGGCCCGAGCCGCTGCAGTCGCCGGCTGAGGGTGCTCCGCGAGAGACCGCCCGGGTGGGCGTCGGTGTTCAGGCAGTACTCCAGGGAGTCCCGCACGTCGGGATCGGCGCCGCTGCGGCGGGCGACGTAGGAGGCGAGGGTGAGGTGGTTGGGGTGCTGGCGGTCGCGGACCGCGGCGTGCACCCGGTCCGCATCGGGGGCGGCGCCGTTGTGCAGGATCAGCCGGGCCGCCTGGCGGCGGCCGTGGTGGAGCGCTGCCATGAGTTCCGGCTCGACCAGCGGACCGGCCAGGACCAGGCAACAGGCGCACCACGGCTGGAAGTGCCGGTCGCTCAGCTCGGCGGGAAGCTCGCGCGCGGCGCCGGTCGGCAGCGACACCACCAGCGTGCTGCCCAAGGGCAAGTCGCCGGTGGGCACGCCGGAGAGTTCACGCTGACGGGGGAGCAGGACCCAACCGCGCATCGTCTACCTGCGGGCGACACCGGCGCCGGTCTGGCCAGGCTGGACCGTGCCGTTCGTCTCTTCCCACTCCTTCGCAGGGGGGGCGGGAGTGAGGTGCCAAAGAGTATCCCCCCCCCCCCGGCTGGCCCGCAAGGGGGCCGGTCAATGGGGTTGCGGGGTGGGACGCAGGGCCGGGTGCCTCACACAATCTGGCCGGATGCGGCAACGTTGCAGAAACGCGACGTGGGTGTATGGACAGCCTTCGCACAAACTCACACCATGGGAGTCGGGTGGAGGCTATCGGGGAGGCAGTGAAGCTCCCTCTTGCGGTGCCCCCCGGTGGAATCGTGCGCACGCGGAACACAAGCTGGTGGAGGTCGACCGTCGCAATACGCACCAACACGGTGGACTCGCCAGGGCACGAGAGCGCTTCATGAGTGACACCGCCTATGAAGAAGCACGGTACAGCCGTTCAAGGCCTGCCACTTGCTGGATGGTGTGTGCTTCTGGCGTCCGGTCCGGCCAACGAGGCAAACATCCGCTGCTTCGCCATGGCCGTGCTCTGCGAGTCGGGGATGCTTCCAATCTATGACCCTGTCAACCTGTGCAGAGCTTCCCTAGTGATTTCAAGGGCCTGGCTCAGTTCTCCTGCTTTGCTTTTACCGGAAGCCAGAAAGCCCCACTGGCCTACTGGCCTCCAGCGACTCTAGTCCAACACCCTACAGACCCTGGGAGGGGAGATGCGAAAGCGAACCCTTGGCGTCACCATCATGTTTCTCTTGTTCGCGGCACTCGGCTACCTACCGAGTCGTGCCTTGGCTACCACAGCATGCAACTGCACAATTACCTGCGACAACGGTAGCTGTTCCTGCTCCAGCGACGGTGGTGGTTGCATGTGTTTGTGCAATTCCAACGGCAACCCATGGTGTACATGCGCGAGGTAGGACGCACCTCGCTGCGCGCTGGGTACACTCACCATCTCCATCCTCTCAAAGGGGGATATATGCGCATCCGCTTGATCGCCATGACAACGTTGGGGCTCTTGACTGCGTTGTCTCTCTACATCCCCAGCCGACTGCTTGCGACCACGGCCTGTGCATGCAACGTCACATGCGCAAACGGAAGCTGCGAGTGCGCGTACAACAAGACCGGTGGAAGCTGCAGATGTTACTGCGCCACCAACGGCGATCCGGTGTGCAACTGCGAGACCTGACCGTCATCCAGGTCAGGCCATTCTCGACTCCGTGGCCGTCCTAGGTCGTTAGCGTTGCCTCTTGACTCGACGGCCGGCGGTCTACGCGAGTTGTGCGTGACTTGCTCCGACTGATAGTGCTTACAACCTGTGGGCAATCGCTCATCGGCCTTGCGCGCGGCCATCCTTCGGCCACGTGAGACAACCGAGAAATCCAATAGGATGGCGCCATGCGACATAGAATGCTGTTAGCTTCAGGAGCGCTTCTCGTCGTCAGCCTTTTCGCGTACCTGCCGACACGGGCTATGGCGACAACGGCATGCGGATGCAGCGCCACATGCGACAACGGCAGTTGCACTTGTAATTCGTCCGGGAATGGGTGCATGTGTTTCTGCCGGTCTGATGGCACGCCCCAATGTTCGTGCATCCCCCAGTAGCCGCGGGCCCTGAACCTATGCCTGGGGTCTTCCAAACGGTGTCTAGGAGATCACTTCTCTCTGGAGTCGCGGTGCTTCTCGCGACTGCAGCGATAGTGTTAGGAGCTTCTCAACTCTGGAGAACAGGGCGTTCGCTGCGAGAGGTTGTGCAACGCGGCAGGGGAACCTGGGTCGAGAAGGACCCAGGATTCATCCTACAGGCGGCGGTGCAGTTGCCGCCGCTCCGGGTCGGAGATTTGTCGGGATTGACCACGGACTTGGATCTCTCCACGGGTACCGTCCTTATCCTTGCCTTCGACGTCCAATGCTCGGTCTGCAACAGCACTTTCCCGCGATGGGTCGACCTGCTGACAGAGTTGGAAGGCAAGCCAGTGCGCATCGTTGCACTCACACCTGATGTCATGTCTGATCTAGAGCTCCAGTATTGGCGTGGACTTGCTCGACGTGTTGAGATTCACTCGATCGCACCGATGCCCAGCGTGCTCGAGGGCGTACTAGGGGTGCCCGGAGTCCCAGCGACACTTGTCGCGCGGAATGGTCAACTGACCGTAGCTTACGCAGGCCCCTTGACTCCGAGTCAGACGCGTCGGATTCTCCGAGAACTCAATGTCGACAGCTGACAGGATTCGGTCGATACCGCAGCGCATCCGCGCCGGCATCGAGACCGCCCCTCGTGCGGTTTTCATATGCCTTACGGTACTAGTTGGAACCGGTGCCCTCATCCTGGTAGCGCAAACCGCCGAGAACGTCCGGCTATACACCATGCGCACCGAATCAAACAGGAGTCTGGCACCGGTTCCGTATGGGGGTTCGTTTAGGAGTTGGGCACCGCTTGTGGACAGCCTTGGACTCAAGTCGGAGTGGTATCTAGTCACAGCTATGGCGACGCCCGACTTCATCTGCACATATGCCGCGAGATTACGTAGCTCCACTACTCTCGATAAGTTCGCCTTCCTCAACGTCAATATCACTGCCGGCGCCGAGGAAGCACTGGTCACGACTTGCCCGCAGGGCCCACCAGCTCGCGTTCTCTCGGCACCATGGGCCAGGTTGAGTCCCGAAGCAAGGACCTTTCTTCCAGCTGGCTTCTTGGTCCTCGACTCGACCTACATTGTTGTATACGGCTCTCTGGATTTCTCGCGACTCGAAGGTCTCGCTCAAATTATTGGATCACTTCGGCAGTGAGAGCCAGTCTTGTCCCTCCCATCCAGCCGTGCCTTGCGAACCCGACCTCGGGGAAGGGAATGGTCTCGGCTGCATTTGCGCACCTCCTCACGCTTCTTGCGCTGGTATCTGTCATCGCAGCCTGTTCCGATGCCCCCCCTTCGGAAGGCGACCGTCGCAACGATCGTCGTGGTCCGGCGCCCGATGAGCTTATCGAAGAACTCCGAATCGGGTCAGGGGATTCCAGCGAGGTAAGCGAGTTCTCGGATATCCGAGGGCTGGTGGTTGACCCATGGGAACGCCTTTTCCTCCTGGAATACGCGACGCGCCAAGTCCGGGTTTTCGACAAGACTGGACGATTCGTTCGCACGATAGGGCGGTCTGGACATGGACCTGGCGAATTCGTCGATCCTGCGGGAATAGCTCTTGACCCGGCGGGCAACCTCTGGGTGGTTGACCAAGGCGCTAGCCGGTACACGATTTTCGATTCCAGTGGGACCTTTCTTCGGACGATTCGTCGCGGTGTCGGCGGTGCCATGGTCGGGCGTTGGCAAGGTGGCTTTGACGGCAACGGAAGGCTGGTCGATGTACGTGTCACCGTGATGCCACACACCCAAGCTACAATCCTCTTTGTCGATCCTAAGACGGGAGCAGTCCTCGACTCCCTTTTGTTGCCACCGGAGGACCCGCCTCAGTTTGAGAAACGCATTCCGAACGGGACGACCAGGGCGTTCATTCCCTTCGCACCCCGGCAGGTGTGGACCGTAGACCGACGAGGTATGATCTGGCTCGGGCGCGGCGACAGGCTCCACCTGCTCCTTCTTAGTCCGAATGGGGACACACTCACCTCCGTCGACCGTCCTGATCGGCCGCCTCCGGTCTCGGAGGTGGAAAAAGCTGAGGCCTTTGAGAGACTGGCCTGGTTTCGAAAGCAGGGTGGCCACGTTACTCCCGCGATGCTCCCAAACGAGAAGCCGGTTTTTACTAGGCTCTTCACCGATCGTGAGTCTCGCCTCTGGGTTGAGATGAGCGTCGCAGCAACGGCAAAGCTAAGGCGTTTCGAGGTGTTTGACTCTGTAGGCCGCTACCTCGGCAAGGTGCAGTCGCCCTTCGAGCCTTTCACTGGTAACCCGCTGATATACGGACTGACCGTGTATGGCGTCGTCGCTGACTCGATCGGCTCCCCATCTGTTGTTCGTGCTCGGATTCCGGCACGAACGCTGGTGCACTAGTGGACTGTCTCTCAAGCAGCGCTAGTACGGATGCGCCGCGAGCCAGGCCCGCACCCGGGGGGTCTTGTGGGCCGAGAGGTTATCGCAGATCACATGGATCTCCCGCCGCTTCGGTTGGGTCGCGACCACCTGGCCAAGGAAGGCCACGAAGGCTTCGCTGGTATGGCGCGGGACCGCGCACCCCTCCACGTGGCCGGTGCCGCCCTCGGGGGCCGCATAGAGCGAGAGCGTGCCATGCCGCAGGTACTCAAACCCGTGGCGCTCGGCCCGGCCGGGCGAGAGCGGCAAGACCGGATTCACCATGATTGGGTTCCGGCGGTCTACCCGTGTCGGTCGCGGGCGTGCGGTACTCCGAGCTGCTCCACCGCACCTCGTGTGGAAGGCCAGACCCCCTCACCCCGCAACCCCTTCCCCCCTCCGCGCATCATAGCCATCTTGAGAGACCACCACAGGACCTCACATGCAGGCGCGCGTCACCCCGTCGTCGGTTTTCTGGGCCCTGCTGCCGCTTGTCCTCGCCTCTGGCTGCAAGGACCGCGCGGCCGAGGCGAGTGACGGCCCCGGTGCGGACAGCGCCGAGGCCAGCGACCCCGGCAGCCTCTCCCTCCCCGTGGCCGGCGAGCCGGTGCGCCGGGGAGATCTGGTCCTCACCATCACCACCACCGGTCAGGTCCGTTCCGCCGCCGTTGCCCAGCTCAAGGCCGAGACCAACGGCACCGTCACCGAGGTGCTGGTCCGGCCGGGCCAGGCGGTCCACCGAGGCGAACCGCTGGTTCGGCTCGACAGTCGGCCCTTCGATCTCGCCGTCCGCGAAGCCGAGGCCGCCCTCGCCGAGGCCCGCATCCGCTACCAGGGCAACCTCGCCTCCGATTCCATTCTCCTCGGCCCCGGCCAGGAGGGGGAGCGGCTCCAGAACGCGCTGACCCTCTCCGGCGTGCCCGGCGCCCAGGTCCGGCTGGAGCGCGCCGAACTGGATCGTGAGCGGGCGGTGATCGCGGCCCCATTCGATGGCGTGGTGGAACGGGTGGACGTCGCCGCCGGCAGCCGCCTCTCCGCCGGAGAGAGTATCGCCACCATCGTGGATGTGACCAACCTGCGGGTCGAAGCCCAGGTGCTGGAACACGACCTGCCCTACGTGCGGGTCGGTGGTGAGGCGTTCGTGTCTACGCCCGGTCGGGCGGCCCCGCTGGCCGGCCGGGTGAGCGCCGTGCTGCCCCTGGTGGACACCGCCGCGCGTGCCGGCACGGTGGTGGTGTCGGTGCGGGCCGGTGGAGGGCAGGCCGTCCTCCGTCCCGGGATGTACGCGGACCTCAAGGTGGAAGCGACCCGCCTGCCCAACCGCATCCTGGTGCCGGCCCGCGCCGTCATCGAACGGGACGGCCGCCCGCTGGTCTTCGTGGCCCGGGGCGGCCGGGCCCAGTGGGTCTACATCCTGCCCGGTCGCTCCAACGGCGCGGACACCGAGGTGCTGCCCGACTCCTCCACCGGAGAGATCCCCGTCGCAGTGGGAGACACCGTGCTGGTCGAAGGGCACCTCACCCTGACCCACGACGCGCCGGTGCGGGTGCTGGCCAGGGCGGAACGTCAGTAGCGGCGGGCCGCCCCGCCGAGATCCCGCTTCCGACATCATGTCCCTCTCCACCGCCGCCCTCCGCCGGCCGGTCACGACCGTCGCCGCCACGCTGGCCCTGGTGCTCCTCGGCGCGGTGTCGCTCGGGCGCCTGCCGGTGTCGCTGCTGCCTGACATCACCCTTCCCGTCCTCACCATCCGCACGCTCTACCCCGGCGCCGCCGCCCGTGAGGCATCGCGCTTCGTGGCGGAGCCGGTGGAGGAGGCGATCGCCGCCACCCCGGGGCTGGTGGAGCTCCGTTCCATCAGCCGGAACGGAGAAGTCACCACCACCGCACGTTTCGCCTGGGGCACCGACATGGCGGCCACGGTGCTCACCGTCCGGGAACGCCTCGACAACGCCCGGGCCCGCCTGCCGGAGACCGCCGAGCGGCCCACCCTGCTCACCAGCGACCCGGGCCAGCGCCCCATCGCGGTGCTGGGTGTCTCCGGCCCCGGTGACCTCCTGGCCACCGCCCGCCTGGCCGAACAGGTGCTGGCCCGCCGGCTGGAACAGCTCGACGGCGTGGCCAGCGTGGCCGTCACCGGCGCCCCCGAGGAGGAGATCCGGGTGGAGCTGGACCCGGCGAAGCTCCGCGGGCTCGGGCTTACACCCGGTGATGTGGTCACCGCGGTGCAGGCGGCCAATGCCAGCGCGCCCGGCGGAACGATCCGCCGGGGCCAGTTCCGCTTCTCGGTACGGGCACTCACCGAGCTCCGGAGTCTCGAGGAATTCGGGGCGATTCCCGTCACCCGATCCGGTGGGCCCTCGGTCAGGCTGGCGGATATCGGCAAGGTGACCCTGACCATCGCAGATCCCCGAACCATGACACGGCTGGATGGCGGCGCCGGTATCGGCCTGGTGGCTTACAAGGACGCCGGCGCCAACACCGTGGCCGTGACCCGGCAGATGGAACGAGCCGTGGCCCAGCTCGGGACGGAGTTCCCCGAACTCCGGATCCAGGTGATCGCCGCCCAGGCCCGGTTCGTCAACGACGCCCTCGCCAACCTGACCCAGGAGATCATCCTCGGCGGCGCGCTCTGCCTGTTGCTCATCCTGCTCTTCCTCGGCGACTGGCGGAGCGCCCTCGCCATCGGGCTGATCGTGCCGCTGTCGGTGCTGGTGTCGCTCACTGCGCTGCAACTGCTCGGCGTGACCATCAACGTGCTGTCGCTGGGTGGGCTGGCGCTGGGCGTGGGCCTGCTGGTGGATCAGGCCATCGTGGTCTCCGAGGCCAGCAGCCGGCTCCGGGAGGCGGGCGTCGAGCGGCTGGCCGCCGCGGGCCGCGCCGCCGATGAAGTCGCCGGGCCGCTCCTCGCCGGGACGCTCACCACGGTGCTGGTGTTCGGTCCGATCGTTTTCGTGCGCGGGCTGTCGGCGGCGCTGTTCCGGGATCTGTCGCTGGCCGTGGTGACGTCGCTCGCCGCCTCACTGGTGCTGGCCCTGACGCTGATGCCGGTGATGCTCGGAGGTTCGGCGCGCCGGCGGCTGGGCGACTCGGCGACTCGGCGACTCGGCGACTCGGCGACTCGGCGACTCGGCAAACGCCTCGCGGATTCTTACGAGCAGGGGATGATGTGGTGCCTCGACCACCCCCGCACGGTGTTCGCCTCCGCCGCTGGCGCCACGGTGCTGGCCGGGTGGCTCGCCCTGCAGCTGCCCCGTGAGATCCTGCCGCAGGTGGACGAAGGGATGGCCATCGCCACGCTGCGGCTGCCGGAAGGCACTGCTATCGAGGAGACCGCGCGGCAGACGGCCCGGCTCGAGTCGGCGGCGCGGAGCCTCGGTGCCCGCGGTATCTACGCCCGCATCGGCTCCGCCACCGACGAAGAGCTCGTGGCCGGCGCCGAGGCCGGCGGGTCCGCCTTTGCGCAGGTGCTGCTGCCGGTGCCGGACGGGAAGACCGCCGGGGAGTTCGCCGCCGCCCTGCGCGAGCGGGTCCCCGACCTCTCGGCGGGTGCGCTGGCGATCGACCTCGCAGGCCAGTCGGAGTTCGGCAGCCTCATCGGCCGGGAGGGACGCCTCCTCCGGGTGGAAGCCAGCGCCGCGGAGCCGGCAGTCGCCGCCGCGTGGGCGGCGGAGGTTCGCGAGCGGCTCCGGACCGTTCCGGGCCTGACCGATGTGCGGGATGCCTACGCCGGAACCCAGCCGGTCATCGAGATCGGCCTGGTGCGCGATCGCATCGCCCGGCATGGACTCACCATAGACGACGTCGCCGGGACGCTCGCCGGCGGGCTGGGTGGCGTGGAGGCCAGCGAACTCCGGGAGGCCGATCGCCGCACTCCCATCCGCGTCCGCTACGCGGGCGGCGCCAACGAGGATCTGGCCACGGCCCTGGCCGCCACGGTGCGGGGCATCCCGGTGGGCCAGCTGGTGGAGGTGCGGGAGGTGCGCGATCCGGTGGAGGTGGTGCGCATCAACCAGCGGCCGGTGCAGGTCGTGGAAGCCGCGGTGGAGCGGGGCGGCACGGCCCGGGCCGTGGCCCGGGTGGAGGCGCTGCTCGGCGCCGAAGCGCTGCCGGCCGGCCTCACCTGGACCATCGCCGGGGCGGATGTGGAGCAGCGCCGCACGCTGGAAGAGATGACCGTGGTGGCGGTGCTCTCCGTGGCGCTGGTGTTCCTGGTGCTGGCGGGAGAGTTCGCCTCGTTCACCACGCCGCTCATCGTCATGCTTACGGTGCCGCTGGCGGCGGTGGGCGGCATCGTGGTCCTGTGGCTCACGGGCCAGAGCCTCAATGCGGTGTCGCTGATCGGCATGGTGGTGATGATCGGCCTGGCCGACAACGACGCGGTGGTCAAGCTCGATGCCATCCGCCGCTTCCGCGAGCAGGGCCACCCGGTGCGTGAGGCGGTGCTGCTGGGGGGCCGCCAGCGGCTCCGGGCCATTGCGATGACCTCGCTGACCACGATCGTAGGCGTGCTGCCCCTGGGCTTCGGCTGGGGGAGCGGCGGTGAGCTGTACCAGCCGCTGGCCGCCGGCATCATCGGCGGCTCGGTGACCGCCACGCTGGTGACCTTCTTCCTGCTGCCCACCGCCTACGCGGAGGTCGAGGCCTGGCGGGAACGGCGCCTGACCCGGACGGCTGAGGTCTCTGGGGGGACCCCGGCGCCCGCCGCCGAGTCGCCGAGTCGCCGAGCCTCCGAGTCATGATTTCCTGGTCCGCCCGCCGCCCCGCGGTCGTCTGGGCCGCCGCCGCCGCGCGTCCTGTTCGCCGGCGGGATCGCCTTCTCCCGCCTGCCACTGGCCACGCGCCCATTCGTGGAGCTGCCGAGGCTGATGGTCACGATGAACTGGCCGGGCGCCTCCGCCGAGCTGGTGGAGACCTATCTCGGAAGTCCCATCGAGGCGTCGGTCCAGTCGGTGCGCGGGGTCAAGAGCATCGAGAGCGAGTCGGGGGCCGGCTACGTGCAGCTGGACATCGAGCTGGAGCCCAAGGCCAGCGTGCAGCTGGCCCGGCTGGCCATCCTGGAGCGGCTGGAGCTGCTTCGAAGCGAATTCCCACCCGGCGCCTCGGATCTCCGCGTCAGCAACTACGTGCCGGCTGGCCTCGAGGAGGAGCCGCTCCTCAGCTACTCCGTGTATGGCCCCTACACGGCCGGGGCCCTGGAAGAGCTCACCAATCGTGCCATCGAGCCGAGGCTGGCGGCGGTGCACGGCGTGGCCGGTGTCACGGCGCAGGGCGGGGCGCTGGTCGGGGTGGCGGTGGCCTACGACCCGGATCGGCTCCGCCAGCTCGGCCTGACCCCGGCGCAGCTCACTCAGGCGCTCAACGACGCCCGGCGGGTGCAGGCGCTCGGCGTGCAGCACGCCGGGGCGAGCCAGCGGCAGGTGGTGCTACGGGAGACGCCAGGCACGCTGGAGGCGCTGGGTGCGCTCCCGGTCGCCGGACCGGGTGGCAAGATCCACAGGCTGGACGAACTCGCCACGATCCGCCGGGAAGAGGACAACCAGGACCGCTTCTTCCGGGTCAACGGCCGGCCCGCCGTGGTGCTGCAGATCGCGCGGTTGCCGGGTGCGGATGCCATCAAGACGGCGGCCCGCGTCCGGGAAACCCTGGCGGAGCTGACCCCGGGCCTGCCGCCGGGCGTTCGCTTCCAGGTCATGGCGGATGAAAGCGTTCGCCTGGGCGAGCAGCTCGACAACCTCGTGCGCCGAGGGGCCATGGCCGCGGCGGCGGTCCTGCTGGTTCTGGCGCTGACCCTTCAGGCGCCGTGGGGCGTACTGCTCGTGTCCTGCTCGAGCGCCGGCGGTGGCCATCGCCGGCACCACGCTCGGCCTCTACCTCCTGGAGGTGCCCGCGAATCTCCTCACGCTGGCGGGGCTGGGCATGGGGATCGGGATCCTGGTCCAGAACGGGCTGGTGGTGGTGGATCGCTTCCGGACCGTGCCTGACACTGCCGAAGGCGCGGGCCGAGGCGGGACGGCGCATCAGCCCGGCGGTGCTGGGATCGACGCTGACCACCGCAGTGGTGCTGATTCCCTTCCTCTACCTGCAGGGCGACGCGCGGGCGGCGTTCGCGCCGTTTGCCACGGCCTTTGCGCTGGCGCTGGGCTGCTCGGTGATCACCTCGCTGGTCATGCTGCCGGCCATCGGCGCCCATCACGGCATGCACCAGGTGCGCTGGCCCCGGCTGAGGCGGGGATATCTCCGGGTCGTGCTGGGACTGCTGCGCTGGCGCTGGGTGACGATCACGGTGGCGCTCCTCGCGCTCAGCGGACTGGGCTGGGTCTTCGCGGTGAAGGTACCCCGGTCCAGCTTCAGCGGCTGGTTCGGGCAGCGGACCACGCTTTCCGCGCGGGTCGAGTTCCCCAGCGGGTCCGATCCGGCCAGCGTGGACCGGAGCATCGGGGAGCTGGAGCGCCTGGTCGTGGGCGTGCCGGGGGTGGAACTGGTGCAGGCCCAGGGCATGCCGGACGGCGGGTTTCTCCGGGTGGTGTTCGAGGACGCCGCGGCCATGACCGTGCTCCCCTACCAGCTGCAGGAGGAACTCACCGAGCGGGCCGTGCTCATCGGTGGCGCGTCGGTCGGGGTGCAGGGGTACGGTCCGGGCTTCGCCAGCGGCGGCGCGGCGGTGACGCTGCAGTCGTTCCGGGTGAAGATCTTGGGCTATTCGTTTCGCGGGGTGGAGCAGCTGGCCCTGGATCTCAAGTCGCGGCTGGAGCGAGTTCCCCGGGTGCGCGCGGTGGACATTAACGCCGCTGGGTTCTGGTTCGGGGGCGAGCGGGCGCGAGATATCACCCTCGAGCCAGATCGCGCGGTCCTGGCGAGCTACGGACTCACCAGCCGGGACTTTGCCGCCCAGGTGACTCGTGAGGTGGGCGGTGCGGCGGGCCGGCAGCGGATGCTGCTCGGGGACGAGGAACTCTGGCTCTCACTCAAGACCCGTGGCGCCCGGGAGCGGACGCTGGATCAGCTGAGGGAGGCCCGCGTGCCTGCGCCGGGTGGCGCGCCGGTCCGGGTGGCGGACCTCGCCACCCTGAGTGAACGCGAGGCGCTGGCCCGCATCAGCCGGGAAGACCAGCAGTACGTCCGCATCCTGAGCTACGACTTCCGGGGCCCCGCCAAGCTGGCCAACCGGACCCACGAAGCGTTCATGCGCTCGATCACCGTGCCGGCCGGCTATACGGTGAGCGATGAGTACTTCGGCTGGGAGGACGACCACAGCCAGCAGGGGCTCTGGCTGGTCTTCGCCGTAGGGCTGGCGCTGGTGCTGCTTGCCGTGGCGATGGTCTTCAACTCGGCGTGGGCGGCGTGGATGGTCTTTCTCAGCCTGCCGATCGCGCTGGGGGGCGTGGTGGTGGCCTTCTGGGCGACGGGATCGGCGTTCACCCGGGAGGCGGCGGTCGGGGTGATCCTCGTGATCGGCCTGGCGGTGAACCAGTCGATCCTGCTGGTGGACGGGGTCCTGGCGCCTTCGCGCCGGTCGGACGCGACCCCGAGCCGCGGCGTGGCGCGCACCCTGGCCGCCTGCCGTGACCGGGTCGGGATGATCACGCTGGTCACCCTGACCACGCTGGCCAGCCCGTTACCGCTGGCGCTCGGCGCCGGCACCGACGACCTCTTCGGAGCGATCGCCCTCGCGCTGGTCGGTGGGACCCTCGCGGGGACGATCGGCGCCCTCTTCGTGCTGCCGGCGCTGCTGGTGCGCCGGGCCCGTGCCGCCTGACGCGGCTCAGGAACCGCTCAGCAGCTCCTCGAACAGCCGGATCGCCGCCGGATCCTCGCTCTGTCCCAGCCAGAAGAGCGCGCTGCGGCGGAGTTTGGGATCCCGGCTCGATCGGGCGATGCGGATGAGCACCGGGATGCCTTCATCTCGGGGCCGCTGTGACAGCGCGAAGATCGCCGCCTCTCGCACCTCGCGGTCTTGCCGGTCATCCTCCGCCAGCGAATCCAGGCCCTGTGTGGCTGCGTCCGCCGCCGCCTGACCCAGCCAGAACACCGCCGACTTCCTGGTCTTCTGCTCGAGCTTGTCGTTGCGGGCCAGGCGGAGCAGGCCGGGCCAGGCCTCCATGCTGTCGGCGAGCGTGGCGGGGAAGACCGCGTCCGCCGCCGCCGGCCCGCCCGCTTCCGCCACGGTGAAGAGCCATTGCCCCGCCTCCCGGGCGGACACCTGGCCCAGGTCGGCGTCGGCCGACCCGCGCCACCGGCCACCGACGTAGGCGCGGAGGTCGGTGGTGCGGCCGTTCTTTCTCTCCACCACCAGCCGGACCGGCCCGTCCTCACACTCCGACTGCCACTCCTCGCGGGGACCGTGATTGATGCTGAAGTTTCGGCCGTTGCCGCAGACGCCGGGCCGGGCGGCGAAGCTCAACCGGACAGTACCGTCCCGCACCCGGTCCACACGCTGGGCCAGCGACTGCGCGCTCGCCGACTCGACACCGGTGATCACGGCGGCCAGCGCCGCCGCGCTCAGGAAAATGTGGCGCATGATCCCCCCTATTCCTGGAGCATCTGTTCGAGGACGTCCACCACCCGCGGGTCGCGCGACTGTCCCAGCCAGAACAGCGCCTTCTTGCGGAGCCCGGTGTCGGAATCGTTCTTCGCGATGGCAATCAGCCGATCCACCGCCGCCGGGTCCTTGGACTGGGCCAGGGCGAAGATCACCTGTTCCCTGAGTTCGGTCTCCTTCAGGCCGCGGTACAGCGCGTCCAGGTCCGCCGCGCTGGCGCCGCCCTGCGAGGACCAGAAGATGGCCTTCTTGCGGAGGTCCAGACTCGCCCGGCTGTCCTTGGCCATGTCCATCAGCCAGCGCTGATCCTCGGGCCGCCGAGACTGGGCGATCGCGAAGATCGCCTTCTCCTTGAGCGCATCATTCTCCAGTCGGGCAAACAGGGTGCGCAGGTAGTCCGGTCCACCGCTCTTGGACTGACCCAGCCAGAAGATGGCCTTCTCGCGCATTGCGATCGGCGCGTCCCGGCGCTCGGCCAGGGCGCGCAGGGCGTCGGCGGCCTTCGGGTCGTCCTGCTGTGACAGGGCGAACACCGCCCGCTCCTGGATCTGCTCATCCGGGGAATGGCGCACCAGCGAATCCAGCACCGCCGCCGCCCGGGGGCCGGGCACCTGGCTCAGCCAGAAGACCGCCTGCTCGCGCACTTCCGGATCGGGATCGCTCCGGAGGGTGCTGATCAGCACGGCCTCGGTCGAATCGGTCCGCTTCTGCGCCACCAGGAACACCGCCTTCCGGCGAAGGCACACGGAGCCGGCGTCGCGCCGGGCCAGGACCCGGGTCAGCAGCGGCATCGCCCGGTCGGCATCCATCTGCAGCACCGCGTTGAGCGCCGCCAGCTTGACGTCGGAGTCGTCGTCGCAGTCCTGGCGCGTCCCCGCCCGGCCCTGTCCGGCGCACAGTGGCCTCCCGCACGATGTCCTGGGCGGCGGCGGGATCGCCCTGCCGGGCCAGCTCGCCCCGAATACGGGTGGCGAGCGCCTCGGCATCACCGGCGGTGGCGGCGCGCGGGTAGCGCCGCTTCTGGTCTTCCAGCCGGGCCAGGGCCGTTCGCAGGTCCTCGGCGCCACCGGCGCGGTACCGGGCGAACGCCTCCCAGTAGAGCGCATCGGCGGCATAGCCGGAGCGGGGATAGGCCCGGCTGAGTTCGGCGAACAGCTCGACCGCACGGCGATACTGGTTGCGGTTGAGCGCGTCGCGCCCCGCCCGGTAGAGCGTATCGGCCGGGCCCTGGGGCGATGGCGCAGGCGCGGCCCGGGCCGAAGGGGCGGGCGTGGCCTGGGCCCAGGCGGCCGTCGGCGCGTGGAGCACGGGCATGCCGGTGGCACAGGCAGTCGCGGCGGCAAGCAGCATCCATCGAGTCATTACAGCGCTCCTTGAGAAATCGCGGGGATCGGTCCCGCGGTGACCTTTGATCTGAGCCGGGCCAGGGTGCCTTGGCGATCGAGTCCTTCGTTGATGAGATCCAGCTCGCCCGCGGGCCCGGCAGGGAGCTGGGCGATCTGGGCGAGAACCAGCTCCAGGTCCTCCAGCAGCGGGCGCAGGCGGCGATCGTCGCCTACCGGCGTATCGAGCAGCAGGCGAGTCGTTCCCAGCAGCCGCCGCGCCTGGATCGAGACGGCCTGATCCTCGGGACTCGCCTGCGCCCCGGCGCGGAAGTCGGTCAGGAACATCTCGACCCGGCCGAGGTAGTCGGCGGCGGCCACCTGGTGGACCAGATCCGCCCGTGCTGCCGGCGCCGTCACGGCGGAAGAGGTGGTCGCGCTCCAGCGTCCCAGCCCGAAGCCCAGGGCCAGCAGTGCGGCCAGGCCGACGGGGAGGGCCCAGCGCCGCCTGGCCATCGGCAGGACCCGGGACCCTGCGGCCGCGGCGCCCCGGCGGCGCACCTGGATCGCGCGCCACATCGCTTCCCGTTCGGGAGCGGGCGGCTGGCGGTAGTCTCCGGCCATCGCGCGGAGCCCCGGTTCCAGTTCATCGTGGTTCATGTGTCGCGTCTCTTTCTGTTCGTCAGGCATAGGCCGAGAGGGCTTCGCGCAGCTTGCCACGGGCCCGGTGCAGCTGGGCCTTTGAGGTTCCGGTCGTGACACCCAGCATCTGGCCGATCTCCTCGTGGGTGTAGCCCTCGACGTCGTGGAGCACGAACACCGCTCGGTATCCGTCCGCCAGCGCCTCGATGGCGCGGGCCAGTCGCTGCCGCAGGTCGGCGTCAAGGCGCGGCCGCTCCCGGGCGGGAAGGGCCGGTGCCTCATCCAGCGCCACCTCTCGCGAGGCCCGGAGCCGGGACTGCTTGACCCCCGAGAGCGCCACCGAGATCGCGATGGCGCCGATCCAGGTCCCCAGCCGGGCCTCTCCCCGGAAATCCGCCAGCCGCGAGAACACCCGGACGAAGGTGTCCTGCGTCCATTCGGCCGCACGCTCGCTGTCCCCCGCGAACCGGTAGGTCATGCGCCAGACCCGGTCCACGTATGCGTCGTAGAGCTGCCGTTCGGCTTCCGGGTCTCCCGCCAGCACGCGGGTGATCAGGTCACGTTCGTCCACAGGCCCCCAGGGTCCACATCGGTGGTACGGCCGAACCAACGAAACGTCTGACGGCGGGGATAGCGAAAGGGTTGCGTGGAGGGTTGGCGGCTGAACGGGTCCGGGCAGGACCCGGAAAAGCAGCGGGGCGACCGTGCTGGCCGCCCCGCTGGAGACTGGGTGAAGAGATCCGGGTTAGTTGTCCACTTCAACCTTGATCTCGGTGGCCGCGATGACGGCCGGTGGACCCACCTCGCTCACCGTCCCGCGGCCCTCAGCCCGCACGGTACTGCCCCCGGCGACGGCGCTGGCCACGCTGCTCAGGGAGAAGAGGTCGCCCTCGGGATCGAAGGTCAGGGAGCCCACCTGGACGATCGTCCCACCCGAAAGGGTGAGGGTTTCCGCCGTCTCATCCACCGCGGTGACACCGGCCTCGAACTCGATGCTGCCGGTGGGGATCTGGCCACCGGGGAAGATCAGCGACAGATCGGTGCTGCTGGTGATCTCGATGGGCAGGTTGAACACCCGGAGGATCGCCACCGGCGGCGGCGAGGCCACCGGCGCCAGGTTGTCGCGGTCCACGTACACCTCGATCTTCGGCTCCTCCGCCTGGCTCTCCAGCCGCAGGTCGAGTGCGGTGAACGTGGGGTCGGTCGGGTCCTGCGGCGTGGCGCCGGGATTCCGCCGTGCCTCGACGGGCGGCTGGCTGCCGCCGGCCAGGGCCGAACTGATCGCGCTTTCCCAGGCAGTACGGCTCACCCGGCTGTCGCTGGGAGTCCGGAAGCGGGTGCCGCTGCCGTAATTCACCGTCATGCCGCCGAGGGCCAGGGTGATCGTCCCAGCCACCGGATCAATGGCAGTCACGCTGCTCACGATCTTCTCTTCCGCGTCATCGGGTTCGACCTCGACCTCACGGGCCACTAGGCCGCCTGGCAGCAGCTTGATCTCGATTCGGGCCGGTCCATCGCCGAGGGTGCTGTCGAACTGCGAGAAGCTCATCACCTGGCCGAACTGGGGCGGCGGGGTGGTCGAGCCGCGGGGTCCGGTGGCGTCGGAACTGCAGGCGCCGAGGAGCATGAGAGTAAGAGCGCTGCCGTGGGTGAGGCGGGTGCGAGTGCGTGACATGAGGTTCTCCATGACTTGTTCGGGAAGGCGAGCGAGTTGCCCTCGCAGGGGCAGATCCGGTGCCGAGGCGTAAGTTGTTGTCCCGCAATGCGCGCTTCCGGAGGCAGGCACATCGTTTCGGTACGGGTGCCCCGAAACGTTGCAGGCGAGGCGTTGGCCTGAGGCGCGGCAACGGGCCGCGCGGGCGGGGAAATTTCGAAGGGCGAGGTCCAGCGGATGGGCGGGGTCGTCGTGTTACTCCTAAGTCTTTACCTCCCAATAATTTGACCAGCGCGATTCGGGTTGCCTTCAGGGAGGCGCCCGGACTATATTTGTGCCTTCTCCCGGCCGCCCCGGCCACGATCCAAATCCTATCGGCGGAACCGCATGACCGGTCCTTCCCAGAGTGAACGCATCCTGCCTCGGCTGATCGAGGAGGAGATGCAGCAGTCGTTCATCAACTACTCCATGAGCGTCATCGTCTCCCGCGCCCTGCCGGACGTGCGAGACGGCCTGAAGCCGGTGCATCGCCGGATCCTCTACTCGATGAGCGAGCTGGGCCTGATCCCCGGCCGGCCCTACAAGAAGAGCGCGACGGTCGTCGGTGACGTGCTGGGCAAGTACCACCCGCACGGCGACGGCTCGGTGTACGACGCGCTGGTGCGCATGGTGCAGGACTTCTCGCTGCGCTATCCGCTCATTGACGGGCAGGGCAACTTCGGCTCGGTGGACGGCGATCCCGCCGCGGCGTACCGGTACACCGAGGCGCGGCTGACGCCGCTGGCCGTGACGATGCTGGAGGACATCGACAAGAACACGGTCGATTTCCAGGCCAACTTCGACGACCGGCTGCAGGAACCGACGGTGCTGCCGTCCATGGTGCCCAACCTGCTGGTGAACGGGTCGAGCGGCATCGCGGTGGGCATGGCCACCAACATCCCGCCGCACAACCTGCGCGAGGTGGCCAAGGCGGTGCAGGCGCTGATCGACGAGCCCGAGGCGTCCATCGCTGACCTCCGCAAGCACATCAAGGGCCCGGACTTCCCCACCGGGGCGTTCATCTACGGCAAGCAGGGCATCAAGGAGGCGTACGAGACCGGCCGGGGCCGCATCCAGATCCGGGCCCGGGCCCAGATCGAGGAGCGGGAGTCCGGCGGCAAGAGCCAGATCGTGATCACCGAGATCCCCTACCAGGTCAACAAGGAGAACCTGGTCAAGGCCATCGCCGAGCTGGTGATCGACAAGAAGCTCGAGGGGATCAGCGGGGTCAACGACGAGTCCGACAAGGACGGCATGCGGATCGTGGTCACCCTCAAGCGGGACGCGATCCCCAACGTGGTGCTGAACCAGCTGTACAAGCGCACCGCCATGCAGTCCACCTTCGGCGTGATCATGCTGGCGCTGGACAATGGCGCGCCGAAGGTGATGAACCTGAAGCAGCTGCTGGAGCGGTTCATCGAGCACCGCCACGAGGTGGTGGTGCGCCGCACCCAGTTCGACCTCGACGCCGCGCAGGCCCGGGAGCACATCCTCGAGGGGCTGAAGATCGCGGTGGACAACATCGACGAGGTCGTCGAGATCATCCGCAAGTCCAAGGATGTGCCGGAGGCGGATGCCCGGCTGCGCAAGCGGTTCGGGCTGTCGGAGAAGCAGGCCGACGCGATCCTGAACATGCGCCTCGCCAAGCTGACCGGCCTGGAAATCGAGAAGCTGGAGGCCGAGCTGGCCGAGGTCCGCGCCGTCATCAAGGGGCTCAAGGCGATCCTCGCCTCCAAGCCCAAGCGGATGCAGATCCTCAAGGACGAGATGGACGAAGTCGCCAGGAAGTACGGCGACGACCGTCGCACCGAGATCCTGGCCGACCAGGACGACTTCTCGGTGGAGGATCTCATCGCCGAGGAGGACATGGTCATCACGATCTCGCGCACCGGCTATATCAAGCGCATCGCGGTGTCCACCTACCGGCGGCAGCGGCGCGGGGGGCGCGGCCTGACGGGGATGCAGACCAAGGAAGAGGACTGGGTCGAGCACCTGTTCATTGCCAGTACCCACGACTACCTGATGTTCTTCACCAACACCGGCCAGGTCTACTGGCTCAAGGTGCACGAGATCCCCCAGAGCGGCCGCGCCAGCCGCGGCAAGCCGGTGGTGAACTGTATCGCCATCCGCCCCGAGGAACGGGTCGCCGCGACCGTGGCGGTGCGCGAATTCTCCGAGACCCAGTTCCTGATGTTCGCCACCCGGAACGGGACGGTGAAGAAGACCTCCCTGGCCGAGTACGGCAATGTGCGCTCCAACGGCATTCGTGCCATCAACATTGACGCCGACGACGAGCTCATGGCGGTCCAGCTGTGCGACGCCGAGAGCGACATCGTCCTGGCCACCGCCGATGGCATGAGCATCCGGTTCCACTCCGGCGACGTGCGCGGCATGGGCCGGGCCGCCACCGGGGTCAAGGGTGTCGAGCTGCAGAAGGGAGACCGCGCCATCGGCATGGTGGTCATCCGCCGGGATGCCACCCTGCTGGTGGTGAGTGAGAAGGGCTTCGGCAAGCGCTCCGAGCTGTCCGACTACCGGGTGCAGAAGCGGGGCGGCAAGGGCATCATCACCCTCAAGCGCACCGACAAGACCGGCGCCCTGGTGGCGCTGATGGAGGTGCAGCCCGAGGATGAGCTGATGCTGATCACCAAGCACGGCGTGATCATCCGCCAGGTGGTGGACGGCATCCGGGTCATCAGCCGCAACACCCAGGGCGTCAAGGTGATGAATCTCGACGCCGGCGACACCGTGGTGGATGTGGCACGGGTGGTGAAGGAGGAGTCGGAGGGCGTAGACGAAGCCGCCGAGGCGGAGGCCGGTGAGACGGAGGCCGAGGAGGAGTAGCCGTCCCGTCGCCATTGTACCCACCCTGCAACCGGGATATTATCGCGGCGTGACCGCTCCCGCCCCAGCCGCCGTGCTGGATCTGGCCAACCTGCGTGAGGCTCAGGCCGCCCTCGCCGGAGTCGCCCGGCGCACTCCGCTGATCGAGTCGGCGGCGCTGAGCCGCCTGGTGGGGGCGCCGGTGTTCCTCAAGGCGGAGCAGCTGCAGCCCATCGGTGCCTTCAAGATCCGCGGCGCCTACACCGCCATCCGTCGCCTGTCCGAGGAGATCCGGGCTCGCGGCGTCGTGACCCATTCGAGCGGCAACCACGCCCAGGCGGTGGCCTGGGTGGCCCGGCACTTCGGCATCCCCGCCGTGATCGTCATGCCGGTGGATGCCCCGCGCGTCAAGCGCGATGCCGTCGTGGCCATGGGCGCCGAACTGGTGAGCGTCGCCGACCGGTCCGAGCGTGAGCCCACCGCCCTGAGAATCGCGCTGGAGCGCGGGATCGTCATGATCCCGCCCTTCGAGAGCATGGACGTGATCGCGGGGCAGGCCACCACCGGTCTGGAGATTGTCGAACAGCTGCCAGCGGTGGCGGAGGTCCTGGTGCCGGTGGGAGGGGGCGGCCTGCTGGCCGGGATCGCACTGGCGCTGTCGCTGCTGTGCCCCGAGGCCGAGGCGATCGGTGTCGAACCGGTGTCAGCAGCCAAGCTCGCGCTCGCCTTGCGCGCCGGTGCCCCGACCCGGCTTGCCGCCCCCCGCGGAGCATCGCCGACGGCCTTTTGCCGCCGGCCTTCGGCCAGTTCCCCTGGAGCATCGTCTCCGGCCGGGTGCGCCGGGCGGTGCAGGTGGAGGACCCGGACATCGCCCGGGCGGTACGGTTCCTGTACGAGTCCCAGGGGCTGCGGGTGGAGCCCTCGGGCGCCGCGACGGTGGCGGCGCTGCTGGCCGGGCAGGTGCGTCCCCGCGGCCCGGCGGTGGCGGTGCTGAGCGGGGGCAATCGTCGATCCTGAGCTGTTCGCCTCGTTGACAGGAGAGGCATGAGCCTCGCGCCCAAGATTCTCGTCGCCGACGACGACCAGGCCCTCACCCGCACCCTCTCCTGGATCCTCAAGGAGAACGGGTACGACGTGGCCACCGTCAACAGCGGCGAACACCTGCTCGACCGGCTGGGCGCCGATCCGGTGGACCTGCTGCTCCTCGACATCATGATGCCGGGGGCCGACGGCCTGCAGCTGCTGGAGCGGGTCAAGGGCGATCCGCTGCTCCGGCACGTGCCGGTGCTGATGATCTCCTCGATGCCTCCCGAAGAAGCGACCGTCCGGGCCCTGGGCCTGGGCGCGGCGGATTTCATCTCCAAACCGTTCCGGGTCCGGGAGCTGCTCGCCCGGGTCAAGGCCCATCTCCGGGTGGGACGGGAGCTCAACCAGGCCCGGGCCGAGGCCCGCAGCCGCAACGAGATGGTGGATATCCTCCAGGAGGTCACCGCCACCCTCAAGCCGGAGGAGATCTACCACATCCTGGTCCGCCGGGTGGCGCGCGGGCTCAAGATCTCCAAGTGCTCACTCATCTTCGCCACGCCGGGAGAAGAGTATGCCACCGTGGTGGCTTCCTACGAGAACCCGGTGCTCCGAGACCTGCGGATTGACCTGGCCCGCTATCCCGAGATCCGCCGTGCCCTGGCCACCGGGCAGACGGTGCTGATCACCGACGTGTCCACCGACCCGATCTACGCCGAGGCCCGCGCCGCCTGGCTGGAGGAAGGGTGGCAGGTGCCCACCCGTTCGGCGATCGCCATCCCGTTCGTGTTGCGCGACCAGCGGGCCGGGGTGTTCTTCCTGCGGACCACCGAAGAGGACACCCCGCTCAACGCCGCCGACGTGGCCTTCGCCGAGCAGGTCATCAAGGCGGCGACCCAGGCGCTGGAAAAAGCCTACGACCTGGAAAGCGCGGTGCTGGGCCGGGAACAGATGAAGCAGCTGGCCGAAACCGACCCGCTGACCGAGACCTATAACCGCCGCGCGCTGGCGGAGAAGCTGGTCCAGGAGATCGAACGGGCCACCCGCTATGAGACCATGCTCGGCTGCCTCATGGCGGACATCGACAACTTCAAGCAGATCAACGACCGGTACGGCCACCTGGTGGGAGACAGCGTGCTGCGCCAGCTGGGTCAGATCCTGCGCCGGGAGCAGCGGACCGTGGACGTGGTGGCTCGCTACGGGGGCGAGGAGTTTGTGGTCCTGCTGCCCGAGACCGCCGTCGCCGGCGCGCGGATCTTTGCCGACCGCATCGTCAAGAAGGTGGCCGCTCACGACTTCAGCGACGGTGGCGACCCGATCCACGTGACCATCAGCGTGGGCATCTCCTGTTACCCGCACGCGCAGGTGCAGGACGGGGAGTCGCTGCTGCAGCTCGCCGACCAGAACCTCTACAAGGCCAAGCAGGAAGGCCGCAACCGGTACCGCGATTGAGCAGCCGACGCTGTCCCCGGTGTAACCGGGTGTACCCAGACCCTGCGCGGTTCTGTCCCCAGGACGGCAGCCCGCTGGTGGAAGTCTCCGGTACCTCCCCGGTGGCCGGCGGCGGCTCCAACCCCGCCGCGCCGGGGACCCCCGGCCAGACCAGCGTGGGGTTGCGGACCATGGTGCGGCAGGCGGCCAAGCGCGGCCCGGGGATGGAGCGGGCCAGCACCCTCACCAACGCCCTGCTGGATGAGCGCTACCAGGTCGGCAAGCGCCTGGGCGAGGGGGGCATGTCCTACGTCTATCTGGCCAAGGACATGACCACCGGCGAGACGGTCGCCATCAAGGTCCTGACACCTAAGCTCAAGGAAGACAAGAGCTCGGTGGAGCGGCTCCGGCGCGAAGCCGGGCTGGCCATGCGCCTCGAACACCCCAACGCCTGCAAGATCCTCAGGCTGGGAGAGACCGAAGACGGGCTGATCTACCTCGTGATGCCGTTCCTCCCCGGCGAGCTGCTGTCCGACCGGGAAGTACGACAGGGGGCGCTGCCCATCGAGTTCGGCGTGCCGATGCTGGTGCAGATGTGCCGGGGGCTGCAGCACGCTCACGACCTGCAGATCGTCCATCGCGACCTCAAGCCCGAGAACGTCATGCTGGTCCCCGATGACAAGGGACCCGGCGGCGCCCGCGCCGTGATCATGGACTTCGGCCTGGCCAAGGAGCGGCGGCAGGAGCCGGAGGTGGCCAAGCTCACCGCCACCGGCATCGTGCTGGGGACGCCGGAGTTCATGAGCCCGGAACAGATCCGCGGCAAGACGGTGGACTCGCGCAGCGACATCTACGCGCTCGGCATCCTCGGCTTCGAGATGTTCACCGGCCAGTTGCCGTTCCAGGGCCGCAACGCCCAGGAGATGATGATCGCCCGGCTCAGGGGCAAGCCCAAGCTCCTCCGAGAGGTGAAGCCCGATCTGCCGCCGCGGTTGGAGGCGGTCCTCAACAAGGCCATGTCGCTCGATGCGGGGGAACGTTTTTCGACCATGACCGCCTTCGCCGAGGCGCTGGAGGGGGCGGAGGAGAGCGGGGTGTTCGCCAAGCTGTTCAAGAAGTAGGCTGCGCGGCGCCGGTGCGCCGGGGAGGTGGAAGATGCGGCGTGGATCGGTGAGTACCCTCCTGCTGGTGCTGGCCGGAGTGCTGGCCGGAGGGCTGGGCATGTGGCTGATCGGGACCTCTCCGGGGCTACGCGGGGACCCCGCCACCCATCATGGCGAGTGGGCCTTCATCCGCAACGCCGCCGGCGACAGTATCCGCGCCTACGTCGCGTATCCCGAGCGGAAGGACCAGGCGCCGGCGGTGATCGTCATCCACGAGATCTTCGGGCTCACCGCCTGGGAGCCCACCGTGGCAGACCGCCTGGCCCGGGCCGGCTACGTGGCCATCGTGCCGGATCTCCTCTCCTCCCGGTTCGGCGTGACGCCCGCCGACCCAGACAGCGGCCGCAAACTCATGGCGCTTCTGGTACCGGAGGCGGTCACCGCCGATCTCGACGCCGTGTTTTCCTATCTCAATGCCCTGCCGGCGGTGCGGGCCGACCAGATCGGCAGCATCGGCTTCTGCTGGGGCGGCGCCCGGAGCTTCCGCTACGCCACCAGCAACCCGCGCCTCAAGGCCGCCGTGGTGTGCTACGGCTCGGCGCCCGATTCTGCCACGATGCCGGCCATCCGGGCCCAGGTGCTGGGCGTTCATGGGGAGGACGATGCCCGCATCAATGCGGCGCTGCCGGAGGTCAAGCGCCAGATGGCCGCGGCCGGGGTCCGCTACAGCTACGACATCTACCCTGGCACCGGGCATGGCTTCCTCAAGCCTGGCCGCAAGGGCGCCGATGGGCCCGAGGTGGAGCGCGCATGGACCCGCATCCTCGGATTCTACCGGGTCGCTCTCAGCCAATGAGCGGTGGCCGCCGCGGTGGCCGCTGCCGGTGCACCTGCAACTGAACCCTGTCGCCGGTCCCTGCCATGATTCATCACATCGTCTGTTTCCGGTTCGTGCCTGGTACCACGAACGACCAGATCGCCGCCGCCGAAGCGGCGCTCCTCGGTATGGCGGGGCGGGTCCCCGAGATCCGTGCGATTCACTGGGGAGCCAACCTGGCGCCCAGCGTCGGCGACTACTCACATGTCCTGATCGTCGAAGTGGACGACATGCCGGCGGTGCTGCGCTACGGGGAGCACCCCGTGCACCTGCAGGTCGTCAGTGAATTCATCGCTCCCATCCGGGAGGCCCGCCTGGCGCTGGATGTGGAGGTCTGAGCCTCCCGCCTGTTCCCCAGCTGTCTCCTTCCGACTTCCCCGAAAGCTCCGATGCTCCTGCCGCTCCTGCTGGCGCTGCAAGCGCCACTCGCCGCCCGCGCCGACACCATCCGGCCCCGCCACGACGCCCTGCACCACGATATCACCATCCTCGTCGGTGACACCGGCACGCACATCGTCGGGGTCACCGCCACCACCTGGCGGCTCAACTCCGCCGAGCCGGTGGAAGTCCAGCTCGATTCCGTCTTCCGGGTCGTCCGGGTCCTGGCCAATGGCGTGGGGGAACGGCGTATGGCCCGGATCACCTTCGCCATCAATCCCGCCGGCGGTGTGTACATCCCGCACAAGAGGCAGGCGGGCGATACACTGAAGACCACGATTCGCTACCACGGACCCGGTGCGGGACGGTCTGATCATCCGGACCGACCGCGACCGGCCGTCGCACCGTCTTCGCCGACAACTGGCCCGACCGGGTCGCACGGATGGGTCCCGCTGGAGGACCACCCCGAGCGACAAGGCGCTGGTGGACCTCCACATCGAGGTGCCGCCGGGCGTATCGGTGGTCGCCAACGGGGTCGCTGCAGAAGGTGGACACCCTGCCCAGGCGGCCGGACGCATGTGGCATTTCTCGCTCAAGCAGCCGATCCCGCCGTATGGCATCGTCTTCGGAGCGGGGCCGCTCACCTTCACGACGCTGCCTGAGGCGGCGTGTGCGGTGCGCTGCGTGCCGCTCTCGGTCGTGGCCTTTGCGCCCGACTCGGCGTGGGCGGTGGATTCGCCTCTTTCGGCGGGCCGGCGGCATGCTCGACTTCTTCAGCGAGTTCGTCGGGCCGTTTCCCTACGACCGGCTTTCCCACGTGCAATCCACCACGGCATACGGCGGGATGGAGAACCCGACCGCCATCTTCTACAACGATGCCGCCTACGGCACTCGCCGCCTCTCTGAGCTTACGGTGGCCCACGAGACCGCGCATCAGTGGTTCGGCGATGCCGTCACCGAGGCGGACTGGCACCATCTCTGGCTGTCCGAGGGGTTCGCCACCTACTTCGCCGCACTCTGGCTCCGCCACGCCGACGGCGACAGCCCCTTTAACCGGGAGATGCAGCGCCGGGCCCAGGCGGTGTTCAACTCGACGGCCACCGAGCGGCCGATCCTGGACCTGGACGCGACCGACCTCATGGGGCTCCTCAACAGCAACAACTACCCCAAGGGCGCGTGGGTCCTGCACTCGCTTCGGGGGCTGGTGGGAGATTCGGTCTTTCGGCTCGGGGTGCGGGAGTACTACCGCCGCTTCCAGCACGGTACGGCGCTCTCCTCGGATTTCGCGGACGTCATGGGCGAGTCCGCCGGGCGGGACCTCGGCTGGTACTTCCTCCAGGCGTTGACCCAACCTGGCTATCCGAAGCTGGAGATGACGTGGAAGCACCAGCGGCGCCAGCTGCACCTGACAATTCGCCAAACGCAGCCCGAGGCTTGGGGCGTCTTCCGGATGCCGAACCTCATCATCCGGGTGGATGGCAGGGAGATCCCGGTGCCGGTCGACGGGCGGGAATCCACCGCCATCGTTGCCGATGTGCGGCAGGCGCCCAAGGAGGTGATGGTGGACCCAGCGGGATGGTGGCTGCTGCAGGCCACCGTGCGGGAGGCGAGCCGGTGAGGCAGTGGCAGGCGTTTCCAGTCCTGCTCACCGCCCTGGTGGCGTGCCGGGGCACGCTCTCGCCGCTCTCCAACAAGCTCAAGGTGGGGGAGGAGCCGTACCTCGCCTTCGCGGCGGACGGTGAGGGCGGTGTCGGCGATCTCTTCGCCTCGGCGCTGGTGGGCGGCATCCCGTATCAGGTCACCTTCACCCGGGTGGACGAGCGGCTGCCGGCGCTCTCTCCCGATGGGGTGATGCTCGCTTTTGTCAGGGCGCGGGCGCCGGGGGATACCGCCGCCGCCGATCTGGTGGTCATGAACCTGCTCAACGGGGCGGAGCGTCGGGCGGATCTGGATGCAGCGGGTGGAGTGGATGCCATCGCCTGGTCCGCCGATGGCGGCACCATCTACGCCCGCCGCGGCGAGGCCATCTTCACACTGCCCGCTCCTCCCGCGCGGGGGGAACTGACGCCGGTTCAGCCGGCATGGGCCGCCCGGGCCGATTCTGCCTTCCGGGTGCTCCTCGGCCGCCCGCCGATGGGAGAGGCGATGCTCTGTCCCGAGGGGGAAGGGGTCTGCGCCCGTCTGGGCGAGGCGCCCCCGGTGCCGCTCAGCCCTGTCGCCACGTCACCGATCCGCTGGTTGGGAGATTCCGTTGCCTATCTGGAGCGGGGGGAGTGGACCATCCGGCCGCTGGGTGGCGGGGCCACGCGGATCCTCCGCTGGACCCGGCCGGTGGCACATCCGCGGTCGGTGTCGGTGTTTGGGGGCGCCGGCCGGCAGTGACGGTGTCGTAGGGCTCACCTCACCCCAATCGCATCCCACGCCGCTTCCAGCGTCATCCCCACCTGTGGGCTATCCGCGGTCCAGTCGCCGCCGGCCACCCGTTCCACCGCGTAGCCCACCACCGCCAGCCAGATCGCCGCCCAGAGATCAGCCGGCCCCGGCCGGATCTGGCCGTCCGATTTCCCCATCGCCACCAGCTGCACCAGCGCCTCCGCCACCTCCCGGCGGGCCGCCTGACTCTGCTCATCGAGGAAGGCGTCGTGGTCGGTGGCCAGCAGCATCCGGATCAGCGCCGGCTGCGCTGCCGCGGTGTCCACCAGCGCCCGCCCCACCAGCGCCAGCCGCTCGGGCGCGCGCCTGAGCCGGTCCCCCTCCAGACTCTTCAGCAGGTCCAGCGCCCAGCGCTGCGCCCGCCGAAACACCTCGTTGAGCAAGTGCTCCTTGCTGGCGAAGTGCCGGTAGATGGTGCCCTCCGCCACGCCGGCGGCCTGCGCCAGCGCCGGCGTCGTCGTCTGCAGGAAGCCGGCGGTGCTATACAGCTCGAGGCCAGCCTGAAGCAGGCGCTCGCGGGTGGCTTCTCCATTCCGGCGGCGTGGCTGGGTGGTCATGCCGGAATCTACCGCCAAATCTCTGGTCGAGGGATTCACGGGAACTTCATGACCCCCAAGCGACTATATGCGGCAGAACTCCAACAGGGTGAGACATGAGGCAGGACATCAGGCAGCTGTGGCAGGGCGCTACGGGATTCCACGAATTCGCGGCGGCGGCCGCCCCAACGTATCGCGGGCTGTGGGAAGGGCTCTATCGCACCGCACGGGTACCGGACTGGGCACTGGCGCCGTTGTCGGCCGGCGCTGAACGCCGGCTGCTGGTCATCGCCGAGGACTGGTGCGGTGACGCCTCCAATGTCATTCCCGTGATCGCCAAGTGGGTCGAGGCGCAGCCAAGAGTGGAGCTTCGCATCGTCAATCGAGATGAGCACCCCGCGCTGATGGATCGCTACCTTACCAACGGCTCACGCTCGATTCCGATCATCATCGTCTACGACGGCCACTTCCGCGAACTGGGCCACTGGGGCCCCCGGCCGGTAGAGTTGCAGGAATGGGTCATGGCTCACAAGACGATGCCCAAGGACGACCGCTACAAGGAGGTCCGGCGCTGGTATGCCAGGGACCACGGCGAGACCACTATTCGTGAGTTGCTGGAGGTCATGCGGCAGGACGAGCGCGTCGTGGCGTAGCCAGTATCGCCGCCACTGGTCAGACAAACGAACGGGCGGCCCATCCGGGCCGCCCGTTCTGCGGCCAAACCTGCCTGTCCGTCTAGTACGCCCACCCCGTCCCGACGCTGAACTGGAAGCCGTCCGGCCCGCCGCCGAAGTTGAAGCTCCAGACCAGGAAGCGGAGCAGCCGAATGGCGAGCCCACCCCCGGCACCCACCTTCAGGTCTTCGGTGGTGAGCTTGAAGTCCTCGGCCTCAAACACCCGCCCGGCATCCACGAACCCGAACAGCGTGAACGCGCCGAGGTCGCCGAGGTTGAGCAGGTCGTGGCGCACCTCCAAGCTGCCCAACAGCACGCCCTTGCCGGCCAGTCGCTGGAAGGCCAGCCCGCGCTGGCTGTTGGTGCCGCCAAGGACGCTCACCTCTCCCTCCCACACCGGCATCTCGAAGCGGGCGTTGAGCGGCGCCTTGTCCGACAGCGCCGAGCCGGCGACCCGCGCCGCGAGGATCGTGCCTTCGCGGACCGGAACGTAGCCGCGCAGGTCGGCAGTCACCCGGTTGTAGCCGTCTCCGCCGCTCCCCAGCGAGAAGGACGTCTGCGCGAACACGCCGCGCATGGTGTTGAACTCGTTGTCCCGGGTATCGAACACCAGGGTGACTCGGCCCCGGGCGTCGGTGTCGGTGACGTCGTCATCCCCCTGCTCGGTGCGGAACACCGACGGGAGGGGCAGGTCGGAAAGCTTGCTGTACTCCAGCCCGCCGGCCAGCGAGAGGTAGACCGGGCCGGCGAGCTGCCGGGAGACCTCCACCTCCCCGAGGTAACGCGAGCGCTTGGCGCGGTAGAAGAACGGCTGGCTCTTCCGGACGTTGTCACCATCGTACTTGCTATCGTTGCCCAGGCCGTAGTAGCCGAACCGCGAGGCCCGGGTGGCGCCGAGGGTCGCCGCGAAGCGCCAGCGCTCCACCAGCAGCGGCGCCTGCAGCCTGGCCACCGCCAGCCGGCTGCCGGCGGTGCTGGCCCCCACGTCCAGCGAGAACAACCCGGCGTACGGGGTCCGGGCGAAGTAGTCCGCCCCCTTGCGCTCTTCGTAGTGGATGACCAGCAGCGGGAAGTTGTTGGCCAGCGAGGTGAAGACGGGGTAGAAGCTGTCCTTCCACGGCAGATCGGGCTGCTTCTGGGCTGGGAGCGTGGCCGGTGCGGCTACCCCCGCCAGCACACTGACCAGCGCCACTGGCGCGAGCCGCCGAGCCGCCCAATCGCCCAATCGCCCAATCACCCAATCGCCTGTTTCCATCATGCCCTCTCGTAGAGATACGCCATGTCCCGCACCACGGCGTCGTTGCCATCGAAGGTGGCGTAGGAGGCCGGGAACATGGAGGCAGCGCCGGTCTCTCCCCGCTTGCTGATCGCGTAGAAGCTCAGACCAAACTTGGGCCGGCCGTCCGGGCGGAGCAGCCGGGCCGGCGTCATCGCCAGGACCCGCTTCAGTGTTTCCAGGGCCGCATCGGTGGGTTTCATCCCCCGGCGCATGTGCTCCACCGTGAGAAAGCTGCCGCAGACCATGATGGCGGACTCACCCCGCCCGGTGGAGCCGGCCGCCCCGACGTCGTTGTCGGTGTACTGGCCGGCGCCCACGATCGGACTGTCCCCCACGCGGCCGGGAATCTTCCACGACAGGCCGCTGGTGGTGGTGACCGAGGAGATCTCCCCCAGCCGGTTGACGATGTCGAGGTTCACCGTGCCGGTCACCCGCGGCATGATAGTCTCCCCCTCGGGCACATTGAGCCAGTCGTCGCTGTCGCCCCGGTTGGCGCGCCACCTGAGCCAGGCCTCGCGGGACGCCGGAGTGAGCAGGTCCTCTTCCTTGAACCCGTAACTCAGCGCGAACCGTTTGGCGCCCTCTCCCACCAGCATGATGTGGTTGGTGTACTTGAGCACCAGCTTGGCCACCTCGCTGGGGGTCTTGATCCCTTCCAGCGCGCCCACCGCTCCGGCCCGCCGGGTCGGCCCGTGCATGCAGGAGGCGTCGAGCTGCACCACGCCTTCCTCGTTGGGGAGGCCGCCGTAGCCGACCGAGTTGTCCCCCGGATCCAGCTCCTGAATCTTTACGCCCTCCACGGCGGCGTCGAGCGTGTCGGCGCCCCGCTCCAGCATCTGCATCGCCTGGCGAATGCCCCGCTGGGCGTTGGTGGAGCCGACGGCGTTGGGCTGGCTGGGCGGAGGGAGGATCACTGCCGGGGCTGCGAAGGCTGGCGCTGCCAGCGGCGGTAACGCGCTACCGGCCAGGACAGCGCCGGTGACGCCAAGGAAGTCGCGACGGTTCAGCGCATCGGACACGCGGGGCTCCGGGAAGAGGGAAAGCTGCTCGGGGCGAAGGGATTTAGACGATCAGCCATGCTCTGTCAACTTGCCGCCCCCGTGGCGTACTCCTAAGTTGGGCGATACCCGCATGTTCCTCGACTTCCGACGTCTTGCCGAGGGGTCCGATGACCCCTTCGACCTGATCCGCATCGCCGCCAAGGTGCTGCTGATCCTGGGTACCGCCGTCGCAGTGTTTCTGTGGGCCACGGGGATCACCCCTGACGCCCTGCTGATCGTCGGGGCACTCTGGTCGCTGTACGGGTTCACCCACGCAGTCCTCGATGGTCTGCTGGACCCGCTGCTCGACTTCGGCACCCGCGCCGTCCACAGCGCAGGGCTCGCCCCGTACAAGCCGAGCTTTTCCCATATCGAGACCATGGTAGCGCGCGGCGATCTCGATGCCGCCGCCGAGTCCTACGCTCACCTCGCCTCCAGAGGAGATGCCGCGGCGCTGGTGCGCCGGGCAGAGCTGCTGGGAGACCGGCTGGGGGGCGCGGTGAAGGCCCGGATCGAGCTCGAGGAGTTCCGCGAAACCCACCAACCTGCCGGGAAGGACGATATCCGTATCGGCCTGGCCCTGGCCCAGCTGTTTGAGCAGCACCTCGACGATCCCGGGCGCGCCATGCGCGAGATCCGCCGCCTGCTGGACCTCTACCCCCGTGCCCGGGGCCTGCGGCACCTGGAGCGGACGCTGGCTGCCCTCAAGCGCGACCGGTTCGGGGGGCAGGCATGACGGGCTTCGGCAGGCGGTTCCTTCCCACTCAGGCGGAGGTGCATCCCCGGCTTCAGGACCCGGTAGCCGGCACCCACGACGGACCGGCGGGACTGGCGCGCGCCGCACTCAAGCTCCGCGGCCTGTTCCGAACCAGCGAGCCGGTGCTCATGCTCCCCGGTCCCGGCGAGCTACTGCGGGAGATCGGGCTGCGCGCGGCCGTCGAGCACCGTGCCCTGGTGCTGGTTGGCGGCCCCGCGGGCGAGGCGTTGGCCGCGCAGGTGGAGTCCCTCGGGAAAGAAGTCGTCCGGGTGATGACGCATCCCGGCCGGGCCCCTGAGCCGCAACAGCTCGAGCGCTTCCTGCAGGGTCCCCAAGTGGACAGCGTGGCCCTGATGCATGCCGAGTTGAGCGGTGCCCTGGCGCCACTGGAGGGTCTGGGCCGCCTGGTGCGCAAACGGAAAGACCTGCTGCTTTTCGTGGATGCCAGCCTCAGCGTCGGCGCCGATCCGGTCGAAACCGACCTCTGGGGGCTCGACTTCGTCCTGGCGCCGTCCGAGGGGCCGATCGGCTTGCCACCTGGGCTCGCCTTTGCGGCGACCTCCCCCCGGCTGCTGGCTCGGGCCCGGGGCCTCTCCGGGCGGGGGCTCCAGCTGGACCTGGTGGCGCACCACCGCGCCGCCGCGGAGGGAAGAAGCCTCTTTCCTCCGTCCCCCGGGCTTGCCGCGCTGCTGGAACGGCAGCTGGACCAGATCCTGGAGCAAGAAGGGCTGTCAGCCCGGTGGCAGCGGCACGAGGCAATGCGTCAGCTGGTGGCGGAGTGGGCGTCGTCGCGGCCCGATGTGGAGTTGCTGGCGCGGCCGCCGCGGGCGGCGGGCGCCATCTCGGTGCTCCGACTTTCGAACGGACGTGAAGGCGGGCGAATCGTACAGGCGCTGGCGGGCGACGGTTGGCACATCGCCGCCGCACGCGACCCGGCGGGGAGGGAACTCCTGCTCATCGGGCACATGGGAGATCACTCCCCCACCGAGGTTGCCGAACTGCTGGTTGCCCTGGGCCGCAGGCTGGAAACGCCCGGCCACTGAGGCGGTCAATCCACCTTGAAGCGGCCCACCTCGGTAAAGAGCCCCTGAGCCGTCTCTGCCAGTGAGTGAGCCGAGCCCGCGACCTGCTCGGTCGATGCGGAAAGCTCCTGGGCGCTGGCGGCGATCTCCTCGGCGGCGGCCGCCACATCCTCGGTTCCTCCCGAGACCTCCAGCATCCGGTTGGCGATCCCTTCAATCAGGGTGCGCACCTCGCCCGCGGACTTCGAGATCTGCCGGCTCCAGGTATCGGTCTGGTGCGCCTCCTCCGCCACCCGGCTGAGCCCCTCCGCCGCCTTATGGGCGGTGGCCCGCGCCGCCTGCCCGCCCTGCGCCAGCCGCAGCAGGCGCTCCCGCGCCGTGGTGACCCGCTCCTGCACCAGGCGCACGGTGTCGGTGGTGAGGGTGGCCGCCTGTGCCGCCTGCCCGGCCAGTTTCCGCACCTCCTCGGCGACGACCGCGAAACCCTTCCCCTCTTCGCCGGCCCGGGCGGCTTCAATCCCCGCGTTCAGGGCCAGCATGTGGGTCTGCCGGGCAATCGCCTTGGTCTGGGTGACGAACTTGCCGATCTCCTCCGACGCGGTGGCCAGCGCCGCCGCCTCCTCCGCCCCCGCCTCGATCTCCTGGGCCAGTCGTTCCAGCTCGCTGGAGCTCAGGTCGAGGTCGTCCCGATGGGTCTTGGCCAGCTGGGCCAGGGCGGCGTTGCGTTCGGCGGCCTCCCCGGCACTCGCCGCCAGCGTCTGGGCGATATCCAGGATGCGGTTGGCGTCTTCCGCCGCCGAGCGGACCAGCGCGGCCTGCCGGGTGGCGCGGTCGGTGAGGTCGTTGCAGGTGCCGGAGACCTCCTGGGTGGAGGCGCTCATCTGCTGGGTGGAGGAGGAGATCTGCTGGGCCATGGCCGCCGCTTCCTGGGCGCTGCCCCGGATGGCGCCGACCAGCTGGCGGAGCTCGGCGACCATGGTTCCCAGGGCGCGGGTGAGGTCATCGGCCTGGTGCGTGCCGATGGCGCTCAGCGAGACGGTGAGGTCGCCCGCGGCCACCCGGCTGGCCACCACCACGGTGTTGCCCAGCGGGCGCAGCACGTTGCGGACACCCCAGCTGATGAGGAAGGTCTGCACCAGCAGGCCGAGCCCGGTGAACACCACGAGGGCCAGCGCCACCGCGCTCCAGAACCCGGGAGCCGGGGCGAAGCGGCCGTGCATCAGCCAGAGGATTCCGGTGAAGGCGGCGCCCAGCAGGAGCACGAGCACCGTCGCCGTCAGGTACATCTTGCGGATGAACATCCGCCGTGCGTCGGCCATGATGTCTGGATGGGTAGGGAGGTGGAGAAGTTTAGACCGACGGAGCGGCCGGGGGCTAGTGGCGGCCGCTCCCCCGGCCCCGGTGCCGGTCCGGTCCGTCGCCCGACGGTGGCGCCTCATGTAGATTCCTGCCCCTATGACGACCCCCTATGACCCGGAAGCGGTCGAGGCCAAGTGGCGGGCCCGCTGGGCCGAGCGCGGCACCAACCAACCCGACCTGGACCGCGCCCCGCGGCCGTTCTACAACCTGATGATGTTTCCGTACCCCTCGGCGGAGGGGCTGCACGTGGGGAACATGTTCGCCTTTACCGGCAGCGACGTCTACGGCCGCTTCCAGCGGCTGCGGGGTTTCGATGTCTTCGAGCCGATGGGCTTCGACGCCTTCGGCATCCATAGCGAGAATTACGCCCTCAAGGTGGGCATCCACCCGGCCAAGCTGATCCCCAGCAACATCGCCAACTTCCGGCGCCAGCTGGAACGGATTGGCGGGATGTTCGACTGGCGCCATGTGCTGAGCACCACCGATCCCGATTACTACAAGTGGACCCAGTGGTTGTTCCTGCAGCTGTTCAAGGCGGGCAAGGCGTACAAGAAGAAGGCCGCCGTCAACTGGTGCCCCAACTGCAAGACCGTGCTGGCCAACGAGCAGGTCGAGGGCGGGGTGTGCGAGCGCTGCAAGACCCCGGTAGAGCAGCGGCTGCTGGAACAGTGGTTCTTCCGGATCACCGACTACTGCGCCCGGCTGCTGCACAACCTCGACCGACTGGACTGGTCCGACACCACCCGCACGGCCCAGCGCAACTGGCTGGGCCGGAGCGAGGGCGCGGAGATCGACTTCGAGATAGTCCAGGATGGGCAGCGGCCCGCGGCGGTGGCCGAGTTCCCAAGTCGAGTCACCGAGCCCATTCGTGTCTTCACCACCCGGCCCGACACGCTGTTCGGTGCCACCTTCATGGTGCTCGCCCCGGAGCATCCCCTGGTAGACCGGGTGACCAGCGCGGCCCAGCGGGGGGTGGTGGAGGCGTACGTCCGTGCCGCCGCGGCCAAGGACCTGGTGGCGCGCAAAGTGGGAGACCGCGAGAAGACCGGCGTCTTTGCCGGCGGCCACGCCCGCAACCCGGCCACCGGGGAGCCCGTGCCCGTCTGGATCGCCGACTATGTGCTGATGGAGTACGGCACCGGGGCCATCATGGCGGTGCCCGGGCACGACGAGCGCGACTTCGAGTTTGCCACCCGCTTCGGGTTGGAGATCGTGCGGGTGCTGGCGCCGGCGGATGCCGACCCGGCGCTGCACGGCGTGGCCCCGCTCCATGCGGAGACCGAGACCGATGGCTATGTGCTGGTCAACTCCGGCCGATTCGACGGCCTGAGTGCGGAGGCCGGCAAGGGCGCCATCACCGAGTGGCTGGCCGGGGAGGGGAAGGGGAAGGGAGTGGTCCAGTTCCGGCTGCACGACTGGTGCATCTCCCGGCAGCGCTACTGGGGCCCGCCGATCCCCATCATCTACTGCGATGCCTGTGGCGCCGTCCCGGTCCCGGAGGAGGACCTGCCGGTGATCCTCCCGCCCATCGAGGATTTCCGGCCCGACGACACCGGGGTCTCCCCGCTGGCGCGCCACGAGGAGTGGTACTACGTGCCGTGTCCCGTCCTGCGGGGCCCGCGCCCGGCGCGAGACCGATGTGTCGGACACCTTCCTCGACTCGGCCTGGTACTACCTGCGCTATCCCAGCAGCGAGTTCGGCGACCGGCCCTTCGATCCGGCCCGGACCCGGACGTGGTGTCCGGTGACCACCTACATCGGTGGCAACGAGCACGCGGTGCTGCACCTGCTGTACTCCCGTTTCCTGGCGATGGTCCTGCACGACCTGGGGCAGCTCGACTTCGAGGAGCCGTTCACCAAGTTCCGGGCCCACGGGCTGATTGTGAAGGACGGGGCCAAGATGTCCAAGTCCCGCGGCAACGTGGTCATCCCCGATGACTACATCGCGCAGTGGGGCGCGGACACCTTCCGCATGTACCTGATGTTCCTGGGGCCGCTGCAGGAGGGCGGGGACTTCCGCGACGCGGGCATCAACGGGCCCCGGCGGTTCCTCGACCGGGTCTGGATCATGGTGGGAGAGGCGGAGGATTCCGGCGCGGAGATCCGCAAGGACCTGCTCACCCGCTGGCACGCCACCCGGAAGAAATGCGCCGAGGACATCGAGGCGCTGCGCTACAACACGGCCATCGCGGCGCTGATGGAGCTGGTCAACCACATGAAGGAAACTGGCTGCCGCGATCCCCGGATGCTGTCCGATCTCATCGTGATGCTGGCACCCTTCGCACCGCACTTCGCCGAAGAATGCTGGGAGCGGCTGGGAGGCACGACGTCCGTATTCGATGCCCGCTGGCCACAGTGGGATGAGGCCCTCACCCGCTCTGATGAGGTGGAGCTGGCGGTGCAGGTGAACGGCAAGACCCGTGGGAGGATCAGCATCTCCCGTGATGCCGAGCAGCCGGTCGCGCTGAGTATTGCCCTTGCCGACCCCGCCGTCGCCCGCTTCACCACGGGGAAAGACCCCAAGAAGGTGATCTACGTGCCTAACAGGCTGATCAATATCGTGGTGGGGTGAGGACCATTGGGCGCACCGCCGACTGTTCTCCGTGCCCTCGGCGCCTCGGTGTTCACACCCGCGCTGTCTGCCGCCCACCGGCCTGCACCGCTGCCCTCGGCGTTCCGCCGCGCCTCGGCGCCGACCCCGCCTCACAGCATCCGGGGGATCCCTTCGCCCGTCACCGGGGCCGGCTCATGGGCCGCCAGTCCTCCTTGAATTCCACCGCCGGATTGAAGTTGGGCGATTCGCTGAGGATGTACTCTCCCTTGCCGTTGCTCCAGGCGGCGGTGTAGCCGCCTACCAGTTCCACCCGCTCGTTGCTCCTCGGGTCGATATAGGTCTCCACCCCCCGGATGGTCTGGCCGAACTGCTCTGCCATGCGGTCCTGCACCACCTGGTTCTCCCGGTAGGTCTGCTGGATGCTGTTGCTGATGTACTCCTGGGCCTCCCGCCAGATCCGGTGGCGGTCGATCGCGCCCTGCTGCTGGATCCGCCCCATGCTGATCAGCCACCGGCCCACCGCCGCCTCGTACTGCGGATTACCCCGCAGGGAGGCGAGCATGGTGGCGAACAGCTTCGACTGCTGCTCCAGCTGCCCGCGCGGGGCCCACGTGCCGATGACGCGGTAGGCCATGACGGAGAAGTTGCTGGCCGTCATCGCCACCCCGCCATTCATCAGGGCCGCACTGTTGGCCGTCGGCGCCGCGACCGTCGCGATCGTGGCCGACATCCACTCCTCCACCGGCTGGCCCCCGATCGCGTGCTGGACCCGCACCCGGCCGGCCTCGGCGCGAACTCCACGGAGGAGCCCCTGCTGGATCATCGGGGCGTACCCCGCCGCCATCTTCTGTTGCTCCACCTGGGAGAGCGCCGGCAGCGGCTCGGTGGCGACGACCCGGCTCTGCTGGCGCACCCGGGGCACCACCATCCGCCCCAGAAAGTCCGCCGGGTTCATGAGCGGAATGGCGTCGCAGGCGAGTCCGTTGGCGGCGCTCTGCTGCATGGTCTGCTGCTGGAGGGGATCATCTGACCAGGCCCAGCTGTACTGCGGCAGGATCTCGAAGCCGGTGAGGCCGTCGGGCGAGGTGGCCCGCCAGCGGGCCTGGATGATGTTCTGCGGGCAGCGGGTCATGTTCTGGGTCCACTGCACCCCACCCTCCACCCGCCAGTCCGACGGCACCAGCAGGCGGGCCACCTCCACCGGCTGCCCCCAGCCCTGCGCGTCCATGATCTTCACGATGCGCATCCGCATGGCGCCGCTCCGGGCCGGCGGGGGCGCCGTGGAAGGCCGCGTCTGGCAGACTGAGAGTGATGGCAGGGCGGCCATCGCCACGATGGCCAGCAGGGGTGGGGTGAACTTCGAGGTGACGAACATGGTGCCGGCTGGGGCCGGTGCCGAGGAGGTGCCCTAGGCTACGGCGCGCCAGGGAGGGGCGCAACTCCCTGCGGCGCGCGGCTCACAGCATCCTGGTGATCCACTCGCCCACGAGGTAGCCCACCCCCGCCACGCCGAGTCCAACCAGAAACATGTCCATCCCGCTGCGGATGATGCCCCGGCCGGTTAAGAAGCTGCGCGCCGCCCCGACCCCGAAGTGCGCCAGCATGGACAGGGCGAAGCTGGTCCAGATCGCCCACCGACCGGTCGTGAACAGGAACGGGGCCACCGGAATGAACGCGCCCACAGCCGTGGCGGTGCCGGTGATCCACGCCTCGCGCAGGGGCGACGCGTTCGGCTCGCCGATCTTGAGCTCCTCCCGTACCTTCTCCTCCAGCGCCCGTTCCGGATCCGCCATCACCTGGGTCGCCAGTTCCTCCGCCTGCGCCGCCGGAATCCCCTTGGCCTGGTAGAGCAGGGCCAGCTCCTCCCGTTCCAACTCCGGCATCAGCCGGATCTCCTCCCGCTCCATGGCGATCTCGTGCTCGTGCACCTCACGCTCACTCTTGGCCGCGAGGTACCCCGAGGAGCCCATGGACAGGGCGTCGGCCACCATGCCGGCTACCCCGGCCACCACGATGGCGTGGGCAGAGAGGTTCAGAGGTCCCTGCGCGCCCAGCATACCGGCCACAAGGCCGAAGTTGGCGGTGAGCCCGTCGTTGAATCCGTAGACCAGGTTCCGGAGCATCCCGCCCGCACCGGTCTTGTGCCACGGCTCTCCCGCCCGCCCCACGATTCCCGCCAGCGACGCGGCGTGCTGCGCCGACTCGCGGGCCAGCAGCAACGCAGTGTCCCCCGCCGCTCCGTCCGGTGCCTTGCGGTACATCCCGAGGTACCCCTTCACCTCCCGCCCCTCCTCCTCGAGGAGCATGGGCGCCAGGAACCCGGGGCCGAACCGTCGGGCCAGCCAGGCCAGGCCGCGGGCACGGGCGCTTGGCCGAGACACGGGAACCGGATGGCCGTGGTCGGTCAGGAGCTGCTGCCACACCCCGACGTGCCGTTCTTCCACCTTGGCCAGCTTGGCGTACAGCTCGGCCCGAGCCGGGTCCCGCTCCAGCAGGGCCAGTTCCCGGTAGAGGTACGCGGCGTCCGCCTCGTCCTCGAGGTGGTGCAGCCAATCGTGAGGCGCGGCGGTCATGGGCGATCCGGTACCCGGCAGGGGGGGTGTTGCACCGTTGCGACGGAATCTAGCACGCGCCACACGACTGTGGCTTGACTCCGCGTCAGGGTGACTGCAACGTGGCCCGGTAATCCCCGCCTCCTCTCCCGTCCCACAACTGGAGTGTCTCATGTCACTCTCGCTCAGCCCTCGGGCGCGCGGCGCGCTCGCGGTGTCGCTCCTGGGAATCCTCGCCGCCTGCGCCGAACCGCCTTCCGGACCGATCGGTTCGGACGGGGCCCGTCCGCCGCTCAACCTTGCCACAGCCAAGGCCCGGCCCGACCGGTACGTTGTCAGCTTCAAGAATGCCGAACCGGGCAAGTTCGCCGCCGCGGTCCAGTCCCTCGGCGGTACCATCGAACGACGGCTGCCGGGCGCACGCCTCGCGGTCGTCAGCGGGGTCGGCACCGCCGGCGCCAACAGACTGGGTGGGGCCGGCATTGAATCGGTGGTGCAGGATCTGGTCGTGCAGCTGATCCCGGCTCCGGAGCTGTCCCGATTCCAGCGCTACAGTGCCGACGCGGGCGCGGTACGGCCGAATGGCACTAACCAGAGCGGGGCGTTCTTCTTCCCCTATCAGTGGAACATGCGCCAGGTGAGCGCCGACGTCGCATGGGATGCCACCCCGGGCGGCAGCGGGGAAATCGTCTGTGTGCTCGACACCGGCATCGATCCCGATCATCTGGATCTCCAGGGAAAGGTGATTCCATCGGCCATGGTGTCCTTCATCAGTGACCCGCTCTTCCCCGGAGACCTCGATCCGCTCGACTACAATTTCCATGGTACGGCGAGCGCGGGACATATCTCGGGCAACGGCATCGGGATGGCCTCCGTCGCACCCGACGCCAGTCTCTGCTCCGCCAAGGTGCTGAACGTCCTCGGGAGCGGCAGCTTCGCGGACATCATCACCGGTATCATCTGGGCCACCGAGTCGGCCCGGGCAGACGTGATCAACCTGAGTCTGGGAGCGTATGTCAATCTCGAGGACCCCGGAGTCAGAACGCTGGTGGCGTTCTTGCAGCGGGCGGTAGATATCGCTACCCGCCGGGGCGTCCTGGTCGTTGCCTCCGCCGGCAACGATGCAATCAACCTGAATGAGGACTTCCGGAACTTCCGCCACATCCCGTCGCAGCTCAACAACGTCCTCAGCGTTGGCGCCACCGCCCCGTTCAACCAGGCCAACTTCGATGGTCTGGCCAGCTATTCGAACTTCGGATCCACAGGGGTGGATATGATGGCCCCGGGCGGAGACTTCGCGGCGGGCACGGCTCTCGACGGGGCCCTCACCGCCTGCAGCCAGTACCAGCTGACCCTGCCGTTCGCCTGCGGCTTCGCGGACTATGTCTTCGTCGCCGGCACCAGCGAGTCGGCCCCGCACGTCGCGGGAGCCGCCGCGGTGGTCGAGTCACAGAGAGGGCCGGTCTCTGCCGCCGACCTCTCGAGGTGTCTGGTCCGGTACGCCGATGCCATCGGCCCTGCGCGGATCTTCGGGGGCGGCCGACTGAATGTGGCCGCCGCGGCGGTATGCCAATAACTCCTTAACTGACAATGTGTTAGCAGTCTGATGTAGGCTTGTACTTGCGGGGCTGCCGGGCCGGAAGGGGTCGCAGGACTGGGGGCAGGGGCTGCCCAGTTCCCGCCTCCCTTCCGGCTCGCGCTGTTGTGGGTTTGCGACGAAGCTCTGTTCCCCGGCATCTTTCGCTGTGTCATGGCCCATACCCTCGTGCTGACCGACGCCGATGCGCTTCTCGCCCGTGCCCGTACCGGGGATCTGGAGGCGCTTGAGCAGGTCTATCGTGCCTACGAATCCCCGGTCTACAACCTGGCTCGCCGAATCTGCCGCACGGTAGAGGATGCGGAGGATGTGCTGCAGGAGACCTTCTTCGAGGTCTGCCGCAGCGTGCACCAGTTCCGCGGTGACGGCAGTCTCTGGGGCTGGATCCGGAGCATCGCCACCAGCAAGGCGCTGATGCGGCTGCGGCGGAACAAGTATCGCGACACCGACGAACTGGACGAGGAGTTCCACCGGCCGCTCAACCGGCAGGATGGCGGGGGGCTACGGATGGACCTGGAAGCCGCGCTGGAGCGGCTGTCGGAGACCGGCCGGGCGGTGGTGTGGCTGCACGATGTCGAGGGCTATACCCACGAGGAAATCGCGGGGATGCTGGGCAAGACGGTGAGCTTCTCGAAGTCCCAGCTGGCGCGCGCGCACCAGCGGCTGCGCCGCTGGCTGGGCGAGGAGCCGGTGGTGGCATGACGCACCTCTCGGTGGAGCAGCTCCTCGCCTGCCGCGAGCCCGGGCTGGAGCCCGGGACCGCGGCGGCGCGCGCTCACCTTGACGCGTGTCCCGCCTGTCAGGCGGAGGCCACCCGGCTGGATCAGAGGGCTGCCCGGCTGCGGGCCCTGCCGACGCTCCGCCCCGCCCGCGACCACTGGACCGTCGTGCGCGAACGGCTCACCGCGGAGGGCCGCCGGCGCACCGCCCGCCGGGCGGTGAGCGCCGGGCTGGCCCTCGCCGCCGGGGTCGCGCTGATGGTGCTGCTGCGGGGTCAGGCCGGGGAGTCGCCCGGGAACGAGGTGGCGATCTCCGAGGCCATGGCCCGGTCCTCCCAGCTGGAACAGCTCATCCAGTCCTACAATCCCGATCAGCGCGTGACCAACGGTCGCACCGTGCAGATGGCGGGCCAGCTGGAAGACCGTATCGCGGTGCTGGACCGTGAGCTCGAAATGGCCCAGCTCCGCAGCACCGCGGACCGAGATGACCGGCTGCTGCGTCTGTGGCGGCAGCGGGTGGGCCTCCTGGACGCGCTGGTGGACGTGCACCTCACCCGCGCCCAGGCGGTAGGATTCTGATGAAGGGGGCGTCGCAGGTGGAATGCGGGATGCTCTGGGCTGGGTTGCTCCTGCTGGTCCCCGCCGGTCTCGGCGCCCAGGATGGACCGCGCCCCGCCGCCGACCCCCCCCGGCCCGTGCCGTTCGAGCGGCTCTCCCCTGACCAGCAGATCGAGGTCCTCATCTCCCGGCGAGCCCGCCTGGGGGTGTCCATCAACTTCATGGCCCAGAGCACGGACAGCCTCGGTGCCCTGATCAACGGAGTCTCGCCCAACAGCCCCGCCGCCCGGGCCGGGCTGCGCGCCGGGGACATCATCACCCGCCTCAACGGGCGGCCACTGGCGGTGGAGGGGCTCCGGGTCCGTCGTGGGCAGTCGGCGCCGGGGGTGCGCCTGAGCGAGCTCGCCTCCCAGCTCAGCGCTGGCGACACCGTCACTCTGCAGTACCGTCGCGGCGCCGAACGGCGAAACGTGACCCTGGTGGCAGGAGACCAGCCCGCCCTCACCTGGAACGGCCCGGACGGCACCTTCGGCTATGTCGTCGGGGACAGCCCCGAGGAGGTGAACGAGGCGTTCCGGCGGATGGATGAGGGAATGCTGCGGACCTTCCAGTTCCGGGTCCGGCCCGACTCGCCCGGCACCGGTGCTCCAGGATGGCCTCCCGGCCCGATGGGGCTGTATGATCCCCGCCCGTCGCCGATGTTCATGATGCTGGGCACGCCGCTCGAGCATCTGGAACTCGCGCCCCTTAACGAGCAGTTGGGCCGCTACTTCGGCGCCGAACGCGGCGTCCTGGTCATCCGGTCACCGGAGGAGTCTGAACTTGGGCTGCAGGGCGGGGACGTGATTCTGCGGGTAGACGGCCGACACACCGCCAGCCCGGCGCACCTGCTCCGCATGCTGCGCAGCTACGCCCCGGCGGAGACGGTCAGTTTTGACATCATGCGGATGAAGAAGCGCCTCATCGTGAAAGGCACGATCGGTCAGCCCTGATCCAGCGCCTCCGCCGCGACTCGGTGCAGGAACCGCACAAACTCGAACAGGTAGTCCATCCCCGCCTGCTCCGCCTCCGCATGCCACGGGTTCATCACCGTGGACCGCAGCACGAACAGCCCTTCCCGCGCGTAGTCCCCCTCGGTCACCCCCAGCCGCTCCAGCAGGTGCGCCAGGCTCGCACCCCGGTACTGCTGCTCCTCGAACCGGGTGCGGGAGATGAAGAACGGTTGCGCCACCGAGATCCGCTCATGTGAGCGCGAGCCGGGAATGCTGGAGGCGTCGTAGATCGCCTGGTTGAGCGCGTTGAGGTCGTGGAGCGCCACCGGCGCCGCCACCATGGCGCCATCCCGCCACGCCATCGGACGAGCCACGAAACAGACCAGGTTGGTCTCCGGCTCGGTGACGGGAAAGAAGGTAAATGCCGGTGCCTCGGGCCCGCCGGCCTGCCGCTCACGTTCCAGGCGGTGAAAGAGGTGCGCGTGGAATCCCAGCAGCCGCCAGAGCTTTCGGGCGCTGAGCAGGCTGGTACGGACGATCTTGCCGTGACCATCCGCGCTGAGCGGGATGGTGCGATGGGCCATCCAGCAGGCCAGCGCCGCCGCTCCTGGCTTGGATCCTTCCAGGATGTGCGGGCCAAGGGCGCTCACCTCGCGCTCGCCGAACGACCCGATCCCCTCCCGCTCATCCGTGAGGTACTGGGCCCGCTGGGTGACCAGCTCGGTGGCTCCGCCATCGCGAAAGGCGACCACACCCGCCGGATAGGGCACGTACCCCATCTTGTGCGGATCGATGGTGGTGGAATCGCCGTCCGGCATGGCCAGAAACGCCGCATAGGTCTCCCGGTCGCTCCAATGCACCTCCAGGGGGCGAATGTCCGGGTGCTCGGTACCGGTATCCACCTCGAAGTGCTCCTGCATGTCCAGCGCCTTGATGTACGCATCGCACACTGCCGGCAGCCCCGCACCGTGGGGCACCTGCTCCACGTCGAGGCCGGTGAACAGGGATCGCAGGTAGCCGCCCCACGCCGCATCCACGTGCAGCCAGAACGACCGGTTGCGATCCCGCTCGCATTCATCCCGGACGAACCGGATCCGATGGATGGGATCCACCGCCCCCTCCTCCGTGGTGCCCACGATGCCGACGACCGCGGCGACGTACTGGTCGGAACCGAGTCCTCGGATTTCGTTCCGCAGCGCGTCCACGTCCATCTGAAAGCGATGGTTGACGGGGATCAGCCGTAGCGCATCCTCACCGTATCCCAGCACGTTGCACGCCTTCGCGATGGAGTAATGGGCCGCGGCAGACGCGAACACCACCGGCCGGAGCCCCAGGTCCATCAGGATCGGCGTCAGTCCCCGCCGGGCCACGTTGTACCGGCTGGCCGCCACCGCGCCGTCCAGCGCCGCACGGACAGCGGCCTCGGGCTCCCCCTTCGACTCGACCAGGTGCTGCACGAGGGAGCGCAGGATCGTGCCGGACTCATGGGGACGCAGCGCGATCAGGGCGGCAGCCTCCACCTCGACGATCGGCCGCACGGTCCCGTCGGCGGTCCGCACCGGGAAGTCCACCTGGTGGCGTCGGCAGTATTCCTGCGCGATCAGCGGCGCGAACTGGACCCCGCGCGCCACCCAGAGCGCCTCGAGCGTGGCCAGCGTGCCGCCGGAGCAGATATGCGCCCAGGCCCGCCGCGGGTTGTAGCCCAGCATCGTGGAGATCATCCGGCCCACCTCGAGCTCGAGGGCAATGGTGATCGGTGCGGCTTCCTCCGTGACGTTGTTGGGGTTGTACAGGAGCCCGGCGAAATAGCCCAGCACCGCCGGCAGGCTCTGCTCCGACACCATGTGGGCGTTGTAGCGTGGGGAATGCAGCGGGAAGTGGTATTTCAGCTCGCTCAGGATCACGTCCAGGTGGGACGTGAGCCAGTCGTACCAGGCCTCGTGCTCGGGGCTGCGCCGCTTGGCCCGGCCGACGATCCAGGGATCGGCCGGAAAGTAGTTCCGCCGCCAGTGCACGTAATCGGTGAAGATGTGATCGAACAGCTCGCTCCAGGCCACCGCATTCTCGGCCCGGGGTCCGAGGAACCAGGCCGTGAGCGGATTGGCGCCCGGGACGCGAAGGTGCGGGGCGATCTGGTGCGGCTCGGGGGTACTCATGCGAGGAGCATCGGTCGGCCCGGCGCGGCCCGCAAGGGCCTGAAGCTCCTTTCACACTCCTTTCAGGGATCGTCGACCGCCCCTGCCGCACCGCGCTCAGCTGAGCAGGGTGAGCGGCACTCGGCCCGGTACCGGGTTCGGCTCGCCACCCCGGATCGCGGCGGCCAGGCGCCCGAAGGTCGCCGGGTCGAGGCTCTGCGCACCATCGCTCAGGGCGTGATCGGGATCGGGATGCACCTCGATGATGGCGCCCTGTGCACCGGCGGCCAGGGCCGCCAGGGTGAGTGCCGGCACGATGCTCCGCACCCCGGCCGCGTGGCTCGGATCGGCGATGACCGGCAGGTGGGTCCGCTCCCGCACCAGCGCCACCGCGTTGAGGTCCAGGGTGTGCCGGGTGGCCCGCTCGAAGGTGCGGATCCCCCGCTCGCACAGCACCACGTTGGGGTTGCCGTGCGCCAGCACGTACTCGGCAGCGTGCAGCCACTCTTCGATGGTGGCCCCGCCGCCGCGCTTGAGCAGGATGGGCTTGCCGCTCCGGCCGGCGGCACGCAGCAGGGCAAAGTTCTGCATGTTCCGGGCGCCGATCTGCAGCATGTCGGCGTAGCGGGCCACCAGCGGCACCTCCTCCCAACTCATCACTTCGGTCACCACCGGGAGCCCGGTCCGCTCCCGTGCCTCGGCGAGGAACTTGAGCCCGCGCGCGCCGAGCCCCTGGAAGTCGTAGGGCGAGGTCCGCGGCTTGAAGGCGCCCCCGCGCAGCATGTCCGCCCCGGCGGCGGCCACGGCCTCGGCGGTGCGCAGGATCATCTCCTCGCTTTCCACCGAGCACGGACCGGCGATCAGCACCGTCCGGTCGCCGCCGATCTCGATGGCTCCGACCATGACGCGGCTGCCTTCCGGGTGCTGCCGCCGGTCGAAGAGCGGCAGGTCGGGCTTGGGCCGCTGGTGCGGCAGCTGGGGTGCCGCGGGCCCGGCGATGGCGCCCTCGGCCTGCCACGCCCCGTAGCTGCCCAGGATCACGATCCGGCTGGCCAGCGCCTCGATGGACTCCAGCGCCTCCACCAGCCGGGGTTCGGCGCGGTGCCCCTCCACGTCGAAGTAGAACCGGTAGGTCCAGGGGGCGGAACGCTCGGGCCGGGACTGGAGGCTCGTCAGGTTCACGCCGCGACCGGCGAAGGCCTGCAGCACCGCCGCCAGCATGCCCGGCCGGTGGTCGGTCCACACGATGAGGCTGGTCTTCTGGGGGACGGACGGCTCGCCCTCCGCCTGGTCCGCGGTCCGGGTGAAGGTGAGGAAGCGGGTCTGATTGGTAGGATCATCCTCGATCCGGTCCTCGAACACAACGAGTCCGTAGGCGGCGGCCGCGTGGGCCGAGCAGATGGCCGCCTGCGACGGGTCGCCGCTCCGGGCGACGATCTCGGCACTCCCCGCAGTGTCCCAGGCGTTGACCAGGGTCGCCTCGGGCAGGTGGCGGCGCAGCCAGATCCGGCACTGGCCCAGCGCCACCGGGTGGGAGAGCACCTGCCGGACCTGGTCCAGCCGGGCCCCCGGTACGCCCATGATGCTGTGGTGCACCGGCAGCAGGACCTCGCGGCTCAGGTGCAGCTCCCCGTCGCCGAAGGCCGCCTGGAGCAGGTCGTAGGTCGCGGTGACCGACCCTACCAGGGAGTTCTCGATGGCCAGGCACCCGGCGTCCGCCCGGCCCTCCCGTACGGCGGCGACCACGTCGGTCACCTCCCGGCAGGCGACAGTCTCCATGTCCGGCCACTGCAGCCGGGCGGCCGCCTCACTGAAGGCGCCACGAGTGCCCTGAATCGCCACGCGCATCGTCATGCCTCACTGGGGAGAATAGAAAACGCCCCGCCGTCTGCGGCGGGGCGTCGGGTGTCCGGGTGTCAGGTACGCGTCAGCGCGGCCCCGCACCGGACGGCGACGCGCCGCCGGGCATGGTAAAGAAGAAGCCGAAACGCGCTGAATGCTGCATGGAGATACAATACGCGGCATACCGGGACGGCGTCAAGGGAGCGCTCGACGGCTCGCCACGGAGGGCGTTAGCTTGCAGCAGCGCGTTCCCGCCCCCCCAGCACCGACCCCCGTGGCCCAGACCGCAACCATTTACAACTTCGACGTCGAGCTGGCCGACGTGGATCGCGGCGTCTACGAGAGTCTCGCGCTCCGGGTGGCGTGCCACCCCTCGGAGACCAGCGAGTACCTTCTGACCCGGGTCCTCGCCTACTGCCTGGAGTACACCGAGGGCATCAGCTTCTCCAAGGGGCTGGCCGAGCCCAATGAGCCGGCCCTGACCGTCCGCGACCTCACCGGCGCCCTGCAGCTGTGGGTCGAAGTCGGAGCCCCCGACGCCGAGCGACTCCACCGGGCCAGCAAAGCCGTGCCCCGGGTGGCGGTGTATACCCACCGGGATCCGGCGCTCCTGGTGCGGCAGCTGGCTGGGGAGCGGATCCACCGGGCCGAAGCGTTGGAGCTGTACGGCATTGACCGGGACCTCCTCGCCGGTCTCGCCGAGCGCCTCGAGCGCCGCACCCGGCTGGTCCTCTCGGTGACCGATCGACAACTGTTCGTCGAGATCGGCGGTGCCACGCTGCAGGGCGCCGTGACCCGCTACCACCTCACCTGATCCGGTCCCATGCACGAGGTGCTGCTCCGCTGCCCCGTTATGGCCGATCTCATCGCCCGGCACGTCCCCCCGCGGTTCGAGCCGCAGCAGCCGTTCCCGTCACTCGTGGACGCCATCGTCTCCCAGCAGATCTCCGGCAAGGCGGCGGCCAGCATCATGAACCACCTGCGCGAGCTGGTCCCGATCCGGCCGACCACCGTGGCGAAGGCCAATCTCCGGACCCTGCGGCGCGCCGGTCTTTCCCGGGCCAAGGCCACCTACGTGCGCGGGCTGGCGCGCTTCGCGGTGGCGGGCGGGCTCCGGGGGCTCGCCCGGCTGCCGGACGAGGAGATCGTCGAGCGGCTGACCTCGGTGAAAGGCGTCGGGGTATGGACGGCGGAGATGTTCCTGATCTTCTCACTCCAGCGTCCCGACGTCTGGCCGGTGGGCGATGGTGGCGTGCAGCGCTCGGCGCGGTTCCTCTACGGCGCCCGCACACCGAAGCAGCTGGCAGCTGTGGGCCAACGGTTCCGTCCGGTGCGGACCACGGCGGCCTGGTACATGTGGCGGGCGCTCGATGACCAGTAACCCCGCCCCCCGGTCCATACCGCACGGTTTGATTGCGGCCGTCGCCGCCCTGCTGCATCTCGGCGCGGCAACCGGGGCATCCGCCCAGTCGCTGCCGCTGCTGCACCCGCTCAATCCGGTGGCCGAGGCGCGCAGCGGTCTCTACTTCCAGCCCTACGTGCCGACCGGGAGCGGCTGGCACGCCGCCCTCGGTGTGGACTACGCCAGCATGGTGGAGCTCGCTTTCCGGTTCTCTCTGGCGGACACCTCCTACCTGCTTGACGCCGAGGTGCTGCGCCTCAACCTGAGCGCCAGCCGCAACATCGACGACCGGTACTTCCTGCTCGGCGAGATCCCGGTTGGCGGAACCTACGCCGGCTTCCTGGACGGCTTCTTCAACTGGTACCACGGGGTGCTGGGCATACCCGATCCGGGGCGGGAGGGCCGGCCCGACAACACCTTCGGCTACCAGTACCAGTCGCCGTCGGGTGGAGTGACCCGGTTCCGCGCCCGCAGCGCCTACCTCGGCGACCTGCGTGTGGGCATCGGCCGGCGGCACGGGGAACGTGCCCAGTCGGTGCTCTCGGTGAGCCTGCCCACCAGCACCGCGGGAGCGGGATCGGCCCGCGGCGTCCCCTCGGTGAGTCTGCTCAACACCTTCCGGGTTCCCGGCTCGGAGCGCTTCATCTACGAGGGGTCCGTGAGCGCCGGCTACACTCCACGGCACGGTGCGCTCGCCTCGCTCCAGCAGCGACTCTTCTTCCTGGGCACATCCGGGATCCGATTCCGCACCATTGGTCGGCTGTGGAGCTTTGGAAACGTCTACGTCCACAGCCCATACATGTCCGCGACCGGCGCGCCGGAGCTGGACCGCTGGGAGGTCACGATCGATTTCGGGTGGATGATCCGGTCGCGAGGGGGCCGTGAGTTCCGCTTCGGCATGACGGAGGATCTGGCGCCGGGCGGGCCGGCGGTGGACGCCAATTTCCGGGTCGGCTATTCCTGGTGAACCGGGGTGAATCTTCGTCGCCGGCCGTTCCGTAGTGGAACAGACTGGCAGGACCCCCAATCAGTGATGAGGTACCTATGTTCGGAATGATTTATGGGATTGCGGCGGTCGCGGCGGGAATCGTCGGGTTCCTGGTGGCGCGGTCCTTCGTGCGCCGGCGGCTCAAGTTCGTGGATGGTGTCTACTCGCCGGCGGCGCCCTGGATCGCGGGGCTGGCGGTGGCGCTGATCGCCTGGCCGGCGGCCATCCTGCCGTTCATCACCACCATGACGACGACCATCTTTGGCATTGGCGCGGGGGTGGGCACGGCCAGCGGGGTCAAGGCGCTACGCCGTGGGGAATAGGAACCCTTCCATCTGCTTGAAGAGAAACGCCTTGGCCTCAGTATCGCGAACGTTGAGGCTGTAGTGGTTGATGAGCTGCTGCTGGGTCTTGAGCCACTCCGCCCAGCAGGGAGCGCAGATCTGCTCGAAGACGCGCAGGCCGAGCTCGTTCTGGAATGGGCGAAAGGCCTGCTGGTCGCGGGTCTGCGCGCAGCGGGTGCAGGTAATTGATGGCATGAAGGCAAAATAAGCGGGAGGGCCAGCCCCCGCGCCCCTACCAGCGGACGGCAGCACTCCCCCAGGAAAAGCCCGCCCCAAACGCGGTGAACACCAACAGGTCCCCTTCGGCTACCCGCCCGCCGCGCACGCATTCATCCAGCAGGATTGGAATCGTGGCGGCGGTGGTGTTGCCGTAGCGCTGGATGTTGTTGTACACCTGGTCGTCACGCAGCTTGAGTCCCTTCTGAACCATCTCCGAGATCCGCAGGTTGGCCTGATGCGGCAGCAGGAGCTTGAGATCCTGGGTGGTGGCTCCGATCCGGGAGAGGACGGCGTGCACCGACTCGGGCATCCGGGTGACCGCATGCCGGAACACCTCCTTGCCGTCCATCTGCAGGAAGTGGCGCCCCTCCTGGATCTGCTCGGCGCTGATCCGCGGGTGGTGCATGGAGCCCGGGACATCCACCCAGAGCATCTCGGCGAGCGCGCCGTCGGAGTGGAGATCAAAAGCGAGGAATCCCCGGTCCGGCTGGTCGGTGGCGCTCAGGACCATGGCGCCGGCGCCGTCGGCGAAGATGACAGCGGTGTTCCGTCCCCGCGTGGTCACGTCCATGCCGGTGGACTGAATCTCCTGACCTACGACCAGGATGCGGCGGTACTGGCCGGACCGGATCCAGGCGTCGGCCACCGAGAGGCTGTAGACAAAGCCGCTGCAGGCGTTGCGGACATCGAGCGCCGGAATGCCGGGCACGCCGAGCAGGCGCTGCAGGTAGACGCCGTTCCCCGGGGCGAAGTGATCGGGGGTCGAGGTGGCGAAGACGATCGCGTCGAGGTCGGTCGCCTGCATCCCGGCCATTTCGAGCGCCGGCCGGGCGGCGCGGGCCGCCAGTTCCGCCCCGGTCTCTCCCTCCGACGCCCAGTGGCGCTGCTCGATGCCCGTGCGGACCCGGATCCACTCGTCCGTGGTGTCCATCAGCTTGGAAAGGTCGTCGTTGGTCACCACCCGATCGGGCACGGCCATGCCGGTGCCGACGATACGGCTATGTATCATTCGAGCGTCTCCCCGGGGAAAATCGTGGACTGGCGCAGGTAAGGTCGCTTTCGCGTCGGGCCGGGGCAAGGTGCGCTGGAGGCATCATGATTGACTTCGAGGACCCGCTGGAGGACGAGTTCCCGCTGGGAGATGGCCGGGCGGACCTGGACGCCGAGGTCCAGTGCCCGCACTGCGGCGAGACCTGCCTGATTGCCCTGGATCCGGGGAGCGGGACGCAACAGCAGTACGTCGAGGACTGTCAGGTCTGCTGCCAGCCCTGGCTGGTCCATGTGCACTATCTGGAGGACGGCTCGGCGGAGGTCACGGTGGAGCCATCGTAGGCCGCGCACCGGGCGGGTCGCGGCCCGGGCCCACCTCAGCGGCGGATGAGATAAGCCACTTTCACGAAGAACCCGTCGCTCGAACGGGTGAGATTGTCGAACCCGAAGGGCCGCTGATCGTTGAGAGAGGCGCCGTAGCCCACGAAGGCGACCGTCCCCGGGGACGGCTCGAAGGAGGCCAGCCAGTCCAGCCGCATGCGGTTGGATTCGGTCGCCGAGGACTGGGTGCCATCCACGAACAGCGGTGCGCCGGTCCGGGCGTCCTCGAGGGCGGAGCGCCGTCCGGCGATGTACTCCCCGACCACCCGGAAGAACAGGCTCCGGGATAGCTGATACTCCACCTTGACCCGCTGGATGATCGTCCTGGCGAACTCGGATCCGCCCCGGTCGCGGGTGATGCGCGAGTAGGTGCTGGAGGCGCTCATCCGCAGCGCCCCCGTGGGTCGCAGGGTGAGCGACCCGGAGACCCGGGTCTCGTAGCCCGGCGCCGCTTCGGCGAAGATCCCGCCGCGGCTGCGTGCGACACTGGCCGACGCATTCAGCGCCTTGAACGTCGGCGTGGTCACCGATAACGACAGCCCGAAACCGTCACTCACCCCGTCAGGGTGCTGGTAGGGACCCCCTCCCGAGCCCACGGTGTAGTTGGCATAAGCGTTCGGGTTGAAGTCCACGAACTCATGACTGGCCCGGCCGGAAACTCGCCAACCGCCCCGGAGAGTGAGGCTGGGGTTCACCTGCTCGTCGCCCTCGACCGCGTCCTGGAGCAGGGCGTCGTAGCGCCAGATCCGGTTCACGCCGCCGAACACTGTCAGCTGCTCGATCAACGCCCCGCGTTGGCCGTAGAACGACAGCCGGTTGAAGGCCCGCCCGCTCACGATGTCGTTGCGCGGCACGAAGCCCGCCGCCGCGCGGAAGTCCTCGCCGATGCCGGTGAGCTTGTAGTTGAACCCCCAGCCCCGGCCGGTACGATCAAACTCGGCTTCCCAGATCGGGCTGGTCCGGCTGTTGCCGCCCTCCACGTCCCGGGTCCACGAGCCGCCCAGCTGTCCCGCCGCGTAATACAGCTTCCCGAAAACCACCCGGACGTCGCTGGCCGCCAGCCGGCTGAAGGCGCCATCCCGGTCGCGGGTGGTGAGGGTCAGGCCGGCGGTGGAGTTGGTGCCCAGGTCGCGCCGCACCCGGGTGATGGTGAAGAGGGCGTCCGAGCCGGGGACCTCGTCCAGTGCCGTCAGGTGGGCGATGTTGTGCTTCCCGATCTTGGCCGTGACCTTGCCGCCCGCGATGGGATTGACGATCCGCCGGGTGTAGACGAGCTGGTTGGGCGTCGCGAACAGCTCGATTCCCTCCAGGAAGAACGGCCGCTTCTCCGGAAAGAAGAGCGCAAACCGTTCGTTCGCGGTGACCAGGCTGGCGTCCGATTCGATCTGGCTGAAGTCGGGGTTGTAGGTGGCGTCCAGCGAGAGGCTGCTGGAGAGCCCCAGCCTGAGGTTGACGCCCGCGCTGGCGTCGAGATCCTCCCGGTCGAATCCGGCTGAGTTCCTGACTCCGTTCGCCTGGCCTGTGATGAAGGGCTGCAGCTCGGTTGTGATGCCGCGCTGCAGGTCCCGCAACCCCGTCATGGTGCCCGATTGAAGCAGGAAGCTGGCGTTGGCCCGGCGGGTGTCGGTCCAGGTATCCTCGAAGCCGGTGCGCTGCACCTTGCGCACGATGTTGAGCCCCCAGGCCTGCTCGCCGGCGCCGGGGTAGCGGAGGCTCTTGAACGGAATCCGGATCTCGACCACGTAGCCCGAGTCGGTCACCAGGCCGCGGGACTGCCACAGGTAGTCGGGATTCTTGTCGCTGGTGCCGCCCGTCAGGGTTCCAGCCGTGAATCCACCTTCGCTGCGCACCCCGTCCTCCTGGGCGCCCAGGGGATTGACCGTGAAGAAGAAGGCGCGCCGACGGTCGTTGAACGTATCCAGGTAGATCGTGATCCGGTCGTCCGCGTCCAGGTTGTCGCGGTCTGCCACCGTCGCGCGGATGCTCCCCGGTACCCGGTCGTAGGCGATAATGCCGAAGTGAATGGCGTTCGGCGCGTACCAGACCCGCACCTCGGTGCGTTCCTCCGCCGGCCGGCTGTCCACCGGCTGATACTGGTGAAAGCCGGTGAGGACGGCCGCCTCGCGCCACACCGGCTCATCCAGCCGCCCGTCAATCGTCACCTCGGCCTCGAGGCGCGGAACGGCGACCAGGTGTGGCGAGGTTGTGAGGGAGGAGTCGGCCTGAATGACCTGCTGGAGGCTCAGCAGCAAAAGCAGCATTGGTCTCGGATTCCGGGTGCGACCGACGCGGGTCGGTGTACGGGGTGAGGCCGCCCATCCTGCCGGGCCTGAAGCCTAGCCTGCCCGGTCGGGAATCGGAACAACAGCCCCCACAGGGGAACCGGGGCCGCTGGAGCAGGCGCGGATGCTGGAATCCGGGCGCGGACGGTACCGAGACAGGCCGGCTGGGCTGGCGCGCTGGGGGTGTCTACGGGTGGCTAGAGCCGGGGTTTCGGGGCAGGGCGGGGGCCTACGGCCCCCGGTCGCGGGTCCGATCGGGCAACTGGCCGCGAAGCACGGCCACACCGTCCAGCACCACCAGCATGCCCGGCTCCGGCAGCCGAGCCACTCCCACGACGGTCAGCGCCGCGGGTGCGGCCGGTTCGAGATACGGCTCGATGACGCCCCGGATGACGGCGACTGCGCTGGTGTCGTAGTCGGCCACGTAGGCGGTGAGCTTGACGAGGTCCGCCGGCACCCCGCGCACCGCCCGAATCACCCGGGCCAGGTTGTGGAAGGCCTGTCCGGTCTGGCCGGCGAGGTCGCCGGGGGCCACCAGCCGTCCCGCGCTGTCGAGCGGCACCTGACCCGCCAGGTAGAGGGTCGGGCCCACCTTGATGGCGCTGCTGAACCCCGGCAGGCCCGGCACGCCAGCTACGTTCACCGCCTGGGCCTGGCTCAGGGCCAGGTCCGGCGCGACCAACCCCCGCGGCGGGCCTGCGGGGGCGCAGCCCCAGCCGGCCAGCAGCGCTACCAGGAGAATCCCGGACTGCAGCGACCCGGCACTCATTCGTAGCGCAGGGCCGCGATCGGATCCAGCCGGGCCGCGCGATACGCCGGCCACAAACCGAAGATCAGCCCGATGGCCGCGCTGGTCCCGAAGGCCACCAGGATGCTCTCGGGACTGATGAAGGCGTTCCAGCCGTTGTTCCTGGCCAGCACCCCGGTGACCCAGCTTCCCAGCGCGACGCCAATGGCGCCACCCACCAGGCAGAGCACCAGCGATTCCACCAGGAACTGGAACATGATGTTGATCCGGGTCGCGCCCAGCGCCTTGCGGACACCGATCTCCCGGGTGCGCTCGGTGACAGTGACCAGCATGATGTTCATGATGCCGATACCGCCGACCACGAGGCTCACGGCCGCGATGCTGGCCAGCAGGCTGGTGAAGATCTGGGTCGTGGCTTCCTGGGTCGCCAGCATCTCCTGCGACCCTCGGATGGAGAAGTCGTTCTCCATGCCCGGCCGGATCTTGTGCTCGCGGCGCATGACGCGTTCGATGTCCACCATCACCTGCTCGATTGGCACCCCGGGCCGCCCCTCCACGCTGATGGCCCGCAGCCGATCGCTGCCGAAGACCCGGTAGCGGGCGGTGTTGAGCGGGACGAAGATGATCTCGTCGGGATTCTGCCAGGAATTGCTGGCGCCCTTGGGACGCAGCACGCCGATGATCTCGAAGCTGATGCCCCGGATCATCATGGTCTGACCGACGAGCGCCTGGGCGTTGGCATTGAGCAGCGAGGGGATGTCGGCCGCCACCACCGCGTAGCGTTGACGGGCTTCGTCATCGCCCTCGGTGAAGGTCCGTCCGAAAGCCAGCTTGTAGCGCTTGACGTCGGAGAAGTTGGCGGTGACGCCGGAAACGGAGGTGTTGATGTTGGTCGCGCCGAACTTGACCTGTATGTTGCTGGTCAGTTCGGGCACCACCGCCTTGAGCAGCGTCGCGTCCTGGCGGAGCGCGGCAGCGTCGTCAGAGGTGAGGCTGACGCGATTCATGCTCGCCACGCCGCCGCTGCGCGTCTGGCTGGCATAGATCTGCAGCACGTTCGGGCCGATGGCCTCGATCTGCTCCTCCACGGCCCGCTGGGCACCGGCGCCCAGGGCCACCATGGTGATGACCGCGCCCACCCCGATGATGATCCCCAGGGCGGTGAGGACGGAACGGAGGACGTTGCTCTTGATGGAGCGGAACGCCACCATAAAGGTTTCGAAGAACAGCATGGGTCAGGGCCTCCCGCCGGCAGCGGGTGCGCGCGTCGTCCCGCCACTGCTCCCGGACGGGGTCGACATCCCCGGGATTCCGCCGCCGCCCGTCACGCGCTGTATCCGCGCATTGAATTCCTTCTGTGACTCGACCAGGCTGGTACTGGGAAGGATCAGCACCGAGTCCTTGGGGCTGAGGCCGGAGACGACTTCAGAGTAGTCGAGATCCGTGAGCCCGGTGGACACGTTCACGGCGAATGGCTTCCCCTCCCGCCGCACGAACACGATGTAGCGTCCGCCGAATCGGGTGTCGGCCTGCGCCGGCCGGCGCGCGCCGCCACCGCCCATCCCCTGGAACACCGTGCGCAGCATGGCGCGTTCCGCGGCGGTCGGCTCTCCGCCCGACATTCGCTTCTGCAGCGCGGCGCGGACCTGGGCTTCCGTGACGCCGGCCGGCAGCGTCACCGATCGTCCATCGGGGAGGGTGTAGGTTGCGCCCTTGGCGGGCTCGGTGGTGGTGCGGGCGGCGCTCTGCGAGGTGTCGCGCCGGCTCGCCGCCTGCGCCAGCTGCGTCACCACCTGCTCTGCGGTGAGTCCCAGCACCTCGGCCGCGCTGGCGACGTCGCGCTGGGTGCGCAGCGCCGCATTGGGGATGGCCAGGACCGAGTCACGCCGCCCGACGTGGATTTCCACCTCGGCGTTCATGCCCGGGCGCAGCAGGCCATCGCGGTTCTCGATCCGCACCAGCACCGGAAACATGGTCACGTTCTGCTGGGTCGTGGCCAGCGGTTCGATCTTGAGGACCGTCCCCTCGAACGGCCGGTTGGGGAACGCATCCACCGTCACCGTGGCTCGCAACCCGCGCTGGATCTTGCCGATATCGGTCTCATCCACCAGGGTCCGCACCTGCACCAGGTTCAGATCCGCCATGCGCAGCAGCACCGTGCCGCCGCCCACGTCGCTGGTGGGGGAGGAGATGACCTGCCCCCGCTCGACGCTCTTCTCGATCACCGTGCCGCCGATCGGCGCCCGCACGTCGGTGTCCTCCAGCCGGATCTTGGCGTTCTCCAACGCCACTTCGGCCCGCACCACCGCGGCCTTGGCGTTGGCGTAGTCGAGCAGCGCCTGCTCGTGTTCCGTCTCGGTCACAACCTTCGACTCGTAGAGTTCGTCGGCCCGGCGCTTCTGGGAGAGGGCGTTGGCCTGCTGCGCCTTGGCCACGTCCAGGTCGGCTTCGGCCTGCGCGTAACTGTTACGGGCGGTCCGGGGGTCCACCTGGATCAGCATGTCTCCCCGCCGCACCAGGCTGCCGGTCTCGACCAGGAGGTTGAGGATCTCGCCCGAGGCCTTGGACTTGACCTCCACGGTCGTGTCCGGCTGCACCGATCCGTTGGCCCGGGCGGAAACCACGATGTCCCTCCGCTGGACCGCCACCGCCTGGTAGACGGCGCGGGGCGGTGCCGCCTCTTCCGCGCAGCCGGCGCCAAGGACGAGGGCGAGGGTCGCGATTGTCAGCTGTCTCTTCATGGTCTCACTCTGCTCCGAAGACCGGCTCCCTTGACGGGGCAACGCCTGATTCGAGGCGCATCCCGCCGGGGCCGAGTCGTCTAGTTCCTGGGGGTCTGAAAGTCCTGCTCCACCTTGCCGTCCTTCAGGTGCACCTGGCGGTCGGCATGGACGGCGATGTCGTGTTCATGGGTGACGATAAGGATGGTCTGGTTCTGCTCGTGCAGTTCTTCGAACAGCGCCATGATCTCGGTGCTGGTACTGGAGTCGAGGTTCCCGGTCGGCTCGTCGGCCAGGAGGATGCTGGGCCGGTTGACCAGCGCCCGCGCGATGGCCACCCGCTGGCGCTGTCCGCCGGACAGTTCGTTGGGCCGGTGCTCCATGCGGTCGGCCAGGCCCACGCGCTGGAGGGCCTCCTCGGCACGCGCCTTCCGTTCCTTGCCCGCAATCCCGGCGTAGACCAGGGGCAGCTCGACGTTGTGGAGCGCGTCGGCCCGGGGCAGCAGGTTGAAGGTCTGGAAGACGAATCCGATTTCCTTGTTCCGGATCCGGGCGAGCTGGTCGTCGCCGAGCTCCGACACCCGGTGGCCGTTGAGCCAGTACTCTCCGTCCGACGGTGTGTCCAGGCAACCAATCATGTTCATCAGCGTGGACTTGCCCGAGCCGGAGGGGCCCATGATGGCCACGAACTCGTTACGGCGGATGTTGAGATCTATCCCCCGCAGGGCCCGCACGATCTCACCGCCCATGTCGTATTCGCGCGTGAGGTTGCGGGTGACGATCACCGCGTCCCGCGGCACATCGGCGGGAAGCATGGCCATTCGTTCGGCTGTGTCGTGCAGTGCGCCGGTCATAGAGGGCGTCCAATCAGGGCCTCGATCTGGGCCCGGGCCTTGAGGAAATCGAAACGCGCCGTGACGGCATCCACCTCCGCCTGCGCCAGGGCTTCCTGCGAATTCAGCACATCAAGGATCGTCGCCGCGCCGACCCGGTAGCGCTCATTGACCACCCGGAGATCCTCGGTGGCCGCCACCACGCTGGTGGCGGTAATCTCGATCCGCACCCGTGCCGCCTCCAGCGCGGCGTACTGGGTGGTGAGCGATGCCTCGATCTCCCGCCGGGCATCACGGGCCGTGGCCTCGGCGGCGTTGAGCGAGCTGATCCGGGTCTGCACCGACTGCTCGCGCTGGAAGCGGTTGAACAGTGGCCAGGAGAGGCCCAGCTGCAGTAGCCGGTTGCCCTCGAGGTTGTAGTCGTCCAGGCTGCTGCCGCTCCAGTTGGCGGAGCCCGACAGCGCCAGGGTCGGGAAGTAGGCCGCACGCGCCGCCTTGACCGAGGCCGCCGCCGCCACGCTGTTGGCCTCCGCGGCCTGCACCCGGGGAGCCATCGCCAGCGCCTCCAGGCGTATCGCGGCCGTGTCCAGTCGGGTCGTGGTCTGGTAGAACGCCGAGTCGTCCACCGCGGCGACCCGCCCCTCGGTGCCGATCAGTCGCGCCAGCCCGGCCTGAGTGCGGGCCACGTCGCTCTCCGACGACACCAGCTGTAGCCGGGCGTTGCCCAGGTTGACCAGCGAACGGAGCGAGTCGCTCCGCGTGGCGGACCCGACGCGAAGCTTGGCCTCCGACAGGCTGAGCTGCTCCTCGGCCCGGCGAACGCCGGCCTCCCGTACCCGTACCAGCTGCTGGGCGGCGAGCGCGTCGAAAAACTGCTGGGTGACGCTCAGCCCGGCCTGAAACTGGGCGTTGGTGAGGTCCGCTTCCGCCGCGCCCAGGCCGGCTCGTGCGGCGCGGGAGTCGGCCCCGCGCCGAAAGCCGGTGAACAAGTCAACGCTGGCGCTCAGTCCCATGTTGACGCTGGTCGTCGTGGTGGTGAGCTGTCCGGTGGACTGGTCCAGCCGGGGTGAGGCGGAGTAGCTCCGGGTCCCCGTCGTGTTTGCCGTGAGGTTAGGCAGGTACGCGCCGAGGCTGGCGCTTCGGAGCTGTGCCTCGGCGGTGTTCACGTTGCCGAAGGCGGCGACCACGCCGGGCTGGGTGGCCTGGGCGCGCCGGACCGCTTCCTCCAGGGTGACGGACGCCGACTGTGCCGACACCGGTCGCGGGGCCAGGAGGGCAAGACTGGCGGCGAGTCCCGCCACCACAGGATGCAGACGCTTCATGGGATTCATCATCTCTTGCGGTGTGAACGCCGCTCGGCATCGAGCCGCGCGGTTACCTCGGCGTACCGGGACTGCTGTGCCGCGGTGAGTTGGGACTGAATATCCAGGCGGATGGCAGACCGCAGTGAGTCAATGCGGGTTTCCATGTCCGCCCAGATGCCTTCCATTGGGGCGGAGTACCGGGTCAGGACCGCCTCGACGCTGTCTCGCTGCGTCGTCGTGAGGTCCAGTTCCCGTTGCAGCAGCTCAACATACCAGTCGCTGCCCCGCCGGTGCCCACCGGGGCCACGGTTCCCGCCCATGGTCCCGGCGGTGATCGCACTTCCGGCGACCGCGCCCAGCAATACCGCCAGGAGCAGCAACCCTATGGCCTTCCACCGGCCGGTCTCGTTCATCCGCTACCTCGCAGCGCCGAGGACCACGCCGACGAACTCGTCCCGCTCGGGTGTCCCGGCCAGTACCTGCTGATTGGGGTCCGGGTTTCGCGCGGCCCGCACGGCCATGACGGCGCCGGCCAGCGTGGCCAGGAGAAACCCCGCGGCGATCCCGGGTCTGGCCCACGTGGCCAGCACGTCCCAGAGCGACTCCTCCGGCTGGCCGACCGGAAGACCCGCCAGCCGGGCCCGCACACGGGCGGTGAAGCCCGGGTGATCGGCGCCCTCGAGGTGCGTGCGCAGCATGCCTCCGAGTCGCTCATCCCGCTCGTTGCTGAACGGGTTGTGGTGCGTCATCTGATGTCTCCTTCCGGTTCTCCCAATGCGAGGCGAAGGCGTCGCCGGGCCTGAAAGACGTCCGAGCGGACCGTCCCCTCCGGCACATCCAGCAGTTCGGCGATCTCGCCGTGCCGGTATCCCTCCCCATCGTGGAGCATTACCGCCAGCCGCTGCCGTTCGGGCAATCCGGCCAGTGCACCGTCCAGCCGCTCACGCAGCAGCCGTCGCTCGGTGTCCTGCTCAGGACCGGGGCCCGCCGTGGCGAGGGTCCCGGGGATCTCGTCGGTCTGCCGCACGCGCCTTCGCCTGGCCAGGTCCCGGGCGGCATTCACGGCAATCCGTGCCAGCCACGGTCCGAACGGCTGTGCCGGATCGAAACGTCCCAGCGACGTCCACGCCGCGACAAAAGCGTCCTGGGCGGCATCGTCGGCGTCCTCGGCGTGCCGGAGGACGGCGCGGGTGAGGCGCCTCGCCATGGGAGCGAACTGCTCCACGAGGAGCCCGAAGGCGGCCGTATCGCCGCTGCGGGCCCGGACGACGAGGTCGGTCTCGGCTACAAGATGAATACGCAGAGCCCCGGTCAACCGTTGAAGGTGGCGATCCGCCGGGAATTCTATCTCTCCGCCGTCACCGGAGCGAACTGGGGTGGGGGATGCGCTGGCGAGGTGTAGGGTTGCGACGAGCGGTGAGGACCTGCGGTTCTTAGCTGATCGGGAGATCCCGCAGCGGGAGAGGTCCGTGAGTCCGCCGGTATCGTCAAACCGGGAGATCAGGAGCTCGCTGGTGTTCTGGTGCCATGGAATGCTCAGCCGCAATCGGCGTCGAGGCCCGTGGCTGGCCCAGCCTCAGGCCTCTCGCTCCCACCACGCCTGGATACCCACCGCCACGGCCACCAACAGACAGAGGATACCAAAGCCGATCCCCATGATGCGGGGGAAGACCAGGAACAGGGCCGCGACCACCACCAGCACGACGCTGGCAGGGCCGAACAGCGACCGGAAGGCCGCATTCACCAGTCGGCGGGCGCCGATCACTGCGCGCTGCCGGTGTTCCCGTCCCGAGCGGCGCCGGATGGCGTGTTCGGCGGTGTGTACCGGGGCCAGCCGGCTGGGTACGACTCGCCGGAGGGCCTTCGGGGCCCGGCGGGGCTGCTGCACCACCTCGATGCTGCCGGCGAGGTCGCGCCGGAACTGCTGCTCAAGGCCCATGGCCAGCCCTCGGTCCTCGATCACCACGTCCAGTTCGAAGTTCCCCGTCAGGCTGGAGGCGTTGATGTTGCTGGTGCCTACCCGGCACCAGAGGCCGTCGGCCACGCTGGTCTTGGCGTGCATCATGGGGCCGTCCCACTCGAAGATGCGGATGCCCGCGCGGAGCATTCGCCGGTAGCCCAGGCGGGTGAGATTCCGCATCAGCGGGACATCACTGGCGCCCGGAACCAGCATCCGGATGTCCACGCCATCACGTGCGGCGAGGGCCATCACCTCGAACAGCCGGGCCGGTGGCAGCAGATAGGCGTCCACCACCCACAGCCGCCGCCCCATCCCGGCCGTGAGATACTCGAGCACCCGGAAGGTGCGCTGCCGTCGCGGTTCCCCGGCGACCACCCGTACGGCGATCTCGCCGGCGGATGGTACGTCGGTGGCGCGCTCCTCCTCGGGGAGAGGGCAGCCTGCCAGGGACCAGACCTTGGCGAAGGCGAGATCGAGGGCGGTGGTGGCGGGTCCCTCGATCAGCACCCCCGTGTCCCGCCAGGGCTGGACGTCGCGGGCCGGGTTGCCCACCCAGTCATCGCCGATGCACAGCCCTCCCATCACCGAATGCGTACCGTCGGCGACCACCAGCTTGCGGTGGTCCCGGTTGATGACGCGGAGCGGTCGCAGCAGGTGGAAGGGGTTGAAGGCCCGCACCTCGCACCCTGCCTCCCGTAGCGTGCGCCAGTACCGCCGTGGCGTACCGGTGCAGCCCAGCCAGTCATACAGCACCCGGACCGCCACGCCCTCACGGGCGCGGGCCGTCAACGCCTCGGCGAACCGGTGGCCGGTGCGGTCCGCGTGGATGATGTAGTTCTCGAAGTGAATAAAGCGGGTAGCTTTCGCGATGAGCTCGAGCATCGCGTCGTAGACTTCGGGCCCGTCCTGGAGCAGGACGACCCGGTTGCCGGGGATGGGACGTGAGTCGGCAGCCCGGTCAATGGCGCGCTGGGGGGCCAATGAGCCCTGACGCAGCTCCCGCGCCTCGGTGTCGGTCACGGACCACCGAGCCCGAGGGTGCGCTCGACTGGCCGGAGGGCGGCCAGCACGAAGGCGATGTGCTCTTCAAGGGGGACCCCCAGCTCCGCCGCACCCTGGATGACGTCCTCGCGACTCACCCCGCGGGCAAACCCCTTGTCCTTGAGCTTCTTCTTTACCGAACTCACCTCCAGGTCCATGAGGCTCCGCGACGGCCGCACCAGGGCGCACGCGACCAGAAAGCCGCACAGCTCGTCCACGGCAAACAGCGCCCTGGCCACGGGCGTGTCCCGGGGCACGCCGGTGTAGTTCGCGTGGCTCAGAATCGCGCGACAGAGCTCCGCCGGGAACCCCTCTGCGCCCAGCACCCGCACGCCCTCCGTGGGGTGCTCCCGGTCGGGTGCGTGATCCGGGTTGGGGAATCGCTCATAGTCGAAGTCGTGCAGCAGTCCGACCAGTCCCCAGGTGTCGGGGTCGCCACCCAGTTGATCCGCCATCGCCCGCATGGCCGCCTCGACGGCATACATGTGCTTCCGGAGCGCGTCGGAGGGGGTGTACTCGTGCATGAGCGCGAGGGCGCGTTCGCGGGGCCAGTCGTGGAGAGTGTGCATCGGGGGAATATAGAGCTATCAGCGATGGGCCATCAGGCGTGCCTCGCTGAGGATTGGCGACGGCGCCGGGTCCGCGGCCCGGGCTCGAGCGAAACGACCCCCCGGCACCGTGCCGGGGGGTCGTGGTATTGCCGCTCGACACGGCGGCGGACCGCTGAGCGTTGCTGGCCTACGGCGAGGGGCAGGTCACCGCGCCGCAGATTGGGACGGGCAGCGGCGTCGCGAGTGCTCCAGTGCCGGCGGGACCATAGAAGTTGTTGATGGTCGCGGCGACCGAATCGGCCACGACGCGATGGGCCGCGCTGCTCGGGTGGACGCCGTCGAGTGAGAACAGCGGTCCGAAGCCGACCGATCCACCAGCAAAGGCCGCGCTAAGGTCGGGGAAGGCCGGGATCAGCCCGGTCGGATTGAGCGGCGACTGCAGCTGGGCCTGCAGGAAGGGATTCACGTCGAAGTAGGCGAGGCCCCGCGCGGCCACTTCCGACTGAATGTGCGCGTTGTACCCCTCGACGGCTGTTCGCATGTTGGCGTACTCGGATGCCGTGATGACCTCGGCGTCCACCGTGCAGTCGAGGTTCGCTGGTACGCCGCCCAGAGCGGCCGCGGCCAGCTTGGGAATCCAGACCGGCCAGGGAACCAGTGTCGAATCGCCCTTGGCAGTCGGGATCGCGAGCATCGGAGCACAGTTGTTGTCCACCGTGAACTCGGCGGGGAAGGTGGCGGGGAAGGTGCCGCAGGCGGGCTGATTCTTGATGCACCAGTAGGTGGACCCGCGCGAGGCGTAGGGAATGACGGAGACGTCGCCGACCGAGAGCACGATCGCCCGCGCGCCCGTCGCTTGGATGACGTCGAGCACGGAATCGAACTGTGCCACGAATTGCGGCACCGATGTCACCTGGGTCGGGTCGCCGGGATTGGTGATAGAGATCAATGCACCGAGCACATCGTTGTTGCCGATCCACAGCGACACAAACGTCGGTTGGAGCTGCCGCAGCAGTTCGAGCTCGGTACGTCCGCCCAGGAAGATCGTCTTGAGCGGATCGAACTGGGACGGCAGGCCCCCGAAGTTGCTGAGCAGCGTCCCCGTGGCGTTGCCCGGCACGGCCAGGTTGTTCAGCAGCCCGCTCACTGGAACCCGGAGATCGCAGGTGGTGGATGTGCCGCCTCCCACGCGGGCCTGGGTGGTGTTGTTGGTGAACGGCGGCGGACAGCCGCGGCCGTTGAGCCGGGGATAGTTAAACGGTGTGCCCATCGCCTTGGCGAGGAGCTGGGCGTATGAGCGGAGCTGGGTGCTGTCACTCACGCCGGCCGATTGGAAGCCGGCGGTGATGCTGTTGCCAAGGGCGCCGTAGCGGCGGAACATCGGATCGCTCACGTCCGGCTCATTGAGACTGTCGTCCGTGCGGCAGCTCGCAAGGAGCGGCAGCACCACGAGCAGGGAGACGGCTATACGCTTGAAAGACATGGGTCTGCTCCCCGTCGCTTAGAAGTTCCAGGTGAAGGTGGCGCCAAAAAGATGCGCCTTGAACTTGTAGATACCGTCATTGGGTGTGCCCGCCTCGCGGGAACGGCCCCGGCGGTCGGCCTGGTCAATGTACTGATACGCCAGGTCGACATGTCCACTGCCACCGAGCCGAGTGCCGAAGCCCACGGTGAACTCGGTCCGGCCCCCTTCGGGGAGCGTGGAGGTCACGTTGTCGTCCGGGGCAGCGCCGGAGTGGGTGAGGAAACCACCGCGCACGACGCTGGAGGTGCCGACGTCATACTCGCCGCCGAAGCGGAAACTGTGAGTCTTCTTGAATGCCTGTGGCAGGGTTGTCGGGCCCAGGATCTCGAAATCCAGCACGATGGTATCCCAGACCTCCCAGTTCTGCATGCCGTAGTCGAACAGCAGATGCAGCTTGTCGGTGGGCCGGAAGGCCACGCCCAGGGTCAACTGCTCCGGCAGCCGGACGCCGGTGGCGCCACCCTGGTCCACCAGCGAACCACCGGGCTGGAACTGGGGGGCGAGGACGGCGTCCAGCGGAGTACCGGCCGGAAGCCCCAGCGGATTGCGCGCTGGGAGCAGAATGCCGGTGTTGATCTGGCGGAACTCGGCGTCGCCGTCGATCTCGTCGATCTTCTGGCGCGACAGGTAGCGGACACCGAAGCTGAGCTTGTCGGTCGGCTGCACGGTGAGTCCGAGGTGATATCCGATGCCGGTCTTGCTGCCGGTCACCTTTGCCTCGGCGAAATCGGTTCCGGCGGGAATGCCCAGATTGCCGAAGGTCACACCGGGAGCCGCGGTCTGCTCCGCCAGGTCCACCCGCTGGTTGAGCTCCAGATGCAGGAGGTTGACATCGAAGCCGGCGCCCACCTTCACATACTTGCCCAGCTTGGCGGCCACGGTGGGCTGCACGTAGATATTGCGGATGACACTCTTGAAGGAGCTGAACCGCCCGATGGCGTCGTCGGGCCAGTCCGTTGTCAGGCCGTAGGGGGCAAAGACCCCCAGGCCAGCGGCAAACCGGTCGGTGAAGCCATGGGTCAGGAACAGCGCCGGCACCGGGAAGACCTTCTTGTTCAGGTCGGAGCTGAGCCCGGTCGCATCCTGGGTGAATCCGCCGGAGGGCGCGATGAATACCCCGCCCACCGAGATCTGGGTTCGACCCTTTGGCGTGTTGGCCAGGCCGGCCGGATTGAAGAACAGCGCCGATCCGTCGTCACAGGGAGATGCCACCCCCGTACCCGCCCGGCCCATGGCACAGGTGCCGTGCTCGTTGACGCTGAATCCCTGGGCTCGAAGCGACGCGGGACTGCCAAGGACGGCAGCCAGCCCGCCGACGGCCAGCCAAACATGGTACCGCCGCATAATTGAACTCCGGTAGAAAGAACTGCGGATGGAAGCGTTGCTCGGTACTGCAGGAGGATGGGATAGTCTACGGGCCGGAGACAGCTTTGTCAAAACACTTGTGAGGGGGGAACGATAATGGAAGACCTCTTCACTGCAGTTTCATGAATTAATGAAGCGTGCCGTTCTCCGGCCCGGTGCCGGGGGCCTGGGCTACCGTGAGCGGCACCCGGTACTCGGCATCGTTGTCGAGGCCGATTTCGAAGGCGTAGGTCCCCGCGCGTGGCAGGGGCAGGTCGAAGACCAGCACCGCCCCGGCTTCGATGTCCACCACCCCCGCCGGCGGCTCCCCGAACTGCACGCTCCCCTCGCCGTCGAGCAGCTTGGTGCCGTGCTCATCCACGAAGCGGATGCGCATGGCGTGCTCCCCGATCTCCGTCCGCCGCCCGCGCACCCGGAGCACCAGGTGGGCGCGCGGGTGGACGGTGGGGAACTGGGTCACCCAGACATGCTGGAACAGTCCCAGCACCGAGAGCTTGCCCTGCTGGTCAATCAGGGCGTAGTCGGCCAGGACCGCGAAATCGAGGATCAGCTCAGGCCACCCGGATAGAAGTGATCTCGTCGTTCTTGCGGATGGCGTTCACCACCTCCATGCCCTTGGTCACCTGGCCGAAGACCGTGTGTTTCCCGTCCAGGTGAGACTGGGGAGAGTGACAGATGAAGAATTGGCTGCCGCCCGTATCCTTGCCGGCATGGGCCATGGAGAGCGTACCGGCCACGTGCTTGTGGGTGTTGTGGTGGGTTTCGCACTTGATCTTGTATCCCGGGCCCCCGGTGCCCACCCGCGGATCGTTGGGGTCCCGGCTGGTGGGATCGCCGCCCTGGATCATGAAGTTGCTGATGACTCGGTGAAAGCGCGTGCCATCGTAGAATTTCTCGTTGGCGAGCTTGCTGAAGTTCTTGACGGTCTCCGGGGTCTCGTCGTCGAATAACTCGGCAACGATCGTCCCGCGACTGGTTTCGATGGTGGCGGTTTTCATGGCTGGTCAGGGGCAGGGAGTGGGACCGGACGCACCGGGAGCGGCGGGGCCGGGCGGGAAAAGGATAGCGGGCGGGTAGCCGGGGGGGCAAGGAACCCCGTCGGCCGGATCAGGACGGCTCGTTTCCCGCTACCATGGCACCTTCTTGACCTCCGCGAGGACGCCCTCGAGGTCGTTGAATCGTACGTCCTGGGGCTTGGCCGGCATCGCCGGCAGAGTCATCTCGGTGCGAGCCCCGGTTACCTTGACGCGCAGCCGCGCCACCTGGTTGTTGCCCAGGTCCACGGCGACCGGCACATAGGCAAGGAACTCCTCGGGGACCCGCTCCTGCTCCACCCGCAGCTTCACCAGGTGGGTGCCGTCGGGGCCCGGGTCCGACCGCCAGGCAACCCGGTAGGTCGGGATGTCGGTGCGGTAGATCCACTGCTGGAAGAACCAGTCCATGGGCTGGCCTGCATGGGCCTCGAATACTTGCTGAAGATCCTGGGTGGATGCGCGCCGGCCACGGTAGGTCTCGTAGAAGTCCCTCATGGTGGCCGTGAACCGCTCCTCGCTCATGGTCTTGAGATCGAGCATGAGGATCCGCAGCATGTGCGCGACCCACGCGCCTTTCTGGTACACGATGGCGCTGTAGTCTTCGGTGGTCCGGGATGTCGCGACCCGGTGTCCCAGCCAGATCGGCAGGGGGTCGTCGCGGCGGAGCAGGATACTGCCCCGCCAGCGTTTGAGCATGTCGAAGTACTTCGTGTTGTCCTTCCGGCGGGTCTGCAGGAACCAGATGCCCGCAAAGTCGGACAACCCCTCGCTGAGCCAGCGATCCCGGTAGGTGGCGTAGTCCACACCGATTCCAAACCACTGGTGCGCGACTTCGTGGGCTCGAAAGGCCTCATCGAAGCCCTCGTCCGACGTCTGGTGAAAGGTGGCGAAAGAGAGGCCGATGATCCCCGGCCAGGCTTCCCCGTGGAGCCACGGAATCTCGGTGGCGAGGACCTGGTCCACCGGGGCAGCCCCAAAGACATGCTGGTAGAACTGCATGGCCGCGGCGATATCTCCCCCGACCTGCTGTTTCATGTTCTTGCCGCGCAGCACGCCGGCGCCTTGCGCGACGGCGAGGTGCATGCGGTCGGACCACAGGACCGTGATCGGCGGGATGTCGGGCTCCGTGACCCGAAACTCGTCGAAGAGGCCGATGTTGAAGGAGGCGTTGCGGATCGGCTTGTCGACGACCCAGCGGGTTCGCTGCATGTGACCTCCCGCCGGCGCCGAATCAACCTGCCTGCCCACGCTGACCAGCCGGAATCCCTCGGGACTTGTGAAGGCCAGATCGAAGGTGGCCCGGGTGCGCCCGTCCAGCGAAACCGGATACCACTGAATCGAGGACTTGATGAAGAACCAGTCGCCGAACCGGTCGATCAGGTCGCCGTGGTAGAACACCTGCAGCCGCTGAACCTCCCGGGGTTTCAGCACTCCGGGCATCCGGACCCACAGGAAGGGGCTTTCTTTTCCGTGGTAGATGGTCGCGGACTCGCCGTCCTGCCACCGGCCCGAGTCGACTTCGAGCTTCGAGTAGAGCACGAACGCGACCCAGGGCCCGATACTGGTATCGGAAGTGATGTCCACCCTGGCGGCCGCGGAGAACGCCAGTTCTCCCGTGCCCGTCTGGGGCAGTTGAATCGCGATCTCGTAGTGTCCGATCCGGGCCTCCGGCTTGCGCTCCTGGTACTCTCCCGTGCCGCGGACTCCGCGGGCCGGGAACTGCACGATGGTCTCCCCGTAGCGGCGTGCGGCTCGGGCCTTGGCGCGGGTTAACAGCTGGATGCCCTCGACCTCCTGGGGGTTGACCACGAAGCCCAGCGGATCCCACCCCTCGCTGACCACAAACGCGAAGAAATATCCGGTCTGTTCGCCGTTGAGGAATGGGCGGGCGAGGTCCGGGTCCAGGGTCTGCGAGCCATCATGCCCCATCAGGTCGAGCGCCTGACCAACCCGGCGACCCAGATCGTCCGTCGAGGATCCCGAGCCGAAGCTGAGCGTTCGGCTCAACTCCTCGAAGGTGGCATCGGCGAAAAGCAGGACCAGATCCTCGAACCCGCGCTCCAGGGGTGCCTTCAGCCCGAAGAGACGCAGGCGCTGGCGCTCAATCTCCAGGGTCGGATCGAGCCGAAACGTGCCGGTCCCCCGGAAGACCGCCCCGACTACTCGGCCACCGATCGGTTGGAGGAGGTAGAGACGGCCCTGCGTCAGGTGGATCTCACCTGCGTCCCGCTGGAGCGTCAGGTTGCGCACCTCGGCCATCTGCTCCCGGGAAGGCCGGAGCTGCATGATCTCCTGGTAGCGCTCGAGGTAGGTGCCGGCGATCGCTGGAGATCCCGCCTGGGACACCTGTGCGCTGAGTGGCGGCGCGAGCAGCAGCCATCCAGTCGTAATGACACCGAGAACTCTCATGGGTCCTGCCTGCCTGACATGGGTGGGTGAAGGTGGAGTCCCGGACCCGGCCCGTCAATGATATCGACCCTTCTCCGACCTCATCCTGCGCGGAGGGTGTCGTTCCACGCCGCCAGCCTCTCCGCCGGGGCCCGGCAGCTGGTACCCACGCAGAGATACCCGCGGGTCGCTCCTCCCGCCGGGCGCATGGCCGCCACCGCCGGCGGGAGGGCACTGGCCGACGAGCGGACCAGCTGCACCACCCGGCGGGGGACGAAGGTGCGCAGGGCCGCGAGGTGCATCTCCGCCGCGAGGGCGGCGGCGCCGGGACCGCTACCCTCGGCAATGACCAGGTGGGTGGGCGGATGCAGGGCCCAGTCGAGGGCGGAGAGAAAGGTCGTGCCGAAGACGCCGAGCGCGGGGGCGGCCCCGGCGAATGCGGCCACCATCGCCCGGTGTCGCTCGGCCCAGGGCCCCGCCTGGGTGAGGGCCGCCAGCCGGGCCAGTACCAGGGCCGCCGTTCCATTCGCCGAGGGGGTGGGAGTGTCCTGGATCGGCTTGAGCCGGGTCGGCAGGAGGCCCAGGCCGCCCTGGTCCCGGGCCTGGTCCCAGAGCCCGCCACCCTCCCGGTCCAGGTAGTCCCGCCACACCCGCTCCATCAAGCGCTCGGCCCAGGCAAGCCACTCCCCTTCGCCATTGGCTTCGTAAGCATCGAGCAGCGCCTGGGCCACGTGGACCTGGTCGTCGAGCAACCCCTCAATACCACCGGGCGCGTGTCGAAGCGACGCCGGATCCTCGTGCCCGTCACGAATCCACCGCAGCGTCCTGAGGCCGTGCTCGAGGGCCCACGGGTCGTTCAGCACGCTTCCGGCCCGGATCAGGGCGCCCGCCATCATGCCATTCCAGCCGGTATACCGGGTCCGATCCACGAACGGCGCCGTCCGCTGCCGCCGAGCCGCCAGCAGGCGGTGTCGCACCTCCGCCAGTCGCGGATCGGACTGGTCCGGGGACAACGACGGATCGAGGAAGAGCACATTCTTGGAGGGATTGTGGTGCATCTCGCCGGCGGTGCCGATGTCGTAGGTGCTGACCGCCAGCTCCGACAGCGCGGCATCGTCGATGGCTGCCTGGGCCTCCACCGGGGTCCAGGTGAAATAGTCTCCGTCATCCTCGAGTCCCACGTCGGCGTCCTGGCTCGCGCCGTAGCCGCCGTCGGGATGTGCCAGTTCCTCCCGCACCCAGCGAACGATTCCCCGGGCCACCCCGGCGAACTCCGGCTCGGCCGTCACCGCGAAGCCGTCGAGGTAGGCCTTGAGGAGTTCGGAGTTATCGTACGACATCTTCTCGAAGTGCGGCACGATCCATTGCGCATCTACGCTATAGCGGTGGAACCCACCGCCCAGGTGGTCGTGAATGCCGCCCCGCGCCATGGCCCGCAGCGTATGGATGGCCATCTCCCGGAGCTCGGCGTTGCCGGTGTCGGCGGCGCGGGTGAGCAGGAACCCCACGGCGCCGGGATGCGGGAACTTCGGCTGGGTCCCGAAGCCGCCGTGGCGGGCGTCGTAGTGCAGGGTCACCTGGCTGGTGGCCTGCACCAGCGCCGCCTCGTCGGGCGTGGCGGCGGCGGATTCATCCAGGTGCGGCGCCAGCAGCCGCTGGAGGGTCAGCGCCTGCTGTTCGGCGCGGTCACGCTGGTCCCGCCAGACCCGCAGCACCTGCTCCAGCACCGTGCGGAATCCGGGGCGGCCGTACTTTCCATCGGGGGGGAAGTAGGTGCCACCATAGAACACCTGCCCATCCGGCGTGAGGAAGGCCGTAAGCGGCCACCCACCCTGGCCGGCCAGGGCCTGGACGGCACGCTGGTACCGGGCATCCACGTCGGGTCGCTCATCCCGATCCACCTTGACGCACACGAAGTTGCGGTTGAGGAACTCGGCCAGGGCGGCATCTTCATAGGACTCGCCGTCCATCACGTGGCACCAGTGGCACCAGACCGCCCCAATGTCGAGCAGGATGGGACGATCCTCCGCGCGTGCCGCCCCAAAGGCGGCCTCCCCCCAGGGGTACCACGCGATGGGCTGGTGGGCGGCGCTCTTCAGGTACGCCGACGAGGCGTCGGCCAGACGATTGGTCATCCTTTGAACCTAGTCGAATCGGCACCACCCCCGGCCCCGACGGGAAACCGGCGCCGCCGCAGTTGAGAACCCCGACAGCACGGGGGCCCACCTGGGGCAGACCTCCGTCGACCGTGGTACAACCGGAACACGAGCGTTGCCGGGCGGTATCCCACAGACGAACGGAACCCCTGGCACTCACGGGTCAGCCCTTGGAGGTAGCTGATCGCCGCTTCTACCTCACCGGCTCGAACCTCGCCGTGAAGTGCCGCAGCATGGGTGCCTGCTCCGCAAACCGATACCCGCCAACCTCCTGCCTGCGCGCGAAGACGCCCAGGATCGCCTCCACCACATAATCCACGTGACTCTGGGTGTATACCCGTCGGGGGATGGCGAGGCGGACCAGTTCCATCGGCGCGGTGGACTCCACGCCGGTCTGCGGGTCGCGCCGGCCGAACATCACGGTCCCGATTTCCACCGCCCGGATCCCCGCTTCGCGGTACAGCTCCACCACCAGCGCCTGGCCGGGAAGCTCTCGTGGCGGGATCTGGGGGAAGAACGCCGCCGCATCGATGTAGATCGCGTGCCCGCCCGGCGGCTGGACGATGGGAACCCCCTGCTCCGAGATGTTGCGGCCCAGGTAGGTGGTGGAGGTGATCCGGTAGAGCAGGTAATCGTCCGCCAGTGCCTCGTACAAGCCCACGGCGATGGCCTCGAGATCCCGGCCCGCCAGCCCGCCATAGGTGGGAAAGCCCTCCGTGAGGATCAGCAGGTTGCGCTCCTGCTGGGCCACCTGGGCGTCGTTGCTGGCAATGAACCCGCCGATGTTGGCCAGGCCATCCTTCTTGGCGGACATGGTGGCGCCGTCGGCGTGGGAGAACATCTCGCGGGCAATCTCCAGCGGGCTGTGGCCGGCGTAGCCGGCCTCACGCAGCTTGATGAAATAGGCGTTCTCCGCAAACCGGCAGGCATCGAGGTACAGCGGGATGCCATGCCGGCGGCAGACCGCCGAGACCGCCTTGATGTTGGCCAGCGACACCGGCTGCCCGCCGCCGCTGTTGTTGGTCACCGTGAGCATGCACAGCGGGATCCTCTCCCGGCCCACCTCGGCAATGAGCCGCTCCAGCGCCGCCACGTCCATGTTGCCCTTGAACGGATGGATGGTCGCCGGCTCGCGGCCCTCGGGGATGACCAGGTCCACCGCCCGTGCCCCGACATGCTCGATGTTGGCCCGGGTGGTATCGAAGTGGGTGTTGCTCGGCACCACGTGTCCCGGGCGGCACATCACCGAAAAAAGGATTCGCTCTGCCGCCCGCCCCTGATGAGTGGGGAAGACGTACCGGAACCCGAAGATGTCGTGGACCGCCCGCTCGAAGCGGTAGAACGACGGGCTGCCGGCGTACGATTCGTCACCGCGCATCATCGCCGCCCACTGCTCGGAACTCATCGCCGAAGTGCCGCTGTCGGTCAGCAGATCAATCAGCACGTCCTCCGACCGCAAGAGGAACACATTGTAGCTGGCCTCCCTGAGTCGGGCCTCGCGCTCCGCCGTGGTGGTCAGGCGGATCGGCTCAACCGACTTGATGCGGAACGGCTCGATGATGGTTTTCATGGGGCGGATGGAAGGGTTGGGGGGAGAGACGGCTATCAGGTCACAGCGATCAGCTTCAGTGGTGGTTGTGGGCGTGCGGAGCCACTTAGCTTACTGCCACGGCTCGTCGTGCGAAACTGACGGGCTCTCTCACCACCCGCTGGCGCCATCCATGCCTTCCACTGCCGCAGGGGATCAACTGGTCGTCGTCGGCGCCGGGGCGGCTGGGCTCATGGCCGCCATCTTCGCCGCCGAGCAGGGTGCACGGGTCCTGTTGCTGGAGCGCACCCCGGACGGGGGTCGGAAGATCCTCATCAGCGGCGGGGGCCGCTGCAACGTCCTGCCGTCGGAGCTGGCGCCGGAGCGATTCGTGACCGACTCGTCGCCCCACCTGCTCAGACGGATGCTGGCCAGCTGGCCTCAGGCGGCCCAGCGGGAGTTCTTCGAGCGCGATCTCGGGCTCCCGCTGGCCCTCGAGCCCGAGTCCGGAAAGCTCTTCCCCGAGAGCAACCGCGCCCGTGACGTGCGGGACCGGCTGGTGGGCCGGGCTCGGGAGCGGGGGGTGGAGTTCCGCGGCAATGCCCACGTCACTGGGCTGGAGCGGGAAGATGGTCGCTTCCGCCTGGCCCTCGAGGGAGGCGAGGCGATCCTCGCTACCCGGGTGATCATCGCGGCGGGAGGACTGTCCGTCCCCGCGACCGGCAGCGCCGGCTTCGGGCTGGAGCTGGCCCGCCGGTACGGGCACACCGTGCACCAGACCTATCCAGCCCTGACTCCGCTGGTCGCCGACCCGCCGGTGCACGCTGCACTAGCCGGGGTCTCCCTGACCGCGACGCTCACGGCGGTCGTTGAGCGTCGCCGGGTTCAGGCCACCGGAGGGTTCCTGTTTACTCACCGCGGGTACAGCGGTCCAGTGGTGCTGGACGTGTCCCACGTGGCGGTGCGCTGCCGGCTCGCCGGGGGGGCCCGTCGCTCCATCACGGTGCAGTGGGGTGATCTGCCAGCTTCCGTCTGGGAGGCGCTGCTGCGCGAGCGGAGCCCGGCCGGAGTACTGGGCGTTCTGCGCGAGCGGCTGCCGCTTCGGCTGGCCGAGTGCCTGCTGGAGGAGGCGGGAATAGACTCACGCCTGCAGCTGGCCCAACTCCCTCGCAAGGCCCGTCAGGATCTTGTAGGACGGCTCACGGCTTGGCCCCTGCCCTGGACCGGGGATGAGGGCTACAAGAAAGCCGAGGTCACCGGTGGCGGGTTGGCGCTGAATGAGGTAGACCCCGCCACCCTCGAGAGCCGCCGGGTGCCGGGGCTGTTCTTTGCGGGCGAGGTGCTGGATGCGTTCGGTCCGATCGGCGGCCACAACTTTGCCTGGGCGTGGGCCACGGGCAGGTTGGCGGGGCTGGGGGCGGCGAAACGAACGGGGCGGGCCTCCTGAGGCCCGCCCCGCCGCCCTCGGGCGCGCAAGCGCCGAAGGACTTACTTGCCGCCCAGCCCGAACGAGATGCCGGCGCTCACCGGGATGTACGCGGTGCTGCCACCATCGGTGCTGATGTTGATGTAGCGCGCCTCGACGAAGAAGTTCGAATCGCTGCCGGCCTTGAACTTCAGGCCCACGCCGCCGCCGAACGAGATCGCCGAGTCGTCGCCGCTACCGCCGCCGGTGATGTCGATCTGGACCTTGTGGTAGCCCACGCCACCGAGGACGTACGGCTTGATACCGCCGGCGCTCTGGATGTCGTAGGTCAGGCTGGCCATGCCGCCGCTCAGCTTGACCTTGCCGTCGACGCCGTCGACGGTGTTCTGGCCGTAGAAGAACTCGCCCCGGAAGCCGAGGCCGGAGGGCAGGCCGTAGCCGACGTTGGCCATGCCGTGCCAGCCGAGCTTGGCCACGTCGTTGAAGTCACCCATCGGCAGAGTGGCACCGCCACCAACCCCGACGGTAATGGACTGCGCCTGCGCCGAAGATGCGCTGAGCACGAGGGCGGCGCCAGCTGCCACCAGAGCCGTAGAAAGACGTTTCATGAATTACTCCTGGAACGGTGAACTGTCCGCTGAACTTTCCGGTCCCCATGACCGGGGCGTGGACGGGAGGAATATACCCAGCCAGGGTCCGTACCAGCGTGCGGCCGACCTCAAATCCGACTAGCGCACTCGGTTTACCAGGATCCGCAGGGAATCCTGGGAGATCCGCCCCGACAGCGCCAGCCGGTAGCCCCCCTCATCCAGCCAGATCGCGCTCGCCGCACCATCCTGGGTGGTGCGGAACACCGTCTCTCCGCTCTCCAGTGCCGCGTCCTCGATGGGCCGGAACCCGGAGCTGTCCACCGGAATGCGCTGCTGGTCAAGCGTCAGTCGCCCGTTGGTCCCCAGCCGGTAGACCACCCGGATGACTTCGAGATTCCGCTGGGCGCCCGGCACCACTCCGGGTGGCGCGATCTCGTAGTGGTCGGGCGTGAGTCCGGAGACTCCGCGAAGCGCCCCGCCCAGACGCCGGACCGCGTCGCTCCGGGAGACGGCCGCAAACCTCGGCGAGATCCCCAGCGCCGGCGGGCCCTCATCCTGCGGCCCGCGATCCACCGGCCGGTCGGGCGGCTCCGGTCGGTGGATTGGGGGGGCTGGCCCCTCGGTGGCGGTACTACCAGGGACCACGGGCCTCGGCGCTATCACGGTGGCCTGCGAGTCGGTCCGGAAGGCGAGTTCCTGGTTGTCGTTCGCGGCGATATTCAGGCGCACCAGCCCGTACCCGACCACGATGGCCAGGATGCCGGCCACCCCCCAGAGGAGCGTGGCGAAGTCCAGCGGGAAGCCCCTTCGTGGTTCGCTGGGAGGCATGAGCACCAACCCGCCGGCGGTCACGGTCGCGGCTGGCGCCATGTCGGCGGCGAGCTCGGGGAAGTTCTGGTCCACCTCAACGAAGTTGTCCCGCCACTCTTCCAGCCGGCGGGAACAGGCCCGGCATCGGTTCACATGCCGCCTGATCCGGTCCACATCGGTGCTGGAGGCCTTCCCGGTGACCAGCCGCTCGAGCACCCGGTCGTTGAGGTGAAACATGCCGGGAATCTATCCCGCCCGGGCCGGATCAGTGCACCCGGCGCACCAGCGCCCGGAGTGAATCTCCGGGGAGGTAGCCTGTCAGGGTCAATCGGAACCCGTCCTGACTCATCCAGCGCACCCGGCTAAGGCCACCTCCCGCGGCGGACACGACCGTATCCCCCGCCAGCAGGCTCGCCGGCGGGAGCGGGGGCCGCACCGCCCTCGGCCAGGGAGGGGCTCCGCTGCTGATCCAGCCACAGCTCGCGTCCCGGGGGATCCAGGTAGGTAACGCGCACGAGGTCGATGGGTGTGCCGCCGGCCACGCGTTCCGCCGGTCCAAGCTGGACACGTATCGGGTTCAGCCCGTCGATCAGCTTGACGGTGCCGCCGAGGGCCCGGACGGCCTCCTCAAGCGGGGCTTCCCGGTAGCCACCCACGGATGCTGGAGCATCCCGCAGGGCCGGGAGCTCCGCGGCGCGGGCCTGTCGCGGCTGGGAGGTGAGCCCGCTGGCCGGGGCACCGGGCGCAGCCGATTCCGCTCGGCTGGCTTGATTGGCGAGGGCCGCATCGGCCTCGGCGGGTGGCGCCGGCGTGGCGACCTTGGCCGCGCCCACAGCAGACGGGGTGGGAGGCTGGGTCACCTGCCGCCGGGATGACTCGTCCTGCCGGGCCCGAGTGGGCGCTCGCTCCTCGGGGCGGGGCTCGCCGGCGCTCTTGTCATCGGGGACAGTGGAAATGGTGGGGACGACCCGTTCGGCCGATCCCGCCGCTGGCGAATCCGCGGGGGCCTGGGGAAAGCGCCGCGCGCTGGCGGACCACCCCAGCCCAGCGGCGAGCACCAGCGTCGCGGCCCAGGCGAGCGGACGGAACCGGTCCCAGCCCGGCCGCGCCGCCACGCGGGGGGCGTCCTGCCCTGGCAGTTTCTCGGGCTGGAGGCTGTCCACCAGCGTGCCGGCCTCTCCGGCGAAGGCCCGGATCTCCTCGTACAGCCGGCGGCACTCGCCGCAATCCGTCAGATGGCGCTCGGCCAGGTCGCGCTCGTCCCGGGCCAGTTCACCGTCGAACAGCGCACTCAGGGTTCCCTCGTCAAGATGCGGCATGCTTGTCCTTCTCCTGCTCTCGATAGGCTTCCACCAGCCGTTTGCGGGCACGGCAGAGCGTGGTTCCGATGGCACCCTTGGCCAGTCCGGTGGTTGCCGCGATTTCGTCATAGTCAAATCCTTCGGCCTTCAGCAGCAACACCTCCCGGTCGACATCCCGCAGCTGGCTGAGCGCAGCCTTGACGAACTTGGTCTTTTCATTGCGCTCATAGTCGTCGTCCGGCGCTGGGGCGCTGGTCGCGGATTCTCCCTTGAGCAGCTGCAGCCGGCGCCCCTGGCGTACCGCCCGGCGGCCGTCGTCGCGCACCAGGTTGAGCGCCACGGCGAACAGCCACGGCCGCGGGTTGTCCGGCGGCGCCTGCAGCGCCCGTGCGAACACCTCCGCCGCCAGGTCCTCGGCGCGGTCCTGATCACCGGTGCGCCGGTAGAGCATCCGCAGGAGCGGCGCGTGGTACTGGGCAAAGAGCTCTTCGATGGAAGGTCCGGTCATGGGCTCCTGCGGGTCAGCCGCACAGTGCTGTAATCTCCTGCACCGGTGCCCGGAACTGTCCAGCGCGCCGGACGCCATCAGGGAACACCACATCGTACCGGCCGCTGAGCGGGCCAGCCGCCCCGGACTCGAACTCGATCCAGCCCGAGGCCGCGCTCTGGCACGCCTGCTCGCTGGTGCAGAGCACCGCGGCGGCCCCATCGGGACCGCTGTCCCCCAGGGTCCACCGCGCTCCCCGGACGCTGCCGAGATCGTGGTAAACGCTCAGGCGGAGGATAGGCATCGGGCTCGCGCCGCTGTCCAGCGGCGTCGCCGTGAGGTACACCGAGGTTGCCGCCCCATCCCATGGGGCACAGTCCGGCCGGGCGACCGCGTAAGGCCAGGACTCGGTCGGCCCCGCCTCTGCCGGCCCGCCGTCGCAGGCCAGCAGCGCAAGGACCAGGGTAACGCGCCACATCAGGCACCCCCGCGGAAGTCGCGCACCAGGCTGCGCAGTTCGAGGTCGCTCAACGTCTGGTGGCCGCCGGTGGCGATCTTGATGCTCGCGCGCTGACCGGCGATGATCACCGATTCGCCCACCCCGAGGCTCTCGCTGAGCTCCGGCAGGGCCCGTACCACTGCAAAGTACGCGGCGCTGAACGGAGCAATGTTCAGCACCCGGAGGCTATCGCTGTGGGCCACATCCGTCCAGACGCCAACCGTCTGGCGGAAGATCCTGCCACCGGCCCGGCGTACCCCCCGGTCGTTTCCAGAGAGGCTGGCCAGCTTATCCTCGGCCACGGCTTCGGCCTCGGCCAGGCTGCGCGCGTCGCGCATCCGTCCGCTGGCCTTGGCCTGATCGAAGGCGGCCCGCCCGGTCTGTGCCGCCGGCGCGGCGGCCGCGACGCTGGCCTGCGCCCGCAGGGCCCGTTCCTCCCGGGTGGCAAACTGGGGCTCCTGCACCAGGTAGGAGGTGAACTCGGTGAGGATGCCGTGGCGCAGGCCCAACTCCCGAATCTCCCGGACCAGCGCGTCGCTGACGCCCTCCAGCCGGACCTGCCGGGTGAGGTCTCCAACCCGGCGGGAGGCCCACAGCTTCGGAATGAAATCGTTGGAACCCTCCACCCGACGGAAGCGCGCCTCGGCGGTGAACCGCTCGCGGCGGCCGTTGCGCTCGCCCTCGAGGAGGATCGTTCCCTGTCCCTCTCCCTGGTACCGGCCAAAGACCACCAGCTCCTCGCCGAAGAACAGGTCTGGCAGCTGCGCGGGCGATAGATCGCGGAAGCGCACAGGACTCGAGACGATCCGGAGATTGACCAGTGCGGGCCGCCGCAGCTTGCCCATCAGGCTGCCGACCGCGACCTCGACACTGGCCTCAGGGGCCACATACTCGGCCGCGCCGCGGCCTTCCTTGGCCAGCCGGTCCAGCAGGTAGGTGTTCACGTCGTGCCCCACCCCGATGGTGAAGATACGCGCGCGGCCCGCGCGGCCCGCCGCCATGGCGGCGATCCGGTCGGGCTCCTGCTCCCCGACGGAAGGGACGCCATCGGTAAGGAACAGGACCAGCGGCAGCCGCTCCTGGCTCACCGCGGAACCAAGGGCCGCTTCAAGGGCGCCGGAGATGTTGGTCCCGCCGTCCGCCTGGAGGCCATCCACGAACTCGCGGGCCGCGCGGAGGTTCTCCGCCGTTGCCGCCGAGAATCCCTCCCGGAAGTGCCGCACACCGGAGCTGAAGGCAATGAGCTGGAAGCGATCCGCGGTGCGCAGCGTGCCCAAGGCCTGCCGAAGCGCCGCTCGGGCCTGCTCGATCTTCTGGCCGGACATGGATCCCGAGACGTCCACCACGAACGACACATCCCGCGGCATCACCGCGCCCTCCTCGGCGGCGGGCGGGGCGAGCAGCAGCATGAAGTACCCATCTTCACCGCCCTGGCCGTGGGTGACCACGCTGGTCCCCACCAAGCCCCGGCGAAGGGGGAGGAACAGCTCCACATCGCCACCGCGCGAGGGGTCGAGGCTCAGTTCCAGCCGGCCGTTCTCGTGCCGGGTCGTGAGCTGGTGGGTGGGAGAGTACGGGGTGCCGAAGCCATCCGGGGCCGGGGCGGTCAGGCGCCAGCCGCCGGCGCTGCCGCCACGCTGGCCCAGGGCGTAGCGGATGCGCAGGGCGTCGCCGCTGCGCTCGAGCAGCTGGGTATACCGCAGCACCACCTTGCGGGTCTCGCCCGGCTGGATGGGGAAGACCTGCGCCCGGACCAGTCCGTGCCCGGCCAGCGTGAGCAGGGCGGGGTCCTTCTGTCGCCGCACGATCTCCTCGTAAATGCCGCGCGCCTGCTCCGCCGTGAGCATCTCACCGCGCAGCTCCTGCTGGCCCATCCAGAGCGAGAAATTCTGGAAGACTGCTTCGCCCGGGAGGGGGTAGAGATAATTTCCCTCGGCGACGCCGCCGCCGGTGTTCTGGAAGCGCTCCTCGACCTCAATCCGTGCGACCCGGCCCTCAATCGTGACCCGGACCTCCGAGCCGACCCGGGTGACCGTGGGTGAAACTGCAACTGGGTTTCTTGGCCGTTCGATTTCAATCCAACCCTGCGCCGCCGCGGGAGACGCGGTGGCCATGAGCGCGATGGCGCCCAGAATGTTCCGGTGCATACGAACCTCTATGGCTGTTTTGGGTCGTCCGGGGGATGCGGGGGTGGCTTGCGGTTGCACAGCGGGGGGGGGGGCGGGCTGGTTGGGCAATCGCCGGTTAGAATTGGGACATGCCCGCCATCACCGTGACCCGGACCTACCTGGAGATGACCGCGCCCCAGGATCTACGGCCTGCGGGCGAAGCCCAGGCGGGCGTACGGCTGGAGCGCATGGCCAGCTGTCCCTGGCACTTCTACCGGTACCTCTATACCGAGGTCGGCCGCCCCTACCACTGGCGGGACCGGCTGCCGTGGACTGAGGCCCAGTTCCGGGAGTGGCTGGCGGGGCCGAGCGCCCTCTGGCTGCTGACAGCCGAGGGGGCACCGGCGGGGTTCTTCGAGCTGCGAACTCACCCGGACCATTCGGTGGAGATCGCCTATTTCGGGGTGCTGCCGGAATTCCAGGCACGAGGGCTGGGGAAGTACCTGCTCACCCGGGCGGTGCAGGCGGCCTGGGACGACCAGCCGAGCCGGGTGTGGCTGCACACCTGCACGCTGGACCACCCGGGTGCGCTACCGAACTACCTCAAGCGCGGATTCAGGATCACAGGGGAGGAACAGTACGAGGTCGTACAGAGCTGACTGCGGAGGGTGGCTCAGTTCTTTCCCTGCCTGACCCTGCCGGGGCACAGCTGCGCCAGCACACACTCCTCACAACGTGGCCGCCGGGCGATGCACACGGCTCTCCCGTGCAGGATCAGCAGGTGGGACACGATGGTCCAGTCCTGCTGCGGCACCAGTTTCATCAGGTCCCGCTCGATCTTCACGGCATCGGTCTGGCGGGTGAGTCGGAGCAACCCTGCCAGCCGGGTGACGTGAGTATCCACGGTCACCCCCTCGTTGATCCCGAAGGCGTTTCCCAGCACCACATTGGCGGTCTTGCGGCCGACCCCGGGAAGAGCGTGCAGTTCCGCCATGGTGCGGGGGATCATGCCGCCATGATCGGCCACGACGGCCTGAGCCATGGCGATGAGGTTTCGGGCCTTGTTCCGGAAGAAGCCGGTGGACTTGATGATCGCCTCGACCTCGGCCTGCCGCGCCCGCGCCAGGGCCGCCGGCGCGGGGTATTTCCCGAACAGCACGGGGGTGACGAGGTTCACCCGCGCGTCGGTGCACTGGGCAGAGAGGATGGTCGCGGCCAGCAGCTGATAGGCGTCCTGGTGAACCAGGGCGCAGGAGGCGTTCGGGTAGGCCTCCTTCAGGCGGGCCAGAATCGCAACGATCCGCTGGCCTGCGGGCGCCGCCGCCGGCCGCCGGGCGCTCATGGCGCCCTCCGGGCCGCTACATGGGCCAGGAAGCCCTCCACCGACCGGGTGTTGAGCACGTCCCCGCGGGTCAGCCAGCCTTTCCGGGCAATGCCCACCCCGTAGTCCACATTCCTGAGGCCGGCAAGATTGTGCGCGTCGGCGCCGATAGACAGCACCACACCCAGCGCACGGGCGCGCTGCACGAATCGCCAGTCCAGGTCCAGCCGGTGCGGGTCGGCGTTGATCTCCACCGCCACGCCGGTGCGGGCGGCCTTCTCAAAGATGGCGTCGAGATCGATGGGATAGGGGTCCCGGGAGAGCAGCAGCCGGCCGGTCGGATGGCCGAGGATGGCAAGGTGCGGATTGTCCATGGCGGTGAGCACCCGCCGGGTCATCGCGTCCCGGCTCAGGCTGAACCGGCTGTGGATCGACCCGATGACAAAATCGAGCCGCCCGAGCACCGCGTCCTCGTAGTCCAGCGCGCCGTCGGCGAGGATATCGGCCTCGATGCCCTTGAGGATCCGGAACCCGGAGAGCCGGGCGTTGGCGGCGTCGATCTCATCCGCCTGGCGGCTGAGATCGTCGGGGCTGAGCCCGCCGGCGTACGCGGCGGTCTGGCTGTGATCGGTGATCCCGACGTAGCGGTACCCCTCGGCCTGGCACGCTTCCGCCAGCTCCATGACGGTATTCGATCCATCGGAGTAGGTCGTGTGGCAGTGCAGGAACCCCATCAGGTCGTCCCGCTGGAGCAGGTGGGGCAACGCCCCGGCGTCGGCGGCGGCCACCTCACCGTGCCCCTCGCGCAGCTCGGGGGGGATCTCCACCAGCCCAAGTGCCGAGTAGAACACCTGCTCATCCGGGGTAGGGATGAACTGGCTCCCCCGCCACAGGGCCGCGCCGTCCAGGGTGAAGCCCTGTGCCTTGGCGTGGGCGGTGAGCTGCGCGAGGTGCTCATCGCTCCCGGTGGCCTGGACCAGCACCGTCCCGGTATTCTGCGCCGTGGTGACGACGATCTGCGCCTGCGCCCCGCCGCTGACCCGCAGGGTCACGCGCCGTTCGTCCTGGCCGGCGAATTCATGCACGCCGGGCAACTGGCCGATGCGCTTGAAGATGTCGGCGGGCGGCACCTCGGCCACCAGCACGATGATGATGTCCCGCACCACCTCGGTGCGCCGGCGGACATCGCCCGCGGTGACGGCGTGCAGAACCCCCGGCAGGGCGGCCAGCGCGGCGCGGAGGCCTTCGGCCTCGTCGGCAGCGTGGTGGCTGAGTTTGAAGGCGCTGGCCTGTCGCAGGAAGGCGATGCCCTTGAGGATGTTCTCGGCGGTCTTGGCGCCGAACCGGGGCAGCGCGGCCAGGCGGCCGTCGCGCGCCGCCGCCTCGAGGTCGGGGAGAGAATCAATGTCGAGGGCGGCGTGAAGCTGGCGGATCTTGGCCACGCCCAGACCGGAGATCTCCAGCATCTCCACCAGTCCGGGCGGCACCTGTTCGCGCAGCTCCTCCAGCAGCGTGGAGCGGCCATTGTTGACCAGGTCCTGCACGATCTGCAGGGTGGCCGGGCCGATCCCCTTGGTGCCGGCGAGGGATCCGTCGGCCAGGACCTCATCGAGCTCGCCCGCGATTGAGGCGACCGCCCGCGCCGCCGTGCGGAAGGCACGGACCCGGAAGGTGTTCTCCCCCTTGAGCTCGAGAAAGGAGCCGATCTGCTCGAGGACCTGCGCCACCGCTTTCTTGTCCATCGTCACGTCAGCCCACCTCCAGGGCCTGGTGTGCCCGCCGGTCCGGTTCGGCGCAGGCCACCGCTTCTGCCACGACGAGGCGCGCGCGCGCGCCGAGCTCGAGCAGTTCCGGCTCCCCAGCGACCGAGAATAGTCCGGCCGCCTCGCCACCCGGCAGGACCGGAGCAAAAGTCGGGGACCCGTCGGAGCGCTCCAGTCCCTCACCGGGATAGCCGTCGGCATCCACCACGGTGAACCCCTCCCGCCCGGGATGCATGCCCGCCACGGCGAGGATGAACAGGCCGCCTCCCGGCCAGGGGCGGACGAAGGCACCGTCCAGCGGCTGGTGCGGCTGTCCATCGCCGAGGTCGGCCCACACCAGGCGCTCCGGTAGCTGCAGGTAGAACGCGGGCGGCAGGCGGGACTCCGAGGGCGCCGCCGGCTGGGCTTCCTCCTCGGGCCCTGGGGAGGCCAGCATGCGGCGGGCGCGATCCCGGGTCAGGCTGATGAGCCAGCCGCCTGCGGACCAGTACAGCCACGCATGGTGGAGCAGCACCAGGTGCTCGCGGATCGCTGCGCCCACACCTTCTTCCGGCACCAGCTCCCGCAGGAACGCCGTGACCTCGCGATCCAGCACGAACGCGTCGCGGTCGTTCGGGTCGGCGCCGGTGCGCGCGAACGAATCCCGAATGACGGCGAACCGGAGCTCGGACTCGGCGCCGAAGGCCAGCTCGTACGGGGTCAATCGCGGCATGGCGGCGGGGCGGGGTTGGGCATCGGGGATCAGGGGACAGGGCGCCGGAAGCGGGGCGCGGACGAACGGGGGAAGCTAACACCCCCGACTGGGGACGGCCGTGGTCGATGGCGCCTGCCGGCTGGCCGGCGGGTGGCCGTGGGCTGGGTGGACGCCTAACGTAGCACGGGATCCTGCGGCAGGAACCGGTCCAGCGCCTGCACGAACTCGGGCAGCCGTTCCACGTATGGCACGTGGCCACAGTCCGGCAGCAGCACGAACTCCGCGCCGAGGCAGTCGGCGGTCTCCCGGGCGGACTCCCAGGGGATGGGGTCGTCGTCGCCGTGCAGCACCAGCGCCGGCACGCTCAGTCGCCGGAGGCCGGGGCGGAGATCGTAGTGGCCGAGGCTGTCCCAGACCTCGGCACGGGTGCGCTCGGTGACCCGGAAAGGAGTGAGTTCGGTGGCGCGCGTCGGATCGTGGAAGTAGCCCGCGACCGCCAGCTCGAAGAGGCGCTCGGCGTGGCGGGCGGGATCCGTCTCGCGCAGGCCGCTGCGGCGAAGCTCGGTCCGTGCCTCCTGCAGCTCGGGGGTCATCGTCCGGGCCGCGAAACGCCGCTCGAACTCGTCCCGTGCCGCCCGCCAGGGCGGGGCGGGCGAGACCAGCGCGAGCCGCTCCACGCGGTCCGGGTGGTCCACGGCGTACAGCATCGCCAGGAGCCCGCCCCAGGAGTACCCCAGGAGCGTCACCCGATCGAGGCCCCACTCCTGCCGCAGCGCCTCGAGATCCGCCACATGCTCCCCCCAGCCCACCGGCACCTCGCGACCGACGGGTGAGCGGCCGCCGCCGCGCTGGTCGTAGTAGAGCAGCGTGCGGCCGGTCGCCAGCTCGTCGAATCCGGGCAGGAGGTAGTCGTGGTGCGCGCCCGGTCCACCGTGCAGGACCACTGCGGGCGGGCCGGCGCCCACCCTGCGCTGGTACAGGGGGACGGCGGTCATTGGAACGCGCGGCAGCGCCGGTCAGAGCAGGGTGGCAAGCCCATCGGCGACCTGCCGGACCGCGGCCTCTTCGTCGGTACTGAAGGGGTCAAGGACGTCGCTGTCCACGTCAACCTGACCCAGGATAGTGGCGCCCCGGCGGATGAGGACGACCAGCTCCGATCGGGTGAAGGTGTTGCAGGCGATGTAGTTCGAGATGGCGCGGACGTCACCGATATTCTGGTCGTTCGCGGTGGCCACCGCGGTGCCGCATACGCCCGTGCCGACCGCGATCCGGGTGTGCTCGGTCTCCCGGCCGCTCCAGGCTTCCAGCTCGAGGGTGTCGCCGTGGAGCATGTAGAGGTAGACCGACGTATACGGCGGACCGGCGGCCCGGATCCGGCTGGCGGCGTAGTCGAGCAGTGCCTGCCGGCCGGCGTCCTTGCAGAACAGGCCGCGCAGCCCGGCGAGGATCGGCGCCGGCTCGAGGATCGTCACCTCAGCCTCCCCGCGTGCCAAGGGTCACGGAGGTGCGCTGTTCGACGCCGTCGCGGAGGAAGCGCACTTCGACGACATCACCTGGCTTGTGCTGACGCAGGGCATTGGTCATCGCCTGGAGGTCGGGCACCGCCCGGTCCCCGATACCGACGATGATGTCGTTCCCCCGGAGCCCGGCCTTTTCCGCCGGACTGCCGGCCCGCACCCCGGTCAGGCGGACTCCGCCGGGGTTCTCCGACATGTCCGGGATGCTGCCCAGATAGGCGCCGTACCCGGCAGAGCTGCCGGTTGCCACCGGCGCCGGGGGCGGGGCGTTGACGAAGGTCAGCGGGGGCCGGCGGTCCGCCAGGGCCCGCACCACCTGGGCGGTGAAGTTAGCCACACGGGCCAGGCCGTCTGCGTTGACCTTGTCCCAGTCATCGCTGGCCCGATGGTAATCCTCGTGCAGGTCGGTGAACATGTGCAGCACCGGCTTGCCCGCCGCGTAGAAGGACGAGTGGTCACTGCGGCCCCAGCCGTCGCCCGAGGCCCGCAGGTCGAACCTGGCGGTGGCGTTGAGGGAATCGAGCAGCGCGGGAAACTCCGCTGCGGTGGCCGACCCATACACCAGCAGCCGATTCTCCCGCAGCCGGCCGACCATGTCCAGGTTGACCATGGCGAAGGTGCGCGAGAGCGGGAAGACCGGGTTCTTGACGTAATAGTCGGAGCCCAGGAGTCCGGCCTCCTCGCCACTGAACGCGATGAAGACCACCGTGCGGGCGGGCGGCGTGGCGGCCAGCTTGGCCGCGATGTGGATCAGCGCGCTCGATCCGGATGCGTTGTCGTCGGCGCCGTTGTGCACCTGGCCGGCGCTGTCGGGATCGAGGGCGCCAAATCGGCCGGGGCCAAGGTGATCGTAGTGCGCCCCGACCACCACGATCTCATTGCGCAATTCGGGGTCGCGGCCCGGCAGCACGCCGATGACGTTCTTGCCGACGGCGCCGCCGATCCCTGCGTGCAGCGCGGCAGGGGCATCGCGCGAGACCGTGAAGGTCTGGTACCAGCCCTGGGGGGAGGGCCGGAGCCCCGCCCGCCGGAACTTCCTGGCCAGGAAGGCTGCCGCCGAGTCGGCACCGGGGGTGCCGATGAGCCGCCCTCCAAGCTCGTCGCCGGCAAGTGTCCGAACATCGTTCAGGAGGGTCACGGCTTCCTCGGTAGACTGGGCCGACACCGGGGTGACCGCGGCCGTCCAGCCCGCCACAGCGAGGAGGCACAGCGAGTTCAGGATACGCATGGGGCGAAGAATAGCAGCCCGGGCGCCGCCGGAGAATGAGGGGCTAACCCGTTGCAGTGCTTCACGGTGAGACTTATGTTGGGAGCGGACTGATACCCCATGACCACACCCGCTGGAACCCTTTCCGAGTTCGCCTCCGTGCTGCTCCTGCTCCGCGACCATCCGGAGCTGAAGGAGGAGCAGCGTCAGGCGTTCAAGCGCTTTGCCGCAGGACTCGGCGGAGGGGACCAGGTCCTGCGTTTGACGCCGGCGGGGTTCTGGTTCAACGGCGTGGACGTCCCCGTGGGGCGGGCCGAGCTGATCGGCCTGCACGATCAGCTGCGTGGCCTGGGCGTCGGAGAGATCCGCCTGCCGCGGGGGCTGATGACCAGCACGCTGGTCTCGCTCATGCGCCTCCTGGCCATGCCGCCGGGCACGTATGGCTCGTTCGATCACCTGATCGCCCGCCTCGACGCGGCCGGCTGCGGCGCGGCGACTGTGCTTCCCCTGCCCCCGGAGGGAGTCACCACCCTCCCCAACCCCGCCGGCCCCGCTGATCCGCTCGGTCCGGGGATCATTCGGCCACTCTGGGAGGAGGCGGCCACCGAGGGGCGCCGGCCGGAGCCGCCATCGTCGGATCTCCGCAAGAAGGTGGACGATGACGGCCGGATGAGCGCAATCGGCCCGGACGCGCTGACCGAAGCCAAGGTCGGCATGATCCACTTCGCCACCATGCAGACCCGCGCCCTCAATCCGCTGGACGAGCTGGTGGACCGGCTGGGTCAGGCACCCTCCGACCGGGCAGCGACCGACCTGCTCAATCAGATCATGGCCGCCGCCGAGTTTGCCACCCGCCAGGGGGACTGGGGAGAGCTGGTGCGGGCCGCGGACGGCTTGATCACCCTGGAGAGCCAGCAGCCCAAGGACGCCGAATCGCGCAGCTACGGCATTGCGCTCCGGCGGATGCTGCCGCGCTCGGTTCTCGAGCGAGTGGTCCGGCTCACCGCCCACGGCAACCACAAGACCGAGGCCACCAGGGTACTCAGGCGCATGGGCGCCGACGGCACCGAGGTGCTGCTGTCCGCCCTCGTCAATGCCGAGGATGTCACCGAGCGGCGCGGCTTCTTCTCGGCACTCAAGGAGATGACCGAAGGCGGCGAGCTGCTGGTACACATGCTCAGCCACGACCAGTGGTTCGTGGTCCGCAACGTGGCCGACCTGTGTGGCGAGCTTCGGCAGGAGAGCGCGGTGCACGCACTGATCAAGCAGATGGGGCATACCGATGAGCGGGTGCGCCGTGCGGTGGCGGGGGCACTGGCCAAGATCGGCGGGATTGCCGCCGTGGAACCACTCCGCCGGGCATTGAGAGACCCGGCTGCCCCGGTCCGGCTGCAGGCCGCGCAGGACCTGGATGGCCGCAAGAACCGTAACTTGGCCATGAGCCTGGCGGTGGCGGCGGATGAGGAAGGCAAGCCTGACATCCAGCGGGAGATGTACCTCGCCCTGGGCCGCATCGCCTCGTCCGAGGCGCTGCAGGCGCTCCGCAAAGCCGCCGAGCCCGGGGGAAAGCTGTTCCGGCGAAAGCCGGCCGCGACCCGCCTGGCCGCGGTGGAGGGGTTGCAGGCGGCGGGGCCCTCCGCCGCCAACGTCCTCAAGGAGATGCTGCAGGACGGGGATCGCCAGGTGCGCGCAGCCGTGGAGCAGGCGCTCCAGGGCCTGTGGGAGTAGCCGGCACCCGGCCAGCCACACCGCTCACCGGGGAATGAAGTCCGTTTCGGCGCGCAGCCGCCGGGCAAACGCCGCCAGCAGCCGGGCGGTCCGCTCGAGGTCCTCCAACGCCACCATTTCGTTCGGGCTGTGCATATAGCGCAGGGGTACCGACACTAACCCGGTCGCCACCCCGCGCAGCGCGTTGAAGATGTTGTCGGCGTCGGTGTGAGTGCCCCGTCCGGCTGCTTCCACCGAGTAGGGGATGCGCTCAGCCTCTGCGGCATCCCGCAGCAGGTCGAACACCACCGGATTGATGGACGCTCCCCGGGTGATGACCGGCCCCCCGCCCAGCTTCACGTCACCGTGCTTCCGCTTTTCCACCCCGGGGTAGTCGGTGGCGTGTGTCACGTCGACCACGACCGCCACGGTGGCCTCGATGCCGGTGACGCCGGGCCGGGCGCCTCCGCCGCCGGAACCGATCTCTTCCCGCGTGGTCACCGCGGCCACGATCTCGGCCTCCGGGCGGTTCGCCTGGAGCAGGCGGAGCGCCTCGAGCACCACGAACGAACCCACCCGGTTGTCGAGGGAGCGGCTCACGATGCGATCATTGGGAAACTCCAGCACCCCGGAGGCGATGACGCCGGCGTCCGCTATCTGAACCCGGGCCAGGGCCTCCTGGCGGTTGCCCGCGCCGATGTCGATCCAGAGGGCGTCCGCCTTGGAGACCTTGTCGCGATCCTCCTTGTCCATCAGGTGTATCGCTTTCTTGCCGATCACGCCCGGGATCTGCCCGCCGCGAGTGAGCAGCCGCACCCGCTGCCCCACGAACACCTGGTGATCCCAGCCGCCGATGGTATCGAAGGAGAGGTAGCCGTCATCGTCGATATGTGTGACGATGACCCCGATCTCGTCGATGTGCCCAGCCAGCATCACCCGCGGGGTGGCCTGCCCCGTGAGCGTGGCGAACGAGTTGCCGCTGACGTCGGCATGAACCCGGTCGGCGACCTGGCCCGCCTGTTCACGCCAGACCCGGGATGGGATGGCCTCGAAAGAACTCGGGCCCGGCGAATCCAGCAGCTGCTTGAGGAATTCCAGTGCGCGTGGTTCCATGATTCCGTTGGCCGGAGTAGGAGGAATGTTGCACGGTGAATTTGCGGCAACGGGGCCGAATGTCCAGCCGGCGCGGAAGGTGTCGAGGATCACACCAGGCAGGGGATTGCCATCCCTGACTGGTGCGGCGCTGGCCGTTATGGTGGGTGTTCCAATCCCCGGAGCATCCGACGTGCGCAGCATCCCCGCCCGCCCGGCCGCCCTTGCGGCCGCGCTAATCCATTGTGCCGCACCCGCCCAGGTCGGCGGACTCGATCCGCAACCCGAAGTGACCGGCATCACCCTGACGCCGGCCAGCGCCAGCCTGCTTGCCGGAGATTCGATCGGATTTGCCGCAACCGCTGTGCTGACAGATGGATCCACCGGTCCAGTCCCGGTCATCTGGAGCGCCACCCTGGGCACCATCTCCGCTGGTGGGGTCTTTCGCGCAGACACGCTGGCTGGGACCGCCAGAGTGGTGGTCCGCACCACCGACGCTCGATTTGCCGATACCGCGCTGGTTGTGATTACCGTCGATACCGTGCCACCGCCACCGCCACCGCCACCGCCGCCGCCACCGCCGCCGCCACCACCACCGCCGCCACCGCCGCCACCACCACCGCCGGCGACGGTACTGCTCATGGAGGGCTTCGACGACGCGACCCTGGCCGCCCGGGGGTGGTACGACAACACCAGTCCCGCGATCACCGCCGCCGCACCGCACGGCGGCAGTGGCGCGCTGCAGATGGCGTTTCCCGCCGGCGGCAAGGTCGCGGCGCAGGGCGGGGCACTACGCCACCTCTTCACCGCCAGCGACCGGGTGTATCTGCGGTTCTGGGTAAAGTACAGCAGCAACTGGGTGGGCTCGGGGCAGACCTTCCACCCACACGAGTTTCACGTCATCACCGGCCAGGACAACGCCTGGATCGGCCCCTCGGCGACCCACCTGACGACGTACATCGAGCACAACTACCGGCAGGGGGGCGGGGTGCCCCGGCTCGCCATCCAGGACGCGCTCAACATTGACACGACCCGGCTGAACGTGGACCTCACCGCCATCACCGAGCAGCGGGGCGTGGCAGGGTGCAATGGAACCATGGACGGGATCCCCGGTGACTGCTATCTGTCCGGCACGCAGTGGCGCAACGGGAAGAAGTGGGACGCCGCCGGACCGGCCTTCCTCCCGGCTCCAGGCAGCGGCTACAAGGGCGACTGGCACCAGGTGGAGGTGTACTTCCAGCTCAACACCATCCAGAACGGGCGCGGGATGGCGGATGGGCTGGCACAGTACTGGTTGGACGGCCAGCTGCTGATCGACCGGCAGAACGTCCTCTTCCGCACCGCGCAGCATCCGGCGATGCGATTCAACCAGTTCGTGATCGCTCCGTACATCGGCAGCGGCTCCCCGGTGGCGCAGACCATGTGGGTGGACGACCTGGTCGTCGCCACCGGCAAGGTGCCCTAGCGATAGGACCGCAGTCCTGCCCGCAGGAAACCGGGGGGTGAGCGCGGGCCGCGCCACCCCCGGTGCTTTCGGCGCTCCGGGGGCGTGGGCGCCCCCGCCGGGATCGTCCCCTCGCCGGATCCGGCGCTAGATTGGATGGCCGAGCCTCGCCTGGTGCGGGCCCCCTCCACCCACCGAGTCCATGCCCTTCCTGGCACAGCGCACCCGTTCCTTTCGCGAGTCGGTAATTCGTGGCATGTCCCGGCTCGCCGCGGAGCACGGCGCGATCAATCTGGCGCAGGGATTCCCGAACTTCCCCGCTCCCGAGCTGCTCAAGGACGCCGCCGCCCGCGCCATCCACGCGGACATCAACCAGTACGCCATCACCTGGGGCGCGCGCCGACTGCGGGAGGCGGTGGCGCGGAAGTACGCTGCCTGGTACGGGATGGCGGTCAATCCCGAGACCGAGATCACCATCACCTGCGGTGCCACCGAGGCGATGATCGCCACCCTGCTGGCGTTGGTGGATCCGGGAGAGGAAGTGATCGTCTTCGAGCCGTTCTACGAGAACTACGGTCCTGACACGATCCTCTGCGACGCCCGCCCCGTCTACGTGCCGCTCTATCCCGGGCAGCCGCTGGATCTCGATCGGCTGGCGGCGGCGTTCAGCGCCCGGACCCGGGCCATCATCGTCAACACGTCCTGCCAACCCGGTGGGCCGGGTGCTGACCCGGGCGGAACTGGAGGGGATCGCCGCGCTGTGCCAGCGTCACGACGCCTATGCGGTGACCGACGAGATCTACGAGCACATCCGGTTCAGCGGCGAGCATATCCCCATCGCCACCCTGCCGGGCATGGCCGACCGCACCGTCACGATCAGCGGCGCCTCCAAGACCTTCAGCGTCACCGGCTGGCGCATCGGGACCATCGTGGCCCCCGCGGCGCTCACCGACGCCATCCGCAAGGTTCACGACTTCCTGACCGTGGGCGCGCCGGCGCCGCTGCAGGAGGGCCTGGCCACCGCCATGGACCAGCTGGGGCCGGAGTACTACCAGCACATGGCCGCCGACTATCGCCGCCGCCGCGATCGCCTCCATGGCGCTCTGCTGCAGGCAGGCTTCCGCTGTGAGGCGCCCGAAGGGGCGTACTACATCCTGGCCGATTTCTCCGACCTGTCCGATCTCGATGACACCGCCTTCGCCCACTGGCTGGCGCGGGAGCGGGGGGTGGCGCCGGTGCCGGGTTCCAGCTTCTTCAGCCAGCCTGCACTGGGCCGGCGTTACGTCCGGTTCGTCTTCTGCAAGACCGACGACCTGCTGGAGGAGGCCAGCGCGCGACTGACCGGCGGCGGCAGCCGCGATGCCCGGGACCTGCAGCGGTGAAGCACCAGATGCCGCCGCGAACGATGTCACACCGCGCCTTCTCCACCGCACCGTGCCGCCAGCACGGGGAGATCCGGGGCGGGTTTCCCCGCGTTGAAGGGTCATGACCGCCGATCTCCCCGGCCACTCGCCCCGTCCGGCGCCACCCGAGCGGCGCCTGCTCTCGCTGGAGCATGAGGCCTCGCTGCAGGCGCGCCTGCTGGCACGGGAGGAACGGGCGCTCGTGGAACTCATCGACCTCGCCACCCCGTGGCTGCTGGGCGTCGCCTATGCCATGCTCTCCGACCGGGATGACGCGGAGGAAGTGGTGCAGGAGACTTTCACCATCGTGTGGCGCCGGGTGGATCTCTTCGACGAGCACACCGGGCGGTTGATCCCGTGGCTGCTGCGGATCGCGCGCAACCGTGCCATCGACCGTCTCCGCGGCCGCAAGCGGCGCAGCCTGAAGGCCAGCCGGCTGCTCTCCTTCGGGGCGCTGGGGGAGGGACGGGTGCCGCCCGTGGAGCCGGACGAGGCGGCCCGGCCGGGCTGGCACGTGCACGAATCGGTGCACGGCGCCCTGCGGGAGCTTCCCGAGGAGCAGCGCATCGTCATCCAGCTCGCCTACTTCGAGGGGCTCACCCAGTCCGAGATCGCGGAGCGGGTGGGCGTTCCGCTCGGGACGGTGAAGACCCGGCTTCGCCTGGCCTTTGACAAGCTTCGCACCAGACTCGCCTCCATCAGGGATTGGGTCTTATGACTACGCACGACTGGTTCATCGGGCAGCGCACCGCCTTCGTCACCCGCTCACTCGAGCCGGATGAGGAGCGGTCCTTCCGCGAACACCTCCAGGGGTGCGCGGACTGCCGGCAGGAAATCGCACGGGTGGAGCAGGAACTCAGCTGGCTGCCGATGGGGGCTGCACCGGTCGCCCCCAGGCCGGGGCTGACCCATGCCCTGCTGCAGGGAGCCCTGGGGACGCGGCCGTCGGGGCCGCGCTGGCTGGTGCCCGCGGCCCTGGCCGCCTCCCTGGTGCTGGCCCTGGGCGCGTGGTTCTGGGCCTTCGACACCGTCCGCGCGTTCGAGGGGCAGCTCGCCGCCGAGCGGGAGCGCCTGGGGCACGAGCTGATGCTGGCCCGTGACACCCTCGGCATCATTCGCCAGGCGGCGATGGTCCGGCATGTCACCATCACCAAGGGGGAGATGAAGGGCGGCATGCTGATCTTTGCCGACGAGCGCACCCATCGCTGGAACGTGGTGATCTATGGGCTCCCCGCCAGCCGTGCGGGAGAAACCTGTCAATTCTGGTTCATCACGGAGCAGGGGATGGTGCGGAGCGTGGAGGTCAAGACCGATGGCCGGCGGCCGGCGCTGCTGACCCTGGGCATGCCACCCGGTGATGCGGTGGTGCGGGGTGCCGCGCTGACCATGGAGCCGGAAGGATCGAGCGGATCGGCGCCGAAGGGGCCGGAGCTCGCGCACCTGGAGATGTAAGGGACTAGTCGGCCGCCCGGTCGCCGCCCAGCTCCAGCACGGGCGCGAGGATGTCGTCCGGCTCATCTTCGGGAATCGAGATGCCGTCGGCGCCCAGCAGTCTGAACACCGCCCACTGGTGGCGCTTGGCTGTGCGCGAGCGCGGCCCGTTGTACATCAGCGAGACCAGGAACATCCCGTCACGGCGGCCCAGGTACCCCACCAGGGTGGACACGCCGCTCAAGGTACCGGTCTTGGCGCGTACCACACCCTGATCGGGGAGTCCCGAGGCCAGGCGGGCCAGCGTGCCCACGCCGTTGGCCGGGAGCAGCGAGGGGAAGTTCCGGCCCGCCGGAGTATGCTGGAAGTTGGCCATGTAGTAGATGAACGTGGCCGGGGTGACCTGATCCTCATGGGACATCCCGCTGCCATCCACCAGCTTGACCCCGCCCGCCACGCCCGCCACCTGCTGCACATGCTCGGTGAGCAGTTCCGGGCCGTGTTCAGGCCCGCCAGCCCAGCTCAGCAGCAGTTCCGCTCCGAGGTTGTGGCTGCGGCGGTTGATTTCGTAGGCCAGGGAGTCGAATGGCGCCGAGAACACCTCGGCCAGCACCTGATCGGCGGGGTTCTCGACCTGGATCACCTGCGGAGTCCGGTCCCATTCGATTCCGGCCTGCTGCAGCGCCCGGGCCCAGGCGGCGGCGAGCACGGCCTTCGGATCGCCCGCGACGGAGATCAGCCGACGGGTGCCGGCATCCACGCCCACCGCACCGGTAACGAGGTAGCCGCCATCTTTCATGCGGGAGATCCGCAGCCGGGAGCGGCGCCCGGCCACGGTGCTCGCGTGCACGGTCACCAGGGCGTTCAGGCCGTCCGGTGCGGTCTCGACCAGGCGGGCGCGCTGTCCCGCCTTGGCGCCCGGCTGCACGTACAGCGTGATGATGTTCTCATGCAGGGTGAGACTGCCCACCAGCGGGGCGTGCAGACTGCCCCAGTTGGCCCGGCGCCACGCCAAGGGGAAGTGCGCCTCCGCCGGGCCCCCGTCGCCGCTCAGGGCGGTGATCGGGCCCCTGAGCCGCCGGATCCCGGCGGCGTACAGCTGGGCGGCCAGGTGCTGCAGACGGGGGCCGTCTCCTGAGGGGTTCTCCAGCGAGGGATCGCCGTTGAGCTCCAGCACCCACCGGCCCATCCACTCTCCGGTGGCCTCATCCACCTGGCCATAGCCGCGGACCCGGGTCGCCCGCCGGGCGTCGGCGCCAAGGACCGTGCGCGCGTAGCCGGTGGTGAGCAACTTCACGGTGGAAGCCGGCACCATAGGCAGGTCCGGATTCACGCTCCACAGCACGTTGCCATACTGGTCCGACACCGCGATGCCCCAAGTGCCGGCCGCGCTTCGCTTGGCGGTGCGATACCACCCATCGAGCTTGAACTTCAGTGCCGGCGGGAGTTCCTGCGCCGATACCCGCGCAGGGGCCCCCGCCCCAAGCGGGGCGAAAGCGACCAGCAGCAGGACGACTTTGGTGAGCCAGCTCACAGTTGCCTTGGGTAGCTCTTTCAAATCCCCGGCTTTCTTGCCGGGTGAGCGGAACGGCTCGGCAGGGATCGGTAAGGTACCGGTCGGCTGCAATTGGGCAAGCCGTTCAGGGATAACAGTTTGGAGTCAACCGCCCGGGTCGGTCCTACCGGGCCCACCCAAGGGTAGCAAGGCGCGAGCCAGTACCAGTCCGCCCGGGCGCAGGTGACGGGAAACCGGTCTGGTTCGGGGCTCTACTTCAGGACCATCTTCGCGATGGTCTGCAACTGCATGTTGCTGGTGCCCTCGTAGATCGTGCCGATCTTGGCGTCGCGGTAGAACTTCTCGGCGGGGTACTCCTTGGAATACCCGTATCCGCCGAACAGCTCGAGGCAGCGGCTGGTGGTCTCGTCGGCCACCTGCGAGCTGAAGAGCTTGGCCATGGCCGCCTCACGCTGGAAGGGGAGGCCGGCGTCCTTCAGCCGGGCGGCGTTGTAGACCATGAGCCGGGCGGCCTCCAGCTCGGTGGCCATCTGCGCCAGCTGGAACTGCACTCCCTGGAACTCGGCCACGGCCTTGCCGAACTGCTTGCGCTCCTTGACGTAGGCGCAGGCCGCCTCGAGCGCGCCCTGCCCAACGCCGATCATCTGGGCGCCGATGCCGATGCGGCCCTCGTTGAGGGTCTCGATGGCAATCTTGTAGCCCTGACCGACGGGCCCGAGCACGTTCTCTTTCGGGACCCGGCAGGCCTCGAGGATGAGTTCGGTCGTGCTGGAGGCGCGGATGCCGAGTTTGTTCTCCTTCTTGCCGACGCTGAACCCAGGAAAGTCACGCTCGACCAGGAACGCGGTAATCCCCTTGTACCCCTTGGAGAAGTCCATGTTGGCGAAGACCAGGAAGATACCGGCCTCCCCCCCGTTGGTGATCCAGAACTTCCGGCCCGTCAGCTCCCAGTGCTTCCCCTTGTCCTCCGCCTTGGTTTCCAGCGCGAAGGCGTCGCTGCCACTGGCCGGCTCCGAGAGCGCAAACGCCCCCAGCAGGTCGGTGGTCATTCGCGGGAAGAGACGGGCGTGCTGTTCCGGGTTTCCCCACCTGAGGAGCGCATTGTTGACCAGGGTATTGTGAACGTCCACGTAGATGGCGGCGGAGGCGTCCACCCGGGCGAGTTCCTCGATCGCGAGCGTGGCGAGGAAGATGTTCGCGCCGGCGCCCCCGAACTGTTCCGGGATCTCGATCCCCATCAGCCCCAGTTCGAAGAACTTGGCGATGATCTCGGGCCTGAACCTGGCCGCCTCGTCCATCTCCGAGACATAAGGCTTCACCTCGGTCTCGGCGAACTCCCGGACGGTGGAGCGGAACAGCTCCTCCTCTTCGCTGAGGACGGTCAGGGGGACGGCTTGGGTGGTGCTGGTCATGGCTGGCTCCATGGGCCCGGCGCTGGGCGGAAGGTCTCGGAGGGCGTCGCCGAGGCGGGGAACCTAGCCCAACCGGCGGGCCGGCTCAACCGAGCGGGGCGGCGGGGGCTATGGGGCCAGGCGGGCGGCGAGCCGGGCCTTCACGGCCGGCCACTCATCATCGAGGATGCTGAAGAATACCGAGTCGCGGAACCGGCCGGTCCAGGTCTGGGCGTGCTTGCGGAGGATGCCTTCCTCCCGGGCCCCGATGCGCAGCAGGGCGGCGCGGGACTGCAGGTTGATCGCATCGGTCTTGAACTCCACCCGCACCAGGCTCCAGGTCTCGAAGGCGTGCAGGAGCATCAGGTACTTGGCCTCGGTGTTGACCGCGGTGCGCTGCCGGGCGCGGCCCACCCAGGTCCAGCCGATCTCCGCGTGACGGTCCTTCTCCGAGATGTTGCCGAAGCGGGACCCGCCGACCACCTGCCCCGTTTCCTGCAGCACCGTGGCGAAGGGGACGGCGGCGCCGAGGCGCTGATCCTCCAGTGCGGCCTCCACCCAGCGGCGCATCGCCTCCGGGCTGCTGCCATCGTTCACCGTGATCTGCCACAGCACCGGGTCGCAGCCGACGGTGATCAGGCCCGGCAGGTGGTCGAGCGAGAGGGGCTCGAGACGGACATGCCGACCCGGCAGCACCGGCGCGGACAGCACGCCTCAGCCGCCCTTTCCGGTGATGACCCGCAGCGCGACGTCCGCCCTCCCGAGCGGGGCCGCCACCTGCACGCCGGCCACCCGCTGGCGCACCGCCGCCAGCATCTCCTGGGCGATCCGTACCCCCTCGTCCAGCGCCGCCTCCTTGCCCTGCCCGGAAGCCTCCCGCATCCGGTCCAGGACCACCTGCGGCACGTTTACGCCCGGCACCTCGTTGGCGAGGAACTCCGCGTTGCGGAGCGAGACCAGCGGCCAGATCCCGGCGATGATCGGGAGCTTGTGGAACTCGACCTGGGCCAGGAACCGTTCCAGCTGTTCCAGGTCGAAGACCGGCTGGGTGATGGCGTATTCCGCCCCCGCCTCGACCTTCCACGCGAAGCGCCGAAGCTCCAGGGCCGGGTCCGGGGCCGCCGGGTTCACCCCGACCCCGATGACGAACCTGGTCGTGCCGCCGAGTGAGTTGCCGCCGGGGTCCAGTCCGTGGTTGAGCCGGCTCACCAGATTGGTGAGGCCGATGCTGTCGATATCGAAGACCGCCGTGGCATCGGGGTAGGGCCCCATCTTGGGTGGGTCCCCGGTGACGATGAGCAGGTTGCGGATGTCGCTGGCTGCCGCCCCTAACAGATCCGACAGCATGCCGAGCAGGTTGCGGTCCCGGCAAGCGTAGTGCACCACCGGCTCGATGCCCAGCTCCCGCTGGATCAGGAGCCCTGAGAGGAGCGCGCCCATCCGGCTCTGGGCCCGGGGTCCGTCCGGCACGTTGACCGCATCCACGCCGGCCGCCACGAGGGCGCGCACCTGCTGGAACATCGGCGCCGGGTCCACGCCCTTGGGGGGAACGATCTCCACCGTGGTAATGAACTCACCCCTGGCCAGCTTGGCTCCGAACTTCGACCGCTCGGCGAGCGGTACGGTGGGCCGGGGCTCGGCCTGCACCGGGAGCACGGCGTGCGATGCGGTGTGTCGGGGACGGACGCTGCGGACGTATCCCACCATCGCCTTGATATGGTCCGGTGTGGTGCCGCAGCAGCCGCCCACGAAGCGCGCTCCCGCCTCCACGGTGCGGCGGGCATAGCTGGCCATGTACTCGGGGCTGGCCATGTAGATCTTGCGGTCGCCCACCTCCCTCGGCAGCCCTGCATTGGGCTGCGCCGAGATCGGGACGGTGACGACCTTGGCCAGCTGCTCCACCGCCTCCAGCACGCCGTGGGGGCCGACCGAGCAGTTGACGCCGATGACATCCGCCCCCAGGGCCTGGAGCTGCGGACCAAACGTGGCGGGTTCGGTGCCGTAGTGGGTCTTGCCGTCGGTGCCGACCGTCATCTGGGCCACGATGGGCAGGTTGGAGCGCGCCCGGATCGCCTCGATCGCGGCGCGCACCTCCTCCACGTCGCTGAAGGTCTCGATGATGAACCCGTCCACTCCGCCGGCGAGGAGGCCGTCCACCTGCCGCCCGAAGGCCGCGCTCGCCTCCGCGACCGAGGTCTCGCCGAACGGCTCGATCCGGATGCCGAGCGGGCCCAGCGCTCCCAGGACTGCGGCGCGGCCCCCGGCGGCCTCGCGGGCCAGCGTCGCCGCCGCCGTGTTCAGCCGCTCGGTCTCGGCGCCGAGTCCGTAGTGGGCGAGCTTGAGCGGGTTGGCGCCGAAGGTATTCGTCTCCAGCAGCTCGGCGCCCGCGCGCACGTACTCGCGGTGAATATCGCGGATCAGGTCCGGCTGCTTGAGCACCAGCTCATCGTAGCACACGTTGAGGAACACGCCCCGGCCGTAGAGCATGGTGCCCATGGCCCCGTCCACCACGTGGGTCCGGCCATCCTGGAGCAGCTCGCGCAGGGTGGGCATGGCGCTCAGCGGCTCCCCGCTCCTGCGGCGGGCTGGTAGCCCAGGATGGGCGCCAGCCAGCGTTCGGTCTCGTTCACTGTCCACCCCTTTCGTGCTGCGTAGTCCTGCACCTGGTCCAGCCCGATGCGGCCGACCCCGAAGTAGCGGCTTTCCGGGCGCCAGAAGTAGTAGCCGCTCACTGCCGCCGCCGGCAGCATCGCGAAGCTCTCGGTCAGCTCCATCCCCGCCGCGGAGCCGGCGTCCAGCAGCCGGAACAGGGTTTCCTTTTCCGTGTGATCGGGGCAGGCGGGATAACCCGGGGCGGGGCGGATGCCCTGGTACTGCTCCCGGATGAGCGCCTCGTGGTCAGTCGCCTCGCTGGCGGCGTACCCCCACAACTCCCGCCGCACCCGGGCGTGCAGCCGCTCCGCGAACGCTTCGGCCAGCCGGTCCGCAAGCGCCTTGGCCAGTATGGCGTTGTAGTCGTCGTGCCCGGTCTCGAACTCACGGACCAGGGCGGGCAGCCCGTGGCCGGTGGTGACCGCGAAAGCGCCGAGGTAGTCGGGAATGCCGGCAGTCTCGGCGGCGACGAAGTCCGCCAGCGCGAGGTTGGGCCGGCCGTTCTTCTTTCCCTGCTGGCGCAGGGTGTGGATCACCGCCTGCAGCTGGCCGCGCCGCTCATCCCGGTACAGCAGGATGTCATCGCCCCGGCTGACGGCGGGATAGAAGCCCACCACGGCGTGGGCCTGGAGGCGCCGCTCCCGGACGATGCGATCGAGCAGCCGTCGGGCGTCGTCGTACAGGCCCCGGGCCGTGCGGCCCACCGCCGGGTCGTCGAGAATGGCGGGGTAGCGTCCCACCAGCTCCCAGGTCTGGAAGAAAGGCGTCCAGTCGATCCGCTCCACCAGCTCCTCGAGCGGATAGTCGCGGAAGGTGCGGGCCCCGAGGTAAGTCGGCGGGGGGGCGGCCGCCGGGGGGGCGCCAGGGACCAGGCAGTTGCCCCGCGCCTCCGCCAGGGGCATGAGGTGCTCGCCGGTGCGCTCGCCTCCGCGCTCGTCGCGGAGGGCCGCGTACTCGGCCTGCACCCCGGCGACGAACTCATCGCGCAGGGTATCGGACAGCAGACGGCTCGCCACGCCCACCGCGCGCGAGGCGTCGGTCACGTAGACCACGGGCCCGGAGTAGCGCGGGGCGATCTTGACCGCGGTGTGCACCCGGCTGGTGGTCGCGCCGCCGATGAGCAGCGGCAGGGTGAATCCCTGGCGTTCCATCTCGGCGGCGACCACGCACATCTCCTCGAGCGAGGGTGTGATCAGTCCCGAGAGCCCGATCGCGTCGGCCTTGTGCTCGCGTGCCGCCTCGAGAATCCGCGGTCCCGGCACCATGACGCCGAGGTCGATGACCTCGTAGTTGTTGCACTGCAGCACGACGCCCACGATGTTCTTGCCGATGTCGTGGACGTCCCCCTTCACGGTGGCCATCACCAGCCGGCCCTTGGCGCGGCTGTCGGCGCTGGCCAGCTTCTCCGCCTCGATGAAGGGCACCAGGTGGGCCACGGCCTTCTTCATGACCCGGGCGCTCTTGACCACCTGCGGCAGGAACATCTTGCCGGCCCCGAAGAGATCACCGACGACGTTCATGCCCCGCATGAGCGGCCCCTCGATCACCTCGATCGGCCGGGCGGCCCGCTGGCGGGCCTCCTCGGTGTCCTCCACGATCCAGGTGTCGATTCCCTCGACCAGCGCGTGGGCGAGCCGCTCCTCCACCACCAGCGTCCGCCAGGCGAGCACCTCGGTGGCCCGCGGCCCGTCGCCGCTGGCCCGGTACCGCTCCGCGATCTCCAGCAGGCGCTCGGTGCCATCCGGGCGGCGGTTGAGCACCACGTCCTCGACCCGCTCGAGCAGCTCGGGCTCGATGTCGTCGTAGATGGCCAGCTGCCCGGCGTTGACGATGCCCATGTCCATGCCGGCCCGGATGGCGTGGTACAGGAACACCGAGTGGATCGCCTCCCGCACGTGGTCATTGCCGCGGAACGAGAAGGAGACGTTGCTCACCCCGCCGCTGATGAGGACGTGTGGCAGCCTGGCCTTGATCTCCCGCACCGCCTCGATGTAGGCCACCGCGTAGCCGTTGTGCTCCTCGATGCCGGTGGCGATCGCGAAGATGTTCGGGTCGAAGATGATATCCTCGGGCGGGAACCCGATCCGCTCGTGCAGCAGGTGGAAGGCCCGCTCGCAGATCGCGACCTTGCGGGCCACCGTATCCGCCTGGCCCTGCTCGTCGAAGGCCATGACGACCACCGCAGCGCCGTAGCGGCGCACCAGGGCCGCCTGCCGGAGGAAGGCCTCCTCCCCCTCCTTGAGGCTGATGGAGTTGACCACGCCCTTGCCCTGCAGGTTGCACAGCCCCGCCTCCAGCACCGACCACCTGGAGCTGTCCAGCATCACCGGCACCCGGGCGATCGCCGGCTCGCTGCCCACCAGGCGGAGGAACTTCACCATCGCCGCCTCGGCGTCGAGCATCCCTTCGTCCATGTTGATGTCGATCAGCTGGGCGCCGTTCTCGACCTGCTGCCGAGCCACCGTGAGTGCCGCCTCGTACTGGCCGTCGAGGATCAGCTTGGCGAAGCGCCGGGAGCCGGTGACGTTGGTGCGCTCGCCCACGTTGACGAAGTTGGTCTGGGGCCCGATCGTGAGCGGCTCCAGCCCGGCCAGCCGGCAGCGCGGTTGCACGTGGGGGCGCTGCCGCGGCCGGACGTCCCGCACGGCCTCGGCCAGCGCCCGGATGTGGTCGGGCGTCGTGCCGCAGCAGCCGCCCACGATGTTCACCAGCCCGGCGGTGGCGAACTCCTGCAGCACCGCCGCCATCGAGTCCGGCGTCTCGTCGTAGCCGCCGAAAGCGTTCGGCAGGCCGGCGTTGGGATGGGCGCTGAGCCAGACCGGCGCCACCCGGGAGAGGTCCTGCACCCACGCGCGGAGGTCGCTGGCGCCCAGGGCACAGTTGAGGCCGACGGAGAGCGGACGGGCGTGTGCCACCGAATTCCAGAACGCCTCGACAGTCTGCCCCGACAGGGTCCGGCCGCTCCGGTCGGTGATGGTGCCCGAGATCATCACCGGGACTCTCGTCCCGGTGCGCTCGAAGACCTCCTCGATGGCGAACAGCGCGGCCTTGGCGTTGAGGGTGTCGAAGATGGTCTCCACCATCAGCAGGTCGGCCCCGCCCTCGAGCAGCCCGGTCGCCGCTTCCGCATAGGCCAGCACCAGGTCGGTGAAGCCCACGCTCCGGAATCCGGGGTCGTTCACGTCCGGCGAGAGCGATGCCGTCTTGTTGGTTGGGCCCAGGATCCCGGCGACGAACCGGGGACGCGCCGGCTCGCGGGTCTCGAACTCGTCCGCGACCGCCCGCGCCAGCCGGGCCGCCTCGCGGTTCAGCTCCGGTGCCAGCGCCTCCATGCCGTAGTCCGCCATGGACACGGTGGTGGAGTTGAAGGTGTTGGTCTCGATGATGTCCGCGCCCGCTTCCAGGTAGGAGGCGTGGATGCCACGGATGATCTCGGGGCGAGTGAGGGTGAGGAGGTCGTTGTTGCCCCGCAGGTCCCGCGCCCAGTCCCGAAAGCGCTGCCCGCGGTAGTCGGCCTCCGCGAGACGGTGAGCCTGGATCATGGTCCCCATGGCGCCGTCGAGCAGCAGGATGCGCTGCTCCAGCAGGGCTGGGAGCAGGGCCAGGCGGGCGGAGCGGGCGGATGCGTTCATTCTGGTGGCGACCATGACAAGACCCCCGGGGCGCTCGACGGCTCCCCGGGGGTGGACCGTTTTAGCAGTTATTTAACGTGGCTGCAATAGGCGCAAATCACCACGAGCATCGTCGGTTGTCGCATCCAAGCTAGCTGGATCTGTCGGTGAGCTCAAGCGCCAGCCGCCGCCCTGCCTCTGCGGGGCTGATGCCATCGATCAGGACCGCCTTCCGCCGGCTGGCCGGGCCTGCCACGATCCGGACCGCCGCCCGCGGCACCCCCAGCCGCTCGGCGAGGAAGCGGACCAGCGCCTCGTTGGCGGCTCCCTCCACCGGCGGGGCCTGCAGCCTGACTTTCAGCGAGTCGCCATGACGACCGGCCAGTTCGTTCCGGGAGGCGCGTGGCTGGACCTGGACGGTGAGCCGGATGCCTGTCGCGGTCGGGGTGATCGGCGGCACTCAGGGCCCGGCCCAGCCGGTGTGACTCACAGGAGTCCGAGGAGCAGCCGGCGGGCCAGGATGAGCATCAGGTAGGCCACCAGTGGGGTGATGTCGATCATGCCCAGCGGGGGGATGAACCGACGCAGGGGATCAACGATCCAGTCCGTGAGCCCGTGCGCCACCCGCATTGGCCTGGAGTAGCGAGAAACGCCAAACCACGAGGCGATAACCCGGACAAACAGCGCCAGCATCAGGGCCGAGAAGACCAGGTTCACGGCAAAGTAGAGGATGCCCCTGGGGCCGGCGCCGGCGCTGGCGATGAGCGAGAGCACCAGGCCCACTCCCCACTCGACCAGCCCCAGCAGGATCAGGCCGCCCAGCAGCGCTGCCCAGAAGAACATGGCGGGTGCGCTGGCCGGATTGCCGCCGCTCTTCAGCAGCCGGGCCTCGAGCGGCTTCACGAACGGCTCGCCCAGGCGGCGTCCCAGGCGGGCAAGGGGGTTGAAGGGGTTGAGGTGCCGCTGTCGCACGGCCCAATGGGTCCCGGCGACAACCGACGCCGTCACGAAGGTGGCGAAGACCAGGACCTTGGTGACGAGGATGATGGTGGAGGCGATCATGACCGAAGATAAGGGACCCGCGGCTCCCGGGTGTCCGGGCAGGGGGTGCTACTTGGCGACCCTGAAACGACCCGTCCCACCGGCCGCGAGGTCGCACTCGACCTCGAAGGTCCCGTCGTGCAGCATCGAGCTCTCCAGGATCAGGGAGGTCCCGACGCAGCTTCGGAGGACACGCTTTTCGGAGCGGCGGAAGGCGATGGTCACCAGCGGGTCACTCCCCTGGCGCCCGAGCCGGCGCACGTACATGGGCGTGAGGCTGTCCAGCCCCGCCTGACGGAGTGAATTCGGCAGGCGGTTTCGGTGCGAACTGCGATAGGCCATCACCCGGTCCATGATGTCGTACAGCTCGCGTCCGAGTTCGTTCGCGTCGGCCTGGTCCGGAGCAACGGGCGGCGCGCTGGCGGCCCGGCGGCTGCCCACGGAGGGCTTGTCGTGGCCACAGGCGGCCAGGGCGCCGAGCAGCAGGAGGGCGCAGAGGCGCGCCGCCCTATTCCATCGCGAATTCACGATTGAACACCACTTCAAGGCTGAAGGTCTTGGCCTTGCTCTTGGTTTCGATGTACTCCGCGATACGCTGCAGCCGTTCGGGGATGCCGACGATCTTCTCCTGGGCTTTCCGGCCCATTTCATTGAGCCCCTCGATCGTCTCGATCTGCCAGTAGCGGACCTGCTCCTGCACGATCCGCAGGTAGTCGCGCGGCCCGTAGATCCCCGAACGCCGGATGATGTCGGCGATCTCACGGAACCCCGGAATGGTGTGTCCGGGCATCTCGATGCTGGGCAGGATGTGGGCGGCGGAGACGAGGGCCTCGTTCGGGTCGCGCAGGAGAATCTCCTCGAATACGGTGCGATAAAATGTGAAGTGCCTGGCCTCCTCGCTGGCCACGTTGCTCAGGACCTCGGCGAGGGTGGGCTCATACTCGGCGATCAGCTTCCCGGTCTCCCCGTGCGACTGCTGTGTCGCCCGTTCCTGGAGCGTGGTGTAGGCAAAGACCCGGTAGGGGTCTCTGTCCCAGTCGGGCTGAAAGCCGCTCCGCAGGTAGCTGAACTGCATCTGCTCCAGGCGGTGCTGGTCGAGAATCCGGGCGTCGCGGATGTAGTCCCGGAGCACCACCCCGTGCCGGTCTTCTTCCGCTGTCCAGAGATTGTTCCAGTCCTGCCAATGGCTCCCCTCGCTGAGATAGACCGCGAGCAGCCGGTGGAAGTGCGGCAGTCCTTCCTCGGTCAGCATGTTGAGCGCCAGGGCGGCCCGCGCGGGATCGGGGATGCCCGACGCGCGCTCGCGCAGCTGGGCGAGGTGAGCGTCGGGATCTTCTCCCGGCTTGGGGCCCAGGAGCTCATTGGGGAACCACAGCGGCCGCTTGAGTTCGTGCGCCGTCATGAGTTCCCGCACCCGGGGTTCGAGGTCCTTCAGCACCTCGATCTTGGTGAAGAAGGTCCGGGCGGCGTGGGGCATGGGCATCGGGAATCCTCTAAAAACAGCGTGCCCGGGAGTCATCCCGGGCACGGTCGGCAACGGAGAGGCTGGGGAGCGACCCTCGGAAACTAATCCCGTGTCCGAAGGGCGCTAGACCAGCGGGGCGAGGTCCTTTTCCATCAGGTACCAGCTGGTGCCACCGATATAGGCATCGCGGCGGAGCACCCGGCGCCACCCGTTGGCGAGCAGTTCGGGCTCTCCACTCGCATCATCCATCCAGAACTCGGCCAGGTGGGCGCCCAGATCCCGGGCATGCTCCTCGAAGGCCATGAGCAGGCGGTGCCCGTGGCCCTGATGCCGGGCATCGTCCCGAACAGCGATATCAACCATGTGGGCCACCCCGCCGCGCAGGGTGTAGCGCAGGCCACCCACCCAGTCGCCGATGGCGTTGCTGAGAATCAGGTAATGGTCGTCGAGATGGGTGGGCTCGCCGGTGGCCTCCTCCTCCTGAAGGGTGAGGTCGGCAAACCAGTCGGCGAATTCCTCGCCCTGTTCCATCTCTCGAATCGTCAGTTCGCTCATGGTACCTCTTCTATCGGAGAACGGCTTGAAGAGTTCCAGTCCCCGGCATGCAGATTAGCAACCTTGGTGCCACTGTCTTCGGTTCCCGGCCGCTGCGGCGCTACTCGCTAACCCGTTGTTGAAAAATCACTTACGAAGACCCTCCGTGCCCGGTTTCCAAGCCATCCTGGGGGGTGGCCCGAATCAGGACGCCCGAGCACCTCGAAACAGGACAGTTGGGTCTCGGGGCCGAAGGGCAAGGGTGGAATCCCGGCAGAGCCGGAAGCGGCCAGGATCGCATTCCGGGAGGCTGACGGGTGTCCGAGAGCTTGAACCGGCTCAGGGGAAGTATTGCAGGCGGTGGGATCCCCAGGGGGCGGGCCGGGGATTCCGCGGCGCGCGGCCTACCGTGACCGGCACTGCACCGCGGCGGGGGGCACCCGGTCGCAGGCGATGGACTCGTCCATGCCGCTGGTGATGGGGCCACACGCGGTGTTCTGGGCCGACCGGCGAGCTTCACCCTCGTTTTCGTGGGAGGCGGTGGCGGTGTTGCGATGGCCCTTGAACTCGACCGTGACCGTGCACTCCACCTTCTGGGCGCTCAGGGTGTTGAAAAGCAGGAGTGCCCCAAAGGCGATGATGGCGACGAGCGTGAGGATGGTGCCGCGTTTCATGGGATGGGTCGGGTGGAGTGGGAGAGGCAGACGCCTGCCCCTACGGTAGTGCCCGGCCCCGCTTCGCGCTACTGACCGCGGGCCGGGCTTCCGGTGTCTCAAGCAGTTCCCACTGCACGTCATGGCGGACGCCGCGCCAGATCTCGAGGGGGCCGTGCAGCACGCGGCCCCGATAGGAGGCGTATCCGACTCGCAACGCGAAGGGGAGGTCCAGCGGCAAGGCGTTGTCGGAGATCGAAACGGGGCGTCCATTCAGGGCCAGGCCGCAGCGGCCATCGGGAAACAGCTGTAGCCTGAGCCGGAACGGGCGTCCGTCCGCCAGCGAGGAATCCACCGGGAGATCTTTCGACCACGGTCCCACCAGGTGGCTGACCCGCAGCTTGCCGACGGGACCCTCACCTGAGGGATAGCCCACCCCGCAAAGACGGTTTTCGAGGATACCCCGCAGCGGCATGTAGCTCCCCAGGTGGTCCCAGTCACCGAGCCGGAGCGAGTCGAGCCCTCCCACCCAGTCCACGGTGGCCACCTGTGCCTGCCCACGGGTCAGGTGCACTGACACCGTGGCCTCCACCCCGAGTCCATCGGAGGCATCCCAGTGGGCGCGGGTGTAGGCGCCGCTAGAGTACGACCCGTCGCCGTTATTGAGAAAGGCGGGCCTCCCATCCTCAAGGACGGTGAGGAACGGGCGCGGTTCCCCGAACGGGATCCAATGGGCCTCGAGGCCCCGGTCCCAATCCTCCCGGAACATGAAGCTGTCGTGGGCCGCGACCACGGCGGTGCGCAGGGAGTCCTGTCGCCAGCCCGCCACGTTGACGCGCACGGTGACGGCGCCGAGCCGGTGCGGCCGGGCCAGGCCGCCGCTGTCCACGGTGAGGATCGTGGTGTCCGACACCGACCAGACCGGCGGAGTGGTCACGTCGATGTCTTCTCCACGTGCGCTGCGCAACAGGAGCTGGAAGCGGTAGGTGGCATCAGTCCGGATCACCCCGCGGGGTGGCGGGGTGATCCGGACTGTGTCGAGGTACGTTGGAGGCGTGCTCGGCTGCGGGAGCCAGACCAGTTCCGGCGCGAGGCTGGTTACCCCGACGACTTCCCGGGTGCGCGCGGGGTCGTCCGTGGGATGCACCATCAGTCGGATCTGGCCCTTGTCCCCGGGTCGGGTCACGGTGACGGCCAGCCAGTGCCGGTCGGGGCTGAGCAAGGCACCTCTCACGTACCGGTGGAGCACCCTGACCGCGCGGGTCTCCAGGTCGTATCGGAGCAGGAGCCTGGTCCCGGCGCTGTCGACCAGCACCAGGACGCGCTGGGCATCCACCCAGCCGTAGACGTCCAGGGTCAGCAGTCCCGGAATATCGAAGCAGGTGGGGGGGGCACTGCCATCCTGCGGCATCCAGCAGGCCTGCGGCACGAGATCGTCGTACCGGCGCTGGAACAGCAGGCGGGTGCCCCCTGGTGAGTAATGCGCCACGAAGTCGATCGGCCGGCCGCCGGTCAGGCGGCGTTCCTCCCGGGTCCGGAGGTCCATGTACGCCAGATCGTAATTATCGGCTCCTTCCGGACTCCACTGCGATGTGATCCAGGTAAATCCGCTTCCGTCGGGCGCCCACGCCGGGTAGTAGTCGTCGCCACGATATTGGGTGAGGCGGGTTTCCCGCCCGGTGCTGTCGCGGAGATAGATGTCGTAGGTCTCCGGCTGGCGAGGGTGCTCCCGTGAGAGCAGCCACCGGCGACCCTCCGGCGAGGGGGCCGCCTGCACGAGCGGCAAGCGGAACGGCAACTGCTGGCGCTCGAGCCGGTGCAGTGTGATTGGCTCTCCCGCCCGCCAGTCGGACCCGCGCAGTTCGAGCCGGTGGATATTAGTGTCCGCCGCAGCCCGGTCACGGATGAGGAGGACAGCCTCCGGCGGTGCGCGGCGGGCCGCCGGGGCCACGACCGCGACTGCCGCGCCAATGAAGAGGAGGGCAAGCACCGCCACCCGGCCGCTGTTCAGGATGAACCGCGCCCGGATGGGCAGGCCCCGCACCAGCCGGACCACATCCAGCGGGGGGGTCCCCTCCCCGAGGAAGTCGTAGGCGATCTCTCCCACCCGCCGGGGATCACCCCGGCGGCGCAGCGCCGTCAGGTAGCGTACGAACACCCCGAGCACCTCGGACTTCCGTCCCGCGAGGTCGAGATGCCGCCCGGCGCGGACGAGGTCCGGCGGGTCGACCTCGGCGCCCTCCAGCAGGGCGCTGGCGATGCCGGCGTGCACTGAGGGGATGGAATCGGTGGCAGCCACCTCCATGGCGGCGGCGGCGATCTCGTCGTGGGCGGGCAGGGCGAGGTCGCCGCTGCGGTGGACCAGGCCCCGCTGCTCGAGCCCGGCCAGGGCATCATCGAGAATGCGCTCGGGGACGGTTGTTGCGCGTGACAGCTGGCGCACGCTGACCGGGGTGCCGGCAACGGCCAGAATGACAAGCAGCCGCCGGCTGAGTTCATCGAGGTTGCTCACCCGGTGCTGCAGGGCGCTGCCCTCGCGGAGCGACTGGGCCAGCGCGGCGGGATCGTCACAGCGCCACGTGCCGTCCCTGATGCCGAGCCAGCCACGATCCACCGCCAGCTGCAGGGTTTCCAGCAGCAGCAGGGGTGACCCGCCGGTGGCCCGGCCAAGATCTTCAGCGAGCCGGATGCCCCACCGCGTATCCGGCAGCTGACCCAGGCTGGCGAGCAGCTCGCCGGTCTGCACCACCGAGAGCGGCGCCAGCGTCATGACCTGGGCAAACTCTCCGGCGACGCTCGCCTCGACGATGGGCCGGGCGGCCGTCAGGATGAGGGCGCGCAAGTCACCAACCCGGTCCAGCAGCGGACGCAGGACCTGGCGGGAGGCGGCATCGGCCCAGTGCAGATCGTCCAGCAGGAGGGCACAGGGTTGTTCTTCGCAGACCGCGGTGAGCAACTCGGTGAGCGCTGCCGAGCGGCGGCGGAGCGCTTCGCCCCCGCTGGCGGCGTCGGCCTGGGCCGCAAAGCGGGTGGACAGCACCGGGTGGAGGGCGACCAGGCTGCTGGCCGATGCGGGCGAAATGCCAACCGCACCGGGGAGGTTGGCCAGCACCCGGGCCACCTCGCTGACGTAGCTATAAGGAATGCCCCGGTCCCCGGGGTTAGCGCGGAGGGCCACCACCGTCGCCCCCAGACCGCGGAAGCGGCGGTGGACATCGGCAAACAACCGGCTCTTGCCCAGACCCGGTGGTGCGGACAAGTGCAGATGCCGGCCACCGTGCCGGCTCACGCCCTCCCAGGCGGCGATGATCGCGGCGAACTCGCGCTCGCGTCCCACCAGGGCCGGATCGAGGCCGGAGCTGCCGGCGGCCTCGGGTCGGTCGTCGCGGCCGCGCGAGAGGAGCAGCCGGGTCGCAGGCTCGGGCTCGCGCTGCTCGGTGGCCAGCATCAGCGATAGCGCCGAGGCCTCCATCGTGAAGCCGAGCTGATCGCCGCCGACCGAGTGGGTTTCCAGCAGCAGGCGCCACGCGGCCTCGCTGCCGCGGGCGGCATCGCGGGCCCGGCGGGCCAGTTGCTGGGCCTCGCGGAAGTGTCCCTGGTCCATGTGGCGGCGGGCCAGGGTCTCGGCGGCGCGCAGAAATGCCGAGCGGAGCCGCTGGCGCTCGACATCGGCCCAGTGCTCGAACTCCACGCCACCTGGAGCGGCGAACCCCGCGAGAAACTCCCCCTGATAGATGGCGGCCGCCCGCTCAAGGTCGCCCACTTCCAGCGCGGCGAGGAACTGGTCGCGATCGGCGGTCAGGGCCAACTCGAGCGTGATCTCGCCGGTGCGGGTGGCGGAGAGGCAGTCGGCACCGAGGAGCTGGCGCAGGTACCAGAGCGTCTGCCGGAGCGCGTGACGTGCCTTGTCGGGAGCGACGTCGGCCCAGAGCAGATCCACCAGGTGCTCGCGCCTGGCGGTCCGGCGGGGCGCCAGGGCCAGGTAGACGATGAGGGCGAGCGGCTTGCCGGGGGTGAGGAGGGGGGTGGCACTGCGCGGGGATGCGAGCGCGACCGCGCCCAGGGTGGTCAGGGTGAGGGGGGAGTCGGTCCGGGGCGGGGTGTGGCCACCTTCGGTGGTCACAACTGGCCGTTAGGATGACGCATGGACAGGGTGCACCTGACAGGAGAGCGGGGGTCGAGCAGCCTCGCGGAACGTACGGCGGCGATTGTTGCCAGGCAAGGCGCCGTCAGGCGGCCACCGGGCTAACGGAAGCCGGGGGTCTGCCGGCCGGTTGCGGCCCTGACGGGAGTCTGACGGGAGGTGGGTAGGCTGGGTGGTGACCCCTCCCGTCAACTCGGACCAACCTCATCGCTGTCAGGTACTTGCGCTGCAATTCGGGGAAGACGGGGCCGAGAAACCGCCCCCCGGTGGCCTTCCCGCGCCCGTTAGGCCGGAACACAGGGGTGGCCGGGGCGGGGTAAATGGTGATCTGGATCACATTGCATTCGGCCCGTATATTGGCGCCGGGAGCCCCTTCCCTGGTGCACTGCCCGCTGGTGGCTCGACGGGGCCTGACCCTTTCAGATTCTGGATACCAACCTTGCCAGTCCTGCGGTCCGTGGGTTTGGCCATCCTGCTGCTCCCCGTCATGGGGGGGAGTTCGCTTGTTGCCCAGCGGGTGGAGACGATCCAGCTCCTACCCCTGACGCTGAACCTGTCTCCGGGCGATACCCAATCGGTGAGGCTCACCCTGCAGGGCAGCGGAGGGTCAGTCATCCCGATGAGTGAGGACTTGGGACTCAACGCGCACAACGACCGCGGGAGCGTGGCGGCCTTTGAGCGGCACGGGAATGTGGTCCTCATCACCGCGATTTCGCCCGGCAGCACGACTATCACGTTCAAGCTTGGGGATGCCCAGCCCGGGCAGGTCTACGTCAGGGTACGGGCTCGAACCGGTGGGTCCCGTGGAGCTATGGGGTCCAGTGCGGGGCAGGCTCAATCACCCGCCTCGGCGGTTGCTGAGTTGCGCCTTCCCGTGACAGCTCTGCAACTGGTGGTCGGCGAACGCGAGCGGGTCCGGGTTGAGGCGCTCAATGCACACCAGGCCATCGTTGAGAACGCCCCGATCCGGTACCAGGTGTATGGGGGCGGCACCATCACCGTTGATTCCGCCTCGGGCACGGTCACGGCGATCAGCCCGGGGACGGGATCGGTTGGCGTGAGCACGGCTGGGGCGCCAAGCCAGCTGCTCACTGTCACGGTCGTTGCCCCGGAGCTCCGCGTGGAACCGGACACTCTCCGGGTTTTCGCCGCGAATCGGGACTCCCTTCGACTGCTGGTTCCATCACTGGGTCGACGCTATCGTGGTGCGGTTGCGTGGACGAGCGGTAATGAGGCCTTACTGCGGGTGGACCCCGCATCGGGAGTCGTGACCACCGGGACGGCGACGGGTGGCCCGGTGCCGGTACATGCGACTGCCGCAGGCCGCGACTATCACGGGACAGGCATCGTGCTCGAACCACCGCCGAAAAGCGGAGGACTCGAGTTCAGCATCGGGGGACGGGGTGCTTCGGTCACGATGCCCATCGGACAGTCGCGTACCCTCCGGGTGGTGGCCGTACGCTCACCAGGCGATACGATGTATTCGGTGCCGATGGCCTGGAGCCTTGCACAGGGCAGCGGCGGGATCGTCCTGGACAGCGCCGCCAAGGAGCTCAAGGCTAACCGGCATGGGTCGGATACGCTGATCGGACGAGTGCTGCTCCCGCTGGAGGAGCAGGACCGGACTTACTATTGGCCGATCCGCGCAGTCGGCGGCACTATCGTCTTCTCTCGGAGCAGGCTGGGGATCCGGCTTGGGGAACGCGACTCATTGGCAGTCCTGATGCTGGATTCGATCGGCCGCCCAACCGCCGACTCGGTCAAGGTTGGCTGGGCTGCCGAGCCGGCCAGGGTGCTGCTGGACCGAGGCAATGGGGTATTCGAGGCCGTCGGGCCGGGCCGCGCCCAGGTCGCCGCGAAGGCCCCGTGGGACAGTGTCGCCAGAGCGACGATCTTCGTGCCCCCAGATCTGGTCTATTCCCATTCGGCGAGGAAGGCGGCCGGACGCGCCGACTCCGAGCTTCGCGGTGTGGACATGCGGACGGGGGTCACGCGAACGCTCACGGGGCCGGGTGTGCAGGATGAGGATGCGGCGATCTCGCCCGACGGCTCACGGATCGCCTTCGTCCGCAAGTCTGACCGCGGCGATCGGGATCTTTACGTCATGGACGCCGATGGCGGCAACGCGGCGAACATCATCGCGGATTCGGCCGGCGCCCAGGGACCGTTCTGGTCCCCGGACGGGTGCTGTCTGTTCTTCGTCGTCGCCGGCCGGGGTGAATCCCAGTTGTTTTTCACCAGGTGGGACGGATCGGACACCCGTCCCTTTCTGCCGTCTCAGGTGTCGAGTGCGAGCGTGTCTCCCGACGGGAAGTATCTCGCCTTCTCTACGTTCCGGGGCGGAGCGTATGCCCTGTACCGGGTATCGCTCACAACGGCTGGCCCGCTGGCACCCAACGGTCCGGAGACCCCAGTCCGGGTACAGCCAGACAACGACATCACGCTGCCGCAGTACGCCCGGGCGACCGGAGACCTCTTCTTCATTCGACAGAATCGCCGTGGCAAGGTTTCCAAGGTCCTGATGCGCTTGCCAGCCAACGCGAGCGAGCCGGTGCAGGTGAGTCCCGTGGAGCTGAAGGTCCTCAGCTTCGGCGTGGCCCCCGACGGGTATCATGTGATGGTGGCGGCGGCGGTACCCGGCAGCACCGCCACGGATCAGCGTACCGCGCTCTATTACCTGGATGTGCGGCAACCCTATCAATCGCCGCCGGCCCCCTGGCTGGACGGCGATGGGGTGACGTTTGCCACACCGGGCTTTGCCCCGTAACTCATGCGGCCCTCCACCTCCCTCGCCTGCAGTCAGTGCGGCGCTACCGTGGTGCCGGGGGCCCGGTTCTGCCTGTCGTGCGGTTCCGCAGTGGTCACGGGGGGCGGGGCGACGGTTGCCGCCTCGGCCAACACCTTCGGCGTGACGAGTGTGGGCCCGGGTCTCTCCGATGCGGACCGCCAGGCCCAGCTGACCCAGCTGCTGGTCGAGGCCACCCTGGGCGAGTTCGAGATCCTGGGCGAGCTCGGGCGGGGCGGCATGGCGACGGTCTACCTGGCGCACGATCTGGCCCTGGACCGCCAGGTCGCCATCAAGGTCATAGCGCCGGCGCTGCTCTCCTCCCCGGGGGCGGTGGAGCGCTTCAAGCGAGAGGCCCGCACGGCCGGGGCGCTCAGCCATCCACACATCATCCCCATTCACTCGGTCCGCGAGACGCAGCACCTGCTCTACTTCGTGATGAAGTTCGTGGAGGGCCGCACACTGGATGATATCGTGCGGGAGCAGCGGCGCATGCCGATCCGGATGGTGCAGGCCATCCTCATCGAGGTGGGACAAGCCCTGGCCTACGCCCACCGCCGGGGCGTGGTCCATCGCGACATCAAGCCCGCCAATATCATGATTGACGGCGAGGGGTGGGCGGTGGTCACCGACTTCGGCATCGCGAAGGTGCTGGAGAGCGATGCCCTGACGGTCTCCGGCGCCATGGTGGGAACGCCCTACTACATGAGTCCCGAGCAGTGCGCGGGCAAGCCGGTCACCGGGGCTTCCGACCAGTACTCGCTCGGGGTGGTCGCCTATGAGATGCTCACCGGGCATCCGCCTTTCTCGGGTGGAACCATCATGGAGATCATGAAGGGCCACTTCTTCGAGATTCCCGAGGCGGTGGAAGCGGCACGGCCCGACTGTCCCCCGGCGCTCGCCGACGCGGTGACCCGGATGCTGGTGAAGGAACCAGCCGAGCGATGGCCGAGCATGGATGAAGCGGTCGGAGCCATGGAGACGACGCCGCTGGCCCAGGACGACCCGGTGCGCGGGGAGATGATCGCGCTGGCCCGCTCCAGTGAGGCGCTCCGCCGTATCAGCCGACTGAGTGTGCCGATCAGCCCGATGCCCGTGGGCTGGACCCGGGCACGGCCCCTGACATCCCTGAACCCTGCGGCACCGCCCTCGACGGTGGAGTCGGGGGAACCGGTGGATGGGCTCGAACCGGCCGGCAATGGATGGGGCATGGCGCTCAAGGTCGGTATCTCGGTGGCGGTTCTCGTCGCGCTCGGGGCCGGGGCTGCGCTGGTGGCACGGAACGGCTCGCTCGCAACGCCCGCTCCCGTTCCCACGGACAGCACAGCGCTTGGAGGGGAACCACTCACGGTCCCGGATGGGCCGCCGGTCCCAGTGGACACCGCCGCCCCGCGCCCCGAGGTGGCAGTCGAACCTCCCCGGGACACCACACCCACTGCGCCGATTCAAGAGACGGCGGCCCAGCAGCAGGCCCGGGAAATCAGTCGGTACGTTCGCGAGCTGCGGGCGAGGCTCCAACATCTCTGGCAGGCGAAGCTCCAGGAGCCGGAGGTGAAGGCGGAGCTTCAGGATGCCGGGGTGACGTCGAGTACAAGCCTCCGTTGGCGCCTCACGATCCGGCCAAACGGAAACTGGGAAGACAACCAAGCCATGGACGACGACTCCCCGCTCGAATCGGCGGCCTTCATGACGACTCATGACTTGGGCAAGCTCGACTCGCTTCCCTCAGCGCTCCGTCGGTCGTTTCTCTTTCTCACAGTCACCTTTACCACCCGCGATGTCACGGTGGTACGGAACTGAACCACGGCGACTCGCTCAGTGACCCCGCGCAGCACGGTTGCTTCCTGTCCTCTCTGCCATCACCCGGTCTCGCCCGGCAGCCGCTACTGCATCGGTTGCGGGACCGATGTGCGTGAGGCGCAGGCCCAGGCCGACACGCTGGATGTGGATGACGGCAAACGCAAGCGGCGCATCCCGCGGGAGGAGGAAGTCCTGGCCCTGCTCCAGACGGCCACCCGGGGGGAATACGAAGTCCTTGGCGAGCTGGGGCGGGGTGGGATGGCCACGGTCTTCCTGGCGCGGGAACTGGCCCTCGACCGCAAGGTCGCGCTCAAGGTGCTGTCGCCGGCGCTGCTCTACGGCGATGGCATGGTCGAGCGCTTCAAGCGGGAGGCCCGGACCGCAGGCGGGCTGAGCCATCCGCACATCATTCCCATCCATGCAGTCCGGGAAACCGCGGACCTGCTGTTCTTCGTGATGAAGTTCGTGGAAGGCCGGCCGCTGGACGGCGTGATCAAGGACCTGGGGCCGCTGCCGATCCGGATGGCCCAGACCATCCTCACCCAGGTCGCCAGCGCCCTGCACACCGCGCATCGCCGGCAGGTCATTCACCGGGACATCAAGGCCGCCAACATCATGCTGGACGAGGAGGGCTACGCGGTTGTCACCGACTTCGGCATCGCCAAGGTCAACACCCAGGCCAACCTGACCCAGACGGGGGCCGCCGTCGGCACGCCGTACTACATGAGCCCGGAGCAGTTCGTGGGGAAGGGAGTGGGGCCTGCGAGCGATCAGTACGCGCTCGGCGTGGTCGGGTACGAGATGCTGGCGGGCCGGGTCCCATTCCTTGCGCGCAACCTGCAGGAGGTCATGCGAGCCCATCTCGTTGATGCCCCGCCTCCGCTGCACTCCTTCCGCCCCGACTGTCCCCCGGCCCTGGAGCGGGCGGTGCTGAGAATGCTGGCGAAGGAACCCGAAGAACGCTTTCCCGGCATGGAGGAGGTGATCCAGGCGATCGGGGCTGCGCCACTGACCAAGGACGACCCGATCAAGACCCAGATCACGGAACTCGCTCGCAGCGGAAAACAGAGACGCTCTCCACCGTCGGGGAGCTCCGCTGCTGGCCCGCGCCCGAGCAGCGCATCACAGCGCGGCCTCCCGCAGCTTCCGAAGCGCCCGTCGGCGGAGCGGGCTCGGCAGGCCACGCCGAGCGGTGGCCGTCCGGTGGTTCCCCGGCGGTCGAGTCGCCAAGCGACCACGACCCGCTGGCTGGGGACGGCGGCCATCGGTGTTGGGGCGGCGGCTGCGGGCTGGCTGCTGGTGGCGCTCACCACCGGCTCGCCCCGGGATACGCGGGCTGGGGCGGCAACGGCGTCGGCCGCCAGTCCGGCCGGTAGCTACGTGCAGCTGGTGAGTGGATACGGAGACACGCGGCTGATCATCAACGACCGTGACACCTCGGTGCTGGGGACGACTCCCCGGCTGATTCCCGTCTCCCCCGGGCCGATCCGGCTCCGGGTGGAGCGCGCCGGGTGCCAGCCTTATGAGGCTTCCCTGGTTGTCCCGCGCGGGTCTACCCTTCCGATCTCGCCGCTGAATCCGGTCTGTCGGTAGCACTCACCCAAGCGCGCGATCAGCTGCCGCGTCACGTGGGAGGCCGCGCCTCCTAGACAGCAGGCTTTCCCCTCACCCCGCCCGCACCGCTCCCCAGATCGCCGGGAGCCCGCCGATCACCCAGACCGCCCCCGCCGCGACCGCCGCGCGGGAGAGGGACACCCGACCCATCACCGACAGGCCGATGGCCATCAGCACCGTGATCCAGAGAGTGAAGACATCCACCCGGCCCAGTACCGCCAGGAGCAGTGGATTCGCGGTAGCGGCATCCAGGAAGCGCCCCAGCCCCAGCGAGAGGCTGAACCGGCTGGTGATGGCCGACTCCGGCATGATGAGGACTTGTACGGCATTGATGATGGCTTCCAGCACCCGCGGGTACATCGCGTAGGTGGTCACCATGATGACCTGCCCGATCTCCGCCTTACTTTCCACCACCTTGCCGGCAAACCACAGGATCACCCCCAGCAGGAGCGGGGTGATCAGCCCGTAGACCGCGACACCCACGATCATGAACTTCTCCCCGATGGCGCGCCCCGCCTGGAGCTGCTCCTCGGTGAGCTGCGGGTTGGCCCGCATCGTCTGCGCCATGGAGCGGTCGAACTCCGCCTTGAACACCGGGGCCATCATGTCCTTGAAGGCGAACGACAGCGCCACGATGAGCACCGTGAAGAGGACCAGCGCCAGGCCGAAGGCCGGCGTCTCCCGGCGGCGTTCGAACACCGCGGTCGGAGCGTAGAAGATTTCCAGCAGGTCTTCCCACAGGGAGGGGACGGCCTCGCGGGTCGGCTCGGTCATGGCTGCCTCGATAATGGGTGTGGTGTGACGGTCGCCGCAGCGCCATAACGTACCGGTGGGCGGGGTGGTGTCAAATCAGTGCGCCTGGGGTATGATCAGCGATGCGCCTGCCCATCCTCCTCGTACTACTCGTGTCGTCACTGCCGGCGTATGCGCAGGCGCCACCGGATCCGCCCGCGTCGCCCGTCCGGACGGTCGCAGTTGCCGAGGGTCCGGTGATCCTGGTCCGTCGCGCCGTGGCCGATTCCCTGAGCGCCATCTGGACCCGGGCCAACGAAAGCTGGGACCAGCTCGCCGACCTCAACTGGATGGAGCGGAATCTGGGAACCGTTCGCGCCACCCAGCGGGAGTTTCTCGGCTGCCTCCTAGGCGCAGTGCGCGGGGATACCCTGGACATCGATGCCTGGATCCCCGCCCGCAACATGAAACGGCTCATGACAGCCGTCACCGGTGACTGCTCCGGCCTCGAGCGCTACGTGGGCACGTTTCACACCCACCCCTATCTGGCCGACACCCAGAACCGCGCTACCAAGCAGCGCTACCTGGCGCCGCAGGACCGGCTGAGCTTCGAGGCCTCCGGCGACCTGGTGGCCGTGGTCATCTGGGATGTCGATTCGCTCGACGCGGCGGTCCGCGATGGGGCGGGTGCCATCCAGCATCCGGCGGCCGTCCTGGTGCGCTGAGGCCGACTTCTTCCCGTTGCAACTCGCTCACCGCACGCTCTCCTCGACCCATGCCAGGTAGGCCGCGCTACCCTCCACGATCGGCGTCGCGACGATCTCCGGCACCTCGTAGGCATGCAGCTGGCGGATGCGGTTCTCGAGGGCGGGGAACCGGGCCCGGGTGGTCTTCATGACGCAGTACCACTCGGTGGCTTCTGCCACCGCACCCTCCCACCGGTAGGCGCTGCTCACCGGCCCATGGACCTGGGCGCAGGCCGCCAGCCGTTCGGCCACCAGCGCGGTGGCGGCATGCCGGGCGGCGCTCAGATCGGGCCAGGTGGTGGTGACGCTCAGGTGCGAGACAGGCTCAGTCATCGGTGACTCCCGGGCCGCGGATTTCCGGCGTTGACCTTGGTGGACCCAGCGGAATCTGGGCGATCAAGCGGCGCGACGGAATCTGGGGGATGGATCACGACCGGCGATGAAAGAGGGCACCCGGCCTGGCCAGGTGCCCCGACGACTCCCCTGCGGCACTCCCCTCAGCTGGGAATCATGGTCTCGTCACCGGTCTTGCCGTCCTTGATCGGGACGATGGCGATTCTCCAGCCGCTCTTGAAGGTCACCACCACGCGGTTGCCCTGCGGGTCCGCGGAGATGTCCTCGATGTCCGTTGTGAACCTCCCGCGGGCATAGTTGATGGCCACGTCCGCCTGGGCTTCCGGACCGGAGTTGTAGGGCCGGCCGAATTCCCGCCCGATGGCCATGGCGATGGCCTGCTCCCGTCCGTAGCGTGCGAACTGGTCCGCCGGTACCAGGCCGTCCTGGCTGGAGACGTGGCGGGTGAAGTTGTAGTCGCGACACCCACCGAGCAGGGCGGCGGCGATCAGGACGGGAAATGCCGGGCGGAGCAGGCGCATAGGCTGAGGGTTCAGGACGCCCGAAGCTACTAGATTGCCCGAGGTATGCGCAATGTCATCCTGGGCGTGCTGGGCGGTTGCCTGATCAGCCTGTCGGGCGCGCGCGCCGCCCCCCTGAGCGCCCAGGCCCGCCCCGATCTGGCGGCTTGGTCCGCGCCCTGCATTCCCGCTGGGGTGTGCGCGGAAGTCTTCCCCGGGCTTGGCATACCGGCTGTGCGCCAGCAGGATCGGGCGCCCACCCGGGTCGGGGTCTGGCCGCATGCGGTCTCCGCCCTCACGGCCCTGGCGCTGGTCTCGGCCCTCGACAACCCGATCCAGGGCCAAGTCCAGGACCACCGCACCGAGTCGGGCGACGATCTGTCGCGGCTGGCCCGGCGCCTTGGACAGCCGGAGATTTACGTGCCGGTGGCCCTGGGCACGGCGGCGGTCGGACTGGTAGCGGGGAACGGCCGGGTCATGCGGGCCGGCGGCCGGATCACGGGCAGCCTGCTGCTCGCCGGCGTGGCGGTCAGCGTGCTCAAGCCACTGGTTGGCCGGGCCAGGCCGAGCCTCAGCCTCAAGGCCCACGACTTCCGCCCCTTCAGCAGTCAGGACAGCTGGCCTTCGGGCCACACCACAGTGGCATTCGCGCTGGCGACCTCCCTGAGCGATGAACTCCGGCACACCCCCGCGAGCATCCTGCTGTACGGCGCGGCCGCCCTGACTGGCTGGTCGCGCGTCAACGACAACCGGCACTGGGTCACCGACGTGGCCGCCGGCGCCCTCGTCGGGGTGACGAGCGCCAAGCTCATGAACGGGCGCTGGCGGGTGTTCGGCCTGACCGGCCCGGCGTTCCTGCTGGAGGGGAATCGCGCCGGGATGCAGCTGGCGTTCTGACGCCGCGCCCCGGGCGGGTCATGACCGGATGCGGAGCGGGCGGAGGATCCCGGGACAGCCGCCCTGAGATCCTCCGCCCGCATCGCGCCCGACCCTGCCGGCGCCCCGGTCGCGACGCCTAGGCCGCCAGCGGCTCCTCGATCCAGATGTACTCGGGGTCGGTCACCCCGGTGGCCTCGTCCCGGATGTGCCATGGCATGCCGGAGACATCCAGCAGGCGCATGAACGGATCGGGATCGAACTGCTCCGGCGACAGGACGCCGGTGCCGTGCCAGTCGCCGGTGGCGATGAGCCTCGCGGCAATGACCGGCGGCACTCCGGTCTGGTAGGCGGTGGCCTGGACCCCCATCTCCCGGTAGACGGAATCGTGGTCGGTCACGTTGTAGACGTAGAACGACTGTTCGACCCCGTCGCGGATCCCGCGGGCCAGGGTGCCGACACAGGACTTCCCGTGCAGGCGGCCGCCCAGCGTCTTGGGCTCCGGCAGGAGCGCCACGACGACGTCGCGGGGCGACACCGACACGTCCCCGATGCGGACCTTTTGCTGCCGCGCGAGGCCCAGCTCCTTGAGCACGCTCAGCGTCCGCCAGGTGGTGTCGTCCAGGCAGAGCTTGAAGTCGGCCACCTTGAGGTTGGGGAAGAACATCGGCAGCGTGCGCGACTCTTCATGGTCCACGTAATAGGTGGTGAGCGTCCCCAGCTCGGGGAAGTTGAACGGCTCCCGGCCGGTCAGGGCGGGCTCGAGGTGGTACGCCCCGTCCCGCCAGGAGATGGCCCCGCAGGTGGTCTCGTCGATGAAGACCCAGGGACAGAAGGTGGCCAGGAACCCGTTGTGGCCGTCGCACACCGCATTGTCGCCGTCGCGCACCCGAAGCTCCGTGACCTCATCGAGCAGGTGCTTGGCGGCGTACGCGGCATACACATTGGAGGTGCCCGGATCGGCGCCCATTCCGAGGACGGCCAGGCGGCCGGCGGCGCGGAACTCCGCGTCGAGGGCAAACTGGTCCATCAGCTTTGGGATACCATCATCTTCGGCCCCGCCCGACGCCATGTCGATGTAGTCACAGCCGGCGTCCAGGCAGGCGCGCATCACCACCAGGTTCGTGGCGGGCAGCGCGGCATTGAGCAGGATGGTACTGCCGGTGCTACGGATGGCGCGGGCGAGGGTCTCTCGGTTGCCCGCATCCAGCGTGAGGGCCCGCACGTGCGGGCGGCCGATCCGCGCGGCCAGTTGGTCGGCGCGCCCCGGAAGGGCATCTGCAACGATGAGCTGCTCGACGGTCGTCTCGTCGGCGAACTTGAGGGCGGACACGGTCCCCACCGCGCCACAGCCCAACACCAGGACTTTCACAAACTCCTCTTTTCATTGTGGAGCGGGCCTCGGTCTGGCGGCCGTTCGAGGTCGTGGTGCTCACCAGGCGCCGTGCCGGTGCCACTGCCTCCCCAGGCTCACCTCGCCCCCCCCGCTGACAGGGGTCGCGACTCAAGGGTGCTGTCAGTCGCGAGATCGAACCCCCCGCTTGTCGGGGGAGTCAAACACGCCGTCCGCCGGAGCAGGCGCCGCACAGGCAGTGTGGCGCCTCCCGTGTGGTCTGTCCACCCCCCTTGCGTCCGGGGCACCTGGACGAAAGTCGCGCACAGGTTGGGCAAGGCTCGGCTGCCAAACGCCTTGCGCTGGGTACGTCTCATTACGCGACGTTCTAGCGGTCACTTGGACTCAGCGAGACTAGATTCAGATCACCGCGGTTTTCTGGAGTTACCCATGAGCGACGCCCCCAAGTCCAGTACGCCATCCTCAGGGAATCCTGCCACCGAGAGCTCCCCCCCGTGTCGGCGGCGCAGCCCCCGTGCGTTCTGGTGGTGGATGATGACCCCGACATGATCCGGCTGCTGCGTGCGGCGCTGGCCACGCGCGGGGTGGGATGTGTGACGGCGTACGATGCCAAGCAGGGCTTCATGGCCGCCCAGAAGCACCTTCCGCGGCTGGTCCTGGTGGATTGGCACATGCCAGCCGGCGGGGGACAACTCATGCTCCGGCACCTGCGCGGGCACGCACCCACTCGGGAGATCCCGGTCTTCGTCGTCACCGCCGACGGCTCGCCCTCGGTGGACGCGGACGCTGCGAAACAGGGTGCCCGCGGTGTGCTCCGCAAGCCCGTGGATGTCATGAAGCTGCTGGATCTCATCACCCCGATCTCCCGAGGGCCGTCGCGCGAATAGCCTGTCTGCCGGGCACCATGCTGGCTCTTCACCCGACCGCCCTCACGGGTTCCGGAATGCCCCACTCCCTCCGCAGCGCCGATCTTACCCCCCGCATCAAGGTCTGGCTGGTCTGGAAGGGCGGGTTCCTGATGGGTCCCAACTACTTCCACTTCCTCGAGGCCGTCGAGCGCGTGGGCACCATCCGCGGCGCCGGAGAGGCGGTCGGCTGGAGCTACCGCACCTGCCTCAACCGGATCCGCCGAATGGAAGTGGTGCTGGGCGCACCGGTGCTGGCCACCTCCCGCGGCGGGCGGGAACACGGCGGTGCGCGGCTTACTCCCGAGGCTCGGCAACTCGTCCGCATGTTCGCCCGCTGGCGCCGGGAGATGCACCGGCTCTCCGACCGCTCGTTCCGGAAGGTCGCCCTGAGCGGTGGCAGATCCCGCTGACCCTCTGCTAACGCCGCTCCGCCAAACCCCGCACTTGCGCTTTGTGTATCCCTGGATAACCTAGTGTTCCCTCGGAAGCTCACTTTGAGGGCACGCGAGGTATGCCATGGAACTGCTCAGCGCCCAGGAGACCGGTCGGCTTCTGCGACTGAACGTCAAGCGAGTTCAGGCTCTCGCCCGGACCGGCAGACTTCCCGCAGTCCGGGTCGGCCGGAAGTGGCTGTTTCCGCGGTCGCGCATCGAGGCGTTGCTGGGTGAAGCCAGCGCGCCAGTAACCCGCGCCGTGGAGCTGAGCGCCCGCAACCAGCTGAGGGGCCGGGTGCTCCGCCTGCGCGTCGAAGGCTTGATGAGCGAAGTGTCGCTGGATGTAGGCGGTCAGGAACTGGTTGCCGTGATCACCCGGGCCTCCGCCGAGCGGCTCCGGCTCGCCGAAGGGGATGAGGTGCTGGCGGTGATCAAGTCCACCGAGGTCATGATCGGCAGGGAGGCGTGAGCGCTCCCCTCAGCCGGCAGGCGCTGTGTTTTTGGGCGGCAGCGGTCTGTTCCCCCGGCATGCCGACCCAGGTTCGTGGCCAGGACTCGCTCACGGTATTCGCGGCTGCGGATCTGGCGCATCCGTTCGAGGAGATCGCCGCCCGGTTTGAGCGCAACACCGGCGTGAAGGTGACCTTGGTATTCGGCGCCTCGGCCTCGCTGGCGCTGCAGATCGAGCGAGGCGCGCCGGTGGATGTGTTCTTTTCCGCCAATAAGGGCTACGTGGACCGGCTCATTGCCGGAGGTGTTCTGGTCCCGGGCACGCGCACGGTCTACGCCCGCGGCCGGCTGGCGCTGGGCTGGCCGAAGTTTGGCGGGGCGCTCTTCCGGCTCGAGGACCTCCTGCGGCCCGAGGTGCGCCGCGTTGCGATCGCCAATCCTGAGACCGCACCCTACGGGCAGGCCGCGAAGCAGGCGCTCAAGGCCAGCGGCCTCTGGGATCCGCTCCAACCCAAGCTGGTGATCGCGGAAAACGTCAGGCAGGCGCTGCAGTATCTGCAGGCCGGTGCGGTCGAAGCCGGACTGGTGGGCCCCGCCGTGGTGCAGGCACAGCGAGGTGGACTACCTCCTCCTCGACGAAAAGCTGCACCGGCCCATTGACCAGGCCGCGGGTATCGGCAGCCGGTCCCGCCGGGGCCGCACTGCCGCAGAGTTCCTGGCCTTCGTCACCGGACCGGAGGGGTGGCCGGTCATGGCGGCGAACGGCTTCACCCGCCCACCGCAGCGCTGATGCCAGCGGTCACTCTCTCGCTGCAGGTGGCCGGGCTGGCCACACTGCTTACGGTCTGCACCGGGCTGCCGCTGGCCTGGCTCCTCGGGCGCCATCGCTTCCCCGGGCGGACTCTGCTGGAGACCACCCTGGTGCTGCCGCTGGTGCTGCCGCCCACGGTGCTGGGTTACTACCTCCTGGTGCTGGTGAGCCGGCAGGGTCCGGTGGGGGCGTTCCTCGACTCCTACGGTATCGAACTCGCCTTCACCTGGAAGGCGGCGGTCCTGGCGGCCTATGCCGGTTCCTTCGGCATGTTCACCCGCGCCGCCGAAGCGGGCTTCGAGCTGGTGGACGGCCGGCTGGAGCAGGCGGCGCGTACGCTGGGCCGGAGCGAATGGAGCGTCTTCTGGACGGTGACGTTGCCACTTGGCTGGCGTGGTGTGGTCGCCGGGACGATGCTGGCCTTCTGCCGGGCGGTGGGCGAGTTCGGCATCACCCTCATGGTGGCCGGCAATATCCCTGGCCGGACCCAGACGATTCCGCTGGCGATCTACGACTTGGTGCAGGCCAACCGGCTCGGGGCAGCGCACCAGCTCTCCCTGCTCACGATGATCGTTGTGGCCATCCTGCTCATCTTCGTGGGCCGGCTTACCGGTTCCCGGAACCCCGCCTGATGCTTTCGGTCGAGCTGCTCAAGCACTTTCCCGGCTTCACGCTGGATGTCTGCTGGCAGGCGGAGGAGGGTGTCGTGGCCCTCTTCGGGCCGTCCGGGGCGGGAAAGACGCTCACCTTGCAGTGCCTTGCGGGGCTGGCGCGTCCCGACGGCGGGGTGGTGAGAGTACGCGGTCGGGTCATCTACGATTCGACCCACGGGATCAACCAAGCGGTGCGGGACCGGCGCCTGGGAATGGTGTTCCAGGGCTATGCCCTCTTTCCCCACCTGACCGTGGAGGAGAACATCGCCTACGGTCTGAACCGGGAGAGCCGCGCGGCCCGCCAGCGGCGCACTGCCGAAATGCTCGAACGGCTGGGCCTGGGTGCGGTGCGGCACGCCCGACCTGGGGCGCTCTCCGGTGGCCAGCAGCAGCGGGTGGCCCTCGGGCGTGCGCTGGCGGTGGACCCGGACCTGCTGCTGCTGGATGAGCCGCTGGCCGCCCTGGACAGCCCGCTGCGGCGAGCGCTGCGCGACGATCTCCAGGTCGCGCTCCGCGGCTTCGGCAAGACCGCCATCGTGGTGACCCACGACCTGGCCGAGGCCTGCCAGCTCGCGGATCAGATCGTGATCTACGATCGGGGCCAGGTACTGCAGTCGGGGCCCAAGGAAGAGGTGCTCGCCCGGCCCGCCTCGCCGGCGGTGGCCGGAGTGCTCGGCATCCGCAACGTGCTCCATGGGACAGTACTGGAGTCCACGCCGGAGTTCATCCGCCTCGCGTGGCGTGGTCATGAGCTGCTCGCCGCCAACTGGCGGGACGCACCGGACCGGCCGGTTCCGGGCGCAAGGGTGGAGTTCTTCGTGCGGCCGGAGAACGTGCGGTTGATGCGGAAGGACCGTCCGGGGCCGGCGGGAGAACGGCGCACCAACCTGGTGTCAGGCTCGATCGTTGGCGAGACTGACCTCGGGGCCGTGGTGGCGCTGCATTTCGTGGCGCGGGGCGAGGGCAGCCCGCCACCGAGGGGCTACGACCTGGAAATCGAGGTCTCCAAGCTGGTGTACCAGAAGCTGTGTGTGGATTACGACCGGGACTGGACCGTGGCGGTGCAGCCCAGCGCGGTGCAGCTGCTCCCGGGGACGGTCCGCGGCTAGGGTGAGGCGACCTCGATGTCCGCCTCCCGCAGCGGCGCCAAAGGAGGCGATAGGCACGGCGTTGCCTATCGCTCGCGCAGCCGGTAAGCTTGTCTTGTGTACGTCCCCCGACAACGCCCTCGGCACGAGGGCGTTGTCTGTCCCGTCCCTCTCGCCCGCCTGGTCGCTCTCCCTGTGAGGTGCCGATGCCTCGTGGTGTTCTCGTCCTTCTGCTCCTGGTCGGGCGGCTGGCCGCGCAGCAACCGGCGCCGCCGGTGTCGGGAGTCCGGCTGAGCGGCTACCTGCAGGCCCGGGAGACCTGGCAGGAGGGTGTCGGCCTCACGGGGAGCATCAACCGGGCGCGGCTCACCGCCGCCGGGGGGATTGCCACCAACTTCACCTGGCGGTTGCAGGGGGAGTTCCGCACGGGGAATGTCGGGAACGGCAAGGCAAGCGTGTCGCTGCAGGACGCCTATATCCGCTGGAAACACGAGGGCCTGGGTCTCCAGGCGGGGCAGTTCAAGACCCCTTTTGCCCGGGAGTTCGTGACCTCGCTGCCGGATCTGGAAACGGCAGACCGGGCGACCGTGGTGGACAGCCTGGCGCCAAAGCGGGACCTCGGGGTCATGGCGGACTATGACCTGCACCCGCGGCTGCAGGTCTTCGCCGGCGTCTTCAACGGGGAAGGGGCCAACACCACCGCCAACCGGGACTCCACTGTACTCGGGGTGGCGCGGGCCGTCGTGCGGCTGCATCGAGACGTGACCATCGGCGCCAACGTTGCCCGGTACTTCGGGGACAGCACCCGATTCGGGGCGGACGCCAACTTTGAGGGCCGGCGCCTCACCATTCGGGCGGAGGTGGCGGCCCAGGCGCGGGACAGCCTCGGGGGTGACCGCGATCGGGGCTGGCTTCTGCTTGCGGCCTACAAGGTGACCGAGGCGGTGCAACTGGTGGGGAAGTTCGAGGACTTCCACCGGCCGGCACTGGGTGGCGGCCAGGACAATCGGGCATGGACCGGGGCGGTCAATCTGTTCCTGGCCGGCCCGGCGGTTCGGCTCACCTGTGCCTACGTCCACCGCCGCATCGGCGACCCGGGAACGACAACCGGAGCCCTGCTCAGCCAGCTGCAGGTGAGGTTCTGATGCAACCGGCACACTCGACCTGGTGGGGCCGTGTCTTCCTCGGGGCACTGCTGTTCCTCGTCTCGGCCGAGCTTCCGGCCCAGGCCCGGCGGGACGTGATCCTCGCCACCACCACCAGCACGCAGGACTCCGGCCTGCTGGACAGCCTGGCCCCGCGCTTCGAGCGGCTGTGCTCCTGCCGGCTCAAGACCATTGCGGTCGGCACCGGCCAATCGCTGGCGCTGGGCGCCCGCGGGGAGGCGGACGTCGTCCTGGTGCATGCGCCGGCGCTGGAGGAGCGGTACGTGCGGGAGGGCCTCTTCGTCAACCGGCGCCTGGTGATGTCGAACGATTTCGTCATCGCCGGGCCCGGGGAGGATCCCGCCGGCATCCGTGGGCTCTCCAGCGTGACCCAGGTGTTTCACCGGCTGGGGGAGGGGAGAGCCGCCTTCGCCTCCCGCGCCGACAGCTCGGGCACCAACATCCTGGAACTGGATCAGTGGAAGGCCGCCGGAGTGGTCCCGTCAGGCGCCTGGTATGTGCAGGTTGGCCAGGGGATGGGTGCCACGCTTCGGATCGCCTCCGAGAAGCGGGCGTATACTCTCACCGACCGGGGCACGTACCTCGCGCTCCGCGGCGTCCTCGACCTCCAGGTTGTGTACCAGGGCTCCTCCGAACTGCTCAACATCTATCATGTGATGGAGGTCAACCCGGCGATCTTCCCGCAGGTGAACCATCAGGGGGCGCGCGCCTTTGCCGACTTCATGGTCTCCCCGGGGATCCAGGCGCTCATCCGGAGCTTCGGCGTCCAGCGTTTCGGACAGCCGCTCTTCGCTCCCCAGGCCGGCCGACTGGCGGCAGAGCCGACCCCCGCCACTGTCCCCTCTCCCTAGATCGCGTACGTGGACCTGATCTCCGACGGCATTCGCCAGGCGCTGGCGCTGATCCTGCAGCGGCGACCCGCAGGTCATGGAGATCATGTGGCGCTCCCTCCGGGTCTCCGGAGTGGCCACCCTGCTGAGCGTGCTGCTCGGCGTCCCTCTCGGGGCCGCACTGGCGGGACGCCGGTTCCGGGGACGGCGGGTGGTCCTGGGCCTCATCAACGCCGGCATGGGACTCCCGCCAGTGGCCGTCGGACTGTTCGTGAGCCTGTTGCTGTGGCGCAGCGGGCCGCTCGGTTTCCTGGAGCTCATCTATACCCCGACAGCGATCATCATCGCGCAGGTGGTCATCGCGCTCCCGGTCGTGACCGGGCTGACGGCTGCGGGCATCCAGCAGCTCGATCCCAGGCTTCCGCTGCAGCTGAAGGGCCTAGGGGCGTCCCGCTGGCAGGTCTTTCTGCTGCTGCTGGGGGAGGCGCGCCTGTCGGTGCTGGCCGCGGTGATGGCGGGCTTCGGGGCGGTGATTTCCGAGGTGGGCGCTTCCATGATGGTGGGGGGCAACATCCTCCATCACACCAGGGTGCTGACCACCGCAACGGTGCTGGAGACGGGCAAGGGGAACTTCGACATCGCGATTGCCCTCAGCGTGGTGCTGGTGGGCCTGACCTTTCTCATTGCCATGGTGCTCACGCTGCTGCAGCAGCGGGGCGGTGATCGTTGAACGTCGCACGGGCCGAAGGCCTGATGGTGGCCCACGGACGCCGGCGGGTGCTCGATCTCGACCGGCTGGAGCTTTCCAGGGGACAGACGCTGGCGCTGCTCGGCCCCAACGGCGCCGGCAAGTCCACCCTGCTCAAGGCCCTCGCGCTGCTGGAGCGGCCACATTCCGGCCGGCTGGTGCTGTTCGGTGAGCCAGTCCCGGATGGCGAGCGGGGCCGCCTCGCGCTCCGCCGCCGGCTCGCGATGGTCTTCCAGGATCCGCTGCTCACCGATCGCAGCGTGTTCGACAACGTGGCGCTCGGCCTTGAGCTGCGGGGGCACGGGGGCGCGGAGATCCGGCGGCGGGTCATGCACTGGCTGGAGCGATTCGGGATCGGGGCGGTGGCAGCGCGGCATCCGCGCACCCTGTCCGGGGGTGAAGCGCGCCGGGTGAGCCTGGCGCGGGCCTTTGTCCTGGAGCCGGAGCTGCTGCTCCTGGACGAACCGTTCGCCTCGCTCGACGTGCATGGGCGCGAGGCGCTGGCGCTGGAGCTGGAGCTGATCCTGCGCGAATCGCGGCTGACCACGGTGCTCGTCACCCACGACCGCACCGAGTCGTTGCTGCTCGCCGACCGGGCGCTGGTGCTGCTCGCAGGACGTTGCCGCCAGGAGGGTCCGGTCCGGGAGGTGTTCGCCGCCCCGGCCGATGCCGAGGTGGCGCGATTCCTCGGCGTCGAAAATCTGCTCCCCGCCATGGCCGTCGCGGCCACCGATGGCAGCCTCTCCCTGGAGCTTGCGGGTCGGGCGTTCACGATCCGGTCCCCGGCGGTGGCGAGCGGGCCGGTACTGATCGCCGTCCGCGCGGAGGACGTTCACTTTGTGGCGGTGGGGAGCGGGGATGAGCCCGGGCGAATCCGGCTCCCGGCGGTGGTGACCCGCCTGGTGCCGTACGGGGTTCCCTATCGGGTGGAGCTGGACGCCGGCATGCCGGTCGTCGGGCTGGCGGCCCGCCACACCGTGGACCGGCACCAGTTGGCGGAAGGGCGGGCGGTCATCGTCTCCTTTGATGCGGCGGCCGTGCACCTGGTGCGGCCCTGAGCCCGATCACCGATCCCGCCGCCAGCGGCGCTACTCATCTCGCCGTGGCATGCGGCTGCCGGCCCAGCGATACCCCAGCAGCAAGAGGAAAAGGAGCAGGACCAGTTGGGCCGCCCGCCATGCCATATGCTCCACCAGCCCGCGACCGCCGGCCGCGACCGTACCGTTGGCCAGTGCACCGTTCAGCGCCTCGAGCGCTGCCCGCAGGTCACTGACCGTCGCGGCGTAGTGTGACACATTCAGATCCACTGCGCCGCCGGGCTCGGTGCTGTCGCGCGTCCGGCGCACAGAAGGGCAACTATATGGAAAGGGACACGGATGATCATGGCGGAAACCGGTCAGGCGTGGGGAGAGCTTACCGTCCGGACTGGCTCACTGGAAGGGTGGGGAACCAAGCGGCGGGCTGGAGCGTTAGTGCTCGGTCCCTTACGGAGAACTCCCGTGTCTCGACTAACAATGCTGTTGGCAGTTGCCCTCCTCGCCGGTACCGGCTCCGTGCCTGACCTGGCCGCGCAGGCCCCGGTCATGGAGCGTGAGCTGGTCAACGTGGATTCCCGGGGAGTGGCTCTGCAGGGCTACGATCCGGTTTCGTTCTTTGCGGAGGGTGCGCCGGTGAAGGGCCGCCCGGAGTTGAGTGTCCGGCATGGCCTGGCCACGTACCACTTCTCCACCGAGGAGAGCCGCGCGGCCTTTGAGGCGGAACCGTCGCGCTACACTCCGCAGTTCGGCGGCTTCTGCGCCTGGGCGGTGTCCCGCGGCTACACCGCCAAGGTCGACATTGACACCTGGCAGGTCGTGGACGGCCGACTGATCCTCAACTACAACATCGGGGTGAAGCAGAAATTCAATGAGGACAAGGCGGGCAACCTCCAGCGGGCGGACGGGAACTGGCCCGACCTGGTTGGCAAGGAGGGCAAGGCGCCGTAGCCAGTCCTGCTCCATCCAGCGGGGGCGGGGCCGGCGGAACTTGCTGACTCCTCGTTCCGTGGCTAACGTCCCCGCCTCTCTCTCCAGGCCAGTCTGATGAGCGGCATTCCGAACATCCCCACGCCCCGCAACGAGCCCATTCTTTCCTACGCGCCCGGGAGCGCGGAGCGCACCGAGCTGAAGGCCACGCTGGCGCGCATGGCATCGGAGACGGCGGACATTCCGATCATCGTCGGCGGCAAGGAGATTCGTACCGGTAAGCTGCAGGATGTCATCTGTCCTCACGATCACCGGCGGGTGCTGGGGCGGGCGCACATGGCGGACCCCGCCATCATTGCGCAGGCCATCGCATCGGGCCGTGAGGCATGGCGGGGCTGGTCGGCGATGCGCTTCGAGGACCGGGCGGCGATCCTGCTCAAGGCGGCGGACCTGCTGGCGGGCCCCTGGCGGGCGACGATCAACGCCGCGACCATGCTGGGGCAGAGCAAGACGGTATTCCAGGCGGAGATCGATAGCGCCTGCGAGCTGATCGACTTCTGGCGCTGGAACGTCCACTTCGCCGAGCGGCTGTACCAGGAACAGCCGCAGTCGGCGCCGCAGATGTGGAACCGGATGGATCACCGGCCGCTCGAGGGGTTCGTGTACGCCATCACGCCGTTCAACTTCACGGCCATCGGTGGCAACCTTCCCACGGCCCCGGCGCTGATGGGAAACGTGGTCATGTGGAAGCCGGCCCACTCGGCGCTCCTGAGCAACTACTACGTCATGCGGCTGCTCATGGAGGCCGGCCTCCCGCCGGGTGTGATCAACTTTCTTCCCGGAGAGGCGGTGCAGGTGAGCAACCTGCTGCTCGCCGACCGGGACCTGGCCGGGATCCATTTCACGGGCAGTACCGCGGTCTTCAACAGCCTGTGGCGCACCGTGGGTGAGACACTGGGCGACTACCGGAGCTACCCTCGAATCGTCGGGGAGACCGGTGGCAAGGATTTCGTGCTGGCGCATCCAAGCGCGGATGTGGATGCGCTCGCGGTGGCGCTGGTGCGCGGGGCGTATGAATACCAGGGCCAGAAATGCAGCGCCGCGTCCCGGGCCTACGTGCCGCAGAGCCTCTGGCCGGCGGTGCAACAGCGAGTGCTGGGCATGCTTGCGGACATCCGCATGGGAGACGTGCGTGACTTCCGGAACTTCCTTGGGGCGGTGATCGACCGGAAGGCGTACGAACGGATTTCCGGCTACCTGGCCCAGGCGCGGAAGGATCCGGGTGTGTCGGTGCTGCATGGCGGCGGCGCCAAGGATGACGTCGGGTTCTTCATCGAGCCGACACTGCTGCAGGTTGAGGACCCGAAGTACCGGACGATGTGTGAGGAGTTGTTCGGGCCGGTGCTGACGCTGCACGTCTATCCCGATGCCCGCTGGACGGAAACCCTGGCGCTGGTGGACCAGACCAGTCCCTACGCACTTACGGGCGCCGTCTTCGCGCAGGACCGCCGAGTGCTGGCGGAGGCGGAGCAGGCGCTCCGGCACGCCGCGGGGAACTTCTACCTCAACGACAAGCCTACCGGCGCGGTGGTAGGGCAGCAGCCGTTCGGGGGTGCCCGGGCCAGCGGCACCAACGACAAGGCGGGGTCGGTCCTCAACCTCATGCGCTGGGTCTCGGCCCGCAGCATCAAGGAGACGCTGGTCCCGCCCAAGGACTACCGCTACCCGTTCATGCAGGCCGAGTAGGTCCGCCAGGCTCCCCGGCAGCTCCCCGCGGGCCGGTCCCCTGCACGGGGCCCGGCCCGCGGGCTATATTGGCAGGCGCATTTTCCACCCCTGCGCGCTGGTACACTCGACTGGATCCAGCATGAGCGCACCGCCGCTGCCCCACGCCGCTGACAACCACACCCGCGCGCCCAGGCTCTATCAGGCGCTCAAGGACATCAAGCTGACCACCGTCCGCAAGGCGATCAGCGACGCGTGCTTCGAGCGCTCGTCGCTGCAGACCTTCGGGTGGTTTGCCTTCGACCTGGCGCTGTACGCCACGTGCATGTGGGGCGTGTTCGCGGCCGAGGCGTGGTGGGCCAAGCTCGTGTTGGGGCTGGCGGTCGGGTGCGCGGTGGCGTTCATGTTCGTGTGGGCCCACGACGCCGCGCACGGCGCGCTGTTCCAGAGCGATTGGACGGCCGAGATCCTCGGGACGCTGTTCATGCTCCCGTCGCTTAACATGTACCGGCTCTGGTGCCACGGGCACAATCGGGTGCACCATGGCTTCACTTCCTATACGCCGGTGGACTGGATCTGGCGCCCGCTCACACCGGCGGAGTATGCCGCCAGGCCGTGGTGGGGGCGCATGGTCTACCGGCTGGAGCGGAGCCCCTACGCCTGCGCGCTCCACTACCTCCTCCGCGTCTGGTGGCCGGGCATGGTGGTGTACCGGCCGGATGAGAGCTCGCGCGAGCGGCTGGGCTTTGCGGTCCATAGGGGGATCACCGTGGCCTTCGCCCTGGTGCTCTCGGCGCTCCTGTGGCGGTTTGGCGGGGGACTGTGGGCGGTGATGGCGGGGGTGGTCGTACCGTTCGTGGTGTTCAACTATTTCATCGCCCTCTTCGTCTACCTGCACCACACCCATCCCGAGGTTCCCTACTTCGACCATCGGCCCGAGTGGAGCAATACCATCGGCCAGGTCTACTGCGCGATCGTGTGGCGCTGCTCCCGGATCAGCGAGCTGCTGATCCACAACATCATGATTCATACGCCGCACCATGTGGAGCCGAGGATCCCGTTCTACCGGCTTAAACGGGCGTACGGCGACCTGCAGCGCCAGTATGGCGCCTACATTCACGAGTACCGGTTCCGCTGGTCCACGGTGTGGATGGTCTTCCACCGCTGCAAACTGTATGACTACGAGAGCCAGACCTGGTATTCCTTTCGGGAGGCGCGGGCCCGGGCGGGGTAGCGGGACCGCCGGCCGAGGTCCCATGATCCAGGTTCGGTCTTATCTCTGATGGGGACGAAGACGGGGCGGGAGGTTGCTACCGCCCCGGCTCCTTGTACACTACGCCGTTCTTCATCACGAAGACCACCCGCTGCAGCTCGGTGATGTCCGCCAGCGGGTCTCCCGCAACGGCGATCACGTCGGCGAACTTTCCCGCCTCGATCCCGCCCAGGCTGGCCGACTGGTCCAGCAACCGGGCGGCGACGCTGGTGGCCGAGCGGATGGCCTGCATGGGCGTCATGCCGTAGCGCACCATGTAGTCCAGCTCCTGGGCCTGGTGCTCCGTCCAGGCGTAACCGCCCGCGTCGGTGCCATAGGAGATCCACGGGAGCAACCCCCGCCGGATTGCCTCCCCGAACGCCTGCCGCTCGATCTCCACCAGCCTCGGCCAGATTCCGCCGCGCCCCTCGGCCACGTAGGCGCCCACAAAGATGGTGGGACACCAGAACACCTTCTGGCGGATCATGCGGTCGATCAGGTCGGGTGTCAGGCCATCCCCGTGTTCGATGCTGTTGAACCCGGCCCTGAGGGCCGCGTCGATCCCGTCCCATCCGATCGCGTGGGCCGCCGCCTTGCGGCCCAGGCGGTGGGTCTCGTCCACAAACGCCTTGAGTTCCTCGTCGGTGTAGTTGACCCAGCTGTGGAGGCGATCGTCCGGCCCGATGTAGTACCGGCGGTCCACGTACACCTTGATCCAGTCGGCGCCATACTTGACCTGCTCTCGCACCGCTCGGCGGATGTCGTCCACCCCGTCAACGATCTGCACACCCTCCGGCACCCGCAGCTCCCAGGAGTACCCGGACAGGGGGTACATGCCAGTGGCACTGAAGGCGCGGGTGGCGACGTACATCCGGGGGCCGGGGATGATGCCGCGATTGATGGCGGTCTTCACGTCCACATCGGCGTACATCGCCCCCTCGGTCTCCAGGTCACGCAGCGTCGTGAAGCCGTTCATCAGGGCGACCCGGGCGGCGACCGTGGCCCGGATGGTCCGGTACGGGACGGACTCCTTGAGCAGCTGCTGGTCATACTCGGCGGCGGTGATGTCTCCCTGGAGCAGGATGTGGGTATGATTGTCAATCAGCCCGGGGAGCACCGTACGGGTGGAGAGATCGAGAGCCGTGGCGTCCGGCGCGCTGGCCAGCACCTCCGCATAGGGGCCGACCCGCACGATGCGCTGCCCTTCGATCAGGATGCCCTGATCAGTCCGCACCCGGTCGGATTCCCCGTCAATGAGCCGGCCGGCCCGAATCAGGGTGCGCGGAGTCTGGGTGGCGGCGCTCGTCGGCAGCAGGCCGGTCAGCGCGAGACCAAGGAACGACAGGCCAATGATGTGGCGAAGGATCCGATTCAGCGGCATAATGGCAGAGTCTCGAGTCTGTAGGGTGCCCAAGTGGCGAAATGACGAGGCAGCGCAGGAGCTCCACCGGGGATATTCGCACCCTGCTGCCGGAAGGCAAGCCGGCGCGCTGGACGACCGGCCGGCGCCGGTGGGCCATAGGCGCCGCCATCGTGTTCATCCTGGTCCTGGCCCTGCCGTGGAAGCTGTTCATGAAACGCGCGTGATCCGATTGCCGCTGCTGCCCCTGGGGGCGTTGGTGGTGGCCCTGCCGCTCCTGGCCCAGAGTTCCCCCGCTCCCACCTATTCGTCGTTCCATCTCGACGGGGCGGCTTACCGCCAGGAGATCCGCTCGGTCATCACGATCACGAGCGGTCGGGAACGCACCCGTGAGAGCAGCCTTCGCGACGGCCGGCTTCGGCTGCGTGCCACAGGGCAGGATTCGCTGGTGCTGCTGGAAGCCTGGTTTGACACCCTGATCGTGTGGCGGGAAGGCGCAGGCGGGCGGTTCACCCCCGACACCGACGGCATCATCGGTGGGCGGTTCCGCGGACTGCTCACTCGACAGGGCGGGTTTCAGAGTACCGACGTTCCGTTTGTGCCCGATGACCTGGCCCAGGTGGCGGAGCTGTCCGGCGCCCTGGCCGACCTCCTGCCGCCGCTGCCGTCGGCGGTACTGCTCCCCGGAAACTCCATCCGCGATGACTTCGGTACCGGGTTCCTCCGGGTGCCGGATGGGATCGTGGACGGCAGGCGGGTGGAGCGCTACCGGCTCCTGCGTCAGAGCGAAGGCGAGGAGCTCAAGCTGCTTCCCGACTCCACCGAGGTGCGGGCCCACCGCCAGGAGCGCGAGACCGGCGTATTCAGCTGGTCCCGGGACGTGGGGCTGGTGCGCTGGGAACGGGAGGTGACCGTGGAGGTGCTGGTCCCGGTGGGCGGGGTGGTGAAGCAGCCGTTCCGGACGGTTATCGAGCAGACGATCGTGGTCGAACGGACCGGCGCATAGCCTAGACGCCGACCTCACGATACACGTACTCGAGAGGGGCTACCGTCTCCTCGAGCGCCGCGGCGATGATGTCGTGCCGGGGGGACAAGGAACAGACAGGGTCGGTGCTGGTGGCGTCGCCGGTCAGGGCAAAGGCCTGGCAGCGACACCCGCCAAAGTCCTGGGCCTTCCTGTGGCAGCTCCGGCAGGGCTCCTGCATCCAGGCATCGCCCCGGAAGGCGTTGAAGATGGGCGACTGCTCCCAGATCCAGCCGAGGGCGTGCTCACGCACGTTGACCAGTTCCAGGTGGGTGATCTGAGTCGCGCCGTGGCAGGGCAGGGCCTTGCCGTCGGGGGTGACGAGGATATAAACGTTGCCCCATCCGCCGTAGCAGGGCTTGGGATACTGCTCGTAGTAGTCGGGCAGCACGTAGATGATCTGCATCTTCCCCCGGTACTTCGCCAGCGCGGCCTCGGCGATGCCGCGGGACCGCTCCACCTGCTCCCGGGTCGGCATCAGCATGTGCCGGTTCTTGAGCGCCCAGCCGTAGTACTGGGTATTCGCCAGCTCCACGCGGTCCGCTCCGTGTTCCGCGGCAAAGTCGATGATCTCCCCGAGCCGGTCCAGGTTGCCGCGATGGAGGACGACGTTCACCGAGAAGGCGAGATCGAGTTCTTTCACCAGGGCCGCGGCGTCGAGTTTCTGGCGTCCCAGGCGGATGCCGGCGATGCGGTCCGCGTTGGCGGCATCGGTGTCCTGGAACGAGATCTGGACGTGGTCGATGCCTGCATCCTTGAGCCGCTGAGCCCGCTGGCGAGTGAGGCCGAGCGCCGAGGTCACCAGGGTGGTGTACAGCCCTTCGGCCCGGGCGTGGGCCACCAGCTCCTCGAGGTCCTTGCGCACCAGTGGCTCGCCGCCTGACAGGCCGAGCTGCATGACACCGAGGTCGCGTGCCTGGGTGAAGACCCGCTTCCAGTCGTCGGTGGAGAGCTCGGCCTCCGCCCGGGACATCTGCAGCGGATTGGAGCAGTAGGGACAGTGCAGGGGGCAGCGGTAGGTGAGTTCGGCGAGGAGCGTCGTGGGCGTCCGGCCGGCCGGCACCGGGGCGGGGGTGCCGGTCGCCGGTCCGGCCTGCGGGGCCTCGATCCGCTGCGACGGAGTCCGGCGGTGATCGCGGAGGGCCAGCAGCTCGCGCCGGAGCATCAGGGACACGTACTCGACCACGTCCGCCGTGACGTCGGAGTGGTAGCGCCGGGAGAGATCTGCTGCGATGTCCGCTACCGTCCGCGAGCCGTCACAGAGCTCGAGGATCTCCCGGCCCGTCTGGTTCAGGAACATCGCCCCTTCGGGGTACAGCAGCACCGGACGCTGCCGCACCCGGTCGAAGCCGATGCGCGCCAGCCGCCACAGCTCCGGGAACCGGTTGATCTCTGTGGTCATGGTACCTCTCTCACCTCAGGCATCCGCCAGCGGAGGGCGGGTTGCCGATTGGTCTCTACTCCGCATACGCGTGGTGAATCGCATCGATCATGGCCCAGAGCATCTCCAGCTTGAAGGCGAGGGCCTCGAAGGCCTGGCGCTGGGTCTCGACGGTGGTGCAGTGCCGCTGGACGATCGACAGGCCGTGGCGGACGTCCCGCGGGGCCTGCACCAGCCGGCTCTTGAAGTAGTCCAGCCCCTCAGGCGGGATCCAGGGATAGTGGACCGGAAACGCCTCGATGCGTTCCTGGTGAATCCGGGGCGCGAACAGCTCGGTGAGTGACGAGGCGCAGGCCTGGACCCAGGGCTTCGACTTGCAGAACCAGACGTAGCTCTCGCAGATCAGCCGGACGGCGGGCAGCACGTGGCGCTCGTCTTCCATCTCTTCCCGCGGCACGCCCAGCGCCATGCCCAGGCGGATCCACAGTTCGATGCCGCCCTCACCGGGCCGGGTACCATCGTGGTCCACGATGCGCTGGATCCACTCCCGCCGCACGTCGGGGTCGGGGCAGTTGGACAGGATCGCCGCGTCCTTCCGGGGCACCACCCGCTGGTAGGCCAGGCGGTTGGCGGCCCAGCCATGGAACTGCCGGCGGGAGAGCTTGCCCTCGTACATCAGCCGATGAAACGGATGCTGCACGTAGTAGGAACCGTGGAATCCGCGCAGACCGGCCTCGAGCGCGTCGGGGCTCAGCGGCCGGGTCAGGTCGGGAATCTCCGGCCGCGGCGGAGCGGCGAGGCGCGAACCAGCCGGTGCCACGGCGCTCACTGGGCCGGCCAGTTGGAGATGGCCTGCGCCTCGAATTCCGGGTCCGGGAAGTTGGTAGCCCGGCCGCCATCGGCTACCGTGCGGGCAACCCGGTCGGCGAACTGGCGCACCCCTATGCGCACCATTCCTTCAGGCTCGCCCTTGAGCTCGGTGGAGTCGTCCAGGATGATCTCCCCGGTTGCGACCCGGATGAGCTGCGCCGAAAGCACCCAGATCAGGTTGCTGGTCTTGCTTACCTTGGTCATCACGACCCACTGGGCGCCGAGCTTCCGCGCCACCGAGCGGGCGCAGCTCACCTTGACGTTGCAGGGAATGCCACCCGTCGCCTGCAGCGCCGCCGGGGCGGTGGCGAGCGAGTCTACCACGGCCGACGAGACGACTTGCTCTCCCAGTTGCCGGGCCAGGTGGGTCCGCAGGACCTCCGTGGCGACGGCCGCCTTGGCGGAGTCGGCCTCCTCAATGACGTTGGCCTGCTCGTTATAAAGCGCGGCGCTGAGGGCTGCCAGCTTCGCCGACGGCGCCTCGAATCCGGCGGCGGACTGGGCCCACGCCGCCGGAGCGGCCAGCAGGAGCGACAGGAGCCAGCGGAACGTCCGTACGAACTGGCGCCAGGGTGAAGGCAAGGCGTGCATCGATCCAGACACTCCGCTTAAATGGTGAATCGCATTCCATCCATCCCGACCACCAGGCCGGCGCGTTCGACTTCCTGGCGCGCTGGGGAATCCTCGATGAGCATCGGGTTGGAGTTATTGATGTGAGTGTATACCCGGTGCCGGCTGGGCAGGTCCGCCAGGACTTCCAGACTTCCGCCGGGGCCGGAAACGGGCAGATGGTCCATCTGCCTGGCGGTGCGTTCGCTCAGGCCGAGCCGGACCATCTCATCGTCGGTCCAGAAGGTGCCGTCGAAGAGCACCAGGTCGGCGCCGCCCAGGCGCTCACGGAGCGGCGGGTCCAGCGCGCCGCAGCCCGGAACAAACGCTGCTGTACCGCCGGTGGCGCGGTCGGCGACCCACAACCCCACGGTATGGCCCTCACCGGCCTGCCGGGCGAATCGCGGTGGGTCGCCGGCTACCACCACCGGCGTCAGGGTGAGTCCGGACTCCCCACCGCTCGAGTAACAGAGCGGCGTAGCCACTGCGAGGGGCAGGGTGGTTACCGCCACCTCCGCAAAGGCCTGTGTGACCGGCAGGATCCGGCTGTCCTCGGCCAGGACCTTGAGCACCGCCGCGGTGCCGTACAGCTGCAGCCGGCGCGCCTCCCGGAGCAGCGCGATGCCGAGCGTATGGTCCAGCTCGGCGTCGGTCACCACGATTCCCTCCACCGGCACGTGCCTGAGCCCGCTCGGGGCGGGGATCTCCAGCTGTGACAGCTGCTCCCGGACATCGGGCGAGGCGTTCAGCAGGAACCAGCGCACCCCGTCCGCCGAGACGGCCGCCGAGGACTGGGTCCGCGGGTGCGCCCGCGCAGGCTCGCTGCGGGCGATGCGGCAGGAGGGACACCAGCAGTTCCACTGGGGGAATCCTCCCCCCGCGGCCGTTCCCAGCAGGACGAGGTGCATACAAAAGGAAACGGGGCCCGCTGACGCGAGCCCCGTCCGGTGCGTCGCGGCCTTAGAGGGTCGCGACGTACGCGGTGACTTCCATCGTCACGGCGACGACTTCGGCTTCGGGCTTGGTCCAGGTCATTGCAGGCTCCTGAGAGTGAGAAACAGCCAATGGGTGAGAGCACCCAACCAGGGAGAGGAATCCCCGACGTCACCCATCAACGTGCATACGATGTGCCGTATCGGCGCCCGGTCAAGCAGAGCCTTCTATATTATTGTGCAATAACAACTTACAGAATCGCCTGCGAGCCGGGAAGGTGACGACCGCCTCCGGTCATATCCCCCAGAAGTGGGTGAGATCACCCACTGAGCCCGTGCTTCTTCAGCCGGTAGCGGAGGGTGTCGCGCGAGATTCCGAGCTTCTGGGCGGCTCGGGTCTGGTTGCCCCCGGTGTCCCGCAGGGCCTGCTCCAGCAGTTGCCGCTCCCATTGCTCCAGCGTGAGCGAAGGCGGAGCCCCGGGAGTCCCTGGCCGGGTGGCCTCGGTCCCGCCGGACGCAGGTGACGGGTCGGGGCCGGGAGCTTCCGTCAGGGCGTGGGGCTGCGACAGGCCGAGGTGCTCGGGGGCCAGCTCCTCGCCGCGGCTCCAGAGCACCGCCCGCTCGATGACATGCGACAGTTCCCGCACGTTGCCGGGCCAGGGGTAGCGCAGCAGCTCTCCCTGCGCCTCGGCGGTGAGCCGCCGTACCGATCGCCCGTACTTGGCGCTGAAGCGGCCGAGATAGTGATCGGCCAGAAGCAGCACGTCGTCGCCGCGCTCGCGCAGCGGGGGAAGGTGGAGCAGGATCACCGCCAGGCGGAAGTACAGGTCCTTGCGGAAGCGATCCCGCTCGGCCTCCCGTTCCAGGTCGCGGTTGGTGGCGGCGAGGATGCGGACATCGATCTTCCGGTCGCGGGTCCCGCCTACCCGGCGCACCACCCGCTGCTCGATGGCCTTCAGCAGCTTGCCCTGCAGGGCCAGCTCCACGTCACCGATCTCGTCCAGGAAGATGAACCCGCCCTCGGCCGCCTCGAACAGGCCCAGCCGCGATTCCTTGGCGTCGGTGAAGGCGCCACGCTCGTGGCCGAAGAGCTCGGATTCCATGAGGCTGGCAGGAAGAGCGGTGCAGTTGACGTCAATGAACGGCTTGGCACTCCGGGGCCCGGAGGTGTGGATGGTCCGGGCGACGAGACCCTTGCCGGTGCCGGTCTCGCCGGTAATGAGCACGGGCGGGGTCTCGTCCAGCTCCGCGATATGCCGGGCCTGTTCCAGCACGGCGTGCATCGCCGGCGAGCGGCCGACGACGTCGGCAAACGGCAGGTCGCGAACCTCCCGGTTGCGGTAGTAGGAGAGCTCATGCTTGAGGGCGCTGGTCTCGCGCGCGCGGCCGGCCAGCAGCTTCAGCTCTTCGAGGTCGAGCGGCTTCTTCAGGTAGTCGAAGGCCCCCAGCTTCACCGCCTCCACCGCGCCCTCGATAGTGCCGTGTGCGGTCATGACGACCACCGCGATGTTGGGGTCGAACTCGCGGATCTTCTTGAGCAGTTCGATCCCGCTCATGCCGGGCAGCCGCACGTCGGTGAAGACCACGTCGGGCCTGAGGGAGGCGAGCAGTGGCAGCGCGGCGGCCGCATCGTCCGCCACCTCGGCCTGGTAGCCGGCTTCCTCGAGATACGCCTTGATGGCCCGCGCGAGGGTGCGCTCATCATCCACGATGAGCACCGACGGGCCGCCGGCGCGGGTGTCGGTCATCCGGCCGCTCCCGTCAGGGCCGCCGACCCCGGCCCGGCGAGGGGGAGCCACACGCTGACGGTGGTGCCCACGCCCTCACGGCTGGTCAGGTCGAGCTGGCCGTCATGCTGCTCCACAAACCGGCGCGCCGTGGCGAGGCCGAGTCCGGTCCCCTCGGGCCGGGTGGTGAAGAAGAGCTGCCCGACTTCCTTGAGCACTCCCGGCGGAATTCCCTTTCCGGTATCGGTCACGGTGAGCACGATGCCTGGCCGCCCGTCGGGGGCGGCCGAATCAGCGGCGCTGACCGTCAGCCGGCCGCCGCCCGGCATCGCGTCCAGCGCGTTGGCGATCAGTTCGGTCAGCGTCTGTTCCATTCGCATGGCGTCGGCGGTGAGCGGCGGGAGCGTCACGGGCACCGCCACGGTGAGTGCGACGCCCTGGCTCCGCACCCGGTCGGCAAAGGCGGGCAGGACCGCCTGCACCAACTCTCCGGCCCGCTCCGGGCTGGGGTGAAACGGCTCCGGGCGAGAGAAGGTGAGCAGGTGGGAGATGCGCCGGTCCAGCCGGTCCACCTCGGCCACGATGGCCTGCAGCTGCTCGCCGGCCGCGGCGGCACCGGGGTGCCGGAGGACGAATTGCGCCGACGCACGCAGGCTGGCAAGCGGGTTACGGAGACCGTGAGCCACCGCCGCGGCCATCTCCCCGATCGAGGCGAGCTTCTCCGACTGGATCAACCGGGTCTGGGTCTGCTGCAACTGGCCGATCTTGGCCCCCAGCTCGTCGTTGAGCCGCACCAGTTCACCTCGTGAGTCGCGCAGGCTGGCCGTCATGGCGGCGAACGCCCGTGCCAGGTCCCCGATCTCGTCCCGGGACGTGGAGGCGATCGGGTGGTCCAGCTGGCCGGCTCCGACAATGTCCATGGCGGCTCGGAGTTCGTTGATCGGCCGGGCCAGGCTCTTGGACAGGGCCCAGGCCACGACCACGCCGGCGATCACGGTGCCGAGGAAGACCAGCATCAGGGTGCGCTGCTCGCTCAGGACGATCTGCTGCACCCGCTGGAAGGCGCCTTGTACGCTGGACTCCCGGGTGCGGCGATAAATCTCCCGGTTGAGCGTGGTGAGTGCCGGCTGCAGCGTGGTACGGAGCTCGACCTGGGCGAGCCGGTAGGCCTGGGCACGCTGGCCCCTGTCGTACAGGCGAAAGATGCTGTCTCCGACGGCGACGAAGCGCTGCTGCAGCTCGGCCACCGGCTGGACCAGGGTGGATTCCTCGGGGGCCAGCTCCGCCCGCCAGGTGTTGAGCCGGTACTGGATCACCTGCCCCGTCAGCTCGAACTCGCGCCGCGCCTGCGGATCCATACCGCTCAGGAATCGCCAGATCACTTCGACCTGGTCGAACATCGCCGTCTCCAACTCGGCATAGGTGCGGCTGCGTCCGAGCCGGGTCTCGAGTTCGGCAAGGGCGCTCCGCTCCTGGACGTTGCTCTGAAGCGCCCCCAGGCCGATGACCACTGTGGGCAGCAGGAGCAGCAGGACGCCGGAGAGGAGCTTCCGCTGGAAAGTCACGCTGGAGAATTAGCGGCCTGACCGGCGCCGCTGCAAGGCCGACGGGAAGCCTGCGCCGGCCTAGAGCGAAACGGCGGTCCGGGCCAGACCCTCGAGCAGGCGCTGGAGGTGGTCCCGGGTGGTGCGGGGATTCATCACGGTCGAACGGAGTACCCGACGTCCGTCGAGGATCGTAGTGGTGATCCAGCCCTCCGCGGAGCGGTTGTAGGCCTGCCGCAGGTCGAAATTGAGCCCATCGAGCCGGGCCTCGGTGGCGCCGTCGCCGGCGAGGCCGCCGCCCGGACCGACGTAGCGGAAGCAGACGATATTGCTTTCGGGGCGATGCATCGCCTCAAACGAAGGGTGCGCCTCCACGGCGGCGTGCAGCTCTCCGGCGGTGTCGCACAGCCGGTCGTACAGCCGACCGATGTGCTCGGCGCCGTAGCGCTGCAATGCCACCCACAGCTTGAGTGCGTCGGCCCGACGGGAGCACTGGAAGCTCCGGACGCCCTGGTCCCAGACCCGTTCTCCCTCGCGCGCATGGAAGATATACGGCGCCCGCTGGGCGAACGCCTGGTCAAGCTCGCGCTGGTCCCGGAGCAGCACCATGCCTGCCGAGAGCGGGAGCAGCATGGTCTTGTGGGGGTCCCATGCCAGCGAGCGGGCGTAGTGGATCCCCGCGACCCGGTGGGCATGGGTCCGGGAGAGCAGCGCGGTGGCCCCGTGAGCCCCGTCCACGTGGAGCCAGAGGCCCCGCTCGGTGCAGAGCCGACCCACCGCCTCGAGGTCGTCGAAGCTCCCGGTGGGCGTCGAGCCCGCCGTGGCCACCACCGCCATCACCGGCCGTGCCTCGGCGGCGAGGCGATCGAGGATCGCCCGGAGGGCACCGACGTCCATCCGATGCTCGCGCAGTGGAACCTGGATGGCGTTTCGCAGGCCCAGTCCCAACTGGGCCACTGCTCGGGTCACGGCGTAATGCGCCTGTTCCCCGTAGATCACCACCGGCGGGTTGGCGCCGACTCCCGCCTCCCAGGCGTCCGGAAGGGCGCGGGCCCGGGCCGCGAGGAGGGCGGTGAAGGTGGCCTCGGTGCCGCCGGAGGTCAGGGTCCCGCCCGCCTCGGCTCCCCAGCCCACCAGTCGTGCGAACCAGCTTATGAGCTGGTGCTCGATCATCGTCACCGGCGGGGCCATCTCCTGCACCGCGGTGGAGTTGTTCAGGGCGCTGATCAGGGCTTCGGTCCAGATGGCCACCGGCAGGGGAGCCGAGACCTGATGTCCGAGATACATAGGGTGCGTGAGCCGGGTGGCGTCCGGCAGGACTTCCCGCTCCAGCCGGGCGAGGACCGCCTCGAGTGGCGCGCCGGTCTGTGGCAGCGGCTCGTCGAACCGCTCGGCCAGTTCCGCTGGCCCCCGCCGGGTGGTGACCGGGCCGGTTCCAGCGTGGGTTTCCGCAAGGTAGGCGGCGATCAGGTCGGCGAAGCGGCGGCCGGTCTCGGCCGATGCATCGTCGTCGAGCGGCTCAAGGAGCGGGTCGGGGGCTGACATTCATGAAAGTTACGGGGGAACGGGCGGCGGGTGGGAGTCTCCCGGCGGCGACCGTGGCTGATCGGTGTTCAGGCCGGCGATGTTACCCGCATTCTTGCTGTCTGCGCCTCTTGTGGCAATCTCCTCGTCTTCCTACCTTTGAGACAATCGCCGCCGGAGGAACGCATTGATGCCGGATCGGTTTCTCAGCTCCGACGACTACGACGAACAAGCCCACCAGCTGTACAACGAAGGCCGTTTTGATGAGGCCCTCGAACTTCTCCAGGACGGCCTCCAGATCTACCCCAGCTCCGTGGAACTCCACGTGGGGACGGCGTACGCCTACCTCGCGCGGGAGGACTACGCCTGGGCCCGGCGCAGCTTCGACCGCGCGCTGGCCCTGGACCCGGATCACGAGGACACCCTGGCGGGCCATGGCGAGGTACTGCTCAAGCTGGGGGAACGGCAGGGGGCGCTGGCGTCGTTCGACCGGATCCTGGCCCTCGGGTTTCGGGAGGATCATGAGCTGATGCTGCAGGTCGGGCGGGCCCTCTTCCGCGAACACCTGCTCGCCGCGGCCCAGACCTTTTTCGAGTACGCCGTCACCGCCCAGTCGGACTGTCCCGAGGCCGCCGCCTGTGTGGGCTACGCCTGCCACCGGCGCAACGATGACAGCGGCGCCCTGTACTGGCTGCGGCGGGCGCTCCAGCTGGATCCCCACTACAGCGAAGCCCGGATCTACCTGGCCAACATGCTCTATGACCGGGGCGAGACCGACGCAGCGATGCATCACCTGCACCAGACCGTCCCTGAAGATCACTACGACGAACTCGGCATCTGGCGGTACGTGGAGCTCAAGAAGGCCATCTACCGGCTGCCGGATGACGACCCCGAACTCCGGCCCTGGTTCGCCCGGCTGGGAGAGGTGGCCGGCGACCCCGACCCGGTCGAGACCATCCTCGCCGAGGTCGAGTCCACCCAGCCGGACGGCTCCACCCGGGATCCCAACCAGCTGGAACTGTTCGGCACCCTGCTCACCGAGCTGCACGCCATGCAGAAGCGCGGGTTGCCGGCCGGGGTGCACCACATCGCCACCCTGACCGGCCGCACCTTCAAGGGCAGCTGGGATGAGATCCTGGACCAGATGAAGAGCGCCGACCGGGAATGGGCTGGCGCCTCGCTCCGGGAGTTCATGGTCGACCACGCCCGGCGCGGCGCCGCCGAGACCGGCGTGATCATTCCCACCACCGATGCCGAGGCGTTCATCCTCGGCAGTGCCATGGCGGGGGTGGTGCGGATCATTCAGTAACTGACAGCCATCCGCTATCAGTGTGCATTGGGGGGTGCCATCCTTGCCGGGTGGGCCCCCTTCGTCGTCCCGGCCAACGAGCGGATAGCCGATAGCCGATGGCCGATAGCTATCTTTCCCCCATGCCCCCGACCTCCCTCACCTCGTGGACCGAAGGCGTCCGGAAGGAAATCCTTCCCAACGGGCTCACCGTCCTGGTCCAGCGGGACCGCTCCGCCCCGGTCGCCGCCGTGGTCACCTACGTGAAGGCCGGCTTCTTCGATGAGCCCGATCGCTGGACCGGCATCTCGCATGTGCTGGAGCACATGTTCTTCAAGGGCACGCCCACCCGCGGGCCGGGGCAGATCGCCCGGGAGACGAAGCTCGCCGGGGGTTATCTCAACGCCAGCACGACGTACGATCACACCAGCTACTACGCGGTGCTGCCCGCGGCCCGCCTGCGTGAGGCAGTGACCATTCAGGCCGACGCCCTCATGCATGCGGCGCTCGACGCGGACGAGCTCGCCCGGGAGCTGCGGGTCATCATCCAGGAAGCCAGGCGGAAGCTGGACACGCCCAGCGCCGTGGTGCATGAGACGCTCCACGAAGTGATGTACGATCGGCACCGGATCCGGCGCTGGCGCATCGGCCACGAGGCCTCGCTGGCCGGTTTCACCCGGGAGGATGTGGCGGGGTACTACGGCTCGCGCTACGTCCCGTCGCGGGTCATCGTGGCGATCGTGGGGGACGTGGCGGAGGACGACGCGCTTGCCCTGGCGCGGGAGCTCTATGGCCGCTGGGCACCGGCGCCGGGGGCCGAAGATCCCTCGCCTGTCGAGGATCCCCGCCGCGAGCTGCGGGCGCGTACGCTGCGGGGCGACGTCTCTCAGGCCGATCTGGCGCTGGGCTGGCGGGGCGTGGCGCCGCTGGACCCGCGGGCGATTCCCCTGGATCTGGCGGCGGCGGTGCTCGCCGCCGGGCGGGGGAGCTGGCTATACCGGGTGCTTCGCGAGACCGGGTTGGCGACTGCGGTGAGCGCCCATCACTACTCTCCCACCGAACTCGGTGTGTTCAGCATCGGCGCGGACTGCGACGCCGAGCGGGTGCCGGCGGTGCTGGACGGGATCGCCGAGTCGGTGGAGCGGTTGATCCGTCACGACGTGGCGGCGGGCGATCTGGAGCGGGCCCGCACGCTGCTGCTCTCCCGCTGGTCACGCCGGATGGAGGAGATGGACGGCCGGGCGGCTTCGCTGGCTGCCGCTGAAGCGCTCGAGGATTATCGGCTCCTGGACCGGGAGTTCGAGCAGCTGGCCAAGACCACGGCGGGGGAGGTCAGGGCCGCCGCGGCGGAGGTTCTGGACCTGGCCGCGGTGTCGGCGGTGCTCTACCTGCCGCGCGACCGGGGAGCCGAGCTCGAAGTCGAGGGCCTCCGCCATGCCTTTCGTGCCCGCCGCCTCGCTGCGCTGCCCGAGGTTCCCGCCGCACCACCCAGCCGCCGGGCCCCGCGCCCGTCCATTGCGGTCACCGCCCGCAACGAGGTGATGCATGAGGCACTGCCGGGATTCGACCTCCTGGTCCGCCACAAGCCGGGCGTGCCGATCGTGAGCCTGGGAGTCTACCTGCCGCGAGTGGCGTTCGATCCCGCGGGGCAGGCCGGCATCAGTGCGCTCGCGGTCCGGGGCGCCGTCCGGGGGGCCGGCGGGTACGACGCCGCCAGCCTGGCGTTCTCCTTCGAGCGCCTGGGCGGCACCCTGGCCCCGGTGATCGCGCTGGACTGGGTGGGATTCGGCATCACGGTGTTGTCCGCGCACCTCGGCGACGCGGCGGCGCTGGTGGACCTGGTCCTGCACCAGCCCGCCTATGCGGAGGCGCAGCTGCTGGCGGAGCGGCAGCTGCTCATCGAGGAGACCACCCAGGTGGCGGACGACATGTTCCGCTATCCGTTCCAGCTGGCGTTCGGGGCCGCCTTCGGCGATCGTGGCTACGGCGTCCCCGCCGCCGGACAGCCGGAGCAGCTCGCCACCCTGAGTGGGGAGCAGGTGCGCGCCTGGCACCGGCCGCTGCTGGCGGAACAGCGTGGGGTGGTGATCGCCGTGGGGGACATCAACCCCGATGCCGCCCTCGCCGCGCTGGGCGGCGTCTTCGGTGGGCACCCGCCGCGACCCGCTATTACCCTGCGCTCCCCGGTTGGCTGGGCACTCGGGGCCCGTCCGGTGTCGCGTGTGGTGCGGCGCCGGAAGGCCCAGTCGGCCTTTGCCCTCGCCTTTCCAGGCCCCTCGCGGCGGGACCCAACTCGTATCGCCACCGAGGTGTGGAGCGCGGTCGCCAGCGGACTGGGCGGCCGGCTGTTCGAGGCGCTCCGCGAGCGCCGGTCGCTTGCCTACAGCGTCGTCGCCTCGTCCTGGCAGAAGGCTCGCAGCGGCGCTTTCCTCTCATACATCGCCACCGCGCCCGAGCGCGAGGCCGAGGCCCGGCGCGAGATGCTGGCGGAACTGCGCCGCTTCGCCTCCGAGCGGGTGACTCCCGCCGAGCTGGCGCAGGCGACCCAATACCTGGCGGGGCAGACGGCCGTGCAGCGGCAGAGCAGCGGCGCAGTGGCTGGGGAGATCCTCGATGCCTGGCTGGCCGGAATGGGGCTGGACGATCTGGTGGATCCCGCCGCGCGCTATCTCGCCGTTACTCAGGACCAGGTTCGCGCCGCCGCGGAGCAGGCGCTCGGCGATGGCGAGCCGGTTTATGCCGAGGGCGTGGTTCAGGGGAGCGGGGGAGGGCGCTGACGGGCTACGCGGCGGCTGGCGCCGGTGCCGGAGCCCGGGTGAGGCCGGCGACGGTCCTCTCTGGTTCGGCGCTCAGGATGACGAGCTTCTGCCAGCTCTTTCCTGACAGACCTGCGGTCAGGGTTTCCATCTCACTCACCGCCGCCAGTACTGCGGATCCACATGTGGTACGGCCCCTCCAGCTGCTCGTCCACGAAATACACTCCCGATCGCCACACGGTGATCAGCGTCTTCCACCGGATCGGCAGGCCAAAGTGCGCCAGCCGGTAGTCGAGGGCGACGCCTGCCCGCATCGCCCCGGGGATGGGACGAGCTGATGCGGAAGCTGAGCTCGGGCGGGGTGATCCGCTCGAGGTTCCCGGCGTCGGCGAAGAACGCGAACACCGCGGGCAGCGGGCGGGGCAGCCAGAGGCTTCGGGTAGGCCGGTGCATCACTTGCCTGCGAGGGTCCGGGCCACCCGCGCCCGGAAGGTCGTCATGATGGCGCGGCCAATCTCGGTCTCGACGGCGACCCACTCGCTGTTGCGGAGGGTGCGGGGCGAGGTGGCCGCCCGCAGCTCCGCAAGATGGGGCTCCACCCGCGCGAAGAGCAGCAGCCCCTCGGCGTTGTTTTCGACCAGGAACTCGCCGTGCACGATGCCGTGACGGGCCATGCTGTAGACCATCTCCCAGTAGGCGATCGTCTGCCGCCACGCCGTGTTGAGCGGGTGGTCGGGTCGCAGCACGTCCAGCACCTCCTCGGCGGAGCGGGGCCAGAAGTCACGGTTGAGGGCGTAGCGCGATTCGCGCATGACCGGCTCGCGCCGGAGGTCGTAGATCCTCAGGATGAGGTCGGCGTCGTGGTGGTCGGGCGATTCCTTGAGCATGATCCGGGGCGGCAGTCGTGAGGGTCCGAGGACGCTCAGCCGGCGGGGCTCACGCCCAGCCGCCGGGCGATGACTTCAAGGGCCCGGGCGGGCGGGACCCGCCCGGGGGTGACCACATCCACCAGGCAGGTGCCGGCGGCGGGCTCGGCGTGGAGCACCACATGGCCGCCGTGGCCCAGCAGGCCCACGGCGATCCCCGACGGGCCGGTGCGCGCCGTGGGCGGGCCGTGCGGCGTGAGCCCGATCGCGCTGGCGGCCGAGATGACCAGCGCCGAGAGTGCGCGGTCGTCAGCGAGGGCCGGGGCGGTGACGCCCTGCAACACGCTGAGCAGATGCTGGGGGGGTGCCATCGGCCATCGCCGGCGCGCCGCCCCGTGCCTGACGGGGTTCTGCGCACCGGCGCCGTTCCTAGAACATGGAGATCGCCAGCAGCGACCGCAGGTTGTCGTTGGTCACCCGGAGCCGGGTGGAGAGCAGCCGCACCATGGACCAGAGGATCTTGTAGGCCATGTCGCGGTTGAAGTCCAGCAGGATCTCGAAGTCGGGCCGGGAGATCGTCATCAGGGTCACCGGGCCGTTGGCGATGGCGTCGGTGCTCCGCTCGGAGCGGTCGAACACCGCCATCTCGCCGAAACAGGACCCTGGTTGCAGCACCGCCAGGGCTTCTTCTCCCGAGCCGGGGATGTTTCGGCTGATGCGGACCTCGCCCTGGACGATGAGATAGAAGCGGTTGCCCGGCTCGCCTTCCTTGAAGACGTACTGGCCGCCCTGATACTTCTGCTCCTTGCAGATTTCGGCCACCCGCGCAAGTTCTCCTTCGTCCAGGTCGGCGAAGATCGCCGTCTTCTTCAGGAGTTGGAGGTCCATGGGCGTGTCCGGTGAGCGGTAATCGGTGAGCGGCGACCCGCCTGCGTCCCGTGCCTCGACGGGTGCGGATTCGCAAGGTACCGCCCGCTCCGAGGGGGAGCAAGGTCGGCCCGCGTCGAGGCACGGCGGCGTGACGCTGGCCGATCTCCTCACGCTCTCGCGCATCCCGCTCGCGGTGATGTTCCTGGTGATCGGCGACCCGCCCGTCCGGATCGGCATCCTGCTTCTGGCCGCCGGGACCGACCTGCTGGACGGCTTCCTGGCCCGGCGGTTCGGCGGGTCGCGGTTCGGGACGTTCATTGACCCGGTCGCCGACAAGCTCTTCATGCTGGCGGCGTTTGTGGTGGTGGCGGTGTCCGGGCGCCTCGCCTGGTATGAGATCGGGGGCGTGCTGCTCCGTGACCTCGCCGCCACGATCGCCTTCCTCGTCACCCTCGGATCGGGCCGGCCGATGGCCATCCCGGCGAGGATCGGCGGCAAGGCGGTCACCGTGGCCCAGGTCCTCGCCCTGTTCGCCTTCCTGCTGGACTCGCCGTTGCTACGCCCCCTGGCCTGGGCCACCGCAGCCATCGCGCTGTACGCCATCGCCGACTACAGCCGGGCGGCCTCGGCCGAGAAGCGGGGCGTGGACGTGTGATACCGGCGGCCGGCGGACGTGATTGCTGTTGCCGGCGGCCGCGGTGTATCCTCCGGCCCTACCTCTTCGAAGGCTCCGCTTTCCATGTCCAACCTGAGATTCGCCGAGCTCACGTGGCAGGAGGGCCTGGCGTTTGTTGCCGGCGCTCCCGGGGGCCCCCAGGTCACGCTCGATGGGGACGGGGGGCTCGGGCCCAGTCCGGTGACAGCCCTGCTGTGCGCCGCCGGAGCCTGCACCGGCGCTGACATCGTCCTCATCCTGAACAAGATGAAGACCGGGCTCACCGAGTTCCGGATGGAAGTTCGCGGTACCCGGCGGGAGACCGATCCCCGGCGTCTGGTGGCGCTGCACTTCACCTTCCATCTCCGTGGCGCCGACCTGGACGAGGTCCGCGCCCGCCGGGCGATTGACCTGTCGCTGCAGAAATACTGTTCCGTGGTCCTTTCCCTGGCACCCGACATCCCGGTCAGCTACGACCTGGTACTTGCCTGACGTGCGTCCGTCGCTGGTGGTGCTGCTGCTCCTCCTTTCTCCCTCCCCAGCCCCGGCCCAGTCCCGGCGCGGCCTCGAGGCCGGCGTCGCGGGCGCGCTGCTGCTGGCGGAGCCGGAGTTCGCGGGCGGAGGCGCGCTGCTGGCGCTCCGCCCAGGCGGCCGGATGCGGGTGCAGCTCACCGCCTTGGCCGGCGACGCCGGCGGCCTGACGGGGCGGGGCGAACTCGCCGTCCATTATCTGGTGACTCCCAATGCCGCTCGCGGAGCTGGAGTGTACGGCCTGGCTGGGGTGGCGCTGAGCGCGGGCCGGAGCGAAACCGGGTATCTCCTGCTGGGGCTCGGGGTCGAGCGGGATCCTGGCGGGCCAAGCGGCTGGTGGGTGGAGGCTGGGGTGGGAGGTGGCGCGCGACTCGCGCTGGGGTGGCGGTGGCGAACCCTGCGGCGGCCGCCGCGCCAGTGACCCTGAACAACAACGCCCCGGCACGGGCCGGGGCGGAAGGTCAGGCGAAGGGTCCGAACCGGGTCAGTTGACGGCCGCGGTCTCGGTCTCGGCGTCAGCCGTGGGAGCGGCGGGACGACCCTGGACCGGCTGGCAATACCGCTCGCCCAGGGTGCGCAGCTGGGTCAGCTCCTCCTCGGACATGCCCTCGTAGCGCTCCGCGAGGTACAGCATGGTATCGTCGAACCACTCCTTCTGATGCTCAGGGAGGGCTTCCAGGACTCCACAGCGGAGGATGTGGCTGAACATTTCATCGCGGGCCTGATCGAACGCCCGGGGTGCGGCTGGGGTACGACGGGGTTGCTGCGGCTTGCTCTTCGCCATGCTGGAAAGTCTCCCGGGAGCGGTAATGTTGGGGCAGAATATAACCGGACCCGGCCCTGAGGGGCAAATCACCGCCCTGCTCCCACCGGACCCCGGGCTGATTAGATTCCCGGCCACCCGGACGAGGGCGGCGGCCGCAACGCTGTCCCGGCCGGCCACGAGGTTCCATGAACGAACACGATGAAGTGTACGGGCAGGCCCGCGAGGCCCAGCTGAAGACACTGCTCCGACACTTGGCGGAGCGGATCCGCGAGCTGGATGAAGGCGGCGGACTCCTTGCCTCGGCGCCGGAGCTGCAACGCCTGCTGGGAGATGCCCGCAGCGAGCTGTTTCACTACGAGGTCCGCTGCACCTACGACACCCCCGAGGTCGCCGAGAGCCGGCGGATCGTGGACGAGGCGCGGCGCAGTGCCTTCAAACCCGACAAGCCGGAGGACGACTCCCCATGGCGGCCGCCAGCGGTGGATTAAGCCGCTTCTATCTCATGCTCGGCACGGCGGCGGCGGTTGGCGCGGCCGTGATCGCTTTCGTGGTGCTGCGGAAGGGGTCCGTGAGTATTCCGGCCAACCCTGTCATCCAGGTCAGCGACACGAGCGGCTTCCGCGGCTACCTGCTCGGCTCCGACTCGGCAGCGCTCACGGTAACGGAGTATGCCGACTACGAATGTCCCGCCTGCCAGCAGTGGGCCGTGGTCCAGTTCCCGACGGTCCAGCAGCGGCTGATCCGGACGGGCAAGGTGCGGTGGCGTTACCGCGACTTTCCGCTGGACATGCACCGGCACGCCCGGGTGGCGGCCCACGCCGCCGCCTGTGCCGACGAGCAGGGCAAGTACTGGGAGATGAACGAGCGGATCTACTCGTGGGAGCCGCGCTGGCCGGAGCAGGCCAAGGCCGCCACGAGCTTCCGTCTCTACGGCAAGATGCTGGGGCTGGACATGGCCCGTTACGACGAGTGCATGACCAGCGCCCGGTACGCCGGCCGGATCGAGGCCGGGCGGGTCGAGGGGATGGCCGCCGGGGTGGGCTCCACTCCGACCTTCCTGATCAACGGGCGGCTGTACCCCGGCGCCGGCAGCGTGCACTACGACATGCTCAAGGCCCTGCTGGATTCTCTCGAGGGTTCCCGGACGAGGTAGCATGGCCGACTGGAAGGCGGCCGCCGAGTGAGCGAGGCATACACCCACCGGCGGCCGACCGGGAAGGCGCTGGCGGCACTCTCCCTGTCGGCGCTCGGCGTCGTCTACGGCGACATCGGCACCAGCCCGCTGTACGCACTCAAGGAGTGCTTTGTCGGCCCCCACGCGATCCCGCTCTACCGGGAGAACGTGCTGGGGATCCTCTCGCTCATCTTCTGGTCCCTCAACTTCCTCATTTCCTTCAAGTACGTCGTCCACATGCTCCGGGCGGACAACCGGGGCGAGGGCGGCATCCTGGCACTGCTGGCGCTGCTGAGCCCATCGGGCACCGCGCCCCGGCGGCGCGCGTTCCTCATCGGCGCGGGCCTGTTCGGGGCGGCGCTCCTCTACGGCGACGGCATCATCACCCCGGCCATTTCGGTGATCGGCGCCATGGAAGGCCTCGCGGTGGCCTACCCGACGCTGGAGCCGCTGGTGCTCTACATCAGCATCGCCATCGTGGTGATGCTCTTCCTGGTCCAGAGGACCGGGACCGCCGCGGTGGGGCGGATCTTCGGGCCGGTGACCACGGTCTGGTTCGTCTGCATCGCCGTCCTTGGCATGCGGGCGATCATCCTTGAGCCCGGGGTGCTGGCGGCGCTGAACCCGTGGTACGCCGTATCGCTGTACCTGCGCGAGGGCATCGACGCGTTCTTCGTGCTGGCGGCGGTCGTGCTGGTGGTCACCGGCGGCGAAGCACTCTACGCGGACATGGGCCACTTCGGCCGCCGCCCGATCCGGCTGGCCTGGTTCACCGTGGTGCTGCCCGCGCTGGTGATCAACTACTTCGGACAGGGGGCGCTGCTGCTGCGGGATCCCGGCGCGGTGTCCAATCCGTTCTACGCTCTGGTGCCCACGTGGGCCCTCCTGCCGATGATCGTCGTCGCGACCTCCGCGGCGGTGGTGGCCAGCCAGGCCCTGATCTCCGGCGCCTTCTCGCTGACTCAGCAGGCGGTGCAGCTGGGCTACTCGCCCCGGGTGACCATCGTGCACACCTCGGAGCGGGAGAAGGGGCAGATCTACATCCCTGAGGTGAACTGGGCCATGCTGGTCGCCTGTGTGGGCCTGATGCTGGCCTTCCGGAACGCCTCGAACCTCGCCGGCACCTACGGCGTGGCGGTCTGCGGGACGATGACCTTCACCACCATCCTGTTCTGCGCCGTGGCCCGGGAGCGGTGGCACTGGTCGCTCGCCAAGGTGCTGGCACTGGGTGGGCTCCTGATCACCGTGGACCTGGCCTTCCTCTCGGCCAACGTGGAGAAGATTCCGCACGGCGGCTGGTTCCCGCTGGCGGTCGCGGGCATCGTCTTCACGCTCATGAGCACGTGGAAACGGGGGCGAATCCGGCTCTCCCGGATCATGGACGACAACTCGCTCCCCCTCGACCTGTTCTTGGGTGACGTGGCCAAGCGCATCGGCACCCGGGTGCCGGGGACGGCGGTGTTCATGACCTCGCAGGCCGCCGGCGCGCCGGCGGTGCTCCTCCACCACGTCAAGCACAACAAGGTGCTCCACGAACAGATCATCCTCATGTCAGTGCGTACCGAGGAGATTCCGTATGTGGAGGAGGAGGACCGCCTGGAGTTCAAGGACCTGGGCCAGAAGTTCTACCAGGTGGGACTACGCTACGGCTTCATGGAGTCGCCCAACGTGCCGCAGGCGCTCCGGAAGCTCCAGGCCCACGGCATCGCGGTGAAGCCGCTGGAGACGACCTACTACCTGGGCCACGAGACCCTCATTGCGACGACCGACCGGGCCGCGGCGCGGGGCCCCGTCCAGGACGTGCCGCTCCCCAAACTGGCCATGTGGCGGAAGAAGCTGTTCATCGTCATGGCCCGCAACGCCCAGTCGGCCTCGATGTTCTTCAACCTCCCCCCCAACCGGGTGGTGGAGATGGGGGCACAGATTCAGTTCTAGGCGATTGGGCGATTGATACAAGAGAGGGCAGGGCCCGCCCGGACCCCACCCTTTCTGCAGAACGACCAGATGCCTAGCCGCCTAACAGACTCCCGCCCCTAGTGCCTCGCCCAGACCGTGGTGGCGCCCTTGGCGTCGAAGGTGAGGACGTCATACGGCTCGGATCCGGTGTCCATCCCCGGGCTCGCGCCGGGCATGCCGGGCGCGCTCAGGCCGACGATCATGGGCTTCTCCTTGAGCAGGCGGGCGATGTCGGCGGCGGGCACGTGGCCTTCGATGACGTAGCCCTGGACCACCGCGGTATGGCACGAGACCAGGTTCCGCGGGACACCCAGCTCCGCCTTGATGGGCGACACGTCGTCCATGTCCCGGCTGGTGACGTGGAAACCGTTGGCGGTGAGGTGGTCGTTCCACTTCTTGCAGCAGCCGCAGGTGGGCGACTTGTACACCAGGATCTCTGTCGCTGCCGAGCCGGCCTGCGCCAGCCTCGGTGATTCGGCCACCGGGCGACCCGGTACCAGGAAGGCCGCCGCCACCAAGGCCGCCACCCCGATGAGTACAATCGATGCACGTCTCATGATCCACTCCTGACTGGCTATCTCGCTCGCGTTCCCGTCGACAAATCTAACCTCCGGCTCGTCGGATCGCCGAATCGCCTACCCCTCCTCCGACTCGTACTGCTCCTTGAGCCGGTTGACCACGGCCGGGTCGGCCAGGGTGGTGGTGTCTCCCAGGGCCCGGCCTTCCGCGATGTCCTTCAGCAGCCGCCGCATGATCTTCCCGCTGCGAGTCTTGGGCAGGTCGGCGCTGAAGAGGATGTCGTCGGGCCGGGCGATGGCGCCGATCTTCCGGGCGACGTGGTCCTTGAGATCATCCTTGAGCTCCGCACTGGGCGCGTTGCCTTCCTTCAAGGTGACGAACGCGGCCATGGCCTGGCCCTTGAGGTCGTGGTGCTTGCCGACGACCGCCGCCTCCGCCACCAGCGGGTGATCCACCAGTGCGCTTTCCACTTCCATGGTCCCGATGCGATGACCGGCCACGTTCAGGACGTCGTCCACCCGGCCGAGGATCCACCAGTAGCCCTCGGCATCGAGCTTGGCCCCATCGCCGGCGAAGTACTTGTCGCCGAACTTGGACCAGTAGGTTTCCACGTAGCGGGAGTCATCGCCGTAGATGGTGCGGAGCATCGCGGGCCACGGCTCGGTCAGGGTGAGCAGCCCGCCCCCGGTCGTGAGCGGCACGCCCTTCTGGTCCACCAGGACCGCGGTGATTCCCGGGAAGGGCACCGTGGCGGATCCGGGCGTGGTGGTCACCACGCCGGGCAGCGGGGTGATCATGATCGCGCCGGTCTCGGTCTGCCACCAGGTATCCACGATGGGGCAGCGCCCGCCGCCGATGTGTTTGTGGTACCACATCCAGGCTTCGGGATTGATGGGCTCCCCCACCGTACCGAGCAGCCGCAGGGTCGAGAGATCGTGCCTGGCCGGGAAGGATTCGCCCCACTTCATGAAGGCGCGGATTGCCGTCGGCGCGGTGTAGAGGATCGTGACCCCGTAGCGCGCGACGATCTTCCAGAAGCGGTCCCGCTCGGGCCAGTCCGGCGCCCCCTCGTACATGAGGATGGTCGCGCCGTTGGCCAGCGGGCCATACACCACGTACGAGTGGCCCGTGACCCAGCCGATGTCCGCGGTGCACCAGAAGAGGTCCTCCTCCTTGAGGTCGAAGACGTACTTCGTCGTCGCGGTCACCTGGGTCAGGTAGCCGCCGGTGGTGTGCACGATGCCCTTGGGCTTTCCGGTTGTCCCCGAGGTATACAGGATGAACAGCAGGTCCTCGGCGTCCATTGGCTCAGCGCTGTGGCTGGGGGCGGCCTGGTCCAGCAGGCGATGCCACCAGTGATCCCGGCCCTCGGTGATGTTCGCGAAAGATTCGTCGCCCGGCCCGCCCGGGCGCCGCTGCACCACGATCACGTTCTTGATCGAGGGACACTCCGCGACCGCCTCGTCCGCATAGCGCTTCAGCGGCAGGATCGAACCGCGCCGGTAGCCGCCATCGGCGGTGATCAGGCATACCGCCTGGGCGTCGTTGATCCGGTCGCGGAGGGACTCCGCTGAGAATCCCCCGAAGACCACCGAATGCACTGCGCCGATCCGGGCGCAGGCCAGCATGGCAATGGCTGCCTCGGGGATCATCGGCAGGTAGATGGCCACGCGGTCGCCCCGCCGGACCCCGAGCTTGAGCAGGGCGTTGGCCGCCCGGCAGACTTCACGATGGAGTTCCCAGTAGGTGATCGTGCGCCGGTCTCCGGGCTCGCCCTCCCAGATGATCGCCGCCTTGTTGCGGCGGGCGGTCGAGAGGTGGCGGTCCACGCAGTTGACCGTGACGTTGAGCTTGCCTCCCACGAACCACTTGGCGTGCGGCGGGGTCCATTCCAGCACCCGGCTCCAGGGGGTGTCCCAATGCAGTGCCCGGGCCTGGTCCTCCCAGAACCCCAGTCGGTCCGCCGCCGCTCGGGTATAGAGATCGGCCTGGGCGTTGGCCTGTGCCATAAACGCCGGCGAGGGGGGAAAACGCCGGGTTTCCGAAAGCAGGGTGGTGATCTGGTCAGACATGACAGGAGGGGATCGGGGAAGGTGCAGGTGGGGAGGAAGCGCAGGCACGAGCGACGGGCCAGCTCCCCGAGCGGGCTCTTGGGAAGTTACCACCTCACGGCGGATCTTCTAGGGTATCCCCTCCCTCCCCACGGAGCGGCTCCTGCGACCAGCCCGCCAGCGTCCAACTGGCCAGCCTCCCCACTCCCTTGCACCCCGCACCGCAGCATCGCGCCCTGCGAGGCAGGAAACCGTGGCACCGGTACATCGGTATGACGTAAGTGGTTGTAGAATAAGCACTTCCAAAATTGGCACCGACTTCGCCTTTCAGGCCTGCCGGAGGCCACAAGGTCTCCGAAACTGATCCGCCCGATAAGAGCACACCCGGAGCGATCCGGGGCCGCAAAACTAGAGGTCTCCAGGTCCGGTGAGGTCAGCACGGACCACGCCTCATGGGGCCGGAGATAGCTCGGTGCCGAAGGCGGGTGCCCCGCGCTGAGAGCGCGATGCGCCCCGCACCCAGAAGGACGGCGGAAGCATCGCGCTCGAATTGTATCGGAGCGCGGGAGGACACGATGCAGACCACTCAGAGCTCCAGTCTCGAAGTCGCGGCGCCCGAGCATCTTGGCTTGGAAACGCGCACCACGTTCCGGCAGAGCGCCGTCGGCCTGCTGGACCAGCTGCCGGAGCGCACCGGCCGCCTGGTGATCGACCTGCGGGGCACGCGCACAGTGGATTCGGCTGGCCTGGGGGCCCTGATGCTGATTCAGCGCAAGGCTTCCGAGCGCCGGCAGGTGGTGGTGCTCAAGCGCCCCAACGACGAACTCCGCTTCCTGCTGGTGCTGACCAAGCTGGACGACCTGTTCGAGGTCGAGGCGGACGCGGCCTGAGCTATATTGGGGCATGGCTACCGCCATGCCCCGCCGGCGGGTGCTGTTCATCGAGGATGAGCCCGCCTTACGCCAGAGTTATGAGCGCGCCTTTTCGGGGCGCTATGATGCGGCATTCGCCGCCACCGGCCAGGAGGCTCTCCGCCTCCTGGCCGAGCATCGTTCCCAGGTGGCGATCCTGGATCTGCGCCTGCCAGACATCGACGGCATCACCCTGCTGGTCCAGCTGCGGGCCATCGAGCCCACCCTGCCGGTGATCATCACCTCCGCCTACCTGAGCCTCGAGCCGCAGCTGCGGGTCCTCGGCCTCCCTCACTCCGGTTACCTGGTGAAACCATTCGATCTCGTGGTGCTGGCCGAGCGGATTGATGCCCTCGGCTGACGCGCCGTTGGCCGAGGCCCGCGGGCTGGAGCGACGTTACGGCGCGGTGCGCGCGCTGCGCGGCGTGGACCTCACCCTGGATCGGGGGGAGGTGCTGCTGGTGCTGGGCCCCAACGGCGCCGGCAAGAGCACCCTCCTTCGGAGTCTCGCCGGACTGCTCCGGTTGGAGGCGGGAAGTGTACGGGTGGCGGGCCGGTTGCTCACGCGCGATGATCCCGACGCCCGCCGTCCCATCGGGCTGCTGTCGCACCAGTCGCTGCTGTACGATGAGCTCACTCTGCAGGAGAATCTGGTCCTCACCGCCCGGCTATACGATCTCCCCGATCCGGTACCGCGGGCGGAACGGGCCCTGGCGGAGCAGGGTCTGCTGGAACGGAAAGACGACCGGCCGCGGCAGCTCAGCCGGGGGATGCTGCAGCGGGCCGCCATCGCGCGGGCCCTGCTGCACGACCCTCGCCTGCTGCTCCTGGATGAGCCGTTCACCGGGCTGGATGCCGTCGCCGCGGACCGGCTCCGCGGACTGCTCACCAGCCTGGCGACTCCCGAGCGCGGGCTGGTCGTCGTGACCCATCACGCATCCGAGGCCTGGCAGCTCGCCACCCGGATCGGGGTGCTGGCCCAGGGCCGCTGGGTGCTGGAGGGTCCTCGTCCGAGCGACCTGGCCGTGTTTCAGCAGCGCTACCAGGAGGTGGTGCGTGGGTAGGGCGCTCCGGCTGGCGTTGGTGATCGCCGGCAAGGACATCCGGATGGAGCTCCGCTCCCGGACCAGCCTGCTCTCGGCCGCGGTGTTCGCCGCGCTCATGTTGCTGGTGCAGAACTTCGCCCGCGACCCCACCGCGGTGAGCACGCTGGACCTGGCGCCGGGGGTCCTGTGGGTGACGGTCGCGTTCGCCGCGGTGGTGGCCATGAACCGCGCCTTCACGGTGGAACGGGAGAACGCGGCCTTCGACGGGCTGCTGCTGGCGCCGCTGCCACGCGAGATGCTCTACCTCGGCAAATACCTGGCGAACCTGGTGTTCGTGCTGCTGGTGGAGGCGATCACGCTGCCGCTGTTCGTGCTGTTCTTCAACGTGGGGCTGGGCGAGGCCCTCCCGGGACTGCTGGCCGCGTTGCTGCTTGCCACCATCGGATTCGTGGCGGTGGGGACGGTCTTCAGCGCGATGGTCGTAAAGACCCGGTTTGCCGAGCTGATGCTGCCGATCCTGCTGCTGCCGTTCATGGTGCCGCCGCTGATCTTCGCGGTGAAGACCACCGTGCCGCTGTTTGCCGGGCGTCCGTTGAGCGAGGTGCTGCCCGGGCTTAGGTTTCTGGCCATCTACGACGTGGTCTTCCTGACGCTCGCGCTTCTCCTCTTTCCTGCAGTGGTGGACGAATGACCATTGGCAGCACTCCCGCCTCCGCCGTGATCCGGCGGGGCCTGGTGCTCTCGGTCCTCGGGTTGCTGGGCATCGCCGTGGTGATGGCCCTGGCCATCTGGTTCACTCCGGTGGAAGCCCGGCAGGGCCTGGCCCAGAAGATCTTCTACGTGCATGTCCCCTCGGCGGTGGTGGCGCTGTGGATCGCCATCCCGCTCACCGGGATCGCCAGCGTCCTCTATCTCTGGCTGCACGACCCGCGGCTGGACCGCTTTGCCGCCGCCAGCGCGGAGGTCTCCACGGTGTTCTGCCTGGTGGTCCTCACCACCGGCCCGATCTGGGCCCGGCCCATCTGGGGAACCTGGTGGACCTGGGATGGGCGGCTCACCCTTACGCTGTTCCTGTTCTTTCTCCTGCTGGGGTACCACACCCTCCGGGCATCGCTCCGCGATCCGGTGGAGCGGGGCCGGTTCAGCGCGGTCATCAGCATCATGGGCGTGGTGCTGGTGCCGTTCATCCACCTGAGCGTGTACCTCTGGCGGGGGTTGCACCCCCAGCCCATCGTCATGAAGCCGAGCGCGCCCTCCCTGCCGCCGGAGATGCTGCGCACGCTGCTGACCGGCTTCGCGGTCTTCACCCTGTTCTACGTCGGGCTGGTGACCCTGCGCTACGGCATCCAGCTGGCGCAGGATCACCGGGAGGCCGCTGATGCCGCCTGACAACGGGTCGTACCTGATGGCCGCGTATATCGTGGTCGGACTGGTCTATGGCGGGTATACACTCTGGCTGGCGCGGCGGGCGGGCCGGGGGCGGTGATTAGGCGATTAGGCGATTAGGCGATTGGGCGATGTGGGTTGGTGTGCCACACGAAGAGGGTGAGTTCCACCGGGAACTCACCCTCTCGCGTTCACCAATCGTCTAATCGCCCAATCGGCTAGGCCTTCATCAGCCCCCGCTCCCACACCTGGGCGGCGAGGACGGCGCCGACGATGGGGCCGATCCACCAGATGGCCTGACCCACCCAGGCGCCGGAGACCAGCGCCGGGCCAAAGGCGCGGGCCGGGTTGACCGCCCCGCCGGTGACCGGACCCAGGACCAGCACGATCGCCAGGAGGGCCACTCCAACCCCGAAGCCGCCCAGCCTGGGGCGTTCCGGCGCGACAATCGTTCCGTAGACGGCGCACATCAGGATGAACGTGCCGACGGTCTCGAACAGCAGCGCCTGCACGAAGGTCAGGTTGGTGGCGACTGCCGGGGTGCCCAGGGTGCTGGTCCGCATGACCCCGGCGGGGAACGCCAGCTTCACCAGGACCACGGCCAGCACCGCCCCTGCCAGCTGGGCGGCGATGTACGCGGCGGCGGACCGGCTATCGATGCGCTTTCCGCTCAGCAGGCCGAGCGTCACGGCCGGATTGAGGTGGCCGCCGGAAACGCCCAGCGTCGCGGAAACGAACAACCCGAGCGCGGCGGCATGCACCAGGGCGATGCCGAGGATGTCGTAGCGAGCTACCGGGAACAGGTTGCTGACGGTCGAGGCGCAGCCAAGGAACACGAAGCCGAAGGTTCCGATGCCTTCAGCGAGGCTTCGACGAGCGAGCGTGGACATTCACCGTCCTAGGTACGAGGGGAGGCAGAAGATCGCACCGGCTTCGGCCCGCGACAAGTCCCGGGCTCAGCGGCCGTCCGCCCGGCGGAACACCAGGCAGGCGTTGATGCCGCCGAACCCGAACGAGTTGCTGAGCATGAACTCCGGCGTCCCGGCGAGGCCGGCGGTGGGGAGGTGGTTCAGGTCGCAGGCGGGATCGGTGTCCTGGAGGTTGACCGTCGGCGGGAGCCAGCGGCGTTCTGCCGCCAGGGCGCAGATGCCGGCCTCGAAGGCGCCACTCGCCCCCAGGGCATGTCCGTAGTACCCCTTGGTCCCACTCACCGGGATGCCCGCCGTCAGCTCCCCGAAGACCTGCCGGATCGCCAGGGTCTCGGTGGAGTCGTTGAGCGGGGTCGAGGAACCGTGGGCGTTGATGTATCCGATTTCCCCGGCCGAGACGTGGGCCTCCCCGAGCGCCAGCCGCATGGCGCGGGCGGCCTGCGCACCGTCCGGCCGGGGAGAGGTCATGTGGTGGGCGTCATTGGTGCTGCCGTAGCCCAGCACCTCGGCGTAGACCCGCGCCCCGCGGGCGAGGGCTCGCTCCCGTTCCTCCAGGACCAGGATCACCGCGCCTTCGGCCATCACGAAGCCATCCCGGTCGCGGTCGAAGGGCCGGCTGGCCTTGCCGGGGTCGTCGTTGCGGGTGGACATGGCCCGGATGATGGCAAAGGCGCCGAAGCACAGCGGCGCCAGCGGAGCCTCCGCTCCGCCAGCCAGCATCACGTCCGCGTCACCCCGACGGATGGCCCGCCAGCCGTCGCCGATCGCCATCGTCCCGGAGGCGCAACTCATGCCGTTGGTCGAGTTCGGTCCGCTGATGCCGAATTCGATGGCCACGTTGCAGCTGGCCGCTCCCGCAAACACCACCAGGGCCAGCGAGGGATCCACCCCGCGCACGCCCTCCCGCAGGTAGTTGGGGTATTGGCCCTCGGCGTAGCCCACGCCACCCAGCGCGGTGCCCATCATGGCGCCGACGCGGTCCCGGTCTTCCCGCGCCAGGTCTATCTCGGCGTCCTCCAGCGCCAGCCGGGAGGCCGCCACGCTGTACTGGCCGAAGAGGTCCAGCCGCTTGGTGCGCTTGAGTTCCATGAAGTCGCCGGGCCGGAAGTCCCGGACCTCCGCCGCCACCCGCGATCGGAATGGAGACGGATCGAAACGGGTGACCGGCCCCACCGCGGACTGCCGGCGCTGCAGGCCGGCCCAGAGGCCCTCCACGCCCAGCCCGATCGGGGTGAGGGCGCCGATACCGGTGATCACGACACGTCGTTCGCTGCTGATGGCCATGAGGCTGCTTTCTATCTATGCCGTCTACCGGCTGCGAGCCTCGGCAGCCCGGGCGATGCCTGCCAGGGTACGGGAGGCGATGCCGTGCACGAAGACCGGGCCGATGACCCACTCGGCGGCCGGCACCCGGATCACCGGCCAGTTCGGCCCGGCCCACTCATGAATGATGGTGACGTGGCTGCCCCCGTCCCGCGGCACGACCTGCCAGACCACGTCCATTCCCCGGGTGATCCCGCGGAGGTGGTGGTAGCGCACCTCCAGCCGGGCCGGGTCCACCCACATCTCGGAGGTCCACCAGGTGGGCCAGTTGAACGGGCCAAAGGGCCGGTTGGCGGACATCTCCACGATGCCCCCGCCCGGGCGAGCCTCCAGCAGGCGCACGTAGCGATAGTGGCTGAGGATCTCCGGCCAGCGTTCCACGTCCTTCGCGGCCTCGAAGACCCGGGCCGGCGGGGCCGCAATGAAGCGCTCGTCCACGGTTCTCATGGGCGGGCCGCTCCGGTGGCCCAGGTGGCCACCAGTCGGAATCCCGGTGTCCGCTCCACCCTGGCGCGCACACCCGCGCGCGCCAGCAGCCGGCGCAGCTCCCCGGCGGAGAAGCCACGCCGCACCGAGGTGATGCCGTCGGCGCGGGTGGCGGCGTCGAAGCCCAGCAGCCGGGAGCCGGCCCAGAACCCGGCCTCCGCCACCCGGGAGCGGCGCAGGTCGGCGATGACGACGCCGAGCCGGGCGACCCCGGACGCCGCCTGACAGAAGGTGACGATCTCGTCTCCGGCGAGGTGATGCATGAGCTGGCTGGCAACGACGATGTCCACGCCGGCGTCGGCGAGCGGCAGGCGGCCGGCGCACGCCAGGATGGTGGGCACGCCGGCATCCAGCGCCAGCGCCGCGGCGGTGGGGTGCCGCTCGATGCCGATGGCCCGCATCGGGATGCCCCGCCGCCTGGCCCACTGCACGGCGCGCAGGGAGAGGTCGCCGGTCCCGCAGCCGACATCGAGCAGGGTGAGCGGGCGATTGGCCGATGGGGCGATGGCCCGCGCGGGCATGCGGGCGGTACTCCGGTCCCCCCGGGGTGAGGGTCGTTCCACGGTCGAATCGCCCAATCGCCCAATCGCCCAATCGCCTAGCAGCCGTTCCAGGCCATGGCGCACCGCCCACCACCCGCCGAACCAGCGATTGGCGCGGGCGATGTTGCCGAGGGACTCGCGTACGACCGCCGGGTCGGCGCCCGGGTCGTCGAGCAGCTCATGGCCTGGCGCAAGGGTGGGGGCACTCATCCGCGGGCCAGCGCGCCGTAGCCGCCGCGGAAGTACAGCAGGGGAACCCCCTCGGCGGTGGCCCCCCCGGTGACCCGTCCCACGAAGAGGGTGTGATCGCCCAGGGGAAACTCGGAGTAGCGCTCGCACTCGATATGCCCGATGGTCTCCTCCAGCACGATCAGCCCGGTGCTGGTCTCCCGCCAGCCCACGCCCTCGAACCGCGCCTCCGCCGGCACCGTGGCGAAACGCCGGGAGAGGTGCTCCTGGTCGGCCCGGAGAATGTTCACCACGAAGTTCCCGCTCACCGACAGCGCCCGGTGCATCTCGGCGGACAGGTCCACGCAGACCGAAATCAGGGGCGGCGCCAGTGACACCGAGGCCAGGCTCGACGCCGTCATACCCACTGGCCGGCCTGCCGGTCCGCGGGTGGTGAGTACGGTGACCCCGGTGGCGAAGCGGCTCAGCAGCTGGCGGAAGACGATGGGATCGGCGTCGGGTCGGCTCACAGCACCATCCGGGCAAGGAACCAGGGATTCAGCACGGCGCTGGCAGGGACATAATCGCCGGTGACGCCGATGAAGGTGTGGGCCAGGCCGCGGCGCTCCAGGCGATCGATGGCCCGGTCGAACAGCGCCGGCACGAACATCCCGTACCCCACCAGGCGCTCCACGGTCCACTTGCCCAGAAAGGCGGCGCGCCGGGCGGCCCGGTAACTCAGCAGGCTGGCCGCGCTCACCGGCTGCCCGGCGAGCAGGGGCGCGAGCGCGGCGTCGGCCGCCATCCGCGCGCTTCGGAGCGCGGTGGCGATCCCTTCGCCGGTGAAGGGATCAAAGAACTCGGCGGCGTCCCCCACGAGCAGCGCACCGTTGGCGGTCACCGGTCGCGACCAGGAGGCGAACGGTCCCGTCGCCAGGATCGGGCGGGCCACGCGCCGCCGGTCCACCCTGCCGCGCACCCCGGGAAACTGCTCCAGGGCGTGGAAGAAGAACTCTGCCACCCGGCCCGCGGCCGCGCTGGCCCGGGTCTGGGGCACCACCAGCGCCACATTGGCGAGGTCGGCGCCGATCCGGTTGAGGCCCACGTAGCCGCCGTCTCCCACGTGCATCTCCGCATAGCCATCGAGCCCCCCGACCCCGGCCACATGGGCGACAAAGGCCATCCGCGCCGGCCGGGCTGAGGGTCTGCGGGAACGGCCCGCCAGGCGGCGCGCGACGACGGACCTGAGGCCGTCGGCGCCGATGACCAGCCGAGCGTGGAGGGTGGTCCGCCGGCCGCCGGCATCGCGGATGACCGCGCCGGCCACTCCCCCTCCTTCATACAGCAGGTCTTCCACCAGTGCCCGTTCCCGCAGCTCCGCCCCTCTGGCGACTGCGGCCTCCACCAGCCGGTGGTCCAGCAGCATTCGGGGCAGGGACAGGCCGGTCTCCCGGTACGGCGGAACCGCTGCCTGGCTGAAGCGGCCCGTAAGGCGAGACCCGCGTGGCCCGATCACCCGGGTCCCCAGGAGCGGCATGGCGCCGGCTCGCTCGAGATCTTCCACCACGCCGAGCTCATCCAGCAGCCGCACCGCTTCCGGGCTCAGGTACTCGGAGCAGATCTTGTCCCGCGGAAAGGCGGCCCGGTCCAGCAGGGTTACCCGGAGCCCGGCACGCGCCAGATGGCAGGCCACGGCGCTGCCTGCCGGGCCGGCGCCGGCGATCAGGACATCCGTATGCTCGGCGGAGGCCCGCGCCGACCGGTGACCCGGGATCTGGTTCATCGGGCGAAACTCCACACCAGGTACCCGAGGGCGCCCGCGAGGAAGGTAGCGATGGCGTTGACGCCATCATTGGTGAGCCAGCCGTGACCACCGACGAGCACGGTCCGTGAACCGCACCGATGCACCGTCCGCTCGGTCGGCTGGTCGCAGCGAGGGCAGGAAAAGCGGCCCTGCCAGCGGGCGCCCAGCAGCGAGTCCACGAGCATGCCGAGCATACCGACCCCGAGCGCCAGGGGAAAGAGCGCTCCCGGCCCACCGGCCAGCGGCGCGGCGGCGCCAACGGTGAACGCGCCGGTCAGGGCGCCCATGCTTCCATACCATGAGACGCCGCCGCCGGTACCGGGCAGCACCCGCTCACGGGTAAGAATGTGTCTCGGCGCCGTGGGGCTCCAGCCGCCGACGGCGGTGGCCCAGGTGTCGGCGGCGGCGGCGGCGAGGCTGGCGGTGACCACCCAGATCCCGGCCCCGGGCTGGACCAGTTCCAGGAGCGCGCCCAGCGCCGCCGTCCCGCCGTTGGCGAGGACCTGCAGCGGGTCGCGTCGCGACCCCTTGGTATCGAGCCGGTCCCGGCCATGATCTGGCGCCAGCCGGGAGACGGCGCTCGCGCCCACGAAGAACGCGCCGAGCGCCGCCAGCCCCGGCCCGCCCAGGGTCCAGAGAATGGCGGTGCCCACCAGCGCGGCCAGCAGGGCGCCGGCCGTCGTCAGCGCGCCCAGGACGGCGCCCGCCAGGGCCACGGCGCAGGCGAGTCCGAAGGCCGAGCTCAGCGGCATCGGACCGGGAGAGTGTCCCAACGATTCATCACAGGTTATAGTATCTGCCCGAGAGCGCCGTTGCCCATCCCCGTCCCCATTGCCCATACTCTTGACCGTTCCGACGATCATCCCGATGAGCGTCCTCGAGGCGCTGCGCAATCTTGACACGCCGGTCGAGGACGGGCTCGAGGAGCTGGCCGGCGAGATCGTCAACAAGCGGCTGGGGCTCTCCCAGACCGTGGCGGCCCAGATCGCCCGGTACCAGGAGGCCGTCCGCCGCAACGAGCCGGTGCCGGTGAACGAGGTGATCTCGGTTTTTCGGCTGGCGGGCCGGCGTCCGGACGCGGCGCTGGTTTTCGCCGATGCCGGACGGCGGGCGGCGCGCTACGCCGCCCGGGGAGGGCCGGTCCTTTCCCGCGCCGCGCTCCTGCTTTTGCCCGGGGGAATGGGCCGGGCCGCGGGAGGCCGGGCCGCCGCCCACGCCGCCGAGCGCGTGCTCGGCGTGCAGATGCGGGTGGGTGAGGGGGCAGCCGATGCCACGGTGCCCCGGCCGCTGTCCATCCTGGCGCTGCCGGACGGGTCGGGCTGCGGGTTCTACGGGGCGGCGCTGGGCGAGCTGCTCCGGGTGCTGACCGGGTTTGAGGGCGCCATGGTTCACGATCGCTGCCGCGGCCGGGGAGACGACTCCTGCCGCTGGCGCGCCACTGCGGTGGGAGGGTACGACTGATGCTGCTTGCCGGAGTCAATCTCGCCGAGGTGCGCGCCCAGCTGGCAGAATTGGGACTGGATGGCTGGCTACTCTTCGATTTCCACGGCCTCAATCCGATCCTCGGGCGGCTGTTGGGGCCGATCGGCTTCTCCAGCCGGCGGCTGTGGATCTACCTCCCGCGCGACCGGCGAGCCGGTAGCGCTGGTGCACAAGATCGAGCTGGCGCCGTTTGCCGGCGATGCCTTTCCGGGCAGGGTGGTGAGTTACGCCCGCTGGGAGGAGCTGCACGCCGGCCTGAAGGCGCTGGTGCAGGGGAAGACCGTGGGAATGGAGATCTCGCCCGAGGACAACGTGCCGTACCTTGACCGGGTGCCCTACGGCGTGGTCGAGCTGGTGCGCAAGCTGGGTGGGACGGTGGTGCCGTCGGCGGGACTGGTCACCCGCTTTGCGGCGGGATGGAGCGCGGCCGAGCTGGAAGACCATCTTTTCGCGGCCGAGGCGCTGGCCACTATTGCGCGGGAGGCGCTGGGCTGGGCGGTGCAGCAGGGCGGCAAGGGGCTGACGGAGAGCGCCCTGCAGAAGCGCGTCATTGATGCGATCCACAGCCGCGGGATGGAATTCGATCATCCGCCGATTGTAGGCTTCGGACCCAACGGGGCACTCCCGCATTACGAGCCGGTTGCCGGACAGGACCGGACCCTGGCCCCGGACGAGGTGGTGCTGCTGGATCTCTGGGCCGGACGTCGGCTGGGGACCGTCTTTGCGGACCAGACCTGGATGGGGTTCTCGGGGCAGAAAGTGCCGGCCCGGGTGCAGCAGGTCTGGGAGACGGTGCGCGACGCCCGGGACGCGGCCATCGCGGTGGTCATGCAGAAGGCGGGGAAGTCCCCGATCCGGGGCTTTGAGGGAGATGCCGCCGCGCGGGGCGTGATCGAGCGGGCGGGCTTCGGTGAATATTTCGTGCATCGGACCGGCCACTCGATCGACCGGGATCTGCATGGGTCGGGACCGCACCTCGACAGCTACGAGACCCGGGACGACCGGGAGATCCTGCCCGGGTGTGGCTTCTCGGTGGAGCCGGGGATCTACCTGCCGGGGGAGTTCGGGGTGCGGAGCGAGGTCAACATGGTCTGGGCCCCGGGGGGACCGCGCGTCACACCCCAAAATCCGCAAGTTGGGCTGATTACCGCTTGAAGCTGGCTGAGGGGGCCTGCGGGGGGATGATGCAGAGTGACCCGATGTCGTTGTGTTTCAACGTGTTTCGTGGTGTTGTGCCCAATTCTGGAACCTTCCTTGACACGTGACAGGGGTCACTTCATATTCTTGTCCGACCGAAAGACCGTCGGTCACGATCCTGTAGTCCACTCATTAATAAGTCCGTAGTTCGAGAGACAGCGCAACGGGAGGGGCCCATTCCATGGCCTCACTCGGCCTTGTCCTCTATTCACTGTCCGGTACACCCCGCAGAGGCACATCTCATTCTGCATTCGGAGGAAGGCTCCATGATCTCTTCTTGTGGGAGCAATATTGGCCGGCGAGCGCGCTGGGTGGCGTTGGCTGTCCTCGTCTTGGGGATGCTGGGGGCTGGTGGGCTCCAGGCCCAGGCGACGGCCAAGCTCGAAGGCCGGGTTCGGGATCAGGCAGGCGCGCCGGTTCCCAGCGCGCAGGTCCGCATCCAGGGCACCGCGTTCTTCGCCGAGGCCAACAGTCAGGGCTACTACTTCATGAACAACGTGCCGGCGGGTGAGTACACCGTCGAGGCCCGGTTCGTCGGCTACAAGGCCGTCGCGGCGGCGGGGTTGAGGGTCGTGGGCGGCCAGACCATCACCCAGGACTTCACCCTCGAGCAGACGGCGATCGAAATCACCGAGATCGAAGTCATCGCCGCCAGCAATCCGCTGGTGCCGCGAGACGAGGTGACCTCCAAGCAGCGCATCGACGGCGACTTTGCCAAGAACCTGCCGGTGGACCGGCTCACCAACCTCCTGGCGCTGCAGCCGGGCGTGGTGGCCAGTGCGGGCGGGACCCAGCTGTCCATTCGTGGCGGCCGGACCGACGAGGCGGTGACCTACATCGACGGCGTGCCGGTGTCTACCGGCAACCGCGGCACCTACTCGCGCAGCCGGACCGGTGGCACGGTGTCCAACCTGGGCCAGGTCCAGATCAGCTCCAACGGCTTTGAGGAAGCGTCAGTGACGACGGGCGCCCTCTCCGCGGAGTTCGGCAATGCCCAGTCCGGTCTGATCACCGTGACTACCCGCTCGGGCGGCTCCCGCTTCCAGGGCAGCGTGGCCTACGAGACGGACCAGGTCATGGGCGCCAACCACAGCCCCGGGTTCAACCGCGTCGAGGCCTCCATCGGCGGCCCGCTGTACAAGAACCTGACCTTCAACATCTCTGCCGGGCTCGACGGGCAGCAGGGCTTCGACCGCGGGTGGGAAGCGACCAAGGCGCCGGTCTACGTGTCGGCGGGCCTGGATACGCTGGTGGCGGTGCCGAGTGCCTACGGCGTCGCGGTGGCCGACACCACCTACGTGGCCCTTCCCAAGTTCGCTATCGGCAGCGGCGACTGCGACCAGTTCTCCAGCAGCGCCAATTCCGGGATCAAGAACAACTACGGCATCTCCTGCGAGGGCGTGCGGACCCCGTACAGCCCGCGCGGTTCCTACGGGCTCAGCGGCAAGCTGACCTACACCTTCGGCACCGGCAACCGCGTCAGCTTCACGGCGCTGCGGAACCTGGCGTCGAACCGCAATGCGTTCAACTTCACGCAGGCGCTGAACCCCCAGCAGCTCACCGCGTCGCAGACCAGGAACAACAGCTACATCCTGAGCTGGACCCAGAACCTCTCCAAGTCGGCCGAGCGCGCGCTGGCGCTGGAAGTGTACGGATCCTACCAGGAGGACGAGTTCGTCCAGGGCGCGTTGACCCCGGACAACGAGCGGGATACCCGCAGTGTGGCCGGCGGATTCCTGGCCCTGAAGAAGCTCGACTTCCTGTTCGACTTCGACAACTGGGACGTGGATGAGGCGCTGGTGAAGCGGTGGCAGACCGATGGTCCCAACCAGGTCCCGCTCGATCCGCTCACCAACTACAGCACCAGCAACACCCTGCGGATCAATCCGTGGGCGCTCGACCAGAACGCGGCCGGGGCCTACACCCGCACCGGCGCGAGCGCCCCGCTTTCGCAGCTCACGCTGTCGAAGGAGCGGCGCTACATCGGCCGGGCCAACCTGGACTGGCAGCTCGACCGCTACAACCGGATCAAGCTGGGCGGCGAGTATGTCAAGTACAAGATGAACCATTTTGATCGCGGCATGAACAACCAGGACATCTGCTTCTGCGATGTCTACGTGGAGAGCCCGATCCGCTACAACGCGTTTCTGGAAAACCGTCTGGACCTGGGCGACGTGATCGTCGTGGGCGGCCTGCGCTACGACTTCTACGATTCTCGCACCAGCCATCAGATCCTGGCGGACTCCAACTACCAGTTCCCGCAGTGGTATGCGGCGTCCTCGCCCGGCGCGGTGTCGACCCGGTCGGTGCGGGACGACAGCCACAACTACCTCAGCCCGCACATCCAGGTGTCCTTCCCGGTCACCGAGCGGACCAACTTCCGGCTGTCCTACGCCCACCAGGTGCAGGCCCCGGACTTCGGGCTCATCTACGGCGGCAAGAACACCGATCTGCAGAAGACCAACACCAACCAGCTCTTCGGCACCGATCTCGATTTTGCCAAGACCATCACCTTCGAGTTCGGCGTGCGGCACCAGTTCAGCGAAGACATGGTGCTGGACATCGCGGCGTACAACAAGGACAAGCTGGCCGACGCGACGGCGCGCATCTTCAAGCTGTACGATCCGGTGGCCGGCGTGTCCAACCAGGAGCTGCGCTACTACGTCAACTCCGACTTCGGCACGATCCGCGGCCTCGACATCCGGCTGGACCGTCGCTTCGGCACCCTGTTCAACGGCAGCCTGGCCTACACCTTCCAGGACGCCCGGAACACCGGCACCGATCCGGCCAGCTACGTGTCGTTCTTCGCCTTCCTGCCGAACCCGGACCAGACGGCGGCCCCGCCGCCGCCGCAGGCCATCCTGCCCACCAACAACAGCCGTCCGCACAACATCGCGGGATCGGCGGCGCTCAACTTCCCGAGCGGGTGGAAGCAGGGCAGCACCATCGGCACCGTGCTGCAGAACGTCGGCCTGTTCGCCACCTTCCGCGTGGCCAGCGGCACCGCCTACACCAAGTGCCCCGCGGACCCGACCAACACGGACGCGAACGCCAACGTGCTGTCCGGTCAGCTGTGCGACAAGAACATCCTGGGCGGCAATGAAGTGAATCGGAGCCGCCTGCCGATGTTCAAGGAGTTCAACCTCCGCGCCAGCAAGGCCTTTGGCATCGGGGGCAACACCCTCACGTTCTACGCGGACGCGAGGAATGTCCTGAACTTCAAGAACATCCTGCAGGTCTATGCGCTGAGCGGCGACACCAAGAGCCGCCGGGCGTTCGAACTGCAGTTCCAGAACGACTCGACCAGCCTGGCCAATGAGGCGGACGACAACAGCGTGTGGGATGCCGCCACGAGCAGCATCGACCTGAACGACTTCAGCCACCACCGACGACCTGTGCGCCCGCTGGGTTGACACCGGGAGCAAGCCCCAGTCGCCGAACTGCCTCATGCTCCGGGGTGCGGAGCAGCGGTTCGGCAATGGCGACCGGGTCTACACCCTGGCGGAGCAGCGTGCCGCCACCCGCGCCAACTTCAACGTGGGCAGTGGCATTCACAACTTCATCGGACTCCCCCGCCGGGTGCGGCTGGGCGTCGAGTTCAACTTCTAGTCAGCAGTCGTTGCTGGCGCTCGGGCGGGGGTCGTGGTGACCCCCGCGCCGGGCCCAAGCCACATAACCGGAGACACCCACATGCACGTTCTGGGTCGTAAGAAAGGCGCTCTGATCGTCGCGATGCTGGCGGCCATCATCAGCGCGACTTCCCCGTCGCTGCTCGCCGCGAAGCCGGCCCCGGGCTACACGCCCTCGGGCTTCCGGCTGTTCACGCGGGCGGCTTTCCGCTGGGTCGGCAACCGCACCCAGTGTTTCCTCTCCAACCAGGGGCAGATCTGCACCTCGGAGAGCTCGGTGACCGGCGGCGGCTACTGGCCGGCGGGCACCAACAACCAGTACATCTTCAACACCGGCCTGCAGGTGGCCGGCCAGGTGGATCCGGCCAGTACCGGCAACTCCTGGGCTGGCAGCATCGAGGGCGCGTTCTTCTTTAACGCCCGCGGCGGCGGCAACGGCCAGTCGATCACCGACATCTACAACAGCGCCGATCCCGCGGACCTGGCCAACTGGCCGGCCGCGGCCTACGTACCGTCCGGCTCCGACCAGGCAGCGGCGCTGTTCGATCCCGCCCTGCAGGGTCAGAGGACCGCGTCCGACAACGACATCTGGTTCCTGAGCTGGGAGGGAGACCCGAGCCTCTCCAGCGGCCGCAGCCATCCGCTCGGCCTGCTGGTGGAGACCCGTGGCCTGGCCTACAATACGCCGGGCAAGAACGACTTCCTCTACTTCATCTATACCTTCTACAACGTCACCGCCAGCGACCCGACGGTGTACGCCAGCGCGCCGGCCCGCATCCGTCCCTTCCTGGAGGATGCCGGCCGGACCTTCAACCAGCTCAACTCCGCCCGCGGCGCCACGCTGCCGACGGCGGGATACACCCTGCTCAACATGTACCTCGCCATCGGCGCGGACAACGACGTGACGTTCGAGGAGTCCGGTTCCAACTACGCCGGCGTCAACGTCCCCATGGCCGTGGGATACACCTACCACGCCAAGTTCGCCGCTCCGAGCAGCTGGCGGTTCGATCCCACCATCTACAAGACGCCCTTCTTTTCGGGCTCGGGCTTCATCGGGCTGAAGTACCTGAAGTCCCCGGAAGTCAACGGGGTCGAGGTGGGCCTCACGCTGTTCGGGGCCACCACCAACGGCGGCCAGTTCACCGATCCGCGAAACACCCAGGCCCTCTACCGCTACCTGACCGGTACGGTGGATCCGGCCCAGGGCGACGATGTCTGCAACGTGGGCAACGTGGCCCTGACCAAGATCTGCTATATCAATCAGGGCATTCCCGCGGACATGCGCACCTTCCAGGCGTCCGGGCCGCTGACCCTGGCGCCCGGTGAGTACAGCACCGTGGCGGCCGCGTACATCTTCGCACCGCCGGTGATCACCGGCGCCTGCAATTTGCCGTCCTCCTGCGGCGATGTCCGGCCCCAGGATCCGACCGGGTCCCTGCTCAAGCTGTTCTCGCCGGATTCGCTGACCAACGGCGTCAACCGGATTGACAGCATGACCGGGTACCGCGGCTACCTCGGTGACAAGGGTCCGGGCGGCGGTCCCGCCGACGGGCTCTTCAACACCTACGACCTCGACGTCGTCCCGGGCTCGCTGCTGGGCAAGTCGGCGGTGGCACAGGAGATCTTCGACAAGCGCTTCGTGCAGCCGTCTCCGCCGAAGGCTCCGAACTTCTTCCTGATCCCGGGCGACAGGCAGATCACGGTGGTCTGGCAGCCGTCGGAGACCGAAACCCTCGGCGACGCCTTCACCTCCAGCTCGGACCCGAACTACCGCACCTTCGACGTGGCCGGCTACCGCATCTACCGCGGCAATCGCCAGGACGCGTCGGCCCTGGTCCTGCTCGCCCAGTACGATATTCAGGGCGACGTGATGGTTGACGTGACCGGTCAGGTCAACCAGGTGGGCACTCTGGGCTTCACCGCCTGCGCCCCCGACCTCAACGTCTACGCCAGCTGCACCGCCGCGGGCGTGAGCCCCGGCGGGGTCAGCCTGATCACTCCGAAGACGGTGTCCCTCGACGGCCCGGTGACGCAGTGGGAGACCGTCGTTCCCAGCAGCGCCACCCAGGCGTACGCCACGAAAGTGGACACGGCCATCACCGGTGGCGGCACGGACCGTCCGGCGCTCTCGGGCACCGGCGTCCCGTTCATCTTCGTTGACCAGGCGGGCGCGCCCGGCTGTGCCCGCTGCGGCGTCAACAACGGGCAGAACTACTTCTACATGGTTTCTGTGTTCGACATCAACTCGGTCCGCTCGGGTCCGTCGAGCCTGGAGTCCAATCTCTCGGGCGCGCGCCGGGTGGTGCCGCAGCCGTCACCCACGAACATCAGCGCCGACGGCACCCAGCTGGCCACCACGGTCGCCGGTCGGAGTGGCACGTTGCAGGCCGGCTCGGTGCCGACTATCAACGCGACCACGGGCATTTTCTCCGGGCCGTTCCCGCCGGCGAACAGCGCCTCGCTGCGCCTGGCGGCGTTCCTGCCGGCCCTGCTGCCCAGCGCGGCGGCGTGGACGGTAACGCTCGACAGCCTGCAGCTGGGCGATGCCGCCAGCGCGATCCCGATCACCTATTTCTGGCATTCGGGGACCTTCAAGTTCACCACCTCCATCGCGCAGGACTTCACCGAGCCGTCGGTTTCGGCCAGTGCGCTGTACCCTGCGGTGGAGCTCGATCCGGTGGCGGCCGCGCGGTTCGGCGGCGGGCCGGGCTACAAGCTGCTCGGTGGCATCGACCAGACCACGATCGGCGGCTACTACGCGTCGGTAGTCGGCCGCGGGTGCGTGAACGGGGCAACGGGATGGGTAGCGGTCGCGCCCCAGACGGGCTGCAGCTACAGCGGCCCCCGGTGGTTCGACGGTCCGTCGCCCGCCAACAACGAGACCATGGCCGACCCGATCTTCGGGAACAACCTGAACTTCACCGCGGACTCGTCGCCGGTGAACACCGCCGCGGGGAACCTCGGCTTCAACAACGCCGGCCAGCTGACGGGTGTGCAGGTGATCCACCAGCCCTACAGCTACAACACGATGTTCAACAACTGGCGTGAGGTGGAAGGGGTCCTTTCCGGCGCCAAGCGGGCCGCGGACTACAACGTCTACTGGAACGCCACCACCGCCGGCCTCATCGACAGCGTCATCGACGTGACCCATAACGTCGACGTGCCGTTCGATTCGCTCAAGATGGGCGGCAGCTACGGCCTCCTCACCGAGGCGCTGGCCCAACCGTCGGGGGCCAACATCTCCTTCGACCAACGTACCGAGCTCTCACACACCGACTTCGGGTGCGTGGAGCCGATGCGCACCTTGCCGGGACCGAACAGCGCGACCCGGATGCGCTGCGGTGCGACGGGCGGGGCCGACGGCCCGGTCTATACCATGACCAAGCTGGCGGCCCTGGGGAACATCGTCTTCTTCACGAAGGCGCCGGCGCTGGTGCGCACCAGCACCAATACCGGTACCGGTTTCGGGATGTACCTCGCCGGGAACCTGTTCCTGTTCCAGACCACGACGCTGCCGCAGGGCACCGTCTGGTCGATGCGCGACTACGTCGGTGCCGTGGTCGGCGGCAATGGCTTCGGCGGCAGCAGCGGCCCTTACAGCTACTACGAGGTGCTGAGGCCGTTCTCGGCGGTGGGCGCCAGCCTGCAAAAGAGCTTCACCACCGTCAAGTCGGTGGCGGCCGCCACGAACCGGTCGCTCGAGGCGGTCCACACCGTGCCGGATCCGTACTATGTCACCACGAGGCTGGAGCCCTCCACCGACTCGAAGATCATCAAGTTCGTCAATCTGCCGGACCGGGCCATCATCCGGATCTACTCGGCGAGCGGCGTCCTGGTGCGAGTTCTGGAGCACAAGAGCATCACCAGCAGCGAGTTGACCTGGGACGTGCGGAATCGCAACGGCCAGTTCGTCGCCAGCGGCGTGTACTTCTATCACATCGAAGCGATCAATGCGCGCCGGGTCGGGCGCATGACGATCGTGAACTTCGCGAAGTAGCGAGCCAACGGGCCGGGGGCGTTGCCTCCGGCCATCCTCAACGAGGAGAACTGAAGCTATGAAGCGGAATGGATCAGGTTGGCTCCTGCTGCTCGGTCTGGGTATCGTCGGCCTGCCGTCGGCCGCCGGTGCCCAGGCGACCAAGCCGGGGACCTCCGACAACACTGCCTATGGCACCACCGCCGCGGAGTTTCTGCTCCTGGGCGGCGGGGCCCGGGGCGTGGCGCTCGGACCTTCCTATTCGGCACAGGCGACCGACGCCTCGGCGCTGTACTACAACCCCGCCGGTGTCGCTCTCGGTAGCCGGCCCAGCATCGTGGTCGGCACCTACGACTACGTGGCGGACACCCGGTACAGCTGGGGTGGCATCGCCTTCCCGTTCGATGGGGCCTCCAAGGCCTTCGGGGTGCAGCTGGGCACCTTCGGGTTCAAGGATCAGCCGGTCTATACGGTTGACCAGCCCGCTGGCACCGGAGAGACGTACTCGGTCAACCAGACCTTCGTCGGCCTGACGTACGCGCAGCGGTTCAGTGACCGCTTCTCGGCGGGCCTGACGGCCAAGGGGGTCTTCGATCAGCTGGGCACGGTCTCCGGATCGGCCTTCGCGATCGACTTCGGCACGGATTTCCATGCCCAGCTCAATGGGCATCCGATCCGGCTGGGCTTCACCCTGCAGAACCTGGGCACCACCATGAGCTACAGTGGTGGCGATCTGAACCGGGAAATTCCCCGGGACAGCCTCAACGGCGGCGGCACCGAGCCGGCCCCGGTGGAACTGAAGACCAAGGGCTTCTCCCTGCCGACCATCTTCCAGGTGGCTCTGGCCTACGACGTCCTTTCCGCGGCCAACAAGAACAACCGCCTCACCGTGATCGGGTCGTTCAACCAGGCCAACAACAACCGGGCCGGGTTCGGGTTCGCCGGCGAGTGGCAGCTCAGCAACCTCGGTGGCTCGGGCTTTGGCGCCGCGCTGCGCAGCAGCTACAGCTGGGCCCCGGCCAACAACGACAACGTGGCCGGCACCAGCGTGCCGACCGCGCTCAACGATGAAGAGAACCTGCAGGGTCTGGCCGGCGGTGGCGGGTTGTTCTACGACACCGGCAGCTTCCTGCTCGGAGCCGACTATGCCTACAAGTACATGGGCGTCCTCGGTCCAACGCACTTCGTGAGCTTCAGCCTCGGTTGGTAAGGGGAGGGCTCGTTTCGGCACGATACGCAATCGCACGGCAGAGGGTCCGGTGAACGCAGCAGGAAAAGTGATGTTGCTCGGGCTGCTCCTCACCGGGCCCCTGGCCGCACAGCAGGGAAGCGAGGCCCCCTCGGGCCTCATGCTGGAGACGGTTCGGCTCTACCGCGGGGATGGTACCACACGGGTCAAGGCGTTCGTGGAAGTACCCCACCGCCTCTTTACCCGTGGCCCGGACGGCAAGCTCCACTACACGGTGGGGGTGAGTGTCCGGGACTCCGCGGGGCAGGCGCTGATGCAGGAGGGCTGGCAGCAGACCGCCATCCCGCTGAACGACGTGGCCAGTGCGGCGAGCCTGGAGATCCTCGAGTTCGAGGTCGCCCCGGGCCGGTACCACCTCGGGGTCAGTGTGCAGGACTCCATCACGGGCACCGAGTACCGCGACTCGCTGGTGCTGGAAGGGTACCGGCAGGCTCCGCTGGTTTCGGACCTGGTCCTGAGCCGCAGCGTGCGGGCGGCCAAGGCGGAGGATTCGCTCCCGCGGGGGGGCGACTGGCGGCACGGCAATCTGGTCATCACCGCCACGCCGTACCTCCGCCTGTCGGTGATCAAACCGGAGCTGTATTACCTGCTGGAAGCCTACGCGGGCCAGCCGGATTCCGCCGAGGTGACGTCGCAGGTGCTGAATGACTCGGGTCAGGTCGTGGTCCAGACCAGACCGCGCATGCTGGGAGTGGACGCCGGCGGTTCGATCCTCACCGGTGGCGTCAACCTGACCGGAATGCCGCAAGGCGAGTATCTCTTCCGGGTCACGCTGGCGCTGGACGGGCAGCAAGCGGTCCGGGAGGCGCCCTTCGCGGTTCGGGCGCTGGAGACGCCCCCGGCGGTCGCCGCGGGGGGGCCAGGTGGGGACGACGCGTACTTCGGTGCCATGACGGAGGCTCAGCTGGACAGCGCCCAGGCACCGCTGTACATCATCGCCCAGCCCGGCGAGCTGAATGTCTACGACGCCGGGATGTCGGTCCAGGCGAAGGCGCGGTTCCTGACCGAGTTCTGGCGCAGGCTGGATGCCAATCCGAACGACGGCGTCAATCTGGCGCGGGAAGCATTCTACGCCCGGATCGGGGAGGCCGATCGGCTGTACCGGGAGTCGGGACGCAGCAGGGTGCAGGGCTGGCGCACCGACCGCGGGCGGATCTTCCTGAGGTACGGCACGCCGGACGAGACGTACCGGCGCCCCGAGGAGGGGCAGACAGCGGCGGTGGAAGTCTGGCGCTATACCCGGGGCCGCAACCGCTACTACATCTTCATGGATCGGACCCGGCTGGGTGCGTATCAGTTGCTGCACTCCAACGAAGTAACAGAACCCGGACTCCCGGACTGGCAGTCACAGCTCGGGTTTTACGGGGTAGAAGCGATCGAAAGATTTCTGGGCGTTAACCTGGGGACTCGCGGCGGCGGGCCACGATGAGGTTCACTGACGGCTCGCGCAGTCGCACTACCCTTCAACGAGGGAACTAGCATGAAACGTTCGATGTTCGGCACCCTTCCGCTCGTGGCCGCGGCCCTGCTCGCCTCGTGCGCCGACCCCACGGGGGACCTGCAAAAAGGCGCGACGCTCCGGGTGTCCCCTGGCTTTCTGACGGTCAATGTCACCGCCACCGAGAGCGTCACGGTGCAGCTGGTGGACGATCAGGGCAACGCGCTCCCGGCCACCTACTCCGCCGTGAGCAACAACGCGTCGATCGCGACGGTCGGTGAGGACGTGAATTTCCGTCCCGGCCTCGGCAGGAATCGCCTCGCCGGCAAGTTCGGCATCAACGCGCTCTCCAACGTAGACTCCACCTCCGTGACGTTCTCGGCGGGTGGGCGGTCGTTCACTGTGCCGGTGCTGGTGGCGCCGCTCAGCATTCCGGTGACGCTGAGCCCCGCCGCGCCCAACATTAACGATCTGGTCACCGTCACGGCGCCCGGATTCCTGTTCCATCCGACCGCCCAGATTGTGTTCGGCGGGTCGCGGCAGCTGACCACCGCCGTGGCGGCGGACTCCAGCTCGATGACCTTCCGGGTCGGCAACGGCGGCACCGGGCTGTTGACCGTGAGCGGGGTCGCGCTGGGGTACCTGCCTGCCCTGCCGCAGCAGTACGAGTCAGCCGTCCCGGAGACCTTTGGTCCGGGCATCACGACCTTCACGGGTACCGATGCCCTGGCGACGGCTCCGCTGATCCTGTACCCCAACCCGGGCGAGACGATCAGCATCACCGACAACGGCGTGTGGAACGACACCCCCGACTGCAACAATGGCCCGGGCGGCTTCCCCTGCCGGATCTACAAGATTGTCCTCACCAGTGACGCGACCTTTGACTTCTCGTCGTCGTGGGACAACCGCGCGGACCTCGGTTTCTATACGGCCCTGGCAGATAACAGCTCTGCCGGAGCGGCGTGCGACGGCCTCGGCCCAGGGACGCCGCCGGCCAACTTCGAGGTGTGTGCCGACGAGCACCTCTCCGCGGGCACGGTCTATATCATGATGGTCAACTACGCGACTGGCTACGGGCCGCCGAACAACGTGGATCCCGACGTGGTCACCTTCACCCTGACCGGCCACTAGCCGCTGAGGGGTACCCGGAAAAACGGAAGCGGCGGCCGAGCAATCGGCCGCCGTTTTCTTTCCGCGTCAGGCTCGGTCCCCAGTGGCGGCGGGCGCGGGGCTAGGCGCGGGCGAGTCTGCCCGGCAGGGCTCGAGCTTCCGGGTTCACCCCGGGGCGGGGGCAGTTATGGAAACGGCGGCCGAGCAGTCGGCCGCCGCTACCGCTTCCCAGTCCTGGAGGAAGCACCGAAGCTCAGTGCCCCTCGTGCTCCGCCCCGGCACCCATCGCCTCCTGCTCCGGCTGGTCGAGGATCAGGATCTCCGACCGCTCGAACCCGTGCCCGAACGGCACCGCCCGGTCCACCCCCATGGCCACGAACAGCAGGGCCAGGTAGAGCAGTGAGAACTTGTACATCTTCCACGCCGTGGGGGTGACCCCGGCTTCCCGAAGCACCCGCACGCTGTACCAGAGCAGCCTGCCGCCGAGCAGGAGAGCCGCCACCCCGTAGAACAGGCCCAGCGCGCCAAAGATGGCCGGCATGACGGTGAGCGGGATCAGCATCAACGTGTAGGCCAGCATCTGGACCTTGGTCCACCGCTCACCCTGGACCACCGGCATCATGGGGACGCCGGCGTTGGCGTACTCGTTCTGCTTGATCAGGGCCAGCGCCCAGAAATGGGGCGGGGTCCAGAAGAAGATGATGGCAAAGAGGTACAGCGCCGTCAGGTCCAGCGAGCCGGTCATCGCCGTCCAGCCCACCAGGGGCGGGAAGGCGCCGGCCGCGCCGCCGATGACGATGTTCTGGGGTGAGAGCCGCTTGAGCCAGACGGTGTAGACAAAGATGTAGAACAGGTACCCGCTGAAGGCCATCCAGGCGCTCAGCGGGTTGACCCGGGTCCAGAAGATCCAGAAGGCGAGGGCCCCCAGCGCCAGCCCGAACGCCAGCGCCGCCAGCGGGGGGATGCGGCCGGAAGGGATCGGCCGGAGTTTGGTCCGGGACATGAGGGTGTCAATGTCCCGGTCGAACCACATGTTCACCGTGTTGGCCCCGCCGGCCATCAGGTAGCCACCCAGCATCACCCACAGCACCAGCGACAGCGAGGGCATCCCCCGGTCGGTGATGAACATCGGCAGGACGGTCGTCAGCAGCAGCAGCGAGATGATCCGCGGCTTGGTGAGGGTGATGAGGTCGGACAGAACCGAAGGCGATTGGGCGATTGAGCCATTGGGCGATTGGACCGGCGACTCGGCCGCCAGGCTGCCCTCCGGCGCGGAAGCCGGGACCGAGGCCGGATCGTCCAATCGCCCGATCGCCCGATCGCCAGCCTCGCTCAACCGCCTCCCCCGGAATGCCACCACCAGCGCCGCTACCCACACCAGCGAGCCCAGCAGCAGGTGGGCGGCCCGGAGTCCGGCTGGCATCATCTGGAGGATCATGGCGGCGCCCAGGCCGATCTGGAGCACGACCAGCCCGACCAGGGTCCAGGCCGCCCGCCCGTAGGCTCCGGCGCCCTCGCCGACCACCCGCCGGCTGCGGAACGCCACCCCGACGGTGTGTCCCAGGAACAGGAACGCCAGGATCCGGTGCACCCATTGCAGCTGGCCCAGCCCGGACGCAGGCGGTGCCAACGCCCCGCCGCAGAGCGGGAAGCCCAGGCAATAGAGTCCGGCGTCGTAGTTGGCCACCAGGGCGCCGAAGAACACCAGCACCAGGGCGAAGGCCGGGAGCACCATCGCGCTGGCGCGGCCGGCCCCCGAGGCCGCCTCCCGGCCCAGCAGGCGGTCGCCGGAGCGGAGCACCGCCGTGACCAGCACCGCCAGAAGGATCATGGCGTTGGTCAGGTGGATGACTACGCTGGGCGCCGCGTTCCAGAGGCGGACGGTCACGGCGCCGAGGAAGACCTGAAGCACCAGGACCAGTGCGGCCAGCAGGGCGGGGTTTCGGAGGTAGGGGTCCTGGCGGTGGTGGCGCCAGCCGATGACCGCGAGGGCGGCGATGGCGCTGCTCACCATGACCGCCACCCAGCGGTGGCTCCACTCCAGCACCTCGAGCGGGTCCGCCAGGTTGGGCCAGATCCGCCCGTTGCACAGGGGCCAGTGGTCGCTGCACCCCATCCCGGCGCCCCGGATCCGGACGTACCCGCCCAGTACAATCAGCCCGACGGTGAGCCCGGCCGCGATCCACGCCACTCGGCGGTACAGCTGGGCTCCCTCGGACGACGCTTGACTCATTCCCGGCTTCACTCCAGCTGCATAAGGAAAGAGAACGCCCCGAATGGGGGCCTTCGCGGGGGGAAAGAACGGGTTCGGGGCGAGGGTTGTCAAGCGACCTTTCGAGGGGGATCTTAGGGTGCCGGGCGCCGGAAGCCGGGGCTGGATGCGGGGGACCGGGGGGAGCGGGGATGGTCCTGGGCCCCCCTCCCGCGCCGGCCTGAGCCAGCCCGATTAACCGACTGCCAGCCCGAACTTCCAACCTCCAACTCCGTCTTCCATGACCGCTGATCAATGGGGCGAGCGGCTCCCCCGTCGCCTGGGTCTCTGGAGCGCCGTGGCCGTGCTGGTCGGTTCCACGATCGGGAGCGGGATCTTCCGCACCCCCGCCTCCATCGCCCAGCGGGTGGACGACGTCCCCCTCTACCTCCTGGCCTGGGTCATCGGGGGTCTGGTCTCGGTGTGCGGGGCACTGACCTATTCCGAACTGGCCGCGATGTTTCCGCGGAGCGGCGGGATCTACGTCTTCATCCGCGAGGGCTTCGGACCCCTTCCCGCGTTCCTCTTCGGCTGGGCTGAGCTGTTGATCATCCGGCCGGGGGCCTATGGCGCCATCGGCATCACCGCCTCGGCCTATGCGCTCCGGACGGTGGGGCTCGATCCCGCGGCGGAGTTCTTCGCTGTGCCGGTGCGGGGGGACCAGCTGCTGGGCGCCGCATTCATCATCATCGTGGCCAGCGTCAACTGGTTCGGCATCCAGCGCGGGGCGGTGATCCAGAACCTGAGCACCGTGTTCAAGGTCGGCGCGCTGGCGCTGCTGGTGCTGCTGGGATTCACGCTTGGAGAGGGGATGAGCGCGGGAACGGTCCTCTCGCAGCGGGCTGAGGTCGCGGTCTCGCCCTTCCTGCTGGCGATGGTGTCGATCCTGTGGGCCTACGACGGCTGGGCCGATCTGGCCTTCGTGGGAGGCGAGGTGAAGGACCCACAGCGAACCCTGCCACGGGCGCTGTTCCTCGGCACCGGCATCGTGGTGGTGCTGTACCTGAGCATCAGTGTGGTGTACCTGCACCTCATCCCCATCCAGGAGATGAAGAGCGCGGAGCTGGTGGCCGCAGATGTGGCGCAGCTGCTCATCGGCGCCGCGGGCATCGTGGCGGTGTCCGCGGCGGTGGCGGTGAGCACCTTCGGCACTCTCAACGGGTCGATGATGACTGCGCCGAGGATCTTCTTTGCCATGGCCGACGACGGGCTCTTCCCCAAGGCGATTGCCCGGGTGGACCCGGAGACCGGGGCGCCCACCGCCGCGATCCTGCTGGCGGCGGTGCTGGGCGTGATCTTCATCCTGATCCGCACCTTCACCGAGCTGGCGGATCAGTTCATCATCGGCATCTGGCCGTTCTACGCGCTGGCGGTGGGTGCGGTCTTCGTGTTGCGGCGGACCCGGCCGGAGGTGGAGCGGCCCTACCGGACCTGGGGCTACCCGGTGGTGCCGCTCCTCTTCCTGATGGCGTCGCTGTTCCTGATGGGGAATTACCTGGTGAGCGAGCCCGCGATCTTCGCCATTGACGTGCTGGTGATTCTCTCGGGCGTGCCGGTCTATTACGGCTGGAAGCGCTGGGGGAGGTGAGCCGGCGCCGGTGAGGTTGACGGCCGTGCGGAGAAGCCCCTACCCCTCCGCCCTGATCTCCAGCGCGATATCCGCCGCCTTGACGCTGTGGGTCAGCGCGCCGATGGAGATCCAGTCGGCGCCGGCCTCCGCGTAGTCCCGCACGCTCTCCAGGGTGATGCCGCCGGTTGCCTCGATCTCGATTTCCGGAGAAAGCGCCCGGGCCTGATCACCCCACTGACGCACCACCGCAGGCGTCTGGTTGTCGATCAACAGCCGGTCGGCGCCGGCCCGGCAGGCCTGGGTGAGCTGTTCGGTGTTTTCCACCTCCACGAAGCACTCGCTCACGCCTTCTGCGCGGGCCCGCTGCAGCGCCGCCGCCAGCGAGCCTCCGCTGTGCTGCAGCGCCCACCAGTGGTTGTCCTTCACCATCACTGTGCCCGCCAGGTCCAGCCGGTGCGCGTGTCCGCCGCCGGCCAGCACGGCGGTGACATCCAGCAGGCGGAGTCCGGGTGCGGTCTTCCGGGTATGCAGGATACGGGCACGGGTGCCCGCGACCCGGTCCACGAAAGCCCTCGTGGCGGTCGCGATACCGGTGGCCCGGAGCAGCAGGTTGAGCAACGAGCGTTCGGCCCGGAGGATCATCGCCAGATCACCGCGCACCAGGCCGGCGGTGGCTCCAGCGGCTACCGGGGACCCGGGGGCCTGATACCAGGTGATCGGCTGGAGTCCTGCCGCCAGCGCCACCGCGTCGGCGTAGGGCGTTCCCGCCAGCACGCCGGCGGAACGGAACTCCAGCGCTCCGGTGGCGGCCAGGCCGTCGGGAACGGTCATCCGGGTGGTGAGATCCTCCGGTCCGTCCTCGGCCAGCGCCTGCTCGGCCACCCGCCGGGCGTCGGCGCCGACCCGGATGCGGAGGTCACGCTCTATCATGGCGGCTCCTACGGGGTGGAGGCGGAGGTGGCCGCACTACGCACCTCCAGGCGAATGCCGGTCTGCTCCCACTCCAGCAGCAGCTCCTGCGCGTCCGGTCCGTGCGGTTCGTTCCGGACGGTGAGCGTCTCCACCGGAGCGCTGAGGTGCTCCACCGGCACCGTGACGCTCCCGATCTCCTCCGCCCGCACCGACGCAGAGAGGTCATTGCCCCAATGCAGGGTGGACCGGTTGAGGACCACCTCCCAGCTGGCGCTGTCCGGGCGGCTGTACAGCGAGTACCGGCCCGGCTGCAGTCGGATCCCGGCGATGGTGATGGGGATGTCGGTGTAGATCCGCGTCGGCTCGTTGGCCCCGGTGCGCCACAACTCGCCCAGGGGTACCAGCCCCCCGAACACCTGACGTCCCCGCGTCGAGGGCCGGCCGTAGCAGACCTGCACCGTGCCATCGCCGACCGGTACCCGGACGGTGGCCAGCGGGCTGCCGCGGGGACGGTACGACGATGGGCTGGTCCAGTCCTTGAGGCAGGGACCGATGGCGAGCGTCGTCGGCACCAACGAGGTGCCCGTCACCGCGCAGGTGCCGAGCAGGAGGCCGGCGAATCCCAGCCCGACGAACAGCTTTCGCTGTGGGTCATGCGGCTCCGTTAGTCTCCCGGCTTCCGTGCCACCGCCGGGCCAAGCGCCACCATCCGGTCCAGCGAGGCGCGGGCCCGCCTGGCGATGTCCTCCGGCACGGTAATGTGATGCTGGTCCAGGCGGAGCGCGTCCCGGGTGCTCTCGAGCGTGATGGTCTTCATGTAGGCGCAGACCGCGGCCCGGTCGGCGGCGAAGAACCGCTTCTCGGGCGCCTCCAGCTGCATGCGGTGCATGATGCCGGTCTCGGTGGCGACGATGAACTCCGTCGCCGGCCGCTCGCGGACCAGCTGCACCATCCGCTCGGTGCTGGCGATGTGCACGCCCTCCGAGGGGATGTCGCCGTGGCCCATGGCGTAGATGAGCTGCCCGGCGCAGCCGCACTCGGGATGCACCAGCACCTCCGCCTGTGGATGCTCAGTGCGCATCCGCTCCAGGGTGACGGGGTTGATGTCCCGGTGCACGTGGCACTCCCCCATCCAGACCTCCACCCGTCGGTGGGGCCGCAGACGCCGCACGTGCGCCCCCAGGAAGAAGTCCGGCAGGAAGAGGATGCCCTTGTCCTCAGGAATCGCGTCGATCACCTCGATGACATTGCCGCTGGTGCAGCAGTAGTCCAGCTCCGCCTTCACCTCCGCCGTGGTGTTGACGTATCCGACCGCGATGTAGCCGGGGAACTCCGCCTTCCAGCGGCGGACGTCCTCGGCGGTGATCGTGGCCGCCAGCGAGCAGCCGGCCTCGAGGTCCGGCAGCAGCACCCGCTTGGCCGGGCGCGAGGATGGCCGCGGTCTCGGCCATGAAATGCACGCCGCAGAAGACGATGACGTCGGCCTCGGTCTGGGCGGCCTTGCGCGAGAGGCCGAGGCTGTCGCCCACGAAGTCGGCGACATCCTGCACCTCGGGGCGCTGGTAGTTGTGCGCCAGGAGCACGGCGTTCCTGCCCTTCGCCAGCTCACGGATCTCCCGCTGCAACTGGGCGATCTCGGTGGCGCTCAGCCGCGTGGGCTGGATGACGGGAGGGCGAGGGTCACGAGGGCATTCCGTCCGGCACCCTGCCACCAAGGAGTCGGCCTGGCGACCGGGGGATAGTCGAGGCGGCGGTGTCCGCCGCGGCTCTCGCGCCGGCGGAGCGCCGCATGGGTGATCAGCCGGGCCACCAGCAGTTGATTGGTGCTGCGCCAGGCCTCGGGCGGGATCTGCCGCGCCAGCTCTGCCAGCGCCCGCCGGGCCCGCCGCAGGCCGATCTCGGTGCGGACCAGCGCGACCTCGGTGGTCATGATCTCCCGCATGCGGGTCAGCAAACCCTGGGCGGCGTCATCGGCGGTGCGGCGGCCGGGGTCGCTTCTGGCGGCCGGGGGAAAGGCGGGCACCGGGTACTGGATCGGTGGGGCCTGGCGCCAGCGTGCGGTGAACGACTCGCTGCGCCGGGCCGGCACCGGCCTGATGGCGGCGCCTTCCGCCCAGCCCGACCCGGTTCCGCCCAGTCGCCGGTGCCGCTGGCCACGAGGGCGCGGGCCACCCGGTCCGCGAAGACCAGACCCTCCAGCAGCGAGTTGCTGGCCAGGCGGTTGGCGCCGTGGACCCCGGTGCTGGCCACCTCACCCACCGCCCAGAGCCCCTGCCGGACGGTGCGGCCGTCGAGGTCGGTTCGGACGCCGCCCATGGCGTAGTGCAGCGCCGGGGCCACCGGGATGAGATCCCGTCGCGGGATCCAGGCCGTGGTCGGCCGAGGATCCGGGTCACGCCGGGGAAGCGGACGATGAAGTCGGCGATTTCCCGTGCATCCAGCCAGGCACCGCCGGTCGCATCCGCGGTGGCCACCGCGCGGGCCACGACATCCCGCGGGGCCAGTTCGCCCCGCGGATCGGCATCGAACGCGAAGCGGCGGCCGTCGCGGTCCACCAGGATGCCACCGGCGCCGCGCACCGCCTCGGTGATCAGCGGGGCCGGGGTTGACCCCGGGCAGCTTGAGCGCGGTGGGGTGGAACTGGAGGAACTCGATGTCCCGAAGCTCGGCGCCGGCCCGCCATGCCAGCGCCCAGCCGTCGCCGGTGGCCACCAGTGGATTGGTGGTGACCGCGTACAGCTGACCAACACCGCCGGTGGCGAGCACGACGTGCGGCGCCGCCAGCTCCACGGCGTCCCGGCCACGAATGGCCAGCACGCCCGTGACCCGGTACCCATCGTGACTCAGGGCGGCCACCTCGGTGTAGCGCAGGATTTCGATCAGCGGATGGCGGCGGACCTTCTCAGTGAGGAATGCGACCAGCGCGGCGCCGGTCTGGTCTCCCCCCGCATGGATGATTCGCGGCCGGGTATGCGCCGCCTCCAGACCGAGGCGGAGCGCGCCGTCAGGGCCCCGGTCGAAGACCGCGCCCATGGCGAGCAGCTCCCGGATTCGGTCGGGCCCCTCATTGGTCAGCACCTTTACCGCCTCGGGGTCGTTCATGCCATCGCCCGCGGCGAGGGTGTCGGCGGCGTGCTGGCTGGGGCTGTCACCCGGACCCAGCGCCACCGCGATGCCGCCCTGGGCCCAGGCGCTGGCGCTGTCCGCCAGCTTCCCCTTGGTGAGCACCAGCGAGGGTCGTCCCTCGGCCGCCAGCCGCCAGGCGGTCCAGAGCCCGGCGATGCCGGAGCCGATGATGATGGGGCGAGGGGTGGAGGCCATGCTAGGAATATAGGGGCCAGAAAGCCGGGTTGTTACCGGCGGTTCAGCGAGTCGCCGAGTTACGTCCGCACCCTGAGCATCAGCCAGATCGCTGCCGCGAGGAAAATCGCGTTCGGGGCCCACGCCGCCGCGACCGGGTTGACGATTCCTGAGACGCCGACCGCCTTGGAGAGCTGGATGAAGGAAAGAAAGACGACGGTCGTGCCGAGACTGATCGCGATGCCGATCGCGGTGCCCTGTCTCGGGCTGCTCACCGCCAGCGGCGCGCCGAACAGCGCGATCACCAGGCAGGTGGCGGGCAGCGCGATCTTGAGCGCCCGGTCCACCTCGATCTTGCTGGTGTCGTTGCCGGAACGCTTGAGGGCCTCGATATACCGGGTCAACTCGGCGTAACGCATCTCCTCGGGCGCCTTGGGCTCGGCCAGCAGGTCCACCGGTTCCTGCGACAGGGCCCGGAGCCGGGCCCCGGCAAAGCGGAAGCTGAGCTGTCCGCTCGGTCCGGTCATCCGCCGGCTGGTGCCGGACCAGAGCCGCCAGGCCTTGAGGCTGTCGTCGTACGTGGCGCTGTCGGCGGTGATGGCGAGGTTGGGATACTCGGAGTCCCGGCCCTGCCGTTCGAACACCAGCTGCCGGAGCGAGCGGTTCTGCACGTCCAGCGAGCGGATGGTGTAGACCCAGCCCTGGTCGGCCCGGAAGACGAAATTGTACCGTGCGGTGCGCGGCTTGGCGATCCGGGTCTTTTGCAGCTCGAGCTGCCGGGTGGTGGACTCGGGGGCCAGCTCCCCCACCACGAAGGCCAGTCCTGCCGCGAGGGCCGCGGCGATGTAGAGCGGCAGCGTCAGGCGAAAGAAGCTCTGCCCGCCCGCCTTGGCGGCGGTGAGCTCGGAGTGGCGCCCCAGGTTGCCCACGGTGAACACCGTCGCGAACAGCACTGCCGCCGGCATGACCAGGAAGACGTTCTCCGGCAGCGCGTAGAAATAACTGACGAAGATCTCCGGCAGCTTGAGGCCGCGGTCCAGCAGCTTCTCGAGGTTGTCCGTCATGTTGATCAGGATGGACACCACCGGGAAGCCCAGTGCGGTCAAGACGAAGATCAAGAGCCAGGAGCGGAAGACGTACCGGTCGAGGATGCGCACTCAGCCCGTCCGTTTCCGGCGGAACCGGCCGGTGAGGTTCTCCCACAACTCGGCCAGGTCGCCGCCCCGGGTGGAGCCCGACTCCTTGTTGACCCGCAAGAGCCACACCGACCCCACCGCCGCGAAGATCATGTTGGGAGACCACATGGCTACCCACGGCGCCACAATGTTCTTGTTGCCCAGGCCCTCGCCGGCGATGAGGCCTACGTAATAGATGCTGAAGACCGACAGCCCCCCGCCGATCACCAGACCCATGCCACCGCGCGGAAACCGGAGCGCCATGGGGATGCCCACGATCGTGAAGACCAGGCAGGCGACACTGATGGCCCACTTCTTGTGAACTTCCACCAGGTATTGATTGGCGCGGGTGGTGGAGGACTGGATCTCGTCGCGCGCCGAGGACACCTCCGCCCACACGGTGAGCGTCGGTCGCCGCTGTGGCAGGGGTTGGGGGGCCTGGACCCAGGTCTCCCCCTGCAGGATCTCCGCCGCCGGGTGCCCCGGCTCGAGCCGGGGCGGGCCCTGGGCGCTTACCGCATCGGGGTAGCCGGCGAAATCGTTTTCCAGGCGCAACTGTGCGCCCGAATCGGCGGGGGCCGTCCCCAGCCGGTGGGCGAGTGCGGCGAAGGCCACGCAGTAGGCCGGCTGTGCCGGGGCGGCCGGCCGGGCCGGGGGAGTGGCCGCCGGCAGTCCCAGCAGGGTCCGAAGGTCGCGGCTCGCGGCGACCCGCCGTCGGTGTTCCGCCTGGCGGATCTCGTACTGGGCGCCCCGGACGACTTCCATCATCTCGCAGGTGCCCATCTCGCGGTCGCCCCGGACGCCGTCGTTGGCTTCCAGGTCCAGCCGGTTGGACACTTCCTTCACCAGGATGGTGTTGGTGCGGAAGTCGGTCACCTGCATGAGGCCCGGGTCACTCTGCTTGAAGGCGTGAATCGCGCCGTCGTACAGCCGAAGCTGGAGATCGGTGCCCTGGTCGGTGAAGCCCATCGCGCCGCTGTCGGCGTAGATCACCCGCCGGTTGTCGGTCCCTGACATGTCGTAGATGGTGACGCTGCGCAGCCGCCCCGTGTTGGGGTCAATCCGGCTGGCCCGCAGGAACATCCCGCTGGGCGGAATCTCGTTGATCACCTGCTCGCGCATTTCCAGTGTGGGCTTCTTCCGCTGGATATTGATCAGCAGATTGCGCAGCTTGGCATTGGAATCGGGCAGGACCTGGTCCGTAAACCAGAAGTTGAGAGCGGTCAGCAGCAGCCCGCTGAGGAGCATCGGCCGCACCAGCCGGCCCACGCTGATGCCGCTGGCCCGCATCGCGGTGATCTCGCTGTCGGAGGCTAGCTGGCTGAAGGTGAACAGCATCGCCACCAGCACCGCCATGGGCAGGGTCATGGCAATGATGAATGGCAGGCAGAGCAGGAACACCTCGCCGATGACCGACCAGGGCAGCCCCTTGCCCACCAGCGCCCCGAACCGCCGGGCCACCTGATTGAGCAGCATGATGCTGGTCATGGCGGCGAAAGCGAACAGGAGCGGCGAGAGGAACTGCCGGATGAGGTAGCGGTCGAGCAGACGCACGATGGTCGAAGGTCCCGTCTGGTAACGAGTTGTGAGCCCTCTATCCGGCCAGTATATTCCCGGTGTCCCGCGCCTTCAAGCCCGACGTTCAAGGTCCTACCGATCCTGTCACTTCGCTAGTGCGCGCCCTGGCAACGCTGGCGCTCCTGCTGCTTGTGCCGGCTTCGCTGGCGGCGCAGGCCGACACCGCCCTCACTCGCTGGCTCCGCTTCCGGAGCCAGGCGCCGCTCACGCTGGTAGAGCCGGGAATCTACCGGAGTCCGTGGGCGGGTGGGCCGCGCCCGACCCCCAGCGAGGTCGGGCGGGCCTGGGCCATGTCGGTGGCCCGTGCGACCGACTCCGCCCGGACGGCCCGGGTCACGGCCTACCGGCTCCGGCAGATCTACGGCCGGGCCGCACCGCCCAGTCCTGAGACCGATGAGTCGGGGCGCGGCGTCCTGGGGCTCTCCTCCCGCTATGCCGACCTTAACATCGACGGCCAGTCCCGGCTGGAAATCCGCACCGAGAAGCTCAAGAACCACCGCTGCAACGCGGCCCAGTTCCTGGACTTGAGCTCCGGCTGCCGGAGCGGCTGGAAGGCCCCCCGTCTAGATACCTACGTCACCTTGCGGGCCGGCGGTCTCATTGGGCGCCGCCTGCACGTGGACGTGGACTACGACACCGAACGCGACTTCAGTGCCCGCAACAACATCCTCATCTACTATGAGGGCCTGGACGACGAGATCGTCCGCCGGGTGGAACTCGGCACCGTCACCTTCCGGCCGCCGCCGTCGCGCTTCCTGACCGCCACCATTCCGGCCAACAACTTCGGCGTCAATGCCACCTTCCAGATCGGCGCCCTGGAGCTGCAGGCCCTGGCCGCGACCCAGAAAGGCAGCCAGATCGCCGAGCGGACCTACAATGTCGGTCAGACCACGACCCAGCCGCAGGACCGGGACGCGCGGGACCTGGATTACGAGTCGAAGCGCTTTTTCTGGATCGTGGATCCTACGGCGCTGCCAGGGTATCCCGCCATTGATATCCTGGCCCTGGGTGAGTCCGCGCGGCCCGCCTTCGCGCCGATTTCCTCCAGCAATCTCCGCGTGTACCGCTACCGCCCGTCCACCCGGGGCGGCAGCAACACCAATCTGGGCGGGATCACCGCGATCGGCCTCGGCGCCGACATCACCCAGCGGGTGACCGCGCAGTGGGAGCTGCTGGCGCCCAATGTGGATTATTACGCCGACCCCAGCGCCATGTGGGTGGCGCTGACCCGCCGTCTCGACGAGAACGAGTATCTGGCGGTGAGCTACCAGAGCGCCGCCGGCCCGGTCGGCACCTTCCCGGCGGCGGATAGCCCGGTGTCGCCGGGACAGCCGCCACGGGACACGCTGCGGCTGATTGTCGAGCCCAGAGTCGGGACGCAGCGGGTCACTTTCCGGCACGAGATGCGCCAGATCTACCAGGTGGCGGGCGGGGACCTCAACATGGCCTCGCTCGACGTGACGCTCACGGTCAACCGGTCCGAGCGCCCGCTTGGCGCCTCGGCGGGCACCTACCTGTCGGCATTGGGCCTCGCCACGCCGAATGATCCGGCCGTCTTCAACAGCTCCGAGCGGCTGTTCCCGCGCCTCAGGGACCCCGGCGCCTCGCTCACGCTGTCGGAACACTACATCATCTTTCCCGTGCTCCGGCCCTTCGCTGACCCGGCCACCCTGACGCCGGCCGAGCGGAACGACTCACTGTACGTCACGCCGGATTACCTGCTGCTCACCGAGGGACCGCCGGCCAAGTTCGTCTTCCGGCTGCGGTATGCCACCACCTCGGCGGGGGAGGTATCCTCGCTCGACCTGGGCGCGCTGCAGATCCGCGAGGGCAGCGAGCAGCTGATGTTCAACGGGCGCCGGCTGGAGCGGGGCACCGACTACACCATCAACTACGACCTCGGCAAGGTCAGCTTCAGTAACCCGCGGCTGCTCTTCGGAGAGGGCGGGGGGCAGGTCCAGGCCCGGTTCGAGGAGCGCGGCATCTTCGCGGTGGCCCCGACCAAGATTTATGGCATGACGGCCCGCTACCGGCTGGGGGCGGTGGGCGGCATCAACCTGGTCGGGGTCTACCAGGTCGAGGAAAGCGCCTTCAACCGTCCGCAACTCGGCTTCGAGTCGTCGGCCCACCTCATGGGTGGCGTCAGCGCCGACCTTCGCTTCGCGCCACAGGCGGTCACCCGTTTCCTGAACGGCCTGACCAGCACTCCCACCACGGCGCCCTCGCGGCTGGACATCAACGCCGAACTGGCCCTGTCCCGGCCCGACCCGAACCGGTCGGGACAGGCGTATCTCGAGTCGTTCGAGGGTGATCCCGGGGCGGCGGTCTCAATGCGTGAGTCGGCCTGGCAGCTGGGCAGCCTGCCCCGGTTTACCGACGGGGTAGACCAGATCGTGGGCGCGGTCTTCGATTCTGCCGACGCGGTCCAGCTCACCTGGCAGAACCTGATCGCCACCAGCAACGGCGTGCCAGAGCTGCGGGCCAGCGACATCGACCCCCAGCTCCGGGTGTCGGGGCAGGGCGATCAGCTCGAGACCGTCCTGTACATGGCCTTCCACCCCGACACCTCGGGCGGGCAGACCCGGCGGAATAGGACCCTCCGGTGGGTGCTGCCGACCCGCCTCAACCGGCCCCGCTGGCGCTCGATGGTCACGCCGCTCAGCACCACCGGGACCGATCTCTCCCGCAACGAATTCCTCGAGTTCTGGGTGTTCCGCGGCGACCGCAGCGCCGACTCCGCGGGGATGCGGCTAGTGCTCGACCTCGGGGAGGTCAGCGAGGACGCGCTGGCCCTTGCCCCGCAGACCGCCACGATCACCGGGACCGACTCGCTCTACGCCGGCCGTCAGCACACCGGGGTCGGCGTGCTCAATTCCGAGGTGGATCCGTTCACCGGGATCTTCAATGCCGTCGCCGACGACAACGGTATTCTGGGAGACCGGCCGGACTCGCTGGTCGTCAACGGGTCCACCCTCCTGCAGCCTTCGCTCTGCAGCCGCCAGCTGAGCGGCTCGGTGCTGGTTTTCCCCTGGGGCGATCTTGACAGCCGCTGCTCTCGCGGCAACGGGCTGCCGGACACGGAGGACCTCGACGGGGACAACCGCCTGGACGCCTCCGGGCCCACCGACAACACCCTGCGCTGGGTGGTGGATCTCCGGGATACGACCCGGTACTTCGTGCGGCGCGGCGTGGCCACGTCGGACGGCCGGGGGGGCTGGGCGCTGTACCGCGTGCCGCTGCGCAACCCCGACTTCGCGCTTGGTACCCCGAACATCCGGCTGGTGAAGCATCTCCGCATGACGATGGTTGGCGAGGCCGATCAGGGTACCCCCGACGTCTACGCCCAACTGGCCATGGCGCGAGTGCGGTTCCTCGGCTCGCCCTGGGTTCGCCGCGCCGACCGGCCGATTGTCGGTCTGGCGGGTTCCACCGCCAAGCCGACGGGGGAGCTGGTGGTGTCCACGGTGTCGACGGAGAACCTCGAGCTGGGCTATGTCTCGCCCCCGGGGGTGCTGAGCGGGCTCGACCGCCGGGGCGGCGGGCGCGACGAATTCGGTACGGTGATCAATGAGCGCTCGCTCCGCATCCTGGCGGAGCAGATCGCCGTCGGCGACCGCGCCGAAGGCTACCTGCGCTTTCCCAGTGGGTCACGCAACCTGCTGCGCTACCGTGAGCTTCGGGTATGGGCCCGCGGCCGCGGCCCGGGTTGGGACAACGGCGACTTCCAGGCGTATATCCGGGTGGGGAGCGACGCGCAGAACTTCTATCAGTTCTCCCAGCCGGCAAAGACCACCACCTGGGAGCCGGAGATGCGCATCGACCTCGAGCGCTGGCGAGCCCTGCGCACCGCCGCCGAGGAACGCCGCCTCCAGGGACTGCCCGCCGACAGCGTGGCCCGGGTGGCGTGCGGGGGGGACACCGTCTCGGTGGCCTATGTGCTCTGTGATGGGCCGTACCTGGTGTATATCGAGGATCCCGGCATCACCCCGCCGAACCTGGCCCGGGTGCAGGAGCTGGCGGCCGGGGTGTTCCGGGTGGGCAACCTGGATCCCACCCCCGACGCCGAGCTGTGGATAGACGATATTCGGCTGGTGGAGCCGATTTCCAGCGTGGGGGCGGCCATGGCGCTGGACGCGCGGCTGCTGGCGTCCAACGTGGCCGATCTCTCTGTGGGGTATACCCGCCGGGATGGCCGGTTCCAGCAGATAGGGGGTGAGCCCTCCTACCAGACATCCAGCAGTCTGCAGGCCGCCACCACCATCCAGGCGGACCGCTTTCTGCCGCCCAGCCTGGGGATCGCCCTGCCGGTCAGCGTCAACTACGTCCGTACGGCAGTGGTGGCAGAGCTGCTCAGCGGGACCGACATTCAGCGGGCGGACCTGGACCGGGTCCGCGAGCCCGGCAGCTACAATCTGGCCTGGAATCTGGGCGTCCGGCGGGTGCAGCGGGGACGGTCGTGGCTGGTGCGGGGCCTGCTCGATCCGCTCAACCTCAGCGCCAGCTTCTCCCGGGGCCAGAGCACCACCGAGCTGGCCGACAGCAGGAGCCGCTCCCACGCGCTCAACGCCAACTACACCCTCGCCCCCGGGGGTCGCCACGTCGGCATCGGGCTGGGGGGACTGGTGGACAATCTGCCCGGCTTTCTGCGCAACACCGAGGCCGGCAGCGGGCTGCGGCGACCAACCCTGAACCTGGTACCGTCCTCGGTGCGCCTGAGCAGCGGCATCAGCCGCAGCCAGAGCGACCTGCTCAGCTACCAGGTGCCGGTCCACCGGGCAGCGGATTCTGCGATCCAGCCGCTGCTGTCGCTGACCCACACCTGGCGCAACGCCGCCGGGGTCTCCTGGCAGCCGGTTGGCATGCTCGCGCTGGGGGCCGACCTCGCCAGCACCCGTGACCTCCGCCAGTATCCCGACTCGACCGCGCTCGGCCGGGTGGCCCGTTCGGCGCGCAGGAGCCTCTTCGGCCTGGATGTGGGGGTGGAGCGCGACCGCCAGCTCAGCACCTCCGTGGGAGTCACGCCCCGCGTCACCCGCTGGCTCCGGCCCCGCTTCCTGACGACGAGCAGCTTCGTGCTCTCCCGGACTCTGACCAGCCGGAGCCCGATCCGGGAAGACGGCGACACCGCCGGCGCGTTCATCCTGCCGCAGACCCTCAACAACAGCCGGTCCAACGAGGCCGGGGCCGCGCTGGAGCTGGGCCTGGTGCTCTCGCGCCTTGCGGGCGACTCCAATGGAGTCGGCCGGGCACTCCGCCGCATCCGTCCGTTCGATGTCTCCCAACGCCTGACACGCAACGCCACCTTCGACCTGGCCGCCTTCAACCCCAACCTCGGCTTCCAGCTGGCCCTGGGCGGCCTGGACGATTTCCTCACCCACGATGGGGTCAAGGCGGTCGGGGCGGCGGAGGTCAAGAGCACCGGCTTCACCTCCGGCATGGACCTGCCCTTCGGGGTGTCCCTCACTCTCGGCTACGCCCGCACCCGGACGTCCCGCTTCCAGCTCTCGGCCGGGTCCTTCTTTCTCACCGAGGCGCTGCAGCGCGAATGGCCCAAGGGGAGCACCCGGATTATCCGCGCGATCTCCAAGGGCCCGATCGCGCTGGTTACGCTGGGGGCCAACTTCCGCAAGGCCGAGGGAACCACCACCACCCCTACCGCCGTGGGCGCCACCGCGGTGACGGCCACGCGCTCTCGTAACATCACGCCCGATGCAACCATCACCTTCCGCAACGGCATGGCGGTGTCGGGATCGTATCTGGATTACCGGCAGAACAACGAAGGCAACGGGCGGAGCACGGAGATCACCCAGAACGACCTCAACCTCAGCCTCGTCCACAGCATCCCGCTGCCGCGCTCCCTCAGCCGGGTGCAACGGCTGGTGCGCGGGCAGATCTCCACCACCCTGTCCCAGAACAAGGTGTGCCTCAATCAGGCCGGACTCACCGGGGGGTGCCTGGTCGTCTCCGATACCCGCCGGCGGGAGTACCGCGCCAGCTTCGACACCGACCTCCTCAGGACCATGAGCGGCGGTCTGCAGTTTTCCTACTCGGTCAATGAAGCCCGGCAGCTGGACCGCAAGGTTTCCCAGCTCATCCTGACCCTGGCCTTCCAGCTGTCGCTGTTTGCGGGAGATTATCGATAGGGCGGCCATCCGCTATCCGCTACGCGATCAGCTCTCGGCGCCCACCGGCCGCTGTTGTCCTCGGCCGGGAGGCGGTAGGTTTCACCCCTCGGACGCCGCCCCATACCTCTGAAAGCTGATAGCCGATAGCTGTTAGCTGCCCCCCATGCGACTGCTCCTGCTCTCGGTCGTCAGCCTGTTCTCCTGCCGCGACACCACTCCGCCGCCCCGGGAGTTCGATGCCGCGGCGGCGTTCCGGTATCTCGAGGCGCAGGTCGGGTTCGGGTACCGGATTCCCGGGACGCCCGGGCACGCGCGCACCGCGGCGTGGCTGGACTCGCTGCTTGCGCGAGCGCGCCGATACGGTGATCGTCCAGGCGTGGAACCACGTGACCGCCCGGGGAGACACGCTTCCGCTCCGTAACTTCCTGGCGCGGTTCCGCCCTGCCGCGGCCGAGCGCATCCTGTTCCTGGCCCACTGGGACACCCGACCGGTCTCCGACAATCCCGCCTACACCGGCGACCGCGGTCGTCCCGTCCCGGGGGCCAACGATGGGGCCTCGGGTGTGGCGGTCCTGCTGGGCATGGCGGACGCCATGAAGGTGAACCCGCCCGCAGTGGGGGTGGACCTGCTCTTCGTCGATGGCGAGGACTACGGCAACTTCGACAGCGAAAAGGCCGATGTCCTGATCGGTTCCCGGTACTACGTCCAGCACCTGCCCTCCGGTCCCCGGCCGCTGTATGCGGTGCTGTTCGACCTGGTGGCGGACAAGCAGCTTCGGTTCCTCCAGGAGGGCAACAGCCTGCTGGGGGCGCCCGATGTCGTGGACCTGGTCTGGCGAACCGCGCGGGAGATCGGCCACGGGGCGACGTTCGTGGCGGAGCCCGGCGTCACGCTTACCGACGACCACGTGGAGCTGCAGAAGGCCGGGATCAAGGCGATCGACGTGGTGGATTTCGACTATGGGCCGCAGCAACGCCTGGTGGCACACCCCCGAGGACACCCTCGACAAGGTGTCGGCGTACAGCCTGCGGATCGCCGGCGATGTGGGCATGGCGCTGGTCCGGCTGCACGCCCGCTGAGCCGCCCCGCCGGTGGGGCCCCGGGGGCAGCCGTCGTATTCCCGCGCCGACGGATCCCCACGGCTTCCGGCGCCGCGGATCATTCCACCCTCAGCCGGTCCCGGATCCGCGCCAGGATGGCCGGCCCGATCCCCCGGACCCGGACCAGGCTATCCACCGTTCTGAAGGGCCCCTGCGCCGCCCGGTGTGCGACGATCCGCTGGGCCAGTGCGGGCCCGATCAGCGGCAGCCTCTCCAGCTGCTGGGCGGTGGCGAGGTTGAGGTCCAGCAGCCCCGGCGGCTCCGGGGAGACGGCGGCCACCTCCGCGGGGCCGGCGGGCGGGGTCGAGGGTGCGGTCGGAACGCTCGGGGCAGAGAAGCGGGCGTACGGGCCGATGGTCCGGAGCAGGCCGGGGCCCACCCCGGGAACGCGGTCAAGCGCCGCGAGGGAGCCGAACAGCCCTCTGGCCTCCCGATCCGCGGCGATGGCCCGGGCGAGGGCCATCCCCACCCGCGGCAGGCGGGCCAGCTCAACGGGCGGGGCGCGGTCGAGGTCGATGGTCTCCCCCGGGGCCAGCGGGCGGGTCAGGGCCACGCTTGAGTCCCGATGTGCCAGGGGGGACCCGGTGGGTACCCCCGGAAAGAGCGTGACGGAGCCTGGCGCCGAGCCGGGCGCGGTCCACCATACCCGGAGGGCCTGCCCCGCCACTGCCAGCCCGAGGAGCAGGGCCACCGCCCGGCGTTCGGGAGCCATGGGGCGAGGATAAGGCAGTCCCGGGTCGGTCCGGGTACCGGATGCCGCCTGCGCGGACCGGAAAAGCCCGGACCGGGGCGGCTGGCCGGGGGGTGGCGGTGTGCGCAATGACCTTGACACCCTCCCCCACTGACCTAGCTTTGATCGATAGCCGTAACCCCTTGTCGCACTTCACAATCCAGCACCACAGAGGCGATGGCGACTGCAGCGGCCGGTGGGAGCGACCGGCTGGGTGACATTCTGATTCGCGAGGGGCTGATCACCCGTGACCAACTCACGGCGGCCCTGACCGAGCAGAAATCTTCCGGCCACCGTCTGGGCTACGTCCTGGTGAAGCTGGGACTGGTCCAGGAACTCGAGGTCACCAAGGTCCTCGCGCGGCAGTATCGCATGCCGGCGGTGGACCTGACGCGCTTCGAAGTCGACATCAAGATCGTCCGGCTGATTCCGGCGGACTTCGCGTTGAAGCACATCGTGCTGCCGCTGAAGCGGGAGGGCCGCACGCTCACGGTGGCGATGGCGGATCCGACCAATACCGGGGTCCTCGACGACCTCAAGTTCATCACCCGCTTCGACCTCTTCCCGGTCATCGCCGGCGAGTACACCCTCCGCACCCTCATCGAAAAGCACTACGAGTCCTCCGACCAGCAGCTGCAGACGCTGCTGAAGGACATGGAGGAGATCGGCGACAGCGATGTCGAGGTGGTCGAGGAGCACGAGGAGGAGGCCGCCACCCAGGCGCAGATCAACGACGCGCCGGTGGTCAAGCTGATCAACGGCATCCTGACCGACGCGGTCAAGCGGGGCGCGTCCGACATCCACATCGAGCCGTTCGAGCATGAGATCCGGGTGCGCTACCGGATCGACGGCGCCCTGCTCGAGGTCATGAAGCCGCCGGTCAAGATGAAGGCGGCGCTGACCAGCCGCATCAAGATCCTGTCCCAGCTCAACATCGCCGAGCGGCGGGTGCCGCAGGACGGCCGCCTCAAGCTCAAGATGGGCAGCCGGGTCATCGATTTCCGGGTCTCGACGCTGCCCTGCATCTACGGCGAGAAGATCGTGCTCCGGATCCTCGACAAGGGCAACCTGACGCTGGACCTGCAGAAGTTCGGCTTCGAGCCGAAGGCCGAGCCGGACCTGATGAAGGCCATCCTCAACCCGTACGGGATGGTGCTGGTGACCGGACCGACCGGCTCGGGCAAGACCACCACGCTCTACTCGGCGCTGCAGCGGGTCAACACGATCGAAACCAACATCATGACCGCCGAAGACCCGGTCGAGTACAACCTGATGGGGATCAACCAGGTGCTGGTGCGCAACGAGATCGGCCTGACGTTCGCCGCGGCGCTGCGGGCGTTCCTGCGGCAGGACCCGAACATCATCATGATCGGCGAGATCCGGGATCTGGAGACCGGCGGCATCGCCATCAAGGCGGCGCTCACCGGCCACCTGGTGCTCTCCACCCTGCACACCAACGACGCGCCATCGACCATCACCCGCATGATCGACATGGGGATCGAGGCCTTCAACGTGGCCAGCGCGGTGAACCTGGTGGTGGCGCAGCGGCTGGTGCGGCGGATCTGCAAGGACTGCAAGCAGCCGCACACCTACACCGAGGAGGAGCTGCATCTCGCTGGGCGACGCTCGACATCCATGCGGCAGATTGCCCTTCATGCGGGGCCGCGGCTGCGAGACCTGCAGCGGTACCGGCTACAAGGGCCGGGCCGGCCTGTACGAGGTCATGACGATGTCGCCGGAACTGCGCCGCCTGGTCCTTCGGGGCGCCTCGGTGGCGGAGCTCCGGGACGCCGCGGTCAGCGAGGGCATGCTGACCCTCCGCATGGACGGCCTCAAGAAAGTCGAACGCGGTGTCACCACCCTCGAAGAAGTCGTCAAGGAGACGGCGGCATGACGATCAACCTGCGCGCGCCTGCTCGAGGAAATGATCGAGAAGGACGCATCCGACCTGCACATCACCGCCGGCGAGCGGCCCAAGCTGCGGGTCGACGGCGACATCACCAACGCCTCCACGCCGGACGTACTGACCCCGAAGGACACGCTGTCCCTGGCCTACTCGGTGCTGACCGAGAACCAGAAGAAGCGCTTCGAGAACGAGGACGAGCTCGACTTCTCCTTCGGCATCCAGAACCTGGCCCGCTTCCGCGGCAACGTCTTCAAGCAGCGCGGCTGCGTGGCCATGGTGATCCGGATGATTCCGTTCAGCGTCCGGACCTTCCAGGATCTCGGCCTGCCGCCGATCATGGCGAAGCTGTCCGAGAAGCCGCGCGGGCTGATCCTGGTCACCGGCCCGACCGGGTCGGGCAAGTCCACCACGCTGGCGGCGATGATCGACAAGATCAACAAGGAACGCAACGGCCACATCATCACCGTGGAAGACCCGATCGAGTTCATCCACCGGCACCAGCACTGCATCATCAACCAGCGCGAAGTCGGCACCGACACCAAGACCTTCGCCAACGCGCTCAAGTACGCGCTGCGGCAGGATCCGGACGTGATCCTGGTGGGCGAGTTGCGGGACCTCGAGACCATCTCCGCCGCCTGACCATCGCGGAAACCGGTCACCTGGCCCTCGCCACCCTGCACACCAACTCGACCGCCGAGTCCATCAACCGCATCATCGACGTCTTCCCGCCCAACCAGCAGTCCCAGGTCCGGGCCCAGCTCGCCTTTGTGCTGGAAGGGGTGGTCACCCAGACGCTGCTGCAGAAGGCCAAGGGAAGCGGCCGCGTCATGGCGTGCGAGATCATGGTCTGCACCGCCGGCCATTCGCGCCCTGATCCGCGACGACAAGGTCCACCAGATCTACTCGGCGCTGCAGTCCGGCAAGAAGCACGGCATGCAGACCATGAACGACTCGCTGTTCCAGCTCTACATGAGCCGGGAAGTCACCCTGGAAGAGTGCCTGCGCGCCTCCGGTGACCCGAACGAACTCCTGCGGATGTTCGGCGAGACGCCGCTGGAGGAACAGGAAATGGGCGCCGTCGAGAAGCCCACCCGCCCCGCGGCCCGCAGCCGCTAGCGCCACCAGGAGCCGACGATGCCAGTCTTCGAGTACACCGCGCGCAACGCCAGCACCGGCCAGATCCTCAAGGGGACGCTGGACGTCCCCACCCGGGACGAGGTGCTCCGCCACATCAAGCAGCAGAAGATGATCGTGGTCAATGTGCGGGAGCAGCCCAAGCAGATCACGTTCAGTTTCGGGGCCAAGGGGATCAAGACCCGCGACATCGTCATCTTCACCCGGCAGTTCGCCACGATGATCAACTCGGGCCTGCCGCTGGTGCAGTCGCTGGACATCCTGGCCAAGCAGACCGAGAACCCCGCGCTGGCGGACGTGACCCGGCAGGTGGTCTTCGACGTCGAGAGCGGCCACACCCTGGCCGACGCCTTCAGCAAGCACCCCAAGGCCTTCACCGAGCTGTACGTGAACATGGTCGCCGCCGGCGAGGCCGGCGGTATTCTCGATACCATCCTGCTGCGGCTGGCCACCTTCCTGGAAAAGAACGACGCCCTCATCCGCAAGGTGAAGGGCGCCATGGTCTACCCGGGCGTCATCATCTCGGTGGCCGGCATCGCCATCGCGGTGCTGCTCATCTTCGTGATCCCGACCTTCCAGAAGATGTTCGCCAGCGTGGGCATGGAGCTGCCGCTGCCGACCCGTATCGTGATCGCGATGTCCGATTTCCTGATCAACTACTGGTGGGCCCTCATCCTCATCATCATCGGCATCGTCTTCGCGATCCGGGCCTACTACAAGACGTCCGAGGGTCGGCTCCGGCTCGACCAGCTCCTGCTCAACTCCCCGGTGCTCGGCGACCTCCTGCGGAAGTCCGCCGTGTCCCGGTTCACCCGGACGCTGGGCACCCTGATCAGTTCCGGCGTGTCCATCCTGGACGGGCTCGAGATCACCGCCAAGACGGCCGGCAACCGCGTCATCCACGACGCCGTCATGGAGTGCCGCAACTCCATCGCCGGCGGCGAGACCATCGCCGGGCCGCTGGAGAAGTCCAAGGTCTTCCCGCCCATGGTGATCTCGATGATCGCCGTCGGCGAGCAGACCGGCGGCCTCGACGAGATGCTCTCGAAGATCGCCGACTTCTACGACGACGAAGTGGACGTCGCGGTCGGCGCCCTGCTGTCCCTGATGGAACCGATGATGATCGTCTTCCTCGGCGTCATCGTCGGCGGCATGGTCGTGGCCATGTACCTGCCGATCTTCGACATGATGAACGCGGTGCAGTAGCGCCCGCTCCGCCTGCGCATTCGCTCCCCAGTCCCCGCGAGGTGGCCCGGTCGGCCGCCCCAGCGGGGACACTGGTTTCCCTCACCACCGCCAATACCGCGCCGCGGACCTCCCCATGAGACACCTGCTTGCCGTCACGGCCCTGCTGCTCGGCGTCGCTCCCCCGGGGGACCTCACCGCGCAGGCCTTCCCGACCGACAACTCCGTCCTTCGCCGCATCTGGACCCTCGGCATGGACAGCTCCGAGACCGAGCCCCTGGCCCAGGCGCTGCTCGACTCGGTGGGCCCCCGCCTGAGCGGGACCGCCGGTCAGAAGAGCGGCAACGACTGGCTGGTGCGCACCTACCGGAGCTGGGGCATCGAGGCGGGCAACGAACAGTCCGGCACCTGGCGCGGCTGGCGTCGGGGTTACTCACACCTTGACCTCATCGCACCCAGGGTGCGGTCCCTCGAGGGCACCATGCTGGGGTTCAGCCCCGGCACCCGCGGCAAGAATCTCACCGCCTCCACCATCATCCTGCCTCGCTTCACGGACAGCCTCGCCTTCGTGGCCTGGCTGCCGCAGGCGCGGGGGAAGCTGGTCCTGGTCTCCGCCCCGCAGCCCACCTGCCGCCCGGTGGAGAACTGGGAGAAGCACGCCACCCCCGAGTCCAAGGCCAGGATGGATTCGCTGCGCGCCCAGCTCCGCCGGGAGTGGGCCAACCCCGACGTGCGGGGCACCGGCTACAGCCTGGCGCTGGGCACCGGAGAACTGGGGCTGCGCCTGGAACAGGGCGGTGTCGCGGGGATCATCACGTCCCGGCCCAAGGACGCCTGGGGCACCATCGAGATCTTCGATACCTACAACACCCGAGCCCCGGCCATCGCGCTGAGCTGCGAGGACTACGGCCTGGTGTTCCGGCTTACCGAGCGGAACCAGGGCCCGAGGATCCGGCTCAACCTCGACGCCGAGCTCAAGCCGGAGCAGCCGATCTTCAACACCATCGCCACGATTCCGGGGCGGGAATTACCCGGAGAGTACGTCATGCTCTCGGCTCACTTCGACTCGTGGGACGGCGCGTCCGGGGCCACCGACAACGGCACCGGCAGCCTGGTGATGCTGGAGGCGATGCGTATCCTGAAGCGGGCCTATCCCGGCCCGCGGCGCACCATCCTGGTGGGACACTGGACCTCGGAGGAGAACGGACTGGTGGGGTCGCGGGCCTTCAGCGAGGACCATCCGGAGGTCCGGGCCGGCCTGCAGGTGCTGCTCAACCAGGACAACGGCACCGGTCGCATCGTCCGGCTGAGTGCCGGAGGGCTGCCCGACGCTGCGGCCCACGTGTCCAGCTGGCTGGCACTCCTGCCGGAAGAGTTTCGGCAGCAGGTGAATTTCGGTGGGGCAGGGCTGCCCTCGGGCGGCGGGAGCGACGATGCGTCCTTTGCCTGCTACGGGTTGCCGGCGTTCAGTCTCGGCGCCCTCTCCTGGGACTACGGCAGCTACACCTGGCACACCAACCGCGACAGCTACGACAAGATCGTCTTCGATGACCTGCGGGCCAACGCCACCCTCACGGCCATGCTGGCCTACCTGGCCGCGGAGGATGCCACGACGATCACCCGGGAACGGGTGGATCTCGTCGCGGCCGCGGAAGCTGCGCGGGCGGACACCAGTGCCGGCGCCCGCCGCCGTTCCATGCCCACCAGCTGGCCGGAGTGCCAGGCCGCGCCGCGGAGCACCCGGCCCCGGCTCAAGTAGTCATGGGTGCCCATTCGCCTCGCGGGAGTACAGGATGAAGAGAGCAAGCGAGCGCAATAGGCTATGTTTGAGTAAAGGCTCCGCAGGGTGGCTCGCGGCGCCATGATGGCACCCGGTCCCCGCGCGGGCACTCCCGGTCCGGCCGGGCCGTGCCGGCGAAGAGCTGCACCGTTTCCGGGATGCGGGTGCGCCGGTTATCGGCCTCACCTGCTCCAGGAGACTCCGCCGCTCGGAGGTGGGTCGCATTCGATCCAACGACGATCCGGAGTCTGACTCATGACCTTTGATAGGACCGGCCTCGCCATTCAGCTGCTGCTGATCGCAGCAGCGCTGGCCCTGCTCTTCGCCGCAGGCCGTCATGGCCGCGGGGGGCCCGATCGGCCGGGATCGCCTGAAGGGCCGGGAGCACGCTCACGCCTGCGCGCCCTGGCGGATGTGATGCTGATCGCGATCTGGTTCGGCCTCACGACGGGCGTCCTCCAGCTGCTCTTCGTCTATGTGAGCCGCTATTCGCGCGGCATGATGTCCTTCACGAGTCCCCACGGGCTGTGGATGACGCCGCTGGCGTATGTGACGATATTCGTCGCGCTCGGAGCCGTGGTTGCGGCAGGTGTTCTGCTTCGCCCCCGCCTCGCGTCGATCCGCCTCATCAGTGCCGGATATGCCTGGCTCGGGACATTTGCGTTGCTCCTCCCGTTCGTTCAGCTGCACCGGGTTACCGCCGCGATTCTCGGGGCGGGAGTGACCGTGCAGGTCGCGAGGGCGCTCGGTCGCGATTGCCCGGGATGGCTGGCCAGAATGCGGACGAGCAGCCTCGTACTGGCGGGGGCGATCGGGGCGCTGTCAATCGGGCTGCATGTCAGAGGCGTGGTCGGCGAGCGCGCGGCCCTCCAGGGGCTGCCCGCGCCACGAGCCGGTGCCCCCAACGTGCTGCTCCTGATTCTGGATACCGTGCGCGCGGCCAACCTCAGTCTGTACGGATACGATCGCCAGACGACCCCCGAGCTGGAGCGCTGGGCCACGCAAGCCACCACCTTCGACTTTGCCTTCAGTACGGCGCCGTGGACGCTCAAGTCGCATGCGACCATGTTCACGGGCCTGTACCCGAGCGAACTCGGAGGGGACTGGGTGCGTCCGATCCGGACCCCGGCCCCGATGCTCGCGGAGCTCTTTCGGGACCGGGGCTACCTCACCGGCGGCTTCGTCGCGAACCTCATCTATACCTCGCGCGAAACGGGCCTGGCCCGCGGCTTTGTCCACTATGACGACCATCACCCCACCCGCCGGCAGGTGTTGCTGCATTCCTGGATCGCGCATACGCCGCTGTTCAAGGCCATCGTCGCCAGCCGGTCGCCCGGGGATCTCGTGCGGGCGCTGCTGCATCCAGACACCCGCTTCTATGCGCAGTCGTTCAACCTGCAGACCTACGATCGGCGGCCAGCCGACGAGATCACCGCGTCCTTCCTGAAGTGGCAGGAGGGGGCAGGCGGGCGCCCGTTCTTCGCCTTCCTGAATTTCTTCGACGCCCATCTGCCGTACCAGGCTCCCGCACCCTTCGCGGATCGATTCGAGCTGGAGTCAGAGGAGAATCAGCCGTCGATGGGCAAGTATGATGGTGCGATAGCCTACACCGACCAGCAGATCGGCCGGTTGTTCGAAGAGCTGCAGCGGCGCGGTGTGCTCGACCGGACGATCGTCGTGGTCGCGTCGGACCATGGCGAACAGTTTGGCGAGCACGGGGTGATCGATCATGGCAACAGCCTCTACATTCAGGCGTTGCACGTCCCGCTCCTCATCCGCTATCCGGCGCGCGTACCGAGCCGACGCCGCGTCACTGTGCCGGTCACCCTGCGTGACCTCCCGGCTACGATTCTCGACCTCGCGGGCGTGGCGGGGGAGACGCGGGTGCCCGGCACCTCGCTGGCTATCAACTGGGCGGACAACGGAACCACCCTCCTGGGGAGCCCGATCATCGCGGAACTGGGGCGCAGGATCAACCCGCAGCCGGAGGAGCCGGCGTGGTTCGGACCCATGCGCGCTGTGGTTGGCAGGCGCTTCCACTACATCCGCCGCGGAGACGGCGCCGAAAATCTGTTCGACTTTCGGACCGACGTGGCCGAGACCAGGGACCTTGTCGGTACCCGTGTGGGTGAGCAGGCCTTGCCGCGCCTGCGGAAACTCCTCCTGGGGCAGGCCGCGCCGCATGTGGACGGGAGGCCGTCCACGGCGCCACCAGTGCCAGCTCACACCGCCGCTCGATTCCGGCCATCTGGCCTGGGTGCCGGACTGCGCCGCGTAGCAGTTGGCCGCGGCTCAAGTCCCGCTCGCCGCGTCCCGCTGCATCCCTTCATGGACCAGGCAGCGACAACCTCTGGGGCCGCGATGCCCATGCCACTCTGGACGCTTCTCGGCGACGTGGCTCATCACTGAGCCTCCGCCGATGGTGAAGGCCCTGTTCCGGCGGCCGATTGGGTGCGGAGGATCAGGCGGCGCTGCCCGATGTCATAGGTGACGAGGATCACCCGCCCGGTGCTGAACGTGGGCGAAGCTGTCAGGCTGAGTGTGGCAGGCAGAGGCGGCTGGCGGGTGCGCCGGGTGCTGTCCACCGCACCGGCTTCCGCGGAGTCGGCTGGTTCGACCCGTGACAACTCCACGCGGAGCTCATGCGGTCCAGGTCTGACGCGATGCTCGATGAACACGCTCACCGGCCGGTCGTGTCGCACCCCGCCGCCACGCAGGGTCTGCTCCGCGATCCTTGCGCCATCGAGGTGCACGCCCAGCTGGTACGTGGCCGAATGCCCGACGCATTCGATTCGCTGGCGCATGTGCGCCGGCCGCTGGGCCAGCTCTGCTGCGCTGAGTTCGCGGCAGCGTTCCAGCCGCTGGGGGCGCGCACTGAATGCCACCCGGAGCAGGGCGGAGCCGTCAGGATGGGCGCGATAGCGCCAGCCGGAAAGGGCGGCCAGCAGCGCCAGGCTGGCGATCCCGATGGCAGCGCCTGCTGCCCGGGAAATCCATCGCGGCGTCATGGCGTGCCTCCATGAACCGGTTCGGCCGGGCACTCGCGCTCGAGGTCGATCGCGGTCTCCGGGGGCGTCCCCGCCGGCGCCAGACTGGCCCGGAACTGGCGCAGGGCGCGCAGCGCCTCCTCGGTTTCCCCGGAGGCCAGGTACACGATCCGCACCCGGCGCCGGTCCACCCGCGCCGGCAGCTCCGCCTCGCGCTCGTGGTAGACGCGGGCATCCAGCCACCTGGGGCCCTCGCGGTTCCGGCAATCGCGCGGTGGGCAGGCAAGTACCAGCACGCCGCGGGCGCCCGCCCGGAGGGCGTACTCGATCGTGGAGGTGTGTAGGCTGCCCCCGCACCCGACCGGCACGACCACGCCCCCGGCCTGCTCCAGCCGCGCAGTGGCTCCGCTGGCCCCATGCGCACAGCAGAAGACCACCGTCCTCCCGACCGCCTCGCTCCGCTCCATCATGACGCCGGCGATGAGCTCCAGCTGGTCCCGCCCGGTGCGCCCCGGAGGACCGACGCCCATTGGCGCGCAGGAACCGGCGCAGATACCGCAGCTGACACACAGGTCGGGATCCACCCTCGCCACCTCATCCGCCCGGCCGTCGGTCCGCGGCAGCATCGTGATGGCGCCATAGGGGCAGTCGAGCGCGCACTGCTGGCATCCGGTGCACAGCCGCTCGTCCACGACCGAGGGTGGCTTGTCGGCCCGCGCCCGGGGCCGGAACCACGGCACCAGCGCCAGCAGGGCGAGCCCCGCCAGGCCGGCCACCCACACCGCCAGGGGAGAACGTCCCTGGACCCATGGCAGCCAGAAGCCGTAAAACAGGTCGGTGGGGATTTCAGTGGGCAACAGGAAGGCATCACCTTCAGGGCCGAGCGGGGCGGGGCGGAGCACCGCGAGCGCGGTGAGCGCGAGGCCCAGCGCCCAGCAGAGTCGAGCCGGTGGCAGCAGGACCGGCCTGGCGGTCCGGGAGACGTGCAGCCAGAGCACCACCGCCAGGCCAAGCGGCAGGGCCACGTGCAGGAAGAGGTTGAAGAAGAAGAACGCCGGCGGGGGTGCTCGCTCGCCGTCGAACGTCCGCCCGAGGCGCTCGGACAGGACGGGCAAGGCGTCGATGATCCGCGCCCCTTCGGTGGCCAGCTGCCGGCCGAAGCTGTCCCAGACCATCACGAAGCCGGTCAGGCCGACGATCATCATCAGGCCGAGTAGCAGGATGCCCGTCAGCCAGGCGAGGGCTCGTGGTCCCCAGACCCGGTCCTGGGCGTACATGCGGAACATGTGGACCAGGATTGCGACCACCGCGGCATCGGACGCATAGCGGTGCAGCGCCCGGACCCAGCTGCCCAGCCAGGGGCTATGCTGCAGCCACGAAACCGAGCGCCAGGGCGCGCTCAGCCGGTAGAAGAGCAGCAGCCACAGCCCGGTGACCAGCAGGACTACGAGCAGGAACACGGCGATCGTCCCGCTCTGGTAGAGCGGGTTGGACCGCTCGCCATAGAGGCGGTTGGCGAGGGTGTCGAGGGCCGCGAGCGGGCGGCGCAGCAGCGGGGCGAGCGACGGGCTCGGCCGGGTCATGGGGTCGGGGGCTTGCGGATGTATTATGACTTGGACATGATTAAATCAATATAACAGGTCACGCCCACCCCGCAGCCCCGCCTCCGGAGGTGCCCATGCCTGAACCCCCCCCGCCCGCTGTGGAGCGCGACGAGGAGATCCCTCTCCCCCAGCGCCTGTTCGACAACGTCTGGCTCCTGCTGATCCTCGGCTTCGTGATCATGCTGGTGCTGTTCACGGGCTGGGGGCTGTGGGAGATCCTGAGCCTGCCCACCGCCGAACTGCCCTGAGGCCATCATGTCCTCCCCCCATACCGATACCCATACGGGTCTCGACTCTCCCAAGGGCATCTGGTGGCGCCCGGCCCACCGGGCCGAGAAGACCTGGGTTGCCATCGCCTTCGGGTGGTGTCTCATCCTGTTCGCCATGATGCCGCTGTGGCACGTCAAGGGCAACCAGAACCCTTCAGGGATTCGCCGCCGGGTGGATCCGGCTGCGTTCTATCATCGGACCCAGGAGTTCATCAAGCAATATCGGGTCGGCGATGACCGCGGCATCCCGATCGTCGCCCCGCCGCCGGGCAGCGACGTGTACCTCATGGCCCAGACCTTCATGTGGACGCCCATCATCCAGATGGAGCTGGGCAAGGAGTACACCCTGCACCTCTCCTCCCTGGACGTCAATCACGGGTTCGGACTGTATCCGGTCAACGTGAATTTCCAGGTGGTGCCGGGCTATGACTACGGCTTGCGCGTCACCCCGACGGCGGCCGGGGACTTTCGCATCATCTGCAACGAATTCTGCGGCATCGGGCACCATGCCATGGTGGGCCGGGTGATCGTCGTGGACAGCACCGGCGCGGATGTGGCGATCTCGGGAGGAACCCATGAGTGACGACACCTTCCGCGTCTGCGAGATGACCGGGCGCAAGGTCTACGCCCAGGCCGAGACGCTGACCCGGGTCAATGCGGTGGCTTCCATTGTCGCCCTCCTGATCGGGGCCACGGCGGCGATCCTCATCGTGCTCACCCGCTGGCAGGCGGTCCACCTGCTTCCCGCGGAGTGGTTCTACCGGCTGCTGGGTGTGCACGGGATGAGCATGCTCATCTTCTTCATCATTTTCTTCGAGATGGCGGTGCTGCATTTCACCAGCACCGTGCTGCTCAACGCGCGCATGGCCGCGCCCCGCCTGGCCTGGGTGTCCTTCGGGTTGATGGTGGCCGGGGCCCTGCTGGTCGAGTGGCTGATGTGGGCGGGCAAGGCGGACGTGCTGTTCACCTCGTATCCGCCCCTCAAGGCGCACCCGTTGTTCTACCTCGGGGTGATCCTGTTCGCCGTGGGTGCGCTGGTGGTGACTGGGGTCTTCTTCTACAACCTCGTCGTCGCCAAGCGGGAACGGACCTATGAGGGTTCCCTCCCGCTGGTGGTCTACGGCGCCGTCACCGCGGCGATCATCGCCGTCATCACGCTGGTGCATGGCGCGATGATCTATATCCCCACGTTCCTGTGGTCGCTGGGGCTCATGCCCATGGATCCGCAGGTCTACCGCCTGGTCTGGTGGGCACTGGGGCACTCCTCGCAGCAGATCAACGTGGCGGCGATGGTGGCGATCTGGTACATGCTGGGGGCGCTCACCATCGGCGCCGTCGTACTGAACGAAAAGGTGAGCCGCTCGGCATTCGTCCTCTACATCCTCTTCATCTCGATGGCCTCGGCCCATCACCTGCTGGTCGATCCGGGGATGGGGCCGGCCTGGAAGGTGGTCAACACCTCCTATTTCATGTACATGGCGGTGCTGGCGAGCATGATCCACGGGTTTACCGTACCCGCGGGCATGGAGATGGGGCAGCGGCTCCGCGGGGTGACCCAGGGGCTGTTCGGCTGGCTCCGGAAGGCCCCCTGGGGAGACCCCGGCTTCAGCTCGCTGGTGTTCTCGGTCGTCGTGTTCGGGTTCGTCGGCGGCATCACCGGGGTGACCATCGGCACCGAACAGATCAACATCATCGTGCATAATACGCTCCGCTCCCCCGGCCATTTCCACGCGACGGTGGCCAGTGGCACCGCCATGGCCTTCATGGGCGCCACCTATTACCTGATCCCCCTGATCTTCCGGAAGCGAGTCGCCTTCTGGGGCCTGGCCAGGATCCAGCCCTACCTGTTTGCCGGCGGCATGCTCTTCTTCACCATCTTCATGACCTTCGCCGGGAGTTTCGGCGTGCCACGGCGCCATTGGGACATCAGCTTCAGCCAGGCGCCGTTCGATGTGCAGTTCAATCCGGTGGTCGATCTGCTGCTTGCCATCATGGCCCTCGGCGGCCTCACCGCGGCGATCGGCGCGCTCTCGTTCGTCGTGATCGCGGTCGTCTCGGTGTTCTTCGGGAAGCCGCTCGGCCAGCTGGTGCCGGGAGTGGCGGTCGTGGGAGTGCCCCAGGGCCTGACCAATCCACCCCGGCATGCCGCCAATGTCGATGAGATCAACGAGCGGCTCCATGCCACGCAGAGCCGACTGGGGCCGGCGCCCGGCACCATGGTGCTGGTGTTCATCTTCCTCGCGGCATTCGTGGTGTACTTCTTCGTGAACTGGAAGATCCTGTCAGGGGTATGGAAGATCGGATAAGGGCCCCCGGCCGGGGCGGCCTCGCCGTCACCGCACTCGGCAGTATCGTGGCGGTGACCGTCGGGTGGTGGGGGTTCGCCCTCTGGCCGCTGCCGGAGGCTGTCCCGGCCTGGATCGAGCGGGCCCGCTACGTCTGCTTCGGGAGTTCGCCCACCGGGCTCCCCGATGCTGGCGGCTGGATTCTGCTGGTCGGACAGCCGCTGGGCATGGTCCTGATCCTGTTGAGCGTCTGGGGCGAAGAACTCGGCCTTGGGCTCAGATCCCTCGGCGGTCGCTTTGCGGGGCGGGTCCTGATGGGCCTGACGGGTCTGCTGCTGGCGGCCGGGATCATGCTCGCCGGCGCGAGGCTCGCTTCCGGCAGCCAGCCCTTCGACCCTGGATACGCACGCGGGATGGGGGAGCTGGCGCCGGTGAATCGCCCGGCACCAGCCGTTCGGCTGGTGGATCAACACGGCGACAGCGTGTCTCTGGAGCGTTTCCACGGTCGCGAGGTCTTCCTCAGCTTCGCCTTTGCACACTGTCAAACCGTCTGTCCCACCGTGGTTCGGGAAATCCTCGAGGTCCAGGCCGCGGCGCGGCCTCGCCCTGCGGTCGTGATCATCACCCTCGATCCCTGGCGTGACCCTCCTGCGCGCCTGCCCGCCATCTCATCGGCGTGGGGGATGGGCGAGGACGCCTTCCTGCTGAGCGGGGACGTGGCCGAGGTTGAGCGCGTGCTCGATCGCTGGCAGGTCCGGCGCTCCAGGGATGGCGCTACCGGAGAGGTGGAACACCAGGTCCTCGTCCACCTGCTCGATCCGGCGGGAGCCGTCGCGTATACGGTCCCCGGTTACCGTTCAGCTCTCGAGCAAGCGCTGGCACAACTCCGCAACGCCCCGCTCTCGAGCCCCTGAGGCCTCGGCCGCGGACCTGGCAGGAGCCAGAGTCATCCCCGCGGCCAGGCAGCAGCCCGCGCGTCCCACCCTGAAACCGCCACCTCCACTGGGCCGTAGACCACCCATCCCGCAGCAGCTTCTCGGAGTGGAGGTCAACATGCGCAGCCTATGGACCAAGATCGGCCTGGGAGCAGTAGGAGTGTTCGCCGTTGGGATGCTGGGGTTGACGGTCTTCCGGCAGGCTGCCGCGGCCACCAGCCAGGCGGTGGGCGAGGTCATCCAGCATACCGTCCAGAGGGCCACCCGCGCCGCCATGCACGACCTGGCCTTTCGCCTCAACGGTGAGGACCTCGGCAGCCTGCGCCAGCTCTCGATCCACCGGGTTCACCGGGGGGAGCTTCCCGAGGTAGCCATCGAGGTCGCCCTCCGGGAAGCGGCCTTCGCCGGGCGGCTGGCCCAGTGTGATCTAGTCCCCGCCTCCGGCCGTAGTGCGCAGGACTTCGATCCGAGGCAGGGATTCCGCTGTGCCGAGCGCGGTGAAAAGCCCCTCGTCGGGATCGGGACCGCTCGATTCCTCCCCGGCGATATCGTCCGGCCGATTCTGGTGTCCCGGGCCCATGAGGCTGAGTTGCGTCAGGGCGATCCCTTCGATGCCACCGCCGACCTGAACGGGCAGGTCCGGGTGACCGCTCGGGATGCCGGGGGAGAGATCGTCAAGCTGCGCGCCGACAGCGGCGGTGCGTCGATTCACGTCCGGGACGGGCAGGGCCGCTCGCTGGTGCGGCTGGTGGCCGATTCTTCCGGCGCTACCCTCAGGGTTCGGGACAAGGCCGGGCGGGAGATCGTCCGGCTGGATGCCGGGGATGGCCGGTTCTCCCTCACCGTAGACTCGGCGAGCAACCCGTAAATCCCTCACCCTCTCTACTCCAGCTTCCCACCGGGCCGCCACGAGGCGGCCCGTTTCATTTGCGGCACTCCCCTTGCCTCCTGAACGGGTCTGGCACGATGGCCGCCGATCAGGAATGGCGCCGCCACGTGTTAATGCATTGAGAGTCATTGACTTATGAAGCGACCCCCGGCCAGAGGCGGATTTGCCCCGGCTTCCGACTCCGGTGAAGCGCAAGGAGAATCGAGCTCTTGAGCCAAATTCACTCCACCCAGCCTCAGTCCGGCCCCCTTCGGCTCGCGCCGAAGGCGAGCTGGGTCTTGCCCCTCGGGGGCATCACCGCGCTCATGGCGGTGTACGGGCTGGCCTACCTGGTCTGGGAGCGGGGGGGCTGGGGGAGCGACGTGGTGCGCCAGATCGTCGGCACGGCCGGGTTCATGCCGCTCAACCTGCTGTGCGCGATTCTCTTCCTTGGCGCCGCGCGGAAGCAAGCGCTGGATCCGGAGACCCGCCAGGCGGTGCTCCTGTTCGGGCTGGGGTCGCTCTCGGTGTTCCTCGGCAACTCCATCAACCTCGGATACATCATCGCGCTGGGGGAGGCGCCGCTGGCCTCGTGGGCCGACGCGTTCTACCTGAGCGACAGCGCCCTGATGCTGGCCGGCCTGATGTCCTTCCCGATGTCGGGCCGGGTCCGGATGGAGCGGTACAAGTTTGCGCTCGATGCCGGCGTGGTGCTGGTGGGCGGCGCGGCCACGATCTGGTTCTTCAACGTCCGGCCCACCTGGGCCACTCCCGGCAGCGGCCTGATCGTCAGCGATCCTGGCCTTCGCCTATCCGCTGGCGAGTCTGCTGGTGATGCTTGGCGCCACCACGGTGCTCATGCGCGGCCGGCCGCAGAGCAACTCGCTGGCCTTCCGCCTGCTGGTGGCAGGCACGCTCATCAGCATCGTCGCCGACCTGGCGTTCAACCTGGTGCTGCTGGAGGCGATGGAACGGAGCGCCGCCTGGGTGGACGGGGTCTATCTCCTCTTCTACCTGATCTTCACCGCCAGCGGCGAGCTCTATCTTCGGAGCCCTGAGGCCGCGGCCGAACCGCAAGGCGCCCGCCGGCCCCGGCTCCAGCCGACCAGTCCGCTGCCCTACGTGGCGATCTGCTCCACGTACGGCCTGCTGCTGTTCGTGGCGATGACCCCCTGGTCCAACCCCTACAGCGGCATCGCGGTGGCGGCGGTGGTCATGACCGTCATGGTGGTGGCCCGCCAGCTCCTCGCCGTCCGCCAGAACGTCCGGCTGCTGGCCGAGACCGCCGCCCAGCAGAACGAGGCCCGCTTCCGGTCGCTGGTGCAGAACTCCTCCGACGTCATCCTGGTGATCCGGCCTGATGGCCGGATCAGCTTCGTCAGCCCGGCCGCGATCCGCATTCTTCGCCTGGCGCCCGAGCAGCTCGCCGGGCGGCCCCTGCTCGACCTGGTCGAGCCCGACGACCGGGGCCGGGCGCGCGATTTCCTCAACATGGTGCAGGCCTCGCCCGGCGTCTCCCCGCCGATCGAATGGCGCTTCCGCCAGCCCGATGGCGCCGCCCTCGACGTCGAGAGCATCGCGACCAACCTGGTGCACGACGATACCGTGCGGGGCCTGGTGCTCAACACCCGCGACATCAGCGAGCGCAAGCGGCTGGAACGGGAGCTGACCCACCAGGCGTTCCATGACTCTCTCACCGGACTCGCCAACCGGGCGCTGTTCCGCAACCGGGTGGGACACGCGCTGACGCTGGCCCGACGGCAGCACCAGACCGTCAGCGTCCTGTACCTGGACCTCGACGATTTCAAGAAGGTCAACGACAGCCTGGGCCACGCCGAAGGGGACCGGCTCCTGGTCGCCGCGGCGGACCGATTCCGCCAGTGCGCCCGCGCCGGCGATACCGTCGCCCGGCTCGGCGGCGACGAGTTCGCGGTGCTGCTGGAGGATGGGCTGTCCACGGATGGGTGTCGCGGTCGCTGGTCGAGCGGCTGGCGCATGCGCTGAGCCGCCCCTTCCAGCTCAGCGGCAACGCGGTGCACGTGGACGTGAGCGTCGGGGTCGCCACCGCCCAGGAGGATGATTCGGCCGACGACCTGCTGCGCAACGCCGACATGGCCATGTACACCGCCAAGCGCCGCGGCAAGGGCCGCTCGGAGACCTACCAGGCCCACATGTACGCCGACGTGAAGGACCGGCTGGCCAAGGAGGAAGCGCTGCGCGCGGCGATCGCCGGACAGGAGCTGTTCCTGGTCTACCAGCCGGTCTTCAACCTCACCACCGGCGAGATCGCCGGGGTCGAGGCCCTGGTCCGGTGGGAGCACCCGGAGTTTGGTGCCCTGCTGCCGCAGCATTTCGTGCCCCTCGCGGAGGAAAGCGGACTCATCGTGTCGCTGGGCCAGTGGGTCCTGCGCGAGGCCTGCCGGCAGGCGGCGGCCTGGCGCGCCAAGGGACTCGCATTCCCGCTGTCGATGGGGGTGAACGTCTCGGGGCGGCAGCTGCACGAACTGGACATCGTGGCGGAGGTGCGGGAGGCCCTGGCCCAGACCGGCGTGGCCGCCGACCAGCTGGTCCTGGAGATCACCGAGAGTGTGCTGATGCAGCATACCGACCTCGTGCTGGAGCGCCTTACCGCGCTGCGGGCGCTGGGCGTGCGGCTGGCGATCGACGATTTCGGGACGGGATACTCCTCGCTCAGCTACCTGCAGCGATTCCCCATCGACATCATCAAGGTGGCCCGGCCCTTCGTCGAGGACCTCGCCAGCGGCGTGGACCGGGCGGCGTTGGCACGGGCCATCATCGGCCTGGGCGACACCCTCAAGCTCCGCACCGTGGCGGAGGGCGTCGAGACCGCCGAGCAGTGCGCCGCGCTCCGTGCGTTCGACTGCGGCTACGGGCAGGGCTACTACTTTGCCCCGCCGCTCACCCCGGTGGAAGTGGAACGGTTGCTGCGGGAGCCCCGCCGGGTGCTGCCCACACCCGCCACCCAGCTGTCCGGTCAGGTCACCCCCGCGGCCTGAGTCTGCCGCCGGTCAGCCCCCACCGGCGTCCACTCCCTTCATCCTGCCGTTGCTGTGGGCCACCTCGCGATGGCTTCATACCGAGTTCATTATTGGTCGCTAGTCCTCGATGCCCAGGTCCTTTCTTTGGGAGCGACCATGTCCATCCGTGCCGTCTGCCGTTCTGCTGTCTCGGCCATCCTGCTGCTGACCCTCCTGCCGGCGCCTGCCGGCGCCATCCCCGCCTTACACGGCGGTACAAGGTCAGCTGCCTGCTCTGCTACAACCCTATGCCCAAGCTTACCGCGTTCGGCGAGCAGTTCGCCGGCAACGGCTTCCGGATGAGCGCCGGGGAGGAACCGGGCGATACCCTCGCCACCGGGGACGCCCTGCTGGTGCTGCTCAAGGACGTGCCGCTCGCGGTCCGGCTCGATCTCTACGCCCAGGGCTACGCCAACGGACGTGCCGCCACCGATTTCCAGTCTCCCTATGGGCTCAAGCTGCTTTCCGGAGGCCCGCTGTCGAAATCCATCTCATACTACTTCTACACCTTCCTGCTGGAGCGGGGCGAAGTGGGCGGGGTGGAAGATGCGTTTCTGTACTTCAACGATCTTGGCGGGGCGCCGGTGGATGTGGCGGTGGGACAGTTCCAGGTGTCGGATCCGCTGTTCAAGCGGGAGCTGCGGCTGGAATTCGAGGATTACGCCGTGTATCGCGCCCGGCTCGGCGATGTGCCGGTGGACCTGACCTACGACCGCGGGCTCATGGCGATCGCCGACGTCGCCGGGTTCACCCTCACCGGCCAGCTCCTCAACGGCAGCGGCATCGGCGGAGCGCAGCCGAACCAGCGCTTCGACATCGACCCGCACAAGAGCGTCTTCCTGCACGCCACGCGCGATCTTGGCGGCTCCCTCCGACTCGGCGGCTTCGGCTACTATGGGCGCACCAACGGGAACGGCACCCACAATGAGAGCCAGATGCTCGGACTGGATGGAACGATCGCCGTCGGATCGCTGGAGTTGAACGGCCAGTACATCTATCGCGAGGATACCGAGCCGACCTTCACGGCTGGAGAGACGGGCGTCGCGATGCAGGGTGGCTTCGGCGAGCTCATCGTCCGGCCGCCCGGCAGCCTGTGGTATGGCTTCCTGCTCTACAACCGGGTGACTGCCGATCAGCCGCTGCTCGATGT
>CAVOGH010000003.1:0-561086 GCA_963695185.1 uncultured Gemmatimonadales bacterium | reverse complement strand
CGCTACCTAACGACTGCGCATCAGCTGCGGGCGGACGGCCCCAACCCGCGCCAATGAATGTTCCATATCCAGGCACCGGGCGCCAGCCCGACGGGATGCCCGTGCCCGCGCGCCCGTCAGCCTGCATGCGCGTGTTAGGTGGCACTAAATGAACCGCAACCGAGGCACTCCGCGGCCCCACGAGCCGGCCCTGCCGCGACGCGGCAGGTGAACCGGCCGACGGACCAGACTCGGCGGGCACGCGTCCCACCCGACACCCAAGCCGTACCACAAACTCCGGCAGTTCGTCGAACGCTCCTGCGGCGCCAGTGCTCGCTCACCTAACTTGAAATTCGACTGCAGGACGGCCGGGGGCGCTCCGGAGCCCTCATCCGACGGCTGGATAAACAGGAAGGCTTGCGTGGGTCAGCGCTCCGCGGACAGCTGGTCCGCCGGGCTCCGAACCCCCCGGCCCCCCTTGAGCAGCACATGGGTGTAGATCATCGTCGTGGTCACGTCCCGATGACCCAGCAGCTCCTGCACCGTCCGGATGTCGTAGCCTGACTCTAATAGGTGTGTCGCAAACGAGTGCCGCAAGGTGTGACACCCCGCCCGCTTGGCCAGGCCCGCCCGTCCCACCGCCCTGCTCATTTCCCGCTGCACCGCCGACGGGTGAAGGTGATGGCGGCGAAGTTCACCGGTGCTGGGGTCCGCGTACTGCCTGGTGGCCGGGAAGACCCACTGCCACGCCCAGTTTCGGGCAGCGCCCGGGAGCTTCCGGGCCAGGGCCTCCGGCAGCTGCACCGCCCCGCTCCCCGCCGCCAGGTCCAGCCGGTGCCGCGCCTCGACCCGCTCCAAGTGCTCCGTGAGCAGCCCCCGCGCCGCCTCGGGCAACATGGTGACCCGGTCCTTCTGCCCCTTGCCCCTGCGCACCCGGATCTCGGCACGCACCAGGTCAATGTCCTTGACCCGGAGGCTCAGGCACTCCAGCAGCCGCAACCCACTGCCGTACAACAACAACCCCACCAAATGATAGACGCCGGAGAGCTGCGCCAGGACCCGTTGCACCTCCCCCCGGTCCAATACCACCGGAATCCTCGTGACCCCCCGCCCCTTCGGCACCAGACCCGCCATCTGGAGCGGCCGGCCCAGCACCTCCCGGTACAAGAAGAGCACCGCCGCCAGCGCCTGACCCTGGGTCGAGGCGGAAACATGGCGCTCCTCCACCAGGGCCTGGAGAAACCGGGCGACATGACCCTCATCCATCTCCCGCGGATGGCGGCAGCCATGAAAGCGGATGAACCGGCGCACCCAGCCGATATAGGCGCGCTCCGTCCGCAGGCTATAGTGCCCCAGGCGGAGTTGCAGCCGCAAAACGGTCAGTAGTTTCGGATTAGACTGCGAGGGGGGCGGCGGCGACATGTCCCGAATGTCGCAACGAGGAGCTGGGCGACTGCTCCCAGGAAAACGCGAGACGGCCGGTGGGTTCGAGCGAGTGTGGGCCCGGGAGCCGCGAGCTGGAGGTCTGGGGTCGGGGCGCCGGACCGAACCGCCCAATCGCCCAACCGCCCAAACCGTCTAACCGCCCAACCGCCCCCCGCCCACCGCCTTCAGCATGAACGCAAAATGAAAGGCGATGTCCCGGAGCCGGGCATACCGCCCCGACGCCCCGCCGTGCCCACCCGCCAGGTTGGTCTTGAGCAGCAACGGATTGGTGTCGGTCTTCCGGGCCCGGAGCCGAGCCACCCACTTGGCCGGCTCCCAGTACATGACCTGCGAATCGTTCAACGAGGTAGTGACCAGCATCCACGGGTAGGCCTGCGCGGCGACGTTGTCGTACGGCGAATACCGCCGCAGGCAGGCGTAGTGCTCCGGGTTGCGCGGGTCTCCCCACTGCTCCCACTCCTGCGCCGTGAGCGGCAGGCTGGCGTCCAGCATGGTGTTGAGCACATCCACGAACGGCACATCCGCCACGATGGCCCGGAAGAGATCGGGTCGCCGGTTGGCCAGCACCCCCATCAGCAGGCCCCCCGCGCTCGCCCCGCCCGCCACCAGCCGGTCGGGACTGGTGTAGCCCCGCGCGATGAGGGTCTCCGCCACATCAATAAAATCGTTGAAGCTGTTCTCCTTCTGCAGCATCTTGCCGGCGTCGTACCAGGCCCGCCCCATCTCCTGCCCGCCCCGGATATGCGCCATGGCGTAGCTGAAGCCCCGGTCCACCAGGCTCAGCGCCTCGCTGCTGAAGGCCGGCTCCATGGTGACGCCGTACGCCCCGTACCCGTGCAGCAGCAGCGGCGACCGGCCGTCGCAGGCACTCCCTCGGCGGCTCAGCACCGAGACCGGAATCTCCGCCCCGTCCCGGGCCGGCGCGAGGAAGCGCCGCACCTCGTACTGGTCCGGATCGAACCCCGAGGGGATCTCGCTCCGCTTGCGGAGCAGGCTGGCCCGCGAGGCTACCTGGTAGTCAAAGACCGAGGTGGGGGTAATGAAACTGGAATACCGGAACCGGTAGCTGTCCGCGGCGAAGTCGTGGTTCTCGCCATGAAAGACGCCGTACGCCGGCTCCGGAAAGGCGACGTAGCTGGTCTCCCCGCTGGCCAGCACCGTTACCCGGAACCGCCGGAGCCCCGCCGACCGCTCGCTCACCACCACGAAGTCCCGGAACACCTCCGCCGACTCCACGAAGACCGACTCCCGTTCCGGCAGCCACTCCCTCCAGCCGGCCGGCGAGGGATCATCCTCCGGCGCCCGGAGCACCCGGAAGTTCCGGGCCCCGTCATTGGTGGTGATCAGGAAGAACCCGTCCCCCGGCTCCACCCGGTACTCCACCCCCGGCCGCCGGGGCGCCACCACCCGCGCCTGGGCGGTGGGATCCGCCGAGGGAATGAGCCACGATTCGGCGCTGCTGAAGCTGTCGGTCTCTATCAGAATCCACCGCCCGCTCCGCGAGCGGGCCACCGCCACGTCAAAGAGCACGTCCGGCTCGTGGAAGACCCGCGCATCCGCCTCTCGCGCCGTGCCGATCCGGTGCCGCCAGACGCTGTCCCCCCGCTTGGCGGCATCGGCCGTCATGTAGAAGAACGTTTCGCTGTCGTCCGCCCAGGCGGTGCCGTTCCACACGCCCCGAAACCGCTCCAGCTCCGCGCCGGTTTCCAGGTCCAGCACCACGAGGTTGTAGTCGCGAAAGCCGGTGGTGTCTTCCAGGAAGATGAGCCGCCGCCCGTCAGGGCTCACGTCCATGCCGCCCATGGCATGGAATTCATGACCCTCCGCCAGCCGGTTCTGGTCCAGGTAGATCTCCTCGGGGCCGTCCACGCCGCCCCGGCGGCGGCAGAAGATCGGGTACGACTTCCCCTCCTCGGTGCGGGCGCAATACCACCAGCCGTCCCGGTGATAGGGGACCGTCTGGTCGTCCTGGCGGATACGGCCCAGCATCTCCTGGTGCAGCTCCTCCTGCAGCGGCAGGGTGTGCCGCATCATCCCCTCGGTGTAGCGGTTCTCCGCCTCGAGGTAGGCCAGCACCTCGGGGTTGGTCCGGTCCCGAAGCCAGCCGAAGTCGTCCGTCCGCACGTCTCCGTGCAGCGCCTCGCTGTGCGGTACCGCCCGCGCCACCGGCGGTGCCAGGGGCGCGGATCCGGGGGAGTCGGGAATGAGAGTGCTGGCCATGACCGCTTCCTGCCGGTGTCGCGTGAGACCCAACCAGAACGAGCGCGAGCATACAGGGAATCGCCGCCGCGACACAAGCCCGAATCCTCTCCGAGGGGGTGCACGAAAACTCGGCGATCTCGAAAGTGATTGTGGGGGAACGCTTTGGATGGCATGACCGAGAATCGTGCTGGAGCGATTCCGGTCTGGGTAATCGGGGAGGGCCGGCTCAGCCTGGGATGCGGTCGCCGGTCCACCACCGGCGCCGTTCACCCCCGCGGCGATACGGGTTGAAGGGAAGTCCGGTGTCCCCCAGATCGGGCCGGAACGGCCTGAGCATCAGGAACCCCAGCCCCAGCAGGGCCACCACCCCGCCGGCCACCAGCGACGGGATGTTCCGCACCGGTGCGTGACCGGCCAGCGGTGGGATCCCCAGGCCAAAGGTGACGAACGCGACGGTGCCTGCGAAGGTGGCGCCGATCCCCAGCAGCCGCAGGTGGATGTTGAAGAGGCGCCAGATCGAGGGGTCGCCGCTCACGGCAGTACGAAGGCCGGGTGCGGTACCAGCGCCGCGATCGCCGGCCACAGCGACGACGCCTCGGCGCTCGCCGCCGAGCGGCGCAGCCGGGGATGGGCGTGGTCGGCGTTGTCGATGATGACGCCGGCCCGGTCCCGCGGGCCGCACTCGTCGTGGTAGCGCTGCTGGCCCGGCACATAGCGCCGGTCGAGCCGGCGTTCCACCTCCTCCCCCGGCCGGCCCCGGCCGGTATCGCGCCGGATCAGCCGCTGGCGCGCGACCTCTGGAGGGGCGTCCAGATAGAGGTGCAGCGCGGCCACCGCACCCACCGGAATCCGGCGGATGAACACCCCCTCGATGATCAGCACCGGACGCTCGCCCAGCGGGATCCGCCGCGGCAGCCCCCGCGTGCCAGCCAGTCCGTCGAAGGTGGGGATGCTGAGTTCCCCGATGCCGCCCGCGAACTCGCGGATGACCCGGGCGAGGCTCACCAGGTCGAAGTAGCGCAGGTAGTAGAGCATGGCTTCGTCGCCCTGGGTCCAGTCGAGCGGTACCCGGAAATCGTCCACCCGCACCACCACCGGCTGGCGCCCCATCCCCTTGAACTCGGGCACCAACCGGTGGGCGAAGGTGGACTTGCCGCTGCCATCAATGCCATCCACCGTGATGATCGGCCGGCTCATGGGAAGCACTCCTTGGCTCGCTGGACCAGCTCGGCATGATGATCGCCGGCGCTCAGCAGCACGCCCCGGCGGTGGCGCGGGTCGGCCTGGTTGTAGCGGAGCGGCGCGCCGTCGGCATCCGTGACCCTGCCCCCCGCTTCGAGGACGATGAGCCCCGGCGCTGCGCTGTCCCACTCGTTCTCCCGGTCGTGCAGGGTCACGCACAAATCCAGCGCGCCCTCCGCCAGCAGCAGGTGCTTGACCGACGCCCCACGGGGGACCGCACCAGTCACCAGCCCCGTGACGGCCAGAAACCGCTCCAGCGCCGGATGCATCGAGGTCCGGGTGATCCCGGTGCGGTACCGCGCCAGCGGCCGGGGCTCCGCCACCCGGATCCGGCGTGCTCCTTCCGCATCCCGCACCGCCGCGCCGCCCCCGGCCACGGCGGCGTACATCTGCCCGAGGGCGGGGCAGGCCACCACTCCGACCACCGGCTGGCCGGCTACGGTGAGCGCCACATGCACGGCGTAGTCGTGCGAGCCCTCGGCGAAGTCGCGGGTGCCGTCCAGCGGGTCCACGATCCACACCCGAGAGGCGTTGAGCCGAGCACGGTCGTCGGCCAGCTCCTCGCTCAGGATCGCGTCACCGGGAAAGGCGCCGCGAAGAGTCGCGACGATCCGCTCGTTGGCATCGAGGTCGAACTGAGTAAGCGGCGAGCCGTCGGGCTTCCGCCCAACATCGGGAATGGTGCCGGGCGGCGGGAAGACCGCCACCGCCCGCTCCGCCGCGGCGATTGCCATCGCCAGCTCCGGCCCGTAGGCGCCCGCCGCGATGGGGAGTTCCGCCATGGCCCAAAGGTGCAGGCGGGCGGGGCCCAATGCCAGAGCGGGAGGGTCAATCGAGCGTCTTGTGGAAGCGGCGCACGCTCAGCGCCACCAGCACCACCGCAAAGGCGGACAGCGCCAGCAGCGGGCCCGGGCACTGGGCCGGCTCGGGCATGGCGGACCGGGGGAACATGAATCCGAGGCCAGGGCGGCCATCGCAAAATCGGCGGCGTGCTCGGCGAAGCGCTCCTGTTCCCGGAGGGGAACGTGCCCTTCGTGGCCGGGCAGCCGGGAGACCGCGGGGGTGGCGACGTCCGCCCGTCGGGTCGCTACACGCCCAGCGCGGTGAGCAGCAGCCCGGCCAGCCGGAAGGCGGCGTAGAGGGCGGCGAGGAGAAGCAGGAAGAGGGTAAAGAGAATCGTCCCGAAGAGCAGGGTGCTGCGGCGGCGGATCTCTTCCGGCCGCTCCAGCCAGCGGTCCAGCACAGTGACGTTCCGCAGGTTGCCCTTCCAGGCCACGTCGAAGAGGTCGCCCACGAGCGGCACGGCGCCCAGCAGCATGTCAATGCCGAGATTGAACAGCAGGCGGAGCAGCACCACCGGCGGGGCGCCCAGTTCATAGGCGGCGAAGATGCCGTAGGCGCCCAGCAGCCCGCCGGCGGCGTCGCCCAGGCCGGGCACCAGGCCGATCAGCGCATCCCAGCCGAACCGGACCGGGGTGCCGGGCACGCGCCACCGCGCATCCAGCGCGGTGGCGAGCCGCCGGTAGCGCTCGAGGGGGGCCGGCGCCTCGGTCACGGCTTGAAGGCCGAGGCACCCTCGGCAGGCTGAAAGGGATGCCTCGGTTCGAAGTGCCGCCAGAGCAGGGCGGACAGGCGCCGGATGAGGAGATAGCCCTCGTTGTCCGGCTGCCAGCTCTGGTCTTCCTGATGCTTGGTGATGATGCAGAAGACGTAATCCCCCGATGGTGCGTTGACCAGCACCACCTCACTCCGCGACTGGTTCACCGCGCCCACCTTGGAGGCCGCCTGCACCCAGGGCGGCAACGCCGAGAGCGCTTCGCCGGTCCAGTAGCTTCGGGTCAGGTGCCGGTACATCTCCTCGCTCGCCGCCACGCTGACGGCCTTCCCCTCACGAATCCTCACCAGCAATCCCGCCATCTCGCGCGGGGTGGTCTGGCCCCAGCCGTACTGCGTCCGGTTGTCCTCCCGGCCCGGGGTGCGGCTGTTGACGCGGGTGGAGTCGAAGCCGTTGGCGGCGAGCCACCCGTTGATCGCGGTGCCGGTGCCGGCCAGCGCCTGCAGCCAGAGCGAGGCGGTATTGTCGCTGGTGGTGATCATGAGCAGCGTGAGCTTGCTGAGCGGGACCCGGGCCGAATCCGCCAGCGCCCCGGTCAGGTCGTCGCCCTCGTAGAGCAGGCTGTCGGTGTAGATCAGCTCCTGGTGGAAATCGAGCCGGCCCCGGGCCATCGCCTCGAAGGTGCCGATGAGGATCGGCACCTTGATCATCGAGGCGGTGGGGAAGACGCTGTCGGCGTGGATGGCGGCGCTCCGGCCGCTTGGCAGGTGACGCACGTAGATTCCGACCGTTCCGTGAAACCCCCGCACCAGGCTGTCGAGCTGGCGCTGCAGCCGGTGGTCGGGACGCTCCCGGCCCTGTGCCGCAGAGCGGGGCAAGGGCCGGGGGCAAAGCCACCGAGGAGGAGCAGTACGGCGGCCGCGCGGCGGAGACTAATTGCGCGACTCCCAGGGATCTTCGCCGGTGATCTTGATCAGGGCCCGGCGAGCCATGGCGGCGACATCGTCGCTGCGGTCCTCGAGCGCTTCGGTAAGCGCCGGCACCGCCTCCCGGGCATCGGGGCCGATCTCACGGAGTGCGATGCACACCGGAAAGCGCACCGCGGCATCGGGATCCTTGAGCGCCCGGATCAGCGCCGGCACCGCCGACTTGGCGGCCGGCCCCATGCGCGCAATCGAGTAGGCGGCGTTGTTGCGGGTATACGGCGCGGCCGCTTCGGCCAGGTCCACGAGGTAGGCCGACAGCGGACGGCCGTCGAGAAACGGTTCGGTGGGCTGCTGCGCCGCGGCGCCGCTGGCCAGGGCCAGGGCGGCTACGAGGGCGGTGGACAGCGACAGGACTCGGCGGTGCATGGCGTTTCTCCCTGCGACGGCGTGGACGGTTGACGGGAAACTATACCCTTTGCGCCACCGTACGCGAGCCTCGTTCCCACGGTGGTATCCGGCAGTCGCGGTCAGCGGTTCGACAATCCCTGTCCCCTGAAGAAAGCCCACTCCATGCTGCTGCCGCTCCTCGCCCTGCTGCAGGCCGCCAGCCCGGCGGCCATTCCCCAGGCGGATGCCGGTCCCATCACCGTGTACGACGGCACCCAGCGCCGGCTGCAGGTGGAGATTCCCCGGCTGGAGGCCGAGGCAGTCATTGATGGGATGCTGGACGAGCCGGCCTGGGCGCAGGCGGCGGTGCTGGGCGGGTTCTCCCACTTCCAGCCGATCGACCGGGTGCCCGCCATCGACTCGACCGAGGTGCTGGTCTGGTACTCGCCCAGCGCCATTCACTTCGGCGTGCGGGCGCGGGAGCCCCACGGCGAGGTGCACGCCACCCTGGCCGACCGGGACCGGATCTTCAGCGACGATTACCTGCAGTTCTTCCTCGGCACCTTCAACGACGGCCGGCAGGCGTTCATGTTCGCCGTCAATCCGCTGGGCGTGCAGGCGGATGGCGTCCTCGTGGAACGGGGCGTCACCGGCGGCGGAGGCTTTTCCAGCGGGGTGGTGCGCGCGCGGGAGGGGGCGGACCTGAGCCCCGACTTCGTGTTCAGCTCCAAGGGCCGGCTGGTCCCCGGTGGGTATGAGGTGGAGATCCGCATTCCCTTCAAGAGCCTCCGCTACCAGACCGGGTCGGGGCAGACCTGGCAGCTCCATGTACTGCGACAGATCCAGCATTCCGGCTTCGAGGACTCGTGGGTTCCCGCCGAGCGGGCCAGCGCCTCCTTCCTGGCGCAGTCGGGCCGGCTGCTGGGGTTGACCGGGCTCAAGCGCGGGCTGGCGCTGGACATCACCCCCGAACTCACCGGCCGGCTGGACGGGAATCCCGGGAGCGGCGGCAGCTGGGACTACGATCGCGCCGGCCCGGAGCTGGGGGCCAACGTGCGGCTGGGGCTCACCAACGATCTGACCCTCAACGGCACGGCCAACCCCGACTTCTCCCAGGTGGAGTCGGACGTCACCCAGATCCAGTTCGATCCCCGCGACGCGCTGTTCTTTTCGGAGAAGCGGCCCTTCTTCCTCGACGGGCTGGAGCTGTTCCAGACCCCCAACAACCTGGTCTACACCCGGCGGGTGGTGCAGCCCGCCGCCGCCGTGAAGCTCACCGGCCGCCTGTTCGGCGCCGACGTGGGATTCATCTCCGCGGTGGACGACACCGTCGCCTCGTTCAGCCAGGATGCCCACCCCGTGCTCAACGTGCTCCGGGTGCAGCAGAACGTGGGCGGGCGCTCCAAGCTGGGCTTCGTCTACACCGACCGCATCGACGGCAGACCGCTACAACCGGGTGGGCGCGGTGGATGGCCGCCTGGTCTACGGCAAGAGCAACCTCACCTTCCAGTACGGCCAGAGCCGCACCCGCGAGGCCGGCCAGACCTTCAGCGGCCCCATCTGGAATGCACGCTTCACCCACAACGGCAGGCTGGTCGGGGCGCGCTGGAGCATCAACGGCATCAGCCCCCAGTTCCGCACCCGCAGCGGATTCATCTCCCGGGTGGGAGACGTGAACCTGTCGCTGGTCAACCTGGTCACCATCAACGGCAAGCCGGGCAGCCTGGTGGAGAGCTTCACCCCCGATATCACGATGGTGGGGCGGTGGAGCTACGACAACTTCACCGGCGGCGGCGGGCTCCGGGACCAGCTGCTGCACTTCAACCTCAACGCCGGCCTCCGGGGCGGCTGGCGCGCCGGCGCCTCGCTGCTGCTGGAGAAGTTCGGGTACGATCCCCGGCTCTACCGCGGGTACAGCATCGAGGTGCCGGGGCCGGGCGGCGTGGGGCTCGACACGATTCCCTTCACCGGCACCCCGAAGATTCCCAACCGGGACTACGTGCTCTCGGCGGCGACGCCGCAGTTCGCCGGCTTCTCCGCCGACGCGTTCATCCTCTGGGGCCAGGACGAGAACTTCTTCGAGTGGGCCTCCGCCAACCTGCTCTCGACCAGCGGTGGGGTGAACTGGCGGCCCACCGACCAGCTTCGGGTCGAGGCCCGCTACCGTGAGAACCGCTACCAGCGCCGCACCGACGGCAGCCTGGTGGGCCGGCAGCGCATTCCGCGGGTCAAGGTGGAGTACCAGCTCGCCCGGCCGCTGTTCATCCGGCTGGTGGGGGAGTACAACGCCTACCAGCAGGACAGCCTCCGGGACGACACCCGCACCGAGGGCGTGATTCTCATCAACGGGCAGCGCACCCAGGCGTTCACCAGCAACATCTTCCGGGGCGACGTGCTGCTCTCCTTCACTCCGGTGCCGGGGACGGTGTTCTTCGCCGGCTACGGCAGCACCGTGGAAGACGGCCAGGCCTTCCGCTTCCGCGACTTCCAGCGCCGCAGCGACGGGTTCTTCCTCAAGGGGAGCTACCTCTTTCGCTTCGGCGGGTGAGCGGAAGCGCCCTCAGCGTTCCAGCCCCGCAACATGTCCCGACGTTCCATCTGCAACATCCCCGCGTCCCATGCCGAGACGACGGCGCCTGACGCGACTCGGCGCGTGTGCTCGAGGGTCGCACCGTTCGTCTCCCGCGTTGTCTTCCAGTCACCATCACCGAGCGAAGTGAGCGAAGGACGCAGGGGCCTGTCGTCGAACGGACCGTTCATTCCATGCTGTTCAACCAGTGAAGAGATGCACTGCGGGAATGGGTGGATGGCGAGATCGGCGGCAGGCTTCCCTGCGCAGGGACCCGGACGCATGGGGCGGTTCAGGCGGGATCCGGCGGCGGCCCCTCCTCCAGCGTCAGCTCGTAGTGCAGGAACACCTCGTCCCGGACCCAGCCGAGCGATTCGTAGAGCCGCTGGGCCGGGGCGTTGCTGCGGGCGGTGGCCAGCTCCAGGCCGCAGGCGCCGGTGGCCTCCGCATGACTCCGGGCCGCCGCCATCAGGGCACGGGCCACGCCGTGACTCCTTCCCTCCGGCATCACGAACAGATCGTTGAGCAGCCACAGCCGCTGGCAGCGGGTGGAAGAGAAGATCGGGTACAGCTGCACGAACCCCAGCGCCTGCCCCTCCCGCTCGGCCAGGTAGATCACCGAATCCCCCAGCGCCAGCCGCTCGCCCAGGAACCCGCGGGTCAGCTCGGCGTCGGGCGCCTGCTCGTAGAACACGCGGTAGCCCTCGAACAGCGGCACCAGCGTCTCGAGATCCCGGATGGTGGCGGGACGGACGGTCAGGTCCATGGCGCGAAATTCCCTTCTCCGGCCAGGGCGGCCAGCTCGGTGCGGTAGCGCTCGAGGTAGCGGTCGCGGTCTCCCTCCCAGGGGACCGGCTCGCCCACGAACACATCCACGAAGAACGGCACCAGCAGCGCGGTGCCCTTGGGGAGCGCCTTCCCCAGGCCGTGCATGAAGATCGGGATGACCGGCACCTCGGGCCGCCGCTCCGCCAGCCGGGCCAGTCCGCTCTTGAGCTGCTTGAGCCGCTCGGGCTCGCCCCGGGTGCCCTCGGGGAAGAAGATCAGGATCTCTCCCCGGTCGAGCGCCTCACACAGCGGCGACCAGCGGGTCCTCCGCCGACCCTCTCCCGCTTCCGGCGGATCGGCAGGATGCCGATGATCCCGGTGGCGAACCAGGCCAGCAGCGGATTGGACAGGAAGTAGTCCGCCGCCGCGATCGGCCGCACCCGGTCCAGCAGCGACAGCGGCACCAGGCTCATCAGCACCATCGTGTCGAGGTGGCTGTTGTGGTTGGCCGCCAGCACCGCCGGCCCCTTGCGGGGCAGCCGCTCGCGATGGCGCACGTTGAGGCCCAGCATGATCAGGACCACGCCGCGGACCAGGAGCCCGAAGAAGAGGTAGCGGAGGAGGCGGGTCATGGGAGGGCGATCGGTCACCGCTGTCCGGGCTGCACCGCAGCCTCGGACCGCACGGACCGCTGAAGTAGAAGAACCGCACGAAGTGGAAGAACAGCGGCGCCGTGTAGGTCAGGCTGTTGATCCGGTCCAGCACCCCGCCGTGGCCCGCGATCATCGTGCCGGAGTCCTTGACCCCGATGTCGCGCTTCACCGAGCCCACCGTGGTGTCGCCCAGGAACCCGCCGGCGCCGATCATCAGGCCGGCCGCGACGCTGTCCCAGGCGGTCAGCGGCGTAAGCAGCGGCGCCAGCAGCACCGCCAGCAGGGTGGTAGTGAGGATGCCGCCCACCAGCCCCTCGACCGTCTTGTTGGGGCTCACCGTCGGCAGCACCTTGTGCCGGCCGAAGCTCTTCCCCCAGATGTACTGCGCCACGTCGTTGAGCTGGGTGAGCATCACCAGGTAGAGCACCAGCCCGGCGCCACCCTCGGGCGGCAGTACCAGCAGGTAGGCCTGGTGGCTGATGCTGAACACCATCAGCATGAGCCCCCAGTGGAGCGTGCCCACCGCGCGGAGAAAATCCTTCGTCTCCCCGATCATCACCATCCGGGCGGAGAGCAGCAGCATCACCCACACCGGGATGAACACGATGAACATCCCGTACCAGCCCTGGTACACCCACCAGTACTGCACCGGAATGCTCAGGTAGGCCCAGAACAGCACCCGCCGGTCGGCTCGGCGGGTGGGGATGAGCGACAGGTATTCCTTGAGGGCCAGGAAGGAGACCAGCGCGAAGAACGCAATGGACAGCGCCCGGTCAATGGCGATGGCCACGGCAAAGACAGCGACCATGACCCACCACGACCGCACCCGCTGCGCCAGCTCCTCGTACTGCTCCGGCGGTCCCTTTCGCTGCAGCAGCCAGGTCGCCAGGCTGGCGAGCAGCAGCGCGCCGAGGATGCCGGCGAAGACCAGTCCCACGGGCGAGGCGAGGATGCGGGCGATCATGCGCCGGTCTCCCGGAGCGCGTGGCGGGCGCGGTTGAGGATGGTCAACGCGGCGAGCACGGCGAGGACGGCGAGGAAGATGGTCGTACCGCGGCCGGGGGTCACCCCGAACGCCAGCAGCAGCGCGAGCAGCCCGAACCAGAGCGCCCGGTCGCTCTTGCCCATGGGGCCGTCGTAACGCCGGGTGGCGCCGATCTGGATCCCCACCACGCCGGTCATCTCGCCCAGGAGGGCCAGGATCACGATCGTCACCACCAGCGCGGGCGGCAGGCCCGGCACGAAGGCGAACGGCACATAGAGCGCGGTGTCGGAGACCACGTCTCCCAGTTCGTTGAGCATGGCGCCGAGCGCCGAGCGCTGGTGGTGCTCGCGGGCCAGCATCCCGTCCACGGCGTTGAGCGCCATCCGCAGAAACAGCGCCACGGGCACCGCCAGCAGCGCGGCCCGGCTGGTGGGGCAGCGCCAGAGCGCCGCACCGGCCGCCACCGACATCAGCATCGCCGCCACGGTGACCTGATTGGCGGTGACGCCCGCGCGGGCCAGGGCGCCCACCAGCGGGCGGAGCAGCGCCTGGAACTTCGGCTTGAGCTCGTAGATGGATGGCATCCGAGTCTCCCAATGGGCCACGGTGTCAGCGGGGCCACCGGCGTGCTCGAGGGCGATGCTAGAGCCGGATCCGCTCCGAGAAGTCGGGAGCGTCCAGCGCCAGGCGGGCCCGGTCGTTGATCCGGAATCTCGCCCGCTGCTCCTCCAGCGTGCCGGTGGAGTCGATCAGGCCGAGCCGGTGGATCATCGCGTCGCTGTAGCCGGGCAGCGCGATCCGCCAGCTGGCGGGAATGCGACCCGGCACCAGCGCATTGACATGCTGCACCAGGTTCAGCGTGCAGTTGTTGGTCAGGGTGTTGTAGAACTCCGGCTCCCGGCCCAGCCGGTCCGCCCGGGCCAGCATGGCGGGGAGCACCGCGCGCAGCGTCTCCCGGTCGGCCCGGAGCGGGTAGAGAAAGACATCGTAGCCGTCGAACACCGCCCGCCGGCCGATGAGGTCGCGCTCGTCCCCCAGCACGTACATCAGCTCGAACCGCCGCAGCATACCCTTCACCACCCCGTAGTTCTCGCCCGCCTCCCGCCGGGCCTCGACCGAGACGGCGAGGTACTGGCCGTCGTCGAAGCCGAAGCTCACGAAGGCGTGGGCCGGCCCGCGCCATCGGTCGGAGAACGGCACCAGCACGTACCAGGCGCTCGTCAGCCGGTCGAGGTCGTAGGTCCGGGTTTCCCAGGCTGGGGTGAAGTCGGTGGCGCTGGTCCAGCGGAAGTTGCGGACGCCCTCGATCCGGACCCGGCTGCCTTCGAGGCCGATCCTGGGGGGCACCGCCTGGTCCTCCGCCCAGGTCCGGTCCAGCGAGGGCGTCGCGGCCAGCCACACCAGGCCGAGGACGAGCAGCAGGCCGGCGACAGCGTAGAGCACGCCGCGCCTACCGCTCACAGCTGGCCGGACTCACGCTGCGTCTTGAAGCGGGAGACGACGAGCATCCGTTTCCTGATGACACCCCGGAAGAATGGCGACAGCAGGCGCCAGATGCCATGGAACCGGAAGTGGGCGGTGACCATCCAGCGGGTGGAGGCGGGGCCAGCGGGTTCGAACTGGTTCCGGACGGTGTTGGTGGCCATGCTGGACTGGTAGGTGCCCGAGAACTCCTCCGGCTCGCGCCGGAGGGTGATCGTCTCGGTCATGAGGATGGTGCGGTTGCCTTCCTTGTATTGTGAGCGTGGAGACCGCGCCCGGCTGGCCGGGTGTCCCGCTCACCCGGTCGAAGGCCACCAGGCCGGGCTGCCACTTGCGGAGATTCTCCGTGCTGTCGAAGGCGCGCCAGACCTCCGCTCGGCTCCGGGCCAGGGGGAACTCGAAGCGGAATTCCATGCGGTACCCCCGATGGATACCCCGCTAGCGGACGTGCCGGAAAGTCAGCCGCCGCACGGCAAGGGACATGGTGGACGGGTCAACGCCGAACCGACGGGCCAGCGCCTTGATCTGGGCGCCCTGTTTGTGAAGCCGGCGAGCCAGCTTCACCTTGGCCTCGGTCAGCTTGGCCTGGGTATTCTCGCTGCCCTTGAGGTACGCCGCGCCGCCGTAGCGCTTGGGCTGCACGGTGGAGGAGAACCGGAAGCCGACCTTCTGGCGCGACTTGGCACGGGGCCTGGCCCGGCCATTCTTGCCGCCGAGCGTCCTTGCCTGGGGCATGGGGTGGGTCCGCGATGAGGGGGAACCTGCAGCGAGGAACGGGATCGTCGCCAAGATAGGTCCCGGCAGCCTCACGTCGCCAGATGGGGGTCGCGGCCTCTCGTCAGGCGCTCCTGACGCTCATCTGACGCTGCCCGCCCCTTCTGTCTGTCGTTCAGGCAGCTCAATTCGGCACAACCCGTCACGGAACGGTCACGGTGTCCGGGCCGGCGACCCGTAGCACGCCGCAGGCGTCCCGGCGGAAGACATATCCCACCTCGAGCCCCGTCTGACCCCGCGTGAGGCCGACGGAGAGGCTGTCCCGGGTCGGGAGCAGCAGATCGGTGTAGCTGTCGTCAATGAGGAAGTAGTAGCCGGGGGCGAACAGCGCCAGGGTACGATTCTGCAACGTATCGCCGGTCCGCACCAGGACGGGTGTGACGGTGGCGTCGCTGACGGGGGCGCCGGCCTGGTCCTGCACGTAGACCGTGTGCATCCCGAACACCGCCGCACAGACCGTCCCCTCGTCCTGGCATGCTGCCAGGAACAGGCTGACCACCAGCGGGAGAAGGCGTTGTGGACTGGGCATGGATGCGTCCGGCGGAAACTCAACCGTCCAGGGTGGTGTCCTCCGGGGCCGCCTCGGCGGATTCTTCACTGCCCTCCGGCCGATTGGCGCGCTCCAGCTGCTTCTGCTGCTTGAGTTCCTTCTTGCGCTTCTTCTCGAGTTCCTTCTGGCGCTTCTCGAACTGATAGTTGCGCTTCAAGGTGGCTCCTGGTACCGGCGGGCGGGAAAGGAGACGGACGCCATCGCCGATGGCACCGTGAGAACCTGTCTGCCAGAAGATACCCCATCGGACGGCATCCGGGAGTCCCGGCGGCGGGACCGCCTCACTCCTCCGCCAGCCGGGCCAGCAGGCGCTTCGGGGCGATCAGCCGGTAGGCGTCCTCCAGCAGCATTGCCAGTTCCTTCCAGTCAGCCGTCCCGTCCAGCCAGACTCCCACCCACCCGCTGGGCCCGACGTAGGGCGGCTTGAAGAACCGCCGTGGGGCGGCCCGCAGCATGAGCGACTGGTCGCCGGGGGCGGCCTTGAGCCACACCCCCGGCCGTCCGCTGCCGTGGTGGGTATCGGCACTGGAGTACATGGCGAACAGCTTGTTGCGCACCCGGAAGGTGGGCGCACCCCACGCCTCCACTTCATGCGCTTCGGGCAGCCGGAGGCAGAGCCGGCGCAGACGGGGCAGCGGGGAGACCCGCCGGGTCACCCGATGCCGTCCCGCGCGGCCTTGAGGAGCAGCTCGGCGAAGAGGTCCACCTCGCGGGTGGTGGTGTAGACGTTCGGGGTGATCCGCAGACCGTTGAACTCGTCGTGGACGATCGGCGTGGTCACCACCCGGTGCTCGCTCATGAGCCAGCTCACCAGCTTCCCCGGCTCGATCCCCTCCACGTGCACCAGGCCGATGCCGCACGAGAGCTTGCCGTCGAGCGGGGTGAGCACGGTGCAGCGGCTGCTCTCGGCGGTGACCCGCCGAGCCCAGCGGTCGCGCAGGTAGCGGAGCCGGGCGGCCTTCCGCTCGGCCCCGATGGCGTGATGGAACGCCAGGGCCACCGCGATGGCGTTGTGGTTGGCGGCCGGATGGGTGCCGATCTCCTCGTACTTGCGGACATCCTCGTCCTGCGCCGCCGAAGCCGCCATCAGCGGCCAGATCTGCTTGAGCTTGTTCTTGCGCACGTACAGGAATCCGGTGCCCACCGGGGCCAGCAGCCACTTGTGCAGGCTGGTACCGTAGTAGTCGCAGCCCAGCTCGTCGCGGGTGAACGGGAAATGGGCGAACGCGTGCGCGCCGTCCACGAACACCTCGATCCCCCGCGGCCGGCACCAGTCCACCAGCTCCCGGACCGGCAGGATCTGGCCGGTCAGGTTGGTGATGTGGGTGATCTCGATGACCCGGGTCCGGGGCGTCACGGCGCGGGTGAACTGCTGCACCACATGCGCCGGCGAAGGGGGCGGGACCTTGAAGCTGACCGGCTTCACCACGATGCCCTCGCGCCGGACCCGCTGGTCCCAGGCGGTGAGCATGCGGCCGTAGTTCTGGTTGGTGACGATGACCTCGTCCCCCCGCGCCAGGTCGATGCCGAAGATCAGCGTCTCCAGCGCCTCGGAGGCGTTGCGGGTGATGGCCATCTCCTCCGGGGCACAGCCGAAGGTCAGGGCCAGGTCCCGCCGGACGCTTTCGATCCGGGGCTCCAGCGTCTGCCACATGTGAATCACCGGCAGTTCGTTGGAGAACCTGAGATCCCGGATCATCTGTTCCAGGACATGGGTCGGGGTGGGGCTCACCCCGCCGTTGTTCAGGTTGACCATCGAGCGATCCAGGTCGAAGGCTCGCTGGATCTCGGCCCAGTAATCCTCATCGTCGGGCGCCCCGGCCGCGCCGGTCGGTGCGACGGCGCCCGTCGGAGAGAGGTGCAGCACCCGGCGGAGTGCGTCGGGCCGGAACATGGGCAGGGCGGCGCCAGCGGTGGCCAGGAAGGCACGGCGACTGGTCATGGGGCCTCGGAATGGGGGGCGAGCCGCAATCTACCGGGTCCCTCGGGGGCCGCCAGCCGGGCGGGCGCCCGAGACCAGGGGCTCCCGAGCCGATCCCCGGCACTACCGCCGGGCGGCTCCCTCTTCTATAGTTGTGCCGCGAAACACGGTCGAGCGGTGAGCGACGAGCGGTGCCTGGGGTGCCCTACCTCCCACGCCGCTTGCTGCTCACCGCTCACGGCTCTCTAGACAGGGGCAGGACATCATGGGGATCATCGCCAGCGAGATGCGCAAGGGCATGTGCCTCCTGTTCGAGGGGGAGCCCTGCCGGGTCATGGAGTTTCACCACCACACCCCGGGCAACCTGCGGGCCATGGTCCAGGCCAAGCTCCGCAAGCTCCGCACCGGGACCCAGTTCGAGCACCGGTTCCGCTCGACTGACACCGTGGAGGTCGCCGACCTGGAAACCCACAATCTCGAGTTCCTGTATGCCGGTGGCGACAGCTACCACTTCATGAACACCGAGAACTTCGATCAGCTGGAAATGAGTGAGGAGGACCTCGCCGATGCCGCCAAGTGGGTGGCGCCGGGCATGAAGATCATGGCCGAGTTCTTCAACGGCCGGCCCATCGGTATCCAGCTCCCCAACGCCATGACCTTCGAAGTGGTGGAGACCAACCCTGTCATGAAGACCGCCACCAAGAGCGCGTCCTTCAAGCCGGCCAAGCTCGACAACGGCGTCACCGTCAACGTCCCCGAGTTCATCCAGACCGGGGAGAAGGTCCGGGTCAACCCGACCACCGGGGAGTACATCGACCGGGCCAAGTAGACCGCCGGATCATCGCAGCCTGCGCCACAGCCAGGGTGGGGTCCCCGGGGACCCCACCCTGTTGCCTTCCCCGTGGCGCCGCCGCCTTGTCCCGCCCGTTGGCCCGGCCTTACCTTCACTCATCCCTCCACCGCCGGCAACCTAGTGGCCGAACTCGCCACCGCCGCCCCGACCCAGCATCGCGCGGTCCTGCCCCGCGATCTCGCGGTGTTCCTGCCGCTCTTCGGGATCGCGGTCCACAAAGTCACCACCTACCCGGACGGGCATCCCATGCTCGGCTCCGCCATCGAGGCGGCGCTGGGCCACCTGCGGATCGCGCTCATTAACCGGCCATCGCTGCTGATCGGGGTCGCCCGGCAGCAGCTGCTGGTGGACGGGTTCGCTACCGACCCCGACAACCCGCTGCTCAGGGAGCTGGCCCAGCGGCTGCATCGCCATCAGCTGGGGGCGGTCAAGTTCATCCCGGGCGTGACGGTCGAGGAGTTCACCGGGCTGCTGCGGGCCCTCGCCAGCGACGCCCGGCTGGAGCCGCTCGGCCCCCGGCTGGCCGACTTCGACGAGAAATGGGAGTCGCTCCGGCTCTTCCTGCCGGCGTATGACCGGATCGAGATGGCCGGGGACGGCGTCACCCGCACCGGTGACCAGGGCATCCCCGGCCAGGGCGCGGCCAACCGGCTCTGGCTCGGCCTCGCCAACGCCGCCCTGACGCGGGAGGGGGCGCCGGAGCTGCACGCCGACCCGCAGGCGATCGCCCAGGCCCTCAACCACAACCGGGTCGGGGACGACCGCGCCAAGAAGGTGGTGAGCATCCTGCTGGGCCTCTCCCGGGAGCTCCGCCTCGCCCAGGGCGCGGAAGCCCAGGTCCTCAGCGACAAGCTCGGGGTCCTGCTCAACCACCTCAACGCCGACACCCTGCGCGAGCTGGCCACCGTCGGCGCCGACCTGGCCCAGCGCCGGCGCCTGGTCGCCGACGTCGCCATGGTGCTCCCCGCTGGTGCCACCCTGCAGCTGCTGCGTGCCGTGTCCGAGGCCGATGCCGGATCGCTCCCCAACGCGATGGTCCGGATGCTCACCAAGCTGGCCTTCCAGGCGGAGAAGGGGAGCCTCAACATCCGCGAGGAAGCCGACAACGGCCTGCGCGAGTCGGTGCGCCAGCTGGTGGACCGCTGGACCCTCGACGACCCCAACCCGGCCCAGTACACCCGCATCCTCGAGCGGCTGTCCCGCCATCCCAGCGCCGCCCCGATGGTCGCCGTGGACCACTCCTCCGAGGCTATTCGGCTGGTCCAGATGGCCTGCGAGACGGACACCGTCGGAGACGCGGTGTGGGTGGCCGTCCAGGAGATGGTCCAGGAGGGGCGGGCCACCGAGGTCGTGGCGCTGGTCGAGCATCAGGCGGTGGCCGAGGACATCCGGGAGCAGTTCTGGCTCCGGTTGGCCACCGCCTCGAACATGCGCATTCTGCTCAACAACGAGCCGCGCGACACCCCGGTGGTGGAGCTGCTGCTTTCCCGGATGGGCATGACCGCGGCCGAGCCGATGCTGGAGAGCCTCGAGGTGGCCGACAACCGCGCCATGCGGCGCCGGCTGCTCACCCGGCTCGGTCACCTCGGCCCCGCCATCGGGCCGATGCTGGTGGAGCGCCTGCCGGGGGCGCCCTGGTTCGTGCAGCGGAACCTGCTGGCCCTGCTGGCCTCGCTGGATGAGATCCCCATGGAATTCAACCCCGCCATGTATGTCGCGGTGGAGGATGGCCGGGTGCGCCGGGAGGCGATCAAGCTCATGCTGCGGGTCCCCGAGATGCGGGACGACGCGGTCATCGCCGCTGTCGGCGATGACGACGACGCCAATCTTCGCATCGGGCTCGGGGCGGCGCTGGAACAGTGCCCGCCGGCGGCGGCGGGCCGGGTGCGGCACCTGCTGCAGGACCCCAAGCTCGCGCTGGAGCTCCGGATTCTGGCCATCCGGGTGCTGGGGACGATCCGTACCCCCACCACCCGCGACTGGCTGGTGAGCCAGGTCCTGACACCGCCGCGCTGGTTCCGCCGCCGCAAGCTCATGCCCAAGACTCCGGCGATGCTCACCATGCTGGCGGCGCTGGGGCGCGGGTTTGGCACCGATCCGGTGGCGCAGCTGGCGCTCCGGCAGGCGGCGGAGAGCACCGACCCGCAGGTACGACGTGCCGCCACCGGCGCCAGCGAGGAAGTGTGAGCGATCCGGTCCGCTTCCTCACTTCCCTGGGCCAGGCCCTCTCGGCGGCGGCCCTGTACCGCGAAGGTCATCCCGCGCGGGAAAAGGCGCTGGACCAGGCGTGGCAGCAGCTGGAGGCCCTGCAGAAGCTCGATCCTTCCCCCAACTTCTCGTTCCTCGAGGATGAAGTCCTGTACCGGCAGCAGGCGCTGCGCGACTTCAAGGCCTGGGATTGGGCCCGGCGGCTCACCCGCGCCGGGGTGCAGCGGGTGGAGTTTGACCGGGAAGCCACCCGCGAGGACCTCTCCCAGTTCCTCGCGGGCGTCCACAAGAAGGTGACCAGCGGCGAGGACGACACCAGCGAGGTGCGCCAGCTGCGCCGGCCCAGCATCCGTTTCGGGGCGGTCTCGCTGCGCGGACTCACCGCCGAGCTGGTGGTGGAAACCGCCACCACCGAGATGTCGCCCTACACCCTCGATGACGAGATCGAGACCATCGCCTGGATCCACGGCGAGGTCCAGTCGACCGAGGAGCTGCCGCTGGCCGAGGCCAACGCGGTGGTGCGCTCGCTGTCGCTCGCGATGCACAGCCAGAGCCGGATGCTCCTGCCGCTGTTGCAGATCAAGCAATACGACCAGTACACTACCACCCACGCCACCAACGTCTCGGTGCTCTCGATGGCGCTGGCCGAGTACGTCGGCCTCTCCCCCAAGGACGTGCGCGAGTTCGGGGTCGCGGGATTGCTGCACGATCTCGGCAAGGTCCGGGTGCCGCGGGAAATCCTGACCAAGTCCGGGGCCCTGACCGAACTGGAGCTGGCCACCCTGCGGAAGCACCCGGTGGACGGGGCCCGCCTCATCCTGGCCCGGGAACGGAACCTCGATCTGGCCGCCACGGTGGCGTACGAGCACCATATCCTGCTCAACGGCCAGGGCTATCCCCGTTTCCGCTATGCCCGCGACACCCACTACGCCAGCCGCCTGGTGCACGTCTGCGACGTCTTCGACGCCCTGTGCACCGTGCGCCCCTATCGTGACGCGTGGGCAACCGAGCAGGCGCTGGCCTACCTGGAGGAGCGCTCGGGCGTCGACTTCGACGCCGACCTGATCCAGGCCTTTTCCGGCATGATGCGGCTGTGGACCAATCAGCGGCTTATGATGCCCGACCTGGAGGAGCAGCCGCGGGCCTCCAAGGCGGGACCGTACGATGCGCCGCGGCCCGCGGCGCCGGCGGCCGACGCGCCGCCTGACGCGCCGCCCGATGCGCCGCCCGAGGCCTCCGGCCCGCCTTCGGACGATACGCCACTCTCAACCCCGGCGATCTGACCCATGCGCTCCGGCCCGCTGTTGGCACCCGCCCGGACCCTCCCCGGACTGCTGCTGCAGATCGGGCTGGTCGCAGTGGTGCACTTCGGGTCGGCGATGCTCGCCAACGGGCTGGGGACCTTTCATACCGCGGCCGGCACCACCTGGATCCCCGCCGGTATAGGGCTGGCTGCGGTGCTGCTCCTGGGGGTCCGCGTGTGGCCGGGGATCGCGGTCGCCGCTTTCCTCTGCAATCTCCAGCTGGGGATGGGTGCGGCCACCGCCGCCGGCATCGCGTTCGGCAACGTCGCCGGCTGCGTCGCTCCCGCGCTGCTGCTGCGGCGGCTGGGCTGGCAGGGAGAGCAGCTGGAGCGCCTGAGCGACGTGCTCTGGCTGATGTTGGTGGGCGGGGTGCTCGGGCCGCTTCTCGGGGCCGCCATCGGGGCAGCGGCCTTGGAGCTGACCGGCGGCCACGCGGCCACGCCCGGCATCCGGTTGTGGCTGGCGTGGAGCCTCGGAAACGTCGCCGGGGTGCTCATCATCACCCCCCCGATCCTCGCCTGGCTGGGGCGCCCGCCGTCCGTCCGGCTCCGGGCCCGTCCCGCCGACCTGGTCGGCATCGGTCTGGGGCTGGTCGTCGTGGCACTGCTGACCCGCGGGGTGACGCCCTACTATGCGCTCTCGGCCTTTCCGCTGGTGGCCTGGGCGGCGCTCCGCCTCGGCGCACGCGGGGTGACCCTGGTCGTGCTGATGGTGGCGGTCCTGGTGGGCTGGGCGGCCAGTTCGGGAGGGGTGCCGGTCGGCGGCGCATCACTCGCGGCCCTGGTCAGCTTCATCACGGCGCTGCAGCTCGCCTACGTAGTGACCGGGCTCCTGCTGGCCGCCAGCAGCGCCGAGCGCGAACACGCCCGGGCCGTGGCCCAGGCGGGTGAGGAGCGCTTCAGCCTGCTCGCTTCCGCGACGGACGACCTCTTCTACGAGTGGGATCCCGGCACCAACCGCGACTGGTGGAACGAGAACATCCGCGAGATTCTGGGCTTCGAGGTCGCCGAGGTGCAGCCCGGCGAACGGCAGGCGTGGTCCACCCTGGTGCATCCCGAGGACCGGGACCGGGTGCTGCCCGGCTACTACGGGGCCATCGCCGGCACCGCGGTGATCTGGCGGGATGAATACCGCCTCCGCCGCCACGACGGCCGCTACATCTGGGTGCTGGACCGCGCCCACATCCTTCGGGATGAACACGGCCGCTGCGTCCGGGTGGTGGGGGCCATGCTCGACATCTCCGGCTTGCGGGAGGCCCGGGCCGCGCTGGCCCGCTCCGAGGAACAGCTTCGTCAGGCCGCCAAGATGGAAGCCGTCGGACGGCTGGCCGGCGGCGTGGCCCACGACTTCAACAACCTGCTCACCTCGGTCATCGGCCACGCCGACCTCGCGCTGGCCCGCACCCGCCTCGGCGCCGGCACCCGCGAGGACATCACCGACGACCTGCTCGAGATCCGCGCGGCGGGGGACCGGGCGGCCGCCCTGACCCAGCAGCTGCTGGCCTTCAGCCGCAAGCAGGTGCTGGAGGTCCGGGTGGTGGACCTCAACGCCATCATCACCGGAATCGCCCGGATGCTCCGGCGCACCATCGGCGAGGATATCGAGCTGGTGATCCGGCTGGTACCGGATCTCGGGCCGGTCCGGGCCGACCCCACCCAGATGGAACAGGTCCTGCTCAACCTCGCGGTCAACGCGCGGGACGCCATGCCCGACGGGGGCTGCCTGACGATCGCCACCACCAATGTGGATCCTCCTGGCGGGGCCGCCGTCCGGATCCGGGTAGAGGACACCGGTGTGGGAATGTCCGAGGAAGTCCGGGCCCATCTGTTCGAGCCGTTCTACACCACCAAGGATGTCGGGAAGGGCACCGGTCTGGGGCTGGCCACCGCCTACGGAATTGTGCGGCAGAGCGGAGGCGAGATCTCGGTCGAGAGCCAGACCGGCAGAGGGTCGGTCTTCCTCATTGACCTCCCCCAGGCCAGCGGCGCCCCGAGCCTGCCCGAGGTGCTGGCCCCACCGCACACCGGGGGCGGCTCCGAGATGATCCTGCTGGTGGAGGATGACGAGGCGGTGCGGACGCTGACCCGCCGCGTCCTGGAACTGCAGGGTTACGCCGTGATCGCCGCGGCCAACGGGCAGGTGGCGCTGGAGCTGTCTCGGGCCCATCCGGGCAGGATCGACCTGCTGCTGACCGATGTGGTCATGCCCGGCATGAGCGGGCCAAAGCTGGCCGAGCAGTTGATGAATGAACGGGAGGACCTCCGCTGCATCTACATGTCAGGGTATGCGGCATCGAAGCTGGAGGGAAAGCACCTGGTACCCAACGGCGCGGCCTTCCTGCAGAAGCCCTTCTCCGCGGCGGCGCTGTTTCGCCGCGTGCGGGAGACCCTGGACCACCGCGCCCCGTCAGGGGTTTAGCCGGCCCCCGCTCGCGTCACTGCGCCCGTGAGAGGCAGTGCAGCACGGTGGAGGCCCGCTCGCTGCCGGTCGGGTGTTCGGCGTCGTGTGACGTCTCGCCCATGCGGGCGAAGAATCGCACCGCGGCCAGCGCCGACTCGCGCCGGCTGGAAGCCAGCCGGGTCGCCGCCAGGCAGTCCGCTTCCAGTTCCTTCTGGCGCAGGGTCTGGTGGCGGGTGGTGACGTCACTCCCCAGGGCGCCGCTGCGGGTGTGCCGCAGGTCAATGTGGGCGTACTCATGCGCCATGAAGAAGCTCTCGAGCTCCGGTCCCAGGCGCGCCATCAGCACCGGGTTGTAGTAGATCACCGACTTGGACGGACGATAGACCGCGATCGCCACATCGTGCAGGGCGCTGTCGGCCACTTCCCGCACCGTTATCCGCGCCGGCGCCGGCTCGACGCCCGGGGCGCCCGGTACCGCGGCGGCGGCCAGGGTGGTCATGCCCAGCATGGCGATCTGAACCAGTTTCGGCATTGGTCCCTCCAGTCTTCTACGACAAAACCCCCGCGTCCGGTGCGATGGACGCGGGGGCTCGCGGTATCACTGCTCCGCTGGCTAGCCTTGGCGCGTCCGCTTCAGGGTGAGTCCGATCCCCCGGCCGTTAAGCCGAATTCGATGCATCGCCCTGTTGATCCGCACAGCCGTCATTGGCATCCGCTGCTGATGTCTCCTCAAGAGCTACGGCCCCGCTCTCCTGCCAGTCTCACGTATCGTCCCCGTACCCCGAATCTTGAGCCCCTCGCCTGCTGGCCCGATTTCCGGTCGGAGCCACGGCCATCGGCGGCCCCTGCCCAACTGGAGTTGCATACACCGTGCCGGAAGGGTCACGCCGGCCGCTGGTGTAGGAACGATGCCTCCCCGTGGAGGGTTCCCGACGGACCCATTAGCTTGCTCTGACCGCCAGGGGCATCCCGCGAGGCCGCCGGAACCGGGTTCGTACCGGTTCCACGATCCAGCGACGGGATTGAGAAGTCACCCTTGGAACCTGATCCGGCTGATACCGGCGAAGGGAGCGCGGCATGCGGTGCTCCGTTCGCCTTACCCTCAGGAGCCCGTATGACAACCACCAGGCCACATCCCGCCCCGGTGTCCCCCCGTCAGGCAGCACCCCAGCCTGCCGCCGACGAGGCCGCCTACCCCAACTCTCGCAAGGTGTACCTCGACGGTCCCCACGGGGTCCGTGCCCCCGTACGTGAGATCCGGTTGTCCGGCGGGGAGCCGCCGCTCCAGGTCTACGACACCAGCGGTCCCCAGGGGCACGACGTAAGTGAGGGGCTGCCGGCGCTCAGGGCCGAGTGGCTGGCGGGTCGCCCGGTGGCGGCGTGCGGCCGTCCCGAGCGGTCGGCGCTCATCCCAGCATCCCTCGAGCGCACCCCGCAGCGGGGCATCGGGCCCCTCACCCAGCTCCACTACGCCCGGCGGGGGGAGATCACGCCGGAGATGGAGTTTGTCGCCCTCCGGGAGGGGTGCAGCGCCGAGCTGGTGCGGAGCGAGATCGCCCGCGGCCGGGCCATCATCCCGGCCAACATCAACCATCCCGAGCTCGAGCCGATGATCATCGGCCGAGCCTTTCTTGTAAAAATCAACGCCAATATTGGCAATTCTGTCGTGACCAGCGGCATTCGAGGAGGAAGTGGACAAGCTCCGGTGGGCCACGTTGTGGGGGGCGGACACGGTGATGGATCTGTCCACCGGCAGGAACATCCACGAGACCCGCCAGTGGATCATCCGGAACTCAGCGGTCCCGATCGGGACGGTGCCCATTTATCAGGCACTGGAGAAGGTCGGGGGGGTGCCGGAGGAGCTGACCTGGGAGGTATATCGCGACACCCTGATCGAGCAGGCGGAGCAGGGCGTGGACTACTTCACGGTTCACGCCGGTGTCCTGTTGCCGTACATCCCGCTCACGGCCAGCCGGGTGACCGGAATCGTATCACGGGGCGGGTCCATCATCGCCAAGTGGTGCCTGGCACATCACCGGGAGAACTTCCTCTACACCCACTTCCGCGACATCTGCGAGATCATGGCGGCGTACGACGTATCCTTCTCGCTGGGGGACGGCCTCCGGCCCGGCTCGATCGCCGACGCCAACGACGCCGCCCAGTTCGCCGAGCTCCGCACCCAGGGGGAGCTCAACCAAATCGCCTGGGAGTACGATGTTCAGGTGATGAACGAGGGGCCGGGCCACGTCCCGATGCACCTGATCAAGGAGAACATGGACAAGCAGCTCGAGTGGTGCGGCGAGGCGCCGTTCTACACCCTCGGGCCGCTCACCACCGACATCGCCCCCGGCTACGACCACATCACCAGCGCCATCGGCGCCGCGATGATCGGCTGGTACGGCACCGCGATGCTGTGCTACGTGACCCCCAAGGAGCACCTGGGGCTGCCCAACCGGGACGACGTGAAGGCGGGGGTGATCGCCTACAAGATCGCCGCCCACGCCGCCGACCTGGCCAAGGGGCACCCCGGCGCCCGGGCCTGGGACGACGCCCTCAGCAAGGCGCGGTTCGAGTTCCGCTGGGAGGACCAGTTCAATCTCTCGCTCGATCCGGTCACCGCGCGCGCCTACCACGACGAGACGCTGCCCGCGGAGGGCGCCAAGGTGGCCCACTTCTGCTCGATGTGCGGGCCGAAGTTCTGCTCCATGCACCTCACCCAGGAAATCCGCGACGCGGCCGCGAGACAGGACGCCGCCGCCGGCATGGCCGCCAAGGCGGCGGAGTTCCGGGAGCGGGGCGGCGAGATCTATGTGGCGCCCTAGCGCGTCTTCGCGTTACCTTGACGGGCCCGAGTGATGCGGGACCCACTCCGACCGCCGCGGTGAACCACTCCGCGACCCCGCCGCCCACCGCGGCCCCGCCGTCGGCCGCGGCCCGCCGGTCCACGCTCCAGCGCCAGGCGGCGCTGAGCGCGGTGCTCATTCTCGGCATCGTGGGGGCGCTGGTAGTGATCGCCGGGCTGGGCTTCGAGACCCTGTCCTCGGCCCGGGCCTACGTGGGGGGTGAAGGCCTCTGGTCCAAGGCCCAGAAGGACGCCGTCTACCATCTGACCCGGTATGCCTACACCCGCGATCCGCTCGAGTACGCCGCCTTCGAGAGCCACCTCGACGTGCACCGCGGCGACCGGCAGGCCCGGCTCGAGTTGCTCAAGGACCGACACCGACTGGACCCTGGTGCATGACGGTTTCCTGCGGGGGCGCAACCATCCCGATGACGTGCACCGGCATGGGGGTCTTCCTGCAGCGCTATCGCGGACTGTCCTTCATTGAGGATGCGATCGCCATCTGGGCTACCGGGGACTCCCTCATGCTGGAGCTGGAAGCCGTCGGGCAGAGGCTCCAGCGCCAGGTCGATACCCGGCAGCTGTCGACCCCCGCCCGCAACGTTCTGCTGGCCGATATCGGCCGGCTCACCCTCGAGCTCTCCTCGCTCGAGGCTGACTTCTCCAGCACCATGGGGGCGGGCGCCCGCTGGGCGGGGCGTACCCTGCTGGCGGCACTGATCGCGGCCGCGGTCCTCCTGCTGGCGATCGGCGCTTTCATCATCCGCAACGCCACCCGGCGGCTCCGGGCCTCCGAAGAGTCGCTGCTGGTGGTCGAGGCCCAGCTGCGGCAGGCGCAGAAGATGGAAGCGGTGGGTCAGCTCACCGGCGGGATCGCCCACGACTTCAACAACATCCTCACGATCATCCTCTCCAACGTCCGCCTGCTGGAAGACCGGCTGCCGGAGGACGCCACCGGGCTTCGGGCTGACCTGGCCGAACTGAAGCTGGCGGCCAAGCGTGGCGGCGAGATGATCCACAAGCTGCTCGCCTTCAGCCGGTCGGAGCCGCTGCGGTTCGAGCCTCACGACCTGGGCGAGCTGCTGCACGAGAGCACCCATATCCTCCGCCACCTGCTCCCGGCCTCGATCCAGCTGGAGGTGCAGACCGACCCCACCACCCCCCCGGCCCGCACCGATCCCGCGGCCTTCGAACAGATGGTCCTCAACCTGGCCACCAACGCCCGCGACGGCATGCCCGAAGGCGGGCCACTGGTGCTCAGCCTGCTGCCGGCCGAGATCGGCGACGACTTCCTGCGGTCCCGGGGCTGGGGCCGCCGTGGGCGGTATGCCGCGCTCCGGGTCCGTGACACCGGGGTGGGCATGCCCCCGGACGTGCAGCGCCGGCTGTTCGAGCCGTTCTTCACGACCAAACCGGTGGGCCAGGGGACTGGCCTCGGCATGCCCATGGTCTACGGGCTGATGAAACAGCATGGTGGATTCGTGGACGTGGAGTCCATCCCCGGGGGCGGCACCACCGTCACGCTGTACTTCCCCGCCACCGGCCCGGCCCCCGCCCGTGCCGCGCCGCCGCCGCCGCCGCCCCCACCGTCCGGCGGCACCATCCTGCTGGTGGAGGATGAGCCGGCCCTCCGCCGGGCGACTCAGCGCATCCTCGAGCGGCACAAGTTCGACGTGATCGTCGCCTCCGACGGAGAGGAGGCCCTGGCGCTGTTCACCGAGCACCGCCACCGGATCGGGCTGGTGCTCTCCGACGTGGTGATGCCGAACCTGGGTGGCGCCGCCCTCTACGCCCGGCTCAAGGCCGGTGGCTCGCAGGTCCCGTTCCTGTTCATGAGCGGCTACCCCGCCCGGGACATGCCCGACGCGGTGCCGCTTCCCTCGGACGTCCCCCTCATTCCGAAGCCCTGGGATCCCAGGGAACTGGTCACCCAGATAACGGCGATCATCGCCCTGCGATAGCGGCCCGGCATCCCCCGCACGTCCGGCCCATCAGCCAGCGTCGGCTCCCTGCCGATACTGGCTGCAGCCCGGATGCAGGCGGCGAGGGTGGCACACGCCGGGAACGATCTGCCGGCTTCCGGCGTTATGTGGGCAGACCCGACGGTGAGGATCCGATGCAGGCCATTCGTCAGAAGTTGCTGTTCGTGCTGCTGGTCATGACTGCCTGACCCATCCCGGCAGGAAAACGGGGGCCCGCACCGGCGTGCGGGCCCCCGTCGTTCATCCCCCGGGGCCTGGTACGGCGTCAGCCCGGCGGGAATGCCCAGATCAGGAACTCCGGCAGGATCCGCTTCCAGGTGCCGAGGTTGTGGCCACCCTGAATGGTCAGGTGGACCACGTCATTCCCCCGGCGGAAGCCGAGGCGGGTCAGCTCTGCCACGAGCTCTTCGGTGTCCTGAATGGAGTCGATGACGCCGTCGCCGTCGCGGTCCGCCTCTTCGTCCTGGAGGCCGCTCTCCAGCCAGATCCTGAGCGCCGGCTTCGGCCTGGTCTCCCGCACCCGGCGGTGCATGATCCTGCTGCTCTGCTTGTGCCGGGTGTCGGTGTCGTCGGTGCGCCACCAGAAGGACCCCGAGAAGACGCCCACCGTCCCGATGCGCTCGGCGTGGCGCCAGGCGAGGTCGAACATCGACAGCCCGCCCAGCGACCAGCCCATGGCCGCAGTCTGGCCGGGGCCGGTGGCCACCCGGTAGCGCTGCTCGATGGCCGGCATCAGTTCCCCGAGAAGGAAATCGCCGTAGCGGGCCGCCCGGGCGCCGCGCCCCTGGGCATTGGGGACTCCGGCGGTGCCGTACTCCTGCATGCGGTCCCGCGCGTGCGCGGCCACGACAATCGCCGGGGCCATGAGCCCGGTGCGCTGCAGCGAGTCGAGGATGACCCGGAGTTCCACCGTCTCCATGTCCTGCCCGTCGTTGGCATAGAGGACCGGGTAGCGCCGGGTGCTGTCGCGGGCGTAGCCGCGGGGGAGGAAGACGTCCACTGTGCGCGACTCGCCCAGGATCCGGGACTCGAACGGCGGCAGCCGCTCCACCGTGACGCGGTCGCGGGCGCCGATCGCCAGCGACTGCCCACCGATGATCGCCACCATCCCCCGCCGCCAGACGTCACGCCATGGCTTCATGCCGAACCCGAGAGTGTTTGAGGTTGTCCACCGCCCCGTCGAGCCAGAAGTATACTTCCCCCGTGTCATCTCCTGGCCCTCTTCCCGTCTCGCAGGCCGCCATTTCCCCCGGTGAGCCGCCCCTGGCGGTCCTCGGCCCGATAGAGCGCCTCGCGGTGCGCGTGGCCCGGCGGATGAACCACGGCCGCTGGCCCCGGCTCTGGTGCTGGTGCCAGCGCAATCTCGGCGCCCGCTGGATCGCGCTGCTGGTCGAGCCGCTGTTCGAGGTGCACGGCTTGGAGCACGTCCTGGCTACCAGCCGGGATCGGCCGCTGCTGGTCGTCGCCAATCACCGCACCTTCTTTGATCTCTACGTCCTTTCCACGCTGCTCTTCCGCCGCACGCCCGGCTGGCGCTCCATCCACTTCCCGGTGCGGGGGCGCTTTTTCTATCAGAACCCGGCCGGCGTCGCGATCAACCTGCTGGTGGCCCAGTGGGCGATGTACCCGCCCTTCTTCCACACCCCGTCCAAGCGCCGGTTCGACCAGTGGGCGCTCGCGGAGCTGGTGGACCTGTGCCGGGAGGGGCCGGGCCGGCTGGTCGGATTTCACCCGGAGGGAACCCGCAATCAGGCCGCCGATCCCTGGACACTCCTGCCACCACAGGCCGGAATCGGCCGGCTGATCTACGATGCCAGGCCGGTGGCCCTTCCGGTGTTCATCGGCGGGCTCCCCCAGAGTCTCCGTGAGATCCTTCGGCGCCGGCGTCGGGGCGGTGAGCGGATCAGGATCCGCTTCGGGCCCCCGCTCGCGTATGCCGAGTTCCTGAGCCGCCCGGCTTCAGGGGCCACCTACCGTGCTGTGGCGGCGATGGTCATGGAGCGGATCGCCGACCTGGGGGAGGAGGACCGCCGGGCGGTGCAGGGCGGCTGACCGGGTCCGGATGGGCCGGGACCGGTCAGCCTCTCGACGGCACCGGAGTTTGGGCGTAGGTTAGCCGGTCCCGAATGGATCATCCCTGAACTCTTCCAGCGCTGGCCTGATCGCGCTCATCGGCGTGTGGACGCAGCTCGCGGGGACTTCCCTCCTGCTGCTGCTGTTCTACCTGCTTGTCCGTCACGCCGGTGCCCGGCCCTTCTTCGCCCGATGGATGCTGGCGTGGCTGGCGCTGCTCAGCGCCATTCTCCTCGTCATCGTGCGCTGGTACGTGGCGCCGGTGCTGGTGGATCCCGAGGGGCTGCTCCCACCGACGATCGTCCTCACCCACACGCTCTACCAGTTCGCCAAGCTGCTGTACCTGGGCCTGCTGCTGCAGGGGAGCTGGCAGTTTGTCCACGGCGAGCCGCGACGGGTCCGCATGGCGGTGCTGTTACCGTTCCTCGGGGCGCTGGCCCTCGCCACCGCCATCGTCGGCGGGCTGGACCGGGCCATGGCGCTGCAGGCCCTGGTCGCGGTGCCGGCGTTCGCGATCTGCGCGGTCCTCTTTGCCAGCCTGCCGCGAGCCCGCCGGACGATGGGCACCCGGTTTACCGCGGGCGTCTTCGGTCTGCTGGCGCTCTTATGGACCGGGTACGGTATCTCCTTCGGCATCGTGGTCTGGTGGCCGGGGCTGGTCACCCCGCTGCTCGGCGTCCTGCCGCAGTACAACAGCTACTTCGACACCGCCGCCTCGGTCCTGCTGGCCTACGGCATGGTGGTAATCCTGCTGGAGGACGCCCGGCAGGAAACCGAGGCCGCCCGCACCGAACGGCTCCGGGCCGTCGCGGAGTCGGAGGCCCGACTGAAGGCGGTGATCGAGACCGCCACCGACGCGATCATTGCCACGGACGGCGATGGCCGGATCCTGCTCTTCAATGCCGGCGCCTCCCGGATCTTCGGGGTCCGTCCCCGGGAGGCGGTGGGCCGGCCGCTCGCGGAGATCGTCCCCGCCCCGGCCTTCGGTGAGGTCCAGCGCCGGCTCGGTGACGTGCGCCACGCCACCCCCGGGCGGCAGGCGATGTTCGACGTCACCGTCCCGGGCAACGGCGGGGAGATCCCGCTGGAGATCGCCGTCAGTACCCTGCAGGTGGAGGACGGACGGCTGGAGATCCTGGTCCTGCGTGACCTGAGCGAGCGCCGCCGGTCGGAGCAGGAGCGGGAGCAGCTGCAGGAGCGGCTGGCGCAATCGGCCCGGATGGAATCGCTGGGCCGGCTGGTGTCGGGCGTGGCCCACGAACTCAACAACCCGCTGGCTGCCATCCTGACTTTCAGCGAGGAGTTGCTGGCCGAGCAGCCGCCGCCGGCGACGCAGGAAGCGCTCGGGACGATCCTGTCCCAGGCCCGGCGGGCCCGGGTGGTCGTCCGCGACCTGCTGTCCTTCGTCAGGCGGCGCGAGGAACGCCGCGAGCCCAGCGACCTGCCGGCGCTGGTGGAGCGGACCGTTCGGGCCTTTGCCGGGGATCTGGCACATCACCGTGTGCGGCTGGCGCTGTCGGTCGAGCCGGGACTGCCGCTGCTCACCTGTGACCCCCAGGGAATCGAGCAGGTCGTCACCAATCTCCTCGACAACGCCGTCCGGGCCGCCCCGGGAGGCGAGGTCTCGCTCCGCGTGGGCCGGCAGGACAACGGCATCGCGGTGACGGTCGAGGATAGCGGCCCCGGCATCCCGGCGGACGTCCTTCCCCGGGTGTTCGAGCCGTTCTTTACCACCCGCGGGACCGGGGAGGGCACCGGGCTCGGGCTCTCGGTCTCGCTGGGCATCGTCCAGCAGCACGGCGGGACGCTGGCGGTGGAGAACCGTCCCGGCGCGAGCGGCGCCCGATTCACCGCCTGGCTCCCGCTCGGGCTGATGCAGTCGGCGGAAACCGCCGCCCGCCCGGCGGAACGGGCCAGTCTGGCACCCGGCGGCCGGGTGCTCATCATCGATGACGAGTCGGCGGTCCGGGCCAGCATCCGGCGCTACTTCGAGCGGCAGCACTGGGTAGTGGAGGAGGCGGGAGACGGCGCCGCGGGCCTCGCCCGGCTGGTTCCCGGCGCCTCGGCCCCCGCGCCGGACCTGATCATCTGCGACCTCCGGATGCCGGGCGTGTCGGGCGCCGAGGTCTACAGCTGGGTCCGTACCACGCGGCCGGAACTGCTCGGCCGGCTCGTCTTTGCCTCCGGCGACACCGCCTCGCCCGAGACGGCCGCCTTCCTGGCCAGCTCCGGCTGCCCGGTCCTGGAGAAACCCTTCGAGCTGTCCGAACTCGCGGCAGTGGCCCTCCGGATTCCACGCTCCCGCAACACCTGACTGTCAAATTTTCCTGCTGTCTGCCACCCGCGCGAGCGGGGGGAGCTTTGTCTGTCATCCTGGCCAGCCTGAGCGGGCACGCGGGCTGCAAGAGGAGCGGGCGCGAGCAGGATCCAACAACTCACCAAGAACACGGAGGAGAACGATGACGCTCATCCTGCGCCGGCAGCCCGAACTCCGCCGGCTCAACCAGATGTTCGACGCCGCCCTGAACGGGTTCCCCTTCGGGGCGGACGGCACCCTGGCCGAGGCCGGCACCTGGTTCCCCCCCACCGATGTCGTGGAGGATGCCGATGGCATCCGCATCGGCGTCGAGCTTCCGGGGATCAAGCCGGAGAATGTCGAGGTATCACTGGAGAACCGGGTGCTGGCCATCAAGGGGGAGAAGACCCAGGCCAGCGAGCAGAGCTCGAGCCGGCTGCACCGCTATGAGCGGAGCTACGGCCGCTTCGAGCGGACCTTCCACCTGCCGGAGACGGTGGACGCGGAGCGGATCCAGGCCCGGTACGAGCACGGGGTCCTCACCCTGATCCTGCCCCGGGCGGAGCAGGCCAAGCCGCGGAAGATCGAGGTGGCGTTGCGGTAAGGGGGGGGCGCCGCCCAAAGCGAACACCGCAGTGGGGCGAGGATGGTGCAGCCGCTCGGCGATCTTGCCGATCCCTTGCGGCCAGCCATCCGACGCAACACTGCGGTGTTCGCTTTCAGGCCAGCCCGCCAGTCCAGCCGCCTAATACCAGGCGATCGGCGCCTCATCCAGGTTGATGTAGATCTGCTTGGTCTCGAGGTACTCCTCCACCCCCCAGTGACCCAGCTCACGGCCGAAGCCTGACATCTTGTAGCCGCCCCAGGGGGCCTCGAGCATGGTGGGCTGCATGTGGTTGACCCACACCATGCCCGCCTCCAGTCCCTTGGTGACCCGGAACGCCTTGAAGATGTCGCGGGTCCACACCGCGGCCGCGAGCCCGTAGGGCGTGGCGTTGGCGATCCGGAGCGCGTCGGCCTCGTCCTTGAAGGGGATGACGCTCATCACCGGGCCGAAGATCTCCTCCTGCGCGATCACGGCGCTGTTGTCCACGTCGTAGAAGATCGTCGGCTCCACGTACCAGCCCTTGGCGTGCTGCTTCGGTACCCCGCCGCCGGCGGCCACCTTGGCCTCCTTCTTCCCGATCTCCTGGTACTTGCGCACCCGGTCCCGTTGCTCGGCGCTCACCAGCGGGCCCATCTTGGTCTCGCGCTCGATGCCGGGACCGACCTTGATGGTCTTGGCCTTGGCGGCGCAGGCGTCCACGAACTTCTTGTAGATGTCCTTCTGCACCAGCACGCGGCTGCCGGCGGAGCAGACCTCGCCCTGGTTGATGAACACCCCGAACAGGGCGCCGTCCACCGCGGCCTCGAAGTCGGCGTCGCCGAAGAAGATGTTGGGCGACTTGCCGCCCAGCTCGAGCGAGACCCGCTTGAGCTGGTCGGCGGCGTTGCGCATGATCAGCTTGCCGACCTCGGCCGAGCCGGTGAAGGCGATCTTCCGGATATCGGGATGGGCCACCATCGGACCGCCGCATTCGGGGCCCATCCCGGTGACGACGTTGATCACGCCCGGCGGGACCCCGCAGGCCTCGAAGTCCTCCGCCAGCGCCAGCAGCGAGAGCGGCGTCTGCTCGGCCGGCTTGATCACCACCGTGCAGCCGGCGGCGATGGCGGGGCCCAGCTTCCAGGCGGCCATGAGCAGCGGATAGTTCCAGGGGATGATCTGCCCGGCCACGCCCATCGGCTCCTTCACCGCGAGGACCATGGCGTTGGTGGGGACCGGGATCACCTCTCCGTTGAGCTTGGTGGCCAGGCCGCCGTAGTACTCGAAGCAGACGGCCGAGTCGTCCATGTCGTACTCGGACTCCACGATCGGCTTGCCGGAGTTGAGCGTTTCGATCTTGGCGAGCTCGTCCCGCCGGGCCCGGATCCGGTCGGCGATCTTGAACAGGACCCGGCCGCGCTCCTGGGCGCTGGTGCCCTTCCAGCCGCCGTAGAACGCCGCCTTGGCGGCTTCCGCGGCCCTGGCCACGTCGGCGGCTTCGGCGGCGGGGCAGGTGGCGATCACGGCTTCGGTGGCGGGATCGTAGACGTTGAAGGTCTTGCCGCTGGCGGCTTTGACGAACTTGCCGTTGATGTACATCTGGTACGCCTTCACGGTTGGCTCCGGTGGGGGTAGGGAGGGCAGCCATCAGCGATCTGTGATGAGGCCGAGCGGGACGCTGTCGGACCGATTTCCGGCGAGTCCATTCACCGGCGGCCGTCGCTCTTGCGCATCGGTGTCCCACATAAGACTATGGCGTCATCGATGCTCCCGCAAATGAGGCTCTATGGGTCTCGTACGGCGTTCGCTCGGCATGTTCGCAGCTGGTCTCGGTCTCGCCTGCGGCGGTGGAGACTCCGTCGCACCCCACATCGCTCCCGCCACCCTCACGGTAATTGCCGGCGCCACCCAGACCGACACCGTGGCCCAGCGGCTGGACCGATTCCTCGATGTGCTGGTGCGGGACGCGGATGGCTCCCCGGTGCCCGGGGTGGTGGTGCGCTATGCCGCCGACGGCGGCACGCTCTCCTCTCCCACCACCCGCACCCGGCCCAGCGGTCGCGCCAGCACCAGCTGGACCCTGCCGGAGCGGGCTGGGACCTACAGCGTCACGGCGACGGTGGATGGTCTGGCGCCGGTGACCTTCGGCGCCACCGCGGTTCCGAGCTACCCGGCCCTGCTGCATCGGGTGAGCGGCGATGGCCAGGTGGGCTTCGAGAGTGACGTCGCTGGATGAGGTGATCGTCGTCCAGGTCACCGATGTCTTTGGCAACGGCGTCGAGGGCATGACGGTGGGGTTCACGCTGTCTCCCGGCAACGGCCGGGCCCTCAATCCGCAGAGCAAGTCGGATCCGCTGGGCCTGGTCTCCAGCCTGTGGGAGCTGGGCGCCGGTGCCGGCCCCAAGCGGATGCAGGCCAAGGCCCCGAACCTGATCCCGATCCTGGTGCAGGCCACGGCGCTGCCGGCGCCGTGAGGGGCGGTTCGGGCTCAGGTACGATCTGCCCATCCCTGCCCCTCGACCCATACGAATCGATGCGAACCCCGGTACCACTCGGTGTCATCCACTTCGGCTCCACTGATGACCGAGTCCCAGCGCCTGGAGCACGACCGCTTTATGCACCGGCGGCCAGATTATGCACTTTTCGAGGCCGTTCCGTCCCTGGAGATCGCGTTGCCGTCATTTGCGATCGCTGAACCGCTCCTGATGGAAGGCGATCCCTACCTTTTTCTGGCTGTTCCGGTCCTACCCGCGGGGCCTGCCGCCCACCGCGATGCCGACGTCGTCGAGCGCGATGGCTGATACTCCACTACCCGGGCCGATGTCGGACCTCCAGATGGCGTTGCCGGCCCGCGTCGGAGCAATGTCAGGGTGCGCGGCTCCGTTTCCGGGGTCTTCCAGGCGTTTCCGCTGCATAAAAGCTCCGAAGACGGCACCGCAGACTCCATTTCCGGCCCTCGCGATGGCTGCGACTGCCCTCTTGGTGGCATTGCCGCCACCTCAAATGGCTGCGTCGGCCCTACCCGCGCCGATTCCCGGGCACTCGGACGATCCGACCTGCTCCCCGGCCCGGTAGAATGCCGAAGAGCCACTCTCCGCTCGGAGGGTGGCCCACCGGCTCACCGCAACCCGGTGGCGCACTGCCGCAGTCAGGCATACTCTGAGGCCCCCCCGGTCATTTCACCCCGAAACGCCCTCCAGCCCGTCACTTCCGGCCATTGCTAGGGCTTGGCCCCGCGCGCACCTTGAACCATCCCCCAGCCGCTGAGCACCATGCTCCTGAGCCGTCGCCACGGCCCGCTCGCTCTACTGCTGCTCTCTGCCTGTTTTGGCGATGAGAGCAGTGGGCCGCGCCCGATACCGAGCGCGCTCCAGATAGCGGCGGGCGGGGTGCAGACCGGGGTGGTGGCGCAACCGCTGGACACCGCGCTCACCGTCCGGGTGCGGGACCAGAACGGCGAGCCGATGGCGGGCGTGCTAGTGCAGTTCGTCCTGGCGGACACGGCCGGCACGCTCTCTCACCTCACCCGCACCACCGGCCCGGATGGTGAGGCGGCCACGCTGTGGACACTGCCCCAGAAGGCGGGAGCGTACGCGACCGTCGCGCGGGTAGCAGAGCTCGATTCGGTGAGCTTCAGTGCCCAGGCGGCGCCGGGCGCCGCTGCCCAGCCCCTCGTGGTGGCTGGGGACAGCCAAGGAGCCACTGTCGGTACCTCACTCGACAGCACCCTCGTGGTCCGGGTACAGGACCAGTACGGAAATCCGATCGCTGGTGTCACGGTGACCTTCGCTGTGGCGAGCGGCGGCGGTGGTTTGGCGCCAACGGCTGCCTCCACCGATTCGGTCGGTGAGGTGAGGACCAACTGGACGCTGGGCAACCTGCCGGGGCCTCAGGAAGCAACCGCGGCAACGACGGGTGGCAGTTCTGTCTCCCTTACGGCCCACGCCCTTCTCCCACCGCAGCGGCCCGGCACCATCGGTTCGGGGTTCGTGCACGGCTGCCGGCTGCAGTCCAACGGCGTAACCGAGTGCTGGGGGGAGAACAGCTACGGGTCGGTCGGGGACGGCACCACCCAGGCGCGTCCCACACCGGTGCCGACGCTAGGGGGTATCTCCTTCGCCGCTGTCGTCGTATCGGGCGACGACTCCTGCGCCCTGACGGCAGCTGGCATCGCGTACTGCTGGTCTGCATACACCAGCGGGCCCACTCCCGTTCAGGGGCAGGCCTCACCTTTCGTAGACCTGACACTCGGTTTCAGCCACCGGTGTGGCCTTACGATGGACGGGCAGGCGTGGTGCAGCGGTGGAAACAACCTCGGGCAACTCGGTGATGGGTCCACCCAGGACCAGCTCGGCTCGTGGACGCAGGCCGGAAGCGCGCTCCGGTTCCGCCAGATCAGTGCGGGGGGAAACCACACCTGCGCGATCACCAGGGATGGGTTCCTCTACTGCTGGGGTTTCAACAATTTTGGTCAGCTCGGCGTTGGTGCGGGAGCCACCTTCCTCAGCTCGCCGGTTCGGGTCGCTCCGGCTACCCGCTTCTCTGCGGTTGCGGTCTCAGGCAGAGGTGGCTGTGCCTTGACGGCCACGGGCGCCACGTGGTGCTGGGGTGCACCCATCACTCCCTTCAACGGTACTCCAATACTCGTGGGGGGCTCCGAGCCGTTCACCAGGATCTGGGCGGGGTACGATCATTTCTGCGGGCTCACGGCCGCAGGGGCGGCCTGTTTCGGCAACAATACCGGTGGTCAGCTGGGGATCGGCGTGCTCGATTCCGTCCCGCACAGCACGTCGGTGCCGGTCATCGGAGGACATGCATTCACCGAACTGGCTCTCGGTGAGGCTAGCTCCTGTGGCCGGACCAGTGCGGGAGAAGTACTGTGCTGGGGTGCCAACCATCGATACTCGCTCGGCATCGGAGTGACGCATTTCTCCTCAAAACCGGTAGCGGTCACGGGCGGCCTGAGTTTCGGTTCCATCAGTGTCGGCGACGGCTTCGCCTGCGGGCTCACCAGCATCGGGGAGGCTTGGTGCTGGGGCGATGGTAGCTTCGGCGCACTGGGCAACGGTGATTCAGCGTTCAGGGCCACTCCGACTCCGACGGCAGGGGGTCTGATGTTTACCAGCCTCGGCGCCTCGGCACACCGGGCCTGCGGCCTCACCGCACAGGGGGCCGCATGGTGCTGGGGGGCCAACGGTGTCCATGGCGCCCTCGGTGACGGTACCACGGTGGACCGCGCAGTACCGACCGCCGTAACCGGTGGCCACCAGTTCGTCTCCTTGTCCGTCACCGGTCTGACTCACTCCTGCGGCCTCAAGAGTGACCAGACGCTCTGGTGCTGGGGTGGCAATTCTGCGGGACAGCTGGGTGACAGTTCGCAGACCGATCGACTGGTGCCCACTCAGGTCCAGTCAGGCGTGACCTTCGCTTCCGTCAGGGCGGGAACCAGCCACACCTGCGCCCTCGACACGGCAGGACTCGCTTACTGCTGGGGCTCGGGAGACCAGGCCGGCCAGGGCAGCAACGTGCAGAGGCTGGTACCATCCCCGATCGCGGGGAACCTTGTGCTTGCCGTGCTCGGAGAGGGCGGCGGGAGCTACAGCTGCGGCCTCGAGCTCTCAGGCACGGTATGGTGTTGGGGCAACGGCGGTTCATGGTTTGGGAACGGCAGCGGTGCAGGTGTCGTGGCGTACTCCCCGGTCGTTGCCGCGGGTGGTGCCACCTTTAATCATCTGGCGACGACATACATCGGGGCATGCGGCATCGGCGGCGCCACCCTCTGCTGGGGCGTCAATCCGTTGGGAGACGGCACGATGATGGGCAGCACTTCGCCCGTGCCGGTGGCGGGTGGTCACACCTTCATCCAGGTGAGTACCGGCCTCGAGTCGAGCTGTGGACTCACCCCGACAGGAGATGCGTGGTGCTGGGGGCACAATAAGACGGGTGAGTTGGGCAACGGTGTCGCGGCCTACCTCCCGTACCCGGTACTGCAGCCCTAGGAAGTGGCAGGCGCCTTGGCGGTGGAGCGGTTGGGCTGTCAGTGACTCTGCAGCCGGGCTGCATGGGGGTGTCCGCCCAACTCACCTCGACGGCACGAAAAGGGCCGCGCTCCTTGCGGAACGCGGCCCGTCCTATGGCATGTCACCAATCGCCCAATCGCCCAATCGCCCAACCGCCCTATCGCCTAGTCCTTCAGTATCTCCCGCGCCGCATTGTACCCGCACGCCCCCATCACTCCGCCGCCCGGATGGGTGGCGGCGCCGCACAGGTACAGACCACGCACCGGCGTGCGATAATCGGCATAACCAGGCACCGGCCGCATGAACGCCAGGCTCGAGAGCGACATCGTCCCCTGCATGATGTTGCCACCCGTGAGGCCGAAACGATCCTCCAGATCCTTCGGCGCCAGCACCTGGTAGTTGAGCACGCTCTTCCGGAAATTGGGCGCGTACTCCGTCATGATATCAATACACCGCTCGGCGTAGCGCGTCTTGTTCTCCTCCAGCGTCCCCGCATCCGCCGCCAGCTTGTAGGGGAAGTACTGGGTGAACATCGACATCACGTGCTGCCCAGTGGGCGCCACGGTGTTGTCCAGTGACGAGGGGATCGTCGCCTCGATGATCGGATTGGGAGAGATGTAGCCGTACTTGGCCGGGTCGAAGGCCTTCTCGATGTAGTCCCGCGTCGGGCAGAGATGAATCGTGCCCCGGTGCTGCGGGCCGGGCTGGTTGCCGGGCAGGCAGGTGAAGTTGGGCACCTCCGACAGCGCCAGGTTCACCTTGCAGCTCCCGCTGGCGTAATCGAGGTGCCGGATCGAATCGGCGAACTCCCCCGGCAGCTCCTTCGGGTCCATCAGCCGGAGGAAGGTCATGTTGGCATCAATGCCGGAGATGACCTTCCTGGCCCGGAGCTCGGTGCCGTCGGCCAGCGCCACCCCGACCGCCTCACCGTTCTTGACCAGGATCCTGGCCACCGAAGCGTTGACCCGGATCTCGGCGCCTTTCTCCTTGGCGGCACTGGCGATGGCATCGGAGAGCCCACCCATGCCGCCCCGCACGTAGCCCCACACGCCGCGTACGCCGTTACACTCGCCCATCACGTGATGGAAGAGGACGTACGCCGTCCCCGGCATCGAGGGAGTGGCAAAGGCGCCGATGATCGCGTCGGTGGCAATGGTGGCCTTGAGCTCCTCCGACTCGAACCAGCGATCCAGAATCGGGTTGGCCGCCCCGGTCAGGATCTCGATGGCCTTCTGCCCGTCGGTGCCAAGCTTCCGGAAGTTCATGCCGAGCTTGAGGAGCGCCAGCAGGTTGGACGGCTTCAGGGACCAGGGACTCGGCGGCGTCTGGACCAGCGTGGGCTCGAGGAAGTCGGCCACCCGCTCCAGCATCGCCTCGTACTTGGGTAGCGCCTCGGCGTCCTTCTTCGAGAACTTGGAGATCTCCCGGTGGGTCATCTCCTTGTCGGGGCCCATCATCAGGGAGCGGCCGTCGGGAAACGGGGTAAAGCTCGACGGGCTCCGGGGCAGCATCTCGAAGCCATGCCGCTTGAGTTCCAGGTCGCGGATGATTTCGGGCCGGAAGAGGCTGTTGACGTAGCTGGCGGTGGAGACCTTGAAGCCGGGCCAGAGTTCTTCGGTGACCGAGCAGCCGCCGACCATCTCCCGGCGCTCGAGAACCAGAACCTTTTTTCCGGCACGGGCGAGATAGGCGGCGCAGACGAGGGCGTTGTGGCCCGCGCCGATGAGGAGGGCGTCGTAAGTGGTGGACATGCTGGCGACTCAGGGTGTGGGTGAGGAAGTATCCGCTATCCGCTATCCGCGCGGCTCCTCACCACTCATCCTTGTCCAGTCTCAGCCCCACCCCGCCGGCAGCATCCCAGGTGACCCCGACCGAGGGATCGAAGGCCCGGGAGTGGGCGCCGTGGCGGCGGTATCGTGGGGCAGTCATGGCGTGGAGAAGCTAACCGCCGGACCGGAGGCCGCAAGACGATTCCCCACCTCCCACCCCTCCCTCGACTTTTACTCCCGCGCGCGCTAAGCTCGGCCATCCCCCGCACGGAACGTCACGATGGCCGGCATCATCTCCCTGAAGACCCCGATCCCCGGACCGAACAGCCAGGCCCTCACGGCCCGCCGGGCCAAGGCGGTGCCCCGCGGGGTCCCGGCTACCACGCCGATCGCCGTGGTTCAGGCGGATAACGCCGTGATCACCGATGCCGACGGCAACCGGCTGATCGATTTCGGCGGCGGCATCGGGGTGGTCAATGCCGGCCACCGCCATCCGGGGGTGGTGCAGGCCATCCGCGACCAGCTCGATCACTTCACCCACGTCTGCTTCCCGGTTTCGATGTACGAGCCGTACATCGAGCTGGCGGAGAAGCTCAACGCCCTCACGCCCGGGAACCACGAGAAGCGCACCTTCTTCGTCAACAGCGGGGCGGAGGCGGTCGAGAACGCCATCAAGGCGGCTCGGCGCTTTACCGGGCGGCAGGCGGTGATCTGCTACGAGCACGCCTTTCACGGCCGCACCTACCTCGGTATGTCCCTCACCTCCAAGGTGAATCCCTACAAGCTGGGCTTCGGGCCGTTCATGCCGGAGGTGTACCGGATTCCGTTTCCCTACTGCTATCGGTGTGATTCGGCGACTCGACGGCTCGGCGACCCGAGTGATGGGTCGGGTTCGATGCCGGGTGGTCGGGTGGAGAACGAGTCGCCGAGTCGCCGAGCCGCCGAGTCACCCTGCTGCATGGCCGACCGTGCCCACTTCGAGCATCTGCTCGCCAGCCACGTGGACCCCAAGAGCGTCGCCGCGGTGATCCTGGAGCTGGAAGTCGGAGAGGGCGGTTTCATCCCGGTGCCGCCGGATTACCTCGCGATGCTGGCGCAGTTCTGCAAGGAGCATGGCATCATGCTCATCGCCGACGAGATCCAGACCGGTTTCGGGCGGACGGGCAAGATGTTTGCGTGCGAGCATTACGGGCTGGTGCCGGACCTGATCACGACGGCCAAGTCGCTGGCCGGCGGGCTGCCGCTGGCCGCGGTGACCGGCCGGGCCGACGTGCTCGATGCCGCCCAGCCGGGCGGACTGGGCGGCACCTATGGCGGCAACCCGCTGGCCTGCGCCGCGGCGCTGGCCGTGCTGGAGGCCATGAAGAAAGAGAAGCTGGCCGATCGCGCCGAGGTGATCGGGCAGCGGATTCGCGCCCGGTTCCGGAAGTGGCAGGAGACGGTGCCCGAGATCGGCGATGTGCGCGGTCTCGGCGCCATGGTCGCCATGGAGCTGGTGAAGGACCGCGGTACCAAGGAGCCCGCCAAGGAGCTGACGGGCAAGCTTCAGGCCGAGGCGCTCAAGCGCGGCGTCATCCTGCTCTCGGCCGGCACGCTGGGCAATGTCATCCGGGTGCTGGTGCCGCTCACGGTGGAGGACGCGGTGCTGGACGAGGGGCTGGCGGTCATGGAGGCCGCGCTGCACTCGGCGAGGCAGTGAGAACCGGTGGGGCTGCATGACTCCAGTGGGAAACGATGATTGACCGAGCACGACTCACCCAGCTCCTCGCCGACGAGCAACGGCGATTCGAGGAGACGCACCCGAAGTCGCGGGCGCTGGCGGAGCGCGCCCGGGCGCACCTGCTGGAAGGGGTGCCGATGCACTGGATGGCCAAGTGGGCCGGTGGCTTTCCGGTGTTCGTACAGGAAGGGCGGGGCGCCCACTTCACCGACGTGGACGGGCACCGCTACCTCGATCTCTGCCTCGGCGATACCGGTGCGATGACCGGGCACGCGCCGTCCGCCACTGTCGAGGCGGTCAAGCGTCAGGCGGCGCAGGGCTTCACCTTCATGCTTCCCTCGGAAGATCATCTCTGGGTGGCGGAGGAGCTGTCCCGGCGGTTCGGCCTTCCCTGCTGGCAGTTTGCGATGTCGGCCACCGATGCAAACCGGTTTGCCCTCCGACTGGCGCGGATGCTCACCGGCCGCTCCCGGATCCTGGTGCACAACTGGTGCTATCACGGCACGGTGGACGAGGCCTTTGCCACCCTGGAAGGGGGGCGAGTGGTGGCGCGGCCGGGCAACATCGGGCCCGCGGTGGACCCGGCACTCACCACCCGGGTGGTGGAGTTCAACGATCTCCCCGCGCTGGAGCGCGAGCTGGCCGAGGGAGACGTCGCCTGCGTCCTGTGCGAGCCGGCGATGACCAACATCGGCATCATCCTCCCCGATGCCGGCTACCACGACGGCGCTCCGCGACCTCACCCGGAAGCACGGCGCCCTGCTCATCATGGACGAGACCCACACCATCTGCGCCGGGCCCGGGGGCTTCACACGGGCCCATGGGCTCGAGCCGGACATGCTCACCGTGGGCAAGCCAATCGGCGGCGGTGTGCCGTGCGCAGTCTACGGCTTCTCCCGCGCCGTGGCCGAGCGCCTGACGGGACGGATCGCGCTGGACAGCTGCGATACTGGCGGCATCGGCGGCACGCTGGCGGGCAACGCGCTGGCCCTCTCCGCCATGCGGGCCACCCTGGAGCACGTGCTCACCGAGCAGGCCTACGGGCGCACCATTCCCCTGGCGGAGCGCTGGGCCAAGGGCGTCGAGGAGGTCGTCGCCGAGTTCGGCCTGCCGTGGATCGTCAAGCGGCTGGGCTGCCGGGCGGAGTACTGGTTCCGGCCCGCGCCGCCCCACAACGGCAGCGAGGCGGTGGCGGCGATGGACGCCGAGCTGGACCGGTTCATGCATCTGTTCGCCCTGAATCGCGGCATTCTGCTCACCCCCTTCCACAACATGGCGCTCATCGCGCCCGAGACCACCGACTTCGACATCGACCGCCACAGCGCGGTCTTCCGCGACGCGGTGCTGACGCTGCTGGGCCGCTAGCGGGTCCGGGCCTCGCATGCACGCCGATTCCCTCTGGCAGGCCCTCGCGCCCGCCTCCCCTCGTCAGGCCAGTCCCCCGCCGGAGCGTGCCGACGTGGTGATCGTGGGCGCGGGCTACACCGGCCTCGCCGCTGCGCGGGCGCTGGCGAAGGCGGGCACGCGCGTCGTGGTGCTGGAGCGGGAAACGGTGGGGTTCGGCGCCAGCAGCCGGAACGGCGGCATGGTGCTGTCGGGCTACAAGCCCGACCTGCCGGTGCTCATCCGCCGGCTCGGGCTGACGGCGGCACAGCGGCTCTTTCAGGATTCGGTCGCGGCGGTGGGTTTCGTGGAGCGGCTCATCGCGGAGGAGGGGATCCGCTGCGACTGGCGCCGAGCCGGGCACGTGACGCTCGCCGCCAAGCCCGCCCATCTCAGGGGGCTGGAAGAGACGGAACGGCTCCTCGCGCGGGATTTCGGCTACCAGACCGGCATCCTCGGCCCCGGCGAGATTGGACGGGAGATCGGATCCCGCCGCTATCACGGTGGCCTGCTGGACGCTGCCGCTGGCGCGCTGCAGCCCGCCGCGTTCGTGCAGGGACTCCTGGAGGCAGCGCTCCGGGCCGGCGCGGCGGTCCACGAAGGCGTCGGGGTCACCGGCCTTCGCGCCGGCGACGGGCGGGTGGTGATCACCCATCGCGCCGGGAGTGTCGTGGCGGACCAGGTGCTCGTCGCCACCAATGGCTACACCGGGAGACTGGTGCCCTGGCTGGCACGGCGGGTGGTGCCGGTGGGAAGCTTCATCGTCGCGACCGAGCCGCTCGCGCCCGAGGTGCAGCGGCGGATCATCCCCGGCAGTCGCATGCTCTCCGACACCCGCAACCTGCTCTACTACTTCCGGCTGTCGCCCGATGGCCGGCTGGTCTTCGGGGGCCGAGCGGCGTTTGTGCCCACGGCGCTCGAACGGAGCCGCGCGATGCTTGAGGCCGGCATCACCGAGGTCTACCCGGAGCTGGCGGGCACCCGGATCGAGTATGCGTGGGGCGGGACGCTGGGATTCACGCTCGACCAGCTGCCCCACGCCGGGCGGCGGGGGGAGATCGCCTACGCACTGGGCTACGGCGGGCATGGCGTGGCGATGGCCACCTGGCTCGGCCATCACGCCGCCCTTGCCATGATGGATCAGGCGCCCTGGCCCGCCATCGCGAACGTCGCGTTCCGGGCAATCCCGGCTTACGAGGGGCGCCCGTGGTTCCTGCCGCTGGCGGGAGCCTGGTACGGGCTGAAAGACTGGCTCACTTAGGATTGGTCTCCTCGCTGGCAGGAAGAACTCGGCGTACATTGTCTGGCACCGGCCCTCGCGGGTCGCACCGCCGGAAAACCTCGACGAAGCAGGAAGGAGCGCCGCTTAATTGCGTTTGCCCAATCAGCAGGCCATCAAGCAGGGTCAGCGCTACCTCGACCTGATCGGGGGCCGGGAGATGAGCCTCCCGGAGAAAGAGGCCTTCATCGCCGAGACGATCGAGGCCTACGAGAAGCATGTCAACCGCGGCTTCCTCACCTACCGGAAGTCGGTGACCCAGGCGGGCCAGTTCGCCGCGCTGGAGTGGTCCGGCCAGGGAGCGATGCTCAAGGACCTGCTGGGCCGGGAGTACATCGACGCGCTGGGCGGGTATGGCATCTTCTCCGCGGGGATCAACCACCCGCGGATCCTCAAGGCGGTGCAGGACCAGATGGCCCGGATGGCGCTCAACAGCCAGGAGCTGCTGGAGCCGTGGCGGGCCGGGCTGGCCAGTCTGCTCGCCGCGGTGACCCCGGGGGAGCTGGGCTGCTGCTTCTTCATCAACAACGGCACCGATGCCATCGAGGGGGCCATCAAGCTGGCCCGGCTGTACACCAAGCGGAACGTCTTCATCTCCACGCTGGGCGGCTTCCACGGCAAGTCCATGGGCTCGCTCTCGCTCATGGGCAAGGCCAGCTTCCGCGAGCCGTTCGAGCGCGGGCTGCAGGACGTGCGGTTCGTCCCCTACGGTGACGCCGACGCGCTCGACCGGGAGATGGGCATCCTCGAGGCGGTGGGTCAGCTGCCGGCCGCGGTGGTGATCGAGCCGATACAGGGAGAGGCCGGCGGGGTGGTGCCGCCCGATGATTACCTGCCGAGGGTCCGCGAGATCTGCACCCGCCACGGGACGCTGTTCATCGCCGACGAGATCCAGACCGGCATGGGCCGCACCGGCAAGCTCTGGGGCGTGGACCACTGGGACGTGGCGCCCGACATCATGTGCCTGGGCAAGTCCATCGGCGGCGGGGTGATGCCGCTCTCGGCCTTCATCTCCACGCCCAAGATCTGGGAGGTGATGATCCCCAATCCGATCATCCACTCCACCACCTTCGGCGGTAACCCGATCGCCTGTGCGGCCGGCATCGCCGCGATCACCGTGACCCTGGAGGAGGACCTCCCGGGTCAGGCGGCCGACCAAGGGTGAGTTCCTGCTCAAGCAGCTGGGCGGCCTGATGCAGAAGTACCCGCAGGTGCTTTCCGACGTGCACGGCAAGGGCCTGCTGATCGGCATGGAGTTCCCCACCGACGAAATCGGCTTCAAGTGCGCGGCGGGGCTGTTCAAGCGCGGGGTGCTGGTGGCGGGGACCTACTCCCGCGCCCGCACCATCCGGATCGAGCCCGCGCTGGGCATCCCGATGGAGCTGCTGGAGGAGATGCTCAATCGGCTGGAGGCGACGTTCAAGGAGATTGTCGCGGGCGGGCGGTAGGGCGCCCTCCGAGCCTGGCCCGCGATCTCCCGAGGGATCAGTTGATCGTCACCGTATAGGATCCGACCTCGGGATAGTCGAAGCCCGATACGACGATCGCGTAATCGGTGTCCGGGACCAGGTCGTACGTCAGCACGGGGTCATCGCCGTTCGTGTCGTCGTCGTTGCTCAGGAACGTCACGGCATTCACATCTCCCGCTGCGACCTCGATCTCGACGAGATCCAGGTAGGAATCGAAGTTCGGGGCGTCCACGGTGAAGGTGATCGAGCCGGCCTGTGCCACCCGGACCCGCCAGACCTCGTAGTAGCCCCCCGCGCTCGGATCGAGATCCGCGTAGTCGCAATCCTGCGCCGTCACCGAGCCGGACTTGGTCTGGCCGACCGTGGTGTTGCCCCTGACGCAGTACTGGGCGTTCACACCGGGATTCAGCGCCGGGAAGGTGAGCCCCGAGGGGCCCGTTCCTCCGCTGTCGCCCCCTCCGCAGGCCGGAGAAAGCGCCAGGGCGAACATGATCGTGCTGAGACTGCTCTTGGTAGGCAGCATGGCGGCCTCACTGGGTTGGGGTGGGACGGCGGACGATACGGTGCCGCCCGGTACACCGCCTGTCAAGCGCTGGCTGGAAGCCGGGACCCGGCGGGCCCGTCCCGGCAGCAGAAAGGGTGGGATCCTCGCGGACCCCACCCTTCTCTGCTAACCGCCTAACCGCCCAACCGTTTACTCCGCCTCCCCGCCAAACAGCTTCGACCAGCTGATGGTTGCCCCACCCCAGACCCGGAAATCGTCGCCGCGGAACTTGGTGCCGTCGTCGCCGTTGACCTGGAAGTGAATGGCCGGCGCGATCGAGAACGGCCCGGCGGCGAAGTCAATGGACGCGCCGAGGTCCAGATGGGTGAAGCCGTTGTCGGCGAAATTGAAGCTGAAGTCATCCGCGCTCGGGTCCATGCCGTTGCTGAAGCCGCCGAGGGCGGTCAGGGTCAGGCTGGAGGCGCCGAGCGGAATGCCACGGGAGAGGCTGCCTTCGATGTACAGGCCCTTGATCTTGTCGACATCGTAGTATGCGGCCAGGCTCGGGGCGAAGGGCGCATCGAGCTCGATTCGGCCATAGATCTCGACCGTGTTGCTGGTACTGCTGACCGGCGCGGTGTCATCGTTGGGATAGATGTAGGCGGTGCCACCGAGCGCCAGCGAGGCCTTGCCCGCCGAAAAGCCGATCTCGGCATAGGGATCAAACTCGGAGAAGTTGAGACTCGACCCGCCGCCCTGGTTGGCGTCATTCGCATCCTTGTTCTCGCCCAGCTCGACGTTGCCCCAGCCGCCGACGGTCAGCGAGGCGCTGCCGATCGGGAAGGAAATCCATACGTCCGGTTGCAGCACCGGCCCGCTGGTGAGGGTCAATCCGCGCCACACGTAGCTGCTGTAGACGCTGGCGTCGATGCCGAACTCCGTCTGCGCCGCCGCCGGGGCGGCCGACAGGACCGCCAGGGCGCTGCCAAGAACCAGTGCACGCTTCATGTTCTCTCCTCGCTGAAGTAGACCACAGGGAATTGCCGGGAAAACGAAAAACCGGCCCGCTCTACGGGAGCGGGCCGGTCGTCAGACTGCTGCGACCACGGCTACCGCTCCGTCCCCAGGCAGGGCCGGTTGACGTTGCACAAATTGGAGTTCCGGGCTCTGGCCATGGGTCGATCCTGCAGTGTGGTGGTCGCCGCCCCACCGGGGCGAACGCCCGAAGATATAAGGTTCGGCCCATAGGCTGTCAAGCAAGGGTCTGGCCGCTATACTCTTGGGTCCATGCAGGAACCTGCGTTCGACCCCGACGCCCCGTTCGGCCAGCTGCTGGGGGGGCTGATCGCCCTGCTGCGCGCTCCCCGCGCGGAGGAGCGGGCCGTCTCCGGTGTGCTCGAAGCCATGGCCGCCGGGGTGGCCAACGCCCCGGCGCTCATCGAGGCGGGCATCGAGAACAGCTGGGCCCTCGACGGTGACCCGCTCAAGGCCCGGCTGCAGGCCCGCCAGGTGGACGCCATACGGGTGGCCCCCGGTGCCACGACCATGGAACTGCTGGCCATGGCCCGGGCCCTCGCCGATGACGAAGCGCCCATCCCCAGTACCGCCAACGTCCGGGTGAAGCTCCTGCCGGACCCGCTGCCGCTGCAGGTGTCGGGGCAGCGGATGGCGGTTACCGACCCCTCCGTTCCCCGGGCGCGACCCGGGGATCAGCTCACGGCGATGATCGAGGGGATCCTCCGGGAGCTCGAGAAGGCCATCGCCCGCCAGCAGTGGCACGCCACCCTGCACGATGCCCAGGCGGCGCTGCGGGCCCTGCCGGCGCTGCAGGAGGACCACCGCCGCACATACACGATTGCCCTTCGGCGCATGTTGTCCCGCCCGGTGCTGGAGACGCTCATCGAGCAGGCCTACCGCGTGCCCGAGGAGCGCAGCCGCACCGCCGAGGTGTTGCGGGCCGGCGGACTGGCCGCGGCGGAGCTGATGCTGGAGGCGCTCAAGCAGAGCGACACCATCGGGCCGCGGGCGTTCCTGGTGGACTCGCTGGCCGGCATGCCTGAGGCGCTCCCCATCATGCTCCCGCTGGTTCGGAGCGACCGCCCGGTGGAAGTTCGCCTCGGGGCCGAGTTGCTGGGGCGGATCGGGCTGCCCGAGGCCGTGCCGGCACTGGTGGCCCAGGCGGCCCATGCCGATGAACGGGTCCGGCTGGCCGTGGTGCAGGCTCTGGGTCACTACCGGGAAAAGGCGGTGGTCGAGCCGCTCAGGCAGGCACTGGGGCACGATACGCCCAGCATCCGGGCAGAGGCGGGTCGGGCGCTGGCGGCCCGCGGCTCCGCGGCGATCGCCATGCCGCTCCTGGCCGCGCTGGAGGCCGAACGGGATGCCGCGGTCTGGGAACAGCTGCTCGGGGCCATCGCCGGGATTGACGCTCCGGAGGCCGCCTCCGCCCTGATCGGGCTGGCGCTGGAGAAGCCGGGCTTGCTGGGACGGCGGAGTGTGCTGGAGCGAAAGCAGCTGGCGGTGGTGCAGGCCCTCGCGGCGGCCGGCACCGGCGCCGCTCGACAGGCGCTGGCCCGGATCGCGGCGGAGGGGAAGGGGGCGGTGCGGGAAGCGGCAGAACGGGCGACGGCAGAGGGGAGCGACGCCTGACAGTCGCCCCCCTCCAGACTGCCAATTTCCAGATGCCAGCCTCCAACTTCTAGTTCTGCTTGATCTCCAGGCTCTCCACGTGCACGGAGAGGTTGTGATTGATCCGGAGGCCAGCGATGCCGTCGCTGTCCACGCTGCCGCGGTTGGCGGAGTGAACCTCCTGGCCATTCACCTGGAAGCTTACCTTCTCCTTGCCCACCACGATGGCGAGCACATTGGCGACCGACCCGTCGGTCTTGCCGGGAACGATGGCCGCGTGCTTGGTCCACCCGGTGGTCACATCGGTGGCGGCGCCGCCGTTCCTGCGCTTGACCTTGAAGGTGCCGTCGCCGCGGATGAGGAAGTAGGTGTAGCGCTGGGCGGCAGCGTCCAGCGCACCACCGCCGATGAAGATACCGAACGCCTCGCGATGACCTGCGCCCTCGGGAAAGAGGTGCAGCTTGGCGCTGACGGTATAGTTGCCGCTCACCTGGTCGGCGCTTCGATAGACGATCCCGCTGGCCGCCGTGGTCAGGTGCCAGCCCGGGGGCATGGTCTCCAGCTTGATGTCGGCCAACTTGCTCCCCATGTCGGGGCGGCCACTCCAGCCGGCGGGAAATGCGCCGCCGCCCTCGATGTTGGGAGAGTGGCCATGGCCCTGGTCCTGAGCGGCCAGCAGGGCGGGGAGCAGGAGCAGTATCCCCGGGAGTAGGCGGCGCATTACGACCTCGCGGTTGAACGGGAAGAGGATTCTGGGTAAGCTAATAGCCGCTGGGGCGGGTGCGTGCGGCCCGGGGCGGCAGTGCCAAGCCCGTACGCCCGCCGCCCGCCACCTGTTTCTCTGGCCTTTTCGGGGTTTCCATGGAACTGCTCGGACGGATCTTCGCCGGAATCGGCGCTGCGGGGATGCTGGCGGCGCTGGCGTTCGTCTCGCTGCTGATCGGGGTCCTGATCCACGGGATGATCGCCCTGATGGCCGGCAAGCCGATTGACGACTTCCTTCGGAAGAAGGGTGAAGAGGTCTACCAGCCGGGCTCGGCCAAGTAGGCCCCGATCCGTTAGGCGTCTCCCCCGGGGAGCTGAGCCTCCTCCGTCTGGGCCTTGGTCAAGGCCTTGTCGTAGTTGACCTTCACGCTCCCCATCGCGTCCACCAGCCCCCGAACCTTCACTTGCAGTCCGCCGCCTCGTCGGGCGATGGACGCCATGGCCCCAGCGGCCTCCGCCAGCGCGTTCATGCTGAGCTGAGACGAGCCCGCCTTGATCTCATCCAGGTGGCGGATCATCCCGCGAACCAGCGTTTCATCCTGCGACCCGCCACCCATCTGGTCTACCACTGCCTTCACCCTGGTGAGCTTGGGTGGTAACCGCTCCAGGAAGGCCACCTGGGCCTGCTGCCGGGCACTGAGTTTGAGAGCCATGCAAGAGATATAGCGGCCCCGGCACCCAAAGAGCAGGGCAGGAGCCGGGGGATGGGGGCGGTAGAGGCCCCTCCCTCTCCCCGATTCAATCCTCTCCGGCTACGTTAAGGCCCCTGAAACCCCCTTCAATCTTCACCGTCAGGTGCGCGGCTTTTCTGCCAGTCGCCGCGCAGCCACGGGTGTCTCCATGAAGCTCTCAGACGTATCCATCCGCCGCCCCGTCCTGGCCAGCATGCTGAGCCTGGCCCTGGTGCTGTTCGGGGCCATCGCGTACCGGCAGCTGCCGGTGCGGGAATACCCCGACGTGGATCCGCCGGTCATCTCCGTGAATACCGTCCTCCCGGGAGCCAACCCCCAGGTGGTGGAAACGGCGGTCACCGACATCCTCGAAGAGGAACTGAGCACCCTTTCGGGGCTCCGGACCCTGACCAGCGCCAGCTCGGAGCAGTCGAGCAATATCACCCTTGAATTCACCCTGGACCGGGACGTCGACAACGCCGCCCAGGACGTGCGCGACAAGGTCTCCCGGGTCCGGGACCGGCTGCCCGAAGATGTGCTGGAGCCGGTCATCGCCAAGCAGGAGTCGGACGCGCAGCCGTTCTTCTGGATGGCGCTGTCCGGCGCCAACTACAGCGAGCTGCAGCTCTCCGACGTCGCCGACCGGGTGGTCAAGCGGCAGCTGCAGAGTCTCCCCGGCGTAGGATCGGTGTTCATCGCCGGGGAGCGCCGCTATTCCATGCGGATCTGGCTCTCCAGTCAGGCGCTGGCGGCCCACGGGCTCACGGTCCAGGACGTGGAGGAGGCCGTCCGCAGCCGGAACGTGGAGATCCCGGCCGGACGCATCGAGTCACAGCAGCGGGAGTTCACGGTCCGGTCGCTGGGAGAACTCAAGACCCCGGCGGAGTTCGGGGAGCTGACGGTCTCCAGCGCCGGCGGGACGCTGGTCAAGCTCAAGGACCTGGCCCGGGTGGAGCTGGGGGCGGAAGACGAGCGCAGTACGCTCCGCTACAAGAGCGCCAATGCGCTGGGCCTGGGCGTGGTACGCCAGTCCAAGTCCAACCTGCTCGCCGTGGCCGATGCCATCACCGCCGCGCTGCCGTCCATTCGTGAGGCGCTGCCCCCGGGGGTTTCCCTGGAGGTCGCGTTCGACGAGTCGGTCTTCGTGCGCCGGTCCATCCGCGAGGCCCAGGAGTCGCTGCTCCTCGCGGCGGGCCTCGTGGTCCTGATCATCCTGGCGTTCCTGCGGAACCTGCGGGCCACGATCATCCCCGGCCTCGCGATTCCCACGTCGATCATCGCCACCTTCGCGGTGATGTTCTTCCTCGGCTTCACCATCAACAACCTGACACTGCTGGCCCTGACCCTGGCCATCGGCATCGTGGTGGACGACGCGATCATCGTGCTGGAGAACGCCTACCGACACCAGGAGGAGCTGCACGAGGACCCGGTCACCGCCGCGACCAACGGCACCCGGGAAATCGCCTTCGCGGTGATTGCCACGACCATCTCGCTGGTGGCGGTGTTCACCCCGCTGGCGTTCCTGCAGGGCAACACCGGACGGTTGTTCAACGAGTTCGGCATTGCGGTGGCGGGCTCGGTCATCATCTCCGGTTTCGTGGCCCTGACCCTGACGCCGATGCTCTGCGCCAAGATCCTGCGGGTGCCGCAGAGTCACGGGGCGCTGTACCAGGCGCTGGAACGCGGGTTCGACGGGCTGGCCAACGGGTACAGCCGGTCCCTGGGCTGGGCCCTCCGCCACCGCGGTCTGGTGGTGCTGTTCACCCTGGCCACTGCGGTTTCCGCAGGCTTCATCTTCAAGTCGCTCAAACGGGAATTTGTGCCGCCGGAGGACAAGGGCTGGTTTCTCACCTTCGGCATCGCGCCGGAGGGCTCGACTATCGCCTATACCGACGGCTACCAGAAGCGGCTGGAGGAGATTCTCAGCCGCACCGAGGGGGTCGAGAGTTACTTCAGCGTGGTGGGCGGGTTCATGGGGACGCCGGCCCGCGCCATCCTCTTCGCGGAGCTGGACGACTGGGGCACCCGGACCCGCTCGGTGGAGGATATCATCGGCGAGGTGCAGCCGCAGTATTTCGGCGTGCCCGGCATGATGGCGTTCGCCTCCAACCCGCCGGCGTTCGGCGGGTTCGGGAAGCCGCTCCAGTTCGTGGTGCAGCATCCCAACTTCGACAGCCTGATTCGCGGGGTGGACACCCTGATCAAGCGCGCCCGCCTGGTGCCGGGTCTGCTCAACGTGGACACCGACCTCCGGGTCAACAAGCCCGAACTCACCCTGACCTTCGACCGGGACCGGGCCGAGGACCTCGGGGTGCCGGTGCGGGATGTGGCCGGAGCGCTCCAGACCCTGCTCGGCGGGCGGCGGATCAGCACCTTCACCCGCGACAACAAGCAGTACGATGTGATCGCCCAGCTGGAGCCGCGGGAACGGGCCACCCCCTCGGACATGAGCGGGATCTATCTGCGGGGCCGGGGGCAGGCGCTGATTCAGCTCGATGCGGTCGGCACCGTGCATGAGGGTGTGGGTCCCAGCCAGCTCAACCACTTCAACCGGATCCGCTCCGCCACGGTGGATGCCAACCTGCTTCCCGGGTTCACCATGGGCGAGGCGCTCGACACCATGAACGCGCTGGCCCGCGAGGTGCTGCCGCGGGGGTCGAGTACGGCGCTCTCGGGCGAGACCCGCGAGCTGGCCGAGTCGGGGGAGCGCTCTACTTCGCCTTCATCCTGGCGCTGGTGGTGGTGTTCATGGTGCTCGCCAGCCAGTTCGAGTCGCTGATCCATCCGTTCACGGTGCTGCTGGCGGTGCCGCTGGCGATCACGGGTGCTCTGCTCACGCTGCTGCTCCTGGGTTCCACCATCAACCTCTACAGCCAGATCGGCATGATCCTGCTCATCGGCCTGGTGACCAAGAATTCGATCCTGCTGGTGGAGTACGCCAACCAGCTCCGGGAGAAGGGGCTCGATACCGTCGCCGCGGTGCGGGAGGCTGGACGGATCCGCCTGCGCCCGATCCTGATGACCTCGGTGGCCACCATCATGGGCGCGCTGCCGATCGCCACCGGGCTGGGCGCCGGTTCCATCAGCCGCCGTCCCCTCGGGTACGCCATCGTCGGCGGCATCCTGATCTCCACCATCCTGACCCTGTTCGTGGTGCCGGTGGCCTACTCGCTGCTGGATCGCTTCGCCCGCCGCGAAGCCCATGATCTCGCAACCGCGCCGGCCTCGGAGCCGGTGATGGAGGCGCGATGATCGCGGCCCTGCTGGCATTCCAGGTCGCGGCCACCGTGGGTGCCACCGGCGGCGTGCAGCCGGTGGCGGCTCCCGCCGCGGTCCTCGCGGACAGCGTCCCGGTCCTCACCCTCGCGGAGGCGCTCCGGCGCGCCGTGCGGCTCAACCCTGACTATGTGTCCGCACTCGGGTCGGTGTCGGAGGCGGAGTGGTCCCGCAAGGCGGCGCGGGTGGCGTTCTTCGTGCCGGCGATCTCGGCCAGCCTCGACTGGACCAAGTACTCCGACGACTTCTTCAACATCGGCACCCTCACTCCGGCCAGTACCTCGGCCACCGCCACCCTGGCGGCCAGCTACGAGATCTTCAGCGCCCGGAAGTTCACCGAGCTGGGGCGGAGCCAGGCCGAGCTGGAGGCGCTGACCCAGACGGCGGTGCAGCGCCGCTTCGCCGCCGCGCTGCTCACCGAGTCGGCGTTCTACGCGGTGCTGGGAGACGCGGAACTGGAACGGGTGGCCGCGGAGCGCGCCAACCGGGCTGAAGCGCAGCTGGTGCTGGCGCGGGCCCGGGTCTCCTCAGGCGCGGCGGTGCGGACGGATTCGCTTACTGTGCGGCTGGAGCTGATCCGCGCCCGGGTCAATCTCCGGCGCCGGCAGTCGGCCCTCAGGGTCTCCCGGCTCGAACTGGGACGGCGGGTCGGGATGGACGGTCCCGCAGGCGCGGCGCCGCTGGAGGGCGGACCGCCTGCCGCACTGCCGCTCACCCTGGATCAGGCGGTGATGACGGCGCTGGAGTCGGGACCGGCGTATCGCGCCGCCCGGGCCGGAGAGCGCGCCGCCGAGGTGCAACTCAAGGGCGCCCGCGGCGCCTACCTGCCGACGCTGACGCTGACCGGGGCCCACAACCGCTTCGACGTGCGCCTCTTCCCCAGTGCCTTCACCGTCTCGTCCATCACCATCGGCCTGTCGCTGCCTATCTGGAACAACGGCCAGCGCGAGTTCTCGATCATCCGCGCCCGCACCCAGCGCGACTACGCCCGGGCGCTGAGGAGCGACCTGGAGCGCTCGGCCCTGCGCGACGTGACCGCCGCCTACGATCTCTACGAGACCTCTCTGGCCGAGGTGGCCCTGGCGGAGGAGGCGGAGGCGGTGGCCCGGGAGAACTACCGGGTCGAAGAGGCCCGCTACAGCGCCGGCGCCACGCCGGTCCTCAACCTCATCATCGCCCAGAACGGACTCAGCGACGCCGAGGCACAGGTGGTGACAACCCGCTACACGGCTCGGCTCGCGCTGGCCTCGCTCGAGGCCATCCTGGGCCGCCGGATCGGCCGCGAATTCAACGGTGGAGACTCCCAGTGACCGCTCGACGACTCAGTGTGATGGCGCTGCTCCTCGCCTCCGCCTGCGGCAAGGGAGACCCGGCCGAGGGGCCCGGCGGTGAAGGCGGCGGCTTTGCGCTCCCGGTGGAGGTGGCCACGGCCCGGCAGGACACCGTGGTGGACGCGATCCTCGCCACCGGGCAGATCGAGGCCATCCAGTCGGCGGAACTGCGCGCCGAGGTGGACGGGCGCATCGTGGAAATCCTCATGCGCGAGGGGAGCGAGGTGGAGAAGGGTGCAGGCCTGTTCCGCATCGATGACCGGGAGCTCAAGGCTGAGGTGGCCCGGGCCGAGGCCGAGCGGGACCTCGCCGAGCAGGCCCTGACCCGCACCCGGCAGCTACTGGAGCAGAACGCCTCCTCCACGGCCGACCTGGAGCGCGCCGAGGCCACCGCCCGGAGCAGCCGGGCCTCCCTGTCGCTCCTGGAACTCCGCCTGAGCCGCACCACGGTGCGGGCGCCCTTCACCGGGGTGGTGGGTCAGCGCCTGGTGAGTCTCGGCGATTACGTCACCTCCAGCGATCCGCTGGTCACCATCGAGACGGTGGACCCGGCCCGCGTGGCGTTCACCGTCCCCGAGCGCTACGCCCGGGATGTGCGACCGGGGCAGCGGGTAGTCTTCCGGGTGGCGTCGCTCCCGGCGGAGGAGTTCAGCGGCGTGGTGGACTTCGTGAGCCCATCGGTCCAGCTGCCCTCGCGCACCCTGCTGGTCAAGGCGGTGGTGCCCAACGGCAGGCGCCGGCTGCAGGCGGGGATGTTCGCGGAGGCGAGGCTCGCCACCGCCACCCGCCCGCGGGCGGTGGTCATCCCCGAGCAGGCGATTCTTTCGGTGCAGGGCACCCAGATCGTGTGGGTGGTGACCGACGGCAAGGCGACCCGCCGGCCCGTCACCATCGGACTTCGCGCCCCGGGTGAGGCCGAGATCACCAGTGGCGTGGATGCCGGGGAACAGGTGGTCGTCGGCGGGCTGGAGATGCTGCAGGACGGCGCGCCGGTCACGGCGATACCGGTGGACGGGCCGCGGCCAGCCGGCGGGGTGGAGGAAGCGACCGCCAGGCCGACGGACGGCGCGCCGTGAAGACCCAGCCGGCGCGGAGCAGACATGGCAGAGCCTGATTCCGGCACCCGTGATGAGCTGGCGCGCGACCGCACCCACCTCGCCAACGAGCGTACGCTGCTGGCTTACGTGCGGACTGCGATCGGGCTGGTGGCGGGCGGGGTCGCGGTCGGCCACCTGTACGACGGTCCGGGGGGCGCCTGGGGCGCTGGCGGACTCATGCTGACCGGCGTGGTACTCCTCCTCGTTGGCATCAAGCGCTATCGCACGGTACGGAGTCACCTCAAGCGGGGCTGAGCCCGCGTCCACCACCGGTCCCGCATCAACGCCGCGGGCCGCCAGCTCCGGCGATCTACCGCGGTCCCGCGCTGATCAGCCATGCACCACCTCCCCACCCCGGGCCGCCGGTCCGGCAGTCCACCCGCAGCATGAACGCCACGAGGGCCGGCGCAGGACGCCGGCCCTCGTCGCACACGGGAGTGACGGTCCCTACGGCCAGAGGACCGAGGCCCCGCCGCTCGTCGTGGTGAAGGTGGGTCCGTTGCCGACGTTGGTTCCCGACGGACCACATCCACCACGAGCACCGGCGCGCCCGGCGTTTCCACCGCCGAGATGTAGAAGCCGGCGTCGCCGATGGTGAGCGGCACGAAGGTCAGGAACCCGAAGCTGAGGTTCCCGGTGGCCACTCCCGGATGCTGGATGGTGAGCTGGGTGACATCCGTCGGCAGGTTGGCGAAGCTGATCGCCGCTCAGGAAGGTGTTGATCGCCTGCCGGGTCATCGATTACCAGCCGCACGCAATCGAGGTTGGGCGGGCCACTGGCGGAATAGGCGGTCAGCGTCAGCACCGAGGGCAGGTGCAGCTCGCCGAGCATCGTGCCGCCGAAGCCGTCGCCGCCGCTGAGGAAGCCCGGATCGTCACGTCGCGAGTTCAGGTTGAAGGTGGCGCCGAAGCCCGCTTCCGACAGGTCGCCGAAGTGCGAGCCGTTGGCCGCCGCGGGGTCGTGAACGTGATGTTGGCCGGGTTGGCGCTCAGGACCGTGAGATGGCCGGGATCCGCGGCGAAGCTCTGGGCGCTGTTGGTGCCCACCTGGATGAAGTCGCCGCCGATCGTGAGGATCCCCGCCGTGAGCAGCCCGGCGGTGCTCCCGCCGTTGAAGACCGCATCGCCGGCCACCTGCACCTGGTCGCTGGGATTGGTCATGACCAGGGTGCCGCTGCCGCCGAAGGTCGACAGCAGCCCCTGGACGTCGAGGAAGTTGCCCGCAACGGTGAGTGAGCCGGTCAGGGCAGAGATCCCCGGTGGTCAGCAGTTGCCGTTCATGGTCGAGCTGCCGTTGACGGCCACGGTCGTGTTCATGAAGCCCGGAGCAGGGTGCCGCTGCCCGTGACGACGACGCCGCCGTTGCCGGTGCCGGTGATGTCGTCAATCGTGCCTGCCACGTCCACGTTGCCGTTCAGCACCAGGACGAAGTCGGCGATTTCCAGGGTGGTGCCGGCTGTCAGCGTGAGGTTGTTGACCGCCGTGTTGTTGGTGAGCACCGGCTGGAATGTTGCCAGGACGATGAACACGTTGTCGATCGCGCCCGGCACCACGCCGCCCACCCAGTTGGCCGGGTTGAACCAGTCGGTGCCGGCGCTCCCGCTCCAGGTGATGCTGGCGCCGGTCGACCGGCCAGTTGATCACCGCGCCGTTGGTGGCCTGACTGACGCCCGCGCCGGAGGCCGGGTTGGAGCTGACGACGTCAATGGTCAGCGGGTCTGGGCTCGCGCCATCGAGGTCGTTGGCGACGAGGTAGAAGCCGCCCGCCGAGAGCGCGGTGGTGAAGTTGAGGTTGCCGAAGATGAACGCCGACGGCGCGCCGACATTGTTCACGGTCAGATGCGTGCCCAGCGGGTTCTGGTTCTGGAAAGTGACGTTGCTGAAGCCGCTGATCTGTCCGCCGGTCAGAACCAGGGGCACTCCGTCGAGGGTCAGGCCCGTGACGTCGGCCCCGCCGGCAGATAGCGTCGCGCCGCCGAAGTGTTGACGTGTCGGTGGCGTCGACAGTGGCAATGAGATCAGTTGGCCGGCCGCGGTCACATTGCTCTGCAGCGTCAGCGTGGACGTGAGCCCCGAGATGTCGAACTCCTGGAAGCGGGAGGTCGACGGGGTGGCGAAGCTGATGTTCCGCGGGAAGCTGCTGATCATCGCCGTGCGGTGGCTTCCCGACGCGAAGAAGCTGCTGCCGGAGTGCGAGGCCAATTGGGTGAAATCGTCGCGGATCTGCAGGGTCCCGGCCGTCAGACTGCCGGTCGTGGAGGCGCCGTCGAAAATGGCGTTCCTGACGTTCACCAGGTCGGACGGGTTGGTCATCTGCAGAAGCCCCCCGGCGTCCCGGACGAGCAGCCGGGCGAGCGAGGCGGAGAGCGCATGGCCGTTGATGATCAATGTGCCCTGGAGATCCACGTCGACGCCGGTGTTGGTCATGGTCAGGTCGCCGTTCAGCGTCACCGTGGCTCCCGTCGTGACGCCGAGCGAGACGCCGTCGAGGTTGCCCCGGGCGCTCACTGATCCGTGGAGGTTGAGCAGGCAGCAGCCGGTCACGGACCCGGCCGCGTCGAGATCACCATTCAGGTCGAGGACGGCGCCGCTGGTGAGGATGAGGATCGCGCCCGGGTCCACGACCAGGTTGCGGATCGTGGCGTTGGCGACGATTGGCGACGTCGGCGTGCCGGCAGGGATCAGTACATCGTCCGTGGGGCCGGGCACCTGGTTCGGGGTCCAGTTGGCGGGATCGGTCCAGCTGGGGTCCACCGAGCCGTTCCAGGTGATGACCGGGCTGCCGCTGGGCCAGTTCACGGTGGCGCCACCCGCCACCTGCGTGAACGACGGCCCGTTGCCGGGATCGTTGCCCAGGATATCAATGATGAGCGGACTGGGTGAGGCCCCGTCCAGGTCGGTGGCGCTCACGTAGAATCCGGTGGCGCCGCTGGTCAGCGGCATGAAGTTGATGCCGCTGAACGATGAGTTGACCGGGTCTCCGAACGCGTTCACCGTGATCTGGGTCGCCGAGGTAGGCAGGTTCTGGAAGGTCATCGACCCGAGGAACACGGCGGCCGGCACCTGCTGCTGGATGATGAGCGGCAGGTCGTCCATGACGGTGCCCGTCGCCGCCGCAACCTGGCCGGCGGTCAGCGTGTGCCCGTTGCCCAGGAGCGGGCCAACCGGGCAGTCGTCGCCGCAGCCATCGAGCTCGACGTTGCCATGGGCAAGAATGTCGGAGCCGAGGGTCAGGCTGCCTCCGGGGGTGCCGCTCCAAATGAAGTTCTGGAAGTGCGACGTGCCCGGTACGAGCCCCGGGGTGGCGAAGGTCACCGTGGGAATGCCGGTGAGGCTGCCGTCCATTTCGGTGGTGTGGTTGCCGCTCGGGTGGAAGCTGTCGCCGCTGCTCGTGGCCAGCTGGGTGAAGTTGCCGGACACGCTCAGGAACCCGTCGGTCATGAAGCCCAGTTGGTTGCCGCCGTCGAACGTGGCGTTGCCGTCAATGAACAGCGCGTCGCCCGGGTTCACCATTACCAGGAGGCCGCCGTTGCTCACCTGGAAGGAGGTCGCGACGTTGACGAGGTTGTTGCCGAGGTCGAGCCTGCCCCCGTCAATGGTGAGCGCGTTGATGTCGACCTGACTGGTGACGACCGGTGTCGTGGCGACGTTGGGGATGATCACGTCGTCTGCCACGCCGGGCACGACGCCGCCCCCCCAGTTGCCCGGGGTGAACCAGTCGGAGTTCACCGCGCCCGTCCAGGTGATCGGCGCCGCCGCCGGCCAGTTGATCACCGCGCCATTGAGCGCCTGGCTGAAGCCGCCGTCGGTCGCCGGGATGGGGTTCGCCAGGTTGATCGTCAGGGCCTGGCCGTCGGACGGGTTGGTGTCGTCGGCCTGCAGATAGAGCCCGGTCGTCGGTGGGCCGCCAGCGGAGGTGTTCCCGAAGATCAGGTTGTTGAAGGTGAAGGTCCCGTTTGGCCGGGCGATCCGGAGCGCGATGCCCGTCTCGGGGTAATTGATGAACCGGACGTTATCGAACCGGGTGATCACCCCGGTCCCCACGTCGAGCAGCAGGTTGCCGAGGTCCGCACCGTCCAGGTCCAGGCCGCCCACCGTGACGGTGAATCCGCCGCCCGACGTGACCGGCACGGTCGGGCCCATCTGTTCGCTCAGCTGTCCGGCAATCGTGGCGTCGGTGAAGAACGACGTTCCGCCGACCGTGTTAGCCAGCTCCAGATCCTGCAGCCGCGACTGGGTCGGCGCATTGAACCGGATCACCTGCCCGGTGCTCCCGCCATCCAGGATCACCTTATGGGTGCCGCTGGCCACGAAGCTGCTCTGGGTGACACCCACGTTCTGGGTCAGGCTGCCCCGGAGCCGCATCGTGCCGGCGGTCAACAGCCCCGTCTCATTCTCGCCGCCGAAGATGGCGGAGCCGTTCACGGTGACCAAGCCCGCTGGGTTGGTCATGACCAGCACGCCGTTGAGATCGGTGACGAGGTTGTTCGACACCGTCACGGTCTGGCCACCGACGACCAGCCGCCCACCTTCGGCGCTGATATTGGCGGCCGTGAGCGGGCCGGCCACCGTGACGGCATCCGTCACGTTGGCCAGCGAAATGACCAGATCCGGCACCATTCCCTGCACCGTGGTGCCGTTGCCGGTCATGATCAGGGTGCCGTTGGTGATGGTGGTCCCAGCGCTGACGTTGCCCGAGGCGGTGAGGGTGTTCCCCCCCAGAGACAGCGTCACCCCGTTGGGCACCGTGACGTTGGTCGCCGACACCGAGGTACTCAACACCGGCGCCTGGCCGGCGGCGGTAAGCACGGCATCGTCCGCGGAGCCGGGGACTCCCGCGGGACTCCAGTTGCCGGCCACACTCCAGTCACCCGAAGTGGCGCCGGTCCAGGTGTAGACCACCGGCCCGGCGCCGGTGCCCGTGGCCGTGAAGTTCACCGGGTTCCCGCTCACCCCGCCCACCTGCACGGTTGCGGTCAGCGTATTGGCGCCCGGTGTGGTGCCCAGGGTCCAGCTGCCCACCGTGGCGATGCCACTGCTGTTCGTCTGGGCCACGGCGCCCGTCAGGGAGCCGCCGCCGCCGGTCACCGCGAAGACCACATCCAGACCCGGCACCGGGACGTTGAGCGCGTCGCGCACGATGATCGCCGGCGCAACGGGCACCGCAGTGCCGGCGGTGGCCGTCTGGCCGTTGCCGGCGCTGACCGCGGCGGTGGTCGCCGGGCCCACGCTCGAGGGTTGGGGTCAGCCGGTCGGTGGTGGTGCCGTCGCCCAGCTGGCCCACGGTGTTCGAGCCCCAGCAGAGCGTCGCCGACGGCGGTACGGCCGCAGGTGTGCTGCCCGCCGCCCGCGAGGGCCGTGAAGGTGAATCCGCCCGAGGGCAGCACCGGCGCCGGCCGGTCGGTGGTCGTGCCGTCACCCAGCTGGCCGACTGCCGTTGTCGCCGCCGCAGCGCCAGCCGCCGCTCGTCAGGCCGCAGACATGGTTGTCCCCCATGTCGAGCGCGGTGAATGTGAATCCGCCCGCGACCGGCTGTCGGACTGGTCAGGGGGACACCGAAATTGTTACCCCAGCAGAATCCGGTCCCCGCAGGTGTCGAGGGCACAGCTTGAGTTGTAGCCGATCGAGATGGCGGTGAAGACGGTGCCCGCCGGTCACCGCGGTCGGTGTGACGAGCCTGGGCGTGTGGGTACCGTCGCCGACCTCCCCGTCCCGGTTCCGGCCCCAGCAGAAGGCCGCGCCGGCTGGACCGTCGAGGCCGCAGCTGTGATCCCCGCTCCCGGCGTCATCGCCAGTGAAGATGTGTCCGCCGGTCACCGCGGTGGGCGCGCTGCGGTCGGTCTGGTGCTGCCGTCGCCCAGCTCGCCCGTTGCTGTTGTTGCCCCAGCAGAACGCCTGGCCGGCGCCGGTGAGGCCGCAGGTGATGACCGTTCCCGGCCACGAGCTGCACGAACGTCTCTCCGCCCGCTCACCGCGATCGGGGTCGGTCGGTCGGTGATCGTGCCGTCGCCCAGGGCCGCCGAGGCTGTTGTCGAACCCCAGCAGAAGGCCTGGCCGCCCGCGGTGAGCGCGCAGGCATGGCGTGGCGCCCACGGCCAGCGACGTGAAGGTGAACCCGCCGCTGGCGATCGGTCCGGGCACCGCGCGGTCGGTGGTGGTGCCGTCTCCGAGCTGCCCGAAGCCGTTGCTGCCCCAGCAGAGGGTCTGGCCGCCGCGGATCTCGCAGCTGGTGTTGCCGCCCGCGCTGAGGGTGGTCACGATCGGCGCCACGCCGGTGGCCGTGGCGGTGAATACCGCGGAGGGAATGCCGCTCACCGTCGCCGTGAACGACTGCTGGCCCACCGTCAGGCCCAGCGTCGCCCCGGTGCGCGCGACGCCCTGCGCGTCGCTCGTGGCCTGGCGCTGTCCACGCTGCCGCCGCCGGTCGTGACCGTAAAGGCGACGGAGGCCCCCGCCACCGGCTGGCCGTCACTGCCGTTCACCCGCACCGCCAGGAGCTGGGGCAGCCGGGTCCCGATGATGCCACTCTGGGCGTCGCCGCCGGTCTTGGTGAGCGTCGAGGGCGGGGCGGTCACGAACACCCGGGTCGAGTCCACCACGCCGTTGGGGGTGGCGGCGTGGACGTAGAGGGTGTCGCGTACCGAGGGAGCGGTGAAGACGCCGGCGGCGTCAATCGTCCCGGCATCGGCGCTCCACGACACGTAGAACTGCGGCACGTTGTTCTGTTGGGCATCCACCGCCGTCGCCCCGAACGGGAAGGTGGCGCCGAGGGAGACGGTCGTGTCCCGGGGATCCAGGGTGATCGCCGTCAGCGTGGCCCCCGGGCCCTGATAACTCACCGGCACGCTGGCCGGCGGGGTGGTCGCTCCGGCCACCACCTGGACCGTACTGGTGCCGGTAAACAGCAGGGTGGTCCCGGCGTACAGCTCGAGCGTCACCTCCAGCGCCTCACTCCGCGAGAGCAGGAGGAGCGGGAGGCTCAGGGTGAGCTGCTGGGTACTGGGACTGAAGGATCGCGCCGCGCGGAGGATGGTGTCGCTGGGTGGCCGGACGACGATGACCCGGACGTTATCGAGCGTGAGGGGAACCAGCCGGGCAAAGGCATCGAACTGCGGTCCCACCCGAAGGGTGCCGACCCCTGGCCGGGTGGGCGCTGTCGGCTCCTCGGTGCAGGTCGCCAGTGCGACCGCTGCCAGCATAACCAGGACAATACGGCCGAGGGCTGCGCCGGAACGCGGCCTGACAGGTGCGGGCATGGGGGCCAGGGGGAAGGAGATGCCCCAATTGGCCGCTAATTCCGGAAGTTGTCAATAATGAGGCAGGGGCGCCACACCCCCGGGCGGGGCCAGGGACCCGCATCGGGGGCGGAAACTCACCTGCCTGCTACGGGTGTCCGCCCAACGGCCCAACCGCCCAACCGCTACATCAACCCCGACTTCGCCGACTGCCACAACTTGTAGAGCCGGTCGAAACCGTCCTGCAGGATCTCCACCTGCTGCGGGCTGATCGTGGCCGCCAGCGCCGTTTCAATCTCAGCCACGATCCGGTTCATCTCGCGCCGGTTCTGCCGGTCACACTCTGCCCGGATCTCAACCAGCTTCCGGGAGATTTCCGTGCGGACCGCCATGTCATTGGGAACCTGCCAGAGGTAAGCCGCGCTGTCCCGCCCGCTCACGCACAACTCGCCCAGTCGGTCCAGTACCGGGAAGGAGGGCCGCCGGGCCTGTCCCAACGTCGCGTCATGCATATGTTTACCCCCGTCGTGTCAGTCGCGGGGCGTGCGCCGCGCCGCCCCGATCGAGTCGCTCAAGAAGCACGATCCGGGCCCCGGCGGCGGGTGTGCCGGGGGTCACCGTATCGGTGTGCGGGAACGACCAGTCCCTGCAGGGAGCGCCGCCCAGTCGGCTCCATGCCTGCGGCCATCACCTGCTGGTACTCCGATTCCAGGGTCCTCACTGATGATGAAGCCCGGCGATATCGCACCCGCATTCTCGCTGCCCGCAACCGGCCACGAGACGATCGCTCTCAAGGGACTCAAGGGAACGCCAGTGGTGCTGTATTTCTATCCGAAGGACGACACCAGCGGGTGCACGGTGGAAGCCTGCGAGTTTCGCGACAGCTGGCGGGATGTCCAGGGCACCGGGGCCGTGGTGCTGGGCATCTCTCCGGACGGAGTCGCCTCCCACGAGAAGTTTCGCACCAAGCATCGGCTGCCGTTCCCGCTCCTGGCCGATACCGATCACGCCGTGGCCGAAGCCTATGGCGCCTGGGGGGTGAAGAGCATGTACGGCCGCAAGTACCACGGCATCCTCCGCACCACGTTCCTCATCGGGCCGGATGGGCGGGTGGCGCGGGTGTTCCAGAAAGTGAAACCTCGAGGCCACGCCGCCGAGGTGCTGGCGGCCCTGCGGGAGCTGCAGGGCTAGGCCGCTGCCCGGCTCCGGCCCGCCGTGCCATTCCGACCCGCGCCGGTTATTCTTCCACCCCTATGCGTATCCCCTTTTCGGCCCTCCTGCTCCCCCTCGGGGCCGGCTGTGCCGCGGTTCCGGCAACCACCCCGGCCTCGGCGGTCTACGTCGCCCCGGAGCCGGGAGAAGCGGCACCTCGCCAACATCCGCCAGCTCACCTTCGGCGGGAACAACGCCGAGGCCTATTTCTCCCGCTCCGGCCGGCAGCTCATCTTCCAGCGCCAGCAGGCGGTGGACAGCGGCTGCGACCAGCAGTACGTCATGAACATCGACGGCTCGGGGATGCGGCGGGTCTCCAACGGGCTGGGCCGGACCACCTGCGGGTTCTTCTACCAGGACGACCGGCGCATCCTGTACAGCTCCACCTTCAAGAACGATCCCGCCTGCCCGCCGCCGCCTGACAGATCGGCCGGCTACGTCTGGCCCCTGGGCCACCTGGAGATCTACACCGCCCGGGCAGACGGCTCCGACCTGCGCCAGCTGACCGACGACGGCGCGTACAACGCCGAGGCCAATCTCTCGCCCGACGGCAAGACCATCCTGTTCACCAGCACCCGGGATGGCGACATCGAGCTGTACACCATGAACCTGGACGGCAGCGATGTGCGACGGCTGACCAACCGGGTGGGCTATGATGGCGGGCGCCTGGTTCTCACCGGACGGCAGCAAGATCGTCTGGCGGGCGGCCTATCCGAAGACCGCCGCCGACACCGCCGACTACCTCGGCCTGCTGGCCCGGCGGCTGGTGCGGCCCGCCCGGGTCGAGGTGTGGGTGGCCGATGCCGATGGCGGCAACGCACGACAGGTGACCAGCCTGGGCGGCGCCAACTTCGCCCCGGTCTTCACGCCCGATGGCAAGAAGATCATCTTCTCCTCCAACTACGAGCAGCCCCGCAGCGGCAATTTCGATCTCTACCTGATCAATCCCGACGGGACGGGCCTGGAGAAGATCACCACCCACGCGGACTTCGATTCCTTCCCCATGTTCAGCTACGACGGCAAGAAGCTGGTCTGGGCCTCCAACCGCCATCAGTCCGAACCGGGCGAGACCAACATCTTCATCGCCGACTGGATCCCGTGAGCGCTTCCCCCGCGACCGCACCCCCGTCCGCCGCCGGGGCGCTGCAGGACCCCGCGCCGATGCGCCACGCGCTGTGGGAGTGGGCCAAGTCCATCGTGGTTGCGGTGGTGGTCTGGCTGCTGCTGCGCACCTTCCTGATCGAGGCATTCCGGATTCCGTCGGGGAGCATGGAACGCACCCTGCTGATCGGAGACTTTCTCTTCGTCAACAAGGCGGTCTACGGCGCGGAGATCCCCTTCACCGGCGTCCGCCTCCCCGCTGCGCGCCAGCCGGCGCGGGGAGACGTGGTCGTGTTCGACTCGGTCGAAGAGGAGGGCCTCAAGGTCGTCAAGCGGCTGGTGGGGATGCCGGGGGACACCCTGACGATGCGGGGAGGGCAGCTGTACCGAGACGGCACGCCGGTGGAAGAACCCTATGTCCAGCACGAGAACCCCGGCAAGTCGGAATCGCCGGAATACCGCTTCAAGATGCGGTCGTGGCAGATGAGCCATCTGGCGGGGGCGGATCCCGCCAGCTACAACCCCGACCTGCAGGAGTGGGGTCCGATCGTGGTGCCCGCCGATTCGTTCTTCATGATGGGAGACAACCGCGACCTGTCCTACGACGGCCGCTACTGGGGATTCCTCCCCCGCGAGAACGTCCGGGGCACCCCGCTGATCGTGTACTACAGCTACGATCCCGGCAGCTGGAAGGTGCTTCGCCCCATCACTGCGATCCGCTGGAGCCGGCTTTTCGTCCGGCCCCACTGAGCCTGCCCGGGCTCAGCGCCCACCCGGCGCTGTCGCCGGCGCGTTGTCCGGGAGGACGGCGGTCAGGAGCCCGGCCAGCAGCGCAATGCCTCCCGCCACCAGGAACGCCGCCGCTGCACCGAGCCCCGCGGCAACCGTGCCGGCCAGGATCGGCCCCACAATCCGCGCCACCGCCCCGACGCTCTGCAGCAGCCCCAGGGCGCTGCCCTGTTCCTCCGCCGGCGCCAGCCGGCTGACCATCGCGGCCGCGCTGGGCGCCACGATGCCGGATCCCGTCGCCAGGATCAGCAGGCTGCCATACAGGAGCGTCAGGCCGGCGTGGGTGGGTCCGGCGCTGAACGCCTGGGTGAGCCCCGCCAGCCCGAGGGCCAGGAGCACGCTCCCCGCCAGGATCAGGTGGCGCTCACCGTAGCGCGTCACCAGCCGCCCGATCAACCCCCCCTGCACGATCGCCGACACCACCCCGAGCAGCATGAACAGATAGGCCGCGTGATGCTGGTCGAAACCGAGCTTGCGCTCCACTTCCAGCGGGAAGACCACGTACAGGACCGTGAAGGCGACGGTCGTGCAGCCCACCGCGGCGAACGGGGCCAGGAACCGGCTCCCGTGCACAGGGGTCTCGGTCCGGGCCGGAGCTCCGGACTGCCTTGATTCTGGCAGCCACCACCACGCCAGACCCAGGTTCACCGCTGTGAGCCCCGCCGCGATCAGGCCTGGTGCGGCGGGACCCAGCGTCGCGCTCACCCCGCCGATACCCGGCCCCACCACGAAGCCCAGCCCGAATGCGGCCCCGATCAGACCGAGCGCCCGGGGCCGCTCCGCCAGGGTGGTGACATCCGCGAGATAGGCCTGGGCGACGTTCACCGTGGCGCCCATGGCTCCGGCCAGCACCCGGGAGGCGAGCAGGATCCAGTAGGTCGAGGCAAAGGCAAACAGCAGGTAGGAGAGCGAGCTGCCGAGGAGCCCCACCAGGATGACCGGTCGTCGGCCGATGCGGTCCGACAGGCGCCCCCACCAGTGCGCCAGCAGGAACTGCATCAGGGAAAAGCTCGCGACCAGCACCCCGATCGCGGTTTCGCTGACGTGCAGCCGTGCGGCGTAGCCGGGGAGGAGCGGCAGCACGATTCCGAACCCGATCAGGTCCAGGAATACGGTGACGAAGATGAGTGCGGTGGGGGACAAGTGGCTGGGAGTCGGGAGTTGGGAGTCCGGCGACGATGATTTCGGGACGAGGGACCCCGCGGCGGCCAGCGATGCTAACTCCCAACTTCGACTTCCGACTTCCAACTACCGCTGCCGTGGCTCCTCCGGTGTGCTCATGGACGACCGCTCGAGGTAGCTGGCGACTCGGCCACAACTCTGGCAGGTGAGCGTGACCCGTCCGGAGGGACGTTCGGTGCGCCTGGGGGTCCGTTCAACGTCGGGAGCGTTGCAGCTGGGGCATACGAGGATCTTGTGGTCGCGGTCGGCCGCGATCAGCACGAGGGCTTCTGCTGCACGGTATTCCTTTATCCCACGACGTCCCAACCTGCCGCCCTTCTGGCGGGGGCGATCGGCCGCTGCGCCGACCCGCCATCGTTACAATGTATGATTTGCAGTGGGCGGGCGCAAACGCCGTGGCGGCGCTCCGGTCACCCCTCTTCCGGAGCCTCTGGCGGAGCCGTACTATTGGCGGACACCCCCCGTACCCCCAGGGAGCCTATGTACTCGCGAATTTGGGCCCCGGCCCTCGTCGCCGGCGGGACGCTGTTGAGTGCCTGTGCAGGCGGACCGCCCCCGCCGGCACCCACCCCCGAAAACCTCCCGGCCCTCGAGGCGGCCCAGCAGCAGAGCCCCCGGGATGCCGGCCTCATGACCAGGCTCGGTATTGCCTACTACGAGGCCAAGGAGTACGGCCGCGCCCGCGACGTGCTGCGGAGCGCCCTGACGCTCAACCCGCAGAATTACGGTGCGCACGTCTACCTGGGGCTCACCTGGGAAGAGCTGGAGGAACCCGACTCCGCCCGCGCGGCGTATACGACGGCGTCAGGCGAGGCGCGGGATGCCCGCCAGCGGGACGAAATCACCGACCGCCTGGAACTCCTCACCCGGCGGGAGCTTCGGGTGGCGGCCCGGCGGGCCATTGCGCAGGAATCACTCCTGACCACCCAACCGGCCACCGAGAATGCGGTGGCGGTGTTTCCATTCCGCTATACCGGGACCAACGAGGAGATCCGCCCGCTCTCGCGCGGCCTGACCCACCTGATGATCACCGACCTGTCCAAGCTGAGCCAGCTGACGCTGCTCGAGCGCGAACGGGTGCAGGCGCTGGTGGATGAGATGGCCCTCACCGAAAGCGGCCGGACCGATCCCGCCACCGGTGCCCGGTCGGGCCGGATGCTCCGCGCCAGCCGGGTGGTCCAGGGAGCGGTGTCCGACATTCCCGGCAGCAGCCAGATCCGGCTGGATGCCTCGGTCGTCAACGCCCTCAACGCCTCGGTGATCGCCAGCGGCACCGGCGACGAGCAGCTGCAGCAGCTGTTCGCGCTGCAGAAGCAGGTGCTGTTCCGGCTGGTGGAGCAGATGGGCATCACCCTCTCGCCGGCGGAGCGCCGGGCGCTGAGCGAGCGCCCCACCGCGGACCTGCAGGCGTTCCTGGCCTTCAGCCGGGGCCTCGAGGCGGAGGACCGCGGCGACTTACGAGGCCGCCAACGCCAACTTCAGCGCCGCCGTGGCCCGAGACCCCAACTTCCGTGCCGCCCGCGACCGGCAGTCGGCCACCCAGCGGGTGACCCAGGCGCTGCTGCTGAGCCCCCAGGTCTTCGCCGGGATTGATACCCGGATCGGTCCGAGCGGGCCCGGACGCCGGCCCGCAGGCCTCCCGCCGGCCGGGGACCGATCCTTCGCACTGGGGTGCTCAACACCGTCCCCAGCGTTGGCTCCACCCTGACCTATCGCGTCGGCAGCGGGCCGGTGTCCCGCCAGCCCACCAGTCGGCCTCAGCTGCCCGAGACCCTCGGCGGCGACGGCATCGAGCCGGGACTCACCGGCACGATCATCATCATCATCACTCGGCCCTGATGCGCGCCCTCATCCTTGCGGCCACCGCCGCCCTGCTCGCCGCCGCGCCGCCGGCCTCGCCTGCAGGCCCAGGGCCTGTTTCCCCAGGCCACCGTCATCGGCGGGGTCGACCTTCCGCTCGTACAGCTACGAGAACGGGTTCGGCGTGGACTACGTCCGCCAGCTCGCCTTCCCGATCGGCGTGGTGGTGCCGCTGGGGCAGCGGTTCTCGGTGGACATCGGCACCTACTATGCCACCACCTTCGTCGGACTGGGCGGCAGCCACGAGAGCTTCCAGGACCTGACCGACACCCAGGTCCGGGGCACCTACGTCTTCGGCAACGACGCCGTCGTGGCCAGCGTGATGCTGAACCTCCCCACCGGCCCGGAGACCACCAGCCTGCAGAGCTTCGGGGTCGCGGCCAGTTCGGCCTCCAACTTCCTGCTCTTTCCGGTCAACACCTACGGCTCGGGATTCTCCCTCACCCCCGGACTCGCCGGCGCCATTACCGCCGGATCCTGGAATCTCGGGCTGGCGGCGAGCGTGCGCTGGAGCGCTGAATACCAGCCCTTCAGCGGGTCGGCAAACTCCAACGTCCGCTACCAGCCCGGTGTCGAGACCCGCATCCGTGCCGGCGTGGACCGGCTGGTGGGGCAGGGACGCCTGGCGGTGGGAGCCACCTTCAGCACCTTCGCCAACGACCAGCTGACCGGCTCCGGTGGCGGCGGCGGGACCTTCGACCCGGGCAACCGCATCCTCGTGGATGGCGAGTTCTCCACCCGCGCAGGCGCCGGGACGATCGCGCTCTACGCCTGGAACTACCATCGCAGTGGCTCCGGGCAGCGCCACCAGCGGCAAGGAGAACGTGTTCACCGCCGGCGTGTCGGGGAGCTGGGGGCTGGGGGCCAATGCCCGGCTGGAACCGCTGGTGGAGGGCCGGTTCTGGTCCCCCAAGGATGGCAGCGGCAAGCTGGTGGGTGTCGGCAGCGCCCTCCGCTACCAGGTCTCGCCCCGATTGGCCCTCGTGCCGAGCGCCAGGGTGGACTTCGGCAGTGTCGAGACACCGACGTCAAACGGGACGAAGTCCGTACTGGGCTGGGAGCTATGCACGCTCCTCAGGGTCGGGCTCTAGCCGCAGAGACCGGAGCACCGCGCCACGGTCTCTGTCGTGTTCCCCTTATAGGGGTTGCATGAGCTACTACCTCATCGAATTCTTGACTGCCTGCTCCTGCCATGGTACGTTCCCCGCCAGATTGACCGGCAAACGACCGGTCGGTAGATCCCAGCCCCACTCAGGAGGGCCGTTTGGCTTCGGAACTTGGCGCCTCCCAGATCTCCACCCTGCTGGAGACTCTGCCGGGCATCGCGAACGTGCTGCGGAGTCCGGTTGCCGACGCGATGCTCAACGTGATCCGGGCGGGTGCCCGTCTCGGCGAGTTCCAGGCGGCCGACGCCGAGGAGCTGATCCGCTACGCCACCCGCCGCAACCTGGTCGCGACGGACGAAGGCGAACGGGTCCTCCAGGAAGTGCGGGAGGCGATGCAGCGGCGGGCCGAGAAGGCCGCCGAGAAGGGCAAGGCACACGCCGCCGCGGCGCGGCTCAAGGCCAGGGCAAAGCCCAAGCCCAAGACCAAGCCAAGCGGGCGGCCAAGAAGGCCGACCAAGAAGAAACGCTGAAGCCCGATGACGGGCAGGCAGGAACAAGAAGGGCGGGCCGGTCGGCCCGCCCTCCTCGCGTCGTGGGTCACGCCTGCCCGCGTCAGGTCTTGAACTCTGCCACCAGCTTGGTGAGTCGGGTGCTGGCATCGAGCAGGGACGCGGAGGATGAGGCCATGTCCTCGGTCGATGCGCTCTGCTGTTCCGCCGCCGCCGACACCTCCTCACTGGAAGAGGCGTGCTCGGATGCAGCCCGGGCCACCAGCGCGGTGCGCTCCGTCAGCTCCCCAGCGATGTCCCGGGTCTGCACCGCCTGCTGCGCCAGTCGCGGTCGCGGAGGCTTGCACCTCGCTGATGGCGGTGCCGATGCTGTCCAGCCCCTGGACCACGGCCTGCGCCACGTTCTCGATGCCGGCCACCTTGGTGGTGCCGACCTGCATGGTCTCGGCGACCTCGCGGACCTGGCTGCGGATGAACTCCACCGTCTTGGTGACCTCCTCCGCGGCCCGGGCACTGGAGTCGGCCAGCTGGCGCACCTCCTCGGCCACCACGGCGAAACCGCGCCCGTGCTCACCGGCCCGGGCCGCCTCGATGGCGGCGTTGAGTGCCAGGAGGTTGGTCTGCGACGAGATCTGCTTGATGAGGTCGATGAAGTTGGTGATGGAATCCGACTGCTGCACCAGGGCCCGCACCTGCTGCGACGAGGTCTGCACCACACCGCGGACATCCAGCAGAGTGGTGCGGGCGGTGTCCACGTCGGCGCGGAAGCGGAGCGCCGTGCGCCGGATCTCCTCGGCCAGGCGGACCGCCTTCTGGGCGGCCTCGGCGTTGCTCGCTGAGGCCTCGCGCAGGCGGGCGAGCAGCTGGTCGGCCTCGCTGCACGCCCTGCACCTGGTGCTCGGCCCCGCTGGAGATCTTGACCATGGCGGCGGAGATCTCGCCGCTGGAGGCCGCGATCTCCTCGCTCATGGCCGAGAAGTCGGAGGCGCTGCCCGAGATCTGCACCGCATCATTGACCACGGCACTGACCACTGCGCGCAGCCGCGAGGCCATGTTGTCCATGGCGGCGGCCAGGCGCTGCAGCTCCTCGGGCATCTGTCCCAGCTGGATCGGGCGGAGGTCGCCGCCACCGAAGCGGTCGGCGGCCTCGATGAGCCGGCCCATCTGCCGGTCCACCAGCCGGATCACCGAGATGCCCGCCGTGACGCTGAGTAACAGGGCGAGCAGGGTGCCGAGGACCAGGAGCTTCTGGTGGAACTCTGCCCGGGCCTGGAGCTGGTCGGCCCGCTCCCGTACATGGGCGGCCTGCTCGGTGTTGAGCGCCTGGACCACGGAGATGAGGCTGTCGGTGGCGGTGCCGGCGCGCGCGGCGATCAGCCGGGCCTCGTCGTTCCGGCCGATGTCCGCCAGCGCATGGGCGGTGGCGTAGGCCACCTCCAGTTCCGCCTGGCGCGATGCCACCTGGTTGATCATCCGCCGTTCGGCCTGGTTCAGCTCGGGCAGATCGCGCAGCCGCGCCTGATAGACGTAGCCCGAGTCGCCGGTGGCGACGAACTGCGCCTTGACCGCCGGGTTTGGGGTGAGCAAGTACTGCTCCGCCGCGCGGATCTCACCCAGGACGGAGGAGACCAGCGAGCTGCCCAGGCTGGTGCCGGCCTGGAGCTGGGCGATGTCCGCCGAGGTCTGCCGGGTGATGGTCCGCAGCGACGAGATGCTCAGGATCGCCATGCCGAGAATGAGCAGGCTCATGCCGAGCATGGCGAGCCCGTTGAGCCGCCGGAGGCTGCTGGTGATGATCACAGTCCCTCCACGGCGCGGACCTGGCCGCCCTCGACCCGCCCGATGACGACCCGCTGCCGGGGCACGTCGCCGTTCTCGTCGAAAGCGATCTCGCCGGTGACCCCGGCGAAGGCGGGATCGCGCTGTCCGATGCGCGCGACCGCGGCCCGGATCGCCTCCCGGTCGGTGCCGGTGCTGACCAGGACCTCCCGCAGCAGGTACAGGGCGTCGTAGGTGGCGGCGGCGGGCTGGTTGGGCAGCGGAGCGGTGGGAAAGCGAGCGCGATAGGCCGCCACGAAGGTGCGGTTCTTCGGCGTATCGAAGCTGGCCAGGTAGGCGTTGGAGATGTAGGTCCCCTCGGCGAGCGCGCCCGCCGCTTCAAGGCCTTCCAGGGCATCGCCACCCATGAACGGCACCCGGATGCCGCGGGCTCGCGCCAGCCGGAGCGCGACCTCGGCTTCTCCGAGGTTGCCGCCGATGAAGATGAACTGGCTGGTGCCCCGGCGGGCCAGCCGCTCCAGGAAGGGGCCCACATCCGGGGACTCGCCGAGGTACGGGTCCATGGCATCTATGGTGCCGCCGAGCTGCGAGAACTCGCTGGCAAAGGTGGCTCGGATGCCGCGCCCGTACTCGTCGTTCAGGTAGAGGATCGTGCCCCGGCGGAAGCCCAGCCGTTCCGCGGCGAAGCGGGCCAGCGAGGCGCCCTGCTGCAGGTCGCTCGGGCAGACCCGGAAGGTGTACTCGCCCAGCGTCGAGTCACCAGCGGGGAGGAGGAGGAGGGCGAGATCTGGGTGATCCGCGCGGCGTTGTAGACCGGGGCGGAGGCGAGGGTGGTGCCGGAGAACACATGGCCGACCACCGCGACCACGCCCGCGTCCACCAGGCGGGTAGCGGCGCTGACGGCGGAATCGGCGTCGCCGTAATCGTCCCGTGTGACCAGCTCGATTGGTCGGCCGTTGATGCCGCCGCTCTGGTTGATCTCGTCCACCGCCAGTTCGGCGGCGCGGAGCATCGGCGCACCGACCGGATCGGTGAAGGGACCCGCCAGCCCGATGCGAATGGGGCGGTCTGCCGGCGAGCAGGCCACCAGTGCGAGGAGGACCGCGGACACGAGTGGGACGCGCCGGCGGTGCCGGCGCCCGAATGCGCTCACGGATGACTCCGGGGGATGAGAAAACTCTGAACAACGCTAGCAAGTGGTCCCCTGCCGGGCAATCCCATCCGGCACCATCTTTGGGCATGCCGGACTGGACCGAGCGCGCACCGGATCACCAGATGGACCTGCACGGGCAGGGGGTGATTGAAGCTGTCGGGAACGTGGAGCGCTTCCTGCGGGCCCAGGCCTCGGCCCGCCGCGGAGGCGTGGTGCGGATCATCACCGGCCGGGGGCAAGGCGGCGGCGGGGCCCCGATCCGGACCCGGGTGCGCACCCTGCTCCGTCAGCTCAAGGCGGCCGGCCGGCTGGTGCGGGACTTCCAGCTCGAGCCGGGCGAGGGGAGCTTCCTCGTCAGACTCATGGGCTGACGGCGCTCCCCTCCGCCGCGGCCGCCTCCGCGGCGCGTGCGCGCCCCCAGCCGTCCAGTACGCCGCCATCCACCAGGCTGACCGAAGCCACCCTGACCCCCTGCTCGACCTTCCAGGTGAGCCGGAGCATCCGGCCCTGCCGCACCCACTGCATCATCCACTGGCCGCCCTGCACCTGTGCGCCCACCACGCCGAACCGGGCCTCGAGGGAACGCTTCCACCGGTCTATCTCCACGCCGGTCACGGCGCCCGACACGGTGATGATCCCCGCGGCGCTGTCCATGGCCGACAGCCACAGGGCCAGCGGCTGGGCCAGCGCGGAATCCACCAGGAACCCCCGGCATTCCTGGACCCGGGGGTCACGCCGGGCACGATCGCAGCGCAGACCACGCCCGCCCGGCAGCCGCAGTTGCCGGTCAATGCTCTCCAGCCGCGCGCCGGCCTCGAAACCAAGAAAACTCAGGGGAAGGGATGGAGCGGACTGGGCCGTAACGCGGGCCGGGAGCAACGCCAGCAGCAACAACGGGATCAGCGGGAGGCCGGGCATCACCCTCAATAGTAGGGGCACTGCCCCACGGCCGCACCTGTTTCCGCGACATGCGAGGGCCCCGGACCGCGCCATGCGCGGCGCGACCCGGGGCCGGGATGCGCGTAGGGAACCATGCGAGGTTACGCCTTGCGGACGTTGGAAGCCTGCAGTCCCTTCGGACCTTCCACGATGTCGAACTCCACGTGATCACCTTCGGCGAGGGAACGGAACCCCTCCATCGTGATGGCAGTGTGGTGGACGAACACGTCCTTGCCGCCTTCCTGGGCGATGAAGCCGAACCCCTTCGCATCATTGAACCACTTCACGGTGCCCTTCGCCATTGCTTCTTACCTCGGATTTGGGAGCTCACCGGCTCCGGAACTTCCCCGGTCGGGGTGACCGGGGCAAAACCAAGACCCCCATCGCGCACGATGGGGCGGACATTCCCGCGTTGTGGGGGGAGGCGGTTCGGGCTGCAACGGCCATGCGGATAAGGTTCAGTCCGGCGCTCGGCTTGTCAAGAAGCAGCCTGCCGGGGGCTATGCCGGTGCGCCGGCGGGTTAAATTGCTCCCTCTTCGCTCTCCTAACCTGGGGTTCCATCAATGCACCCGCTCCTCATGCTGGCCGCGCTGCAACAGCCTGTCGCTCCGCCGGTCCCGGCGCCACCCAGACCGGCCGCATCCCCGATCGCGCGGGTGGTCGTCCAGCCGGCCGATGTGGCCGTGATCGTGGGCGACACGATCCGGTTGAGCGTCGTGGCCTATGACTCCAGCGGACGGGTCTTTCCCGACGTGACGGTGAACTGGTTCGCCAGCGGACCGCGCTCCTTCGAGGGCACTGTCGGCACCGATGGCCTCGTCTCGGCGGGTGCGGTCGGGACCATCACGGTGGCGGCTCTGGTGCGGCCCAAGGCCGGTGGACGGGCTGCGACCGCCTCCGGGCGGGTGACCATTCTCCCTGGGCCGGCCGCGAGAATCGCCATCGACCGCAAGCCCGCCAGCCTCTACGCCGGCCAGTCGCTGGTCCTCAATGCCACCGCGTACGCCGCCAACAACGACCGGCGCCGCGATGAGATCCTGTGGACCTCGGACCGTCCCGCCGTGGCCAGCGTGAGCCCCGATGGTCGCCTGACCGCGAAGGCGGCCGGCCGGGCCACCGTCACCGCCACCGCCGGCCGGGCCACCGAAAAGTTCAGCGTCACGGTTCAGGCCACCCCGGTGACCCAGGTACAGCTGGAGCCGGCCGCCGCTCAGGTGCGCACCGGGGACGTGGTCAGCTTCAGCTTCGTGGCCCGGGCCGGTGGCCGGACCCTGCCCGGCGCCGAGCCGGAGTGGCTGGTGAGCCAGGGTTCCGCCCACATTGACCCGGACGGAATGTTCGTGGCCGAGGAGCCCGGCGTGTACCGGGTCTACGGCCAGTTCGCGGGGCGCACCGCCGAGGCTGTCGTTACGGTGAGTCCACGGGATGTGCGGCGGCCGACGACTCTGGTTGGGCGGCTGCCGATCAAGTTTCCGGCGGCGGAGTTCTGGCTCCACCCCGACGGCCGCCACGGCTACCTCACCACCATCGGCGACCGGATCTACGCCATCGACCTGACCGATCCCGCCAATCCGGCGATCACCGACTCGGTGGTGGTGGACGCGCGCGTGGTCAACGACCTCATGACCACGGAGGACGGCAAGTACGGCGTGCTCACCCGGGAAGGCAGCTCCAGCCGCAAGAACGGCATCGTGGTGCTTTCGTTCGAGGATCCCGCCCATCCCAAGCCGATCGCGGAGTTCACCGAGACCGTCTCCGGCGGGGTGCATTCCACGTTCATCTATCGCGGGTACGTGTACCTCACCGACGACGCTACCGGCTCGCTCCGGGTGATTGACCTCCGGGATCCCTACCAGCCCCGGCAGGTGGCCCGCTGGCAGCCCCGCGAGGAGCTGCTCGGCAATTACGTGCACGACGTGGACGTGCAGGACGGGCTGGCCTACCTCTCCTACTGGAACGACGGCCTCATCATCCTCGATGTCGGCAACGGCATCGCCGGTGGGAGCCCCGAGGATCCCCGGCTGGTCAGCCAGATGAAGTACGACCTCGATGCCCTGTACCGCGATGTCGAGGCGGTGGGTGGGCCCGGTTTCATCCGGGGCACCCACACCGCCTGGCGGCACGGGAAGTACGTCTTCGTGGGAGACGAAGTCTTCTCCGCCAAGCCGCGGCCCACGGAGGGGAGCGGCCCCCTGGGGCTCGGCCGCGCCTACGGCCGGTTGCATGTCGTGGACGTGTCGGATATCCGGGAGCCGCGCATCGTGGCCCACTACGAGCCGAAAGACGGCGGCTCCCACAACGTCTGGGTGGCCGGTGACACGCTCTACATGGGTGACTACCAGGGCGGCCTCCGGGTGCTCGACATCTCGGGCGAACTTCGGGGAGACCTGCTGCGTCAGGGCCGGGAAATCGCCCATGTGGTGACCGGTGACAAGCAGGGGCTGGTCCCCAACTCCGCCAACGCCTGGGGCGCCATCTACCGCGACGGTTACATCTACGTCGCGGACATCAACAGCGGGCTCTGGATCGTGAAGGTGGACGCGAGAAGCGAGCTGACACCCTGACGGGCGCAGGGTGACCGGCGGGGAACCCTCTCCGCCGGGTCAGCCCGACGCCGGCCGGCCTCGGTCGGGGCCCGCGCGGCCCCCGGCAAGGCGCCGTCAGCTGTCGCCCCGGACCGCCTGACTGTTCACCGCACCGCCCAACCCGTAGATTCCTCACCATGACGACCCCCCAGACCATGACGGTCCGCAGCTTCACCGACCGGCCGGAGGCGCTGTCCCACTTCATCCTCCGGGCTGGCGAGGCGCCCCGGCTGGTGGCCTTCGACGATTCGGTAGGCTGTCCGCTGGAGATCGCGCTGGCCGCGCTGGAATGGACCAGGGCCGCGGGGGTACTCCTCGACGACGACACCCTCCACGCCGCCATGCTCACCAGCGAGAACGCTGCGGCGGTCATCGAGCGGAGGATCGAGGGCCAGCGGCAGTTCATCTACCTCGGGCCGCGCCTGGATGCGCCGCCGATGGACGTCTTCGAGGGCAAGGTGCTGTTCGACGAGCCGGGGGTGAAAGCGGTCGAGTTCAGCCAGCGGGCGCACGCCGTGGCTCACTTCCTCCGCGCTACCAGCGGGGTGGGATCGCTCATCGCCATGCTCGGGCGCCGGGCCCCGGAACTCCGCCACCTGCGCCGCTGGATGGGCCCGATCCTCGGTGAACTCGACAAGCCGCGGTCCTTGGTTGGCGGCTGGTTCGCGGTGTCTGCCGCCGGCTGCCTGCTCTGCTCACAGGACGCTGAGGTGGATTACCGCTACATCGAGGTCGGTCTGGAATCCTGACGCTGCGCCCGCCGCCTTCCACCGCCCAGCTCCCTACATTGTGGATGGATGTGGATACACAATTCCACAATGCTGTGGAGATCCGCCGAGGTACCGGCCGAGCACTCACTTAGCTTTCCACATTCAGTACTCTCCGCACATCGTAACCCGAAGAAAGACAGGCGCTTGCGTGGTTTTCCGGCGCCCCTATCTTTGCTTCAACCGCCATGCGGAAACGTAGTCGAGCCCCTTGCTCGGCTGGCGAACCATGGCGTGTTCAGGCGGGAATTCGGGGGAGACTGCCGAAGTCGGCAAGGGCTCAGGTGGTCGAAGAACCCGGTGATCGCCCCGGCTTGAACAGGAAAGGCCAGTCGCGCGCCTTTCCCGCCCCGATCTGGCGCCTCGGGGTGCAGTGTGAGAGGTCGGTCCGCGACCCGGCCTGACTCGCAGCGCTCACCGTGATGAACCTGGCTCGGATGGCCATCCAGCCGCGGGGATCAGCGTGTGGGGCTCCTCCCGCCCAACCACCGGCACTCAGCTGGTAGCGGCGAAGGAAGAAGAACGGCGTCGAGAAACACCGTCCCCAGACGGGTCACAGTGAGAGATGGCCGCCGAGCCCCCGAGCCCGGCGGTCATTTCGTTTTTCAGACCGGCCCGCGTTCTTGCCGACCCCGGTACTCGGGATTACTCTGAGCTATGGCTGTTTCCATCCAGTGGGCGCTGGCTGCCGCGCTCCAAGCCGGCTCAATACCGTCGGCGCTGAGCGCCGACGGCGCGTGGTGTGTGCCAGGATTCTGCCCGGTCCCGGTGCAGGGCGGGCTGCCTGGCGGCGTGATGTACCTGGCCGTGGGTCTGGTGTGGCTGGGCATCGCTGGGCTGCGGCACAAGCGGCAGCGTGCCCGGAAAGCGCCGCCACCGGGCGGGTGAATCCGCCGGAGTGACGCTGGGCTAGTGGGCAGCGCCTGATCCGCGGCCCCAGTCGCTCCGGCCGCGCCAGGCTCGCCGGCGGTCTATCTGCCAGATCCCCCTGGCGCTGATCGGAGCCCCCGCGGGGAAGTTCTCCGCCGACTCAAGCGCCGTCGCCATGCTGGTGGCCTTGGCGCTGGCGTTGTCGGCGAAGTGGAGGATCTCGGCTTCGAGGGTGAGCGGGAGCACCGGGGCGCCGAACTCGAGCTTCCCATGGTGCGACAGGATCAGGTGCTGCAACAGCAGCAGCTCTTCGGGGGTACAAGGAATAGGGTCCGCCGCCCGGACTCGCTGGTCCAGCATGAGGGCCCCGAGCACAACGTGGCCGAGCACCGAGCCCGCCACCGTCATCTCGAAGCCGCCCTCCCATCGGTAACTGGCCAGCTTGCCGATGTCGTGCAGCAGGGCGCCGGCCAGGAGCAGTTCGGTATCGGCGGAGGGGAATTCCCGGGCGGTAGCGAGCGCGATGCGGGCCACCTCGCAGGTGTGCTTGAGGAGGCCGCCGAGTTCGGCGTGGTGGCCGGAGGTGCTGGCGGGGCACTGCTCGTACCGGGCGCGGAACCCGGTGTCGGCGTAAAAGAGCGCCAGTGTGCGGCTCAGGCGGGGTGCAGAGATCTGGCTCAGCCAGCCGTCTACCGTCTGCCAGTATGGTCGGACGTCTCCCGTCGAGGGCAGCAGGGCGGCCCAGTCCACCTGGTCCTTGGGGAGGAGGCGAATCGAGTCCACCGCCAACTGGCGCTGCTCCCGGTACGGCCGCACAGTACCGGCGACCACGACCACGGCGCCGCGGCCGATGCCGGCGATGCGCTGGTGGTCCGAGGCCCAGAACGGCGCGGTCTGGATCCGCCCGGCGGCGTTGCCGAGGGTGAGCACCGTGAAGGGATGATCCGAGCCTCGTGCCTCCACCTCTGCCACGAGGAACGGCCCGTTGACCCGGGTGCCGGCCGGCAGATCCGAAAGCGTGGGGTTGCTCATCTGGTGGTCCCGGAGCTCGGGCTGAGGCTCCAGGCCGAGCGTGTCAGTGTCAGTCAGGGGAACGAGTATCGTCCCCCGATCAGCGGCGGGGGTGTCCGGTTGTACAACTCGCGCGGTCGTCTTGGTTCTCGTCTTTCCCGGGAGTGATCCCATGCCAAACTCTCACATTCTGCTGCTCGATCCGGATCAGGCCCGGCGGGAAAGCCTGGCCGCGGTTCTCAGGGCTGCCGGCCACACACCGGTGGCACTGGGCGACCCGGTGGAGGCGGTCCGGGCCCTGACCACCCCGGGGCTCGATCATGCGATCGTGGCCCTCACTACGCCGGGCCTGGACCAGACCCATCTGCGGGAGGCGATTGCCCCGGGTGAACCGATCCAGCCCGAGCCGCTCGAGGATGTGGAACGGCGGCATATCGCCCGGACGCTGGCCTACACCCGCGGGAACAAGCGGCGGGCCGCTCACCTGTTAGGTATTGCCAGGTCCACGCTGCTCGCCAAGGTCCGCAAGTACGGGCTGAATGGCGGCGGCGAATCCGGGGGCGCCGACGCCGAGTAAGCGCCGCCGCCCGCATGGGCGGCGGCTGCCCGATGAAGTGGGTACAGGGCCAGGGACCTCCTGACCCTGCACGCCGGGGGCTCCCCGGCCGGCGGTGCCGTCGTGATCCGCCGCCGCCGCAACTCCTGCCGCCGTCAGACGATCCGCACCCTGCCATAGCGAGACACGACGACCTGCCGGCGGGCGCCGCCGCGGGTGAGGGTGTAGGTCCCGTTGGCAAAGCCGAGGGAAACGCCGCTGGGCGCGTAACCGATGCGCCGCGGGAGGCCGGTGGCGATGACTCCTTCCGCGGACGGGCCGGCGCTCCGCCACCGCTCCACTGTGTCTGCCGGAGACTCCAGCGCGTGCAGCACCAGGGAGTCCGCGGCGAGGGTAAGCAGCACGTTGCGCCGTTCGGTGACGGCGACCAGCCGGGCGCGGGCGTGGGCCCCGGCCAGCGCCTGGGCTGCCGACTCGACCGCGAGCCGGTCCCGGACCCGCGAGAAGGCCGGGACGGCAATAAGGGCGGCGAGGCCGACCAGGACCAGGACTGCCAGCAGCTCCAGCAGCGTCGTTCCGCGTGACATGGAGGGGAGTCTACGACCGGCGGCCGCGCGCGCCGGGCCCCGAATTGCGCGGGCCGGCGCGAATCAACGCAACCCACTTGCCCCAGCCTGCAGGGTTGGCCATACTAGCGTTCCCAACCGCAGGTGTGCCGACCCCGTGACGCTCGCCGTGCCCGCTTCAGCGACTCCCGACGCCCTCGCGACGCTCCGCCAGTACGCGGCGCTCGCGCCGTGGAGCCTGCGCGATCTCTCGGTGCTTGCCGGCGCCATCCTGGAGACGTCGGCGGTGTTCCCGGTGAATGCCGCCTCTGCGTCGCGGCCCACCGAGCGGACCATCCGCTTCTACGTGGCCCGCAAGCTGGTGAGCCCGCCGGCCGGCCGCGGCACCGCCGCGGTGTACACCTACCGGCACCTGCTCCAGGTGCTCGCCATCAAGCTGCAGCAGATGGAAGGCGCCACCCTCGACGCCCTCGAGAAGGACCTGGTGGGTCTGGCCGGGGACGTCGTGGAGCGCCGCGTGGCCGGCGCGCTCGGCACCCGGCTGCCCCCGCCCGACCAGTTGCCGCTCACCGTGCCCGAGGGAGAACCCCGCGGCAAGGTGGGGCGGGCGCTGCTGGCATGGACCAGCGCCGAAGGAAGCAGTCCGACCCGTCGGGGGAAGGGCAATCTCTGCCGCCGGGTGTCGCTCGGTCCCGGGGCGGAGCTGATCCTGGATGAACGGCACCCGCTCTTCCCCGCCCTGGACGATGAAACCATCGTCGAAGCGCTGCGTCGGGCGGTGGACGGCCTGGGCGAGCACATCTGATCGCGCTGGCGCACTCAATCCTATCGCTGTGGAGTCCGCATGGGCATCGTAACGCTGGTCGTCCTCGCCGTGGTGGTCCTCTGGGTCATCTCGGCGTACAACAGGCTCATCGCCCTCAAGAACCAGGTGGCCAACGCCTGGAAGCAGATTGACGTCCAGCTCAAGCGCCGGCATGACCTGATCCCCAACCTGGTCAATGCGGTCAAGGGCGCCATGGACTTCGAGAAGGGCACCCTCGAGGCCGTGATCTCCGCCCGCAACAAGGCGGTGAGCGCCTCCGGCGGCGGGGTGGCGCAGGTGGCCAAGGCGGAGGGAGAACTCACCCAGGCGCTGGGCCGGCTGTTCGCGTTGAGTGAGGCCTACCCCCAGCTCAAGGCCACTTCCAACATCCAGCAGCTGCAGGAAGAGCTGACCAGCACCGAGAACAAGGTCGGGTTCTCGCGGCAGCTCTACAACGACGTGGCCACCGGCTACAACACCGCCCAGCAGCAGTTCCCCACCAACCTCGTGGCCGGGCTGGCCAAGGCCACCCCCGCCGACCTGTGGGAAATCGAAGACGCCGCCGAGCGAGCGGTGCCGAAGGTGGATCTGTCGGGACGGTAGACGATTGGGCGATTGGGGGGATCAGGCGGTTAGAAGATTGGGGGTGGGGACGGAGCATCGCCTCCCAGTGCCCGGCTCCACCAATCGCCCGATCGCCCCAATCGCCCTACCGCCCCAGCATCCCTCCTCCATGACCGCCCCCGCCAATCTCTTCGCGCAGCAGGAATCCAATCGCCGCCGGTCGGCCTGGCTGGTGGCGGGGTTCGTGCTGTTCTTCGCGTGGGTGGGCTTCGGCGGAGACATTGCGTTCTATCTCCTCTCCGCGGAGCCGGGCGGTGGCTACCGGCACACGGTGCCGTTCGTGGGCATCGTGGCCAGTCTGGTGGCCGGGGGGATCTGCTGGTACTCGTGGAAGAAGGGCCCCGAGCGGGTGCTCTGGGCCACCGGGGCACGAGAGATCTTCGAGCCCAGCTCCGACGATGAGCAGCGGCTGCTGAACGTGGTGGAGGAGATGGCCATCGCGTCGGGCTTGCCCAGGCCGAGAGTGTTCGTCGTGCCTGACGCCGATCCCAACGCCTTTGCGACCGGCATCGAGCCGTCCAGGGCGGCGGTGGCCGTGACCGAGGGGCTGCTCCGGAGCCTCGACCGGGACGAGCTGCAGGGGGTGGTGGCCCACGAGATGGCCCACATCCAGAACTTCGACACCCGGCTGATGACGCTGCTCGCCGCGATGGTCGGGGCGGTCGCCCTCATGTCCGACGGGATGGGCCGGATGTTCCGCTACGGCAATGTCACCGGACGGGGCGGGAGCCGGGGGCGGGGCGGGGGCAAAGGAGGCAGCCCCATCGGGATCATCATCCTGGTGCTGTGGCTGCTCACCCTGATCATTGCACCGGTCGTCACCCGGCTCCTTGCCATGGCCGTGAGCAGGAAGCGCGAGTTCCTCGCCGACGCGACGGGCGCCCAGTTTACCCGGAACCCGGCCGCCCTCGCGTCGGCCCTGCAGAAGCTCGAGGCCGCGGCCGAACCCACCCGCGCGATCACCCGGGGTGCGGCCCACCTGTGCATCGTGGACCCGAGCGCCAGCCAGCTCTCCTCGAAGCAGGGCCTCTTCGCCGACATCTTCGCCAGCCACCCGCCCATCGCGATGCGGGTCTCCCGGCTCAAGGGCATGGCATACCAGGAGGCCAAGCGCGTGGCGGAAACGGCGTAGCGTCGTTCTAGCCGCTCTCCCGGTTCAGGTGTAGTCTACTGCTCGTGTCCCTCCCTCCCTGGCTGCTGATCCTCCTCATCCTTCTGGCCGCGGCTGTGGTTGCCGTGGCGATCGTGCTGACCACCAAGGCGGTGCTCCGGCGGCGGCTGAGGCGCTGGGCCAAGCACGCGCTGTTCCAGTTCCGCGCCCGCATCGACCGCTACAAGCTGGTGGAGCGCGACCGCATCCGCGAAGTGCTGTTCGCCGATCGGGTCATCGAGGCGGCCATCGCCCGGCACGCGGCGGAGCAGGGGATGGCGGAGTCCCAGGTGCGGATCAAGGTCAACGAGTACGTGGACGAGATCGTCCCGTTCTTCAGTGTGCTGTCCTACTACCGCATTGGCTACAACGTCTCCCGGCTGCTGATCAACCTGCTGTACAAGGCGACGATCGAATATCGTGACCAGGCCGCGCTCGACCGGATTCCGCGGCGGGACGTCGTGGTGTACCTGATGAACCACCGGAGCAACGCCGACTACGTGGTGGTGGCGTACGTGCTGGCCCGGATGGTGAGCATCAGCTACGCGGTGGGGGAGTGGGCCCGGATCTGGCCGCTGGAGTACGTCTTCAAGAGCTTCGGCAGCTACTTCATCCGGCGGCAGTACCGCGAGCCGCTGTATCACACCGTGCTGGAGCGCTACGTCCAGCTCATCACCATGAACGGGGTGACCCAGGGGATCTTCCCCGAGGGCGGGCTCTCCCGGGATGGGGCGCTCCGCCCGGTCAAGATCGGGCTGCTGGATTACATCGTGCGGACCACCGAGGACCCGGCGTTCGACCGCGACATCTGGCTGGTCCCCATCGGCATGAACTATGACCGGGTGCTGGAGGATCGTTCGCTGATCCGGGAACGGATCGTGGGACGCCGCAAGGTGTCGGGGTGGGCCCGGCTCTCCCAGGTGGCCCACTACGTGGCCTGGAATACCGCCCGGTTGTTCACCGGGCGGATCAAGCGCTACGGCCGGGTAGCCATCGCCTTCGGGACGCCGATCTCGGTGCGGGAGTGGCTCAGGGACCAGCCGCCGGGGATCCTGGCGCTTCCCAAGGCGGAGCGGCTGCCGCACGTCGAGCGGCTGGCGAAGGCGGCGCTGGAGCGGATCGGCCACGTCATTCCCGTAACGCCGGTGCCGCTGGCCGCCGCGGCGCTGCTCTCCTTCGGCGCCAGCGTGGTGCCCCGGTCGCGGGTACTGGAGCGGATGGATGAATTGCGCGACCGGCTGGGCGAGTTCAACGCCAAGGTGGTGCGCCAGGAGCTGCCGGTCACCGAGGTGTGGGAGCGGGCCTGGCGGATGCTGGCCATGCGGCGGCTGGTGCTCGCCGATGGAGACGACCTGGTGATCCTCCCTGGGGAGCGGCCCCTGCTCGAATACTACGCCAACTCCATCCGGCACCTGCTGCCGGCGGAGCTGACCGCCAACTTCTCCCCCGCGGACGAGGCCGATCCGACGCTCCCCCGGCTGGCCACCCGAGAGGAGATGGACATCATGACGCGAGAGCTTCCAGTCCTGCCACGGAAGCGGAAGCCCGGGTGAGCGCGGCTCCACCTCCCGCGGACGACAACGACCCGGCCTCGGCCCGGAACCTGCCCGCTAGTGGCGCCGTACCGAGATCGCGGGCCTCCGACTCGGTCCCCACACCGCGTTGGCGCGACCCGGCTCCGAGACTCTCTGGCCCCGCAGATTGGGTGGTCTTCCATGCCGCCTGGAGTCTGACATCGTTTATTCTTCTGCCACGCGTACAGCCCGCTCTGGACCGGGTAGCCGCCCAATCACCCAATCGCCCAATCGCCTAATCCCCATGCGCCTTCTCCTCCTCTCCAACTCCCGCAATCACGGTGGCGGCTACCTCGAGCATGCCCGGAACGCCATCGGCGAGTTCCTCGGTCCCTCGCCCCGGCGGCTGGCGTTCGTGCCCTACGCCGCAGTGACGGTGTCCCTGGATGATTATGCCGGTCAGGTGCGCGCCGCGCTCGAACCGCTGGGCCACAGCATCGAGTCGTTGCACGAGTCGGATCCGGCGGAGGTCCTGCGGGAGGCCAACGGGGTGCTGGTGGGCGGTGGCAACACCTTTCGGCTGGTGGAGCGGCTGTACCAGACCGACATGCTCAAGCGGATCAGGCAGAAAGTGATGGCCGGCGCTCCTTACATCGGGTGGAGCGCCGGCGCCAACCTGGCCTGCCCCACCATCCGCACCAGCAACGACATGATGGTGGTGGAGCCCCCCTCACTGGCCGGACTCGGGCTGGTGCCCTTCCAGATCAACCCGCACTACACCGATCACGCCCTCCCCAACCACGCCGGTGAGACCCGGGAGGCCCGGCTGCTGGAGTACGTGGCGCTCAACCCCGGCGTCACCGTGCTGGGCCTGCGGGAGGGGAGCTGGCTCCGGGTGGAGCAGGATGGGGTGGAACTGGATGGGCCCCATCCGCTTCGGCTGTTTCGTCAGGGCGAACCCCCGCTCGAGGTGCCGCCCGGCAGGGTGGCGGGGAGCCTGCCGCAGCGCGAGAGCGCGTAGCGGGGCCCTCCCCGCCATTCCCCGGCCGACGGCCGGGTCCACCGCTTCCTCGGTCTTTCACCTCGCGACCTCAACCGGCTCGACCACGCCTGGGCCACCCGGGTGGATCAGGACAGCTCGGGGCGGCGCCCCGCCCAAACCGTGGAATCGGGTCAGCTGAATGAATGGCCGACCGGGGACCAGGCCGGGCTGCTCGTGATCGAGAAGGCGCCATTTCCGTGCGCCGGCACCTGTGAAAGTCCACGCGGGAGTCTGAAGCGCTCGCGGCAGTGACCGTGAGCCCCGACTGCAATGACCTGAACTCACGCGGCCACGACCTGAACTCTCGCTGCAATGACCTGAGCTCCCGGTGGCAGCAGTGTGAGTCGTCGCGGACGCTACTGGAGTCTGCGGTGGGAGAGTGGGTACTCTCCGCGGCCCGAACTGAAATCGGCGTGGACGGCACTGAAATGCGTCCGGCCGGGCCGGGGACGCGCGTGGCCAGGTTTGGGAGGGAGGCTGACGGGCCCGGGGTCCCGTGCTCGGCGGTCCGCTAGTCCCGCCGCGCCGCCAGGAGGTCGGTCGTGAAGGTGCCGGGATCGAAGGGGAGGGGTACGACATGGTCGGCGCCCAGCTCGCGGGCCGCCGCGACATCGCCGGTGGTGAGTACCGCCAGAGTGTAGCTCCGGTCGGGGGATGCCCGGAAGCCTCCCAGCGGATCGGTGCCGGGCCCATCACCCCCCGTAACCACCACCAGGGTCACGCCCAGCCGCTGGCTTCTCCGGATCAGTTCCTCCAGCCCGGCGACCCGTTCCACCGAATAGCCGGCGTGGGTCAGCAGCATCGTCACCACCCGCGCCACATCTCCCTCCGGCATGCCGAGCAGGGCCTCGCCCTGGACGACTGGCGTCGCCCGGGTGCGCCGGGAGAGGTCAATCATCGCGATGCCGTCCACGTATTCGGTGGTGTGGTCGTGGCGAAGGCTGCCGACCTGTTGCAGGATCTCGCTGATCCTGAGCAGCGCGTCCCGGATCGCGGTGACGGCGCGCTGCTGCTCGGCGTCAAGATTGCCGCCGCTCTTGAGCAGCTCCACCTCCGCCATGGCGGCCATGAGCGGGTTGTTGATGGTGTGGTGGAGCGTCACGTTGAGCTGGCCGATGGCCGCCCGGCGCTCGGCGTGCACCAGGTCCCGTTCCGCCGCCGCCAGCGCCTCCCGGAGCGCCCGGCTCCGGCGCACCCGCTCGATCACCTCCGGCAGCAGTCGGCCGAGGGCACCGTCCTTGGCCAGGTAGTCGTCGGCTCCGGCGCGGAGCGCGCTGGCGGCCAGGGCCTCGTCGCCGCTGGCGGTGATCAGGATGACCCCGGGTGGGCGGGGCAGCGCGCGCAGGCCGGGGAGCAGCTCCACCCCCGATGCGTCAGGCAGGATCTGGTCCAGCAGGATCATCTCCGCCTCACCGGCCGCCGCCAGCGCCTCCTTCCCCGTGCCGACGATCGCCGGCGTGCCGTACCCCGCCCCGCTCACCACCGTGGCGAGGAACTTTCCCATGGCGGGATCATCGTCCACAACGAGGACCCGGAACTGCCGGATCTCAGGTGGCACGCACCGCCTCCGGATGCTTCTGGAAGCCCTGGCGGGCGAACTTCTCCCACCCCTGCTTGCCGCGCCAGGCGTCGTACAGTCCCCGGAGCCGCCAGTACAGCGTGAGCAGGCGCCAGAAGAAGTTCTCCAGCACCGCGTAGCCGAGCAGGATCAGCACGTCGCGCCGCCGGCTGAAGGGCAGCAGCCCCCGCTGCAGCCGGTCGGCCAGGCCGTAGCGGAAGCGCCACGCCCCTACCAGCACCGCAAAGATGTTCACCAGGGTACCCCAGCCGAGGGAGGCGAGCAGGAAGGCCACCGCATACTGCTCGTTGAGGATCTGGACCCCGAAGATCCGCTCCAGGATGAAGAACGCCGCCACGAACAGGTAGCCGAACGCCTCGATGACCGGGCCGTAGTACTCGAACAGCCAGAAGGTGGGCAGCGCGAACCAGCCGATGCGGCCGAACTTCTTCCGGAACAGCATGTCCCGGTGGTAGAACAGCGATTCACGGAGCCCCCGGTACCAGCGGCCCCGCTGCTTGCGCAGGCTGTCCAGCCGCTCCGGCACCTCGGTCCAGGCCACCGGGTGGGGCAGGAAGGCGATGCGCCGGGTGCGCTCCTTGTCGCGGATGAAGCGGTGCAGCCGGACCACGATCTCCATGTCCTCGCACACCGTGCTGGCCCGGGCGCCGATGTACTCGCCCACCAGCCGGTGCTGCACCAGCGGCGTGAGGTACCCGCCGGCCCGGATGACGGATTCCTTCTCGAACACCGCGAAGACGCCGGAGAGGATCAGCACCGAGTCCAGCCGGTCCAGCCCGGTGCGGCCGGTGGTGAAGGAGCGCAGGTACTCCACCATCTGGAACCGGGCCCATGGGTGCGAGGGCAGCCCAACGCTCATGACCCGGCCGCCCCGGATGGTGCAGCCGTTGGCGATGGCCACCTGGCCACCCACCGCGATGATCCGCGGGTCCTCCTGCACCATGCGCATCAGCTCCTTGAGCGCGCGCTGGTCCAGGATGGAGTCGGCGTCGAGGCTCACGAAGTAGGGCGCCGTCGAGGCGTTGATCCCGGCGTTGAGGGCGTCGGCCTTGCCGGCGTTGTCCTTGTCGATGACCACCAGCTGGGAAACGTTCTTCGGCAGCGGCACCGTGGCCTGGTACATCGCCCGGACCCGGGCGGTGCCGATGGCGTCGCGGTAGGGCAGGTCGGTGCGCCGGAGCCGAAACGCTTCCTTCAGGACATCGAGGGTGTGGTCGCTGGAGCCGTCGTTGACCACCACGACCTCGAACCGCGGGTAGTCACAGTGCACCAGGTTGGTGACACTGTCCACGATGGTGACTTCCTCGTTGAAGGCCGGGACCACCATGGTCAGCGGCTTGGTGTAGTCGCTCTCGTCAATGAGATCGAGGTCTTCGATGAAGTGCCCCGCCACCCGCCGGCGAACCTGCCGGGCGGAGAGGGCGATCAGCACCATCATGTACCCGTTGTAGAGGATGAAGTAGGTCAGGAAGACTGGCTGCAGGATCAGGCCGATGACCGAGGCGATCCCGGTGATGTGCTCTCCCATCAGGCGGGCTGCCGGCTTTCCGTCGAGTCCTGGCCGCCGGCCAGCATCCGGCCCACCCGGTCGCGCACCGCCCAGACCGGATCGGTGCGCATCACGGTGTAGGCCGCCTCATCCCCCAGCACCGCCAGGGCCAGCGCGGCCGGCTGGCGCCGGGCCGCGTCCTGGTCGTTGCGCGCGATGTCGCGGAGCAGTTCCGGGGCCACGGCCGCGCGGACCGCCGCCGCCGCCGCCGCCGCCGAGATGTTGAAGGGACCCGGCGGATCGCTCCACTCGCCTTGCAGCAGCCGGGTAGCGAAGAGCGCCGCCCGTACCGACTCGTCCGGGTCGAGGAACAGCGGCTCCAGCGCCGTGGTGCCCGGGGCGTCCCGGAAGGCCAGGGCAATCTGCCGCCGCACGGCCGGGTCGGGGTCACCCAGCATCCCCGTCAGCCGGTCGTGGTCGCGGAGCGCGCCCCACGCCGACACCACCCCCAAGCGCACGGGCACGGCCGGATCGGTGGCCAGCCGCACCAGTGCGGGCTCGTCGGCCAGATCCGGCCGCGCGGTCCAGAGCAGCGTCACCGCCTCCCGCACCGGGCTGCTCTGGCTCCGCGCGATGATCGAGACGATCCGGCGGAGGTCGGGATGATGGACATAGCGGGCCACCCGGGTGATCAGCACCGTCTCGTGGCCGTCGTGGTCCAGCCCGAGCGCCAGGTCCAGGAACGCCGGGAACGCCGCCTCCGCCTGCTCCGCCACCGCCTGCAGCACCAGCGGATCCTCATCCGCCTTGAGCAGCCGCAGCAGCCCGGGCAGGCCCTTCTCCGGCGCGATCCGCTGGAACAGCGCCACCGCGGCGTGGCGCACCGCCTTGTGCGGGTCGGCCAGCGCCCGGCTGCCGATGAGGTGCAGCTCCTGGCTGTCCAGCATGCTCGCCACTGCATTGAGCGCCGTGGCGCGGACCTCGGGGCTGGGGTCGCTGCGCACCACTGCCAGCAGGGCGCTCCGGCTGCGTTCGCCCTGGAAGGCCCGCAGGCCAGCCACCAGGCGCATCCGTTCCTCCGGCGAGAGCAGCCCGCGCATCCCCTCGGCCAGGGTCTGCTCCATCTGCTCCCGGCTGGTGCTGCCGAGGGCGCGCAGCTCCACGTGCCGAGCCTCGCGCAGCCGGAGGCCCAGCAGCCGGAACTCGGCATCCTGCTTGAGCCGCTCGCGCAGCAGGTCGCGAAGCGCGCCTTCGTCCGCCATCTCCAGCACCCGCGCCACCAGGCTCTCCTGGTCGTACGCGCCCAGCCCGAGCACCGCCGCCGCCCGGACGGCCAACGGCTCCTCGCGGCGCGAGATGTCCAGCAGTGCCACCTCGCCGCCGGGGGGGCGGAACAGTCCCGTGGCCAGCGCCGCGCGCTCTCGCACCAGCGGAGACGGATCCTCACGCAGCAGGGTCAGCATCCGCAGGGCGGTCTCCTCACGGCCCTGGCGGACCAGCGCATCGACCGCGCGGGCGCGGACGGTGTCGTCGGGATCCTCCAGCGCCTCGATCAGGACCGCCGTGGTCTCGGGCGTGGTGATGCGGCCGAGCTCTTCCGCGACCGCGGCGCGCACCGCGGGGGCGGCGTCCCGGGCCATGCTGATAAGCAGCGGCAGCGGGTGCGGTGCCTTGAGGCCGCCGATGATCTGTACCAGGCGCACCCGGCTCTCGGCGTCTCCCCGCTGCTGCAGCACCGCGGCGATCTCCTCCAGCGCGTCCCGGTCAATTGCCGCGACCGACGCCATGAGGGCGTCCGCCAGCGGGCCATCCGACAGCTCGAACGCATGCAGCAGCGCCGGCAGCGTCGCCGGATCCTTGAGCCGTCCCAGGGCCCGCGCGGCGATCGCGCGGACGTCGGGGTCAGGATCTGACAGCATGCCTGCCAGCATGGGCGTGGCCCCGGCCCAGCCGGCCTCGGCCACGCCCTCCGCGGCGGCGGCGCGCACCTCGGCGTCCGGGTCCTGCAGCAGGCGGGTGAATTCGCGCTCGGCGGTGGTGGCATGCACCAGGCCCAGGGCGCGGGCCGCGGCGGCCCGCACCTGAGGATCGCGGTCGGACGTGCGCGGCTGGATGACGCTGGCCAGCTCGCTTCCGCCCAGTTCGCCCAGCAGGCGGGTGGACGCCGCGCGCACCGCGTTGTCCTCGTCGCCGAGGAGATCGAGGGCGGCCGGCACCGCCTCCTGCACCCGGAGGGTGAGCAGCGCATCCAGCGCCAGGGCGCGGACGCGAGCCTCCCCGTCCGTGCGCGCCGTCACCACCAGTTCGGTGCCCAGGTCGGCGCGGCCGGCCCGACGGATGGCGGTGATCACGGCCAGGCGCACCGCGGGGGAGGGGTGGTGGAGCTGCTCGGCCAGCAGCTCGCGGGCCCCGGCCACACCGAACTTGACCAGCAACTCCTCGGTGTCGCCGGTGGCCTCGCCCCGTTCGATCGTCCCCACCAGCCGAGCGGGGACGCCCAGCCGCTCCAGCGCCACCGCGGCGCGGATGCGGATCTCGGGATCGGGATCGTCCAGCGCCACCAGCAGCGGCGCCTCCGCCGCGTCGCCGATCTGCTCCAGCGCCTCGACGCTGCGCATGCGGACCCACCAGGCGGGGTCGCCGAGGGCGCGGACCAGCCGGTCGATGACCTCGGTGTCGGCGAACTGCCCCAGCGCGCTGGCGATGCGGGCGCGGACGAACGGCGCCGGGTCGGACAGCAGGTGGTCCAGCAGGTAGGTCACCGCCCGGCGGTCGCCCAGCTTGCCGAGGGCGGCGGCGCTCTTGGCACGGACTTCGTCGTCGATGTCCTTGAGTGCGAGCACCAGTGTGGGAAAGGCGCGCTGGGCCTTGAGTTCGCCGAGGATGTTCGCCGCCCACGAGCGGGCGGGATGGCGCTCGGGTTCCCGCAGGAACGCCAGCATCGGCTCGATGACGGGATCGCCGTGGCGGACCAGGATGTCGGCGATGCGCGGCGCCAGCCAGCTCTCGGCCTGCTTGAGCGCTTCGATGAGCGGCCCGATCGCCCGCGGGTCGCCGATCCGGGCCAGGCCCCGCAGGGCGATCTCGCGGACATCGGCGTCCTCGCTGCGGGTGGCCTGGACGGTCTCCAGCAGGGCGGGGACCGCCTTGGCGTTGCCGACCCGCCCCAGCAGCTCGGCCGCAAAGGCACGCTCCCGCCACTTCCGGGCGGAGCCGAGCCGTTCGATGTACTTGTCCACCAGGCCCAGGCGGTCGTACGCGTCCACCAGCCACGGCGGGCCGCTCGGACAGGCTGCGGGCCTGCTCCTCCAGCAGCGCCTCGATGGCCTCGAAGTCCCGCAGCGTCCTGAGCTGCCGGAGCTCCGGCTCCAGCAGGGAGCGCTCCCGGCTGGCCATGCCCGCCACCACGTCCCGGTACATCCCCTTCCGCCGCGCCAGCCTTCGCTCCACCCGCGCCAGGTACACGGAGTAGAGCAGCCAGGCCAGTATCGAGAAGATACCGGCGCCCAGCACCGCGGCGGTGAAGATCAGGACGATCTGCAGCAGCGTCACGACGGCTCCGTCAGGCGGGTGAGCAAGGCCATGAGTTCCTTCACGTCTGCCGGCTTGTGCATGAAGGCATCCGCCCCGACCTCGCGGGCCCACCACTCGTCGGTGGGCTGGTCCTTGGAGGTCAGGATGACCACCGGGATGTCGCGGGTGGCCGGCGTGCTCTTGAGCTGGCGGCAGGCCTGGAAGCCGTTGAGCGTGGGCATCATGACGTCGAGCACCACGATGTCCGGCGGGTTCGCCTCGGCGACCCGGACCCCGGCCGCGCCGTCCGGCGCGGTGGACACGCGCCAGCCGCCGGCGGTGAGCAGGCGCTCCATCAGGCGCCGCTGCGCCGGATCATCCTCAACGACCAGCACCGATTTCGGCATGCGCGTCCGGGTGCGGGTGGCGGGTCCGTGGTCCATGGAAAAGAACAGAAGGCCGCGACCCGGCGGCCTTCTGGCTCCGACCGCGAGCACCGGTGGTGCGCGGGTCAGGTTCGCGCATCATCCAGGAACACCAGAGCCTGGCGCCGGCGGACCGACGCCTCGAGGGCCTTGTAGACGGCGGGATCCAGCACGCCGCTGGCGAGGTCCCGCATCCGCTCGACCGCCACGTCCGGCGGCATCTTTTCCTGATAGGGGCGGGCGGTGGTGAGGGCGTCGTAGATCTCCGCAGCGGCCAGGATACGGGCACCCAGCGGAATGGCCTCGCCCACGAGACGGTCGGGGTAGCCCTGCCCATCCCAGCGTTCGTGGTGGCTGCGTACGAATGTGATGATCTCCCCCAGATGGGACAGCGGCGCGAGGATCTGTGACCCCACCACCACATGCTGCTTGACCTGTTCGTACTCCTCCGCCGTGAGCGGGCCTTCCTTGGTCAGGATCTCCTCGCGGATGCCGATCTTGCCGATGTCGTGGAGTCGGCCGGCCATGCGGACCTGCTCCACCTGCTCGTCGGTCAGCCCCAGGTCGGCGGCGATCATCGCGCCCAGGTCGGCCACCCGGGCCGAGTGGCCGCGAATGAACGGGTCCTTGGCCTCCAGCGCATTGACCAGCGCTTCCAGCGTGGCCACCGAGAGCCGCTCCAGCTTGGCCCGCTCCCGGCGGAGTTCGGCGGTGCGGACCGCGACCTCTTCCTTGAGCCACTGATTCAGGTTGGCCTGCTCCATCATGCTGTCCCGTCGCCGGATCGCGCGCAGGATGGCACGGGCCAGGTCGGAGAGATCAATGGGCTTGGTGAGGTAATCCATGGCGCCGCGCTGCATGCAAAGCGCGGCGGTGGTTGCATCGTTGACCGCGGTGAGCATCAGGACCGCGATGGACGGCTCCAACTCGAGGACCTGCGGCACCAGGTCGATGCCGCTGCGGCCCGGCATCCGGACATCCAGCAGCAGTACCGAGATCTTCTGCCGCTGCATGACCCGCAGGGCCTCGTCACCGGAGGAGGCGGTGACGACATCATAGCCCTGTTGCGAAAGGAACTTCTTGAGGGCGTTCCGGATCGGCTCTTCGTCGTCAACGACGAGGACGCTGATCGGCGTGTCGGCCAGGGGCACCAAGTGCTCCGGAGACGAGGGGGCGTAAGGCAAAGATTAGGTCACATAATAGTATAGGCTGGTGGGGGAAAAGGTGGAATGGCCGGGGGCAGGCTACCCCACGAATTCCACCTCGACGGCGTGCGGGATGACCCGCGCCGCGTGCCCCCGCCGCAGCAGCTCCCGAACCGCCTGGCGGCCGGCGTCACCGTAGTCCACGGTCCAGTGATTCACGTACATCCCCACGAACCGGTCGGTGCGCTCCTCTCCGATGCCGCGGTTGTACTGGCTGGCGTGGGCCAGCGCCGCCTCCCGGTGCTCCAGCGCGTAGACGATGCTGGCCTTGAGGTCCCGCGCCACCTGGGCGACGATGGCCGGGCCCAGATCGCGGCGCACCACGTTGCCGCCCAGCGGCAGCGGCAGGCCGGTCTCGGCGAACCACCACTCACCCATGTCGGCCCAGAGATGCAGCCCCCGATCCTGAAAGGTGAGCTGACCCTCGTGGATGAGGAGTCCCAGTTCCACCTCGCCGGCGAGGACGGCATCCTCGATCCGGTCGAAGGGCATCACCACCTCGACGTAGTCCGGCTGGAACAGCCGGAGGGCCAGGCAGGCGGTGGTGAGCTTGCCGGGGATGGCGATCCGCTTCCCGCGCGCGGCCGAGCGTCGGTCAGTCGGACCGGCGGAACGCCCGACCAGCCGGGGGCCGTAGCGGTCTCCCATCGAGGAGCCGCTGTTGAGCAGGGCGTAGCGGTCGGACAGGTAAGCGTAGGCGTGGATCGAGACCGCCGTCACCTCCAGCTCACCGGTCAAGGCCCGCCGGTTGAGCGACTCGATGTCCGACAGCTCGTGCGCGTAGCGGAGATCGCCGGTATCGATCTTGCCGGCCGCCAGGGCGTAGAACATGAAGGCGTCGTCGGAGTCGGGCGAGTGGGCGACGCGGATGGTTCGGGGCATGGGATCGGGATCGAGGGGTGAGGGCTGGCGGCGGCCCGGGTCGCTGCCGGAGCGCCTGCCGCACCGGGTCGAGACTACCGCCGGTCGAACTGGCGCTTCATCTCCGCCAGCATCGCCTGGTGCTCGGTGTACTCCGGCCGGCCGGCGGCGAGTTGGGCAGCGTAGACTCGGAGGAACTGGTCGCGGCTCTGCCGGAATGCCGCCTGGTCGCCCCGGGCCTGTGCCGCCTCGGCCCGGATGACGAGGCCCAGCAGGTGGTTGGGAGCGCTCTTCAGGATGGTGTCGGCCAGGGCCAGGGCCGCAGGGAAATCGCCCACGCGCAGGTGGAGCGACGCGGCGTGGTAGCGGAGGTCGGCATCCACCTGCTCCAGCATCCCATAGGCGGTCAGCGCCATGGGGGTAAAGGTCGCCACGGTGGTGCTGTCCCCCCGCTCGGCGGCAGCCATCACCCGGTCGTGCAGGCGGAGGAACCGCTCGGTGGGCGACATCTGGCTGATGTCCGGCGGCGCGCCCGCGGCCGGGCTGGCCCCCGGCGCGTTGGCCATGTCGGGCGTACCCTGGGGAGTCGGCTGGTCGCGGAGCACCCAGAAGAGGATGCCGCCGACGGCCACCACCACCAGCAGCCAGGCCACGATCCAGGCGGGCCGGTCGCCGCTGCTGGGGTTGGTGGCCCGGCCACAGCGGTGGCAAAAGTGCGCCTCGGCCACGAGCGGTGCGTGGCAGGCCGGACAGGAGAAGGCGGGGCTGGTCATTGGGGCGGGAATCTAGGCGGTCGGGGGGGCCGGCGGTACGTCGGTCGGGTATTCTGCCGGGGCCTCCGCCGACCGGCTGGTCCACCCGCTTGTCCCGCCGCGCGACCCCCGTTAGCGTCAAGGGAACCCGGAGGTCTCATGGCCCAGCCGCAGCAGCCACCGCCGGTCCCCGCAGCCGAAGCTCCCGCCACCAGACATCTGGGCGATCTCGTCAAGAGCGAGACCCGTTGGGGCGTCTTCATCGAGACCCGCATGGTGGGTTCCCTGGCCCAGGGGCGGTTGCACTTTGTCGAAGGTTCGCGGACCAAGTCCACCGGCTGGATCTTCCGCGAGTGGACCGAGCGGGACATCATCCAGCGCTTCAACGAGTTCGGCGCGATCGAGCTGCTGAAGATCCTCGAAAGTCTGGGTTAGACCATGAGTCGGTTGGGCGATTAGACGGTTGGGGCTGGAAGCGGCCCTGGGAAAGGGAGCGCAACCGACCAACCGCCCACCGCCTGACGGCCCACCCGTCTCACCGCCCACCCGCCTCCCCATGACCACCCCCAGCCGGCCTCCCGTCACCGCCTTCCCGCGCCACCTCAGCGGCGCCCGCAAGGCGGACGTTCTCAAGCTGGCCGATGAATTCCAGGTGGACTTTCTCCGCCTGCAGTTCACCGACATTCTGGGCATCAACAAGAACGTCGAGGTGCCGCGGAGCCAGTTCGAGAAGGCGCTGGACGGGGAGATCATGTTCGACGGCTCGTCCATCGAGGGGTTCGTGCGGATCGAGGAGAGCGACATGCTCCTCGCTCCCGACCTCGACACCTTCCGGGTCCTGCCGATGGACGACGAGGGCGGCCGGGTGGCCCGGCTGCTCTGCGACATCCACACCCCCGATCACCAGGCCTTCCCCGGCTGTCCCCGGCTCACGCTCAAACGCCAGATCGAGCGGGCCAAGAAGCTGGGCTACGAGATGATGGCCGGCTGCGAGGTGGAGTTCTTTCTCTTCGAGTACGACGCCCAGGGCGATCCGACCACGGTCACCCACGACGCGGGGAGCTACTTCGACCTGACGCCGGTGGACAAGGGGGAGGAGCTGCGCCGGCTCATCGTGCGCGACCTGGAGCTGATGGGCTTCGAGGTGGAGGCGGCCCACCACGAGGTGGCCCCGGGCCAGCACGAGGTGGACTTCCGCTACGCCGACGCCCTCACCACCGCGGACAACATCGCCACCTTCCGGTTCGTGGTGCGGAGCCTGGCTCACCGCCGGGGGTTCCTGGCCTCGTTCATGCCCAAGCCCATCATGGGGCAGGCGGGGAGCGGCATGCACACCCACCAGAGCCTCTTCAAGGGCAAGGACAACGCCTTCTACGATGCCAAGACCGAACACCAGCTGTCGCGGGTGGCGCTGTCCTACGTTGAGGGACTGCTGCAGCACGCGCGCGGATTCTGCGCCATCACCAACCCGCTGATCAACAGCTACAAGCGGCTGGTCCCGGGCTACGAGGCGCCGGTGAACGTGGCGTGGAGCATGCGGAACCGCTCGCCGCTGGTGCGGATTCCCGAGCGGCGGGAGGACGGCACCCGCTGCGAACTCCGGATGCCTGATCCCTCCGCCAATCCGTACCTCTCCCTCACAGTGCAGCTCGCTGCCGGCCTGGACGGCGTGGAACAGAAGCTCGAGTGTCGGGAGCCGGTCAACCGTAACATCTTCCGCATGAGCTACCGCGACCGGCGCAAATACCAGATTGACGACCTCCCCCGCGACCTGCACGAAGCGCTGGACCGGTTCGAGAAGGACGACGTGATCAAGCAGGCGCTGGGCGAGCACCTGACCGAGCGTTTCCTCGAGGCCAAGCGGGAGGAAGTCGCCCAGTTCCACCGGGAAGTGACGGAATGGGAGACGCGGAGTTACCTGGGGAGGTACTAGGCGATTGGGCGATTGGGCGGTTAGGCGGCGAGGTGCCAATCGCCTGATCGCCTACGTGCTTACCCGCCCAACCGCTTCAGCAGCTGAATCTGCCCCGTGTGGTAGGCGTCGTGCGCCGCCACGCCGATGATCAGCTCCCCATAGGTCCACTTGCGCACCCCAGGCGGACGCCGGTTGAGCCGCGCCGGGTCGAACGCCCGCGCCGCCGCCGCGAACAGCCGGTCCTCCTCCGCCAGCAGCGCCCGATCGGCCCGCCAGGCCGGCTCGTCGGCCCGTGCGGGCACCGCCGGCCAGTTCGACGGGCTGCGCGGGAAGCGGGGAATCTCTCTCGCCTCGAGATGCCGTCTGACCGCGTACTTCCAGTAGGCCAGGTGCAGCGTGAGCGCCCAGATGCTGTGGCGCCCGGGCCCCGGAAGCCACCGGGCCAGGCGGGCCGGCACGCCCCGCACCGCGCCGATGGCCGTGACCCCGCCATGCCAGGCACGGCCCCGCCGAGGTGAGATCGTGTTGACGATGAGCTCGAGCACGTCCCGCGTCACGGCCGGGCCACCTCGGGACCGTTGAGCTGGACCTCGCGAAGGACCTCCGCCACGATGAGGTCGGGTCGCTCCTCGTGGAGGTGGAGCCCCACGTCGGGAATGCTGTCCATCGTGAAGACCGGCACCCGCCGCTCGAGCGTCCGGATCCGGCCGGCGGAGAGGCCGTCGGCGCCGTTGATCCGCACCCCGCCGCCGAGCAGCAGGTGCACCGGGGCCTGCAGTCCGGTCAGCTGGGGCGCAAGTGAATCCGGCTCCACCGCCTTCTGCATGCCCTTGAGGGCGCGAAGGACGCCGCCTATGTCGCCGGAGTTGCCCTCGGTATAGCGTTCGATCAGCTCGTCGGTGACCCAGGTAGAATCCACGGAGTTGCCGATCAGGCCCTTCTTGATCTCCTTCCGCACCCGGCCGCGGCCGCCGAAAATCCGCACCAGAAAGGAGAACTTGAGCGCCGTCTTGACGCCCGGCACCGCGGCATTCTCCAGCGCGCCTCCCTCCAGCAGCAGCAGCCGGCCCACCAGGTCCGGGCGCGCCACCGCCAGCCGGAGTGCCATCGCGGTCCCGACTGTGTGTCCCATGACCACCGCCCGGCTGATGCCGAGTGTGTCCATGGCGGCGGCGATGCGGGCGGCCTGGGCGGTATGGGAGTAGTCGGTGTCGCCGCCGGGATGGGTGGAGTTTCCCACGCCCAGCGGCTCGATCACAACGGCCCGCACCCCGGCGTCCGCCAGCCGTGGCAGGATGTTGCGGAAGGCGTAGGCCGGGCTGATGAGTCCGGGGATGATCACCACCGGCGGGCCCTGTTCCGGGCCCATGATGGTCACCCGCAGTGATTCCTGCGGGGTGATCGCGATGCTGCGGGCGAGCGAATCGGGCAGCGATGGAGCGCCCGTCGAGAGTACGGTGGTCAAGAGTGCGAGTCCGAGCATCCGGGGAATCTCGCGGCGAGACACCAGCGGATGCAATCGTCCGCGCCCGGCGGGCGACACGTGCCGATTCGACACGAAGCGTCCCGCCGCGGGTGCGTCCCGGCGGGAGGGGTGATTTCGCCAACCCCGCTTCAGTGGCGCAAGTCGCTGCCAGTCGGTAGGATAGAGGAGAGCGCCGAGGCTCCTTTCCGGTGACTCGTATGCGGCGGTCCCGGCCCGGTTGTTGCCCCAGACCGGCGGAGCAGAACGCGCTGTCCCCCGCATGGAAAGATCGAGAGACATGCCTCAGGACCCGGTACCGACTCGCCAGACCGTCATCCTCGCCGCCGGCTTCGGGTCGCGGCTCTCCGCCCAGCGCGGTGAGTTGCCCAAGCCGCTGGTGCAGGTGGCCGGCCGCGCGCTGCTGGATCATGCGCTCGCGCAGGCGGAGGCCGCGGGCGTCGAGGAGGCGGTGATCGTCACCGGTAACAGCGCCGCCCTGATCGAGGCGCACCTCGCCGGCATCAAGACTTCACTCACGCTCACGCCGGTCTACAATCCGCGCTTCCACGAGCCCAACGGCGTGTCGCTGCTGGCGGCAGCCCCCGTGATCACCGGGCCGTTCTATCTCCAGATGGCGGATCATCTCTTCGCCCAGCCGGTGCTCCGCCAGCTGGACCTCGGCGCGGTGCCGGCGGGATGCCTGCGGCTGCTGGTGGACTTCCACCCGGTAGACCTGGACGAGGACGATGCCACCAAGGTCCGGGTGGGTGACGGGCTGATCAGCCACATCGGCAAGGATGTCCACCCGTACGATGCGGTAGACACCGGCTGTTTCCTGCTGGACCCGCGGATCTTCGACGCCCTGACGGAGGTGGCTGCCATCGAGCCGCCCTCGGTCACGCTCGGCATGCGCCGCCTCATCACCCGGGGCCAGTTTGCGCCGGTGGCCATCGCGGGGACGCGCTGGATGGATGTGGACACCCCCGAGGACTACGCCAGGGCGGAGCAGCTCCTCGAAGGCCAGCGGCGGCCGGGCCCGCGACCGGTCGCCTCGAGCGGGCGCTAGGCCTCGGGGGCGGAGGACTGAACAGGGCGGGGTCCTCGCGGATCCCGCCCTGCGCGCTTCCCGGTAGCGGTGCGGTTCCTTGCTGAAGTTCTTCCGGCCGTTTACGTCTCAGGGCACGGACTTCCAGGAGAGCACATGCGCATCTCGCCCAGGGTGTGGCTGGGGCTCGCAGTGGTGTTCACGCTCGGGAACCTCATCGCCGCCGCGGTCGCCTGGCGGGCGGGCGAGACGATTCTCGGCAGCATCCACGTGGCCCTCACCGCGCTCGGCGGCTGGTGGGCGGTGTGGATCCGGCGGCGACACGTCCTGATGTAGGCGGCGGTCCGCGTCAGCTGCTGCGCACCGCCGGCTCCGGCCCGCCCCGGAGCAGCCACTGCAGGCCGGTGGTGAGCCCCGAGACGGCGAAGATGATGGCGCACCACCCCAGCGCGATCTCAGTGAGCCCTGCCAGGGCCGCCGGCAGGAACAGGAACACGAAGAAGTCCCGCCGGCCCATTACCTCCACCGCCTCCTTCACCCGGACGGCGACTCCAGGCGCGCGCGGCGGCGCGGGGGCCGAAGCGTCCTGCTGGCCCCACCAGCGGATGCTGGTCACGCTGCCGCTGCCGCCGCCCCGGGTGACCAGCGCCGTGTACAGCGCCACCTGGTACACCACGTGGAGGCTGCCGCCGACGACCGTCAGCCAGAGCGCCACGGGGGAACCACTCTGCCAGACCGCCCACCCCGCCGCCACGAAGTAACCCAGGTTCACCACGTCATCCAGCACCTGGTCGAGCCATTCCCCCAGGCGGGACCGGATGTACTTGAGCCGGGAGATCTCCCCGTCGCAGCCGTCCAGGATGGACTGCACCTGCAGGAGCAACGCGCCGGGCACCAGGCACGCCACCCCGCCCCACGCCACCACCGCGATGGCCAGGAAGCCGAACACCGCTGCGATCCACGTCATCTGGTTGGGCGTGAGCGGGGTATCGAGCACGGCCCGGGTGATGCGGAGCGAGATCTTCCGGTTGAAGGCGCGGGAGATGATGCCGTCGGTCGGCTTGATGAGCGAGATCGAGCAGCAGCGACTCGGCGCGGGCGGCGGTCTGGCGGTCGGTGACCGCCACGACGAATTCACCGGGAAGGAGCGGCGCCTGGGTGGATCTCGCCGGTGAATCCCGCGGCGGCCAGCCGCGCCGGCAAGCCGCGATGCCACACCAGGCCGAGCGGTGCGGACAGGTCGGCGGGCTGGGAGCCCGCCGAGGCCTGGACCGGGATCCGGAGCCGCGGATCGGTGGGCAGCTGTTCCGCCGGGAGCTCCACCGTCACGCCGCTCACGCCGGCGTCCTGCAGCGACAGCAGCTGGCGGAGCAGGACGGTCATTCCCGCCACGCGGGCGGAGGGGTCGCCAGCGGGCGGCGCGGTGAGGCGGGCCGGGCGGCTCATGCCGGGGTGGTCCAGCGGTCTCCGCAGGAGCAACAGGAGGAGGCCCACATTGAACACCGTGGCCGCGGCCACGAAGTACACGGCGCCGGCCGGGCCCACCAGTAGGCGAGCGCGCTGGCACGAATAGGCCAGCGGTGAAGTGGGTGCCGATGCCCAGCCAGGTCCACGCCCGCATCCGGCCGGCATAGCGGGCCCGGAAGGCCGCCGGATCATCGGCGCGGGGCATGGCCAGCGCCCGATGCTGGGCCCGGGAATAGCTCGAGGTAGAGCCACAGCAGCAGGGCATCGCGGAACCGCCGCTCCCGGCGGGCCAGGGCGAGGTCGGCGGCGATCTGGTCGAGGTCCTCCTCCCGCTCGGCGTAGCCGCTCGCCGACCCGGGCGATGTACCGGGTCTTGGTGTGATCGAAGAGTGCGGCCTGGACCGCGGAGCTGGCGAGGCCGACCAGACCCACCAGCCACCACCATGGGCTGCCCAGCACCTGCACCATGTAGATACGTACCGCCGATGCCCATGGCGAGACCCACGGCGTAGTCGGAGACGCCGTCGAGGATCGCGCCGTAGGTGGAGGAGATGCCCCGGGCCGGGCCAGCTGCCCGTCGGAGCAGTCGAGCACCACGCCGGCGAACAGCAGCAGGCCGGCGCCCAGCCGCCACCCCGGGCGCTCCACCCCCAGGCGACGGCCGACCCCTGCGGCCACGCCCACAGGAGACCGGCGAGCAGGGTGACGTGATTGGGGGTGAGCGGGGTGCGCACGAGGAGGCGGACCACCTGGCGGGCGATGGGCCGGTGGATGTGTCTCGTCCACCCACTCCTCCACCTCCGCCGGCTTGCCGCTGCGGGACGGGGCTACTCGCCGCGTCCGCCGAACCGGGCCCGGGCGTCCTCGAGGTCGGCGAGGTCATCAATCTCCGTCCATTCGTGGTGGCCGATCGGAACGGTGCGGAAGCTAACGCCCGCCGTAATCATCCGCTGGAAGGCGTCCTCGTAGTAGCCCTGGGTGTCTCCGCCGGACCGCATGGCCTCCAGCGTGGCCCAGAAGATCGGCAGCGCCGGCCCGCTCACCTTCTGGACCCCGATGGACTCGCCCGCACAGGCGGCCGGGTCCAGCGCCTTGGCGAGGCGCCGGACGCTGCCCGCGGCGTCCAGCAGGACCTTCATCTCTTCCGCGCCCAGCGGCGTGTCCCGGTCCAGCAGCAGCGCCGAGGGGGCGGGGTCGGCCACCAGTCGGCTGAGCGCATCGCCGGTCAGCACCACGTCGCCGTCGCAGATCACCAGGCCACGGGTGGCAACCGCCGCGCGCCCCGCGAGCACGCTCATGCAGTTGCCGGTGGTGGCGTAATCGGGGTTGGGTGCGGTGACCACGGCCAGCGACTGTGGCGCGCCGCGCAGGTGGGCTTCTACCAGGTCGCCGAGGTACCCGGTCACCACCACGGCGCGGCGGATCCCCGCGGCCGCTACCCGCTCCAGCTGCCGGGCCAGGATCGTCTTCCCGCCGACATCCAGCAGACACTTGGGGGTGGTGTCGGTCAGGGGGCGGAGCCGTGAGCCCAGGCCGGCCGCGAGGATGAGGGCGGTGAAATCCATGACGGGGAAAGTAAGGAGGAGGGGAAGCCGGGAATGGTGCGGGGCGCGGCCGGCGGGGACGAAAAAGCCGCAGACGGGAATCTCCCGCCTGCGGCGCCCGGCGCGCCCTCCCGCGTCTTACGACGCGGGGAGCGCGGCGATCTCCGCGACCGTCTCGAGGAAGCGGTCAATCGTGCTCACGTGGATGTCGCCCATGTTGGCCACCAGGAAGCAGTCGTGACTCACCGGGCCCTTGCCCCGGTAGACCAGGAACCCGCGCTGGCGGAGGTCCTGGTAAAAGCTGTCGAAGGTGAGCCCGGGCGGCAGCTGCGCCACCGTGAGCGACACCGATCCGCCGGGCTCGGCAAAGCGGAGCTTGAGCCCCATGCCGAGCAGGCCCGCCCGGAGCCGGGTGTTGAGTATCTCGTAGTGGGCCCGGCGGGCGGACGGGCCACCCTGGTCTTCGAGTTCGTGCAGCGCGGCCTCGAGGGCCGCGATCACCGAGACCGGCGGCGTGAACGGCGTCTGGCCGTTCTCGCGGATGGAAGTGCGGTAGCGGCGCAGATCCAGGTACATCGAGCGGGGCCGCACATGCTCGGTCTCCTCCCACACCTCCCGCCGGGCGATGATGAACGCCGCGCCGGCCACGCCGTGCAGGCACTTGTTGGCGCTGCCGACAGCCACCGACGCCCGGCTCTTCACCATGTCGAACTCCTCGGCGCCGAGGCTGGAGACGACGTCCACGAAATAGCGCAGGTGCCGCGGGGCGAGGATGCGTCCCAGCTCGTTGACCGGATTGATCCGGCCCACACTGGTCTCGTGGTGCACCATGGCGACGGCCTTGATCTTCGGATCCCCGTCCAGCATCCCCACGATCTGCTCCAGCACGATGGGCTCGCCCCAGTCGTACCGCAGGTGACTCATGTGGATGCCCAGGCACTGCGCCATCTCGGCGATACGCTCCCCGAAGGCGCCGTTGGAGACCACCAGCAGCCGCTCCTCCTGGCCCACGAAGGTGGCCAGCATGGCCTCGGTGGCGGCCGTCGCGCCGCCGCCCATCACCAGCACGTCGTGATCGATGGCGTTGGCCACCCGGCTCAGCCGGGTCACCACCCGCGCCAGCACTTCCACGAAGGCGAGGTCCCGGTGGGCCACATCCACCCCAGCCAGCGCCTGCTTGACGCGGCGGGAGGTAGAGACCGGACCGGGGCAAAGGAGCGTCAGCTCGGCATCCGGCGCGGGGCGGGGAGTGATGGGGATCGCACGGACCGTTTCCAGCTCCGGGCGACGGGGGTGTGTCAGTATGTCCAGGGCAGCGTGTGCTTTCATTACGGTCTCACGGCAATGAGGTCCGTCCGACACGGACGGGTGTTTATGGTAAGTCACTGTTTTTCAATGACATACATGACTTGACGTGGCCAGCCACCCGAGTCGGTACGGCGCGCTCCGGCAATGCAGGACCACGGTTTTAGCAGGTTCCAGGCCTACCTGATGCGCAGGATCCAGCGGAGGGTCTCCCCCATCCAGCGGCGGGCCGACCAGGGGTCTGGGTGGGGGGGCGGGGCAGGTGGAGCGGCCAGACGTCGCTCCAGGAAGTCCCCGATGTGGCCGGCGCGGGCGTCCCAGGTGAGGTCCGCGGCCGTGGCACTCGCGCCCGCGGCCAGCCGCGCCGTACGCGCGGGGTCGGCGGCCAGGGCCCGGAGCGCCGCCACCAGCGCGGACACGTCCCCGGGCGGCACCAGCACCGCGTTGCCGTCATCAGTGAGCAGTTCCGCGGTGTCAGGCGCCCGCGGCGCGATCAGCGCCCGGCCGGCCCCCAGGTAGAGAAAGAGCTTGAGCGGGAGTACGGTGTTGCCGTGCCGCTCCAGCGGCGCGAGGCTCGGCGGAATCATCAGGATGTCGGCGGCGTAGAGCCAGGGCGCCAGGTCGCCGGACCGGAGCCAGGGGACCACTCGCACATTGGGCAGCGCGGCCGCTTCCCGCTCGACCGGGCCCTCGCCCTCGGAGCCGATCAGCACGAAGCCGATCTCCGGCGCGGCCCGCGCGGCGGCGAGCAGCAGGTCGATTCCCTTCCGCAGGTTCATCCGGCCGCTGTAGGCCACCGTGAAGCGTTCCGGCGCGAGGCCGAGCCGGGAGCGAGCGGCCTCGCGCGAGAGCCGCGGCTCCATCCGGGCCGGGTCCCAGCCGTTGTGGGCGACGAACAGCCGCTCCGGCGGCACGCCCAGCCGCCGGTAGCTGGCCCTGGCGAAGTCGGAATGGAAGATCGCTCCCAGCAGGCCGGGGTGGCGGAGCACCCAGCGGAGGTACGGCTGCAGCGGAGGCACCTGGTCGCCCCACGGGCGGAAGTGCTCGTAGATCACCCGGTGCCCGGCACGCAGCAGAACGCCGGCGGCGGGCAGGTTCCGGGTGTAGACCACGTCCGCGTCCTGGAGCGCCCGGTGACGGCCGGCCCGAAGCGCGTGGGACCATTTCTCGAAGAGACGCAGCCCGCGATAGCGGAGCCGCAGGTGGTGCACGGTGAACTCGCCCGAGACGTGGTAGTACTGGCGCAGCTTGGCTGCGTCGCCGGGGCCGTCGGCTGTCCCGGGAGCCAGCAGGGTCAGCGCGTGGCCGCGCCGCGCCAGCGCGGAGACGGTGTTGACCACCTGCTCGGTGTCGGCGCCGGTGTCGGGGAGCGGGACGTCGAAGACGTAAGTGATGCGCATGAACTTCGGGAATGGGCCGGGGCGCGGTAGCGGAGGCGGTGGCGCAACCTACGGGATGGCCGCCACCACCGCCAGTTGCTCCCGCGGCAGTGCACTCCGCGGTCTCCGTCTGGGGATTGCCGTTGCCGGTCGGGTCGCAGGACCCGGCAGGCCCGGCGGCGGCCCTAGGCCCCTCTGAGGTGGGGGTTTATGATTCGCGCTCACAAGTCACGGAGACTGGTTCTGTCGCCTCGCGCGCTGGTCCTGTTTTTTGCTCTTGCCCTGCCTGCCGCAGCCTACGGGCAGGACAGCATTCCCCCGGCGCCGCGCGACTCCGCCATGCCGCCGGTCATGGGGTATCCACCTCCGGCCCGGGACTCGGCGTTCGGGCCCCGGTTCGGCTATCCGGAAACCGACTCGCTCGGCCGGCCGATCATCCGCTACATCGAAATCCACCGTTCGGACATCTTCGACACCACTGAGGCGAAGAGCTTTCTCCCCCGTCTGGTCAACGGCTTGCACATCACCACCATCCCGTCGGTGGTGAGCCGGGAGATCCTCATTCAGCCGGGACAGCCGTACGACTCCGCCGATGTCGAGGAGACCGCGCGGAACCTGCGGCGCCTGGGGCTGTTCCGGAAGCTCCGGCTCGACACCGTGACCACCGACACCGGGTTCACCCTCAAGGTGATCACCCAGGACGGCTGGTCCACCCAGGCCGACCTCCGCTTTCGCAGCGCCGGCAACCAGACCGATTACCAGATTGCGCTGATCGAGCGCAACCTGCTCGGCACCGGCACCCGGTTTGCCACCCGCTACCGCAAGACTCCGGACCGCTCGCTGGTCAACTTCCAGTTCCTGCAGCCCCGGCTGCTGGCGCGGAGCGTGTCGCTCGGGCTTCGGTACGAGGACCGTTCCGACGGCGTGCGGGGACAGGTGGCCATCGAGCGGCCATTCTTTGCGCTCTCGGACAAGGCCGGCATCTATACCGTCTTCGATGTGCGCAACGAGCGGGTGATCCAGTTCCGCGACGGCTCCAGCACGCCGAGCGATTCCCTGCGGCGTCGCTTCGCGATGGGGCGGGTGGAGGCCGCCTATGCATTTCACCGGAGCAGACGCGGCTACCTGCGGGTGGGCCTGACCGCGCAGGTTCGCCGGGACGACTACACCGTGTGGCCCGCCAAGGTCCCGGTGAACAACCTGACCGCCGCCGTCGGCCCATTCCTCGAATGGCGGCGGGCCAACTTCGTGGTCACCCGCGGGTTCGCCCGTTTTGGCCGGGACGAGGACGTGGACGTGAGCGATCTGGCCCGGATCGCCCTGCTCGCCGCGCCCAACGCCTTCGGCTATGACACCGGCGGAGTCGGTGCCCTGGCACAGCTTCGGGTGGGCACCCAGATCGGCAAGCGGCGCGGCTTTGCCTGGATCGATGCCCTCGCCAACGGACTGTACACCGCGTCGGGGCTCGACTCCGGCTCGGTCACCTTCGGGGCCACGGCGGTACTGACACCCGCCCGCCGCCACCTGATCATCGGCCACGCCGACATCGGCTGGCTCAAGAACCCGCAGCCCGCCACCGAGTTCGATCTCGGCTTCTCCTCCGGGCCGCGTGGCTTTCCGATTCACGCCTTCACCGGCAACCGCACCTACTTCACTACCGCCGAGTATCGCTTCAACTTCGGCGAGGATGTGTTCAAGGCGCTGGACCTGGGACTGGCGGGATTCGTGGACCATGGCGGGGCCTGGTACGACACCCAGGAACGCCGCACCGGTACCAACGTCGGGCTCGGGATCCGGCTGTCGGCCTCGCGTGCGGCCGACGCCAATCCGACCCGTCTCGATCTGGCGTATCGATTCAAGAACGACCGGGAAAGGGCGGGCTGGGTGTTCGTCATCGCCTCCGGCCTGGTCTTCAACACCCAGCCGCGTGGCGGCATCTAGTCGGCCCGGCCGACTCACCCCTCTCTGCGGGAACCCCCATGACCACCCCGGACACCCCGGATCCACTGCCACCTTCCCGCCCGCGGCGCTGGAAGCGCTGGCTGGTGATTGTACCGGTGGGGATGCTGGCCGTCGTGGCGCTGTACACCTGGCTGGCGCTGCACTGGGATTACTCCAACGGCAACCGCAGCGGGCTGCTGCAGAAGTTTTCGCAGCGGGGCTGGATCTGCAAGACGTATGAGGGCGAGCTGTGGCAGTCGGTGGTGGCGAACGTCGCGCCGAATATCTGGTACTTCTCGGTGCGGGAAACGCGGATCGCCCGGCAGCTCGACACGCTGGTCGGCCTGGAGGTACGGCTGCACTACAGCGAGCACCGCGGCGTGCCCACCAACTGCTTCGGCGACACCAACTACTACGTGGACAGCGTCACGGTCGTTGCTCCCTGACATCCGGCGGAACGGGTACCGTTCAGTGAGCGTGCCCGCCGCCCGGGCTGTTTCCGCCGTCAGCCACCTGATCCACCAGCATCACCACCAGCTTCCCCTGCAGCAGCACCTCGCCGGTGAGGGTCACCGGCGCACCCACATGATGCAGGAAGCGCTTGTGAGCGGGTTCGCCCGTCGGGCCGAGCAGCAGCAGCTGCCCGGACGGGATGGCGGGATCGTGGACGATGAGCAGCGGCGGGATGCCGCCGCTCAGGCAGCGGGTGGCACAGCCGCGGTGCACGGCGCCCTCCGCCGGCTTCATCACTCCGAGCCAGCACTTGCTGTCGAGGATCTCGCCGGTGAGGGTCTTGCGGCCGAGTGAAATCGGCGCCGCGACACCGCCGGCCGTCGGGGCGTCGGTGGTGACGAAGTCAGCGGAGAAGATCTCCAGCATCGCGGTGCCGTCGCGGTTGATGATCGTGCCGCGGGTTCGCACATGGTGCCCATCATGGCCCCGCACCAGCGTCTGCGCGCCCAGCTTCCCCTGGGCCACCAGCAGGTAGCGGGAGTAGGCGGCATCGCGATCGGTGATCCCGGGGCGCGGCACCAGCAGCATGGGATAGGGCCGCTCCACGATGGTGCCGCGGAATTCCCGCAGGGTGCCGTACTCGAAGACGCCCCGCCCCACCGGATCCTGGGTACCCGCCAGGGTGGCCGCCACCAGCACCACCAGGCCGAAGGCTGCTGCCACGGCCCGCCTGACAACCTGCGTGTAGCGTTCTGGTATCTTCGGGTGATAACCGACGAAGAACGGCTCGGCATCGCCGGCCGGGGCGGGCGCAGCGATCAGGGCCGGCTCCACCCGGGTGCCCGGGGCGTTGGGCCGCGGATCCACCAGCACGCGACCCTCCCGGACCTGCACGTGGAACGTCGGGATCCGCTCGGTGAATGGCGGCGGCGAGGTGCCGCTGTCGGGGCGGTACTGGTAGCCGTGCCACGGGCAGGTGATACACCCGTCCACGATGCGTCCCTCGGCGAGGGGTCCGTTCTGGTGCTGGCAGACGCTGGAGACGCAGGAGACCTTGCCGTCGTAGCGGAACACGGCGATTCGCTCACCCCCCACCACCGCCATCCTGGCGCGGCCCTCGCGGATGTCGTTCACGCCGCACACATCCACGAAGGGCCGATCCTGGCCCGTCAGTTCCATGCGATCGCGGGCGCGCTCCCGCCACCCGGCGGCGGCGTGCAGCCCGAGCACTGTCACGAGGCCTGCGCCCAGGAGAAGGGGCGGCACCCGGCTCGACTCCGCCTGCAGCGTGCCCAGCGCCACGTGCAGCACCAGCAGTGCATACGCCGGGTAGACCAGCATGTGCAGCCGCTTCCACCGCGGGCCCGTCAGGTTGGCGAGCCAGAAGTCATGACTGGTCGCCGCCATGAGGAGCAGGATCAGCAGCGCGCCGGCGCCCAGCAGCTCGAAGGGGAAGCGGCGCATGCTGGTCACGTCGGACGTGGCGGTGAGCAGGCTCACCAGCGGGTTCACGTCTCCCAGGGAGTGGAACTGGATGAGCGCAAACAGCCCGTGTCCCAGCCCCAGCAGGCACATCACGACGCCCAGATGGCGGCGGTTGTAGAGCAGCGGGGTGAAACGCTCGTCCACCCGGGCCAGCGGGCCGATGAGCAGGATGAAGTGCAGCAGCAGGAGGCCGGCGGTGCCCAGCCCCCGGATCAGGACTGTCTCGAGCGTGGCCTCCGGCCGGGTGTAGAAGCTGACACCGGCGAACACGGCGAGATACAGCGCCAGGCCTGCGGCCAGCAGACCGTCATAGATGAATTTCTGCCGGTTCCAGTTGACCGACTTGTAGGCCGCGCTCATGCCGACCCCGGCAGGCGCACTGCCGCGAGGATCTCGTCGCGCACCAGGCTGTAGAGAATGATGTAGCCACCCTGCAGCATGCCTGGCTCGGGCAGGGGCAGCACCTGCCGTCGTCCCCGCAGGGCACCGATCAGCGTGGCGTCGGCCGGGAGCTCGCGTCCATCCCCCGCCGTGGGAGACCAGTACGCCAGCAGGTCGGGAATGGCCGGGTCCCCATCGGGGACGATCAGCAGAGCATCCGGCGCGGCGCCTGGAGTGGCCAGGAGGAACGCCCCGATGCCGGGCTCAGCCAGCAGCGGAAAGCCCAGGCCCTCCGGAACCCGGCCGCCGAGGTCGGGAAGAATGGGCGCGGCGCCTTCCCGGTCCGGTGGTCGGCGGGCCACGATCGTGGCGTAGCCGATCGGCAACGTCAGGACGAGCAGCGTCACCAGCCGTCGGTGCCAGTCCCGCAGCCGGCGGATCACCGCGGCCGTCCGAGGAACGGATTGTCGGCCCCCGGCGGCTCGCCATCGCTCCGCAGCAGGCGGTGAGCGAGGTGCGGCCACAGCAACACCGCGCCCGGCAGGATGAGCAGCCGGAAACCGACCGTCCCGTGGGCCGCGACCGGATCGAGTCGTTGCACCCAGCGCCAGGCGAACGGGGCGGCGAACACGACGCCGATGAGGAAATAGGCCAGCACCAGGCGCACGACCCAGCTGGCCAGCGCGAGAGAGAGCATGGCGACTCCTGAACGTTCTGGCAGGGAGAACGGTTCCCCGACGGATAATTCTGGGGCATTCAGGAGTGGGCGCCAGTGGGGTCTGTTTCTGCCGCCGGACCGTTCGGTTCGAGTTGCGCAACCTCTTGCGGCGGCCTAGGTTCCTGTCCCCCGGCGCCGTAGCCAAGTGGTAAGGCAGAGGTCTGCAAAACCTCCATCACCGGTTCGACTCCGGTCGGCGCCTCTCGGGCAAGGGCTCCCAGTACGGGAGCCCTTGCCGTTTTTCGCCTCAGGCTGCAGCATCCCCTACCTTCTGCCAGCAGAACACTATGGCTACCAGCGACAAACTTCGCGCGGTCCAGGCTCCGCTCCAGCAGCGTTACCGCGACAATCCAGCTGCCGCGCGGGTCACTTCCTCGGCGGAGGCTCGGCTCTCCCCCGGCGAGGTGGCGTGCACCATCATCCGCGCCAAGGGAAGCAAGGTGGGGCTGCATGCCGCCACCGGCGGCGATGGCGCGCTGATCTGCTCGTCGGACCTGCTGTTGGAGGCGCTGGTCGCCTGCGCGGGCGTGACCCTGCAGGCGGTGGCCACCTCGATGGCGATCCCGATCCTGGGCGGGACAGTGCGGGCCGAGGGCGACTGGGACGTCCGGGGCACCCTCGGCGTGAGCCGGGAAACCCCCGTCGGCCTCACCACGGTGCGGCTCAGCTTCGTGGTGGAGAGCGACGCGCCCGAGGCCCAGCTGGCCAAGCTGCTGGACCTGACCGAGCGCTTCTGCGTCGTGGCCCAGACCCTCAAGGCCGGCGTGGGCGTGGAATCGGTGATCGCGCGCCGGAGCCCGGCCTAACGCAGGTGCTTGTACATGAGGTCGATGATCTCGTCGGTCATCGCCTCGGCCTCGCCGCCCCCGGCCCGCATGGCCACGGTGGCGCAGTGTTTCAGGTGGTTGCGCATCAGCTCCCGCCCCACCGCCCTGAGCGCCTCCTGCACTGAGGCCAGCTGCACCAGGATGTCGGCGCAGTAGCGATCCTCCTCCACCATCCGGTGCAGGCCGCGCACCTGGCCTTCGATCCGCCGCAGCCGCTTCTGGTTGCGCTCCTTGATATCGGGATCCACCCCTGCCGCGCGGCGGCCTTCGGTGCCGCAGGCGCAGGGCGTGTGACTGCCCGCTGGCTCGGTGAGTGGTTCGGACTGGGGTGCCATGAGCGATACTCCTCCGGAGGTTGTGTCAGGCGTGGGCGGGGCCCAGCCGGGCCCGGCGCAGCCTGAGGCTGTTGGCCACCACGCTCACCGAGCTGAACGCCATCGCCCCGCTGGCGAGGACCGGGCTCAGCAGTAGACCGGTGACGGGATAGAGCACCCCGGCCGCGATGGGGATCCCCACGACGTTGTAGATGAACGCCCAGAACAGGTTCTGCCGCATGGTGCGCATGGTGCGACGGGACAGGGCGATCGCCTGGACCACGCTCCCGAGTTCGCCGCGCATGAGGACCACGTCGCCCGCCTCGGCGGCCACGTCGGTGCCGGTACCGATGGCGATGCCCACGTCCGCCCGGGCCAGTGCCGGGGCGTCGTTGATGCCGTCTCCCACCATCGCCACCACCCGGCCCTGGGCCTGCAGCCGGGCGATCTCCGCCACCTTCCCTTCCGGCAGGACGCCCGACACCACCCGCGGGATGCCGGCCGCCGCCGCCACCGCGTCCGCCGTGCGCTGATTGTCGCCGGTGAGCATCACCACCTCGAGGCCGAGGCGCCGCAGCGCGGTCACCGCCTCACGGCTGGTGGACTTGAGCGGGTCGGCCACGGCGATCAGGCCGGCCACTCCGCCGTTAACGGCGACGTAGACCGGCGTCTTACCCTGCCGGGCCAGCCGGTCGGCTGCGTCGGCGAGGGCCGCTGCATCGAGTCCGTAGTCGGCCAGCAGCGCCGCGTTGCCCGCTGCTACCAGGGCCCCCTGGACGATCCCGGCCGCGCCCTTGCCGCTCACCGACTGGAATTGCTCGACCGGGGGAAGTTCGCCCAGCGCGCGCGCGCGCGGCGGCCACGATGGCACCCGCGAGGGGGTGCTCGCTGGCGGTCTCCAGTGCGCCGACCAGCCGGAGCAGGGACTCGGCGTCAGGCGCCGCCGGGACGGGCTGGTCCGGAGAGCATCACGTCGGTGACGGTCGGGCGGCCCTCGGTCAGGGTGCCGGTCTTGTCCAGAACCACCGTGTCGAGATCGGCGGCGCGCTGCAGCGCCTCCCCCCCCTTGATCAGCACGCCGAGCGACGCGCCCTTGCCAGTCGCCACCATCACCGCCGTCGGTACCGCCAGTCCCATGGCGCAGGGACAGGCGATGATCAGCACCGCCACGCTGGCGGCGAAGGCCCGTACCCCCGGAGCCGAGTCGGCGGCGAGATACCAGGCGACGAAGGTGGCGATCGCAATGCTGATCACCACCGGGACGAAGATCGCGCTGATCCGGTCGGCCAGGCGCTGGATGGGGGCCCGTGAGCCCTGAGCGTCGCGCATCAGCTGGACGATCCTCGCGAGCACACTGTCGGCTCCGAGGGTGGTGGCCCGGTAGCGGAACCCCCCGGTGGCGTTGATGGTCCCGCCGATGACGCGGTCGCCGGGACCCTTGGCGACGGGCAGCGATTCGCCCGTGATCATGGACTCATCCACGGCGCTCGTCCCCGAGAGGATCTCGCCATCTACCGGCACCCGCTCGCCGGGACGGACCTGGATCACGTCTCCAGGGCGCACCGACTCGATCGGCAGGTCCAGCTCCCGGCCGTCCCGGATCACCCGCGCCTGTTTCGGCCGCAGCGCCACGAGGGCCCTGAGCGCCTGGGCGGTGTTCCGCTTGGCGCGGGCCTCGAATGCATTCCCGGTCAGGATCAAGGCGATGATGATGATCACCGCCTCGTAGTAGACGTCCGGGGCCACGCCGCGGGCGAGGAAATACCCCGGGAACGCCGTGGCCAGGACCGAGTACAGGAACGCTGCGCCGGTGCCGACGGCAATCAGCGTGTTCATGTCTGCGGCATGATGCCGAAACGCTGCCCAGGCCCGGGCATAGAAGTGGCGTCCCGCCCAGCCCATGATCGCCGTCGTCAGCCCCATCAGGCCCCAGGCCGTGACCGCCCGCGGCAAGGCGTAGAGCCAGGGCGCCGCCGATACGAGCGCGGGCGTAAGGGTCTCCATTGCCCAGCGCATGAAGGGGTCCGCCACCTCGGTATGCCCATGCGCCGCCCCGACCGGCGCCATGAGGGGCATCGAGAACACCATGGCGATGATGCCCGCGAGGCCGCTCACGATCGCCTTGTTGCGGAGTTCGGCGAATTCCGCCGCCTGTGCCGCGTCCCTGGCCTCCTGCTCCTCGAAGGCGGTCTGTTCCGCAGGTGGCAGCGTGGCGCCGTATCCACTGTCCTGGATGAGCTCGGCGAGCTGGGCCGGGGAGGTGGCCACCGGATCGTACTGCACCGTGGCGTTCTTGAGCATGAGGTTCACGGATGCTGCCGTGACGCCGCCCGCCTCCTCCAAAGCCCGCTGCACCCGCCCCGAGCAGGAGGCGCAGGTCATGCCTTCGACGTTGATGGTCACCGCGCGGGTCTGGGCTGGGCGCGGAGTCTCGGTGTCGGTGGACATGAGTCAGTCCTCCCGGGACGGTTCGACGGTCAGGGTGCCACGCAGCATCCCCATGCCGCAGGTGAACTCATACTTCCCCGCTGCGGGCGCCGGCAGCTCGATGGTGGTCCGGGTGCCGGTGGGGAGGAATCGGCGGATGCCAAAGTCAGGCAGCACCACCTCCTCACTGCAACTGGAGGCGTCCTTCCGGTCAAAAGTGAGCCGCAGCGGAGTGCCCTCCCGTGCCAGCAGCGCGGCCGGCGAATAGCCGCCATCGACGATCACAGTCAGCTCCTGCATTCCCTTCCCCCCGCTCGCCGATTGCGCCGGCCGGCTGCGCGCGAAGAACCACCAGTTCACCGCCGCGATGGCGAAGATGCCGGCCACGAGCACGAAGATCTGATCCAGCGTCATACACGACTCCTATACAGGGGAGGGGTATGGTATATACCCCCCAGTGGTATGTCAAGCTTCAATGAAAAGCGACCAGTCCAATGGACCTGGTCGCTGATCTCCACTGCTGGCTCGGGACCCAGTAAGCTATTGTATTACAATGCCTTGAAGAAACTAAGCTGGGCCAGAGACGCGTCCCGGTTCGAACCCCTGATCCCGGAGTGCCGCAAGGACCTTCTGGCGGAGCTCAGCTACCACCGCATCCTCGGCGCAGGGTGCCTTGATGGCAGCGAGCATTCTGGCCTCAAACTGAAAGGCCTGGAGGCAGCAGTGGCACTTGGCCACGTGGGCCTCGATGGCACGCCGCCGTTCCGGGTCCAGGCAGCCGTCCAGGCAGGCGTACAGCTGCTGGAGCGCCTCGGTGCAGTCGGTCGGGTGGGCGTGGTCGTGATGGGTGCTCATGCTGGCTCCTTGGCAGTCCGCAGTCCCAGGTCAGTCGCGTGGCCGAGCAGCTGTTCCTGCAACAGTCGGCGGCCCCGGTACAGGCGGGACCGGATGGTGCCAACCGGTACTCCCGCCTCCACCGCCGCATCCTCGTAGTCGCGCCCCTCCACATCCACCAGCAGCACCGCCTCCCGGAACTGGGGATTCAGCGTGCCCATGGCGTCGGTGATCGCCTGCGGGAGGTCGAGCTGGTCCAGCCGGCGAAGCGCGGCGGCGCCGGCGTCTCCCGTGACTTCGGTGGCGGCGGCCAGTGATTCCAATGCGGGGTCCTCCAGGGTTACGACTCGTGCGGCGAGCTGCCGGCTGCGCAGGAAGGCGTTGCGGCAGATGGCGAAAAGCCAGCGGCGGGCATCGCTTCCGGGCTTGAAGGTATGCCAGCTCTTCCAGGCGTTCAGGAAGGTGGTCTGAACCAGGTCATCGGCATCGGCGGCTGAGCCGCTGAGCCGCAGGGCATACTGGCGCACCGCCGCCAGCCAGGGCAGCGCCTCGGTCTCGAAGGAGGCTGGTGCGGCCACCTCCGAGGACGGAGTGACTCGTGGAACTGGTGGCTGCATACCTGCCTCAATCCGTCCGGGGTGCAATTGGTTCCCGACGCCAAGCGGGGAACTCGGGAGAATGGGTCGCGCGACAGCCGCCTCCACGCCCCGGCTCAACCGATACGCCTCACCGCCAGGATGCACTGGCCGTCTTCGCGACCCACACCCTTAAGGATAGCAGCCCCGGCTGCCGCCCGGCCCACGGAGACGTGAATGGGTGATATTTGAGGCCGGCGCGCTCCGCGCGCCCGACACCATGCGCACGCGTTTCGCTCCCGCTCCCACCGGCTACCTGCATCTGGGCCACGTCGCCAACGCGATCGCGGTCTGGGGGGTGGCCCGCGCCCGTCGTGCCGAGGTGGTCCTGCGGATCGAGGACCATGACCGTCAGCGGTGCCGGGCGGAATTCGAGGCGGCGCTGCTGCAGGACCTGGAGTGGCTCGGTCTCGTCCCTGACCTGCCGTCCATTCCGAGTTTCCGGGCGGGAGCCTCGCCGTACCGGCAGAGTGACTGTGGCGCGGCGTATGCCGGGGCGGTCGATACCCTGCGGGCGCGGGGGCATGAGGTGTATGCGTGCGACTGTACCCGAAAGACCGACGCCGCGCCGGTCGATGGGTCGCCGACGCGGGTCTACAGCGGGCGCTGCCGGGACCGCGGCCTGGAGCCCGGCCCGGGGCGTGGGCTTCGGGTCAGGATCGAGCCGGGTACGGAGGAGTTCACCGATCTCCGCCTGGGCAACTGCCTTCAGGAGCCGGCCCGTCAGTGCGGCGATCTCCTGCTGCGTGACCGGCTAGGCAACTGGACCTATCAGTTCTGCGTGGTAGCGGATGACCACCAACAGGGGATAGACCTGGTCGTTCGGGGCGAGGACCTGCTCGAGTCCACCGGCCGGCAGCTGCGACTGGCGCGGATGCTGGGACGCGACCACCCGCCGGCCTTCCTGCATCACCCCCTGCTGTACAAGCCCTCGGGCGCCAAGCTCAGCAAGGCGGACGGGGACACCGGTATCCGGGAGTTACGCAACAGCGGGATGTTGCAGGAGGAGCTGCTCGGCCGCGCGGCGTGGGGCCTGGGCCTGCTCCCCGAGGCCCGGCCGCTCGAGCTGGAGGCTGCGCTAGCGCTGGCGCAGCGCCTTGCGCAGTAGCCCAATCTGGCCGAGGTGGTAGGTGTCGTGTTGCAGCAGCCCATGCAGCATGACCAGGTAGGTCACGCCGGTTCCGAGCGCCGGGTTCCGCACATCGCCGACGATCTTATCGAGCTGGCCCTCTGGCAGGCCGCGGAGCCGTTCCCGCAGATCCGCGTGCGCCTGAGCCAGCGCGGCTTGGGTTGCGCGCCAGTGCGCGGCAGTGGGCGCTGGCACCTCGGGCCAGTCCCCCGCCGGGGGCTCCTGCGCCACCCCCGTGTCGAGCCGTCGGGCGACCTCGTCGATCCAGCTTCTCAGGTGCAGCACCAGCTCCCAGATGGAATGGGCGCCGCCGATCGGGTGCGCGGCAGCCTCCTCGTGGGTGAGCCCCTCGAGGACTCGCGCGATCGAGTCCCCGTACCAGGGATCTCCGTCCTGGATCCGGGCGAGCTGGTCGATGATTTCGCCGGTGCGGCTCATGGTCTTGAAGGTATTCAGCCGGAGTGAAAACGAAACCGGGCGGGACCGGCCTTCGCCGCGTCCCGCCCGGTCCGTCTGCGACGAGTGCTACCTGGTGGTGCCGCTGAAGAGGCCGTGCCGGACCCGCATCGCCTTGGGACCGGCCTCGGGGTCGAGTTCCAGCCGCTGCTGGCTGATCACCGCGAAGCGGACCTGACCGGTCAGGACCAGCTCTCGATCGCCGCGCCGGACCTTGAACGGCAGGTCGCTCCCTTCACGGTCGCCGTAGCGGGCCCGGAACTGGTCGAAGACATCGGGTGCTGAGGTGGAGATGCCGCCAAGTTCCAGCAGGATATCGCCGGGCTGCAGGCCCGCCTCCGCGGCGGCGCTTCCCGGCTGCACCGCAACGATGCGAACCCCGCTCGAGTCCTGGTTGGCGTTGATCCCCAGGCGCGGGACCTTCATGCTGTCGGTCCCAAGCCGCAGGCCCGCCAGCGGCAGGACGCTGTCAAACGGAAACGGCTCGCGCCCATCGACGCAGCAGCGTTCGAACGGGCTGAAGTTCTTGCCGCCCGCCGCCCGGCTGACCACCGCCCACCAGTCCCGGCCGGTGAAGCCGCGGCCCGCCTTGTAGGTGGTGCGGTACATCTCCCGCATCACGTCGTCCAGCGAGCGGGCGTTGTCGCTGCCGTCGCGGATCATGATGTCCAGCAGGAACCCCGCCAGCGAGCCCTTGTCGTAGTAGACGTACCCGGTGCCATCGGTCGGGTGGATCCAGGTGGACAGCGAGGCATCCTCCAGCGCCACCGGCGGCAGCTGCTCGACGGACCGGATCTTGTTGACGGTCGTTTCCAGGAAGTCCGGCCGAATCGACGATGCCTGCCCGGAGCAGGACCAGGTCGGCGTAGTAGTCGGTGATCCCTTCGCTGACCCAGAGCCAGGTCGTGGGCTGCGGCCACGTCGTACCGGTAGGGGAACATCTCCGCCGGGCGCAGCCGCTTCACGTTCCAGGCGTGGATCATCTCGTGGGCGGTGATCGACGCGATCCAGCTCTGCCCGATGCCCGCGGTCGTGTAGATGCCCACGTGGCTGTTCTGGTGCTCCAGGGCCGAGCCGCCGCCGAAGGCGGAGTCGAAGACGATCAGGGTGGTGTAGTGCTTGAACGGCATCTCGCCGAAGACCGCCGCCTGGGGTGCGAACAGCTTGCGGTAGTCGTCCCAGAAGGCGCTGCGGTTCCGGCCCTGCAGCACTCCGGCGGGGTAGGTGGCCAGGCGGGCCTGGACGCCGTCCACCAGCGCGCTGTCGTAGTCGAACCGCCCGACGAAGAACGGCATGTCCACCAGGTCGTGATAGTTGCTCTCCTGGTAGGTGCCGGGCGCCTTGCCGGCCTGCATGCCGGTGGCCACGCGCCAGTCGCTCTCGGTCTTGATGGTCACGCTGGCCGGGAAGGCGAGGCTGGCGCCCTCGGGATACAGGAAGACGTTGGTGCCGTTGAAGAAGGCGAACTCGTCGCGGCTCCAGGCCATGGCGTTGTCCAGGGAGTCGGCGTGGAAGTCGAACCGGATCTCCACCTCCCCGCGCCGCCGTGGGCCGCACCCGCCAGGTGTCGTAGTCGAGCTTGTCCCAGGTGAGCGTCTTGCCGCCGCCCTCGGCCTCGAAGGCCGAGACCCAGCGGGCGAAGTTGGTGATTTCGTACGCGCCCGGGGTCCAGCTGGGCAGCGACAGCAGCACCTCGCCGGGGCCGGCACACGATGAACCGCATGGCGACGCCGAGGCTCCGTGCGGCCGCCGTCTCACGGGTGAAGGTCACTTCATAGCGGATGTTGCTGAGCGGGGCCGACACCGGCGGGACGGCCGGGGTGAGCAGTGCGACGGCTCGCGAGACTGAGCCACATGGATGGTCAGTTCCTGAAGTGAATGTCGTGGTAAAGGACGGCCGAAGCGCCTCAAAGGTTGCACCGATCATCCGACCGCCGGTTCCTCATTGCCCCACTCGCCCTCCCAGCGGGCCATCACGGCCGTCGCCAGGCAGTTGCCGACCAGGTTCACCATGGTCCGCGCCATGTCCATGAGCTCGTCCACGCCGAGAATCACGGCCACGCCCTCGAGCGGCAGGCCGAACGAGGTCAGCACCCCGGAGAGCACCACCAGCGAGGCGCGCGGCACCGCGGCGATGCCCTTCGAGGTGATCAGCAGGGTGAGCATCATGAACAGCTGCTGGCCCAGCGACATGTCCACGCCGGCGGCCTGGGCCACGAACAGCGAGGCCACGCCCAGGTAGAGGGTGGAGCCGTCGAGGTTGAACGAGTAGCCCGTCGGCATCACGAAGGCCACGATCCGGCGCGGCACGCCGAACTCGATCATCCGCTCCATCGCCAGCGGGAGCGCGGCGTCGGAGCTGGTGGTGGTGAAGGCGATCACCGCCGGGTCCTTCACCGCCCGGAGGAAGCCGCGGAGGGGAATCCGCGCGTAGCAGCGCCATCGGGAGCAGCGCCACCAGGGCGAAGAAGATCAGGGCGACGTACAGCGTCAGGACCAGCTTGGCGAGGTTGAGCACCACCTCGATCCCGCTGTGACTCACCGTCACCGCCATGGCCGCGCCGATGCCGATGGGTGCGTATTTCATGATGATCGTCACCAGCTTGAACGTCACCTCGGCGATCCCCTCGGTCAGGCCCAGCATCATCTCCTTCGGCCTCCCCGTCACCTGGGTGAGGGCGATGCCGAACAGCGTGGCCCAGAAGACCACCTGCAGGACCTCGTTGTTCGCCGCCGCCTCGAAGAAGCTCTGGGGGACGATGTGGTTCATGAAGCCGGCGAAGGTCGTCGGCGCCGCCTGCGGAATGGCAGTGTTCGGGTCCGGCGGCGGCAGGATGACGCCCACGCCGGGCCGGCTGAGGTTGCCGGCGGTGAGCCCGATGGCCAGCGCGATGAAGGTCATGAACCAGAAGTACAGGAGCGACTTTCCGGCCAGCCGGCCGATCCGCTTGAGATCGTCGCCGTGGCCGGCGATGCCCACCACCAGGGTACCGAAGATGATCGGTACCACGATGGACTTGATCATCCGGAGGAAGATCGTCGAGAGCGGCTTGAGTTCCGCGGCGAATCCGGGCAGGAGCCACCCCACCAGGATCCCCGCGCCCATGCCGATGAAGATCCAGTGGGTCAGGGTGAAGCGCCGCAGATAGGCGAGCATGTGGAGCCGGGGGTTGAAGACGGTACGCTACCGGCCGCCCGATCGGGCCGCCGCGGGTGCGGGGCAGGCGGGCGCCTGCCCGGTGGGTCAGCCGACCAGGGCCGCCGCCTTGCGCTCGATGACGGTCAGCAGCGACTCGAAGGAGGCCGCGAACGAGGCCACCCCTTCGGTTTCCAGGATGCGGGTCACCGCCGCGAGGTCGATGCCGGCTTCGCCGAGCACCGCGAGCAGCGGCCCGGCCTGGGCCATCGCCTCCTTCATCCGAAGCGCGGGCTTGCCGTGGTCGCGGTAGGCGGCGAAGGTCGCCGGCGGCAGGGTGTTCACCGTATGGGGCGCGATCAGCGCCTCGACGTAATGGGTGTCAGGCAGTGCGGGGTCCTTGGTGCTGGTCGAAGCCCACAGCGGCCGCTGCACCATGGCTCCTTTGGCCGCGAGAGCCTGCCAGCCGGGCGTCGCGAACAGCTCCTCGAAGGCGGTGTAGGCGGCGGCCGCATTGGCGATGGCCGCCCGGGCCCGGAGGCTGGCGGCGGGCGGCGCCGATGGGGTGGCCGCGGCCCAGGCCGCCAGCGGCGGGTCGATCTTCCCGTCCAGGCGGGAGACGAAGAACGAGGCCACGGAGGCGATGCCCTTGAGCGACTGCCCGCTGGCCGCGCGCTGTTCCAGTCCGGCGAAGAAGGCCGCCACCACCTCCCGGTAGCGCTCGACCGAGAACAGCAGCGTAACGTTGACGTTCAACCCGTCGGTCAGGCAGCGGGTGATGGCCGGCAGGCCCTCCCGGGTGCCCGGGATCTTGATCATCACGTTGGGCCGCGCGATGCGGGCCCAGAGCCGCTCCGCCTCCGCGATAGTGCCCGCGGTGTCTCGCGCCAGCGTGGGCGAGACCTCCATCGAGACCAGCCCATCCAGCCCGCCGCTCTGCTCGTGGACCGGCAGGAACAGGTCGCAGGCGGCGGCAACATCCTCCACCGCCAGGGCCTCGAAGATCTCGGCCGGTCGCAGGCCGTCGGCCGCGAGACGGCGGATATCCTCGTCGTACAGTGTGCTGCTCGCGATGGCCTTCTCGAAGATCGTCGGGTTGGTGGTCATCCCGCGGAGGCCATCCTCCGCGATCAGGCGCGCCAGCTCGCCCGAGGTCACCAGGTCCCGGGTGATGAAGTCATACCAGGGGCTCTGGCCGAGTTCGCCAAGGCGGATCAGTGGATTCTTGGCCATGTCTATGCGTGCCGTCCAAGCGTTTGGCGTACCGCCGCGATCACCGCCGCTGCGGTGATCCCGAACTCCTGGAACAGCCGGTCGGCGGGCGCCGACGCGCCGAAGTGATCGATGCCGAGCGCCACGCCCCCGTCGCCCACCCAGCGCTGCCAGCCGAAGGTACTGGCGGCCTCGAGAGAAACACGGGCCCGGACCGCTGGCGGGAGCACCGCGTCCCGGTACGCGGCCGGCTGCGCCTGGAAGACTTCCCAGGAGGGCAGGGACACCAGTCGCACCTGCACCCCCTCCTGCTGCAGCGCCAGCACCGCCGTCAGTGCCACGTGCACCTCCGCGCCTGTGGCGATGACGATGGCCTCCGGACCACCAGCAGGCGCATCCAGGAGCACGTAGCCGCCCCGTGCGGCCCCGCTGGCGGGGGCCAGCCGGCTGCGATCCAGGATCGGCAGCTTCTGGCGCGAGAGCGCCATCACGACCGGCCCGTCGGTCCGCCGGATGGCCATCTTCCAGGACTCGACCGTCTCATTGGCATCGGCGGGGCGCAGCACGGTGACGTTCGGTGTCGCACGGAGCATGGCGAGCTGCTCGATCGGCTGATGGGTCGGGCCGTCCTCTCCCAGACCCACGGAATCGTGGGTACCGATGTAGATCACCGGGAGCCCCATGAGCGCCGAGAGCCGGATGGACGGCTTGCAATAGTCGGTGAAGATCAGAAAGGTACTGCCGAACGGCCGCACCCCACCGTGGGCAGCCATGCCGTTGAGGCAGGCCGCCATCCCGTGCTCCCGCACACCCCAGTGGAAGTTTCGCCCGACGCTCGCCGCCGAAAAACTGCCGCCGCCCTTGATGTCCGCGCCGGTACTCTCGGCCAGGTCGGCCGAGCCGCCTACCATGTTAGGCAATCTGGCGGCGAGGATGTTGAGCACCCTGGACGAAGCCTGGCGGGTTGCCAGCTGGCCATCGGTGGGTGAAAACGCGGGCAGGTCGGCATCCCAGCCGGCCGGCAGCGTGCCGGCCTGCCATGCGTCGAACTCCGAGGCGAGGTCCGGGAACTGCTTTCGGTAGCCGGCGAACAGGGTCGTCCAGCGCGTGCGAGCGTCGGCCCCCCGGGCCAGGCAGTGCTTGCGCCACTCGGCCGCCTCGGCGGCCACGTGGAATGGCTCGGCCGGCCAGTCCAGCACCTCGCGGGTGCGGGCGACCTCGTCCTTGCCGAGGGGTGCACCGTGGGCCGCCGCGGTGTTGCGCTTGGTGGGAGCGGGATCCGCGATGATCGTGCGGAGAATCACGAGGGTGGGCCGCTGCATCTCGGCGCTGGCGGCATCGAGGGCCTTGGCGATGGCCTCGAGGTCATTCCCGTTCGCCACGCGCTCCACGCTCCAGCCATACGCCTCGAAGCGCAGGCCCACATCCTCGGTGAACGTGAGCGCCGTGTCGCCGTCAATCGTGATGTGGTTGTCGTCGTAGACCAGGGTCAGTTTGCTGAGACCCAGGTGTCCCGCGATCGAGGCAGCCTCGCTGGCCACCCCTTCCATCAGGTCTCCGTCGCTGACCAGCGCCCAGGTCCGGTGGTCGACCACCTCGAATCCGGGCCGGTTGAAGCGGTCGGCCAGAAACCGCTCCGCAATCGCCATCCCCACCGCGTTCCCCACGCCCTGGCCCAGTGGGCCGGTGGTGGTCTCCACCCCGGGGGCATGGCCGCGCTCCGGGTGGCCGGCGGTCTTCGAGCCCCATTGGCGGAAACGTTTGAGATCGTCGAGGGAGAGCGGGAAGCCGGAGAGGTGGAGCAGACCGTACAGGAGCATCGAGGCGTGACCGCAGGACAGCACAAAACGATCACGATCGGCCCAGTCCGGCGCGGCCGGGTCGAATCGGTGAAAGCGGTCCCACAGTACCCACGCCGCCGGCGCGAGGGCCATGGGGGTGCCGGGGTGACCCGACTGCGCCAGTTCGACCGCATCCATCGCCAGCACCCGAAGGCTGTTGATGGTGCGCCAGGCGGCTTCGGGGGAGAGCGAGGGGCCGGCCGGGCGGGAAGCGGTGGCGGCAGAAGTCAGGACGCAGGCTCCGGTGAGGACGGCCAAAAGTAACGGGTGGTGGCGTGGGGGTGTGAGGGGGTGTTATGCTTGTTCAGTGTTATTACTGACAACCTTAGACAAACCCGGGGCCATCCTCACCCGGTCCCCGAATCCCATGACTGGCATCGCCACGAACCGCACCTACGCGATCCACGAAGTCGCTCAGCTCACTGGCCTTGCCGCGGCGCGCCTGCGCGCCTGGGAACGCCGCCATGAAGTCGTCCGTCCCTCGCGGCAGGCCAATCGCTACCGCACCTACTCCAGCGAACAGGTGGCGCTGTTGCGCGCCTTTGCCCGCCTGTGCGCCGCCGGCGAGCGCATTGGAGACCTGGTCCGCGAGCCGCGCGAGTCGGTGCTGGCGCGCGCCGAGGGCAAGGCGACCGAAGGCACGCCGCTATCGCAGCTGGTGGAGGCGCTCAAGCGGCTGGACCGCGATGGCCTCGAGCGGTTGCTGGCGGAGCAGCGCCACCGTCACCGCGGCCCCCGGTTCGGGCGGGAGATCATCCTGCCGTTCGGCGTGGTGGTCGGCGACCTGTGGGCCCTCGGCAAGCTGACGGTCGCGGCGGAGCACCTCGCCAGCGAGGTGGTAGTCCAGCAGCTCAAGCAGGAGCTGGCCTCGGCACCTCCGCAGGGCCCCGTGCTGCTGGCCTCGTGCCTGCCCGGGGAGCGCCACGAGTGGGGATTCCTGGTGACCCTCATTGAACTCCAGTCGCAGGGGTGGCGGGTGCGCTACCTCGGCGCGGATCTGCCGCTGAATGATCTGGCGGACGCCGCGTGGACGCTGGTACCCGGCGTCGTGGCGCTCTCCGGGGCCGACCCCGAGAACGTTTCGAGCCGGCTCAGCGAACTGCGCCGGCTTCGGCGCCTGCTTCCCCCCGGCACAATGGTTGTGATGGGTGGCCAGGGGGCTGAGGACAACGGCTCCCGGCTCCGGCGGGCGGGACTCAAGGTCGGGCTGGAGGTCATTCCCGAGCCCGGGACTCAGCGTGCCCCGGCGCCGGTGGAGCGCCGATGAGTACGGTACTCACACCGCCCCGATCTGGCTTCGAGCCGGCCGCCCCCGGCAGCGTGGCCGCCGGTGACCGCACCAGCGCGCTCGTGGTCGGGGCCGGACTGGGCGGGCTAGCGGCGGCCGTCCGGCTGGCGCACGCGGGGTATCGGGTCACGGTGGTGGAAAAGCACGATGTCCCGGGTGGTCGGGCCGGGGTCTGGCAGTCGGAGGGCTTCACCTTTGACACCGGCCCCTCGATGGTGCTGATGACGGAGTGCTGGGAGAAGCTGTTCCGTGATGTGGGCCGGCGGCTGGAGGACTACCTGACCCTGGTGCAGTGCGATCCGTACTACCGGTTGCACTTCGCCGACGGTGCGACCCTGGAGATGAGCAGCACGCTCAACCGGCTGCTCGACAACCTGGAGCGGATCGAGCCGGGGTGTCGCAGCCGGGCGCTGCAGTTCATCGCGGATACCGGAGACCTGTACCAGCGGGGCCTCGAGTTCATCAGCCGCAACATGCACCGGCCCCAGACGATGCTGCGGGTGGCCGGGCAGGGGTTCCGCTTCGGCGTCCGGGCGCTGAGCGACCTGCAGGCGCTGGTGCGGCGCTATTTCCGCGACGAGCGCCTGCAGCACGCGTTGACCTTCCAGTCCCTCTACCTGGGCCTGTCGCCGTTCGACTCGCTGGGGATCTACAGCCTGCTGGCCCACGCGGAGATGGCGGGCGGGATCCACTATCCCATGGGCGGGATGCACCAGCTGGCCCGCGCCCTGGAACGGCTGGGCCGGGAACTCGGCGTCGAGTACCGGTACGACACTCCGGTGGTGGCACTGGAGAAGGCGGCGGGCCGCATCACCGGCCTCCGCACCGCCGCTGGCCAGCGACTCATCGCCGACGTCGTGGTGGCCAACGCTGACCTGCCGTACACCTACGATGCGCTGCTGGGGGAGCCATACCCGGGGGTAGAGAATCTGGATTTCAGCTGCTCGGTGGTCCTGCTGTACCTGGGGGTCAATCGCACCTACCCCCAGCTGTTGCATCACAATCTGGTGGTTTCCCGCGACCTGCGTGAGGTGTGTCACGAGCTGTTCGACCAGAAGCGGATGCCGGCGGACTCGCCGTTCTATGTGGTCGCAACGACTCGCACCGATCCGACCCAGGCCCCGCCCGGCTGCGAGAACCTCTTCGTGCTGGTGCTGGCACCGAGCCAGGATCCCGCCCGGCCCATCGACTGGAGCGTGGAGGGCCCGCGGGTGGAGCAGCACACTCTGGAGCGCATGGAGGCGTTCGGGCTGACGGACCTCCGGCAGCACATCGTGACCCGGAAGCTGGTCACCCCAGCCGACTTCACCGGCCGCTACGGCAACCTGCGCGGTGAAGCCTTCGGGCTGGCGCACGGGCTGTCGCAGATCGGCTACTTCCGGCCCCACAACCGGCACCCCCGGTACAGGAATCTCTTCTTCGTGGGGCAGAGTACCCATCCCGGCTGCGGTGTGCCGATGGTCCTCATCTCGGCCGACTGCGTCGCCGAGCGCATTGCCGGGGAGATTCCGGCCCGATGACCGCCGCGCTTGAGGCGAGCTACCGCCAGGCGGAGGCGGTGACGGCAGAGTGGGCCAAGAGCTTCTACTTTGCCAGCCGCTTTCTGCCGCCGGCAAAGAAACAGGCGGTGTTCGCCCTGTACGACTACTGCCGCCACGCCGACAACCTCGTGGATGAGCGTGGCACCCGCCCCGTCGGCCGGGTGCGGCAGGATCTCCGGCTGCTCGCGGAGGCGGTGCGGCGCATGCATGCCGGCGAGCGGCCCGGCGAGCCGCGCTGGCTGGCGCTGTGGGATACCATGCACCGGCACCAGGTGCCGCTGGCCCCGCTGCTGGACCTGCTGGACGGCGTGGCGACTGATCTCGGCCCGGTCGAGATGGCCGACTTCGCTACGCTGCACACCTACTGTCGTCAGGTGGCCGGCGGGGTCGGGCTGATGCTTGGACCGGTGCTGGGCGCACGTTCCGCCGAGTTTGATGACCTCGGCGTGGGGCTTGGCGTGGCGATGCAGCTGACCAATGTCCTGCGGGACGTCGGCGAGGACCTCGACAGCGGCCGGCTCTACCTCCCCGCGGATGAACTGGACGCATGGGGTCTCTCCCGCGCCGATCTCGAGGCTCGCTGCCTCACGCCGGCGCTGCGGGAGTTCCTCGCCTTCCAGGTATGTCGCGCCCGGCACTACTTTGACGCAGCGGACGCCGTGGTACCGCTCTTTCCCGACGACGGGTCACGGCTGACGGTCCGCCTACTGCAGCGCACCTACGCCGGCATCCTCGACCAGATCGAGGCGCGTGGCTACGATGTTTTCCGGGGCCGGGCCTACGTCCCGTTCACCCGCAAACTCGTCATTCTTGGACGGGCGGTGATGCGTGAGCGTTTTCGGCGGTCGTGGCGCGGTACAGAGCCAGAGGAGGCGGGGGCGGCCCGCAGTGCCTGATCCCCGAGTCGCCGCTCCGCCGCATCCCCTTGCCGCCGCGGCGTTTGCCCGCTACACCCGCCGGCTGACCGCGAGCCACTTCGCAGCGGTCCACCTGGGCGGCGTCGCTCTCGAAGCCGGGCCGGACCGGCGGATACTGTTCGTGGCCAACCACACCAACTGGTGGGATGGCTTCCTCGCGGTGCTCCTCTCCCGTGATCTGGGTCTCCACTTCAACATCCTGATGGAAGCGACTCACCTCGACCGCTACTGGGTGTTCAAGTGGGTGGGTGCGCTGCCGATGCACCGGGACTCCGCGCCGGCGGCCTACGCTGATCTGGCCACCGCGGCGGGCTGCCTGCAGCGCGACCGCGGCAGTCTGTGGGTGTTCCCGCAGGGCCGGCGCCGGCCGGCGGGGGAACCGGTCCGGGGCACTGAGCGGGGAGCGGCGGAGCTGGCGCTGGCGGCGCCCGGCGTGCGGCTCGTGCCGGTGGCATTCAGGTATGCCTACCGTGGCGAGCAGCTGCCGGAGGCATTCGTGTGGGTCGGTGAGCCGTGGAAGGAACCGATCGCTCCACCGGACAGTGAAGCCAGGCCGTCCAGCCGGCGGGAGCGGCGCCGCCACCTCGCGCTGAAGATCGAACGACAGATGCAGGACACCCTGGACCACCTGGATTCCCGGTTGGCTGGCGAGCGGCTCGAGGAGTTCCGGCTGCTCCTGCCGGGCCGGCTCTCGGTGAACAAGCGCCTGGACCAGGTACGTCACACCCTGGGGACGGTGCCCGGGCCATTCGAGCACCGCAATGGCTGACTACGAGGTCTTCAAGGTGCTGCACGTGGTCGGGGCGGTGCTGCTCGTGGGCAACGTCACGGTGACCGGTGTCTGGTCGATCTATCTCTACCGGCTGTGGCGCAGCGGCAGCTTCAGCTTCCGGCCCGTGGCCCGAGGCATTCTCTGGACCGACCTGATCTTCACGGTGGGCGGCGGCATCCTGCTGACCTTCACTGGAATCCAGATGGTGGTGCGATCGGGGCTGCCGTGGATCGACACTCCATGGGTGGTGCACGGTATCGCGGCGCTTGGTCTGGGGACCCTGGTCTGGCTGGCGGTGCTTCTGCCGGACCAGCTCCGGCTGGAGCGGGCCACGGACCCGGCGCAGATCCGCCGGCTCTTCCTCCGCTGGTCGGTCGTAGGTTGGGCAGACACGCTGGTGCTGTTCTACGGCCTGTGGGCGATGGTCACCAGGATGGGTACCTGATGCGCACGTTGTGGCCCCTCCTGCTGGCGGCGGCGCCGCTCAGCGCCCAGGTCCCGGCGCAGCCGCACTGGGCGCTGGGACCGGCAGTCGGCGACAGTCTCCACGCGCTGTGGCAGCGCAGTGCCGCCCAGCGCCGGGAGCAGGTGGCCTGTCTCCAGGCCACGGTGGCCCTGGACACGGTCCGGGTCACGCTGGTGCAGCCGGTGGCGGTGGCGGCCACCGATTCGCTTACCGCCAGCGCCGATGAGTCGCTCGCCGCCTGCGGGCCGCCGCAGTGGAGCGGCACGGTGCACAGCCATGTCCGCTCCACCGATTCGGAAATCCCGGTGAACCGGTTCAGCCCGGGAGATCGCGCCGTGATGTCCGCCTGGCGGGACCGCTGGGAGGTGCGGGGCGCCTTCTGCGTGGTCTACAGCGAGCGGGGGATGCATTGTGAGGTATGGCCGCCCCCGGCGCCCGGGGAGCAGCCGGTCCAGCCGCGCCCATAGCAGGCCATGGGCCGGGCGGCGCGCCTTTCCGCTCTCTCGCCGTCCGACTATCTTGGCTCTCCCGGAGTCATGACTGTTGCCTGTGGAGAGACGACCGTGTCCGACGAACCCGAATACCTGAAGGCCATCAAGCGGAACCAGGAGCTGCGCAAGCAGGCCAGTTCGCCGAAGTCCCAGGCGACCGGCCACACCGCGCCCCCCTCACCCGCGGAGCGGGAAGCCACCCGCTGGGCCCAAGACGTTGGTGGCAAGGAAGTGAAGGTGGCCGGCTCCCTGAGCGGCGCCAAGGTAGCCATCCTGGTGCAGCCGATTACGCCCTTCGGCACCCCGCCGGCCACCATGGAAGGCCTGCCCAGCCGCGAGGCCCTGGCGGAGAGGGTCAAGGCGGCCCAGGGAGCCGGTGAAAACGTGCTCGGCTGCTTTGAGCTGACCACCGGTCGCCCGCTCACGCCGGAGACCCAGGAGGGCAAAGTCGTATTCACCGCCGGCGCGCCGCGCCAGATTCCGAAGGCCGAAAGCCCCGAGCGGATGATCCGGATCGCGGCCAAGCAGGCTGCGGTGCTGGCCAAGACCCGGAAGCTGGATGATCGCAGCGGCCGGGGCGGTGGCGGCCGGGGCCGCTAGGCCATACGCCGCCGCTGCCCCCGGCCCCGCTGGCGCACCGGTGCGCTGGCGGGGCCGCATGCTTGCCCGGCCCGGACCGCAAGCTCGCACAAGGCGCGGGGGGTGCGTAGCTTGGAGCCTGCATCCAGCGTCAGGCCGCCGTTCCCGAATTCTGCCGCCGAGCATCCATGCCCGCTGCCAGCAAGCCCAAACGCCGCTTCACCGGCCGCACCTACTTCTTCTTCGGCGTTCTCGCCGCGATCCTGGCCGGCCTGCTCTGGGACGGTAGCCCGCTGGGTGGGCTGCTGCTCCGGCAGGCGGTGCGCGCCAAGTTCTCCGGCGCACGCCAGGTGTCCCCCGCCGAGCTGGTCCGCTGGCTCGCCGACCCCAACCGGCCGCCGCCCCTGCTGGTCGACGCCCGCCCCGATGAGCAGTTCACTTTGAGCCACATCGACGGGGCGGTGCAGCTGGATCCCACCGAGCCGGACATCAGCCAGCTCCGGGTGGTCAGCCGGGAGACACCGATTGTGATCTACGACGGCCCGGGTGTGCTCGGCGCCGGGTTTGCGCCGGCCCTCATGGAGGAAGGCTTCACCCGGGTCTCGAACCTCGAGGGCGGTCTGTTCCGCTGGGTCAACGAAGGCCATCCCGTGCTGGACGCCGACGGGCCGGTCGCCAAGGTGCATCCGATCAACTGGAAGTGGGGCCGCCTGCTCAAGGGTCGCTACCACCCGTGAGCCGGCCCGCCGGGGGCGCGGCCGCGGCGCTCCTGGTGCTCGTGGTGCTGGGTGGGCTCAGCGTCATGGCGCCGGCCGGTTTGCCACGACTCGGTCCGCTGCTGGAACCCAGGCGAGGGATCTGGAGTGTCGCGCGGGATGCCGAGCTCCCGGGGGCGAGTGTAGCGAGGATTCCGGGGCTCGGGGAGGCGGTCGAGGTCCGCTACGACGAGCGGGGCGTGCCACACATCTTCGCCGCGAATGAACCCGACGCGGCGCGGGCGCTGGGGTACGTCGTGGCGCGGGACCGCCTGTTCCAGATGGAGGTGCAGGCCCGCGCGGGCGCAGGCACGCTCACCGAATTGCTCGGTGCTCGGGCACTGCCGCTGGACCGGGAGACGCGCAGGCTTGGCATGCCGGCAGCCGCGGAGGCTCGGCTGACGGAGGCAGAACCGTCATCACGGACCTGGCGGCTGATCGAGGGCTACGCCGCCGGCGTCAACGCGCGGATTGCGGAGGTCGGTGGCGGGGGTATCCCCATCGAGTATCAGCTGCTGGGCCGCCGGCCCGCGCGCTGGGCGCCCATCAACAGCTTCCACCTGCTCAACCGGATGGGGTACACCCTCACCCAGAGCGATCTCGAAGCACGCAAGGCCGCCGCCGGCAGAGCGGTCGGCACCGCCGCTGCAGACGCGCTGTACCCCCGTGTCAGCCCGATCCAGGAACCGATCCAGCCCAGCGGCCTGCTGGCGCCGAGGGAGGTGCACCCGCGCATTCCGGCCCCGACGGATGGGTCCGTGCCGCTGGCCGGCACCGACCTCCCTCCTGCACACTCGAGAACGAGCCCCTCCGATGCCCTGGGCTCCAATAACTGGGTCGTGTCGCCGGCTCGCTCTGCCACCGGCCACGCGCTGCTGGCCGGCGATCCCCATCTGGAGCTTTCCCTGCCGGCGATCTGGTATGAGGCGCATCTCGTGGTGCGGGACTCGCTCGACGTCTACGGCGTGACGATTCCGGGGGCGCCCGGCATCGTGCTGGGCTTCAACCGCGATGTCGCGTGGAGTTTCACCAACGTCGAGGCGGACCTGCAGGACCGCTACCTCGAAACGGTGGACGATTCCGCCGCGCCGACCCGCTACCGCGTGGATGGCGCCTGGCGATCTCTCGGCATCAGGGAAGAGCGCTATCTGGGTCCGCGGGGCGAACTGCTCCGGACCGACACCGTGCGATACTCGCACCGGGGGCCGCTGTCCCGGACGCCGGAGGGCGGCTGGCAGTCGCTGCGCTGGACCATGCTGGAGGCCCCGAGCGGAGTGGAGGCGCTGGCGCGGGCATCGGGCGCCCGCACGGTGTCGGAGTGGCTGGCGGTGATGAAAGCCTGGCTCGCACCCCCGCAGAACATGGCCGTGGCCGACCGCTCCGGCTCGATCGGCATCCGCTCCACCGGCCGGTTTCCGATCCGCCCGGGAGACCGGGGCGATCTCCTGCTTCGGGGCGACACCTCCGCCACCGACTGGCAGAGTGACTGGCCCCTGGCGGAGTGGCCCCAGGCGGTGAACCCGCCGCAGGGCTACCTCGCTTCGGCCAACCAGCAGCCGGTGGATCCGAAGGTCGTGCCGCGTTACCTCGGGGCCAACTGGTACTCCCCCTGGCGGGCGCTCAGGATCAATGCGCTGCTCCGGGCGGACAGCCAGGTGACGGTGGACGAGATGCGGCGCTTCCAGACCGATCCGACCAGCTCGGCCGCGGAGCGGCTGGTGCCGGCGTTTCTCGCCGCGGCCAGGAAGTTCCCGGCCCACGATTCCCTGCAGCGCGCCGCAGCGCGCCTCACGGAATGGGATGGACGCTACACGGTGGACAACGACCGGGCGGTGCTGTTCGAGGCTGCCGTGAGCGAGCTGCAGAATCGTCTCTGGGATGAGCTGGCGTCCACCCACCGGCAGCCCCGCCTGGTGCTCGTGTGGGCGCTGCTGGCGGACTCCACCAATGCATGGTGGGATGACCGGCGCACCCCGGAGGTCCGGGAAACCCGCGACGACCTGCTGGCCGTGGCGCTCCTGGTAGCCGATGGACGGATGCAGCGCGAGCACGGTCCCCCCGACGGCGGCGGGTGGCGCTGGAGCCGGGTGCGGAGCATGGACATCTATCACCTGCTACGGATTCCGGCGTTCTCCGCCTTCGACGTCCCGGTGCAGGGCGGGCTGGGGACCATCAGCCCCCTGAGTGAAGGCGATGTCTTTGGGGCCAGCTGGCGTATGGTTGTCGAGCTCGGGCCCGAGGTGCGCGGGTGGGGGACCTACCCCGGCGGGCAGTCGGGCAACCCCGCGAGCAGCCGTTACCTGGACCGGCTGGCCAGCTGGCGTGACGGTGCGCTGGACACGCTCCGCTTTCCGCGCCGGCCGGAGGATCTCGCGGTGGTCCGGTCCACCCTGCGGCTGGAGCCCACGCGATGAGGCGCACCGTCCTGGTGCTCACGGCGGCGGGGCTCTTTGCAGCCGGCACCTGGCTGGCGGGTTGGTGGGCCGTGGTGGTGCTCGCCCTGGTATCTGGATTGTTGCTGCGCGACCTGCCCGCGGTCCTGGTCGGGGCCGCCGCCGGCCTCGCCTGGCTGGGGATGATCCTGGCCGCCGACCGGGATGGGTCGCTGCGCCGGCTGCTCGCCCGACTGGGCACCCTGGTTGGGGTGCCCGGGTGGATCATTCCGGGGCTCGCGGCAGGATTCGCGTTCCTGCTGGCATGGAGCGGGGCCCGTCTGGCCGGGGAATTCAGGCCCAGGAGCTGAGGTGGGAACCTCCGAGCCCGTTCCTTGCTACGAAGGCAGAGTGCCGACCCCGGCAGGGTGACCGGTCGGCCGCCCCCTAGTCAGGCGAGGGGCGAGTGTCTAGATTTGATACGTATCATCAACTGCGGAGGGTTCCCCTGATCCCTGTCGCTCGACCCTGTACCTGAAGGAACAAGTTTTGTCGCGAACAAATCGTCGTCCCACGTCTTCCCCGCCTACCCGTTCACGCAACCTGGGTCGCCGGTCGATGGATGCCCATCGGCAGTGGCTCCTCGACCAGTACGGCTCGATCTGCGCCTACTGCGGTGGCGAGATCCCGGAAGACCGCACCACCCTCGACCATGTGTACCCCCGGAAAGGCCAGACGGCCTACGACCGGCCGGACAACTTGGTCATCGCCTGCCAGCCGTGCAACTCCGCCAAGGCCGATACTCCGTTCATCGCCTTCATCGCCCAGAAGCGGTCCAGAGGCGTGTTCCTGCTTCACTATGGCGAGCACCTCTCCGACTGGGTCAAGGACATGATCCGCCAGACCTCGGAGCGGAACTTCCTGCCGTCCAATCGGCCGACATTCGTGCCGCATCTGGGGAACGGCCACCAGTAGGCTGCAGAAACTGCCGGCGCCGAAAAGATGCGAGGGTGAGATCGAACGATCTCACCCTCCGTTCTTTTCCCGGCCCTATCGCGCCCGGCTATCCCAGCGCTTCCTCGACGATACGCTTCTGCTCTGCCACGTGGGCAGCAGGGTACCCCTCGGCGGGGCTGGCTCGCTCCGGGCGGCCCGAGTAGCGCAGGCTTGCCCCTGCCGGCAGGAGGGCCCGCAGCCTGGCTTCCACGAAACTCCAGGCGCCCATGTTGCGGGGCTCCTCCTGTGCCCACACGACCTCGGTGAGCGCGGGGTAGCTCCCGAACAGCGCCACCAGTTCCTCTTCCGGGAAGCTGTACAGCTGCTCCAGTCGGACCACCGCGATGCGGGAGCGATCCGCCCCCGCGAGGCCACCCTGCAGTTCATAGAACACCTTGCCGGAACAGAGCACCATGCGCCGCACCTGGTCGCGGTGCTCGGCAGCGATCGCATCGTCCAGCACTGCCAGGAACCGGCCAGCGTGGAGGTCCGTCAGGCGACTGGTGGCCTGCGGCAGGCGCAGCAGGCTCTTGGGTGTCATGATGACCAGTGGCCGCTGGCGGCTCCGCTTGGCCTGGCGGCGCAGCAGGTGGAAGTACTGCGCCGGGGTGGTCGGATTGACAACGCGGATGTTTCCCTCGGCGCAGAGCTGGAGGAAGCGCTCCAGCCTGGCGCTGGAGTGCTCCGGGCCCTGGCCTTCGTAGCCGTGCGGCAGCAGCAGTGTCAGGCGGGTGGTGAGTCCCCACTTGGAGAGTCCCGACACGATGAACTGGTCCACGATGATCTGGGCGCCGTTGACGAAGTCGCCGAACTGGGCCTCCCAGAGCACCAGGGTCTCCGGTGCTGCGGCGCTGTAACCGTACTCGAAGCCCAGGGTGGCCAGCTCGGAGAGCGGGCTGTTGTGCAGCTCGACTGTGGCCTGGGCGCCGGCCAGGTTGCCGATCGGGGCGTACTTGGCGCCGGTCGCGCTGTCGTGCAGCACCAGGTGCCGCTGGCTGAACGTGCCGCGCTCGGTGTCCTGCCCGGTCAGCCGGATCGGGACGCCTTCCACCAGCAGCGAGGCCAGCGCGAGGGCCTCGGCGTGGGCCCATTCGATCCCGCCCTCGGGGCCGAAAACCGACCGACGCCGCTCCAGCTGCTTCATCAGCTTCTGGTTGGCCGTGAATCCCTCCGGCAGCGACAGCAGCTGTTCGTTGAGCGACCGGAGCAGCTCCTCCGGTACAGCCGTCTCCGGCTCGATCCCCGAGGACCGGTCTGAGACCCGCCGTTCGGCGTCGGCCGGGCGCGGGGTGCCCAGGCCGGCCTTGAAGGCCTGCTGGAGGTCCACCAGGCGCTGGTAGCCCGCCGCATAGGCCTGTTCGCTGGCCTCGGCGGTGAGCACGCCCCGGCGGGCCAGCAACTCGGCGTACTGCTCCCGCACGGTGGGGAGGCTCCGGATGCGCTCGTACATCCGCGGCTGGGTGTACGCCGGCTCGTCTCCCTCGTTGTGCCCGTGGCGGCGGTAGCCCACCAGGTCGATCAGCACGTCCTCGTGGAACTTCTCCCGGTACATCAGCGACAGCCGGACCGCGGCGAGGCAGGCCTCGGCGTCATCGGCGTTGACGTGGATGATCGGGATGTCGAAGCCCTTGGCCAGGTCGCTGGCGTGGCGGGTGGACCGGCTGTCGATCATGTCGGTGGTGAAGCCGACCTGATTGTTGGTGATGATGTGAATGGTGCCGCCGGTACGGTATCCCTTGAGGGCGCCGAGGTTCAGCGTCTCGCTCACGACGCCCTGGCCGATGAACGCTGCATCGCCGTGGATGATCACCGGCACCGCCGTGCTGGGATCCTGGTGCGGCTCGCGGCCCTTGCGGGTGGTCTGCTCGGCCCGGGCGCGGCCGTCCACCACCGGACCGACGAACTCCAGGTGGCTGGGGTTGGGCGAGAGGGTCACCGTCACGACCTTGTCGGCCCGGGTTCGGTAGGCCCCCTCGGCGCCGTGGTGGTACTTGACGTCGCCGGTGCCGTCCTCCTCTGTGACCGGGCCGCCCTCGGCATGCCGGCCGCCCTCGAACTCGGCGAAGATGCTCTCGTACGGCCGGCCCACGGTGTGGGCCAGCACATTGAGCCGGCCACGGTGCGCCATACCGATGACCACCTCCCGAGCTCCCTGCTGGCTGGCCAGCTCGATGAGCATGTCCAGCATCGGCACCAGCATGTCCACGCCCTCGATCGAGAACCGCTTCTGGCCCAGGTAGGCCTTGTGCAGGAAGCGCTCGAAGGCCTCCACCTCGATCAGCCGCTGGTAGAGCCGCTGCTCGTCTTCGGCCGACGAGCGGCTTGCGGTGCTCGCCGGTCTCGATCATCTGGCGCAACCAGACCCGCTCGCTGTGATTGGAGATATGCTCCAGTTCGTAGGCCATGGTGCCGCAGTAGGCCTCCTGCAGACGGGGCAGGGCCTCGGCGAGGGAATCGCCGGGAGTCGAGATCCGCAGCACCGACTTGGGGATGGCCACCATCACCTCGGGCGTCAGGCCGAGTGGGGCGGGGTCCAGCGCCGGATCGCCGACCGGCTCGCTGCCGAGGGGATCGAGCCGGGCGGCCAGGTGGCCGTGGGTGCGATGCGCCTTGACCAGCGCCATCGCCGCGGCCACGTGATACAGGTCGGCCTGGCCCTCCCGGACGGGGCTGGTGGCGGGGCGGACGCCCCGCGGCGCCACGCCCTCCGACACCGCGGGCGCCGCCAGGGCGGTGAGCCCCAGGCTGGCGAAAGCGTCTTCATAGAAGCGGTCGTCACCCTGGAGGAAGTTGTCCAGCGTCCGGAGGAACTCGCCGGACTCCGCACCCTGGATCACCCGATGGTCGTAGGTGCTGGTGGCCGTCATGACCTTGGCGATGCCGAGTTCCCGGAGCCGGTCGTCGGAGAGATCGGCGAAGGCGGCGGGATAGGTGATGGCGCCGACGGCGATGATGCACCCCTGGCCCGCCATCAGGCGCGGCACCGAGGCGACCGTTCCGATGCCGCCCGGGTTGGTCAGCGTCATAGTGGCGCCCGCGAAGGCATCCGGCAGCAGCTTGTTGCCGCGCGCCTTCTCCACCAGCGACTCGTAGGTGGCATGAAACTCGGCGAAGCTCTTGGCCTGGGCATCGCGGATCACCGGCACCACCAGGCCGCGGCTGCCGTCCTTGCGCTCCACGTCCACCGCGATGCCCAGGTTCACGGCCCCGCTCTTGACCCGGTACGGAGCGCCGTCCACCTCCAGGTAGGCGGCGGTCATGACCGGCAGCCGCTCGGCGGCGCGGGCGAGGGCGTACCCGATCAGATGGGTGAAGGACACCTTCTCGCTGCGGCCGGCGGCGCGGAGGGCACTGTTGAGCTCACGGCGGCGGGCCTCCAGCAGCGAGACGGGGAGTTCACGAAACGAGGTGGCGGTGGGAATGGACCGGCTGTCGTTCATGTTGCTGACGAGCCGGGCGGCAGGTCCGGTGATGGGCGTGGCGTCAGGGGGCAGCGCCGTGGCTCGGCGAGCCGGCGGCCCGGCTGCGCTCTCCGCGTTCACTGGCGCGGCGGTGGGCCCTGGGTCCGACACCGCCCCACTACCAACAGCCGAGTCGCCGAGCCGCGGAGCCGCCGAGCCGACGGATGGGTGCCCATTGCCCTCGAACTCCGGCCCCAGGCCCGCGGCGCCGGTGGCGAAGAACCGCCGCCACTCCTCGGAGACGGAGGCGGGGTCGCGCAGGTACGCCTCGTACATGATCTGGGCGAAACCGGCGTTGGCGGTCTCGAACATGTTCACGTCCACGGATCCACCACTGCCTTTCGTGAGCTGGGTCACACCCGGCGGACCGGGCCGATGAAAAGATAACAGATGCGACACAGCGGCAACCTCTACCCACGGCATCCGGACGGCTCGGCGTCCGGCGCGAGGCCCCTTGCTTCACCGTGCCGAATCCGTAGGATTGACTAGATACCCCGGGATCCTTGGAGTAACCCAGGAGGCGGTATGCGGACACACGTTGCGCAGGGCATGGTGTTAGTGGGGATCATGGGTGTGCTTGGGGCCTGCGGCGGGGGAGGCGGTGGCGGTGGGGGTAACAATCCGGCCACCACCCTTGCCATGGCCACACCGAGCGGCAACGCGCAGACCGACAGCATCGGCGCGCCGCTGACGAACCAGCTGCGGGTGGAGGTCAAGGAAGACGGTGCGTTGAAGGATGGGGCGACCGTCACCTGGTCGGTGTCTTCCGGGGGCGGCATGGTGTCTTCCGACCAGCAGCGTCACCGGTCTCGAACGGAGTGGCCACCACCACCTGGACCCTCGGCGATGTGTTCGGAGCGCAGTCGGCGCGCGCCACGCTGGTCAATGCCGGGGGCTCGCCGGTGACCTTCACGGCCACGGCGACGGCTGGCCAGGCGGCGCAGATCGGCGGGACGGGCGGCGACGGCCAGAGCGCCCTGCTCAACTCGCCCTTTACCGTCACGCTGGTGGTCAAGGTCGGGGACCGGCTCAACAACGGCGTGAGCGGCGCCACCGTCAACTGGGCAGTCGGCGGTGGACCGGTGGTCCTGGACGGGGCCACCTCCACCACCAACTCGCAGGGGATCGCCACGATGACGGTCTCCGCCGGGGGTACGGGTGGGGCGGGCACAATCCTGGCCACCTCCCCCGGTGTGCCCGGTCAGGCGGGCTTCAACCTCACGGTGATCGCCGCGTCCCGGCAGGTGAACGTGGGGCCCGGGGTGATCTTCCGGAGCGGGCGCAACAACACCCAGAATCCGGCGGTGGACACCGTGCAGGCGGGTGAGGCGGTGTACTGGCTCAACGGCGGCTCGCTTCACACGTTGCTATCGGTGGGTTCGCCGAGCTTCACCAGCAGCGGCAACCTGCAGGGTGTCGGCGCCAGCTACACCCTGACGTTCGCCACGCCGGGCACGTACCTGTACGAATGCGGCGTCCACGGATCTACCATGACCGGGCGCATCGTGGTGCAATAGCAGTTCTCCATCACTCCTCTGAACAAGGTGGCTATGACCGGATTCGTGCGGGGCGCGGTGGCGCTGGCGGTGATCGTGGCGGGTGGTGTGGCATGCGGCGGTGGGAGCACCGACAGCAACCCGCCGCCGCCGCTGCAGAGCACCGTAATCGTGAGCGCCGGCAACCAGTTTCTGCCCCGCGCCGACTCTATCAGGGTTGGGGGGACGATCACCTGGACGTGGGCCGCCAACTCTGTGGATCACAACATCATCAGCACGGGCGCGCCCACGTTCACCAGCAAGGGCACCGCGGTCACGCCCGGCAACGGTACCGAGGGCGTGGACTTCTTCGATGCCCCCGCCAGCCACCAGTTCACGTTCAACTCGGCCGGCACCTACGGCTACTACTGCTCCACCCACGGCACACCGTCGAGTGCCACATCCAACGTCGGCATGGGCGGGCAGATCTTCGTCTTGCCATGATCGGGGCGCTGGGCCGAGGCGGGCGGTGGTTGGCGGCTGGGACGGGCGGGAGCGGCATGCTCCCGCCTGGTTGCCTCCGGTGCAGCGCCGCCGCGGCGCTGGGCCGACTCTGGCTGCGATGGCCAGCTAAGGCATGGACACCTATCGCTGGTACGGGTCGCGATCATGGGACGCTGAACACTCCGATGCGAGACACGCTGGTGGTATGTTAGGCGAGACAGCCGGCGGCCCCGGGATCCGTCGTTCACCCCTTCCCGAGCATCTCCAAGTACCGCCCCGCCTCCCGCTCGACCGTCTGGCCGTCCCACCCCAGTTCCTCTCCCATCAGCTCCGCCACCCGCCGCGCGGCGGCCCGACCCTGGTCGGCGGTCTCGTAGTAGAGGTGCAGCCGGCGCACCAGCACGTCATCCACCCGCATGGCCAGCTCGCGGCGGGTGGCGTGCATCACCTCCGCCTCGATGGCGGGATGCTCGGGGTGAAGCGGCTGGGCCAGAGCGCGCCGCTCCCGCACCAGGTTGAAGATTGCGGCGCACTCGCTGCCGTACAGCCGGGTCAGGTGCGTCACCGTGTCGATCGGGAGGCCCAGCTCCAACCCCGGCGTGCCCAGCGGTTCGAGGTCGGCCACTTCGCCGCCGGGGAGCGGCTCCTCGTCGGTGGCCGCGTGGGGCGCGCGTGGCCGTCCGTCGAGGCGGTGCAGGCGTTCGGCGACCTGGTCCACCAGTTCGGCGGCCATCTTCCGATAGGTGGTCAGCTTGCCCCCGGCGATGGTGAGCATGCCCCCGGGCCCTTCGCTGATCAGATGTTCGCGCGAGACCTGGGAGGCGCCCACGGCGGTCCCGTTGGAGATCAGCGCCCGAAGTCCGGCCCAGGTGGCCAGCACGTCGGCCTCGCTGAGCCGGGCGTTGGGAAAGGCGGCGTTGGCGGAGCGGAGGAGGTAGACGACGTCCTCGGCCGAGGCCTCCACCCGGTCCGGATCCTCCGTCGGAGTCGGTGTCGGTGGTGCCGATATAGGAGAACTCGCCCCAGGGCAGAACGAACATGACCCGGCCATCGATCGGGCTGGTGAGGGTGATGGCGGCGTCGTGGCCGAGCCGCGAGCGCCGCACCATGACATGGGCGCCCTTGGTGGTGCGGAGCAGGGGTTGGGCATTGGGGTCTTCCAGTCGGCGCAGGGCATCGCACCAGGGGCCGGTCGCATTGACGACGATGCGCGCCTGCACGTCTGCGCTGGTGCCGGTGAGGCGGTCCTCGAGCCGCACCCCGTGGATCCGGCCGTCGGCCCGGAGCAGGTCGGTGACCCGGGCATGGGGGGTGACCTGGGCGCCATGGGTCAGGGCGGAGCGGACGGTGGCGAGGGTGAGCCGCGCATCGTCGCACTGGGCGTCGTAGTAGCGCACCCCGCCCACCAGCCCCCGTTCCCGGACCATCGGCTCGGCCTGCAACACGCCACGCTTGCCGAGCAACCGATGCCACCGCACATTCCGGAAGGCCGCCAGCAGGTCATACAGCCAGATCCCGGCCCACAGTTTCCACAGGGGTACCCGGTCCCCCCGGTGCACGGGGAAGACGAACGGCAACGGCTGGACCAGGTGAGGTGCGATGTCGAGCAGGATCTTCCGTTCGCGCAGCGCCTCGAAGACCAGGCCGAGGTCGCCCTCTTCGAGGTAGCGCAGGCCGCCGTGAATCAGGCGGCTGGAGCGGGAGCTGGTGCCCCAGGCGATGTCTTGCTGATCCACCACGATCGTCCGGAGGCCGCGCATGGCGGCATCTCGGGCGATACCGGCGCCGGTGATTCCGGCGCCGATCACGAGCAGGTCGGCGGGTGTCCGGGCCAGCTGCTCCAATGAGGACCGATGCCAGATCTCACGCGTGGTGCTCCCCCGCCCGTTCTCTACATCCCCCGCCCCAGTCCGTGGCTCACGTGGCATGACTATCTCTTCCGGCCGGGGATGACGGTGCTGGACCTGGCCTGTGGCGAGGGTCGGCACGCGCTCCGCGCCGCCCAGTGGGGGGCGACGGTCACGGCGGTGGATTGTGATGAAACCAAGCTGGACACCGGCCGTGAGGCGGCCAGCCGGCTCGGGGTCGCGGTGGAGTTCCGCTCGGTGGATCTGGAGGGCGAGTGGCCCGACTTCGGGAGTTTTGATGTGGTCATGCTCTTCAACTATCTTGACCGCAGCCGCATGAAGGCGGTCCGTGGGCTGCTGGCCCCGGGTGGCCTGCTGTTCATGGAAACCTACCTCGCGTGTCAGCGTGCCCTGGGGTGGGGCCCGTCCAAGGACGCGCACCTGCTGGCTCCTGGAGAGCTGGCCGCCCTCGCCGCGCCGCTGGAAATCCTGCATGGCCGCGAGGTCTTCGAGCCGGTGGACGCCAACAAGGTGCGCGCGGTCGCGTCCGTCGTGGCCCGGAAGGGACCCTAGAGGGCCGAATCCGCGGAGCGCGCCAAGCCGGGCGCCAGGCCCATCCGACATCGTCGAAAGTACATCAATGCCCACCCGCCGTCCCGTCATCATCTCCGGAATTCGCACGCCCTTCGCCAGGAGCGGGACGGTCCTCCGGGACGCGTCGGCGGTCCAGCTGGCGCGCCGTGCCGCACAGGAACTGCTGGAGCGCACCGCGCTGGACGGTCGGGAGCTGGACGAGGTCATCTTCGGCCAGGTGATCCCGTCGGTGCTGGCGCCCAACGTGGCCCGGGAGGTGAGCCTGCTGCCGCAGCTGCCGCGCAGCATCCCGGCCTATTCCCTCAACCGGGCCTGCGCCTCCGCCGGCCAGGCCATCAGCAACGCCGCCGATCAGATCACCCTCGGCCATGCCGACGTGGTGCTGGCCGGCGGAGTGGATTCGCTGTCCGACATCCCCATCCTGCACTCGAAGCGGTTCGCCCAGATCCTGGTGGAGGCCAGCAAGGCCAAGACCCTGGGCCAGCGGCTCGGCGCCTTTGCCAAGGTGCGGCCCCGGGACCTCGCGCCGGTGGCCCCGGCCATTGCGGAGCCGTCCACCGGAGAATCCATGGGGCAGTCGGCCGAGAAGATGGCGAAGGAGAACGGTATCTCGCGCGCGGCGCAAGACAAGCTGGCGCTGCTGTCGCACCAGCGCGCCGCGCAGGCCACGGCCAGCGGGCGCCTCACCACCGAGATCGCGCCATGGTTCGGCGGCCGGAACATGGACGAGGTCGTCACCACCGACAACCTGATCCGGGGCGACACCTCCGAAGCGGCGCTCGCCGGCCTCAAGCCCGTCTTCGACCGCCGCTACGGCTCGGTGACGGCCGGCAACAGCTCGCCGCTCACCGACGGCGCCGCCGCCGTGCTGCTGATGAACGAGGACAAGGCCCGTGCCCTGGGCTACCGGCCGCTGGTGGCGGTGCGGAGCTACGCGGTGGCCGCGGTGGACCCGGGCTGGCAGCTGCTCATGGGGCCCGCCTATGCGGTACCCAAGGCGCTGGACCGCGCTGGGATCACCTGGAAGGAACTCGGCCTGGTCGAGATCCACGAGGCCTTCGCCGCCCAGGTGCTCTCCAACGCCCAGGCCTGGGCCTCGCGCGAGTGGGCCAAGAAGCTGGGCCGGGCCGAGCCGGTGGGAGAGGTGGACTGGGACCGCACCAACGTCCACGGCGGCTCGATCGCCATCGGCCACCCGTTCGGCGCCACCGGCGCCCGCATCGCCACCACCCTGGCCAACGAGATGGCCCTGCGGGATGTCCAGTTCGGCCTGATTTCCATCTGCGCCCAGGGCGGGATGGGGTTCGCGATGGTGCTGGAGCGGGTGTGAGGTGGCCGTGATCCGCAATCTGCTCTTCGTCAGCCGTTATCCGATCCGCGATCCGAAGAGACGGATAGCGGAAGGCGGATAGCGGACAACCAGCCAATCCTGCCACCGAAACGAAGTCCGCCCATGCCCGCACTCACCACAACCCTCCACCGTGCCACGGCCGTCCTGACGCTGGATCTGCCCGGCGAGCCGGTCAACAAGCTCAACGCGGCCGTCAAGGCCGAATTCGAGCAGGTCTTCGCCCGGCTTCGCGATGACGCCGCGGTCAAGGCGGTGGTACTCATCAGCGGCAAGGCGGACAATTTCATCGCCGGCGCCGATATCGAGGAGTTCACCCGGCTCTCCACCCGCGAGGAGTTCGAGCGGCTGTCCCGCGAGGGGCAGGAGATGATCCAGATGGTGGACGACTTCCCCAAGCCGGTCGTGGCCGCCATTCACGGCGCCTGTGTCGGCGGGGGACTCGAGCTGGCGCTCGCCTGCGACTGGCGGGTCATCTCCGACCATCCCAAGACCCAGCTGGGCCTGCCGGAGGTGCAGCTCGGCCTGCTGCCGGGCGCGGGCGGCTGCCAGCGCCTGCCGCGGCTCATCGGGCTGTCGGCAGCGCTCGGCATCATCATGCCGGGGAAGACCGAGCCGGCGCTCAAGGCGTTCAAGCTGGGCATGGCCGACGAACTGGTGCCGGCCAGCATCCTGCTCGAGATTGCGCTCAAGGCCGCGGAGCGGCTGGCGGGTCCCGGCTCGCCCTGGCCGAACATCACCCGCAAGCCCAAGGGCGGGCTGATCGGCGGCTTCCTCGACCGCACCGCGATCGGGCGGCGGATTGTGTACCGCAAGGCGCGGAAGGACACCCTCAAGAAGACCGGCGGCAACTATCCCGCGCCGCTGTCGGCGCTGGAGGCGGTGAAGGCGGGGCTGGAGCAGGGTGCCACGACCGGTTATCAGGTGGAGCACCGGCTGTTCGGTGAGCTGGCGGCCACCGATGTGTCGCGAAAGCTGATCGGGATCTTCTTTGCCACCAACGCCCTCAAGAAGGACGACGGGCTCCCGCCCGGGGTCACCGCCCATCCCCGGCCGGTGGAACGGCTGGCGGTGATCGGTTCCGGATTCATGGGTGCGGGCATCGCCGGCACGGCGGTGAGCCAGGCGGGGGTGGATACCCGGCTCAAGGACACCGACCTGGTGCGGGTGGGGAAGGGACTCAAGTCTGCCACCGACATCCTCACCGGTCGGCTCAAGCGGCGGCGGATGACCAAGCCGGAGTTCGAGCGGACCTCGGCGCTCCTCTCCGGCGGCACCGACTACGCCGGCTTCCAGCGCACCGGTCTGGTCATCGAGGCGGTGTTCGAGGACCTGGCCCTCAAGCGGAAGGTGCTGGCCGATACCGAGGCCGCCATGCCCCCGGAAGCGATCTTCGCCACCAACACCTCCACGATCCCCATCGGCGACATCGCGGCGGAGTCCCGCCGGCCGGGGCAGGTGCTTGGCATGCACTTCTTCTCGCCGGTGGACCGGATGCCGCTGCTGGAGGTCATTCCTACCGACAAGACCTCGCCGGACACGATCGCCACCGCGGTGCAGTTCGGCCGCAGGCTGGGCAAGACGGTGATCGTGGTGCGGGATCATCCCGGCTTCTGGGTCAACCGCATCCTCACACCCTACCTCAACGAGTCGGGATACCTCCTGGGCGAAGGAGTGCCGATGGAGGTCATCGACCGGGTGGCGGTGAAGTTCGGCTTCCCGGTAGGGCCGGTGACCCTGCTGGACGAGGTGGGCCTCGACGTGGGCGCCAAGGCCAGCAAGGTGATGCACGCCGCCTTCGGCGACCGGCTCAAACCCTCGCCGCTCATCGAGAGGCTCCTGGAAGACAAGCGCATGGGCCGGAAGAACGGGCGCGGGTTCTATCTCTACCACAAGAACCAGCGCACCGGGCCCGACGAAAAAGTCTATGACCTGCTCGGCATCCGGCCCAGGGCGCCGGCCTCGACCGCGCTGGTTAAGCAGCGTCTGGTCTACAGCATGCTGAACGAGGCGGCGATGGCCATGGGAGAGGGGGTGGTGCGCTCGCCGAGGGATGGCGATATCGGCGCCATCTTCGGCATCGGCTATCCGCCGTTTCGGGGCGGGCCGCTTCGCTACCTCGACGATCTGGGCGCCGCCGCGGTCGTGGAGGTGCTCCGGGAGCTGGAAGGGAAGTTCGGAGAGCGCTTCACGCCGTGCCAGACACTGGTGCGGATGGCCGGGAGCGGGGCGAAGTTTTACGAATAGACCCGTCGCGACGGCTTGCCGCTGGGCTGGTCGAGTCACGCTGGCCGCGGTGCTACTGGCTGGCCTGACTGCACTTGCAGGCGCGCAGTCCGTCCGTGGTAGCGTCCTCGAGGAGCTGTCCCAGCGCCCGGTTGCCGGCGGTCTGGTACAGCTCCTCGATTCGTCTCGGGTCGGCGGCAGTGCGGTGACAGACGAACAGGGCCGCTTCGTTCTTGCCAACGTGCGTCCCGGCCTGTACCGGCTGCGGGTGCTCCGGATCGGGTTCCGGCCGTGGAGTTCCGACAGTCTCTTCACCGTTGCGGACGGGGAGCAGCAGATCGTCCTGACCGTACCGGTGGTGCCGGTGCTGCTCGATGACATCGCGGTGGAAGGCTCGAGCGCCTGCCGAGCCACCCCGGAGACCGACCGGCGGGTGGCGCTGCTGTGGGATCAGGCGCGCACATCCCTGGGCCTGCTCGGCGGCGGGCGGCGCGACCTCGATTACCACGTTTCTATCACCCGGCGCCGGCTCGATGCCGCGGGTCGGGTCAACAACCTCGAGTTGCTCCCCAGCCTGGGTCAGGGCGCCTGGCCGGTCACCAGCCAGCCGGCGGAAAGCCTGGCGCTGCTGGGCTTCGTTCAACCGCGCGACACCCTTGATGGTCCGGTGTATTACGGGCCCGACGTGGCGGTCTTCTTCAGCGACGCCTTCCTGCGGACTCACTGTTTCCGGCTGGTGGCTCCGGCCTCCACCGAACGCTGGCTGCTCGGGGTGGGTTTCTCCCCGGTTCGGGGCCGGCCCGTTCCGGATATCGAAGGTACGCTCTGGCTCGACCGCCGGAGTGGCCACCTGCACCGGCTCGAATACCTGTACACCGGTCTCTGGCACTGGGTGACCCCCGGCGCCGCGGGCGGGTCTCTGGATTTCTCCCGGCTCAGGGGCGGTGCCCCAATCATCACCGGCTGGAAACTCAAGGCTCCCGTGGCCCGGCGGCTGCCGTGGCGCCGCACGGGCGATGCCGCCGGTCGCCGGTTCTTCGGGCAGGCAGAGGTGATGCTCGGCGGGTACCGGGAGGAGGAGGCGGTGGTGACCGAGGTGCGAAGCGCCGACGGGTCTGTGGTGTGGAAACGGCCCGGCGCGGAAGTGCGGCCGGAGGTGAGGCCCACTCCGTCGCGCCGGTAGCACGAACCGCCGTCGCTCGGGCGGCGGGTCCGCCGGGGGTTGAGGCGCTCAGGTCGCCGAATTCCCTGCGGCCGCTATAATTGCCGCTGTGACCCTTCCCAACCTGTCCCGTCGTGGCGGCTGTTCTCCGGCCTCTGGGCCGTTCGCGCTGATGCTGGTTTCCTCGATGCTGTTCGGCACCGTGTCCGGATGCCGTCCGGGCACCGGAGCAGCCTCGCGGCCGCCGGTGGACTCCGCGCCGGCCGTCGGCGGGACGACCGTGCAGGACCTGGCGGCACTCCGGCAGATCGGACCTGGGGCGGCGACCGACCGCGCAGCGCTTACGCAACTGGCCCGGGCAATCCGAGACCACCGGCCCGAGGTGTCCAACCTGGCGGCCTACTGGCTGGCGCAGGCAGGCTCCACGGCGGTGCCGATCCTCACGGAGGTGCTGGCAGACCCGTCGCCGCGGGTACGCACTGCGGGGTGCTACGGTCTGGGGCTGATCGGACGCGAGGCGCGGTCCGCCGTGCCGGCCCTCATCCAGCAGTTCGCCGGCACCGATGATAGCACAGCGAACATGGCCAACTGGGCGCTGGCACGGATCGTCCCGTCCGGACGAGTACCGCTGCTTCCCGAGTTGCGGGCGCTGCGGTACGGAGCAGGCTGGGAGCGGGCTGAGGCCGCCTCCAACCTGGCCCTCCTTGGGGAGTCCTCCGCCGATGCGATTCCCATCCTGGTCCGGGCACTGGCCGATTCGTCGGGGCCGGTGGCGGAATCGGCGGGCAACGCTCTGGTGCGCATCGGGGCGCGTGCCATTCCTGTGCTGCAGGTGGCGATGAGCAGCGAGAATCGCCTGGTGCGCGCCCGGGCGTTCCTGGCGCTGAACCGGATCCGCCCGTACTCCCATTTCTGACATCATGCCTGCCGAATCCACTCCCGGCGCGGGGACATCGGCGTACCCCCCATCGCTGGCGGGGCGCCCAGCGGTCTGGGCCCTGGCCGGCGGGCTGCTGGCCCTGCACGCCGCGCTGGCCTGGTACCTCACCACGCCCGGCGTCGGCACCGGCAACGACGACGCCGTCTACCTGCTGCTCGCCCGGTCGCTCCGGGAGTGGGGCTATGCGGACCTGTTCTACGTCGGCACCCCTGCCCAGTCCCAGTACCCTCCGGGATACCCGGCCTTCCTCGCGCTTCTGGGGGTGATCGGGGGCGAACGGCCAGCGCTCTTCGTGGCGGCGAACATCCTCCTCTCGGTCACGGGGCTGGCGCTGGTGTTTGATGTCGTCAGGCGGCATGACCCGCTGGTGGCGCTGATGGGTCTCACATTTCTGGCGATCGACCCACTGCTGCTTGGCCTCGCCGGCGGCTTCCGGAGTGAGCCGCTCTTCATGGCGCTGACCGCTGGGTCGCTCTGGCTCCTCGCCCGCCCGGGACCGGACCACCGGGCAGAGCGCTGGGCGGTGGCCGCAGCCATCGGGGCGGCGCTGACCCGGTCGGTGGGGGTGGCGCTGCTCGCGGGCATCGGCCTGTGGTGGCTGACGCAGCGGCGCTGGCGGGCGGTCGCCGGTCTGGGGTTGGTGGCGGGACTGACGGTCGGCAGCTGGCTGGCGTGGACGGTGATCGCGCCCCGGCAGCTGCCGGGACGCTCATACGTGGCGGACGCCACCTACCGGCCAGCGGTAGTGGAGCCACGCCGGGAGGAATCTCCGGCGACGGAGGCCCGGGGGCCTGAGGGGCCGGAGACCGACTCACCGCCGCCGGCGGCCGGAACGGCGCCTTCCGCCGGTACGCCGGGACTGCTCGCCACCGTGGGCCAGCGACTGCGCCACAACATCTCGGGGTATGCCCGCGCGCTGCTGACCACGCTCGGCGTCCCCACACTCGCGGGGACCCGGCTGGATGGAGTGGCCTGGCATATCCTGCTCGGCACGCTCGCCCTGCTCGGCCTCTGGGGAGTCGCCCGCTGGTGGGGGGTCGCGGTAGCGACGCTCGCCGCCCACGGCTTGCTGCTCGCGACCTGGCCCTACCGGCTGCCCCGGTATCTGGCGCCGCTGCTGCCGTTCATCCTCCTGGCGGTCTTCTGGGGCGCCCGGGTGGCTGGACGGTGGCTGTCCGCCCGGAATCCGAGGTTGCCGGCGTATGCCGTGACCATCCTTCTCGCCGCCTTCATGCTGGTGGGCGCCGCGCCGAAAACGGTACGCCAGCTTGAAGCGCGCGCGGCATGTCGTCGCGTCACCGATCTCCCGGGTAACGCCTGTCACGATACTGCGGAGCGCGCTTTCCACGAGGCGACCGCCTTCATCGCCTGGGCGACCCCGGACACGGCTCGGGTCCTCGCTACCAAGGAGGGGTCGTTCTTCTACTATACCGGCCGGCAGGTGGTCCCCGCCTACCCGGTGATCGCCGGGCAGGTCCCCGATCTGCGCGCCTATCTCGGCGCCCACGGCGCGGAGTATGTCTTCCTGAGCCACCTGAAGGCGGATGAGTGGGTGCTGGTGGGGCCGCTCTATGCGATGTGTCGGGAGCTGGTGCTGGTGCGGAGCTGGGGGGCCACGTCGGTGCTGCTGCGGCTGCCAGCTGCCGGGGAGGCGGTTGAGCAGCCGGCCTGTGACGCCGTCCTGGCCTACAACGCGGCGCCCTGGGGCAACCGAGTGGCTACCGCTGGTGAGCCACCGTAGGGTGTGAGATCCCGGCCTGGCGTCTCGGCTGCCCGAACGTGCGCCGGCCCGATGACATCGGTCATCCGGGCTCGGTGATCTGGGTAGCGCTGCGGCTCCCAAGGTGTCGGCATGGTCCGGAACTCCAGGGCCGCGAGGACCACAGACCAGAGGATCACCACGGCGGCGATGGCGATCAGGCCCGGCCCGGCATCACGCATCAGGCCGGTGGCGAGCGCCACCGCCATCCCCTCGGCGACCAGCCAGTGGGGCCATAGGATCAGCCTCCGCTGGCTGGCGGGCATGAGCTTGATCGTGACGACATATCCCGAGTCGGGCGTCCACACCGCTCGCCAGGTGGCGAGACACTGGTACGGCCATTTTGCGAGCTGGAGCAGACCGGCCCGCCAGTGAATGCCACCCTCCCGATCCCGGTCCAGTGAGAACCGCCTCCGGAAGAGGCCGATAGCTCCCAGAAGCAGTGCGAGGCCGGCCACCAGTAGCAGGGCAGGTGGGCGAAGGAAGAGGGGATTCGTGCCGCGTATCAGGAGAAAGGCGATGAGCATGTAGACCAGTGGGAGCGCGAATGCCCGCAGGTAGTAGGCGCCGTGGAACAGGCTCAGGAATCGTTCGATCGGCGCCAGGTGACGGACCATCCGGGGGAGGACCCGCAGCTTGAGGTCGATGACGCTCTTGGTCCAGCGGACCTGCTGGTGGAGGTATCCGCGCCAGTCCACGGGCGTCGTGCCCAGCACCAGGATTTCAGGCACGTAGACGCCGCGCCAGCCCTGGGCACGGTAGCGCAGGGTGATCAGCAGGTCGTCGGCGTCGTGGGGCGCGAGGCCACCGACCTCCTGCAAGGCCTTGACCCGCTGCGCGTTGTGGCTCCCCACCAGGATCGGCTGGCCCATGCCGTAGCTGGCCATCTGGTGGCTGGAGTAGTATGCGTAGCTCTCCTCCGCGGCCCCGCGGGATATGAAGCTGGCGTCCTGGTTGTAGTAGCATTGAGGCGCCTGCACGTAGCCTACCTCGGGGTCCCGGAAGTAGCCCAGTAGCCGCTCCAGGAAGACCGGCTCGGGGATGTGATCCGGATCAAAGGCGGTCAGAACGTCATAGTTGTCGTAGCCGACCTCGCTCAGCCAGGCGTTGTAGTTGCCGTATTTTGTGTTGCGGGTGTACGGGCCGCTCTCGGTCTGGAATTCCGGCCGGTGCTTCCGGGTGTGGTGCCGGGCGCCGAGTTTGCGGCAGAGCGCCGCCACCTCTGGGCTGTCGCCCTCGTCGAGCACCCAGGTGTCATGGGGACAGTTCATCGCTACCATCGCCTGCAGCGACTGCTCGAGCATGCCGACGGGCTCCGCCAGGGGCACGAATGTCGTGACCACCGCGACCCGGACTCCGGGGGCGGGAGCCAACGGGACCGGGCGCCGCATCCGCCACAGCAGCAGCCACCGGGAGAACCACGAGCTGAGGTGGAAGCCGAGCAGGAGGGTGGCGATTATGAAGGCGGTATAACTGGCTCCGAGGCGCTCGCTCTGCCCGATCGTGAGCCAGCGCCAGAGGAAGGCGAGAATGGCCGCCGCAGCCAGGGCGGTCAGGCTGGCGAACACGATTCGCTCGGCCGGTCCCATGGCCGGCACGGATTGGACCCGTACTGGGAATGTCCTGTCGGTGTCGGACGCTAGTGGGTCAGCCATTCAGGGCATTCTTGAGCAGGGCGCCCGGATTGAGGTGTCCTTGCCGCATCATGGTTGCGTGGTGCCATCAAGGGGGCGTAAGCTACCCGGTTGGTTCTTCTGCAGCAACAACGACTTGTTCTGGTTGTTAGGCTCGGACGTGGGCTGCTGCGTGTCGCGGAAGCAGATTCCATGCCCGGCCACCGGTCAAAGTGTTTGAGCCTCTGGTCTGTTCTGTGCCCCTCGTGAGGCGCTCCGTGGGCCGTTACCCAGGGGCGACATGTCCCAAAATGCCCCAGTCCCGGGCCAGAGCCCATGAATAATCTGCCGTTAACGATGTCCACCGAGGCACTTCCACCACCGCCCGCCGCGGGACCGTCCCACTCGGTGGTGGCCGACCTGAGCGCCATCGTACGCGAGCTGGTCCACTTTCGTGAGCTCCTGGTCGAGTTGACCCTCCGGGACATCCGCATCCGGTACAAGCAGGCGGCCATGGGGGTCATCTGGGCCATTCTCACCCCCCTCGTCCTCCTCCTGTCGGGCTGGATTCTGCGCCTCGCCTTTGGGCGGCTGTACGGAGAGACGCCCAACGACGTGATCATGGCGGGCATCGCGGTCAAGTCACTCGCGTGGGCGTTCTTCGTGGGCGCCATGGCATTCGGGACGGCCAGCATCACCGCCAACCTCTCACTGGTCACCAAGACCTATTTTCCCCGTGAGATTCTTCCTCTCGCGTCGGTCCTGACCCAGCTGGTGGACGCGGCGATCGGCACCCTGGCGCTGGTATTCCTCCTGCCGTTCTTCGGCGTCCATCTCTCGGCCGGTTTCTTCTGGGCGGTCCCCCTCATTCTGGCCCTGGTCATGATCACGACCGGAGCGGTCCTGCTCGGCAGCTGCGCCAATGTCTTCTTCCGGGATGCGAAGCATCTGGTGCAGATGGTGCTCTCGTTCGGCATCTTCTTTACGCCGGTGTTCTTCAACGCCGCCAATTTCGGCGCCACCGGCGCCAAGCTGATGATGCTCAACCCGCTGTCCCCGGTTCTCGAGGGACTCAGGCTGTCCATCGTCGAGGGCCACAACCTGCTCCTGCCGCTGCCCGCGGCGTCCGGAGAGATGCTCATCTGGACGCCGTGGTACCTGTGGTACGCGGCGCTCTGGGCGGTGGGCCTGCTGACGGTCAGCGCCGTCCTCTTTCACCGGGCCGAGCAGGTGTTCGCCGAGTATGTCTGAGGCCCGATGAGCAACGGACGCGTCGAGTTTTCGCGGGTCTGGAAGAAATTCCGCTCCGGGGAGATCCATAACCGTTTGCGGGACTTCATCCCCGCGCTCGCCACCCGGGCGCTGCGGCGGCGGCCGTCGGGAGACCAGCTGGCCGACGGGGAGTTCTGGGCGGTCCGGGACGTGAGCTTCCAGCTCGGCGCCGGCGATGCCCTGGGCCTCATCGGCCCCAACGGCGCGGGGAAGTCCACCATCCTCAAGCTGCTCACCCGGATCCTGCGCCCTACCCACGGCCACTGCCGGATCCAGGGGCGGGTCGGCGTTCTGATCGAGGTCGCCGCCGGGTTTCATCCCGACCTGACCGGTCGCGAAAACATCTTCCTCCAGGGCGCCATCATGGGCATGTCGCGTCGGGAGATCGTGCGGAAGTTCGACGAGATCGTGGCTTTCTCGGGCGTCGAGTGGTTTCTCGACACCCCGGTCAAGCGCTACTCCAGCGGCATGCATACCCGGTTGGGATTCTCCATCGCCGCGCACCTCGACCCCGAGGTACTCATCATCGATGAGGCGCTGGCCGTCGGAGATGCCGCCTTCCAGCGCAAGGCGGTCGATCGGATTTCCGAACTGGTGCGGAGCGACATTCCGGTGGTCGTGGTGTCCCACCAGCTGGAGACCATTGCCAGCCTGTGCAACCAGGCGATCCTGTTGTCGCAGGGGGCGGTCATCAAGCAGGGGACGCCCGAGGAGTGCATCACCGCCTACCTGGGTGGCGACGGCCAGGTGACACCGCCGCAAGATGCGGTAACGGCGATCGGCATCCACCGGCTGCAGCTCGAGCCCGCCGGACCGGTTCCGTCCGGGGGGCGGGTCGTGGCTACCCTGCACTGTGCCGTATCCGACCGCGGCACGGCGGCATCGGAGAGCGTGGGCATCCGCCTCCGGTCCAGCCATGGCGTCGATCCGGTCTTCGAGACCAGCGCGCTGGCGCTGGGCGAGGAACTTCCCGCCAGTGGCCGCTATCTGGTCCGGCTGGACCTGCAGCTCAACGTGCCCCCGGGGATCTACCCGGTGGAGAGCTTCGTGTGGAACCGCATCGCTGGGCGCCAGCTCGCCGCTGGCCCCGGCGGCGCCGTGGAGGTGCGGGGCGGTCCCGACTTTCATGGCACGGTCCAGATGAATCCCTCGATCCGGGTCAGCCCGCCGGATGGGCGCTGATGACCTCCCGCGAGCAGCCCTGGCCCGAGTGGGTGTCGTACGATCCCAGCCTGGTTCCTCCCCTGTCGCGCATGGCCGCCGAGGGTATCGGGGTGCTGGAGGAGTGGTTCCGCTGGGGTGAAGAGTGGAGCATGCTGCTGCGGGTCTACGGCGGTCTGGCCTGCAACAGTCGAGTGCTGGAGATCGGCTGCGGCCAGGGTCGGGTGGCTTTCTCCCTTAGGTATATCCTGAGCCAGGGACACTACACGGGGTTCGACATCGAGCGAGAGAAGATCGGGTCCCTGGAACGGGGCTTCCACGTTACCCATCCCAATTTCGAATTCATCTGGGCGGATGTCCGCAACAGCTTCTACAACCCGAAGGGCGCAACGCCGGCGTCCCAGTACCGCTTTCCTGCGGCCGACCGGTCACGCGATGTGGTGTTCGCGGCCTCGGTGTTCACCCACATGGTCCCCGAGAATACGGCCCACTACTTCCGGGAAGCGGCCCGGGTGCTTGAGCCCGGTGGCCGCGCCGTGTTCAGCTTCTTTCTGCTGGACCACTACCTCCCCGGCCGGATCCGGCGGCCGGGGTTCGACAACGCCCGGTTTGAATTCAACCACGAGTATGGTGGACACGGGAGCGAGTTTGCGACCGTGGAGCCCACGGATCCTGAGCGCATGACCGCGTATCGCCGCTCGCTGGTAACGCGTCTGGCGCGGGACGCTGGACTTCGCCTGGCCGGGGAACCGCTGCCGGGGTATTGGTCGGGTGCCTTCGATGGGTGGATCGGGGCCCAGGACGTTCTCCTGCTGACCCCTGCCTGACGAGCCTTTCCCGTGCCTACCGCGATCCTCGATCTCGACGCCGAGCAGCTGCCTGACGAGCTGGCCGTGCCGGGCCGGTACCAGACGGTGTGCGTGCTTTTCCGCTGGGGCGGGCGGCCGGTCGGCCAGGCCAGTCTCGACGTGCGTCACGGCCGGGTCTCTGGTGTGCGGCTCCGCGAGGCGTTCGTGGCGGAGGCGGGTGGACCGCTGCTGGAACAGTGGCTGTTCGACTACCTGGAGTGGACCCCCATTGTGCCGGGGCCGGTGGTCCCGGCCACGATCGCCATCTGCACGCGCGACCGGCCGGCAGACCTCACGCGCTGCCTGGCGGCGCTCCGGCTCCTGCCCGATGATGGCCAGGAGGTGGTGGTCGTGGACAGCGCCTCGCGCACCGATGAGACCCGGCGGGTGGCGGAGGGCGTGCCCGGTGTGCGCTACGTCCGCGAAGACCGTCCCGGGCTCGATGTCGCGCGCAACCGGGCCCTGCGGGAAGCCCGCCATGGCATCGTGGCGTTCACCGATGATGACGCGATGCCGGATCCAGGCTGGTTGCGCGGCCTGGTCCGGTGCTTCGAGGACCGGCGTACCCTCTGCGCCACCGGCCTGACGCTACCGCTGGAACTCGAGACCGAGGCCCAGGAGTGGTTCGAGCGGACCAACGGGTTCGGCCGGGGCTTCACCCGAAAGGTCTACGAGGGGACCAGCCACAACCCGTTCCTGGTGGCTCGCATCGGAGCCGGCGTGAACATGGCGCTCCGGCGCGAGGTGCTGGACCTGGTCGGCCCCTTTGATGAGGCGCTGGATGCCGGTACGCCCAGCCGCTCCGGGGGCGACCACGACATGCTCACCCGGATCCTGACGGCGGGTTACTCCATTGTGTATGAGCCCGCCGCGCTCAGCCGGCACCGCCACCGGCGCGACTGGGCCGGGTTGCGCGACACCATCTACGGCTATGGCGTGGGGGTTTACGCCCACCTGACCAAGCACCTGATCCACCACCGGGAAGTCCGCGCCCCGCTCCTGGCGCTGGGCTGGCTCCGGTGGCAGCTGGCGGGGTTGTGGCGGTCGCTGCTCCGCCGCCCGGGTCACGTGCCGCTGGAGCTGGCGCTGGCCGAGCTGCGGGGCTGCGCCGCGGGCCCATGGGCCTATCGGTCCGCCCGTCGGGCCCTCGCGGCCCGGGAGAAGGGCGCCGGATGAGCGCGGTCTCCGCCGGTCCCGACATCAGCGTCGTCACGCCCACTCACAATCGTCCGGCATCGCTGCTGCGGCTGCTGCGCGCGTTGCGGGATGGCCGCTTTCCGCCCGATCGCTTCGAGGTGGTGGTGGTGGCCGATGGCTGCAGCGACGACACCGTGGCCGTGGCGCGTGCCGAACCGCTGCCCTTTCCCGTCCGGGTGCTGGAACAGACTCCGGGCCGGGGCGCCGCGACGGCGCGCAACCTCGGCGCCGCCCACGCAAATGGCGGCCTGCTGGTCTTTCTGGATGATGATATCGAACCCGGTCCCGCGCTCCTGGCCGAACACCACCGCGCCCACGCCGAGGCCGGGGAGCCGGCCGTGGCCATCGGCCCTCCACTGCCGGTCCGTCCGGCCGAAGCCGATCTGGATACCATCGCGGCCTGGGACTGGTGGGAGGGGCAGTTCGCCCGGATGCGGCAGCCGGGCCACCGCTTCACCTACGAGGAGGTCTTCGGCGCGAACCTCTCGGTACCGGCGGCGCTGTTCCGGTCGGTCGGCGGCTTTGATGTGGAGTTGCTCTGCCGGGAAGACGGCGAGCTGGGCCTGCGGCTGATCCAGGCGGGAGCGCGGGTGCTGTTCCTCCCCTCGGCAGGCGGGTGGCATCACGAGCTCCGCGACCTCCACCGGTTGATCCGCCGCAAGCGTGCCGAGGGCATCGCGGACGTGGGCCTCGCCCGGCGGCATCCGGAGCTGTGGCCGGGGCTGCGTCTCTCCTGGGGAGAATTGCCGCTCTGGCATCCGCTCGGCCTGCTCCGGCGCTCCGCGCTCTCCGCTCCGCGGATTGCAGGGATCGTGACCTGGAGCCTCTCGAGTCTGCTTCCGGTTCTCGAACGGCTGCACCTTCGGGGAATCTGGCGGAAGGTGCAGGCGGGGGTCATGTACGGCACCTACTGGCGCGGCGTCGCCTCTGCCGTGGGCGGCCGTCGTGGGCTGGCAGCACTCGAAGTGGAATGCCGGGACCGCATGCCGGGGCCGCGACCGGTTGCCACGATTGATTTGGCGGGTGGCCTGGGGCAAGCCGAGCGAGTCGTCGAGGCGGAGCGCCCGGACGCGGTCTCGGTGAGTTTCGGGGCGCTCACCGTCGGATTGATCCCATCGCGTCCTGGCGCTGAACCGCTCCGGGCCAGGCATCTCCGTGCCGAACTGGGGACGGTCCTATCCCGTGAACTGATCTCCGTCCTGTCCTCCGCCGCCCTCGTCGGGCATCCCGCCGCCCGGGCGCTCCAGCCGCCCCGATCGGCCTCGATCGCTGCCGGACCGCCGCCGGTCTCGGTCATCATGGCCGCCCACAATGCCGCCGGCACGATCGCCGAGGCCCTGGCCTCACTCGAACGGCAGACCCACGCGGGGTGGGAAGCGATCGTGGTGGACGATGGTTCCAGCGACGACACCGCAGGCATCGTCGAGCGCCTGGCGAAGCGCGATCCTCGGGTTCGGCTGATCCGGCAGGCGCAGCAGGGCGCTGGGGCGGCGCGCAATGCCGGGCTCGCGGTGGCTGGCCATCCATGGATCCTGTTCCTCGATGCGGACGACTGGCTCCTGCCGCAGGCGCTGGAGCGGCTAGGCGGGGTAGCGGCGGGAGGAAAGGTGGACGCCGTGCACGGCGCCTGGGCACGGGTGACGTCCCGCGGAGTGATCATGGGTACCGAGTTTGGTCCGCCCCAGGCTGACCTGTTCCCGGCCTTCGCCGAGCATTGCGCCTTTCCCATTCATGTCTGCCTGTTCCGCCGCGAGCTGGCCACCCGGGTCGGCGGGTTTGATCCGGCCCTTGAGACCTGCGAAGACTGGGACCTCTGGCAGCGGGTGGCGCGGGCCGGGGCCCGTTTCACGCGCCTGACAGAGAAGATCGCGCACTATCGCTTGCTGCCGCACTCCGCATCCACCGCCACCGAACGTCTCATGCGGGATGCGCTCACTGTCATTGCGCGCGGGCACGACCGGGATGCCAGGGTACCGGAGCCCGGCCACCTCATGGGTGCGCCGTCAACCGGCCTTTCGGGAGCCCGGCTCCGGTTCACGCCGTGGGTAGCCGGGCTGCTGATTGGACGCGGCCGCCCCGCTGGCTGGGTCCTCGAGTCCCTCCAGGCGGACTCCGCCCCGGAACTCAACCCGTGCTACGTCGCCGCCGATCTCTTTCGCGCCGTGCCGTGTTCCCACGCCCGTGGCGTGGATGCCTGGGACGAGCTGTGGCCCAGCGTCGTGGACGACCTGACTGCCTTCCTGGGTGCCCTGGAACGGCAGTCGGGATGCGGGAACCTGGCACACCGCACCATGCTCGCGCTCGAGCAGCTCATGCTGGATGTCTCACGGCAGGGCCGTCCCTTCGTCCGCGGGGACACCTTGGCTGCTACCGTGGAGGTCACGGCTCCGATCGAGACCATCATGGCGCCGGCGGGGGTGGAGCGCCTGCACTGCAACATCCGGGTTCACCGAGAATGCATCGGGTCGGTGCTGCTGCCGGTGATCGACGGAGCTGTCTCTGCCCGTGTCCTGACCGATGCGATTGCCGCGGCACATGCGTGGCCCATCCTGGGTGCGTTCTTCACGGCGACGAAGTACGCCGACCTCGAGTTTGCCCGGACCCCGGACGGACTCTCGGTGGTGCTGGCCGGCGTGCCGCTCGTGACCGCGATACCCGATGCCGGGGTACTGTCGCCCGGGGCGCTCCACGACCTCGTCGGCTGGACGCTGCTGCTGCAGGAGGTCTGGGGCGCGCCCGGCGTTCCGGCGGATGACTTCTATGCTGGCAACGCAGCCGCGGACCGCGGCGCGGCGGAGCCCACTGACCTTCCTGCCGATCCGGTGGTGGAGATCAGCGCCGAGCTTCCCTGCTTCCGGACCGAGGCCCCGGCCCTGGTCGAAGTGCGGGCAGGCGGCGTCCCCATGGGGCTGCTCCCGATCGAGAGCCACGATGGCCTGATTGCGCCCGCGGGGCTACGGGCCGCGATCACCACGGAAGCGGGGTTCGAGCTGTGCCGGGTGGTGGTACGGGAGGCCATTCTGGGGCAGGCTTTCGACGGCGGCATGATCCGGCCGCGGCTTGCGGCCCTGGCGGAGCGTATCGGGCCGGACCCGGCGGTCACGAGGTTCGAGCGTATCCTCGGGCCTGCCGCCGAGCGGCTGGTGCCCGCCTGGCAGGGCGTGGTCACCGCTGTCGCTCATGAGGGACCGGGCCTGTTCATGGCGCGCCACGCTCCCGGCACAATGAACCTCCCCGCCGACCGCCGAGCCACGCTGCCATCCGCCGTGACGCCGGAGCTGGAAGCCGCCGCCGAGGTCATCGGTCCACCCGCCATCAGGGTGCCCGGGGCGGATGGACAGCCGGTACGAGTGGAGTACCTCCCTGAGCTGTTGTGGCGCGCCTGGCCGGCGCCGGCCCGGGCAGCGGTGGAGACAATTGGGCGGGCGGGGCACGGTGAGGTCGGCAGGGTTCCGGTCGTTGCCGCCGGTGATAGAACCGCCGCATTCTCCACCCTGCCGATCTTCATGTATCACAGCGTTGCCAGCGAGGGACCGGTAACCACCGCGCCCTACCGTGTGCGGCCCGAGCAGTTCGACGCCCAGCTCCGTTACCTGAAGGAAACGGGGTTCTCGTCGGTGACGGCGGGGCAGTGGCTGACGGCTGCCCGCACCCGCCGCCCGCTGCCGTCCCGGTCAGTGCTGCTGACGTTCGACGATGGCTATCAGGACTTCCACGAGACGGCCTGGCCCATTCTCCAGCGCCACGGATTCGGTGCGCTGGTCTTCCTCGTGACCAACCAGGTGGGCGGCACCAACGTCTGGGATACAGCTTATGGCGACCCCGTCCGCCTGATGGACTGGGGCCAGGTGCGGCGGCTGGCCTCGGAAGGAGTTGAGTTCGGCGCCCACTCCGCCGGCCACCGGCCCCTGACCGGTCTGGGGCCCGAGGAGGTTGTCCGCGACGCCCTCGCCTGCCGGCAGGCACTCTCGCTGGAGTTGGGGCGTCCGGTCACCACTTTCGCTTACCCCTATGGCGACACCGATCCGGTCGTCGAGCATCTGGTCAGCGCCTGCGGGTTCCAGGCGGGATTCACCTGCCGCTCGGCGCACGCCCGCTTTTCGGATCCTCCGATGGCGCTGCCACGGATCGAAGTCACCGGTGACGACGACCTGCCGCGGTTCATCACCAAGCTCGGCGATTGAACGACTCCATGCCCTCCCCCTTCCCCTCCCCCTTCCCCGACATCCCTCTGCCTATCCGGGTTGCTCAACTCGAGATCGCCGACGGCGTCGCGCCACTGCCGGACTGCCGGGGCTATGGCGGCATCAGGCTGCTGCTGCGTCGCCATGGCGTTCCGCTCGGGTGGGTCACCCTCGGGGGCAACCGGGACACTGTTGGCCCAGCGGAGATCGAAGTCGTGCTGCACCAGCGGTTGCGCGGGCCTACACTTCAGGCGGCGCTGCTTGACGCCGTGCCACCCTCCCCGCCTCGGCGCGTCCCGAGCATCAGCGTGGTCGTGTGCACCCGGGACCGGGCCGACCAGCTGCAGCGTTGCCTTGGTGCCCTGTCGAGGCTCGCCTTCCCGGCGTATGAAGTCATCGTGGTGGACAATGCGCCCCGCACCGACGCCACCCAGCAGGTGGTCGCCGCCGCCGGTGTGCGATACGTGCGGGAGGACCGCCCGGGCCTCGACTGGGCCCGCAATCGGGGCCTCGCCGAGGCGCGCTATGGCGTTGTTGCCTATACCGACGATGACACCGAGGTGGACCCCCAGTGGCTGGCCGGGATCGCGGCCGGGTTCGCAGACCCGTCAGTGGGCGCGGTGACGGGACTGGTGATCCCGGGCGCCCTCGATACCGAGGCGGAAGTGCTGTTCGAGCTGTGCTATGGCGGGATGGGAAAAGGGACCATGCCCCGGGAATGGGATCCCGCGGTCCTGTCGGCCCGGCAGCTGATCGGCACTCACCACCTGGGGGTCGGCGCGAACATGGCCTTCCGACGCGAACTGCTGGAGCGACTGGGTGGTTTTGACACCGCACTGGATGTGGGGACGCCATCCCACGGGGGCGGGGACCTGGACATCCTCCACCGGGTGCTGATGGCCGGCGCGGTTATCCGCTACGAGCCTGCAGCCATACTTGGCCATCATCACCGGCGGGAACTCGCCGCGCTTCGCCGCCAGCACTACGATAACGGCCGGGCCTTCGGTGTCTACCTGCTGAAAATCTTCGCGCGCGGCGCGATTCCGCGGCACACCACCGCCTGGTACGCATTGCGCGTCTGGCTGAGCTGGCTGGTGGGCCGGGTGTACCACCGGTTCCGCCGCCGCGAGCTGCTGCCAATGCGGCTTCTCCTGGCGGAGCTGTGGGGAGCCATGCATGCTCCCTGGGCGTTCATCTCCACCTACCGGAGCGACCGCGCGGTCCGGCGTAGCCACCCTTCGGCCTGAGCACGGTCCCCGAGGGCTCAGGCGGCCGGTCCCGGCACAGCTTCCCTCCACCCTGCGCCGCAATACTTTCCTTACGTGAGCCCTGACGGGAAGTCCGCGCCCTTCAACCCGCTGCCCGCGCTGCAGGCGGGCCTCACCGGTCGTTACCAGATCGGGGAGCCGCTGGGTCAGGGCGGTATGGCCATTGTGTACGCCGCGCGCGACCTGCGGCACGACCGTGACGTGGCCATCAAGGTGGTGAACCCCGGCCTGCTGGCGGAGCAGGAGGCGGCGGATCGGTTTCTGCGGGAGATCCGCTACGCCGCGACGCTGACCCATCCGCACATCCTGCCGCTGTACGATTCGGGGACCGTCACCGCGGGCGATCGGACGCTTGGAGCCGCCGAGTTGCTCTACTACGTCATGCCCCGCCTCTCCGGCGAGTCCCTCCGGACCCGGCTGCAGCAGGAGCGCGTATTCCCGGTCGAGCAGGCGCTCCGACTCATTCGCTCGGTGGCCCACGCGCTCGACTACGCCCATCGCCGCCAGGTGGTGCATCGCGACATCAAGCCCGAAAACATTCTGTTGCAGGAGGGCGAGCCGGTGATCGCCGACTTCGGCGTGGCGCGCGGCCTGTGCGAGACCTGCGACACCGACACGGTCACGGAGCCTGGCATCGCCATCGGCACCCCGGCCTACATGAGCCCGGAACAGGCCAGCGCCGATCCCTCGGTGGACGGGCGGAGCGACCAGTACAGCCTGGCGTGCGTGCTGTACGAGATGCTGGCCGGCCAGCCACCCTTCGCGGGCACCGGTGCCCGGGCTACCATGGCGCGGCACGCCTCCGAGCCGGTGGCGCCGGTTACCGCGATCCGTCCGGAGGTGCCGCTGGCGGTGCAGTGGGCGGTCCTGCGGGCGCTATCCAAGGAGCCGGGCGAGCGTTACGCCACGCTGGCGGAGTTCGCGGAAGCGCTGGTGACGCCGCTGAGCGGCCTCCCGGCGCCGGCGGCCGCGCCCCAGGGTCGCAGCATCGCGGTGCTGCCATTCGTCAACGCCAGTGCCCATTCCGACAGCGAGTACTTCGCCGACGGCATGACGGAGGAGCTGATCAACGCCCTGGCCCAGGTGCCCGGACTCACGGTGGCCTCACGCAGTTCCTCGTTTGCGCTCAAGGGTCGGGTGGCCGATGTGCGCCAGGCGGGCCAGTTGCTGGGAGTGTCCTCGATTCTCGAAGGGTCGGTGCGGAAGGCGGGCACTCGGCTCAGGGTGACGGCCCAGCTCACCGACGTGACCTATGGGCGACTCATCTGGTCGGAGCGCTACGACGCGGAGGATCGTGACGTCTTCGCGCTGCAGGATCAGCTGGCCGGGGCGATTGTCGCGCGGCTCCGGGAGGAGCTGGCCGTTGGCCTGCGTGAGCCGGAGCGCCACCACGGCACCACCAGCGTGGCGGCGTACAACCTGTACCTCAAGGGCCGCTACGCCTGGAACCAGCGCACCGCCGACGGGGTGGGCAGCGCCATCCGGTTCTTCGAGCAGGCCATCGCGGTCGATCCCAATTATGCCCTGGCCTATGCCGGCCTCGCCGACGGCTACGCCCTGCATGTGGACTATCGTGCCGCGCCGGTGGCGGCCGGGATGCAGAAGGCCCGGGAGCTGGCGGAGAAGGCCATCGCCATCGACGACAGTGTGGCGGAGGCCCACACCTCGCTGGCGTGGGTGACGTTCATTCACGACTGGGACTGGACCCGGGCCGGCCGGGAGTTCCGCCGGGCCATCGAACTGAACCCGCGCTACGCCACCGCGCGGCAGTGGCACGCCTGGTACCTCGCCGCGATGGGCCGGATGGCGGAGGCGTTGCCCGAGGCCAGCCGGGCGGTGGAGCTCGATCCCGCCTCCATCTCGATTCACCGCGGGCTGGGATGGCTGCAGATCGTGGCCCGCCAGCCGGCCCTGGCGGTGCGGACCCTGGAGCGGGCGCTGGTGATGAACCCCGAGGCGCTGGAGACTTACGTCGCGCTGGCGCTGGCGCGGGAGGCCGACGGGCGGCTGGCTCAGGCGGAGGTGGCGCTCCGGGAAGCGCTGCTGCTGGGGCCGGAAGAGACCCATGCCCTGGCCGCACTGGGCCGGGTGCTGTGCCTCCAGGGCCGGCGGGCGGAAGCGGAGGCGATCGCGGACAGCTTCGCGGAATTCAAGGGCCGGCGCTACGTCTCACCCACCGATCAGGCAAAGCTGGCGCTGGCGCTGGAGGACTACGACGGCGCTTTCGCCGCGCTGGAGCAGGCCCGCCAGGAGCGGCGCGGCTGGCTGGTGTATCTCAGGGTGGAGCCGCTCTTCGATCCTATCCGGCGGGATCCCCGCTTTGGAGCGCTGCTCCGGATCATGCGACTGGAGTAGGCGGCGCTACAGCGCCGCCGGCCGGGTCCGGGCGGCCGGCATTTCCGGCGCCTCGGGTTCGGGCGTGAAGTCCTCGCCGGGGTTGATGAACCGGTCCCGCTCGATCTGGTATTGCCGGTCGTAGAGTTGCCGGTAGCGGCCGTCCAGCGCGAGCAGCTCGGCGTGGGTGCCGCGCTCCACGATCCGGCCCCCTTCCAGCACCAGGATCTGATCCGCGCTGACAATGGTCGAGAGGCGGTGCGCGATCACGAACGTGGTCCGCCCCTGGCGCAACGCGCGGAGTCCGTCCTGGATCTGCGCCTCGCTCTCGCTGTCCAGGCTGCTCGTCGCCTCGTCCAGAATGAGAATCCTGGGGTCGGCCAGGATCGCCCGCGCGATGGCGATGCGCTGCCGCTGGCCGCCGGACAGCTTGACCCCGCGTTCACCCACCACTGTGTCGTAGCCCTGCTCGAACGCCGAGACAAAATCGTCGCAATGCGCGATCCGCGCCGCCGCGACCACCTCGTCGTGGGTGGCGAGTGGCCGGGAGAAACGGATGTTCTCCGTGATGCTGCCGTCGAAGAGGAAGTTGTCCTGCAGCACCACGCCGAGGTTCCGCCGGTAGTCGTGCAGGCTGACCGAGCCCAGATCACGCCCGTCCACCAGGATCCGCCCCGCCCTGGGCTGGTTGAAGGTCATGACCAGGCTGATCAGGGTGCTCTTGCCCGAGCCGCTGGATCCGACCAGCGCCGTGGTCGAGCCGGCCGGGGCGGTGAACGACACATCCTTCAGGACCGGCGTGCCCGGGGTGTACTCGAAGTGCACATGCTCGAACGCCACGTCGCCCCGCAACTCGGGGAGGGGTGCCCGGGTGGCATCCTGCTGATCCTCGGTGGCCATGAGCCGAATCTCCCGGATGCGGTCCAGTCCGGCCAGCGCCTCGGTGATCTGGGTGCCGATCGAGGCGATCTGGATGACCGGCGCCGCCATCAGTCCGGTGAAGACCACGTACATGAAGAGATCGCCCACGGTCATGGTACCGGCCAGCACGGCCCGGCCGCCGATCACCAGAATCAGCACCCCTACCGCGCCGATGGTGACGGTCGCGAACGCCCCGACCCCGGACACGCCGGTGATCGCCTGCGCCACGTTGCGGAAGAGCCGGTGGGCTCCCTTGGTGAACACGAACGCCTCGCGCCGCTCGGCGGTGTACGCCTTGACCACCCGGATACCACCCAGGGTCTCTGTCAGGCGACCAGTCACCTCGGCGTTGATCTTGCCGCGCTCCCGGAACAGCGGCCGGAGCCGCATGAAGGCGTATGCCAGCCCGCCGCCGAAGACCAGCAGCACCACGATGGTGATGGTGGTCAACTGCCAGTTGAGCCAGAACAGGACTCCGACCGCCACCGCCGCCGTCAGGATTCCACCGATCAGCTGTACCAGGCCGGTGCCAACCAGGTTCCGGATGCCCTCCGCGTCGGTCATGATCCGGGAGATGAGTACCCCGGTCTTGGTGGAGTCGAAGTAGCTGACCGGGAGCCGGGCGACGTGCTCCTGCACCGCGCGCCGCATGTCGGTGACCGCGCGCTGTGCCGCCACCCCCAGCACCTGGGACAGGGCGAAGTTGGTCACCGATTGGACCAGGGTGGCGCCGCCGGCGGCCACGGCCAGCCAGAGCATCAGGTCCCCCCGCCGGTTTCCGATGATCTCGTCAATCACGTACTTGGTGGACGCCGGCAGCACCAGCGCCGCCGCCCGGTTCACCAGGATGAGGATCAGCCCGACCGCCAGCCCCCGGCGATGGCGGATCACGATCTGCCAGGCTTCGGCCCAGGCGTCCTTGAATCGGGTCTTCTTTTTGGGAGTGTCAGCCATGATGCGGGGGCTCGAGATTCAGGCGTTCTACTGGGCGGCCGGGCGGGCGGTTGCCGGCGAGGTCGACGCCTGATTCTGAGGGAGACCCAAAACGTTCTTGGCGTCGCAGCGGCGTCGCCTCCCGACCTCTAGGCGGAACGAGTATACACGCATCGGCCGACGAACGGCGAATCAACGCCGCGCTAGGACTTGGGTTGGGTCGGCACCGCGGCCCGCTGGACCGGGCCGAACTGGGTGTCGAGCCAGTTCAGGACCTCGCGGATGATGTCCTGCCGGTTGGCGGGGATGTGGCCGCCCGGTAGCCGCGCGTGCCGCTTCTGGCTGGCCGGCGCGCCCAACAGCTCGAACAGCGGTGCCTGGGCCAGGTCAAACGGCATGATGAAGTCGTTACGCCCGTTGATCATCAGCGTCGGCACCTGCGATCGCGGCGCCATGGCCGCCGGGTGGACCTCGGGCCGCAGCGGCATCGGTACCAGCCCGCCGCCGAGCATGATGCTGGCCCCGAAGCGGGGCTCGACCGCCGTGAATGCCGGTGCATAGATGCCGCCGGCGCTGAATCCGTAGTATGCGATCTTCTTCGGGTCGAAATCGGGCCGGGTTTCCAGGTAGTCGATGGTGCGCGACAGGTCCTGGGCCCAGCGAATGATCCGATCACGCAGGGCGCTGGGGGAGAACTGGGGCGGCTCCAGCCGCTCGTACATGCCCTTGTAGACCGGGTAGACCAGCGCCCGCCCCGCGCGGGGAAGAAAATCGAACAGGTAGGCAGACGCAAAGGACTCGCTCGATTTGAGCAGGAACACGTCATCGCCCGGGAACCAGATCACCGACTGATATGGCGGGGCGGCGTCGCGCGGGATCAGCAGGTGCACCTCCATCCGGTCGCTCCCGTACGCAGTCCTGAAGGAAACGGTCTCTCTCCGGTAGCTGGCCAGACTGTCGTTCACCCGTTCCACCCGCGCCTCGAGCGGAGTGCGGTCATAGGCGTACATCCCGCGCACCACCGCAAAGGTCTCCTCGGTGAGCGGCGCCGGCTGTTCGTACTGGTGCTGCGGTATGACGGAATCGGTGAGATGGGTCGGCAAAGGCGTCTGATACTGGGCACAGCGTACCCCGTTGGTGGGCTCTCGCCCCAGCGGATCCTGGGCGCTAAGGTGATGGAACAGATAGGACGGCTCGTTCCACGCGCCGCCGAGTATGTAGCGGCCGTTCCCGGTCGCGTTCCAGGCCCACTCCTTCACGTTGCCGGCCATATCGTACGTGCCGTAGCCGCCGAGCCCCGGGAACTTTCCGACCGGTGCCGGGCCCGTGCCGTCGATGTTGCTGTGGATCAGGATATCGGACAGCTGCTCCTGGCCCACCGCATGGAACCAGTGATAGACCGTGGGCAGGCTCTTGCCGGAGAAGGCGCAGAACGCCGCCGCCTCGTACCAGCTGATGCCGCCGACTGGGTAGTCGTCCTGGCCTGTGGGGACGGCCCCCGCCTCCCAAGTGGACGGCCCTTGCTGCCCCGTCGGGTCCACAAAGAGTTGGATGGCATCCTGCCAGGAAACGTCCCGTCCGTTGCGCCGCACCGGACTCGGCCACCACTTCGGTGTGCTGTAGCCGCCGGCCGCGACGAACTCCCGAAATTGCCGATTGCTGACCTCGTAGCGGTCCAGAAAGAACGGCTCGAGCACCACGGCCGGCAGCTCGGCGACGGGGCGGACGCCGGGAAGGGCCTTGAGCGGGCCGCCGGGGATGCGGACCGTACCCGGCGGCCGACGGCCGACCGAGTCGAGCTGCAGTCCCTGGGCCAGCGCACGGAGCGCCGGGCTGGAAAAAGGGGCTCCTTCAAACGGCTCGTAGCCCGCCAGGGTGATCCGCCAGCGCATGGCGGCATAAGGGATACGCGTGGTCATCGGGGTAACGCCGATCGGTTCCCACTCGGCGTCGGGGGTCCCGTAGCCTTTCACCGACACCTCGGCACCGGCTGGCACGGTATTGACCGCGATTGGCAGGGTCATGCGGTCCAGCTGGCGCTGCAGCGCAGGATCGCCCGGGCGATAGCGCTCCGCCCGGAGCGCGGTGCGGTACGCCTCGTACAGCTCACCCGCTTCTGTCAGGCTAGTGATCTCCGCGAGCGCCGCGCCACCGGCCCAGCGCCGGCCGGCATCCTGCCACCAGCGCCAGCCCAGCACGCCGGCGGCGAGCAGGGCGGCGGCCAGCGAGGCGGCGACCGCTGGCCGTTTCAGCCAGGCGGTCAGCCGAGGGGCCGCGTCGGTGGCTCGGTGAGCCTGTCGGCGGATCGCGGTGGCCAACTCGGCGGTACTGGGGAAGCGGTCGGCCGGATCCTTCGAGAGACACCGGGAGATGATGCGCTCGAGTTCCGCCGGTACCTCGGGGCGCAGCCGCTTGAGCGGGATCGGGGCGGTGAGGAGAATTGCGGTCATGATCGCCCGGATGGACGGGCCGTCGAACGGCAGTGCGCGGCCGATCATCTCGTAGAGGACCACGCCGAGGGCAAACTGATCGGAGCGGTGGTCCACCTGATCTCCCGAACACTGCTCGGGCGACATGTAATGCGGCGTGCCCACGATCACGCCTTCCTGCGTCTCGGTGATCATCCCCGAGCCATCGGGGGCCGCTCCCGATGCGAGTGGCTTGGCGAGTCCGAAATCGAGGATCTTCACCAGTCCATCCCCGGTCACCATCAGGTTGGCGGGCTTGATGTCGCGGTGCACGATCCCCGCGGCGTGGGCCTTGGCGAGGCCATCGGCGACCTGCTCCGCAAACTGCACCGTCCGCTCGATGGGAAGAGGCCCCTCGGCCAACAGATCGCCGAGGGTCCGTCCCTCGACCAGTTCCATGGCGATGTAGGTGGTTCCCTCGTGTTCGCCGATATCGTGGATGGTGACGATGTTGGGATGGTTGAGCCCGGAGGCGGTGCGCGCCTCGCGCTCGAAGCGCGCGAGACCGCTGGGATCCGCGGCCATCCGGGCTGGCAGTACCTTGATCGCGACCTCGCGCCGGAGCTTGACGTGGCGAGCACGATGCACTTCCCCCATACCGCCAGCACCGATCGCCTGGAGGATCTCATAGGGGCCGAGCCGTGATCCGGGGTCCAGTGTCATGGGTTCCCTTCGTTGCCGGCTCGCGGCGCGCTGATCGAGGGATGATGGCGGGCCGCGCGGGAGGTGAATGGCAGTGTAGGGAAGGAACCGGGCGGGGTCAATCGCGGGGGATTTTTCCGTTCTACTCGGACCCCCAAGGATCAGCGGCCGCGGTCGACGCCGGCCAGGCGCCTGGACCGCGGAGGCGTCTCAACCAAGCCTGGAGCGAGGGGTCCCCGGAGGGGTCGGCGGGTCGGCCTCGGAGGTATGGGTGATGCCACGCCTCGGCCCTGTCCCGCTGCTCCTCCGCCCAGCGCTCGAAGTCTGGAGCATCGCCGAGAAAGAATCCGCGCACGAAGGGACCGCGGTATTCCCTGATCGCTTCCTCAGGGGCGTGCGCCTCGACTGCATCCCTGAAGGCCCAGACGTCGCAGCTCAGATGCGCCGGATCGAGCCCCACCTCTTCCTGGCCCCGGTTGCGCAGCACGGGGTCCCCGCAGCCGCCGCGCAGCCCGTGCAGGAGCTGCCGCAGCGACGCCCGCCCATGCTCGGCGTCCTGTTCCGGCCAGAAGAGTGAGATGAGGACGTCACGACGGAGGTAGCCGCCGCGGGCGGCCACCGCGAGGTATGCCAGGAGGGCAACGCGCTTCGGCTGGGCGAGGACCCCGGCGAGGGACTCCCCGTCCCGGGTGAGATCCACGGTCCCGAGAACGCGCAGATGAAGCATGGCCGACGATCCTCGCCGGACGTGTCGTACGGCGAAACTGCCTCACAGTACCGCGTTGGGTAAGAGCTTGTCCTTGCGCGGGGCGAACAAACACCGAAGCTGGATGCTGGCTGGAGGACGGGTTCGAATCCCCGTGCTTCAGCGCTTCAGCGCTCCGGGGCCGCGGAAGGTGGCCCGGTGAGCTGGCGCCAGTACCCCTGCACCGCGGGCTGCGCCAGCACCCACGCCACGCCACGGCCGAGCAGTTCGTACAGGCCGAAGGTGAGGGCCAGCAGGGCGATGCAGACAGGCACGTACAGGACGACTCCCGAATCGTGATTCAGCAGGCTGGCGCGGTACTGCTCGAAGTCGGCGATGTAGGCCGCCTTGCTCAGCGCCCTTCCCCGTGCCACCGATTCTGCCGCCTGGCGGGCCAGCAGCCAGCCGAACCCCGTGCCGGCCACGACGACCACGAGGCATTTCCCCAGCATGACTCCCGAGGCCGGAGCAGACACCCGAATCTGGATCTCGTCCATTGCCGTTCTCCTCGCCGGATCCGCGATAGCGTTCAGAGCCCGAACTGCCTCAAGTGGTGGTCGGTATGCCGGTAGGCCCAGCGTTGCCAGTCGCGGGGTGCCATGTGGCCGAAGCGGCCGTGACCCCGAGGAAGAGCGTCCGGCGCCGCGCTGGCCAGCGCCCGGAGACCCTCGATGGCCCGGGCACGGTCGGCCTCGAACTCACCGGGCCGGGTGCCCCCAAGCCGCGGGTCGACGCTCGGCGGTGTCCGCATGTCATGGGGCCAGGGCAGGGCGGTGTAGAGGCCCAGCCACTTGCGGAGCAGGCGATTCGGAGCCGGCGGGCCCCCCGGGCGCCCGAGGACGCTCGCGGCCGCGTCGCCAAGGTGGCACAGCATCTCGTGGGCCGAGAGGGTACCCCAGCGGCGGGCGGTGGCAGGGGTGAGGACGAGGAGTCGCGCGATCAACCCGGCGAGCACGCCGGGGTCTGCCACGGTCTTCATGGAAGGTCTCGCCTGACTGGGATTCGCAGCCGGCCGGCGGGCTCCTAGCGGGATCGCTGCGCGCCGAGGCGTCGCGGGGACCCGGGAGGCTTGGCGGCCAGTCGGGTCCTGCCGGCGGTCTACTCGGTCAGCGAGTCGTTGCTCGGGTGCCGCCGCATCAGCCCCAGCACCTGCTGCATCGCGTCCACCGGCGTCATCGGCGCCAGCCGGCTCCGGAGCGTCTGGGAGACCGCCAGCAGCTTGGGGTTGAGCAGCAGCTCCTCCCGTCGGGTCCCGCTCATCTTAAGGTCGATTGCCGGGAAGATGCGCCGGTCGGCCAGCTCGCGGCTCAGGGTGAGCTCGCTGTTGCCGGTGCCCTTGAACTCCTCGAAGATCACCTGGTCCATCTTGCTGCCGGTATCAATCAGCGCCGTACCGATGATGGTGAGCGAGCCGCCGCCTCTTGATTCATCAATCCGGCGGGCGCTGCCCAGGAAGCGCTTGGGTTTTTCCAGGGCGCTGGAGTCGAGCCCGCCGGTCATGGTACGGCCGGTGCCCCGCTCGATGGTGTTGTAGGCCCGCGCCAGCCGGGTGATCGAGTCGAGGATCAGGACCACGTCCTGGCCCTGCTCCACCCGGCGCCGGGCCCGCTCCAGCGTCAGCTCCGCCACGGCCACGTGCCGCTCGGCGGGAAAGTCGAAGCTCGAGGCGATGACCTCGCCGTGCCCCACCATCTCCATCTCGGTGACCTCCTCGGGCCGCTCGTCCACCAGCAGGATGAGCAGCAGCGCCTCGGGGTAGTTCCGCGAGACTCCTTCCGCCACCGACTGCAGCACCATGGTCTTGCCGGCCTTGGCGGGGGCCACGATGAGCGCCCGCTGCCCCTTGCCGAACGGACAGAGCAGGTCGATGACGCGGTTGGTGTAATCGGGCTGGCCGTTGCGCTTCAGGCCGAAGTCGAGCATGAGCGGCGCATCGGGGTGGACCGCGCCGAGGCTGTTGAAGTTGGGCCGCTGGCGCACCTCGGCTGGAGGACGGCCGTTGACGAGTGTGACGGTCTCGAGCGGCGGGGCCTTGCCCCGGCCCGGCGAGCGGCCGACGGTGCCACAGATCTCATCGCCGGTGCGGAGGCCGTACTGCGACACCAGGCGGGGCGGGACGTAGAAATCCCCGTCTTCCGCGAGGTAGCTGAACTGGCGCCGGCGAATGAAACCTGCGCCGCGATCGCTGAGATCGAGGACGCCGAGGAGGGTATTCTCTGTCATGGATGGGTCCAATATAGCTTGGAATGCGTAGACGTGCCGTGCCGTCGCCCCGACCGGCGCGATTGCCCGGGCTGCGGGAGGATGGCACATTGACCATCATGTCAGACCAGGATCTGCTGTTCTACGATGGCGCCTGCGGGCTGTGTCATCACACGGTCAAGTTCGTGCTGGCGCGCGACCGCGAGGGCACCAAGTTCCGCTACGCGCCGCTGCAGGGCCCCACCTTCGCCGCGACCTTCGCGGAAGATCAGCGGGCCGGATTCCCCGACAGCATCGTCCTCAAGACCGCCGACGGCCGGACCCTGGTGCGCTCCGCCGCCGCGCTGGAGATCGGCGACCGGTTAGGCGGCGGCTGGCGGGTGCTGGCGCGTACTGTCGGCATCCTGCCTCGCTGGCTGCTCGACTGGGCTTATGACGGCATCGCCCGGGTCCGGAAGGTCATCTTTGCCAAGCCGGAGGGTGCCTGCCCGCTGCTGCCGCCGGAACTCAGGGGGCGGTTCCTGCCCTGACACGCTAGCAGCCACTCCCCTCAGCTGCTCAGCATCACCGGCTCACCCTCCCGCGCCGTCAGCTCCCGGAACAGCTCCGTCAGCCGCCGCGTCAGCGGGCCCACCTGCCCGTCGCCGATCGTCCGGCCGTCAATCGTCGTGACCGCCACCAGCTCCCCCATCGTTCCGGTGCAGAAGCACTCGTCCGCCCGGTAGACCTCGGCCGGAGAGATATCGCGTACCTCGTAAGGCAGGCCGTGCTCCTCGCACAGCTCCAGCACGGTGGCCCGGGTGATTCCCTCGGGACAGGCGGTGGTATGGCTGGTGTGGAGCCGGCCATCCAGCACAAAGAAGAGGTGGGTGGCGTTGGTCTCGGCCACGAAGCCCCGGGTGTCGAGCATCAGCGCGTCATCGGCGCCGGCGGCGTTGGCCTCGATCTTGGCCAGGATGGACTGGAGCAGGTTGCAGTGGTGGATCTTGGGGTCGAGGCAGTCGGGAGGGAAGCGGCGCACCGACGCGGTGATGAGCGTGAGCCCGCTGGTGGCGTAGACCGGGGGCTTGTGCTCGGCCAGCACGATGAGCGTGGGCCCGGCCTGGTTGAGCCGGGGGTCCATTCCCGAGGTGACCTTCAGGCCGCGGGTGAGGGTCAGCCGGATGTGCACCTCGTCCGTCATCTGGTTGGCGGCCAGCGTCTTCCGGATCTCGCCGGTGATGGTCTCGTGAGAGGGGATCTCCTGAAAGGCAAGGGCCTGGGCCGAGTGCCGCAGCCGGTCCAGGTGCTGCCTGAGCCGGAAGATGCGGCCGTGGTACAGCCGCAGCCCTTCCCACACCGCGTCTCCTCCCTGCACCGCGGAGTCGAAGGGGCTGATCCCCGCCTGGTCGCGGTGCACCAGCTTGCCGTTGATGTTGACGACCAGGTCGCGGTTCTTCTCGTTGAACGTCTGCAGCATCGGGACCTTTCGGGGAAGCACGCTGAGCGTCAGGCCACCAGCCGGTGTGCCCGGAGCGCCTCGTACAGCGGCAGGCACTCCTGGAGCAGTGGCGCCAGCTCGGGGGTGACGGTCCGGGGCCGGGGCGCATAGGCCTCAAAGCCCGTGGACTTTTCCACTGCATCGTACCAGTGCCTGGCCCAGACGCCGTCGGTGGGCCGCCGGCCTGGTGGCCAGGACAGCATCCGCTCGCTGAAGGGGATCCGCAACGCGCCGCAGAAGCGGCTGAGGACGCCGCGCGGATCGCGCAGCACATCCTCGGTGTCCAGCACCGGCGGAGTCCGACCGGTCGCGCTCCGGACCGTTTCGAAGATCTCCACCTGCTGCGGCAATCCGGTGTCGCGCAGCAGGGGCAGCCCCATCTTGGCGGCCAGGGAGGTGAGCATCTCTGCGGGATGCCGGATCAGGAAGGCGTTGGTGAGCTGGAGGACCCACTCCCCCCGGAGATGAGGCAGCCAGTGATGGGCCATGTGTTTCTGGTAGTAGATGGCCCGGCCCTCCGGTACCGGGCCGGTGAGTTGCCGAACGACCGACTGCCAGTCGGTCTCGTGGTGGGCGATGACCTCGTCCACCCCGGGGTGATTGACGGTGACCTGGGTGAGGTAGTGGGCGTACAGCGGCTCGTCCACCACCCAGGTGTCGACCCGGTTTTCCCAGGCCCGGAGCATGGCGGTCGAGATGTTCCGGGGCCCGGACCACATGGCGATGCGGGTCGGCGCCGCGGTCATGGCGTGTCCCTCCAGCGCCGGCCTTGCGATCGAGTCGCCGGGCCGCCGAGCCGCCGAGTCGCCCTTCGGTCTGTATCATTATTCATCGCTTGAGCCGCTCAGGCGCGGGGATTAGGTTGACGCCCTCTGGTTCAGCTGGTTTCACGCGAGGATCGTTCGATCATGATGCGCACCGGCCTTCTCTGGCTCTCCGAGCGGCAGCAGGTGTTCAGTTTCATGCGGCGCAATCGGTTGGCGCGGAAGTTCGCCAGCCGGTTCGTGGCGGGCGAAGGGGTGGACAGCGCCATCCAGGCGGCTCTCGACCTCAACCAGCGCGGCATCACCGGCACCCTCGACCTCCTGGGCGAGAGCATCAACGACGCCGAGCATGCCGGGCACGCCCGTGACACCTACATCCGGATGCTGGACCAGATCGCCGGGCAGGGCGCCGATTCCAACGTCTCGGTCAAGCTCACCCAGATGGGGCTGGACATCAGCGAGGACCTGTGCTTCGCCAATATGAAGGCGATTCTCGATAAGGCCAAGGCGCACGGCAGCTTCGTCCGGCTGGACATGGAGAGCTCGGAGTACACCCAGCGGACCCTCGACTTCTTCTACAACCGGCTCTACCCGGTCTACGGCAACCACGTCGGGGTGGTGATCCAGTCGTGTCTCCGTCGCTCCGAGGCCGATGTGGACCAGCTCATCGAGCGCCAGGTCCGGGTGCGGCTCTGCAAGGGCGCCTACCTCGAGCCTCCGGCCGTCGCCTTTCCCGACAAGGCGGAGGTGGACCGGAACTACGTGACCCTCATGGAGCGGTTGATGGAGCGGGGCAACTACCCCGGCCTGGCCACCCATGACGCCACGATCATCGCGCGGGCCCGCGCCTTCGCCAAGGACCGCGGCATCGACGCGGCCCGCTTCGAGTTCCAGATGCTGTTCGGCGTCCGGCGCGACCTGCAGGACCAGCTCCGCCGGGCCGGCTACAACATGCGGGTCTACGTCCCTTTCGGCACCCAGTGGTACCCCTACCTCATGCGCCGCCTCGCCGAGCGCCCCGCCAACATCGCCTTCATCCTGGGGAACGTGGTGCGGGAAGCGGTCAGCCGATGAACATGGACGATCTCACCCTCGGTGGGTACATGGCCCGGCACGACCGGGCCGCGGCCTTCGGCGGGGGGGACGGCCAGCCATACTCGGTGGGCATCTTCATAGAGGATGAGCCCGACGAACGGGGCCGCTACGCGGCCTCGCTGCTGTTCGTGCGCTGGTCCCCCGCCGGCGACCGGCCCATCGGCCACACCGAATCGCCGGCGCTGGCGTTCGGCCAGACGCCGGAAGAAGCCGAGGAGCGGCTCAAGGGGCTTTCCCTCTACGACGTGAAGGCGGCGCTGGACGAGGCCATCACACGGAGCCCCGGCGAGTGGTGAGCGGCACCGTGCTGGAGCGCGACGGCTCGGTGTACCGGGTGCTCACCACCGACGGTGCGGAAGTGCGTGCCGTGCTCCGCGGCAAGATGAAGCGCAACATGCCCAAGGTGGTCGTGGGAGACCGGGTCGAGCTGGATGTGGAGGTGGAGAAGGGACTCCTCGCCATCGCCGGGGTCCGGGACCGCACCAGCCTGCTGGCCCGGCGAGTGCCCGAGGGGCGGGGCACCCGGCCGGTGGCCGCAAACATCGACCAGGTCCTGGTGGTCACCGCCACCAAGGATCCTGTGCCCATCCCGCAGCTGATCGACCGGCTGCTGGTGGTGGCCGAGGCCAACGAGATCAGCGCCGGCGTCATCCTCAACAAGGTGGACCTGGATCCGGGTACCAGGCTCGCCGAGAGCCTGCGCCGGGCCGGCTATCCGGTGTATCAGACCAGCGTGAAGAGCGGGGCGGGGCTCGCCGAGCTCAAGCTGGCGCTCAAGGACAAGGAAAGCGTTGTCACGGGCCCGAGTGGGGCGGGGAAGTCGAGCCTGCTCAACGCGCTGGAGCCGGGGCTAAAGCTCCGCACCGGCGAAATCAGCGCCCGGATCCGCCGGGGCACCAATACCACGGTCAGTGCGGTGATGGTGCCGCTCAAGGACGGTGGGTTTCTGGTGGATACGCCCGGCTTCAGCGAGGTGGGACTCTGGGGGCTGGAACCGCGAGAACTGGCCCACTGCTTCCCGGAGTTCCGCGCTCTGGTGGATGAGTGCCGCTATCCCGACTGCTCCCACAGCCATGAGCCGGGATGCGCGGTCCTCGGGGCAGTGGCGTCGAAGGCGATTGCCGCCAGCCGGCACGAGTCCTACCTGATGCTGCTGGGAGAGCTCCAGAACGCGCCGAAGGACTGGGAGTAGCAACCGGCGCTATTTCCCTTCTGCGGTCAGTCGCGTCAGTGCGTCCTTCGCTTCTGTCACCCGCCACTGGACGTTCGCATCCGCGTGGTTCCACCACCTCAGGAAGTTGCTATACCCCTCGATCGCCAGCTCACGCTGCCCGGCGGCCTCGGCGGCACGTCCCAGGGCAAAGGCCGCGATCGGCTGCAGGCTGAAGTCGTTGTCGAATCCGTGGCGCAGCAGGCGCAGTCCCTCGTCCCGCGTGGCGGGACGGGCAGCGAGCACGGCGCCGAGCTGCAGCCGTGCGCTGCCATTGAACATCATGCCGTTGCCCACCCGCTCCGACCCATAGCGCAGATCGACGATGGCGCCAGTGGTGTCACCCCTCTGTACCTTGAGGATGCCCCGCGCGCCAATGACGGCGCCGCGGAGGACGGGGGGCATGCTTGTGGTGTCCCGCACCAGGCTGTCGATCAGCCGGCCGGCGCGCTGCTCCTCGCCCTTGTTGAGCAGGATCAGCGCGAGGAAGATCGCCTGGAAGGGACTGTTTATCGGCGCCTTCATGAACTGGGTCATGAACTCCGCCTCGTAGTCGGAGGGCCCATAACCGAGTACGTGGGGAATGAGCCGCATGCCCCCGGCCTGCTGCGGGGAGATCCGGTCCAGAGAGTCGTTCATCTGTTCGGCGAGCTGGAACCGGCCGAGGGCAAGCAGGATCAGGCTGCGACCGGCCTCGCCCTGAATCCGCAAGTTCGAATCGGGCGCCGAGCGGAACACTCCATCCACCATTCGCCGGTACGCGGCGAGCAGGGTGTCGCCATTGGTACTTGGCATCGCCGCCGCCGCTCCCAGGGTCGCGTAAGTGACTCCCATATGCCGCGCGAGCTGCGCGCCGCCGGCGGAATCTGGGATCACGCCACGCCAGACCATGTTGCCGGCGAGTTCGTAGGCGGCCACTTCCTCGGGATCGGCCGAGGCCTTCATGACCGCGAGGTAGCGGCGGAAGTTGTCTTCGTCCCGGTTCGCGAGGGTGATCTCCAGTGGGTGAATCGCCGCCGGGGTGAGGGTGGAGTCGAGCGCCAGCACCCGGTCGAACGGGCCGCGCAGGGCCGCGGCCCCCAGGCCGGTCAGCTGCTTGGTGTGATACTGCGATTCGCCGAGGAGATACCAGCCGTCGGCGTCCTGGGGGTGCAGTGCCACGTACGCCCGCATGCTGTCGGCCGCCGCGAGCCGGCCCTGGGAGAAGAGCTGGTAGGCCACCACCAGGGAGCGCTCCCGGGCCGGGAGCCGGTCGGCAAAGCGGTCGGCCGCCGCGCTGGCGGCGGCGGCCCGCTGGGTGCCGTAGCCACCCTTCCAGCCCAGCGACATGGCCAGTCGGTAGTGGGCCAGGGCGAAGGTGGAGTCCTGCTCCACCGCGCGGCCGAAGGCCGCCTGCGGCGGAATCCCAGGCGGAGCGGCGATAGAACTGCTCGCCGACGAGATACTCGCGCATGGCGGCGAGCGACGTGGTCGTGAGCCCGCTCACCCGGAGGGACGGCACCGGCTCCTTGGACCGCCAGATGTCGCGGACCAGCTCCAGGCTCAGCTGATCCACCAGCTCCAGCACCGAGTCGGCGGAGCCATCCACCTGGGCCTGCGAGAGGCTCTTGCCGTCGGCGCCGTAAAGATCCGCGGCGAGGCGCACTCGCGATCCGGTGGCCACGATGCTGCCGAGCACCACGGAGCCGGCCTTGAGGCCTCGGGCCAGCGCCAGCGCACCCTGGATGTCGCCGGGTTGCCCCTCCTGCTTCCAGCGCGAGAGAATGGCACGGGGCTCCACCGCCCGGATCCCGCCAACGGCGTTGAGGTTGGTGGTCAGCAGGTCCACCATCCCCTCTCCCAGCAGCTCGACCCCGGGGCCAGAGGCATTGAAGGGAAGCACGGCGATGGACTCAGCGCCCTTGACCACCACGCCGCCGCGGGGCACGAAGACGAAGGCCAGCACCGCCACCAGCGCCACGCCTACGGGGAGCCCTACGGCCAGGCGCTTGAGCCGCCGCCGTTCGGCCAGGGCGCCGCTGCCGCCGCCGGCAGCGCGTTCCAGGGCGGCACCGAACTCCACCACGCTCGCGTACCGTGCGGCCGGGTCGGCCGCGAGCGCGCGGGCGACAGGCGCATCGGCTTCCGGCGGCGTCGCCCGGGTCACCTTGCTGAGCCGGGGGCGGGGCCCGGTGAGGCTCTTGGTGAGCATCGCCTGCGTGGTCGGCCCCGCGAAGGGCGCCTGGCCGGAGACCATCTCATAGAACACGCAGGCGAGCGAGTATTGATCGCTTCGGGCGTCCACCTCGCTGGCGGTGGCCTGCTCCGGGCTCATGTAGGCCGGCGTGCCGATGGCGAGCCCGAGGCCGGTCATCTGGGTCGTGTTGGCCGCAGCGGCCTTGAGGGCACGGGCAATGCCGAAGTCGGCGACGACCGCGTGGCCGCCGGAAAGGAGAATATTCTCCGGCTTGATGTCCCGGTGGACGATGCCCTGCTCGTGGGCGTAGGCCAGCGCGCTCGCCACCTGCCGGGTGAGCGTCACCGCCTCCTCGAACGGAATCTTCCCTTCCCGGGTGAGCCGGTCGCGCAGGGACTCGCCGGTGACCAGGGGCATGACGTAGTACAGCACCCCGCCGGCGTCGCCGGAGTCGTAGAGGGGCACGACGTGCGGATGCTGCAGGCCAGCCGAGACTTCGATCTCCCGGAGGAAGCGGTCGGCTCCGATGGTGGCGGCAAGCTCGGGTCGGAGGACCTTGATGGCCACCTGCCGGTGGTGCTTGATGTCGGTGGCGCCGTAGACCGTCGCCATGCCGCCCTGGCCGATACGCCGGTCGATGTCGTATCGATCCGAGAGAGCGGTGCGCAGCCGGTCGAGCGTCTCGCCCATGGGTCAGCGTTCCTTGCGGGTCCAGCGGCCGGCATCGCGCTGCTCGACCTTGTCCATCATGCGGTCGAAGGCCTGCTGCAGATCAATGCCCTCCCGGTTGGCCATGCAGATGATCACGAAGAGAATGTCGGCCATCTCCATGCCGAGGTCTCCCTCGAGCTCCTCCTGCTTCTTGGTCTTCTGGCCGAACCGGTGGTTCACCTCCCGGGCCAGCTCGCCCACCTCTTCCGTCAGGCGGCAGAGGTTGGTGAGGGGGTGGAAATAGCCTTCCTCGAACTGGCTGATCCAGTGGTCCACGCGGGACTGGCAATCGCTCAATGACATGGGAGCTTCCTGGTGGGTCCGGATCGGGATGGGGCCGTGGCCGGTCAGGCTCAGGCCAGCGCGGCCAGGAGTGCCCGCATGAATTGTCCGAGGTCCGCGGGGGTGCGGGAGCTGATCAGGTTGCCGTCCACCACCACCGGCGCGTCCTCCCACTTCATGCCGGCGTTGACGAGATCGTCCCGGATGGCGCCGACGCTGGTGCCGCGCTTTCCCTTGAGGATGCCGGCGGAGATCGGCACCCAGCCGGCGTGGCAGATGAACGCCACCGGCTTACCGGCGCTGAAGATGTCGCGGGTGAGGGACAGCACCTTCTGGTGGCGCCGCAGGATGTCGGGGGCATAGCCGCCGGGGATCACCAGCCCGTCGAAGTCCTTCGCGTGGACGTCGTCGACGTGCGCGTCCACGGTGACGGGGTAACTCCCCCGCTTGCCGAGGTAGGTCTGTTCGCCCACGCCGGCCACGACCGTCGCCACCCCCTCCTCTTCCAGCCGGATCTTGGGGTACCACAGTTCCAGCTCCTCGTAGTAGCTGGCCGCAAAGATCAGGACCTTCTTGCCTGCAAGCGCCATGGCATGCGTCCGGTATTGAATTGAAGTAAAGTGTCCTTCAGCGGCCAGCGCGGCCTTCCTGGAACCACCGCGCGATCCTCCGCACCATCCACCGCGGCCCCAGCCGGACGGAGAAGATCAGCAGCTTTGTGGCGAGACCCGGCACCACCACCACCTTGCCGCGCATCATGCCGCGGTAGCCCGCCAGGGCCACCGGCTCCACCGCCATGACGTTGGGCCCGGAGAAGAGATTCGACCCCTGCATCCCGGCCCGCTCCATGAAACCGGTGCGGGTGGGGCCCGGGCACAACGCTGTGACGGTGATGCCCGTACCCTTGAGTTCGTTGCTGATGGCCTCGGAGAACGAGATCACGAACGCCTTGGTGGCGTAGTACACCGCCATCAGCGGGCCGGGAACGAACCCCGCCGAGGAAGCCACGTTCAGAATCCGCCCCCGGTGGCGGCTCACCATTCCCGGCAGCGCCAGCCGGGTCAGCATCGTCAGCGCCGAGATGTTGACCTGGATCATCTGCAGCTGCCGGTCCAGGTCCGCCCGCCCGAAGAGCCCCCACTCGCCGAATCCCGCGTTGTTGATCAGCACGTCCACGGCCATCCCGCGGGATGCGATCTCCTGCATGATGGCCTGGGGCGCCTCGGCGTCCGAGAGGTCCGCCGCGATGACCTCGGCGCGGATCTGGTACATGCCTGACAGGTACTTGGCGACCTCGTCCAGCTTGGCCTGGTTGCGAGCGACCAGGATCAGGTCGTGGCCGCCCTTGGCGCATAGCCGCGCCAGCTCCAGGCCGATGCCGCCGGAGGCACCGGTGATCAGGGCGGCGGGACGGCTGGCCGGGGCGCTCACGGGATCCGCCCCGCCGCGCGGAGCAGGGTGCGCACCTGGTCGGTCGGCAGGGCGTACACCCGGTAGCCGTCCGCCCCGGTCATCGTCTCGGCAGTCACCATGGCGTTGACGATCGCCTCCTCGGTGGCGTCGATCGTGGCCTCGAAGAGGCCGTTGATCCGGTCGTTGGGCCACATCTGCACCGTGACCAGGCTGTCGCCGTCGGCGGCGCCGGCGTTGGCCGTTGAGAAGGCCAGGAAGATGTCCCCCGAGGAGTCTCCGCCGATTCCCCCCATCCGGCCGATCCCCAGGGCGACCCGTCTGGCGAGTCGCTTGAGCTGATGCGGGAGGAGCGGGGCGTCGGTGGCCACGATGGCGATGATCGACCCCAGTTCCGGCCGCTCCGTCGCGGGTCCCGCGCTGCCGGGAGGAGCGTCACAGCGGGGCAGGCCTCTCTTCCAGTCTGATGGCGGCGTCGCCAGGGCGAGACACTGTTCGTGGCCCTGAAGCCGCGGCCCCACCGGCACGCCAGCGATACTCAGCCGTTGCCGGCCACCATAGTTGCACTGGACCAGCACGCCCAGCGTGAAGCCGCCCGCCTGGGGAGGCAGCTTTCGCGACGCCGTTCCGATGCCTCCCTTGAAGGAGTGGCAGACCATTCCTGTACCGCCGCCCACGTTGCCCTCGGTCACCGAGCCGCCACGGGCGCCGTCGAGCGCCTGAAAGGCGTGCTCCTTGGTGACATGCAGCCCGTTGATATCGTTGAGCCCGCCGTCCCAGGTCTCGGCGGTCACCGGCAGGGCCCAGAGGAACTCGTCGTACTTCTTGGCGATGGCCCACTCGATCACGGCATCGTGCACCACGCCCACGCTCAGGGTGTTGGTGATCGTCACCGGCCCCCAGAGGAACCCCGATTCCTCCACCCAGGTGGTACCGGTCATCTCGCCGTTGCCGTTGAGCGTCCACCAGGCGGCCATCACCGGTTCGCTGGAGCGGTTACCCCGCGGGAAGACGGCGGTGACCCCGGTGCGGACCGGCCCCCGCCCGACGACCAGGCGGCCATCGCCCCGGATGACCGTGGTGTGGCCCACCGTTACGCCGGCCACGTCGGTGATGGCATTCAGCGGCCCTGGCGTGCCAGGAAAGGGGATGCCGAGCTCCCGGGCCCGCGGTTTGGCCTGGGCCGGGAGCAGGGTGGTTCCGGCGAGTAGCAGGGGGAGGAGCAGGCGCATGGTGGCAGGCGGTGAAGGGATGCAGTAAGCTACACCCTCCCCCGGCGACGGGCGACCGGCGCCGGCGCCACTCGGCGGCAGACTCCTTCACCGCAGATCCCGACAGAGCATGCGCTCGCGCGACCAGATCCTCGACAACCTCGACGCGGCCTACCGCGAGCAGTACGATCTCGCCAAGGCAGAGAACCAGCCCCGCCGCATGGAAGAGCTGGATGCCGGCTACCAGCGCGACCAGCTCATGCTGGAGGTGCTGCTGGACATCCGCGACCTGCTGGCCCAGCGGGCACCCCGGTGAGCCGGATTGCCCGCTACGGCCACGCCCTGCGGTCCCATTTCAATCTGTCTGACGCAACCATCCCGATCATGAGCCCTTCCCTGCGTGTCAGCCGCGGCACGGTCGCCGTGGCGGGCCTCGTCATCCTGGCGGCCTGCGCCTCACCGCCCCCCGCCGACCTGGTCGTCTACGGGAAGACCTGGACCGGCGACTCCACTCATCCGCTCGCCGGGGCCGTGGCCACCCGCGGCGATACGATCATCGCCGTCGGGGACAGCGCCGAGATCGCCCGGCTTGTGGGTCCGAAGACCGAGGTGCTCCACGCCGGCGCCGGGCTGGTGGCGCCGGGATTCATGGACGCCCACGTGCACTTTCTGGATGCCGGATTCCAGTTGACCAGCGTGGATCTCCGCGACGCCGATTCTCCGCTGGAGCTGATCCGCCGGGTGCAGGCCTTCGCCCTGGAGCGGCCGCCGGGCGAGTGGATCATCGGCGGCGACTGGGATCACGAGCGCTGGGCCGGCGCCCCGCTGCCCAGTCGGCAGTGGATCGACTCGGTGTCTCCCCGGAACCCGGTCTTCATCTCCCGGCTCGACGGTCACATGGCCTTGGCCAATACCCTGGCCCTCCGCGCGGCGGGGATCACCCGAGCCACCCGGGACATCGCAGGCGGGATCATCGTGCGGGAACCGCGAACCGGCGAACCAACCGGGATTCTCAAGGACCGGGCCCAGGATCCGGTCTACGATGCGATGCCGGCGCGCAGTGAAGCCCAGGTGGATGCCGCCCTCCGGCGCGCCACCGAGTTCGCCCACTCCCGTGGTGTGACGGCGGTGGGATCGGTGAGCGTGGACTGGCCCCAGGTGGCGGGCCTGCTCCGCGCCCGCGAGCGGGGGGAGCTGGCCATCCGGGTGGCGCTGTATCCGCCGCTCAGCGACTGGCGTCGAGTAGCGGATAGCCTCAGGGTGCGCGGCCCCGGGGATGACTGGCTCCGGCTCGCCGGGGTGAAGGGCTATGTGGACGGGTCACTGGGCTCCACCACGGCGCTGTTCTTCGAATCCTACTCCGACGATCCCACCAGCAGCGGCCTGCTGGTGACGCCGGAGGACTCGCTCAGAAGCGAGATCGGCAGAGCCGATTCCGCCGGGCTGCAGGTTGCGGTGCACGCCATCGGTGAGCGGGCCAACGCCCTGGTGCTCGACATCTTCGACAGCCTCGCCAAGGCCCATGGGCCCAGGGATCGCCGCTTCCGCATCGAGCATGCCCAGCATCTGCGGCAACAGGATGTGCGTCGCATGGCCACCCAGAGTGTCGTGGCGTCAATGCAACCGGCCCACATCATCGACGACGGCAACTGGGCCGGCAAGCGGCTCGGCCCCAGGGTCAGCGACGCCTATCTGTTCCGCTCCCTGCGCGATGCCGGCGTGGTCCTCGCCTTCGGCTCCGACTGGACGGTGGCCCCGCTCGATCCCATCCTCGGCATCTACGCCGCGGTGACCCGCCGGACGGCGGACGGGAAGAACCCCGGCGGCTGGATCCCGGAGCAGAAGGTCTCGGTCGAGGAGGCGCTCCGCGCCTACACCGTGGGGAGTGCCTTCAGCGCGTTCGCCGAGGCCACGCGGGGGAAGCTCGAGCCCGGCTACCGGGCCGACCTGGTCGTGGTGGACCGGGATCTTCTCTCCGTGCCGCCCGCGACGCTGGACCAGGCCCAGGTCCGCGCCACGGTGGTGGCGGGCCGGGTGGTCTTCCGGGCGGAATAGGCGGCAGAGGCGAGTCATACCCTGAAGGGAGCTGTCCGCCGCCTCCGGATTTCGCCTCTACCGCCGCCCCGCCGCGGTTGCGACATTACCACCATGGCTTCCCGCACCCGCGGCACCCCGAAGACGGCCCGAACGCTCTCCAAGGCCGACCTGCTCGACCTCTACCGCCTCATCATCCTCTCTCGCCGCATCGACGATCGGGAGATCCAGCTCAAGCGCCAGAACAAGATCTTCTTCCAGATCTCGGGCGCCGGGCACGAGGCGGTGCTGGCGGCGGCGTCCAAGGTCTTCCGGCCCGCCTACGACTGGTTCTACACCTACTACCGGGACCGCGCCCTCTGCCTTGGGCTGGGCATGACGGCCACCGAGATGCTGTTCTCGGCGGTCGCTGCGGCGGACGATCCCAACTCGGGCGGGCGGCAGATGCCGTCCCACTTCGGGCACAAGGACCTGAACATCGTCAGCTCCTCCAGCCCCACCGGCACCCAGTTCCTGCAGGCGGTGGGCTGCGCCGAGGCGTGGCTCAGGTACTCGAAGGTGCAGGGCATGGCCGATGGCGTGACCGGCCCCCACGGAGACGAGGTGGTCTTCGTCTCCTCGGGCGACGGCACCACCAGCGAGGGCGAGTTCTGGGAATCCATCAGCAGCGCCGCCAACCTCAAGCTGCCGGTGGTCTACCTCATCGAGGACAACGGCTACGCCATCTCGGTGCCGGTGGAGGTGAACACCCCGGGCGGGTCCATCTCCAAGCTGGTGAGTTCGTTCCCCGGCCTGCTGGTGGAGGAGGTGGACGGCTGTGATCCGGTAGCCTCCTTTGAGGCGCTACAGCGGGCGGTGGACTACTGCCGGGCGCGGAAGGGGCCGGCGCTGGTGCATGCGCATGTGATCCGGCCGTATAGCCACTCGCTCTCGGATGACGAGGTGCTCTACCGGCCCACGGCGGAGCGGGAAGCCGACGCCGGCCGCGATCCGGTGACCCGGTTCCCCAAGTGGCTGCTGGAGCAGGGGCTCGCCACCCAGGCAGAGCTGGATGCCATCCGCCAGCAGGTGGAAGAGGAGGTGCAGCTCGCCACCGACACCGCCCTGGCCGCGCCGCAGCCCGGGGTGGAGACCATCTACCAGTACGTCTACTCGCCCGACGTGGACCCGACCTCGGAGCAGTTCGACACCGAGGACGACCCGCGCTTCACCGGCGACCCGACCACGATGGTGGACCTGCTCAACGCCTGCATGAAGGACGAGATGGCGCGCGATCCCCGCATCGTCGTCTTCGGCGAGGACGTGGCCGACGCGAGCCGGGAAGAACACCTCGAGAAGGTGAAGGGCAAGGGCGGGGTCTTCAAGGTCACCTGGGGGCTGCAGCGGGCCTTCGGCAGCGACCGGGTCTATAACTCGCCCCTGGCCGAGGCCAACATCGTCGGCCGCGCCATCGGGCTGGCCACTCGCGGTATCAAGCCGGTGGTGGAGATCCAGTTCTTCGATTACATCTGGCCCGCCTACATGCAGATCCGCAACGAGCTGGCGCTGATGCGGTGGCGGAGCAACAACGCGTTCAGTTCGCCGGTCGTGGTCCGTGTCACCTACGGCGGCTACCTCAAGGGCGGCGCCGTGTATCACTCGCAGACAGGAGCCGCGATCTTCACCGGAGTGCCTGGCCTCCGGGTGGTGTGCCCGGCCACCGCGCTGGACGCCAACGGCCTGCTCCGCACCGCCATCCGGTGCGAGGATCCGGTCCTCTTCCTGGAGCACAAGCACCTCTACCGGCAGACCTACAACAAGGCTCCCAATCCGGGTCCCAACTTCATGATCCCCTTTGGCAAGGCGAAGGTGGTCCGTGAAGGTGCCGACCTGACGGTGGTGACCTACGGAGCCGTGGTACAGCGGGCCCTGGTGGCCGCCAAGGAGGCCGAGGAGGCCACCGGCCTTTCGGTGGAGGTCATTGACCTTCGTTCCCTCAATCCGGTGGACTGGGAGACTATCTTCGCCTCGGTCCGCAAGACCAGCCGGGTGCTCGTCGCCTATGAGGACAGCCTCTCCTGGGGCTACGGCGCGGAGATCTCCGCCCGCATCGCCGACGAGGCCTTCGAGTGGCTCGACGCCCCGGTGCGGCGAGTGGCGGCCACCGATACTTTCGTGGCCTACGCCCCGGACCTCGAGGACGTCATCCTGCCGCAGGTCGGATCGCTCAAGGCGGCGATGCTGGAGCTGGGCGGATACTAGGCGATGGGACGGGTAGCGCAGCGAAGGGTGGGTCCCTGCCGGGATCCACCCTTCGTCGTTTCCGCTCCGCCGATCGCCTAATCGCCTAATCGCCTAACCGCCCACCCGCCTCCCCCTGTATCTCCCGCCCCAGCCGGGCGTAGGCGAATCCCGCGATGATGTCGTACCCTACATGCCAGGCCATGGCCAGATAGAGCGAGCCCGCGTAGAACGTCAGGCTCTGGGCCGCCAGCGCGAACAGGGCCGTGATTCCTACCGCCTTCCATCCCTGCACGATATGGCTCGCCCCGAAGACGGCGGCCGCCGCCACCGCCGCGGTGAGCGGGTCTCCCGCCAGCCGGAGGAGGAGGGTGTAGAGTACCCCACGGTAGCTGATCTCCTCCCCTATCCCCGCCGCGATCGAGATCCCCACCCACAGCCGCCGCTCCGTCGCATCGCTGGGCATGGACAGCTGGACCCTGGGTTCCCTGCGTTCGACCGCGTCACGCCACAGCGGCCGCATCGCCAGGACGGAGCCACCCAGCAACAGCGAGGCCAGCAGGATGCCGGGTGGAGAGGGGTAGCGGGCGGGGAACAGCGGGATCCATTCGAAGTAGGCGACGATCAGTGACATCGTGACAAAGATCGTCTGCTGCAGGATGACGGAGACGAAGAAGGCCTTGCGGGGCGGGAGCCCATCTTCCGCCAGCTTCCGCCGGCTCCTGGCCGCCACCCAGGGCAGGAACAGGCAGAAGAAAGCCAGATGGTACCAGCCCCAGCCCCCGATGGTCATCGCCGCTCCCTGGTACAGGCTGGCCGGTGCCTGCCTCGATCGCCGGCGCCCTCCGGCCGAGGACTAGATGTACGCCCGGCGGAGCAGGGCCGCGGCGTCGTCGTCCAGCAGGTCGGTCTGCCGGAGTTCCTCGAAGCGGCTGAGCAGGTCGTCCACCCTGAGCCGGCGCTTCTGCACGCCGCTCAGGTCGTGCGCCACCCGGCCCTGGTGCAGGATGAGGATGCGATCCCCCAGCCGTACCGCCTGGTGCAGCGAGTGGGTGACCATGACCGTGGTCAGGCGCCCGGCGGACACGAACGACTGGGTCAGCCGGAGCAGCTGCTCGGCGCTGCGGGGGTCGAGGGCGGCGGTGTGCTCGTCGAGCAACAGGAGACAGGGGCGAACCAGCAGCGCCATCAGCAGGGTGAGCGCCTGCCGCTGCCCGCCGGAGAGCAGTCCCATCGGCACGTTGAGCCGGTCCTCGAGCCCGAGGTCCAGGCGCTCCACCTGCGCGGCCAGCTCCTCGCGCCGGCTCCTCACCAGCGGCCGCCCGAATCCCCGGCGGTGCCCGCGGGCGGAGGCGATCGCGAGATTCTCGAGCACGCTCATGTCCGAGGCGGTTCCGGCAAAGGGATCCTGGAACACCCGGGCGATCAGCCGCGCGCGCCGGTGGTCCCGCCAGCGAGTGACGTCGGTGCCGTCCACGATGATCCGCCCCGATTCCACCGCGAGCGAACCGGCGATGGCGTTGAGCAGCGTGGACTTGCCGCTGCCGTTGCTGCCCAGTACAACCACGAAGGCGCCCGGCTCCAGCGTGAGGCTCACCTTGTCCAGGGCGGCGGTCTGGTACGGTGTGCCGCGATGGAAGGTGTGCGACAGGCTCGTGAGCTCCAGGGCGGGCCGAGTCATGTCGTACCCCGCGTGGGCAGCAGCCGGCGGATGACCCCCGGCAGCACCAGCGCGGCCAGCACAAAGCCCGCGGTCACCAGCTTCAGGGCGTTGGGATCCATCCCCGCGCGCAGGGCCGCGGCCACCAGCAGCCGGAACACCACCGCCCCGAGCAGGGCGGCGACGATGCGCTGGCGGATGGTGCGCAGGGGCAGGAGCGCCTCGCCCAGGATCAGGCTCGCCAGGGCGGTCACGATCATCCCCACACCCATCTGCACGTTCGCGAATCCCTGATACTGCGCGAACAGGGCTCCGGAGAAGGCGATGCTCCCGTTGGCCAGCGCCAGCCCCAGGGTGGTGGCGAGGTCGGTGTCGATGGCCACCGCCTTGGCCATTCGGGGACTGCTGCCGGCGGCCCGCAGGGCCAGGCCCAGATCGGTGCCGGCGAAGACGGTCATCCCGTGGCCGAATACGCTCACCAGCCCGAACAGCAGCAAGAGGATCCTCACATCACGCCAGCCACTGGTGCCGCCCGCCTGGTCGAAGACGGTCGGGTAGCCCGCCAGGGAGAGGTTGCCGCTCCCCATGATCCACAAGTGCACCGAGTAGAGCGCGGTGGTGACCAGGATGCCGGCCAGGATCACGTCGATGCGGAGCCGGGTCTGGATGCTGCCCGTGAGGGCGCCGCATCCCATGCCGGCGAGGGCGCCGGCGAGCGCAGCCAGCCATGGCGAGGTGCCGCCGGCCAGCACGGCGCCCCCGACCACCGCACCGGTGGTGAAACTCCCATCGGTGGTGAGGTCCAGGCTCCGCAGTACCCGAAAGGAGATGAAGATCCCCAGACTGAGAAAGGCGAGAATCAGGCCGACGGTGACCGCACCGATCAGGAGGTTCACGGCGCCAGGTCCGCTGAATCGATGCGCGCGGTCCAGCAGACGCCGCGCTGGAGGCCGGTTTGCCCGGCGCCGCTCGGGCCGCGGTCGTCATGGAGCAGGTGGAGCACGCTCCTCGGCGCCGCGGTCTGGAACATGCGACCCACCAGCGCCGAGAGCATCACGGTACGCTGCGGCACCGGCGCGTAGGGGAACACCACCGCGTGCAAGTGTCCGAGGAGATCGCCCTTGCTGTTGAGGGGACGCAGTTGAGCGGCCAGCGGGCCCTGGGCACGGCGCGCCGCCATGCCCACGATCAGGGCCGTGCTTCCCTGATAGGTGGGTTCCGGGGTGAAGGAGATCCATTGCCTGAGCCCCGCCGCGCTCAGTTCCTCGCCGAATCCCGGTGGCAGCCCCGCCGGGGAACGGCGGAGGCTGGTCCCCACCACACCGCTCATTTCCGCCACGACGGCCAGCACCGCCGCATCTCCCTCACACGTCTCCACGCACACCTCGGCCAGCTCGGCCAGGGGGATTTCATCGGAATGTGGCCGCAGGGTGAACCGGAGGAGATTGCTGAACCTGCCCTCCCAGGCAATGCCGGAGGCCAGGACCGCCTTCGGGGCCCGATCCGCGTAGCTCGTGAGGTAGTCCGGGATGTGCGCCCCGTCCGTGGGGAGGTAGGTCACGATGCCTTCGGCCGCCACCAGCTCGCCGAACCGTGGCGCGGTGGCGGCGAAGTCCTCTCCGATGGCGCCGAGCCCGATCCCGAAGGCCTCCGTAGGGAACGACACGGTCCGGCAGTCGCCAGGGCTGACCGGCCCGCTGAGCGGACTCTGGCCACTGCCGTAAATTCGGCAGTGGACCCCTTCGTTGGAGTAGTTGGAGACCTCGTAGACCCCATGTTCCGCGGCCAGCGCCGGCAGCCGCCATTGGGTGGCCCGGCGCCGGGGAGGCGGGGTCGGCGCGGCCGCCCCTGCACTGATCAGCGCGGCGGCTAGCCCGGCCGCTTCCAGGGCCGCGCTCGCCACCGGGGATGGGCTCGTCACCTGGAGGCTGCCGCGCAGAGTGGCCAGGTCCTCCGCCCGGCGGGACAGCTCCCACATGCCGGCCGAGCTCACGTACTCGACGCCCGCCATTTCGACCTCGATGAAGCGGGCACCGTCGCGGAGCAGATCTTCCATGGTATCGGAGAGATGACGGGCCGACTCGCCATCGAGCCGGCCCGTCAGGTGCACGACGGCCGTGGGGCCGTCATGCGCCATGCTGATCAGCATCGGGTCACTTCGGCGCGCTGCCGACGACCTGGCCCTGCGACGACACGCCGGCCGGCACGGCGACCCCGGTGTTCGGGTTGATCAACAGCTTGGTGGTGACCACCTGGTGGAATGGGATGCCGGCCGGGCTCTCGCCCTTGAGAATGCGGCCGATCATCTTCCCCGCCTCGACGCCACCCTCCTGGAAATCGGGATAGAACGCCGCCAGCGCGCCCTTCATCACTTCGAAGGGAGAGGAGGAGAACACCGGCACCTTCTTGTCCTTCGCCACCTGGATGATCGACTCGAAGGCGGTATGCGCCACGTTGCCGTAGATTTCGATGGCGTCTACCCGCTGGGCCAGCAGCGCCGCTGTGGCCTGTCCAGCATCGTTCACCCCCGCGACCGGCTGGGCGACCGCCTTCAGCCCGGCCTTCTGGACCGCGCTGGTCATCTTGTCCTTGAGCGTGACCGACAACGCCTCATCTGGGCTGAACAGGATGCCGATGGTCTTTGCCCTGGGCAGCGTCCGGGTGATGAGGTCCACCCGCCGCTCCTGCTCGGGATCGCCGAAGCCGGGGGCGTAGACGCCGGTGATGTTGGGGAGATGGCTGGAGTCGCTGGTACCGGCCCCGATGGCAAAGGGATCGGAGAGCAGGTGGAAGACGATGGGGATGTCCTTCACCCGCGCCACCGCGACCTGCAGCGTGGCATCCTGCAGCGTCACGATCACGCTCGCCTTGGCGTCGCGCGCCTGGTCCAGCAGCCCCGGCAGGGTGGCGATGTCGCCCTGGGCGCTGGTCATGCGGATCTCGTAATCGCGGCCGGCCTCCAGTCCCACCTCCGACAGGCCGAACTTGATCGCGTCCTCGCTCCACTCGCTGCCCATCCAGTCCGCGGCGCGGATCATGGCCACCAGCGGCGGTCCCGCCGGCTGGGCCGGTTCCTTCTTGCCGCAGCCAGTGGCCAGGGCTGCGGTCGCTACCGCCCCGACTGCCAGCGCGCGGAGAGAGCCGGTGGAAATCCAACGCAAGGTGGACATGCAGGAGCCTCCAGAGGTGCGGGTGCGGGTCGGGGGACGGGGCATGAATATACGGCCCGGCGGAGGGGAGGGGAGGGGGGAGGGCGACGACGGTGAAAACTCCCGGGTCGGTGACCAGCTTCCACCGAGGCCCTCAGGCATACCGCCACTTCTAGTCGCGCCCCAGCACCTCGCGGATCTCGGCTGCCGCCACGATGGCGTTGTCCACGTCTCGGGAGAGCGCCCGCGCCTGCTGGGTGGCCATGGTGAGATCCCCCAAGGCCGACGAAGCGTCCGCGGAGCGCAGCCGGAGCAGGTCAAAACGCACGTTCTGCATGGCCAGGATGCAGCTCTCCAGCTGGCTGGCGATCTGCTCCCGGCGGTCCCGCAGGTCGCCGATCGTCTTCCGCTGCCGCTGCAGCAGGGTCATGCGGCGGGCGCGCTCCTCATCGTCCGGCTCCCGCTCCAGCGCTCGCATCCGCTGGTCGATCCGCTCGATGCTCTGCAGGTCGAGATTGGTGTCCATCGAATGGAGCGTCTTGGCCAGGTCCGTAGCGCGCTGGTACAGGCCATCCACCGTGCCCGGCACATCCTCCGGGAGCATGTTCCGTTCGGCCGGGCTCATGCGTTCCAGCAGCTTCAGGATCGCCGCCCGGTCGGTGTGGGCCTGCATGATCTGTGGCATCAGCGGGCCGTATTCGTCCGCCTTGGGCGCCGGCAGGGCCCGCGAGGTCCGGCCCCCCTTCCCGCCCGGAACTGGGAGCGCATCGGGGGCGGGCGGCCGGTTCACGACGTCCCGCCAGGTATACCCGGCCTGCCACAGGCGCGAGTAGCTGTTGGCCAACCCGAACCCCATGAAGAAGGTCGGGAACAGGAACCACGGTTCGGTGAGGCCGGTGGCCACGTTGATCATCAGGCAGCCGGCCGACACCGCCGCCCACCGGGCAAACTGGGCCCGGGTCTTCTGGACGATCATCGGCTCGCCGGTATCCGGCACCGGCAGCGGGGTGTCGCTGTCCTTCTTCTTTTCCATCCGGCGGCTGGCGCGGTCCATGTGCCGGTCCAGCCGGTTCCTCCAATCCTCCTGCCGGGGGCCTGAGGGGCGGCGGCCCAGCGGCGGCGAGGCGGGGGCGGGCAGGCCCGCGCTGGAGCGCCGGGGCGACTCGCTCCCGCTCGCCGCCTGTCCGCGCCGGGTCTGCCCGGTGGGCCGGTAGCCCGAGACCACGCGGGCCTCCAGCGCCCGCCTCAGTGCATCCGCGGAAGGCCAGCGGTTCTCGGGGTCCTTCTCCAGGCAGCGCATCACAGCCAGCGCCAGGTCCTCAGGACAATCGGGCCGCTTGGCTGCAATGGATGGCGGCATGTCAGTGATCTGCTTCATCAGGATGCCGGCTACCGAGGGGGCGGTGAAGGGCAACTCACCGGTCAGCATCTGGTAGGTCACGATTCCCAGCGAGTACAGATCGCTCCGGCCGTCAATGTCCTTTTCCCCCGCCGCCTGTTCCGGGCTCATGTACTGCGGCGTACCGATGGCCACGCCCGCGCTGGTCAGGGTTCCGCCCGAGGCGCCGGACATCGCCTTGGCGATGCCGAAGTCGGTGACCATGACCCGCCCGCGGGTACCATCGAGCAGGATGTTGTCGGGCTTGATGTCCCGATGGATAACCGAGAGGGCATGGGCGGCCGAGAGCGCGTCCGCGGTTTCCTTCATGATGCGCCGGGCCTCTTCCACCGGCAGCTTGCCCCGCCGCTTGAGCCGCCCGCCCACCGATTCTCCGTCCACGTACCCCATCACGAAGTAGACCAGGCCGTTGCCCTCACCGACCGTGAAGATCGGGACGATATGCGGATGCGACAGCCGGGCGGCCGTCTGGGCTTCCCGGGTGAACCGGGCCCGGATCTCCTGCTGGAAGGCCAGCTCGGGCGGCAGCACCTTGATGGCCACCCGGCGCTTGAGCATCTCGTCCCGGGCGCGGTAGACCACGCCCATACCGCCACGCCCGATCTCGCCCTCGATTGTGAAGGCGGTGCCGAGTGCGTCGCTGAGCCGCGGAGCCAGAGCGGAAGTGGGGTCGGTCATCTCGTATGGGGAAGAGCACCATAGATTTAGCAGCGGAGGACTGGGGGGACAAGGTTCAGGGTCGTATTTCTTGTCACCCCGTCCTTGGGGCGATGCGACAGATCGGCAGGCAGTTCCGCCGATGCGCCGGGGTGGCAGGGTCATTCCGTTCCACCCCGTCACGTGGCCCGGGTTAGGGCACCCCGATGGGGGTTACCTTTCTCTGCAATTGCGGGTGGGGTGCCATGGCACCAGCCCTGCACCTGTATCCTTGATTCGTTGTCGTTTCTGCCATAACGCCAGAAGTCTGGAGTGACCATACATGTCTGAACCCAGCGATCGGCTGGTCCTGCCCGTCCTCCCCCTGCGGGAGGTTGTCCTGTTCCCGGGGATCACTGCACCCATCGGCGCGGGCCGCCCGGGCACCCTTCGCGCCATCGAGGCGGCCCTGGCTACCCCGGAACGCCTGATCTTCGCGGTGTCCCAGCGGGCCAATACCGAGTCGGTGGAGGCCGAGGGCCTGTACACCATCGGCACGGTGGCCCGGATCGGCCAGATGCAGCGCGGCCTGGCCGGGATGCAGCTGCTGCTCCACGGCGAATACCGCGGCATCGCCATGCACGTCACCGAGCGCAACGGCCACCTTGAGTGCATCGTGCGGCAGGCGGAGGAGATGCAGCCGCTGAACGAAGAGGACGCCGCTTTCGTGGCCTTGTATCGGGAGGCCCGTTCCCGGGCTGCCGAGCTGGGACAGAAGTCCGGGCTTCCCGAAGAGGTGGTTCAGCAGGTGCTGGCTGGTGTCCACGAGCCGGGCCGTTTTGCCGACCTGGTGGCCGGGTACCTGGACATCAACCCGCCGCAGCGGCAGGCGCTGCTGGAGACTCTCTCCGTGGAGGAGCGGCTGCGCCGGGTGCTGGTGCACGTGCAGCGGCAGGTCTCGGTGCTGGATGCCCAGGAAGACATCAAGTCCCAGGTCCAGGAGGAGTTGGGAGAGCGTCAGCGGGAGATGTTCCTGCGGGAGCAGCTCAAGCAGATCCGCCGCGAGCTGGGCGAGGACGACGAACGGGGCGATCTCGAGGAACTGCGGGACAAGCTGGAGACGCTCGACCTGCCGCCCGAGGCGCGCAAGGAGGCCGATCGCGAGCTCAACCGCCTGGAGCGGATCAGTCGCGAGTCCATGGAAGGCCAGGTCATCCGCACCTTCCTCGACAACCTCACCGAGCTGCCCTGGAACGCGCGCAGCGAGGAGTCACTTGACCTGCCGACCGCCCAGACCATCCTCGACGAGGATCACTACGCCCTGGGGGATGTGAAGGACCGGGTCCTGGAGTTCCTGGCGGTCCGCCAGCTCAAGGCGGACACCGCCAGACAGGCGGCGGAGGCCGAGCTCCCCGCGGCAGCGGCCGCCACGCCGGCCACCGGCACGCCGGCGGTCGATCCCGCGGCGGACCCGGTGGAGACACCGGAGCCGACGCCGGCGACGGAGTCGGCCAGGCGGACCGATGAAAAGGAAGCCAAGGGCCCTATCCTGCTCTTCGTGGGCCCCCCTGGAGTGGGCAAGACGTCCGTCGCCAGGTCCATTGCCCGGGCCATGGGGCGGAAGTACGTCCGGATCTCCCTCGGCGGCGCCCGCGACGAGGCCGATATCCGCGGCCACCGTCGGACGTACGTCGGAGCGATGCCGGGACGCATCCTGCACGGCATGAAGCAGGCGGGCACCAAGAACCCGGTGTTCCTCCTCGATGAGGTCGACAAGCTGGGCGTGTCCTTCCAGGGCGATCCCGCCAGCGCCCTCCTCGAGGTACTCGATCCGGCCCAGAACGACAGCTTCGTGGACCACTACCTCGGGGTCCCGTTCGACCTGAGCGAAGTGCTGTTCATCTGTACCGCCAACTTCATCCAGAGTATCCCCAGCCCGCTGCTGGACCGGATGGAGATCGTGGACTTCGCCGGGTACACCGAGCGCGAGAAGCTGATGATCGCGCGGCAGTACCTTCTCCCCCGGCAACTCCGGGAGCACGGCCTCTCGGCCGAGCAGATCACCTTCGCCGATGAAGCGATCAACGAGGTCATCACCAGCTACACCCGGGAAGCCGGAGTGCGACAGCTGGAGCGGGAGATCGGCAAGCTGTGCCGCAAGGTGGCGCGCAAGATCGCCGGGAAGGAAGCCGAGCGGATGGCCATCACCCGTGAGCTGGTGGACGATCTCCTCGGCCGCCCCAAGGTGCACCCGGAGCGGGCCGGCGCCGAAGACCAGATCGGCGTGGCCACCGGGATGTTCTACACTCCCGTCGGCGGCGACATCATGTTCGTCGAAGCCAGCACCATGCGGGGCAAGGGGGAGCTGGTGCTCACCGGCCAGCTGGGAGATGTGATGAAAGAATCCGCCCGGGCCGCATGGACCTACGCCCGGTCCCACGCGGCGGGCCTGCACATCCGGGAGGATGCCTTTGGCGAGCGGGACGTTCACATCCACGTCCCCGCGGGCGCCATCCCCAAGGACGGCCCCTCCGCCGGTGTCACCATGGCGACGGCGCTGGTCTCGGTGCTCTCCGGGCGGCCGGTGCGCAACGACATTGCCATGACCGGCGAGATCACCCTGCGGGGCGAGGTGCTGCCCATCGGCGGGGTGAAGGAAAAAGTACTGGGTGCGGTGCGAGCGGGGATCTCCCGCATCATCCTGCCCAAGAAGAACGAGCCGGATCTCGAGGACCTGCCGGAAGAGGTCCGCAAGACCGTCGAGATCTACCCGGTGGAGAATCTCGGTCAGGTCCTGGCCCTGGCGTTCCGCGGCGCCTCGTTCCGCGAAGGGCGCCTGCTCTTCGGCGACCAGACTCCGGGGGACGTGGCCCCGCTGGCGGCATATCATCATTAGGCGACTCGGCTACTCGGCGGTTCGGCGCACGAGCGAAGGGTCGGGTTCCTGACGGAGCCCGACCCTTCGTCTATCTTCCCCAATCGCCCAATCCCTCACCAGCTACACCCACGCACCACCAGGTCTGCTGTCCGATCCCGCCACTGCACCGGCTCGCCCCAGTTGGCGGTGACACCCGGTACCGAGAAGAATCCCAGGGCGAGCAGCAGCGCCAGCCGGGCATGCGCGTCGGGGTCAATGTCGTCACGAAAGAAGCCGGTCGCCTGGCCCTCTCGCAGGAGGTCGGCCACGGGCCGGATCGCGGTCTCGGCCCAGTGCCCATCGCCGCGGGCGGCCAGCAGGATGGCGGTGTGATCGGGGTGGCTCAGCAGGAAGTCGAACTGTCCGCGCACCAGCCGGCGGAGCCGCTCCACCGCGGTCAGGCCCACCAGCGGCACCCGGCTGAGGGCCCGGGCCACGGCGTCGGCGGCATGTCCAACCACCGCGCCGTAGAGCCCGGCCTTGGTGCGGTAGTAGTAATGGATCAGCTGCTTGTTGACCCCGGCCCGGCGAGCGATCCGCTCGGTGCGCGCTCCAGCCTGGCCGTGGGCCGCGAACTCGGCCAGGGCGGCATCGAGCAGGCGGGTCGGCGCATCAGGCGAGCGGTGGGTCATCGGCGACTCGGCGGATCGCCGGTTACGACGCCTTGGCCTTGATCTCCTTGGTGAACTCCACGCGGTCGCGGCCGCCCGCCTTGGCGCGGTACAGCGCCTCGTCGGCCAGCTGGGCCACCTCGGCTGCGGAAGCGGCGTCCTCGGGGTACACCGAGATACCGATGCATACCCGCACCGGGATGGACTCCCCGGCGCCGATCACCGCGGGCTGCTCCGCCAGCGCGGTGCGCAGCTTCTGGGCGAGGATGCCGGCCCCGCCGCGGTCGGTCCGCCGCAGGATCATGCCGAACTCCTCCCCGCCATAGCGGCCGATGAGGTCGCTGGCCCGTGCCGTGGTCTGGAAGATCCGGGCAACGTGGAGCAGGACCTGGTCGCCGGCCAGGTGTCCGTAGCGGTCGTTGACCCGCTTGAAGTGGTCCACGTCAATCATCAGGAACCCGAAGGTCTCGCCGTGGCGCCGGCCGAACTCGACCGCGTGTTCCAGCTCCGCCATGAGGGTGGCGTGGTTGAGCAGGCCGGTCAGTCCGTCGCGGTGAACCATCTCGCGGAGGCGGCGCCCCCGTTCGGCCCGGTTGATGACCAGGTGGGTCAGCAGCTCGCGGCTCACCGGCTCGGTGAGGAAGTGGTCGGCGCCGGCCGAAAGCGCCTCGATCTGGTCGGCGACGGTGTCGTGGTGCGTCAGGAACACGATCGGTGTGAGGCTGAAGCGCGAATCCTGCCGCACCAGTCGGGCCAGCGAGAGCCCGTCCAGGCCCGGCAGCCGGGTGTCCATGAGCACCAGATCGGGGGTCTCCCGGATGAGCGCCTCCCGGGCCGCGATGCCGTCGGTGCAGTGGGTCACCTTGGCGTTCACCTGCTCCAGCCACTGGGTGATCGTCTCCGCCTGGGCCGGATCTGCCTCCACCAGCAGCACCCGGGGCGGTGGGCTGCCGATCCGCGCCAGGGTCTTCGCGAAGATGGGCAGGTCCACGGAGACCCGCTCCGTCGGCAGGATCGCATCAATGCCGGAGACCAGGGCCCGGACCCGGTCCGCCACCTCATTGCGGCTGACCAGCACGATCGAACGCGGTCGCACCGGCCCCGCGCCGGACCACGCCGCCGCAGCGGCGTAGGGATCCGGGCCCGAGGGATCCTCCAGCACAACCACCAGGTCGGGGCGCTCGCTGAGCTTCATTTCCCGCGGCTCGCCCACGCCGGTCTCGGTACGGACCAGGAAGCCCGAGGTGGCCAGCGCCGTCCGGACCTCCTGGCGCACGGGCAGGTCGGGGCCCACGATCAGGGCGCGCCAGCCGAACTCGGTCACCGCCGGCCCCCGCTCCGGGAGTCCCAGCTCCCGCGCCGAGGCGTCAAAGGAGGTGGAAAGCCGGTCTATCAGGTCGTCGAGCCGGGCGGCGTTGACGCCGTTGGAAGCGGGCTGGTCCTTGAGCCAGCGTTCCCCTTCGCGGGCAATCGCGGTGATGTCGGGGAAGCCATAGGAGCCCCCCGACCCGGCCAGCCGATGGAACCGTCCGACCAGCGACTGCGCGGCGTCGGGCTCCGCGGCGCGGAAAGCGGCGGCGTCCTTGCGGAGCTCGGCGAGACGGGCCGGCGCATCCAGCAGATACTCGCGCCGCAGTTCGGCGAGGGCGTCGTTCAGGGCGTCAGTCATGGCGAGTTCCGAAACCGGTCGAAGGTGAGTCGCGCCGCCGCGACAAACGTCGGCGCGCTGCTCCAATGCCCGTGGACTTCCGTGCCATTACGCGCCGCCAGCACGGCGCTGCGCTCGTCAATCACCGCGATCAATGGCAGCCCTGGCCAGGAAACTTCCTCGGCCAACCCCTCCACCTTCGCAAAAGGGAGTTCCAGCGGCTCCTCGGCGAACAGCTCCGTGGTCAGGCCTGCGCTCACCGCCCGCCGCAGGGCCGGAGTGAGCAGAGGATAGGCCTCGGCGGGCGCGACCAGCGAGACGGTGCGCTGGGCCCGGCCGATCTCCTGGGTGAGCAGCTGCAGGGCCCCGCGCGGCGTGGTGAGTTCCACTACCGCGGGAGAATCAGCGGCGCCAAAACCATCCAGTGAACGGGACAGCCGTTCCAGCGCATCCCCCTGGGTGCGTAGCCACGCGGGCCAGCACCCCCGGCGGTGGCTCCGCCCGGAAGCGCCGGGGCTGTCCCGGCTCCGCGCGTGCCGCGCCCTTGGTGACCAGACCCTCCAGGGCACTGTAGGTGTTGGCTCGCGCCAGCCCCGCGCTCCGCGCGATGGCATAGCCGGTCCCAGGTCCGCCGGAGAGGAGGACCGCGTAGACTCTGCTTTCTGTCGGTGTAAAGCCGAACGGGGTGAGATCGACGTCGGCCATGGGTAGTAGTATGCGCTACGGATCAGGCCTGTGCAAGACAGCGCAAGCGGGGCCCCCGGGGCCCCGCCCGCCGGGGTTCAGACGTACTCGATGGTCCAGCCCATCGCCTTGGCGATCAGCGCCAGGCGGAACGTGACGTCCACCTGCTTCCACTCCGGGGACTTGGATTCCGACTCCAGCGGGAAGGTGTGGTAGCTCATCTTGCTGGCCGCCTTGGGCAGGCTCCGCAGGCCCTTCGGGCTCCAGACGCCGTTGTCATCGCAGTCCTTGATCAGGCGGGTGAGCACCCGGGCCAGGTTAGCGCCGGGCTGCACCCCACCGATGCGGGCCATCAGCTCGATGAAATGCAGCGCCAGCGGGAGGTCCTTCGGCACGCCCTTGCTGTCGGCAGTGATCGGATCGCCCAGCAGGACGTGCTGCGGCTTGAGCTTCTTCTTCCCGATGGCCAGGGCCCAGGCCTTCTTCGGGCGCTGGCTGCGCCAGGAAGTTGGCCATCCGGTCGGTGAAGGCGGCGCGCTCGCGCTGCAGGTTCGGCATGGCCGACATGAGCGCCAGCGAGTGCCACGTCGGCGGGGTCACGCCGGGCGCCAGCACATGGCTGCTGCCCGAACGCACCAGCGGCTTCTCCGCCGCGGGGCTCCGCAGGAACTCCGACACCTCGGAGGCGACCTTGTGCGCCGATCCACGGACCCGTGGATCCTCGATGTGGCCCGCCTCCGCCAGCGCGGTGGTGGCGGCTTCACGCGCCAGGGTGCGGGTCCAGATGGCGTAGGCTTCGTCTCCCTTGGCGCCCTTCTGGAACTCGAACAGCAGGGCGGGATCATCGTCACGGGAGAGCAGCCGGAACAGCAGCCGGTCGGTCAGCTTGAAGGGACGCGCGCCCACCGGCAGCCCCAGCTGCAGCAGCCGGCGGTACTGGGGAATCGTTCCGATGTCCTTGATCCCGGCGGCGGCCGAAGGGGCCACCCCCAGCAGGTTGCCACCCCAGGTGCCGGTGTCCTTCTGCTTCTTCATGACTGTCTGGACCGGCTTGGAGGCCTCGATGGCGGCGCGCGCCGTCTCCAGCGTTTCCGGGCTGACCGTGCCAGCCGGTGCCAGATCCGCGAAGGTCCGATAGCGGATGGTCTCGCCGCCGTGGGCCAGAAGCCAGCCGATCGGAATTCGGTGTGTATTCGGGAGATCCAGGGGTGCCCCCGGGAGAGAGGATGGGCCTTTCAAAATCGGGCGCAATTATAGCGGGGGCCGTGCCGTAACGCTATGGCCTAGATCGTATCTACTTGATTGGCTTGCAGTTAGCCTGTATCAACGACCTGGGCTCTGGCTTGGGCAGGGCTGCCAGGCGGCCTGGAGTGATCCTAGTCCGCTTTCCCGTTCCGTCGGGCCTCTCCAGCCGCCTTGAACTCCGATCCCTCCATCCATGTCGGGGTGGTCGGGTGCGTTGGCCATCGCCAGGGCAGAACGGAGCATCACCCTGATCTGCTGCATGGCGCCCTCCATGGAAAACCAGGCCAGCACTTCATCCTGCGGCTTGTGATAGCGGTTGTTGGTGTATTCCCGGTACTGCTCCTCCCCCCAGCCCGCCGGCCGGCCCACAAATACGTGACCGCTCTCCAGTGACAGTGCCGGTACACCCGCACGCACGAACGGGAAGTGATCCGAGCGGAAGAACGAACCCCGGTATAACGCCGAGGAGTCCACCGACACCCTGAGGCCCTCCGCGCGGGCGGCCTGGGCAAAGACCACTCCGAGGGTGGACTGATCGGCCCCAAGGGCGGCCACGTCCTCGGTCCGGCCGTGGAGGTTCATGACGTCCACGTTGAGCATGGCGGCGATATCCCGGAGCGGGACGGTAGGCCGCGCGGCGTAGGCCTGGGAACCCAGCAGCCCGCTTTCCTCGGCGCCGATGGCCATGAACAGGATCGAGCGGAGTGGCTCGACCCCGCTTCTGACGAACGCCTCGGCGGCAACGATCATCGCGGCGGTGCCCGAGGCGTTGTCCTCGGCACCGTTGTAGATCGAGTCGCCGTTGACCGGGGTCCGGATGCCGAAGTGGTCGTAGTGGCCGCCCAGCACGACCGCCTCACTGGCCAGCCGGCCACGGCCGGGCACCCGGCCCACCACATTGCTGGTCTCGGAACGCCGCAGGGTGCTGCGGACCGAGGCCTCCAGTCCGAACGGCAGCTGACGGCCGCGAAAGCCCGCCCGCCCCGCCAGCTGCATCAGCGCCGCCAGGCTCAGGCCCTCCTGCTGGCAGAGCCGCAGCGCGGTCTCGTCCCGGATCCACCCGGCGAAAATCAGCGAGGTGGCCGGCTGCTCGAGGCGGACCTGCTCGCCGGTCCAGGAGCCCGTCACCGTGCTCCACGGGTAGGTGGCGCTCTCGTCGCTGTGAATCAACAGGATTCCGGCGGCGCCCTGCCGCTGGGCTTCCTCGATCTTGTAGGTCCAGCGGCCGTAGTAGGTCAGGACCTTTCCGCGAAAGACGCCGGGATCGTAGAGGCCCGGGTCATTCACCATGACCAGGACGATCTTCCCCTTCACATCCAGCCCGGCGTAGTCGTCCCAGCCCCATTCTGGCGCCACAATGCCGTAGCCGGCGAAGACCGCGGCGCCGGCCAGGTTCACCTGCTCGGCGTTGCGCATGGACCACAGGACGAAGTCGTCGCGGTAGGCGAGAGTCCCGGGATGGGCACCGGTGACCTGCAGCGTCGGCTCGGGCGTCAGGGCGATGATCGGCACCCGGTGGAAGTAGCTGCCGCTGTCACCGGCCGGCTTGAGGCCGAGCCGCTGGAACTGGGTGGCGATGTAGGCGGCGGCCAGCTCGCCGCCCCGGGTCGCCGGGGCCCGGCCCTCCAGCAGGTCGTGGGAAAGGAACTCCAGGTGTGCGCGGTAGGCGTCCGCGCTCGCCGCACGGGCCAGACGGGTTGCCGCGGTGGCGGACTGCCCCGGGAGGGCCTGGGTGGTCACCACGAGCAGGAGTCCGGCGGTCAACACGGCACGGAGCGGCGGCAGGGCAATACGCATGAGGATCCGGCGGGGTCGAGTGAAACAGCGGTGCTTCATGGTGTCGGTCATTGGCAGCGCGGGTTGGCCAGGAACGCGGCCATCTCGTGGGTGACGGTGTCCGGTAGCGTCTGATGCGGACGGTGTAATGTCGCCAGCGAGACGAAGCGGCGGCAGGGGAGCTCGGCGGCGATCTGCTCGCCGAGCTCGATCGGAATGGTCGGGTCGTGGCGGCCCCACAGCAGCAGCACCGGTTGGCGGATCCCGGTGAAGCGCCCCCGCAGCGCGGAGAAGTCGAACCGCTCCAGGACCCGCCGCGTGGCCCGCTCGGCCAGGGAGTCGCCGACGGTCGAGTAGGCAAGTGCGGAATCGGTCTCGCGCAGCCAGGTGGAATCGTGAACCGGGAGCACGAAGGCGATCGCGGTCGCCACCCACAGCGCCGCCGGGGAAGCGATGCTTGCGGTGTCGCTGAGCAGCGGGCTGATCCCTTCGCCGGCCGGGGCCAGCAACACCGCCGCCACCACCCGCTCAGGGTGATCCAGGGCGAGTGCCGCGGCCAGCTCGCCGCCCATCGAATGACCCACCACGACCACCGGGCCGGTGGTCTCCTGCGCCAGTACCGCGCCGAGCCACCGGCGGTAGAAGTCGAGATCGTAGGCAACGTCCGGCTTCTGGCTCAGGCCGTACCCGGGCAGGTCGAGCGCCAGCACCCGGTAGGACCGCGGTGAAACTGTCGAGGATCAGCCGCCAGGAGAGGAGCGACTCCCCGTACCCGTGAATGAAGAGCAGCGTCGTGTCGCCCCGGCCGGCGCGGAGGACGCGCGTGCCGACACCCTGGGCGGTGATCCAGTCCGCCCGGTGTGGCGGGCGGGCCCGGTTGGGCTGGCCCAGCCCCACGTAGAGCAGGAGCGCCGCACCGAAGGCGAGCAGGAGGCGCGTCATCAGCCGCCGGAGCAGGTCCCACCGGCCGTCAGGCACCGCAGGACACCACGTAGAGATGCGCGGCGGGCGTGCCGAGTGGCGCCTCACCGGTCAGGATCAGGCGCCGGTCATCGAGCCACTCCACTCCCTCTCCCTGCGGCTCCAGGCCGGCCAGGTTGCAGACCGTCGGTACACCAAGCCGGTCCGGGGCGGTCGCCGGGAAGAGATACAGCTCGGTGTAGGTCCGGATGGCCACCGTGCGGCCGTTGGGGGAGCGGGCGGCATCGGTCACCCAGCGGCCCAGCCGCTGATCCGGCACGATCGGCAGGACCTGCAGCAGCTCGGCCTGGACCGGGCCGCGCGGGCTCGCCTCCGGCCAGACCCGGTACAGGCGTACCCCACCGCTGCGCCCCTTCGACACCAGCAGGACGGCTCCGTTGTCGTCAATCCACATCGCCTCGACATCGTGCGGACCATCGGGGTACCGAAGGATGATCGAATCGAGGTCGAACGGGGCCGCGTCGGGTGCCCCCCGGAACCGGTCGAGACGCGTGGGCTCGCGGAGCCGGTAGAGCCTGGCCGTCGTCCGCCGTTCCAGGTTGTCCCCGGTATCGCCGATGTACAGGCAGGAACCGGTGGGGCAGGGGCCGATGGCCAGCGCCTCCCAGTCCCGGTTCCGCGCCCCCGGAACCTTCCAGCGGCCGAGCGCCCGGCCGGCGCTGTCCGTGGCAAAGATGATCGGCGGATTGCCGGAGTCATTGATACTGAACAGCACGCCCGGCATCGTCCTGCTGCGCGCGACGCCGGAGCTCTCCCTGAGGGCGGGGTCCTGGAACGTGCCGGTGCGCACCGCGTTCACCGGAAGCGGCGCGGGCGACTGCGCCGAGAGCGCAGCGGGGAGGAATACCAGCTGAAGCGGGAGGCGCATGAGGCAGAAAAGAAGCGCTCAGGCCGCCCCGGAGGCTAGGGGCGGACGCCGACCTGCGGGTCCTACCGGCGGGCCTTGCGGGTCTCTCGCGGGGCTGCCGCGGACGGCGGCGCGGTCCGCCGGGCGGCCGTCACGACCTTCTGCTCGAAGATCCGGTCGTCGTAGGCGGAGCGCGGATTCCACAACACCCAGCCGTGGATACCCAGATCGCCCGCGGCGCGGATCTGTTCGCGAACGTGGTCTGCGGTGTAGCGCGGGGCGCCCAGTGTAAAGGCCTGCAGGTACGGCCGGATCTCGGCCGTCGAGCCTTCCAGCCTGCCGCTGCGGCGCAAGCCATCGGCGAGGGCACCCTTGACCACCTCGTACGGCGAGCCGTTGGGATGCCGGACTCCGTAGATGGAGTGGTAGTAGTGGCTGGGATAGACCATGGGGAGGACGACGTCGGCCACGGCGACCAGATCCTCCCAGACCTGGCCGATTCCCATGTCCGCCTCGACGTTGGTGGTCATGCCGAAGACGTCAATCGTGAAGGGCACCCCCAGCGGGGTGATACGGTCCCGCAGGAGCGCGAGGTTGCGCGCGACCCCGTCGCGACCGGACTCGCCCCGCCGGCGCGCCGGGAAGATGGCTTGCGCCATCTTGGCGCGGGGCTCGTCGGGCAGCCTGACATAGTCGAACTGGACCTCGTTGAAGCCGAGCTCCACCGCTTCAGCGGCGAGTTCCGCTGCGTACAGCCAGATGGAATCGTTGTAGGCATCCACCCAGGCGAAGTCGAGCCGGTCGCGCCAGAGGCCGCCGGCCTGGTCCTGCACCGACCAGCCGGGCTTGCGGGCGGCGAGCAGCGGGTCCTTGGCCACCACGATGCGGGCGATCGCGTGTATGCCGTGGGCGTGCAGCGTTCTCAACCGCGCCTCGGCGTCAGGGGCGCGAAGCCGACTATTGGCGCCGATGGCCACCGCGGTGGGGACGCGGGAGCGGTACGTGAGGTAGCCGGTGTCGTCCTTGACGTCGATCACCAGGCTGTTGATTTCGGTGGAATCCGCGAGGCGGACGAGGTCCCAGAACCGCTTCCCGCCAAAGGCCCACGCGTTGACGTACACCGCCCGGACCGGGCTGGGCGGCCGGCGCAGGGGCGGGGCGGGCCAGTCCAGTTCGGCCGGGGTGGAGGTGGCGGAAAGCAGTCGCTCCAGGCTTGCCACGGGCGCCAACTCATCCCCCCATCCGGCCGTCTGGGCGGCCAGGCAGGGGGCAAGGGTCAGGCTCATCGCGGCAAGGATTGCGTGGCGCACTAGGCAACCTCTCAAAAAACAGGGCGAAGCAGGTCCTTGACCTGCTTCGCCGTAGCAAAGCGCAAGTCTCGTGCGCGGGAGGGGCGCTAGGGTGCCCGCGCGATGCGGATTTCGATCCGACGGTTGGTGGTCCGGGCCTCGTCACTGGTCCCGTCAACCAGCAGCGGTTCCGACCCCCGCCCGAAGGCAGTGACCTGGGTCACCGCCACTCCCTTACCTACAAGGTAACTCCGAACCACCTCCGCCCGCCGCTGAGACAGCCGGGTGTTGTCCACCGGTATCAGCCGGTCGTGGGCAAACCCGGACACCTCTGCCACCAGCTGGGGGTCCGCCTGCAACACGGTGACAACCGAATCCAGCACCGGATAGGCCTCCGGTGCGAGGTCTGACCCGCGGAAGGGCCAGACCGCTCCGGGAATGACCCAGATCCGGCCGACGGGACTAGGGGCGCTGTCCGGCGCGGGCTCCGCCACCAGCGGGCATCCGCGCTCGTTGATCGCGACTCCCGGGCGGGTCCCAGGGCAGTCGTCCAGCCCGTCCAGGACCGTGTCCGCGTCGCTGTCGCCGGGACAGCCGAGCGCATCCACCACTGCACCGGCGGGGGTCGCGAGACAGCGGTCCAGGCCATCGGGCACGCCATCGGCATCGGAGTCGCTCGGGCAGCCGCGCCCATCCACCGAGGCCCCTGCGGGGGTGTTGGGACACTCGTCGAGGCCATCGAGGTAGCCATCGCCGTCGCTGTCTCTGGTGCAGCCGGCTTCGTCCACTTCCGCGCCGGCCAGGGTATTGGGGCAGCGGTCGATGCCGTCGGGAACCGAGTCGCCATCACGGTCGGTGGGGCACCCGGTCTTGTCCACCAGCGCGCCCAGGCGAGTGCTCTCGCAGCGGTCCTTCCGGTCGAACACGCCATCGCCATCGGAGTCCACCTGCTGACGGCTGCCGAGCATCAGGCTTACACCGCCCTGGATAACGGTGTTGGAGAACTTCAGCGTCGTGGTGCTGCGGTTGATGGAGGCCTCGTAGCGCATCAGCAGGGTCGGGGTGAGCCCGATGCGGATGCCGAGTCCCCCTGCAGCATGTCTGCCGCACCGCATGGCCCCGAGCCAGGCACCGACACCGAGGGGCAGGTGCCGTAGCTGGAGTGTCCGTACCCGCCCTTGAGGAACAGGAAGGTGCCGGGGCTGATCCCGAAATTGAGCAGGCCCCAGCCCCCTATGGTGGTGACCGTTACCCGCTCGGCGAGGGGGGTGTCGGTGACCGGCTTGGCGAAGGAGCCTTCCACCTCGATCGACAGCGGGCCGGCGAGCCAGTAGCCGGCGCGGATGGCGGCGCCGAAGGTCCCCGACAACTCGGTCTTGGCATCATAGAGATGGTAGCCGCCCGCCCCGCTTACCTCGATCCGGTAGAGGCGCTGGGCTGGGAGCGGTGAGACCAGTGTGCCGAGGAGGACCGCCAGCAGCGGGGCCAGCCGGAGCGTGGTGAGGCGCATGGCTGCATAGTGCCGGGCCGCGGCGGGGGCCGCAAGGGGGTGGGAACGCCTGCAACGGGGCCGCCCGCCGACGACAGGGGTGTGGTCTGCCGGCAAAGTGCATTAGCTTCCGCCGTCTCGTGCAGCACTGACGACCTCGCACCCAGCCGGATCATGCACATCACGATCGAATACTGCACCGTTTGAAACTACGAGCCCCGAGCCGCCGGTCTGGCGGCTGAGCTCAGCCGGTCGTTCCCCCAGGCGACCGTCCAGTTGATCGAGGGGTCGGGCGGCGTCTTTGAGGTGGCGGTGGACGGCGCCGTGGTCTTCTCCAAGAAGCGCCTTGGCCGGCACGCACAGCCCGGCGAGGCGCTGGCGCGCGTTCGCGAGCAGATCGGCGGCTGATCCCGCCGTGCTGACCCGCTGTCCCCGAACCTGACCACCATGCGCATCGCGATCTCAACCGGCGGCGGCGACGCACCGGGCCTCAATGCGGTCATCCGCGCCATCGTGCTCTCGGCCCATACCCGCGGGTGGCAGACCTACGGCATCCGCCGCGGCTACGGCGGCCTGCTGGGAGAGGACGGCGTGGTGACGCTGACGCCGGACAAGGTCCGGGGGATCACCCATCTCGGCGGCACCATCCTGGGCACCACCAATCGCGGCAACCCCTTCCGCTGGGCGGTGACCGACGCGAGCGGCAAGAGCACCGAGATGGACCGCTCCGACGATCTCGTGGCCGCCTTCCACGCGAGCGGGTTCGACGCCCTGATCGCCATCGGCGGCGACGGCAGCCTCAAGATCGGCTACGACCTCTGGAAGAAGGGGCTCCCCGTCGTGGGGGTGCCCAAGACGATCGACAACGATGTCGTCGGCACCCTCGCCAGCTTCGGGTTCGACACGGCGGTGAGCACCGCCACCGAAGCCATCGACAAGCTGCACTCCACCACCGAAAGCCACGAACGGGTGATGGTCGTGGAGCTCATGGGGCGGGATGCCGGCTGGATCGCGCTGCACAGCGGGCTGGCCGCCAGCGCCGACGTGATCCTGTTGCCCGAGATCCCGTTCGACATCGAGAAGGTCGCCGCCAAGATCCGCGCCCGCGAGCAGGCCGGACGGCACTTCAGCATCGTTGTGGTGGGAGAGGGCGCCAAGCCGGTGGGCGGCGAGGCCGCGCTGGTGGAGCGGCGGGCGGCCGGGACGGTCGACCGGCTGGGAGGCATCGGCATCCATGGTGGCCAAGGCCATCGCCGACCGCACCGGCAAGGAGACCCGGAGCCTGGTGCTGGGCCACCTGCAGCGCGGCGGCTCGCCCACCACCTTCGACCGGCTGCTCGGGCTCCGCTTCGGCGCCGCCGCGGTCCGCGCGGTCGGCGACCGCGACTTCGGCGTCATGATCGGGTTCAATCCGCCCCTGCTCACCCGGGTTCCGCTGGAGCAAGTCGTCGGGCGGAGCAAGCACATCCCGCTCGATTCCGACACCGTGCTCACCGCCCGGGATCTCGGCACCAGCCTCGGGGACTGAGCGGACCCCGCTCCGAGGCGGCCGGGCGTTGCGAGGTCCGTCTCATCCTGGGGCACTGCTCCCGCCGCGCCCGCATCACCACCCCGTCCTTTCCGCATGCGCTATCCCCCCAGCCGGATTGACCCCGTCGTCGATGCCTTTCACGGCGTAGAGGTCACCGATCCGTACCGCTGGCTGGAGGATGGCGCCAGCCCGGAGACTGCGGGGCTGGACCGGCGCGCAGACGCGCCTTTACCTCGCGCCTGGCTCGTCCGCGTCACCGCACCGGGCGGCCATCCGGGACCGGCTGGCCCAGTTGCTCGCGATCGGTGCGCTGGGCGCGCCGACGCCGGCGCGGGGCCGCTACTTCTACCAGCGGCGGGACGGGACGGCAGGACCAGCCGATCCTGTACGTGCGCGAGGGGCTGCAGCGGCGAGGACCGGGTGCTGGTCGACCCGATCGCGCCTGGACCCGGCCGGGACCACCGCGCTCGACTGGCACTTCCCCAGCGATGACGGCCGGCTGCTGGCCTACGGGCTCTCCGAGTGACGGCAGCGAGCAGAGTGTGCTGCACCTCATGGAGGTGGCGAGCGGCGCGCTGCTTGCCGACCGGATTCCCGGGACGCGGGCCGCGGAGCTCGCCTGGCTTCCCGATGCGACCGGCTTCTACTACACCCGCTATCCCGCCGCCGGCGAGGTGCCCGCCGACGAGGCGCAGTATCACCGCGCCATCTACTTCCACCGCCTCGGCGCCGATCCCGCCGCCGACCCGCTGATCTTCAAGCCCGCGCGGAAGGAGCACTGGCCGGGCGTGAGCCTCTCGGCCGACGGGCGCTGGCTGGTCGTCTCGGTGGCGCGGACCTTCGACCAGACCGACGTCTACCTGCAGGACCGGGGGACCGGAGGCCCGCTCGTTTCCGGTGGTGCGAGACCTGCCATACGCATTCGATGCGCAGGTGGTGCACTGGCCGGCTGTATATCCGGACCAACTACCGCTGCTCCAGACGTACGGCTTGTTCGTCGCCGATCCCGCGCACCCCGCGCCTGACAACTGGCAGGAGCTCGTGCCGGCGCGCCGAGGGCGCCGTGCTCGACGGCGTGCGGGTGACGCGCCGCCGCCTCGTGCTCTCGTACCTGGAGCGGCGCCGCCAGCCGCCTCCGCCTCGCCGACCTCGACGGCGGCGGGCGTGCGGGAGCTGCCGCTGCCAGCCATCGGGCAGCGTGTTCGGATGGGGCTGCGAGCCCGACGGCGACGAGCTGCTGTACGGCTTCTCGTCCTACACGATTCCGCCGCGGTCTACCGCGTGGACCTCACGGATGAGAGCCGAGCGTCCCTGGCGCCGGGTCGAGGCCGACATCCAGCCCGAGCGCTTCGAGGTGAGCCAGGTGCAGCTACGCGTCGAAGGACGGTACCCCGGTCAGCATGTTCCTGGTCCACCAGCGGACGCTGGTCCCCGATGGCCGGGCACCGACCTACCTCACCGGCTATGGCGGCTTCAACATCAGCATGACGCCGGGCTTTTCCCGCTCGCTGCTGCTGTGGCTGGAGCAGGGCGGCGTGGTGGCGATCCCGAACCTGCGGGGCGGCGGGGAGTACGGCGAGGCCTGGCACCAGGCCGGCATGCTGGACCGCAAGCAGAACAGCTTCGACGACTTCATTGCGGCTGCGGAGTGGCTGATCCGCGAGGGCTATACCGCGCCCGACCGGCTGGCCGTCGCGGGTGGCTCCAACGGCGGGCTCCTGATGGGCGCCGTGCTGACCCAGCGGCCCGAACTGTTCCGCGCGGTCGTGATCCAGGTGCCGCTGCTCGACATGCTGCGCTATCACCGGTTTCTCATCGCCCGCCTGTGGATTCCGGAGTACGGCTCGGCGGAGGACCCCCGCCAGTTCCCCTGGCTCCACGCCTATTCGCCGTACCACCGGGTGCGCGACGGCGTGGCCTACCCGGCGGTGCTGCTGGCCACGGCGGAGAGCGACACCCGGGTGGATCCGCTGCACGCGCGGAAGATGACCGCCCGGCTGCAGGCGGCGAGCAGCTCTGGCCGGCCGGTGCTGCTGCGGCTGGAGCCGCAGGCCGGCCACGGGGCTGGAAAGCCGGTGTCCAAGGTGCTGGAGGAGCTGACCGACATGTGGACCTTCGTGATCGAGGCGCTCGCCCCGGAAGGGACGCAACCGTAGGCGCGGGCCGATGCCGGAGGATCTATCGGCGGACCGGTGTGGTGGGTAGCTTGTGATGCTTCGGAAACGATCTCCCGGTACCACCGCGTGAACCTTCAGCTGCCGCTTCGCCTGCAGCAGACAGCTTGTCGCCCGATGAACGATTCCTCAACTCCGGTTCCCGTGGACATGTCGCATCCCAGCCGCTGGCTGGCGGTGCTCCGCATCGCCTTCGGGTTCTGGTTCCTCAAGGCACTCTGGTCCAAGCTCGACCTCGTCCTGCTCGGCGGGTTCCTGCCGTGGCTGGAGGTCGAGCCCCGCTGGATCAGCGCCATGCCCGCGATCGTGACCCGGCAGATGGCGGAGAATCCCATCGGCTGGTACCGGGACTTCGTGCTGGGGACGGTGCTGCCCAATGCCGCCGCCTTCGCGACCCTCACCGCCTGGGGCGAAGCGCTCTGCGGAGTGGCGCTGACGCTCGGCCTGGGCAGCGGGCTGGGGGCGCTGGGGGCGCTGTTCCTCAGCATCAACTACGCCCTCGCCACCTGGCACATGTCCGCCGCCTCGCAGGGCTTCCACTATCTGCTGATCCTGGTGTCCCTGGTGCTGCTGCTGGCGCGCTCCGGCCGGGCGTGGGGCCTGGACGCGTGGATCGCCTGGCGCTGGCCCGGTGCGTGGATCTCACGCTGGCCGATCGCCTAGGAACGGGCGGACAGGCGTTCCCGGGCGCAGGTCAACACGCGAAGGGTGAGATCCTCACGGATCTCACCCTTCAGCCTATGGTGCCCAACCGCCCAACCGCCTAACTACCCACCTTCGGTCCGATCGCCACTCCCCACGGAATGGTGCCCGCCGGGATCCGCCGGAGCACCGACATGGTCTCGGTGTCCACCACCGTCACGTCGTTGTCGGGACCGTTGGCGCTGTAGAGCTTCTTGCCGTCGGCGGTGAGCGCGATCCCCCAGGGTCGCATGCCGACCTCGACGCTGGCCGTGACGGTGTTGGTGGCGGGGTCAATGACCGAGACGGTCCTGCCCCGCCCGTTGGAGACGTACACCCGGCGTCCGTCGGGTGTGACCGCGATCGCCCATCGGCCGGGCGCTCTCGCCCATCGCGATCGTGGGTGACGATCGCGCCTCGCCGCCATGTCGATCACCGTCACGGTGCTGCTGACCTCGTTGGTGACGTAGGCGCGCGAGCCGTCGGGGAGGAAGCCGATGGATCGTGGCCGCTTGCCGCCGGTGTCGATCCGGCCGATCACCTTGCCGGTGGCCACGTCGATGCCGGTGATGTCGTGATCGGTCTCGCCGGTGACCCACACCGTCTTGCCGTCCGGGGCGAGGGTCACACCCTCGGGCTCGTCGCCCACCTTCACGTTGGCGATGGGCCGCCCGGTGGTCAGGTCCAGGATCGTGGCCGAGTCGGCGTCCTCGTTGGAGACGAAGAGCCGGGTGCCGTCGGGGCTCACATCGAAGGCCTCGGGGTCGGAGCCGGCCGGCAGCGTGCGCACGGTGGTGCGGGTGGCCACATCCACCACCGCGATCCCGTCCTTGGTCTTGTCCGACGCCAGCTTCTCGCACTCCTCGTCCGGCATGCTGGGCGGGCACTTGGGCGAGCCGGACAGGGCCACGTAGACCGTCCGGCCGTCGGGGCTCACCTTCACGCCCCGGGGGCGGGTGCCCACGAAAATCGTGGCCACGACGCTGTCGGTGGTGGCGTCGATGATGGTCAGGTCCCGGGAATCCTCGTTGGTGACGTAGACCCACTCGCCGGTCCCCGTCGGGGGGGCCGGGGGGCCGGCTTTTCGTGTCGCAGGCCAGGGCGAGCATCGCCAGCAGGAGTATGGATGCACGCATGGATCGCTCGTTGGTTCGGAGTCGGGGAGGAGGTTGCCATGGACAGCTAGAACACCGCCTTGTCGCGGTTCCTGGCCTCCGCCAGGCCCTTGAGCGTCGGGACGCCGCGGGCGCGGGTGAAGATGGCGCCGTTCACGTCGGCCAGAGTGAGGTCCACGTCGGAGACGTCGGCCTCGGTCAGGTCGGTCTGCACCAGCTCGGCGTTGGCCGAGGTTGGCGCCGCTGAGGTTGGCCCGGACCAGGGTGGCGTAGGAGAAGTCGGCCTTGAACAGGTTGGCGCCCGACAGGTCCGCGTCCGGTGAGGTCGGCGCCGACGAACTGGGCCCGCATGACCCCCATGGACTGGTTGCCGGGATCGGCACCGATGTTGGCGCCGGTCAGCCGGGCCCCTCTAAGGTTGACCTTGCGGAGGTAGCCGATGATCCGGGTGTCGCGCAGGTCCGCCCCGCTCAGGTCGGCGAGCTCGATGATCGTGGCAAACAGGCTGGCGTAACGGAGGTTGGCCTGGCGGAGGTCCGCCCGCCTGAGCGTGGTCCCATCCAGGTTGGCCTTCTCGAAGTTCGCCCCAGGAGCAATGGCGTCGGTGAGGTCGCAGCTGAACAGGTCGGCCCCGCGGAAGTCCGCCCCCGCCAGGGTGCTGCGGCTGAGGTTGGCCTTGCGAAGGTCCATCCCGCGGAAGTCCAGGCTGTCGAGCCGGAGCCCGCTCAAGTCCGGAATGGTTCCTTCCGGCACTCGCATCAGGTAGGCCCGAATCTCGGGGACGGTGCGCAGCGAATCGGGAGCCGGCCGCTGGGCACTGACGCCGGCCGGGGCACCCATCATGTCGTCCTGGGCCGCGAGGGGCGTCGCGGTCGCGAGGCAGATGGCAATCAGCGCGAGGTGGCGCATGGCAACCCTCATTCCTGATGAAGTGATCAGCCCCGGGGGCTCGCCCCGACGTCCCGAGACGACGCGAGGGACCCCTCGGGCGGCCAGGCTGTTGCGCCGCAAGGGATCCCTCGATGGAACCGCCGTGACGCGTGCTGCCGGGTGCAGAATCCTGTCAGCTGTTGTCCCGCACCGCCGGCCGGCCTGGCCCGATCTTTCCGTCGGCGCGTCCCTTGAGGTAGCTGTAGATCTTCTGGATCTTGTCCATCTCCAGCCCGAGGGCGCACCACCCAGGCATTCCCTTGTCCGGCCGGCCGGCACAGACCACGGCTATGAAGGCTTCGGGGGTGGGGACGTTATTGTCGGCTTTCAGGGAGACGATGAGCGCCGGGGCAAACGAGGTCCCCACGCCGAACTCCCCGTGGCAGCGGGCGCAGTTGAGCTCGAACTGCTTCCAGCCGTTGTAGGTGTCCACGTCCACCGTATCCTTGGGAACGACGTGATACTCGTCCCGCACCTGGGCGGTGGCGGATACCGCCGGGAGTAGCAGCAGCCCGGCCATCATGAGTGACGCGCGGAGGAGGGCACGCAAGGCTGACGTCTTCATTGCAGTGCTGGGTCCTTTCGAGTGTAGTGTCAGGCCATCGTGCCGGCCCGTGATTGCTTGACCTACTGGCCTATGGCACCGGTTTCTCCGGTGCTTCGGACAGCGGTACTGTCGGAATCCCGAACTCATCCAGAATGTTCTGGATCTCCACCCGATGCCCGTCAATGAACGTCTGCAGGCTGTCCCGGAACGCCGGTTCCCGGTGCCGGGTGGCCATCCCCATGCTGAAGGCGAACTGCAGGCCGCTCAGGGTGTCGTTGGCCACCGGGGTCAGCACCAGGTCCAGGTTCAGCTTGCGGGCGTAGTACCCGGCGATCGGGCCCCAGACGAGTGCCACATCCACCGTGCCATCTGCCACCGCCTTGATGATGTCCTCGGGCCGGTCATGGCCACCGGCGTAGGTCGTGCTGAAGCCGACCAGGCCCACGATTCCGTGCGCCGAGAGCGCCATGGCTGGGGGGGTGTTCTCGCCATCGGCGGCGAAGAGGTGCACCCCGATCTTCATCCCCTTGAGGGCGGGATCGTCCATGCCGGTGATGTGATGCGCCGCGTCCCGGCGCTGAACGATCGTGTAGCTGGTCCGGTAGTACGGTCCGGTCACCCCGGCCATGTCAAACTCGGTCGGGGCCTGCATGAACACGTCGCAGTAGTTCCCGTTGAGCATCCGCATCATCCCGCGCGGCGCCGCCCACCAGATGTACTCGATCTTCGAGTTCCAGGTTGCCGCCAGCAGTTCCGCCAGGCGGTTCTCGACGCCTTCCCCGGCCTGGTTGGACAGCGGGCAGGTTGTCGGGATCGGCACACACGCGCAGCACCCCCGGCGTCATCGGTCCGGGCCGCTGGGCGGCGGCCGGGAAGGCAATGAGCGCCAGCAGGCACAGGGCCAGGGCGGCGCGGGGTATCCGGGAACCAATCATCACGGTCTTGCTGCCTCCTCACGCGGGTCCGTCCACTGGCGTGGCGTGATCTACATCGGTCCGCGGGGTCGGCAATCAGACCTCTGGGGACGTGACAGGGGCGGGTCGAGGGACCCGCCCCTGTCTCGGAACCTATCCTCCTGTACTCGACCGGTGTAGGGGCAGGAACTGCCTGCCCTCCACCGGCCGCGGACGGTCGCAGGGGCGGGTCACTGACCCGCCCTGCGCCGCCCTCCATCGACTACATGCCGAACACGGTCAGCACGCCACCCTGGGTGGAGAACTGATGCGCGTCACCAAAGGCGCCGAGCGCGCCGAGACCGGCGGTCGGATCTTCCGCGCCGATACCGGCCGCGACGCCAATGCCCGCCCAGCCACCGATGCCCGAGAGAATGGCGACATACTGCTTGCCATCCGGGCCCCGGTAGGTCATCGGGTTGCCGATGATGCCCGAGGGGGTCTTGAACTTCCACTTGAGCTGACCGGTCTTCTGGTCAACCGCCTTGAGCCAGCCTTCCATGGTGCCGTAGAAGGCGAGGCCGCCGGCCGTGGTGAGCACGCCACCGTACGCGGCGAGGTTTTCCTTGATGTCCCAATTGACCTTGCCGGCCATCGGATCCCAGGAGAAGAACCGGCCGCGATGGCCGCCCGGGCCCGGGAACATCCGCACGATCGCGCCAACGTACGGCTGACCGCGGGTGTACTTCACCTCGACGCCCTCGTAGTCCATGCAGATGTGGTTCGCGGGGACGTAGAAATGACCGGTGATCGGCGAGTAGGCCGCCGGCTGCTGATCCTTGAAGCCGATCGCGGCCGGGCAGATCCCCTCGGTGTTCTTCTTCGAGGTGGTGCCGTAGCGCGGATCGCGGATCGGAAGACCGGTGGTCAGGTCGATGGACTCCTTGGCCCAGTTGATCGGGCCGTACGCCTTGCCCACGACGACCTTGCCGCTGGTGCGGTCGACCGTGTAGGCGAAGCCGTTGCGGTCAAAGTGCGCCAGCAGCTTCTGGCCGCCCTTTTCGAACAGGATGTTCTCGTTGACGCCATCGTAATCCCACTCGTCGTGCGGCGTCATCTGGTAGCCCCACTTCACCATCCCGTTATCCGGGTTCCGGGCGAAAATGGTCATGGACCACTTGTTGTCGCCAGGACGCTGGTCGGGGTTCCAGGAACCGGGGTTGCCGGTGCTGTAATAGAAGAGGTTCAGCTCGGGGTCGTAGGAGAACCAGCCCCAGGTGGTGCCGCCGCCCTTCTTCCACTCATCGCCCTGCCACGTGGAGACGCCGAGATCCTTGCCCTTGTGGGACGGATAGTTGGCGTTCACGTCGCCGCTGACGAGCACTTCGCTGTCCGGGCCGGTCGAATAGCCGGTCCACAGATGCTTGCCGGTGTTCGCGTCAAAGGCCGAAACGCGGCCGCGGACGCCGAACTCACCACCCGAGATGCCGGTGATGACGATGTCCTTGATCACGATCGGGGCGACGGTGATGGTGGCGCCGTCCTTGTAGGTCTGCGCCTCCACCTGGCTGCCCGAGCGCTCCGGGTGCCGGACCTTCCACAACTCCTTGCCGGTCTTCGCGTCGAGGGCGATCAGGTCGCCCTGCAGCGCGTTGATATAGATCTTGCCGCTCGGGTGATACGCCGTGCCCCGGTTGACCAGATCGCAGCAAGCGATGGGGATTGCGTCGGCGGACTGATTCGGAGTGTACTTCCAGATCTGCGGCGCGCCCTCTTTCGCAAGATCGAGCGCGTACACGATGTTCGGGAACGACGTGTGCACGTACATCGTGGTCCCGATCACGAGGGGGTTGCCCTCATGGCCGCGCAGCGTGCCCGTTGAGAATGACCAGGCCGCCTTGAGGTTGGCGACGTTGGCCGTGTTGATCTGGGCCAGGGGGCTGAAGCGCTGGAGGCTGTAGTCCCGGCCGGGCATGTGCCACTCGCCCTCCGGAGCATTCCGCGTCCACGCGCCCGACCGCGCCTGAGCAGAGGCATCGGACGCGAGCAATGTAAGCCCCGCGACGAGCCCGCCAGACAACATGCTGCGGGTAATACGGTTCATAGTTGACCTCGTGATGAAGGGTGACAGCAGCTCTGGGCTGCTGACTGCGCGGGGCGATCCGGGGCGCTCGCGCCGGCGTTCGCGAGCGGGGCCCGGAGGACACCCCGAGTTTCCGGTACTGCTCCTGCTGAAGCTCATACGGCCATCCGGCTTCCCTCGCCGAACGGCCGCTCCTGCCGAACTACCGGCTTCTACCCTCCCAGGTATTCTGCCACGCTTCACTGTGAAACGTGATCGAATCCCCGGTGCGAATGCACCAGACGACTGAACCACCGATTCCGGAAAACCGGGATACGGTTTCAGCCCGACATCCGAGGATGTGGGACGACAGGGCTCCCATGGCGAACCTCATGAGGCGCTGCGGCTGACCCCCCAACACGGCAAGGCCATAGTGTGATGTTGTTGTTTGGAAAATCGGGCTTGTTATCGGTCGGGATTGGGAGATCCCGGCTGTTGCGGCCTCACCGGACTTCTAGTACTACCGTCCACCTCGGCCAGAGTTCCCTCGCAGGGAGCCCCCGGTTTCCGAAGTGGGGCTGATTATACGGCGCCCCCGGGGACCTGTCAAATACGCCTGGCTGGGGCCAGGCTAGACCGGGACAGCCCCCCGCCGGTGTCTCCAGCCAGGACTACGCCCCCTCCGCCGGCTGCCAGACGGAGTCGATCCGCGCCCCCCGGTCCGCAAAGGGCGTTTCGATCACCGTCCCCCCGCCGCCCAGATGGGCCCGGACTCGCTGGGCCAGATCGCGTGCGGCGTCGGGATGGGGCGCCAGGCCATAGACCGTGGGTCCCCACGAGCTCTGCCCCACCCCCGCCGCCCCGAACTCCGTCAGCCGGTCGATCATCGCGGTGGCCGCCTGGGCAAAAGCCCCGCCCTGGGCGGTGGCAAACCAGGTCCCCGTGATGCGCTGAACCTCCGACAGCGCGGCGCCGAAGCCGGTCAGGTCGGCATCGGCGAGCGCGGGCAGGAGCTGCATCAGCACCAGATGCGCCACCCGCTCGACTTCCGCTTCCGCCGGCGCCGGGAGCTGGCGGAACGCCTCCGCCTCCGCCGGACCGCTCAGGCCGGGGCGCTCGTCGGGGATGACGATCACCGCCCGCCAGTGACTGGGCATGGGCAGCCGGGAGAGGAGCGGGGCCATCTGGTCGGCACCAGGGCGCCGACCGCCCTCCAGCACGAACCCGCCCAGCGCGAAGGTCCAGGTGCCGATCGCCGAACGCTTCCCCCGGCCAACCGCCTGGGCCAGGGTGACGGGATCCGCCGGCCGCTGGTACAGCTCCGCCAGGGCACGCGCGACGGAGAGTGCCAGCTGTGTCCCCGAGCCGAGTCCGGCGTGAGCGGGGATGGCGCGGATTACGCGCAGGTGGGCGCCTCCACCGAGCCCCTCCGCCTCCAGATATTGCCGGGCGAATGCCTGGGCTCGGCCCGCGTCGGGGCCCTCGGCGGTGACACGGGAATCGGGTGTGGCCTCCAGCAGCACCGCCGGTTCGGGTACCGCCGCGCCGATCCCGCCGAAGCGCCGGCCGCGATGCCCTCGCAGGTCCAGCAGGCCGAAGTGCAGCCGGGCGGGGGCCTCGACGGTCACCTTGACCGGTCCAGCCGGGCCGCGGGTCATGCGGCGGGCTCGCCGCTGAGCCGGTCCCGCACGAACGCCTCCAGCAGGGCCATGGCCTCCTGCTCTCGCGGGCCCGCCGTCTTGTCCACGATGATCCTGCAGCCGGGTGAATTCCGCCCGTATCTCGGCGGCCCCAATGAGGTGGGTCCGGGTGGCCACAATCGCGGCCTCCAGCACCGCATGCCGGGCGCGGTTGAACCCGAGGAACTCTCGCTGCGTGCCTCGGTGTACCACGCGGGTGACAATCCGCGACCGGGGCGGGCTGTCGTCCACGCTCTCCACCTCCACCTCCCGCCAGCCGCACGCAGCCTCCAGCACCACACCGCGGACCCGCTCCGCCGGGCGGTGGGGGAACACCGCCGTCTCGATCACCCCGCGCGCGAAGAGCAGTACGTCGTCCGTCAGGTTCACCACCGCTGCTCGTCCCGCCATCAGATTCCGGAAGGTGGTGGTCTCCACGAACGGCTTGATCACGATCCGCTCCTCGGCCCACTCCACCCCCATGGGGGCGCAGTTGACTGTCCCGTCCGGGTCGAGGGTCGTGAGAATGGACTCGATGATCATGGGCGGCCCGGCGGCTCGGTGCGTCCCCATCTCATGGACTGATCACCGGAAGCTCGAGGTGTGAGGGATACCGTTCGCTCCGGTACACCCGGTGGGTCTGGGCCCGGAAGCTGGTGGCGGGGGCGGTGAAGATGTTGGGCACCCAGGTCTGGGGGTTGCGGTCATACACCGGGAACCAGGTGCTCTGCACCTGCACCATGATCCGGTGGCCGGGCTTGAAGGTGTAGCTCTGGCCCCGGAGATCAATGGAGAACGGGGTCACCCGGTCAGGCACCAGCGGTGTCGGCCGGCTCCAGCTGTCACGGTAGCGGCCGCGAAGAATCTCGCCCGCCACCATCAGCTGAAAGCCACCCATCTGGGCCGCCTGCCGTCGGGCACTGTCGGGGTACACGTCGATCAGCTTCACGATCCAGTCCGCGTCCTCACCGGTAGTGGAGGCGAACAGCCGGGCGGTGAGGTCGCCCGCGATGGTGACTCCTTCGGACAGCGGCTCGGTCTCCCACGAGAGCACGTCGGGGCGGTTGTGGACCTGACGCTGGTCCTCCACCATCCAGGGAGCCCAGCCCGAGCCGGCGGGATGGTAGGTGAGCTGGATCGGGCGGCGGCGGTAGGGCACCGGGTGCGCCGGATCGGAGATGAAGGCATCGAACCCCGTGGCTCCGCGCCCGGTGGGTCGAAGGACAGCCGGCCATCGCCACCGAAATACAGCTTGCGCAGCCCTGGCCTCGCGGGGGGGCCAGGCATCGAACGCGCGCCACCGGTTGCTCCCGGACTCGAACATCAGCGCCTCGGGCAACGGCAGGCGTCCCTTGTCCTTGAGCCAGTAGGCGAACCATGGCGCCTGCGCCTCCTGCCGGAAGTACGCCCCCGTCTCGTCGCCGAAGCTGATCCTGCCGAGGCTGTCACCGGCGCGCTGCCAGCCGCCGTGGTTCCATGGGCCCATGACGAGGTAGTTGATGCCGGCGGTGTCCAGCTTCTCGAGCGCGCGGTAGGTGGCCAGCGGGCCGTACAGGTCCTCCTGGTCCCACCAGCCCCCCACGGTGAGGGTGGGCACGGTGAGCCGGGTCAGGTAGGTGGGCAGCGCCCGGGCCTGCCAGAACGCGTCGTAGGTCGGGTGCGGCGACGAAACTGGTCCAGGTCGGCACCCGGCCGCCGAGCAGCGCCGTCAGGGCGCTCAGCGGGCCCTGGGCCAGGTACCAGTCGTAGGTGTCGTAGCGGCTGATGGGGAGCTGGGTGGAGCCGTCGTTCGTCAGCTCCATGTCAGCGGCATACTCGAACCCGTAGGAGAGCCGGAATGCGCCGTTGTGGAAGAAGTCGTCGCCCATCCAGGTGTCGGTCATCGGCGCCTGGGGGGAGATCGCCTTGACCGCCGGGATGCGGGTTGACGCCGGCCATCGCCGCCAGCCAGCCCGGGTAGCTGATACCGAGGACGCCAACCCGGCCGTTGTTGCCGGCGACGCTCGGGAGCAGCCACTCCACCGTGTCCCAGGTATCGGTCGTCTCGTCGACACCGCCGGGGTCGAGCGGCCGGTTCATGACGAACCGGCCTTCGGAGCGGTAGCGCCCGCGGATGTCCTGGAGCACGAAGATGTACCGCTCCCGGGCCAGTTCGAGGAAGTAGTTCCGGAGCAGGCGGGGGAACCGGTCCTCGATTCCGTAGGGAGTACGGAGCACCAGGAAGGGCAGCGGCTCCCGCTGGCCCTCCGGCGCATAGATGAGGGTATTGAGCCTGGCGCCGTCGCGCATCCGCACCATGGCGCGGGACTCTTGGTAGGCCGGGATGGAGTCGGCAACCGGGTCCTGTGCGCCCGCGGGCAGGGCGGGGCTCAGCAGCAGCGTTCCGAGAAGGATCAGTGTCTTGTGAGGCACGCAGCGCTCCTGTCGAGGGTCCTTCGCTCTACCGCCTTGCCGCCCAGCCGGTGAACCCAGAGGCACAGACTCCCAATCCGGTGGGTCCGTTGCCTCCCGGTGTCTCCGTCTTCAGCAGAATGTTCGAATCGCCGAATCCGCCTGGCTATCCAGGCGCCGACCCCGTCAGGGCGTCGGCGGTGGCGGGCAGGTCGCGCCGTCTTCCTCCGGTGAGGAACCAGTCGAGCATGCGGTACCCGTATTCCGTCAGCACCGACTCGGGATGGAACTGCACGCCGGTCACCGCCAGCTCCCGGTGCTGGACCGCCATGATTTCGCCATCGTCAGTAGTCGCCGTGACCTCCAGTTCCGGCGGACACGACTCCGGCGCGATGACCAGCGAATGATAGCGGGTGGCCGTCGAACGGGCTGGGCAGCCCGGTGAAGATCGAACGGCCCTGGTGAATGATCGACGAGGTCTTGCCATGCATCGGCCGCCGGGCGCGGACGATCTCTCCGCCGTACGCCGCTCCGATGGCCTGGTGCCCGAGGCACACCCCCAGAATGGGAATCCGGGGGCCGAGCTGTCGCACTACCTCCACCGAGATCCCCGCCTCCGCGGGGGTGCAGGGTCCGGGGGAGATGATGATATGGCTGGGTGCCAGAGCGGCGATCGCCTCGAGGCCGAGGGCGTCGTTGCGGTGCACGGCGGGCGCCTCGCCCAGCTCGGCGACGTAACGGGCCAGGTTGCAGACGAAGCTGTCGTAGTTGTCGATCAGCAGGATCATGGTGTCGTGACCGCGCCCGCCAGCGGCAGTGAGTCAGCGCCCGCGCCTTGTCCAGGGTCTCCTGGTATTCCTGTTCCGGGTCGGAATCGGCCACGATCCCGCCGCCGACCGAGCCGAACACCCTGCCGCGCCGCCGGCCACGAGCGTGCGGATGACGATGCTGGTGTCCATCGCGCCGGTGACGCTCCAGTAGCCGATCGAGCCGCAGTAGATCCCCCGGCGCGAGGGCTCCAGCTCGGCGATGATCTCCATGGCCCGCACCTTGGGGGCGCCGGTGATCGAGCCGCCCGGGAACGTCGCCGCCAGCAGGTCGGCGGCGTCCTTCCCCGGCTGCAGGCTGCCCGGTGACGGTCGACACGAGGTGATGCACGGTCTGGTACTGCTCCAGCGCGAACAGCTCCGGGACTCGCACGCGTCCCCGGACGGCAGACCCGCGAAAGGTCGTTCCGCAGCAGGTCGACGATCATCAGGTTCTCGGCCCGGTCCTTCTCGCTCTCCTGCAAGTCGACTGCGACAGGGCGGCGTCGTGCTCCGGGCCGATGCCGCGCGGCCGGGTGCCCTTGATGGGCCGGGTCTCGGCCTGGCCGTCGGGCGTGAGCGGCAGGAATCGCTCCGGCGAGGCGCTGGCCACCGCCACGCTGCCGAACTCGAGGTAGGCACGCGAACGGCGCCGGGTTCACCTCGCGCAGGCGGCGGTAGAGGTGCCACGGATCTTCTTCCAGCGGGGCTCTCGAGTCGCTGCGACAGGTTGGCCTGGAAGATGTCGCCGGCGATGATGTACTCCCGGACTCGCGTCACCGCGTCGAGGTACCCGCGATGCGTGAACGACGACCGCAGCCCGATGCTCGGTCGTGTTCCGGTCCCCAGCACCGGATAGCTGGGGGCGGGCGCCCGCGCCGAGATGCGCCGGAGTCGCCGGCCCGACGCCCCCGTGCCGGCGGTCTCGCAGGGTTCGTTGCACCATCGCCAGCCGGTCGGTCGCGCGACGCTCCCGGGCCACCCCGGTCTCGGGCAGTCCCGTGGACACGATCCAGGCCAGGCGCTGCTGATGATCCCAGGCGATGACCCAGTCGTACAGCCCGAGCGCCGCATCGGGGAGCGCGAGGTCGTCGTACCGCGACGGCGGCAGCCGCTCCAGCACCGCCCCGAAATCGTAGGCCAGGTAGCCGGCGATCCCGCCCTGGAACGGCGGCAGGCCGGGTCGATCGCCGCGGTACAGATGTGGCGCCAGGAGGGCGCGCGCCTGCTCCAGCGCGCTGGGCCCGTGCCCTCGCCCGCGAGTCTCGATGACCAGCGCCGGGTGCGGCTGCGAGGAACGAGTAGCGTCCCAGCCGGCCGGGATCGGCGGCGCTGTCGAGGAAAAGCAGGTGTGGCTGCCCCAGGAAACGTGCGGCGGTCTCGGCGGGATCGGGGAATGTTGCGAGTTCGACGACCAGGGCAGCGTCGGGCATGCCGCATGATGCGGTCTGGCGCGTCGCGATGGAAGGGGTCAGGGTTCGTTGAGGCGGTCCAGCAGGATTGCACTGAGCGCCCGGGCGCCAATGAGGATCGCCGCCTCATCCGCCACGTAGCCGGGAGAGTGGGGCATCCCCACCCAGCCGCGGGCGGCGTTGCTCACGCCCAGCAGGTACATCACGCCGGGCACCTCCCCCTGGAACGCGCCGAAGTCCTCGCTGAACACGGGCTGACAACGCCCACCCGGACGACCGCGCTGTCGCCCAGGGAGGCACGCAGGCGTGCGTCCGCGCGGGCGGTGAGGGTGGCGTCGTTGGTGACGCCCGGCGTGAAGCGCTCCTCGTAGGACCAGCGGACGGTGACGTGGCGAAGCCCGAGCCTGCCGAGCGCCGCCTCGATCCCCTGCCGGGCCTGGGCACGGGCGCCGGGATCGGCGATGCTGAGCGATCCCCGCACGGTCCGGATCCCTCCCTCCGGCCTGGCTGGCCAGGTTTGCGCCAGGACGAACCCCGGGGGAACGTCCCCGCGGGCGGCCTCCGCCGATATCGTCCCGGCCCGATGGATGATCGCCCGGGCTGAATCCTCGGCGGCCTCGAGGTTGCCGGTGCCGCTGAGGGTCACCGTGATACGGTCGCGGCCTGCCAGCAGCGGCCCGGGTTCCGTGCCGAAACGCCCGACCTCGAGTGGCGCGGTGTGGACCGCGTAGATCGCGTCGGGCGGCACCGGCGCGAGGGCCTCGTCCGCGAGCATGGCGCGGGCGCCGGTGGCCCGCTCCTCCGCCGGTTGGAAAACCAGGAGCAGGCTCCCCGGCAGGTCGGCCCGCACCGCCGCGAATCCCTCGGCCAATGCCAGCGCCAGTGTGGTGTGAACGTCGTGCCCGCAGATGTGGCGGACGCCGGGGACCTGCGAACGGAATGGCACCGGATCGGGATCGGCCGACGCGTACCGCGTCCATGTCCGCCCTGAAGGCCACCACCGGTCCGGGCTGCCCGCCCCGAAGGAGCCCGACCACACCGTGTCCACCGACGCCGGTGCGGACCTCGAAGCCAAGCGCCTGGAGGCGCTCGGCAACCCGGGCCGCGGTCCGCGCTTCCTCGCCGGAGAGCTCGGGGTGCTGGTGCAGGTCGCGCCGAAAGGCGATCAGCGCCGGCTCCGCGCTCGGTCAGGACCACGGCGATGCGGGTGTCGATGGTGCGGGGTCTGCGCGCGGCTCCGGTGGGGAGACAGCACGAGCGAGCGCGAACAACGCGGGAGCACGAATCATGGCGGGGCCGGCGGAAGGGGCATGCGGTCGCTACGACAGCGTGGGCGGCACGGTTTCGTCGTGCTCAGTTCGTCGGTCTTGTGGCGCGTCCGCTCCGTCGGCTTGAAATGTTCCCGGTTGGGGTCCTCCGGCGGCGTCAGATAGCCCCAGTCGAGCTGCCCCTCCTGGCGGTAGGTCTTGCCCAGACCAGATCGACAGCCTGGCCCGGCCAGCTCCTTGCCCAGTAGAAGGCATGCGCCGGCCTCGGTCACGCCGAGCTGGTCGAAGATCTCCTGGATCTCGGTGCCGCTGCACGAACAGCGCGTGGTTGAAGACCGTGATCGTGTCGCGATCCGTGAAGATCCGGAAATTGGGGTCCGTCACCTCCGCCTGCACTTCGCGCAGCTCCGCCTCGGTGTAGGCCAGGACCGCGGGTCCTTCACGGTGACCAGCCGGTCATCCACCTGCTTGGGCAGGGTGCTTCTGGGTGACGGCGTAGTGCATCAGCCGCCGGGCGATGTCGATCTCCCGCACCGCGCCGCGGGCCCAGGGGATCACCTCGGTGGTGAGCACCGCCTTGACCCCGACCTCCTGGCAGACGGCGAGCAGCAGGGCGTGCACGCCCGTGGTGTCGGCGCTGGTGAGCTCGGTGATATTGCCGACGCCCATGAGCTGCGGCACACCGGGGTAGCGGCGCTGCACCTCGGCGTAGCGCTCCAGCGAGGCCATGAAGCCGAAGCCGATCGGCTCGATGACCGGATCAATGAGGTAGGGAACCCCAGCCCGCTCCAGCGCCGCGAGGGTGGGCTCGAGGGTCGTCGAGGCCGGCGCCGAAATCCGGGATGGCGACCACCCGGGCGCCGGTGCCGCGCAGGTCCTCGAGCACGGCGAGGTTGGAACCGTTGACGCTCAGCACCAGCTCGGCGCCGGCGGCCACCGCGGTACGGATCTCCGTCCGGGTCGAACGAATCCACGCTCACCCGCATGCCCGGCGGCTCGCGCAGCTCGCGCACCACCGCGGCGAGGTCGCGGGAAGGGCACCCCGGGGGTGCAGCCGACGTCAATGACATCGGCGCCGGCGGCCCGGTAGTGCCGCGCCTCCGCGAGGACCTCCTCCGCGGCTCCGCTTGGGCGCGTTGTTCACCTCGGCCAGGATCTCGATATCGAACGCGCCGTACTCCCGCGCCAGCGCCGCCTGCCCGAAGTACTGCGGGATCTCGCGCAGGTCCTTGGGCCCCTTCTCCACCGCGACGCCGAGCCGCTCGGCCAGGCCGCGGTGTCTCGCCCTCCACGAGTCCGGGCAGCAGGATCAGGTCGGTGCCCGGCCGGCACCGTGAGGAAGCGCGCAATCCACGCCGTCGTCATCAGCGCCGCGACCGTGATCTTCATGACCGCGATGTCGGCGGCGAATGGCGGCCGCCATGCCCTCGAGCACCCGGCGCAGCGCCGGCTCCGCGAGCTTGCCGGTGACGAAGAGGACCGCGTGCGAGGCCGGGCCACCCCGTCCCTTCGGTACTTCGGATCTCCCCCCCGCACCCACTTGTTCGGCGTGCCCTCGAGCGCGCCACCGGCCGGCTTCCACAGCACGAGGTCCTCGATCTTGCGGGCCAACTCCCAGTCCTTGTCCGTGATCCCGCCGGCGGAGTGGGTCTGCAGCCGTACCCACAGCTTGGCCCAGGTCACGGTGAGGTCCGGGTGGTGATACGCCGCCTCGGCCAGGAAGCCGATGGTGTTGACCACGGTGAGCGTGGTGAGCCAGCCGTCGGTCTTGAACTGACGCCGGATGAAGCCGTCCTCGTAGTACCAGCCGGGGAGGGCCGTGAGCTTCTCGGCGATCTCTGGCTCGGTGTAGGTACGTTCCTTCGTGGCCATGGTCTTCTCCTGCCGGGTCTCCTGGGTCGGTGCTCTGGCCGCTGAGCCTCCGCCCCGCCGAATCCCAATCGCCTACATCACATCCCCGCCATTCACCATCAGCAGCTGTCCCGGTCACGTATCGCGCCTGGTCCGACGCCAGGTACACCGCGGCGCCGGCCACATCCTCCGGCGTGCCCCACCGGCCCAGGGGATCTGCTCCGCGACCCGGGCCCGGAAGCGGTCCGGGGCGCCCTGGCCGAACGAGGTATCGATCCAGCCCGGCCCCAGCACATTCACCCGGATCGTCGGCGCGAGGCTCCTCGCCAGCGAGCGGCTGAAGCTGAGGATGCCGCCCTTCACGGCGGAGAACAGCTCGGGGATTCTCACCGGGCATGCCCTGCAGCACCCGGTCCCAGGACATGTTGATGATCACGCCGCCCCCGGGCTGGCCCGGCCATCAGCTCCGCCGCGGTCCACGAGGCGAGCATGGTCCCCCGGAGATCCACGCTGCAGCAGCAGGTCCAGCTTCTCCAGCCGGGAGAGCGCTCGCGCCGCTCGCCGGTGAGGATGTCGGCCCCGGCATTGTTGATCCAGGCGTCCACACCGCCGAAGGCGTCACGCACCGTGGCGGCCAGCCGGGTGAGTTCATCCTGCCGGCCTCACATCCGCCGGGAGGATCGCCGCGCGGCGGCCGGTCGCCCGGATCTGCCGCGGCCACGGCGCTGGCCCCGGCCTCATTGGCGCGGTAGCAGAGGCGACATCGGCGCCGGCCGGGCCGCGGCCAGGGCGATCGCCCGGCCAATGCCGCTGGAACCGCCGGTGACCAGGACCCGCTTGCCGGCGAGGGAGATGCCTGCGGCGGGAGGAGCGTTGTCGGCGGTCATGGCAGGGCGTAACATACGGGGGTAGCGGGACCGAACAAGGGAGCGCCGGACGTGCGACTGCTGGTGAGTGTGCGGGACGCGGGAGAGCGCGCGGGCCGCCCTGGCCGGCGGCGCCGAAATCGTGGATGCGAAGGACCCCGCGCGGGGCTCGCATCGGTGCGGTCAGCTCCGAGGCGCTGCAGGGGATCCGGCTCGCGGTGCCCACCACGCTCCGGCTGAGCGCGGCCCTCGGCGACGTCGCCACCTTCGAGGACATCGCCACCGCCATGGAGCGGATCACGGTGCCCCTCGGCTTCATCAAGCTCGGCTTCCACGGCCTGCGCGATGCCGGGCAGGCGGAGGCCCTGCTCCGCGAGGCGGTGCGCCGCGCGGCACGGCTTCCCGGGCGGCCACGAGTGGTGGCGGTGGCGTACGCCGATGCCGCGCGCGGTCCACTCCCTCCCCCCCGATGCCTTTCAGTACCTCGCCCCGGAGGCCGGCGCCGACGGCGTGCTGGTGGACACCTGCCTCAAGGACGGCAAGACCCTCTTCGATTTCATCGAGCCCGCGGCGCTGGCGACTCCCTCGCGAGCGCCCTCGCCGCCGACGAGATCCCGCTGGCCGTCGGTGGCAGCCTCGGGCTGCAGCATGTGCGGGCGGCCAGCGAGGCCGGGGCCCAGATCTTCGGGGTGCGGGGGGCGGTGTGTCGCGGGGGAAGAAACGGGATCGTGGATGATGGCCTGGTGCGGGACCTGGCCCAGGCGGTACGGCTCGGCCAGCGGGCCCGCGGACCGCGCCTGTCAACGCCTCGCCTATTCCAGCCTCTCGCTCGCAAATTCCCCCGCGCCCACGATCCGCACTCGCAGGTCCGTCGGTGCCACCCGCAGGAACCAGTCGTCCACCAGCTCCGTCCCGCCGCTCACCGGCTTGACCAGGAGCAGCGCTCCCGCGCCGAGCAGCGTGGCCAGATAGGCGGCCAGGCTGTCGCTGGTCACCTCCCACCGGTGCGGCAGTTCGTCGGTGGCCCGGAGCCAGCGGGACGGCGCGAGCACCGGGAACCTGGCCCCGCCCGGTGCGCCTGCAGGATACCCGCCCGGTCCTCCACGATCCGGCTGTCGGGTGATCTCCGTCGGCGATCACCCAGGCGTACTGATCCATCGCCAGGATCGCCATCCAGTGTGCCGCGGTGGGCGGAGGCCATGGCGCTGGTCGTAACGCGCACCGGTCGGCGAACGGCCCGCCACCCGGGATGATCACCACCGGCCGCTCCGCCCGCCAGCCGGGCCAGCGCCCGCCCCACCGCGTCGAGCAGCGTCCGGTCGGTACGAGCAGTCCCCCTCCGACCTTGACGACCAGCGGTGATCCGCCGAGCCGGCTGTCCTGCCTTCCGGGTGGTGTGCCGCATCCGCGTCCTGCGCGGGGACAGTCCTCGCAGGCGCTCGCCCGCCGTCGCCGGGACCGTGATTCTTCCCACCGCCATGCGAGTCATCCCCGTTCTCGACCTGCTCCGCGGGCAAGCCGTCCATGCCCGTGCGCGGCGTCCGGAGCGCCTATCGGCCGGTCGAGTCGGTGCTCCTGCCGGGCCAGGCGGGCGACGCGGTGGCGCTGGCCCGCGCCTACCACACCAGCTCGCCGCCGGGCGCTGCTACGTCGCGGACCTCGATGCCATCGAGGGCTGGGCCCCGCAGCTCCAGCTGATCAGTCGCCTGGCCGATCCCGACGCGGGCTTTGGTCCGGGGCTCCTGGTGGACGGCGGCGTGGCGACGGTCACCGCGGCGCGCGACGCTGCTCGAGCCTGGAGCCACCATGGTGGTCGTGGGACTGGAGACCCTGGGAACCTTTTCCGATCTCAAACGCATCGTCACGGCGGTCGGCGGCGAGCGGGTGCTCTTCAGCCTGGACCTGATGAATGGCCTGCCCATCCGCCGTCGGACCGGGCGCATGGCCACGCAGGAGGCGGTCGGGCTCGAGCTTGGTGCTCGTGCGGCGGAGACCGGCATTGCTGGCATCGTGGTGCTGGATCTGGCAGCCGTGGGAAGTGAGGCCGGTCCCCGAAGCCTCGGTCTGGTTGCCGGCGTCAAGCGGCTCATCGGAGTGACGGTCTACTCCGGCGGCGGTGTGCGCTCGCAGGCAGATCTCGATGTGCTCGCTGAGGCGGGCTGCGATGGCGCCCTGGTGGGCACGGCGCTCCATTCCGGCGCGGTGATGCGGTAGGAGCTGAAAGCCGGCCCTTCAGGCTCCCACCTTCCAGCTCCTAGTCCCCCATTCCCATCCGGTACGTCGCGGCCTGGCCGAAGCTCTCCTCCATCTCGATCTCGAGGGCGGTGAGATTCCCGATTCCCATGCCGAGGAGGTCATCGCGGGTGCGGCAGGCGAAGTATTGTGCGAGCATCTCTGCCGTGGTGTTCTCGATCGGCATCATGGCGCAGTCCACCACCGGAAAGGTGTAGGTGTGCGCGCCGAAATAGTCCACGTGGCGGTGGGCGCCGGCATCCCGGAAGGCGAGCTTGGGGTTCTTGAGCGGCAGCAGCACCTTGTGGTCGATCTCGTCCACCAGCTTGCGGACGCACTTCTTCAGGATGGAAAAGTCCACCACGAACATCGTCTCATCATCCACGCTCCCTTCCACCGTCACGCCGACCCGGTAGTTGTGGCCGTGCAGGGTCTCGCACTGGTGGCCCCGGAAGGTGATGAAATGAGCCGAGCTGAAGACCAGGTAGTCCTTGCTGACCGACACCTTGAAATCACTGCGCACGAGGGTTCCTTGGGTAATCGGCGGTCCCGCCGGCCTCTACCAGCTCAACGAAAATGGCGGCAGCGGTCAGGTCGGCGGTGGTGCCGGGATTGCGTGAATTCTCGCTCTCGCGCAGCCTCGCGTCAAACGCGGCCAGGCGGTCGCGGGCGGGCGCCGCGGTGAGGTCCCCCAGCGCCACGATCGCCCGCGCCTCGGCGGTGACCTCCAGCGCGGCGGCGGATCCCAGCTTGCGGGAGATCAGGGTGTCGGGTTCCCGCGCCAGCAGGGTCAGGAACGCCTCGACCACCGCCTCCTCCCAGTCCTTCCCCGCCGCCCGGGCACGCCGGAGCGCCGGCACTCCGGTCTCGAAGGTCAGTGCATACCCGGTCACGTACTCCCGGGCCACCAGGTCCCGCTCCGCGGCCAGCGCCATCGCCTGTCGAAGCGTAACCGTCGGCTCGCCACCCACATCCTGTTCCTTGGCCACTCCCATCCCGCTCGGGTCGGCTTCCCGGATTGCCCGGTAGGTGAGCCGCGCGTCCTCGACCGTGGTCTCGGCCAGCACCGACGCCAGCATCTCCCGCAACTGATCGGCACTGGGCCGGGTCGCTGCATCGCCCAGGTGCCGGGCCGCCCTCGCCAGCGGCGCCAGGAGCAGGATGATGCCGAGGTTCGTGTTGCAGCTCGTGACGGTCCGGGTGGCCTGGACAGCGGCCAGGATGCGTCTCGCCCAGCGCGCGCTGGCCGGCTTCGCCGAGTGGTGGTCCGATGGCGACGGCGCTGGCCACGAAGTCCTCGAACGTCATGTCCCCGAATGGACGGCCCGGAGAGACGTTGCCGGGTTTGGGTGCGCGTCGCCTCGAGCACGCAGGCGGCGGTGATCGTCTTTGAAATCTCAGCCGGGGTCATGGTTGCGGCTCAGCGGCCCATCAGCTGGCGGATGACCGCCCCGGCCACGTCGATGCCCGTGGCCTGCTGCAATCCCTCCCAGCCGGGGATGCCGTTCACCTCCAGCACGTACGTGGTGCCATCCTCGGCGGGAAGGAGATCCACTCCGGCGTACTCGGCCTCGACGGCGGCCGCGGCCCGCAGCGCGAACTCCTCCTGCTTCTCCGTCAGCTGCACCACCTCCACCGCGCCGCCGCGGGAGAAGTTGGTGCGCCAGCCCGGGGCGCTCCGGGCGATGGCGCCGAGCACCCGCCCGCCGACCACGAAGGCGCGGAGATCCCGTCCACCGTGCGGGATGAAGCGCTGCAGGTAGTAGACCCCGCTGATCGTCTCGATGGTCCGGAAGACCCGCCAGGCCATGTCCTCGTCCGACACCCGCGACATCCCCAGCCCCATGGAGCCGAACAGTGGCTTGACCACCACGTCACCCAGGCGACGGAAGGCCTCGAAGGCGTCCTCCGCCCGCTCGCAGGCCACGGTATCGGGGGTGGGCAGGCCGGCCTGGTCGAGAATGGCGGAGGTCCACGCCTTGTCCACGGTGCGCTCGATGGCGCGGGCGCTGTTCATCACCCGGACGCCGGACTCCTCCAGCCGGTGCAGGGTATTGACCCGGTAGATGATCTGCTCCAGCGAACCATTCGGGATGATCCTGGGCAGGACAGCCACGGTGCGGCCCAGCATCTTCCCCGAGTTGGAAACCCCCGGCGCTTCCCCCATCCGTCCGACGTTCGCCTCCCACGGCAGCAACGCCGGCTCCACCCCAGCCTCGCGGGCGGCCCGGAGCAGCTCGTCGGTGTGCCAGCCGGTGGCGGAGGTGAGAATGATGAGGTGCATGAGGGTGGCTATCCGCTACGCCGCGTCCGCTGATCCGCTATCCGTGGAACATCCATCGTGTGCGACGGACCAGCCACGGATAGCGGACGACGGGTAGCCTACTTGCTCACCGTCATGTGTCCCACCAGGGCGACCAGCCCACCGTCGGCGAAGTTCCCCAGGTCGCCTCCGACCGCCGTGAAGCCCGCGGTCGCCGTGCCGGTCTTGAGCGCGGCCTGGCTGGGGAAGTAGAGCTTCGCCTGCCGGTAGAAAGCGGCCGGTGAACCGTCGAGGTTGGAGGAGAACTTCGTCAGCTCCCCCCGGGTAAAGGCGATCTCCGCGGCGCCTCGGCCCAGGAGCGGGAGGTGGGTGGCCGCGTAGTACGCCTCGAACGCCGCGGGATCCTTGGGCTGATTGTAGAGCACCGTCACGAAGTGGACGCTGCTATCGGTGACAAATGGGGAGGCCTCGCCGGTCTGCTCGCCGATCAGCGCCGTGATCCCACCGGAGGCGAAGTTGGCCAAGTCGTCCCCGATGGTCTTGAATCCGGCGGTGGCGATGCCCTTCTGGAGGTCCGCCATGTTGTTGAACCAGAGCACCGCCTGCCGGTAGTGCGTCGGCTTCTTGCCGTCGAGCGTCGCGTCGAACTTGGTCAGTTCGCCATGGACGAACCCGATCTCCTGGTGCTTCGTGTCGAGAAGCGGGAGATGGGTATCCCAGTAGTACCGCTCGAAGGCCGCGGCATCCTTGGGCTGGTTGTAGATGACCGTGACGAACGCCATCGGCCCGGCCGGCGCCTGGGCGGTGGTATCCTGGGCGGGCTTGGAATCGGGCTTCGAGCAGGCAGCGGCGAGAACAAGCAGCGGTACAACGGTAAGGCGACGCATACTGACTCCAGGTGACGGGGAAAGGGCGAGCAGGAATTGATGTCGGGCGGCGCGGTGCCCGGTGCTGCCTGACTCATGCAGTGACCGGCGGCCGGTCATTCCGGGTACAGCGATTGCCGCAGCACGTCCGGATCGGTGCGGCCCGCATGGTATGTCTTGCCGGAGCTCACGCTGGTCAGCCACACCTCGGCCGGAGAAAAGAGCAGCGGGTCGATCTTGTAGAAGTCCCGGTCGTAACGCTCGAAGATGTCGTAGAACGGCGTGCCGTAGTCCTTGGAGGCGCTGGCCGGCAGCCGGGCCGCCAGGTCCGCCAGTTCGGTGTCGCTCGCCTTGAGGGTGTAGTGCGCCTGGCCGCCGTACAGAATGCAGTCGTTGGTCCGGCCGATGCCCCGCAGGTCGTTCTTGGCCAGGGGAGCCACCGGCGCCGTACCGATCCCGCTCATCACCTTGCTGACCTCGAACCCGAGCGTCTCCATCTTGTGGAGGCCCGTCTCGAGGATCCGCGCCGAGATCTGTACCCCGCCGGCCAGGCTGGCCGTCGGCGCCACGATGAAGATCAGCTGTCCGGGGGAGAGCCCCGCCTTCCTGGCCACCCACTCCGCCACCGCGTCCGTGGGCAGCTCCCGGCCCTCCAGCACCAGGACACCGACCGTTGCCTCCTCGGCGTAGCCCAGCTTCTCGAACAGCTCCTTCTCCACCCGGGCATGGGCCCGGAGCGGCCCCGATCCCATGGCGAAGAACTTGTCCACCTGGATGGCCCAGCCGGCATACTGCGACGCCATGCAGGCCTGCGCGGGGAAGTCCGTGCGGACCTGCACCGCCGGCCAGTTGGTTCCGCCGAGGGACACCGGGCAGTACTCGACATCGCCCAGCCCGCCCATGCAGATCTCGCTCAGGAGCAGGCCGGCGTTGTAGCCGCCATCCATGTTGACACCGGCGTCAATGACCCGCGCCCCGCCGGGGAGCAGCTGCTCAGCGATGCGGAGTCCTGCCGGATCCTCGGTCATCACGTCTGCGAGGTCGCGGGCACGCTCGTTCATGTTGAGGCTGGTCATTCGATCGTCCGTCTGGTAGGGGCGGGATCTGCCTGAGGGGCGTGAAGATAAGGCGGTGGCGGCACTTGCGCGAACAGCTTCCGGGCGGCGGACCCGCTGTGGCTCAGACCAGGATCAGGATTTCCCCCATGCCCCCGTTGGCCCGGTCGCCCATCAGGCGCCGGACCCGCAGGCCCGTGTCCGGGAAGCCCGCGAATTTGCCGGGAAGGGTGCGCCAGGAACGCGCCAGGAGCGTGAGAAAGCCGAGGGCGTACTCACCGCAGTCACTGAAGGTCGGGAGCGCCGGGTCAGGGGCGTGCCGCAGCAGGAGGGTGCCGCGGCGCATGGCGAACCCGGGAAACGCGCCCGCCTTCCCCAGCACCGCGATGGTGCCGGCCACCATGCGGGAGGCGCAGTAGTCACCGACGCCTCCCTCGATGAGGAGCATCCCCCGTCGCATGCGGTCGCCGGTGCGGTCGCCGGCATCTCCGGCGACGACGACGGTACCGCCCCGCATTCCCTGGTGGTCGCCCGGGATCGCCCCGGCCAGGAAGTCGCCGGCACGCCCAGTGATGTGAATCATGCCGCCCTGCATCCCGGTCGCGGCGTAGGCACCGGCGGCGCCGTGGACCTCGACATGACCGCCCGTCATGCCGGCTCCGAGATACGCCCCCACGTCACCCCGGACGACCACCCGTCCGCGGGTCATGCCTTCTCCGATACGGTCCAGCCGGTCGGACCCGCCGCGGATCTCCAGCTCCGCGGTGTAGTCGCCGGTGATTTCGAAGAGGCTGTCTGCCCGCACCGTGCGGTTGCCGCTTGTGAGCTCGGTCGCCTTCACCTGGGCAATGGTCTTTCCCGCGATACGGTCGATGGCCAGCGGTGACATGTCGACCCGCTGGGCGGGAGGCTCGCGGAGGGTGAGGCGGAGCGTGCTCATGCGGCATTTCCTGGTGGATGATCACCTGCGGCGACTGCATCTGCCTCGGTGGCGGCGAGGGGCTCCCTAGCGGGGGATCGGGGTCTCCCCGGTTTCGAGCAGCAGCACCTCGCCCCGGTTCAGCTCGATCGCGTCGCCGCACCAGCGGCGGTAGAGGCCGTCCAGCTGGGGCTCGCTGATCGGCAGCCCCAGTCGGCGAAGCCGCGCAAGATACAGCCGGAGAAAGACCGGACGATAGGTGCAGGCGTAGCTGAAGGTCGGCAGCATCTCCACCGGGTGCATCGAGACGATCGTGCCCCGCTTCATCCCGGCCCCGGTGCGCCAGCCCAGGTGGCCCAGCACGACGACCGTGCCGGCGAGCATGTTCACGCCGGTGAAATCCCCGGAGTCGCCGCCGATGGCGATCAGCCCCCGGCGCATCCCGCTGCCCACCTCATTCCCGGCGTTGCCGAAGATCATGATCTCGCCGCCGCGCATGCCGGTCGCGTCCCCGCGGAGGGAGCTTCCGACCAGGTGGCCGGCGTTCCCGGTGACCACGATGAGGCCACCGGTCATCTCGGGACCCACCCAGTCGCCAGCGTCGCCCTCCACCCGGATCTCGCCGCCCGTCATGCCGGCGCCCAGGTGCATGCCGACCGGGCCGTGCACCACCAGCCGGCCCTCCGACATTCCCGTGCCGACCTGTTTGACCCTGGAGAGGTCGCCGGTGACGTGGACTTCGCCGTCCGCCGTCCCGGAGATCCGGAAGAACTCCCCCAGCTCGGCTCGCTGATTGCCGTGGGCGACGCCCAGCTTCGCGGCCTGGAGGGCGGACAGACCGGCCAGTCGTTGTGGGCTGAGCACATCGGCCTCGAGCGGCACCGCCGGCGCCGCGTACAGCGTGAGGTCGAGGCTCATGGCTGTGCGTCCGGACACGCCGCGGACCGCCTCATACCTTCACGCCTTCGAGAAGCGAGTGGAGGCCGATCTGGTATTGGCCCAGTCCGCCGCCGTAGTTCCCGGCGCTGATCTGAAGTGCGCCCGCCTCGGCGGCGGCGTGCATGCCGCGGCGCATCGCGGTCTCGACCGAGGCGAGGTCGAGGCCGTCGATGACGATCTCCAGGACGGAGCCGACGCCGTCGGCCACCTGGGTGTCCGCCGAGATGCTGCGCAGGGTGGGGCAGAACGCATCGTTGGTGGACGCGAAGAGGAACTTGTAGCGGGACTTGGGTTTGCTCCCGCTCCGCACCACTCCGCCGGGAAACGGCAGGATCGTGCCCCGGAATCCCTCGCATCGCGGCCGCGGCGGCCGCCGCGGCCGCGAGCGTCGCCCGCTCATCCCGGCCCAGGATCAGGATGTTGCCGCCGCCCACCGCCGCCTGGATGCCGAACTGATCGTCCACGAGGAACTCGCCGTCCATCACCGGGACGCGCCACATCCGCCTGCCCTCGAGCCGTTTGGCGATCTGGTGCTTGTCCCCGAAGTAGCGCAGCTGGCCGCCGACCGTCACCTGCTCGGCCCCGACCAGGCCGTTGTAGCACGCCGTGCTCGGGCAGGTCATCACGCATTGTCCGACCCGCTCGACCAGCCGCTTGCCCACGCCTTCGGCGTTCATGGAGAAAAGCAGGACGCTCACACCGGGGCGGTGGTCCGGGGTCGCGTCCGGTGGCAGGCTGGCCTCGATGCCCGCTTCGCACTTGCAGCCGATGACCGACGTGGCGAACCCGGTCATCGACTGGGCGGCCGCCATGGCCCATTCGGCGGTCTCGGCGGTGATCACCACCCGGGCCCCCCACATGGCGAAGGCTTCGGCGAAGGTGTCGGCGATCTCGGTCTCGCGGATGCGCAACGGGGCCATGGCCTAGGCGCCGGCCGACGGGGCGGTCGCGGCCGCCTGCAACGTGGTGGGGATGGTCTGGTGGTGATGCAGGTAGCTGGGGTCGACCGGGTAGTTCTCGAACTGGATGGTGTAGTAGTCCTCGAAGAAGGGCTGAATCACCTGCTCGATGCCCTGGTCGTAGTCCGGCGCGACGTGCAGGACGCGGCCCAGGTGGTCCACGCGGAACTCGTGGTCCTCGATGATGAGTTCGCCGTCCTTGATCACGTACCGCGGGGCGGAGAACATCTTCTCCTTGTCCGCGTCGTCCTCATAGATCGTGATGTCGGCATCGGCCCCCACGCCGAGGTGGCCCTTCGCGGTGAGGCCCAGGAGTCGGGCCGGGCCGGCGCGGGTGATGATCGCGATCTCGAACAGGGAGTACTCGCGCTCCTGGCAGTCGCGCAGCCCGCTGTGCTCGATCGCCGACTGGTTCACCTTGGCCATCTCCTCCTTGCGGAATTCGCGGTCCATCAGCAGCCGGATGAGCTTCGGATAGCTCATGAAGGACCCGCCGTTGGGGTGGTCGGTGGAAAACACCATCCGCCAGGGGTCTTCCGACAGCAGGAACAGCTCCAGGCCGATCGCCCACTGGAGCGCGTTGGTATAGACGTGATCCTGGTACGTGAACGGCACGATGCCGCAGCCGCTCTCATGCTCGGTGTCGGCGCTCACCCACCTCCCGCCCCCGAAACGGCGGAGCATATAGGCCAGCGGCGCGTCGGCCGTCATGCTGGTGGAGCGGCCGAACATCACGGCGCCGACGTCGGCGCTGATGTTGGGGTGGGTGTTGACGTACTCGGAGATGTCGCGCGCCCGGGAGGTCGGGTTGTCGCCGCTCTTCCCGGCCACCGATCCGTAGCTGTGGAACTGGATATGGGTGATGTGGGCCCGCCGGTCGCCGGCGATCTTCATCGTCTCGAGGGTGGTCGTCGTAGTTCCCGGTGTGGCCCAGGTTGTTGCAGTGGATGTGCACCGGGTGGGGGAGGCCCAGGTCGTTGGCGGTCCCGATGAAGGCGTCGATCACCTTTCTCGGCGTGAGGTCGAACGGGCCGATCTTGTCGTCCAGCAGCGCGATGTTGGCGTTGCGCTGGCCCTTCCAGAGTTCATCCGACCCCGGGTTCACCAGCTTGGGGGCGTAGGCCTTCGTGGCACTGAGCCACCAGGCCAGCGCGTGGCGGAACTCCTCGTGCCGGCCCTCCTGGAGCAGCCGGTAGAGCAGCACGTTGTTGCCCATCAGGATGAAGAATCCCTTGTCGATGACCGGCGTATCGTGAAACTCTTCCAGCGTGTGCCGGGCGCCCAGCGGCGAAATCGCGGCTTCCATCGCCGTGGTGTAGCCGAGGGCCGCGTAGCGGTACCCGGTGGCAAAGGTGGACGGCACGGTGCCGCCCGTCCCCGACCGGGTGAACCGGGTGCGCAGGTGCGGGTCACGGCGATGGTCGTCCGGCTGCAGCTTGCGGGCGAGGTTGACCTTCGAGCCGGCGATGTGGCAGTGGATGTCGACGCCCCCCGGCATCACGACCATCCCGCGGGCGTCGATTGTCCGGGCGTCGGGCGGCACGTCGGCGACGATGCGGCCGTCCCGGATGCAGATGTCCTGCACCTCGCCGTCGAGCCCGTTGGCCGGGTCGTACACTCTGCCGTTGACGATGCGCAGCATCGGGGCCATGAGCGGTTCTCCCGGCGGCGTGGATCTACTGCAGCGCGGCCGAAGTGTCCACGGGCAGCCGGTTGCCGCCAAGCAGCTCGTGCACCCGGGTGCGGATGCCGGTCAGGATCTCCTCGTCGCTGGGGTAGGGCGAGTCGAACGCGGGGCGCAGCGTGATCGGCACGTTGTCCATGCGGTAGACCGTGCCGGGCGTGTTGATGCCGTAGGTCGCGGTGGTGAAGGCCACCCGGGCGAGCTGGCTGGTGATCGTGGTCTTGGGGTCGAGCGTGATGACCGGGATCCGCTTGAGGTGCTCGATCGCCGCCTGGGGGAAGTTGGAGGCGGGGTCGCTCGCGATGATCATCGCCGCGTCGGCATCGCCCCGGGCGAGCACGTCCACCGTGGTGAACTCCCCGGGACCGAAGCGCGGGAAGCCGCGGCTGAAATTCACGCCGAACGGGTAGCCCGTCTGCCACGAGACCACGTTGTCCGCGCCGGTCACGTTGCCGTGGCCGCGCACCGGCGCGGCGACGAAGTGGGTGAACTCGTTGAGGTCGGTGGCGAGCGCCAGCAACGCGCCGGCGTTGAAGTGCCGGCCGCGGTTCATCGTGAGCCCCATGCCGAACAGGAAGGCCCCGAACTGGCAGCGCTTCATCCGGTCGACCAGGTCCTCCAGAACGGCCAGGGAGATGCCGGTCCGCTCTTCGATGGACGCATCGACCTTCTGCCCCTTGACCAGCGCCCGCAGCGCCCACAGGACCTCGAAGTCGGAACGCGGCTTCACCTGCAGGAAGATGTCCGCCACCGGCGTGCTGGCGGTGCGCCGCACATCCACCAGGACGACGGTCCGGTCCTTCCGGCCGTTGGGGATGTTGATGCCCTTGGCGGTCACCGCATACCGGGTGAACAGCCGCGGATGCGCCTCCGCCGGGTTGCCGCCCCAGAAGATGACCAGGTCCGCCCGGTTCTTGATCTCGCCCAGGGTGGCGGTGCTCTCCCCCACCCCCTGGAACGCGATCCCCGATGGGCCGTGGCAGACCGACGTCGTGGTGTCGATGTTGCCGCCGATCATGTCCGCGATGGACACCGCCACACGCTGTGCCTCGCAGGTCGTGTCCGAGAGCCCGTAGATGATCGGAAAGCGCGCATTGGCCAGGATCTGGGCCGCCTCCTCGATGCCTTCCTCGGTGCTCGCCTCCCGGCCGCCGACCAGGGCGAACGGGCGCTCCTCGATGGCGTGCTCCTTGAACCACGCCTTGCCGAGGACGCAGGCGTTCTGCGACTTGGTGATCCGGTGCTCATGCGTGTCGACGGTGAGGATCATGTCATCGCAGACGCAGCCACAGAAGGTGCAGGTGGCGTTCGGGATGACCTTGATGTGGTCGTCGCTCATGATGTCGCCCTCCTCAAGTGGTGCGCCCTACTCCCGGATCGGCTCCACCTCGACGTCCAGGTTCTTCGACAGCGGCATGCCGCTGCCGGCGGTGTCCCCGGCCATCAGCCGGCTCGAGTGTGGTCCGTAGGCCATGAACAGGAGGCCTTTCGGCAGGTCCTTGGTTTCCCGGCCCTTGCAGCGCAGCACGGCCTCCCCGACCGGGGTCGTGAGCCGCACCTTGCTGTCATTCTGAAGGCCCAGACGCGCCATGTCCTCGACGTTCATTTCCACCGTCGAGGACACATCAAGGTATTCAGCCTCGAGCTTGCCGGCGCACAGGGCTGTGCCCTGTTTGGTGGAGCGACCGCCGATCAGCATCATCTTCTCAGCCATGGGAGCACGACGCAACCGAAAAGAGTGAACAAGGGAAGGTGCTGCCTCGAGCCCCGGACTGCCCGTCAGTCCTTGTTACCTACACGTCAGCGGGGGTCTTAGCAAGAGGGACCGCCGGCGGCGATGTCCCCTGCGTTGTCCCGGCCCGCCCGCCCCCACGCGAGGCGCGTCCCGGGGGTGCCGCCGCCCGTCACCCGCGCGCGCCGGCCATGATCTCATGCAGCCGGAAATGATGCCTGCCCAGCTTGCCGCCATAGTCCCCCGCGCTGATCCGCCGGATGCCGCAGGCCGCGCCCATGTCGACGACCGCCTGGACCCCGACGCGCATGGCCCCGGCGACGTCCGCGGCGGTCAGCCCATCGATGACGATCTCCATCACCGCCTCGATCTCCGGGGTAAGCTGCGAGGCGGTGACACCTCTGATCGTGGGACAGAAGGCGTCGTTGGTCGACGCACTGCAGCCCCGCATACTTGGAGCCGATCTTGGATCCGGAGCGGACCACCCCTCCGGGGAAGGGCAGGATGATATTCGGCAGTTGCCGCATCACCCGGACCGATGCCTCACAGGCCCGCAGCGCCTGCTCCTGCGACTCCGCCAGCACCAGGAAATTGCCGCCACCCACGCCGCTGACCATCGTGGTCATGTCCTCGATCAGGAAGTCGCCATCCATCACCGGAATGCGCCAGTACCGCCGCCCGCCGATCACCTTGGACGTCTGGAAACCGTCGCCGTAGTAGCGCAGGTGCTTCCCGAGGGGCAGCCGCTCCCCCTTCTCGATGCCGGAGAACACCGCGCTGGTCGGCGAGGTCAGCACGCACTGGCCGACCCTGCGGGTGAGCTGCTTGGTCAGCTCCTTGGTGGAGACGGCAAACAGCAGCGCCGACACCCCGGGCCGCCCGTCGGGGGTCTCGTCGGGGCCCAGCTCGCGCTCGATGCCCGGCTTCGCAGCCGCAGGCGATGACCGACGTGGCAAACCCGGTGGCGGCGTTCGCCGCGTGGTACGCCCATTCCAGGTTGTGGGCCGTAATCAGGATGCGCGTGGCCTTCATCGCGAAGGCCTCCGCGAACGCGTCGTCGATCGTCACGCCGTTGAGGATCATCGCCGGCCTCCCCGGCAGGGATGGACGAGTACCGCGCCGCCGTGGCCGAAGCTGTGCATCTCCTCGTCCGAAATCACTAGGTGCTCGGCCCGGACCGTCTGGTAGCGGGCGAAATACTGCTGCAGCCGCCGCTCGATGCCACGGTCGTACGCCGGCTGCACCGTGTGATAGCGGCCCCAGGTCACCTTGATGATCTTGCCGTCCCGCACCACCGGCTCGCCCGCCTTGAAGACATACTCCGGCGTCGTGAACATCCGCTCCCGGTCCGGGTCCTCCCGGTACACCGTGACGTCGGCGTCGGCGCCCGGACCCAGGTGCCCCAGGTCGGCCAGCCCCAGCAGCCGCGCCGGGGCGGCCCGGGTAAGAGTGGCGATCTCGTACAGCGAGTACTCGCGGTCGATGCTCCCCAGCGTGGTCATGGCCCGGGCCTCGGGATTGAGCTGGGCCAGCCGGTCGTTCCGGAAGGTCCGGTCCATCAGCAGCCGGATCAGGTGGGGATAGGTAGTGAACGGCGCCCCGTTGGGGTGGTCAGTCGTCAGGAAGACCCGCCAGGGGTCGCTGGCCAGCAGGAAGATCTCCAGGCCGATGGCCCACTGGAGGGCGTTCACGAAGTTCGTGTCGCGGTACCGGAACGGCAGCACGCCGCAGCCGGCATCGCACTCGATGTCCATGATCACCGACTTCCGCGGGCTGGCATGCGCGGCCTGGCGGTGCTGGGCCATGCTGTCGCCCGAGGCGGTCACCGTCTGGCCAAAGAGGATCTGCCCCACGTCACAGGTGGCGTTGGGGGTGCCGTTGATCGCCTCGGTGATGCGGGTCGCGGCCGAGGAAAACTTGCGGTCTCCCTCGGTCCCATAGGAATGGAACTGGATGTGGGTCAGGTGAATCGGCAGCCCCTCTGCGGCCCGGATGGTGCCGAGGGTCGATTCCACATTGCCGGGGACGCCGAGATTGCTGCCGTGCACGTGCAGCGGGTGCGGCACCCCGAGTTCGTACACCGCCCGGCTCAGGACCCGGAGAATGTCCCTCGGCCGCACGCCGTAATGGGGATTGGGCTCGTCCAGGTCCAGCATGCGCCGGTTGAACTTGAACGCGCTGATCCCGCCGGGGTTCACCACCTTGATGCCGATACAGCGCGTGGCGTTGAGGGTCCACGCCACATAGTCATTGATGCGCTGCTGGTCCTCGCCCGCCGCCATCATCCGCAGCAGGAAGTCATCGCTCCCCAGCATGACATACCCGCCCTTGTCCACCATCGGCGTGTCACCCATCTCGAGGTGGGCCTGGCGGGCGTTGATGGGCAGGATGGCCGGCTCGAAACAGGCGGTGTACCCCATCTCGGCGTAGCGGTAGCCGGTGGCGAAGGTCCCCGGTGCCGCCCGGCCGGAAGAGGACCGGGTCAGGGCCGTGCGCGCCACCGGGTCGCCCCGGTGATCCTCCGGCAGCATCGCCCGGGCGATGTTCAGCTTGCCGCCGCCGATGTGGGTGTGCATGTCGATCGCCCCCGCCATGACCACCCGGCCGGACAGATCATAGACCCGGTCAATCCGCTCGTCGCCCGCCGGCGCGGGGGCGATCTTCCCGTCCCGGATGTAGACGTCACGCACCGTGCCGTCCACGCCGTGCGCCGGATCATAGACCCGCCCGCCCGCCAGCTTGAGGAGCATCGGTCAGGCCTCCCCGAGCGCGGCTTCGATGGCCTCGATCACCTGGGCCACGCTCGGCAGATCCGAGTTCCTGAGCTGGCCGAGCGGCAGGGCCACCACCCGGTCGGTGCGGAAGAGATGGCCGGCGTGGTCCACACCCGGCGTGCCCACCGGGATGAACACCGCGGGCTCCCGCCCGAAGCGCATGCCGGTCCGGCCGAGCACGATCACCGGGATCGCGGCGTCCGGCGGGGTGCGGGTCTCGTTGAAGCTGGAGATCCAGAGCATCGCGTCGGCGGCGCCGGATTCCAGCAGGCCGGCGGCAGCGTGGTGATACAGGTCCTGCGTCGGGTAGCCGGCCCCGAACGAGGTGCGCGAGCCGTACCCGGTCTGCCAGACGTGGACGCTGTCGCTGGTGATGTCCCCTTCGCTCCCTCCCAGCGGCAGGCCGGCGAAGCGGGTGTCCCGGTTCAGGTCGCGGATCAGCTCGCACACCGTCTGGATGGTCAGTTCCGCGTGCGGGAAGTCAAAATCGGCGGCCGCCCACGCCACCACGCCGTAGCGAGCCGCCCGCATCCGGTCGGCCAGCGCCTGCCAGGTCGCCAGCGGCGCACCCGCCGCCTGCTCCGCGCCGAGCCGCTGGCCCGCCAGCAGGGCGCGCATCACCCCGAAGGCCTCCCCCAGCCGGGACACCTCACAACTGACCGACCGCACCGGCCCGGGTAGGTCGAGCCCCGCCGGGACCGGGGATCCGAGAAAGACCACTTCACACCGCCGTTTGCCGTCGAAAAGGGTCTCCTCGTTTGCGATGCAGCGCTCGAAGAACCGCGGGAAGCGGCTGACCAGGTCTCCGCCGGCCACGATGAGCAGGTCGGCCCGGTTGCGCACTTCGGAGAGGGTAGTGGTGATCCAGCCGGAGTCCTGCAGCACCATGACGTTGCGCAGCATGGCGGTGGCATTCATGTGATCCAGCACGCCGCCGGTCCGATCGGCCAGCCGGCCCGCCGCCCGGGCGCCCGCCACGTCGGTGGCCAGCCCCGCGACCAGCGGCAGCCGCGCCGAGCCCAGCAGTCGCGCCGCCTCGGCCACGGCCGCGTCCAGGGTGGCCGGCTTGCCCGCGATGCGTGGGGTGGCGTCACCCGGCGCGCGCCCAAAGGCCGGCCCGGCGATGGGGCAGCCGTTGGCCCGCACTTCGAGTGGATCGCCCAGTCGCACGGTGAGGTCGTCGCACACCAGTCCGCAGAAGGGACAGGCGACGTTCAGCACATCTGCTTGGGGTTTGGAGGACGCGGGCATGGTCTGAAGGACATTATAGCTGCTACCATCCATCAATGCATAATTACACCGCGATGGCGCGTCCGATCTCCCGCGCCGACGCTCCGCCGCTGCTCGTTGCGGCCGTCTCCGGCCGGGCCCTGGCGCAATCGGCCCGCCGCGGCGGATATCGTGCCACCGTGCTCGACTGCTTCGCCGACCGGGATACCCGGGCCGCGGCGCACCAGTGGCGCACGGTGGCCGCCCCGGGGTCGCTCCGCCTCGACCGCCGGGCCCTGCTCGATGCCGCGGCCGAGCTGGCCCCGGCGGCCCCGCTGGTCTACGGCTCCGGCTTCGAAGCCCGTCCCGGCCTGCTCTCCCGGCTGGCGCAACAGCATGAAATCCTGGGCAATCCACCGGCGGTAGTCGGCTCCGTGAAGGACCCGCGCCGCTTCTTTCCCCTGCTGGATGGACTCGCCATTCCTCATCCCGAGGTCCGTCTCGATCCCCCCTCGTCGCCCGAGGGGTGGCTGGTCAAGCACGGCGGCGGGGCGGGGGGCACCCACGTCCAGCCTGCGGGGTCGCGCCCGCCACGCCGGGGAGACTACTTCCAGCGGCTGGAGCCCGGCCGGCCGCTGTCAGCGCTCTTTCTCGCCGATGGCCGGCGGGCACTGATCCTCGGCTTCAACGAACAGTGGACCAGCCGCGCCCGGGCGGGGCTGCCCTACCTCTTCGGCGGCGCGGTGGGGCGGGTACCCATTCCGGTGCCCGTCGCGGCGCACATCGGTGACCGGCTCGACGCGCTCGTGGCCGGGACCGGGCTCGCAGGACTCAACGGGCTCGACTTTCTCCTTGATGGAGAGCGTTGGTCGGTGCTCGAACTCAACCCGCGGCCGACCGCCACCCTGGACCTCTACGATCCCGACTATGACGACGGTCTGCTGCATCATCATATCGAGGCCTGCCGCGCTGCCTTGCCGCCGGCTGCCCGCACCGGGCCGGCCCGGGCGCAGGGAATCGTCCACGCCGGGGCCGGCTGGCGGGCAGCGCCGGGGTTCGCCTTCCCCTCCTGGTGTCGCGACATTCCCAATCCGGGAACGACCATCCAGCCGGGCGACCCGGTCTGCACCGTGCACGCCGAGGCCGACCACCCGGCGGACGCCATCGGCCTGGTTCGCGAGCGGGAACAGGAACTCCATCGGATGATCCAGGGATGAAAGTCTTCGTCTTCGAGTACCTGACCGGGGGAGGACTCCTGGGGGCGCCACTCCCGCCGTCGCTGACGCACGAGGCGGACATGATGGTCCGCGCCCTGGTCGGCGACCTGCTGGATCTCCCCGGAATCCGCGTCCGCTGTGGCAGAGACCCCAGGCTCCCGCCGATCCCCGGTGCCGAGCCGCTCCTTCCCGGCGGAGCCGAGAGCCCCGACGCCCTCTTCGCGCGCGGCGTGGCGTGGGCCGACGCGGTCTGGCCCACCGCCCCGGAAACCGGCGGCGTTCTCGTCCGCCTGGCGGAACATGTGGCGCTGCAGGACCGGGTCCTGCTGGGCTGCCGTCCGGCCGCGGTACGGGTGGCGGCCAGCAAGCGCGCCACCTCCCAGGCGCTGGCCCGGGCCGGCGTCGCGGTAGTGCCGACCTTCGGAGCCGGCGACTCGACCCCGCCACTGCCCGGGCGGTGGGTGGTCAAGCCGGACGACGGTGCCGGCTGCGAGGGCATCCGGCTGGTGACCGACTGGTGGGCGGCGGAACGGGCCATCGCCGGCTCCGGCAAGGAGTGTGTGGCCCAGCCGTGGATCGAGGGAGAACCGGCCAGCCTGTCACTCCTCTGTACGGCGGCGGGGGCCCGGTTGCTGGCGGCCAACCGTCAGGTCATGCACGTTGCGGACGACCGGCCCACCCTCACACGGCTGCTCGTCAACGCCCTCCCCGATGCCGGGGGGCGCCTCGCTGCACTCGGGCAGGAGGTGGCACGGGCCATCCCCGGGCTCTGGGGCTACGTGGGTGTGGACTACATCATGACCAGCGGCGGCCCGGTGGTGCTGGAAGTGAATCCGCGGCTCACCACCTCCTACTGCGGACTCCGCCCCGCGCTGGGGATCAACGTGGCCGGGATGGTGCTTGCCCAGGCGGATGGGTCTGACGATGCCCGGCCCCAGCCCGAGCGCACCGCCCTGACCCACGAAGTCACGCTTGGTGCCGCAGCCCATGCGTGACCCGGTCATCGGCTGGGACCTGGGCGGAGCCCACATCAAGGCCGCACGGCTCGACCATGAAGGTGTGGTGGAGCGGGTGGTGCAGCTCCCCTGCCCGCTGTGGCGGGGCATGGAGCATCTCGATGCCGGGATCCTGGAGGCGCGGGAGCGGCTCGGCTCGGCGCCGGTGCATGCCGTCACGATGACCGGCGAGATGGTGGATCTCTTCCCCGATCGGGGCGAGGGGGTCGTGCGGATCGCCGGCCGAATGCGGGAACTCCTCGCCGGAGCGGAGTGCCGTTACTACGGGCTGCGTGGGTTCGTGCCGCCTGCGGCCATTGCGACGCGGACCGCCGAAATCGCCTCCGCCAACTGGCGGGCGAGCGCGGAACTGGTGGCACGCCACACGCCGGCGGCGCTGCTGGTGGATATCGGCAGCACGACGACCGACGTCATCGCCATTCTCGGGGGCAAGGTCGTGGCGCAGGGCAGCACCGACGCCGAACGACTGGTCAGCCGCGAACTGGTCTACACCGGCGTGGTTCGCACCCCGGTCATGGCACTGGCCCCGGCGGCACGGGTGGAGGATGTGGAGATTCCCCTCATGGCGGAGTACTTCGCCACCGCGGCGGACGTCTATCGGCTGACTGGGGAACTTCCCGGCGGCGCCGATCTGCATTCCACGGCCGATGGCGGCGACAAGAGCCCGGAGGCGAGCGCCCGGCGCCTGGCCCGCATGGTCGGTCGCGACGCCGCCTCCGCCTCGCTCGGCGTGTGGGTGGGCCTCGCGCGCGACTTGGCCCGTCGCCAGGCGGCACAGATCGCGGCGGCCATGTCAGAGGTTGCGAGGCGGGCGATGGTTCCGCCGGATGCCCCCGTGATCAGCGCCGGGGCCGGGCGATTCGTGGCGGCCCGCGTAGCCTCGTCGCTTGGCCGGCCGATCCGCGAGTTTTCCAGCCTCACCCCGGCCGCCGCCGGCCTGCGGGAGCTGGTTTCGGACTGCGCGCCGGCGGTGGCCGTCGCCTGGCTCGCGGGAGACGCGGGCGGGCCCTAGCGGTCCGTCATGCCCAGGCGCTGGCGGGCGGCGGCCGGGGTGATCACCGTCAGGTAGTCGAGTACCGTGCCACGTGCCTCCCGCAGTCGCAGCGCCGCCACGATGTCCGCGTGCCGGCCCCCGGCCAGCCCGTCCGCGATGAGCGCCGCGCCCTGCGCCCCGCTCTTCGCCACCCGGGCGAACCCGGTGAGGTCTGCCACGGGGGCGAGCGACCGCAGCCTCGGTTCCAGCGCGCCCCGGACATCCGGGTCGCCGGCGTGCCGGCCGGACAGCAGGATGACCTCCGGCTTCGGGTGCGCGGCGGAGAGACTCAGCGCCGCCCGGTGCACCCCCTCGACGTACGCGGCGAGGCCTACCGGCCCGGGCCGTGAAACCCGGCCCCCCTGGAACAGCAGGTCCTTGGTGACCTCCCGGGCCAGAAACGCGACCTCGCCATCCCACCCACCGCCGCCTGCCATCCCATCGGTCCGCTGCTGCCTCCCTGGCCGTCCACGATCGCCCCGTCCCGAACCGCCATCGCGGCCGTGAACGCGCCACCCAGTTCCAGCAGCCAGAACGAGGTCCGGTCCGCGCTGGTTGCTCGCCGCTGGGATTCCTGCCACACAGCCAGCGCCGCCGCCGCCACCTTGTCCGCCGTCCCGAGATCCACCCGGTTGAGCTTGCGGTGCTCCGGCACCGTGGGGAGGTGGATCACCCCCGGGGTGAAGACCACCGGCAGCCCGGACCCGGCCAGCAGCATGGCCATCCGGCGCAGCCCTCCGATGCCGCCGGCTTCGCCGTCGGCGGCAAGGAAGGCCAGGCGCAGGTCGTCCTCGGTGGTGCGGTCGGCGGGGAGCAGTGGAAGGCCGTACCCGGACGGGCCGGCGATCAGGTCGGGCGGCCCGTGACTGGAGAGGAGCTGCAGGAAGGTGTCGGGCTCGGCCAGAGCCTCGGCGGTGGGCAGGCTGGCGTCGAGGAAGATCTCGCCGTCCGCCAGCCCGCAGACGTCGATCGAGACGGTGCCCGGATCAACCCCGATGGCGCGTGGCATGAGGGCTGTCAGCCCGGGGCGGTGATCCGGAATGGCTCACTCGGTCTTGACCAGTGCCCGGGCGATCTCCGCGATGTGCTCGGCGTCCAGGACCAGATCGTTCTTCTCGAACAGGCAGGCCACGCAGCGCTTGTGGAGCTTGGTCTTGAAGTTCCCGACGCCGAAGGCGCCGAACATCACCACGCCGTGGCGTTCCTTCCCGGCATCGTTGACCTCGATCCCCTCGATCCCCAGCGGCGGCACGGCGTTCAGGTCTACCGCCACCTTGATGGACTTGTGCGCGGTCCAGGCGGACTTGGGAACCATCTGGACCCCGGCCGGGCCCGAGTTGAGCAGCACGTCCACGCCCTCGAGCAGCTCCCCGGCCTGGGCCGGATCCGATAGCGTGACCGCCTCCACCTGGACATTGAACCGGGCGCTGATGAACTGGCGGGCCTTCTCGCCCTGCTCCGGCTTCCGGGAGGTGATCGTGACCCTGGCGCCGTCGCGGGCCAGCAGCCCGGCGGCCCGCTGGCCGACCGGTCCGGTACCGGCCAGCACCAGGACGTTCTTGTCCTTCAGGTCGCCGAGGGTCTGCTCGATCTTCACCACCGCGGCCACCGCCGTGGTGTTGGAGCCGTTGGAGTCCAGCATGACCGAGACGTTGAAGGGCGGAAACATCGCGTCCACCGCCATGGCCAGCAGCTGCTCCCCCTGGGACATGTTGTTGCCGCCGATCCAGATGGCGGTCCGGTGCAGGTCCTTGGGGCCCCGGGTGAAGATGCAGCCATGTACCAGGTCGCGGACGTCCTCCGGCGTGACGCCGCCGTAACTCATGATTTCATCGGCGCCGCCGTCGTAGGCGACGACCTGGTCGAAGACGCTGGGGTGCCGGGAGGAGTCGAGCTGGAGGAGGAGTTTACGCATATCGGCAAGTCCCTGAGGGTCCGTCCGGGCGGCCGGAGCCGCCCGTCACGGCGTGAGAGCCTGACATGACAGAGGGGCGGGGATCGCCCCGCCCCTCTGTCTCCCGCGAGTGGGCCGGGACTCAGGCGTTATCCACGCCCGAGAACGGGTGACGCGCGGTCTTGGAGCCACTGACCACCGAATCCACCGTCGGCAGGCCCTTGAGCGCCCGCTCGATGGATTCCTTGGTCGCCTGGTAGTTGAACTGATAGATCTTCTTGTCGTCTGCGGCCTGCCAGTGGATGAACACCCCGACCATCACGCACCAGTCGTTGGCCTTGTCCTTCGGGATGACCCCGGAGGCCACGCTGTCCACGACGGCGCGGGCCACGGCCGCCTGGGCCGGGCCGAACATCTGCACCGCCTGCGTGGCGCCCTTGATGGTCACCTTGTTGAACATGATGGTGTCCGGCTTGGCCGGCAGGTTCGGCGCCACCACCGCGAGCAGCGTGGTGAAGCCGTCCTTGTTGTTCGTGAGCGCGTTGCAGAAGGCCGCGCCGGCGTGACCGCTCTTGCTGCCGATAATCAGATCGATGTGGGCGATTTCATTGCCCTCACCTACGAGTGACTCGCCCAAGAAGAAATCCGCTGCCATGCTGCCCTCCGATTGCGAGGAAGTTGTAAGGAAGGTGAGTATCTGTTGCCACATAGACATATGCAGCTTCCACGGGGGCAAGGGGAATCCCGCGAATCAGCGCGAACGGTCCGATGTGGCGTACTGGGAGAGCACCGTCCGGCAAGGACCCAAGCGCCAGCCTCGGCACCATGGGAGGCCATAGTATGCTGGCCCCCCAAGGCAGTGTCAAGGTGATCCCTTCGCATTTTTATGTGACCCCTCTCCTGCCGACAGTGTCTCCCGGGAGGACACTTTTCCTGCCCGCCGTCTCCAATCGAGGACACTCCCGAGCTTGGCGGAATCGCGCAACTCAATGTCTCCCATCCGTTTCCGACTTTGGCACGCAGCTGGCATTGTGGTCTCCCTGTACCTCAATCCTGTGAGGATCTCCATGTCAGTTCGTCGTTCGTGGCCGGCCTTGGCGCTGTTGCTTGTGCTGCCGGGCACCCTGGCGGCCCAGCGCGTCACCGCCGACATCTCCATCGGGCACGGTCCGGTCAGTGGCCGAGTCATCCTGGGAGACCATTACCACTACTCCCCACACACCCTGCTGGAAGTCCGTCCCCGCTATCGCCACCGGCCGGTGTACCACGAGGTCGTGGTCGTCCACCGGCCACGGGGACAAGGCTGGTACCGCCGCCACGGATACCGGCCGGTGCGCATCTGGTACGACTACGACCACCGCCGCTACTACGACGGCCACGACCGGAACCAGCAAGGGCTGCGCGCAGTTGTGGTGTACGAGCGGAGTGGGCGGTACTACAGTGACGGCCGGGACGCGGGGTACGATCGGTACGACCGGACTGGCCACGGTGGCAGGAACGATGATCGGTGGGATCGCGACTGACCTGATCGATTCAATCGAATGGGGTGAACCGGCCCTTCCTACGGCCTCTCCAAACCGGTTGCCCAGCAGGTCAGGGCTCCCCGCCCTGGCCGACACCCCCACGAGGAGTGGGGGTGTTTGTTTGTCCGGGCCGGGGCGTCTCGCTAGTCCAGAATCAGCTCCAGGCCGCTGACGGTCTCGCCCTCGGCGCTGGCCTTCATGACGAAGGAAATGGGAGCGGACGCCGCGCCGAGCAGGGTGAGACAGGAGGGATCCACCGACAGCTGCCACTCGCCGGCGCGTACCCCCATCGCGTAGAACGTCCCGTCGGAGAAGGTGTCAATCCGCCGCTTCTCACCGGTCTTCTTGTTGTGCAGTATCAGCGTGACCGCCGCCGACCCCACCCGGTGGGCCGCGGGTCCTGCCAGCCGGCCCTCGATGACGCCCGCCGGCACGATCGGCACGTCGAGGGTGCGGTAGCGGTTGGGCGACGGCTCGATCAGCGCCATGGCGAAGCCGGGGACCCACAGCGGAGAGGGGATGGAGGCGGAATCCACCGTCACCTGCGCCGGTTCGTAAGGGAGCACGTCCCAGACCCGGTACGCGCCGTTCTCGTCCGAGAAATCGAACGTCGGTCCCACCACGACGCGCACGCCCGGAAGTGGGTGCTCGTCCCGGTCGAACTTGCCATTGCCGTTGAGGTCGAGGAAGACCCGCCCCGTCACGCCGCCGCGGGAGAGGGACGAATTGCCGTAGAAATCCGCCCCGCCACGGGCCGGATTGTAGATCGCGGAGCCGGTGACGTACTGGGTGCCCATCGCCTCCCGGCCGCCCCCGGCCGTCACGGTGGTATACGACCGGATGCTGGGCAATTCGGCGGCGATGAGGAGCGACAGTCCGGGTCCGTCGGTGCCCCGCATCCAGGTCACGCCGGTCTCGGCGCGCAGGCCGCGGAGCAGGGGGGCGCTGACAAAGGCCGAGGCACTGGCCGGACCCACGCCGCTTTCGACGTCCAGGCTGGTGCGAGCGGTCAGCCGGCCGAGAAGCCGGCCCAGCGACGGCTGGGGCAGCACAAAGGTGTTCAGGCTGAAGAACGTCTGGCGGAACACCGGTCCCGCGCCGGAGGTCTGCTGCATGCGCATTGCGGGCAGCACCCGCACCTCGGACACCTGGAACGATGCACCCAGCCTGGCGCTGGTCAGGTCGCTGGTGGCGGCGTGGACCCGGTCCACGCTGCCCTCGAACAACAGCCCGCTCGCCTGGCCCAGCGGTCGGAGAAAGGCGGAGAGGGTGAGCTGGTTCAGCCGGCCCTCGGGAGTGAGGATCGGGTCGCGCGGGCTCCGGGCAAAGCGGTGGCCTTCCGCCTGCACCGCGAGGTTGACCGAGGGCTCGTAGCGCAGCGCTCCCCGCAGTACGGCGTTTCCCACCGCCTCGGCTTCGAGCGCGATCGAGTTGGTGACGTTGCCGAGCAGCCCGACGTAGGGGTGGGTGAGGTCGCCCAGGCTGTCGCGCCCGAACTGATCGAGCCCGGCCCGCGCCGTCCACCGGGTGTTGATGCCGTAGCGGACGTCCACGTTGGCGGTGTTGGTGCAGCGCTCGGTCCGGCACTCGCCGGCCGAGATGCCATACTCGAGCCGCCGCGCCGGCAGTCCCTCGGTGCGCAGGCGATAGGTCTGGTTGAACTCGCGTACTTCGCCGAACGGCCCATAGGCCACGAAGTCCACCGGGTTCTCGCCGTACTGGATCGGCACATCGAAGGAGTACTGGCCCAGCGAGTTGACGGAGTCGAACCCGATCAGCCGGCCGCCCCGGTAGGCCTCCACGGTCCAGCCGGCGCCCAGCTGGCCCTCGAAGGGGACGTGGCCCAGGATGGACGGACGGGCATAGGGGCTGTTGGAGAGCGAGACGCCGCGCAGGCTGCGCGACCGGGGCCCGGTGCTGATGCCGTCACCGATCTGTCGCCTGCGAGAGCCAGCGGTTCTCGCGCCAGATGCCGGTCCAGGAGGCCTCGGTCCGCGGTGGACGCCCGGTCCCGTTCTGGCTCTGGACCCCGACGGCCAGCGACCCGCCGAAGAGATCGAGGCCCATCGTGGTGGCGTAGGCGCCCGCATCGAGTCCGTTGGTAGGCGTGAGGAACGAATAGTCCAGGATCAGTCCCTTGAGCTGGGAGCGCTGTACGCCGAGGTGGAGCCCCGCCTGATCCGGGGCGCCCGAACTCATGAGCTGCGCGCGGATCATGGACTCCCGCCGGATGCGGCGGGCGACCGGCAGCGTGCCCGGCTCCAGCACCGCGACCTGCAGGTCCGGCCAGCTGATGTCCCATTCGAGGGCGAAGATCCGCGCCAGCACGGCCGTGCTCAGGAAGACCTCACCCCGGGCGGCGACCATCTCCTCCGGTCCGAGCGGCAGCACGTCCTTGCCGACCCGGAGGGAGCGACTTGCGGGATCGAGAACCAGCGGCACATTCCCCGGCTGGACCATCGCTTCGAGGATGCCACCGGGGCGGCGGAAGGTGCGAATCTCCGCCAGCTCGAAGAAGGCGCCGAGCGGTACCAGCGCCTCGTCGCCGGCCCGGTAGGCCTCGACGGTGCGGCTGGCGATGCGGCCCAGCATGAGTTCGATCAGCACCGGCTCGAGCCCCGGAAGCGGGGCGATGGTCCGGAAGGCGGCGCCCCTGGCCTGCGTCTGCCCGGCGGCACCATCCCGGCGTGGCTCCTGCGCCTCGGCGGTCCTGGGCTGGAGCCACTCGCCTACCGCGATCGCCACCCGCTCGGCCTGCGCCAGCACCATCCGCAGGACCGCGCGGCCGCTCGGGCTGGACTCGCCGGCGCTGGTGGCCGCGTCGTGACGGGACGCCGGAGCGCGGCGATGGTCGCTGGCGACCCGCAGGGTGCGGAGCTTGGCAGATGGAGTAGATGGCGCCTTCGGCTGGCTGGCGCCAGCGGTCCGCGTCGCGGGCTGACCGGTGGCCGTGGGCATATGGCCAGGGAACCGCACCGGACCGGCGTCGGTCCGTGCTCCACCGCTCAACGCCACCAGGGCGAAGAGCAGCAGGGCGCGGCGACGCCGTCCGGTCCGTCTCACGGCAGCACCACGGTGATGGAGTCGCGGGACACCGGTGCCCGCAGGAGCAGCTCCGGAGCGATGTCGGGCCGCTCGCTGCTGAGCACCAGGTGCAGGCGATAGCTCCCGGCAGGGAGTCCGGCACTGGGCAGCATGAAGGACGGCTCGGCGTCGTAGTAGACGGCCACGGGCTGCTGGAAACCGGCAACCTTGGTCCCGGCGGCGTTCGCCAGGGTGCCGGTCGCGGTCCCGATGTAGGCGGAGGTGCCCCGGCGCTCCAGTCGGACGCGAACGGCGATCGAATCGCCCTGGGGCACCGCCCGGAGGTCGTAGACGACCACGCCGGTGTGCAACGGGCCCTTGCGGTAGATGAGCGGGATGATGGTGCGGACCTCGAGCGAGAGGCCGATCTGGATCCCGCTGGTGTCGCTGGAGGCGACCGGTAGCGCGGCGCCCTTGGCCGAGACCATGATCCGGGACCAGTACTCCCCGTCGGCCAGGCTCAGCGGCGGCCGGGCCAGCAGGCGCACGGTCTGACGCTGTAGCGGGGGGATCGTCATCCGCCGGGGAAAGGCGTCAATCCACGCCGTGGCGGCCGGCATCGAGGCGTCTACCGAGTCGGGCAGGCGGAGGGTGAAGTGACCGAGCGAGTCGGTCACCGGGTAGCCATACATGGAGGAGATCGTTACTTCGGCCGGATCGGCGCCCGGATTGTAGAGCGTGATGGACGCGCTCCGGGTGCGGTGATCCAGGTAGATGGCGTGCGGCGCGACGACTACCCCCTGGGCAAGGGCGGCCTGGGTCAGGCCCAGCAGAAGGACCAGAATCGTTCCGGTGCGGCGCTGTGGCATCGCGATCCCTAGAAGAAGGTGCAGGTCAGAACGACGGTGCCGACGTATGCCCCGGCTGGCTGGGCGGCGGTCGGCGAGACTTGCCCGCCGAGGTTCACGAACAGGTCGGCGCTGGTAGTCAGGTCGATCTTCTTGTTCGCCTTCGGGTTGAAATAGATCGGAGGGCTGCTCGGGGCGGTGCCTTGTGCCTTGGCATCCCCGTTCCGGAAACTGATCGCCAGCGTCCCACCACCGCCCACGCGGGCCAGCTGGGTCGGCAAGGTGAAGCGGACTTGTACCTGCCGGCCGAGGACATGGCGGATGTAGAAACGCCCGCTGCGGATCGGATCGTCGGGCGAGACGGTGGTCGCGACGCCCCGGATTACGACCCCGAACGCCAGGTCCCTGATGCCGGTGACCGTGGACTGCGCGGTGAGCGGCGGCGCGAGCGCGAACAGGGCGAAGAGGAGCAGGCGACGGCATCGGTGCATTGGGGGGATCCCCGGGGAGGCCTCACGGGCGAGGGACACGAGCAAGATAGCCGTGTCCGCCCGACCCGTGCGCCATCCGGATAGCCCTGGAAATCGCAACTCAGAAGTAGGCCGCGGTCATGGTGACCGTGCCGATGTAATTCCCCGCGGCCTGGTTCGCCGCCGGAGAGACGGTGCCGCCCACCCACACGAACAGGGCGCCCGCGCCGCTGAACGCGGTCGAGCTCGCCGACGCCGACGGCGTGAACGCCGTGCAGCCCGTGGTGGTGTTGGTGCCGTTGCTGCAGCCGGTCCAGGTGCCGATCGGCAGGTTGTTGGCACCACTGGTGAGGTTGGCCGGCAGCGTGAACGTCAGGTCCACGTTGGCGCTGGCCTGACCGGCCAGGTCGAACCGGCCGCTGGTCGCAGCCGCCACGCCGACCGCCTTCGCCACGCCCGGGAAGACGTTCCCGAAGTCGAGGTCGCGGGCGCCGGTGACGGTCATGGCCTGAAAGACGGTCGCGGTCGCATTGATGTTGGCGCTCTGTGCCTGGGCGACACTGGCCAGGCTCAAGAACGCGGCCGTGATGGCCGATACTCGGGTGAGAGTTCGCATTGCCCTTCCCTCTGGATGTAGGTGTGGTCGTCAGAGACTGCGAGTTCCAGGGAGTGCCAGCTCCCTGGCAGGGGGGAGGGCAACCAACGTGCCGCGTGTCGAGGTCTCGTTATCCACATGCGGTAAGTAGTTGCTCCTAGAGGACTTCAAGGTGTCTATCTCTTGTACACCTTGAAGCTGGTTTTTGGCACCTCCCTTCGGCGCGGCCGGAAGGTCCAAGACCTTATGTCACAGCGACTTGTCCCCTCATTTCCAGGCCCCGGCGGTGAGCCGGGTCACATCGGGGCACGTCCAGCCCCGTGCGGCTCGATGGCCAGCCTGACCGGGACACTCCGCCGACCCCTGTCGGCGCTCCTGTTCTTGCTTCTCGCCCCCCTGTCGCTCAGCGCGCAAGACCGCTCGACGGTCCGGGCCACCGCCACCGTCCTTCCTGCGGAGCCGTCCCAAGGGGCGCTCGGCGCTGCGCTCCGCCTGGCCGCCGGCACACCCGCGCCGGCGGGCGCCGCCCAGCCGGAACGGCCCCCGCTCGCCCAGCTCCGGGTCCGGCGGCCGACCGCACCGGGCGATTCGACGGTCGTGGTCTCCATCGAGTTCCTGCGCAACTAGCCGCCGGGCCGGCTGCAGCGCGTGCGGCCGCCAACGGCGCCTCCGCCGTCACTTTGGTGCGCCCGCCAATCAGCTGATGTCTAGTAGAAGGTGCAGGTGAGGACGATCGTCCCGCGGTAATTCCCGGTCGCCTGGTTGGCAGCCGGGGAAACCCGGCCACCGAGGTTCACGAAGAAGTCGGCGCTGGTGACCAGGTTGAAGGTGCGGGCAACGTTCGGATTGAAGGTGACGGGATTGCTGGTCGGGGCGGTGCCCTGCGCGATCGCGTCGGTCGTCGAGAAGCTGATGGGGAGGTTGCCGCCGCCGCCCACCCGGGCCAGCTGGGTCGGCAGGGTGAAGCGCACCTGGACCTGCCGGTTGATGCGATGCCGCACGTAGAACCGGCCGCTGCGGATCGGATCGTTGGGCGACACTGCAGTGGGAATCCCTCGGATCACAGCCCCGAAGGCCAGGTCGCGGACGCCGGTGACGGTGGACTGCCCCGCCAGGGGCTGGACGCTCCCAAGCAGCACGATTGCGACAACGGGGAGAATCCGACGCATGAAAAGGCCTGGGGTCGCCTTCGGGGCAGGAGGTTCAAAAAAGATAGCCGGGCCCCGGCGGTCCGGACACGGGGGTGGCGGTCCTCCTTACATTCAAGTGTGCATCCGTCCCGCGACCACCTCCTGCCGCCCGACCCCGAGGCCTACCGCCGGGCGGATCACCCCCGTGGCCGGGTGATCGTCATCGCCCCCACCCGCGCCGCCTGCGAGACCATCGAGCTCGCGCTGGGCCTCACCGGCATCGAGACCACTCTGGAAAAGGAACATGGCGCCGAGCTGCGGGCCCTCGCCGCCTCGGGCAAGGGCTTCGGCATCGTGGCGGGCACCGGGACCGGCAAGACCCTGGGCATCCGCCCCATCGCCGAGTCCATCCTGCAGGCACCGCTGCGGGTCGGGGTGGTCAACCGCGAGCGCGAGGCCACCCCCGAGACGCCCGAGCTGGAACGTCGTCATCGTCACCACCGGCATCGCCCGCCGCTGGTTCGAGGACAACCTGATCACGCGCCTGGACACGATCATCGCCGACGAGATCCACCAGACTTCCGCGGAGCTCGAGCTCTGCCTGGCGCTCGGCAAGCGCGCCGGCTGCCGCTTCATCTGGCTCTCCGCCACCGTGGACCCGGCCTTCTACGCCAACTACCTCGACTCGGCCGAGGTCCTGGAGACCACCGCCTTCGACCCGAGGCTCCGGGCCCGCGTCCGGGTGATGCCGAAGCGGGCCGAGGAGTTCTTCGACGACCGCTTCATGCGGCACATGATCAAGGAGAAGCGCGGCGTCGCCGTGTTCGTGCCCACCCGGGCGGAGGTGGAGCAGCTGGCGCGGGGTCTTGGGGCACGCTGGCCGAGGCTCAGCGCCGCGTTCTATCACGGCGGCGAGCCGATCCGGGTGATCCGCCCCTTCCTCGAAGGGGAGGTGGCGCATCCCTTCCTGCTGGCCATGACCGCGGCGGGGCAGTCCGCGCTGAATGTGCGTGGGCTGGACACCGTGGTGATCTACGACGCCCGCTACGCCAACGTGGTGGACCGCGGCCGCAACGTGCTGCACCGGCTGTACCTCGGCCCCAACGAGATCCTGCAGATGGCCGGGCGGGTGCACGGCCGGGTGGCGGGGGGCGAGGTCTACATCCTGACCGACCGCGACCTGGTCTTCGAGAAGCTCCGGCCGACGCCGCCGGAATTCCAGCTCGCCGGCGACGCGGAGCGGGTGGCGGTCACCTGTGCGGCCCTCGGGGTGGACGCCACCGAGCTGGACCTGCCGGTGGCGCTCGATCGCACCGCCTACCGCAAGTCCCTGGCGCTGCTCACCGATCGCGGCCTGGTGGAGGACGGCCGGCTCACCCCGTACGGCCGGGAGGTCGAGGCGCTGCCGGTGGACCGGGCCTGGGGTGAGCTGCTGGTGCACGCCGGGGCGGACCTCACCCCGGTCGTCGCCGTCTGCTCCAACATCGACTCGCTGCACCGCATGACGCGCGAGGAGCGCGACATCGAGGGCGTGCGGGTCAACGGCAGCGACCACCTGACCGCCTACAATCTCTTCGCCGAGGCGGTGAACCGGCACGGCCGGCTGGGCTCGGTGTACGGCCTGCCGCGGCACCTCTTCGACGAGGAGGGCCTCGCCGAGTGGGCCGAGGGCCGGGGTGTGCTGGTCAAGGCGATCGAGGATATCGCGCTGGGTACCGCCTCGGTCTACCGCGCGCTGGATGAGTCGCTGCCGCTCAAGCTGCCCTACGCCGGGCGCGAACTGCGTGAGGCGTGGACGGACCTGCTCGCCCGCTTCATGCCCTTCAGCCTGGTCATGGATGAGCATACCGCGGACGGCCAGGAGGCGCGGGTCTCGCGCAACTCGGTGGCGGGCAGCTGGGGCGCGGTGGCGGGCAACCTCCGGTTCTTCGCCGACCGCTTCGGGGTGGCGCGCGCCGCCATCGAGGGCACCACCATCCCCTACGAGCTGGTCCGGCGCTATGCCCGGCGCGGGGCCGCGGAGTTCGCGGTGGCCGGTCCCAGGAAACACCAGCACGTCGTGCAGCGCCAGCGGCTGTGGTACTTCGGCTTCGAGCTGGACACGCTGGTGGAGCCGCTCGAGGGTGATGCTCCACCGGAGCTGCAGCCGGCCCTTCGCGACGCACTGGCCGCCGCCCTCCTCGCCGGCGAGACCACCCATCCCAGCCAGGCCCGGGTGCGCCGCGCCGCCGCGGAGGCCGGTGAGCTGTGGCGCCGATCGGGCGGCCGGCTGGACGGGCTCGCCCCCGCGGCCGTTCGCGCCCGGCTGGTCGAGCAGCTCGGCGGCGTGACCGGCTGGCAGACCTTTCTCGGCACCTCGCTCGAGGTGGATCCGGTCGCGGCAGTCCCGGAGACCGAGCGAGTCCGGCTGGCGGGCCTACCGGGCAGCATCCGGCTGTTCGGTGACACCCTCCCCCTTCATTATGAGGTGGAGAACGGGACCGGGGTGGTCCGCCTCCACCTCCGAGAGGGACAGGCCCGCCGGCTCAAGCCGCAGGACCTGCCCCGGCTCGACCGGCCGCTCCGGTTTGCGGTGGTGCGGGGGAGCCGGCCGTCGCTCGAGGCGGACACGCTCGAAGGCCTGGCCGAGGCCATGGAGGGGGCCGGCCGGGAAGAGCGGCGGGCGCGACTCCGCTCCCCCAAGCATCGGCGGCGGCGGTGACCGCCTTCGCCCTCGTGGTAGTGCAGGTGTTCTTCGCCAGCCTGGCCGTCATCGGCCGGCTGGTCCTGCCCGAGCTGGGCCCGGCCCGGTTGGTGGGCATCCGGATTTTCGGCGCGGCCGGCGCCCTGATCCTGGTTCAGCTGATCCGCCGTGGACCCTGGATCAGGGACCGCGGCACCCTGTGGCGGCTGGCGGTCTCGGGTCTCCTGGGCGTGACCATGAATCAGGCCCTGTTCCTCTATGGGCTGGCCCATTCGACCGCGGTCAATGCCACGATCCTGGTGACCACCGTCCCGGTGTTCACCGTGCTCGGGTCACTGCTGCTCGGGCTGGAGCGTCCCTCTCCGGGTAAGCTGGCCGGAATCGGGCTGGCGGCGGCGGGGGCCATCTATCTGGTCGGCCCCGACCGGCTGACCTTCGCCCCCGGAGTGGCGCTCGGCAATCTGGCGATCCTGCTCGGCATGATCTGCTATGCCGCCTACTTCCTCGTCTCCAAGCCGCTCCTGGTCAGGCACGACTCCGTGACCGTGGGCACCTACGTCATGATCTTTGCTTCCATCGGGGTGGCGCCGCTGGCGGTACCGGCGCTGGCGGCACCGGTCGAGGCCAGCCGAACCATCTGGTGGCTGGCGGCGTACCTTGTGCTGGGTCCCACCGTCGCCGCCTATTTCCTGAACCTCTGGGCCCTCCGCCGGACGTCGTCAAATACCGTCGCGGCGTTCGTCTACCTGCAGCCGTTCCTGGCCTCGATGGCCGCTCCTTTCGTCCTCCCGAACGAGGGTTTGTCGGCGCGGACCATCATGGCCGGGCTCACGATCTTCCTGGGCCTGGGCCTGGTGATCCGGGCCGAGGCGGCCGAGGAGCCCGTGGGGGGGAGGGGCGGTGAACGGGGGGTGTTGTCCAATCCCCCACCACCTCACTCGTCTATGGGGGCATAGGGCGTTGTCTGAAACCCCTGCCAAACCCGAGCCGTAGGCCGACCATATGCCGGATACACATACGTCCACCCCTTCGGTGTTCTCCCCGCTGGCCAAGGCCCTGCTGGACGGTTTCAGTGAAGGCGTCGTCGTATTTGATCCCCAGGGCAAGGTGGTCTACGCAAACGCCCCGGCCCGGGAGGCGCTTGCCACCCTGGAGCAATCCGAGGAAGAGGCCCAGACCCTGATGCCCCGCCTGGCCGCCATGGGCGGCCGGCTGCGGCCCCTGCGCATCGGGGCCATGGAGCTGGGAGAAGCGATATTCATCCCCGGGCTGGAAGGTCCCACCACCCTGGCAGACCGGGAGAAGGACGCCATTGTCCGGACGCTGGATGCCCATGGCTGGAAGCTGGCGGAGACCGCCAAGCACCTCGGCATCAGCCGCACCACGCTATGGCGGCGGCTCAAGGCCTACGGCCTGCACCGGGACGGCCGGACCCGCTGGGCCCGCAACGGAGCCGATGTCGAAGAAATCGCCTGACGCATCCTGTTCGCGTCCCACCCCCGGCCCCACGGCACCTCGCCGCGGGGCCGGGGCGTTTTGGCGACCCCGCCCGTGATTGCACTCCTGCTGGCGGCCGCGGCCGCGAGCGCGGCGCTCCCGGCCGATACGCTGCCCTACGCCAATGCCGCCACCCGGCAGCTCATCGAGCGCGCGGTGGCCCGCCACGGCAGCGCCGACTCGAGCCTGAAGGACTACCAGGCCAAGTTCCGCTACCGGTTGTCGTTCGGGCTGGGGCGGCGGCGCTGGGCCGAGGTTCCCAACGCGGCGGCGGAGGAGCAGGAGGGCACCGTCCAGTGGACCGCGCCCAACGATCTCCGGGTCGAGATCCTGGGCCGGCGCGCGGCGGCCCGCTCACGCGACATCCGCCTCATGAGCAGCTTCGACCGGCCCTGGTTTGTGCCCCGCGCGCTCGGCGATTCCATCCGGGTCTTCGGCAACGAGATCCCACCCCAGGCGGCCGTGCATCCGCTCGCCGCGGATGGCGCCAGCTGGTACAGCTACCGGCTGAGCGACAGCGTGCAGATCAGTACGCCCGAGGGCCGCCGCATCCGGCTCCTCGCGGTGGAAGTCCGTCCGCGAAAGAACGGCCCATCGCAGGTGGCCGGCCGGCTGTGGCTCGATGCCGAGAGCTCGGCACTGGTCCGATTCAGCTTCCGCTTTGTCGGCACCGCGCTCTGGCTCGATCCCGATGAGGGCGAAGCGGTGAGCGGCGAGGACCGGCGCATCAACCGGATCCTCAGCCGGGTGCTCACCCTGGATGCCGACCTCGAGTACGCCCTCCAGGAAGAGCGGCACTGGATGCCCTACCGGCAGGTCGTGGCAGGCCGCCTGGAGCTGCCGTGGCTGGGAGAGCTGGTGGTCCCCTTCGAAGCCCGGACCACCTTCGACCACTACGAGATCAACACCGGCCGGAGCATCATCTTTCAGAATCCGTCACCGGCCGATCCCGACACCATGGTGGCGCTATCGGAGGCCGCGCGCGACTCACTGCGCGTGGAGCGCCGGCGCCGGCACCGGCGCGAGGAGAGAGACCGCCCGGAGCAGCTGCCGGCGCGCGATGATTGGGGCGCGTGGTCGGATGGCCGCTACGAGATCCATCGCGCGCCCGGAGATTCCCTGCAGGCGTACGCCGCGTGGGAGGATGCCATGGTCCTCAACGAGGACCCCGCCGACGATCGGGCGGTGCGGGAGCTGCAGTCGGACCTCGAGCGGATGGCGGCGGGGCTGCCGGCGGAACTCACCGGCCGCCCGCGCCACGGCTTCAGCTGGGAGCGGATCCCCGACATGCTGCGGTACAACCGGGTGCAGGGCTCCGTCCCCGGGCTTAACTATCAGGTGCAGCTCCCCTGGGATCCCTTCACCCATCTCAAGGGAGAGCTGCGTTTCGGGCTGGGCGACCAGCGGCTGGTGGGAGGCCTCACCGTAGTGCGGGAGGCGCCGGGGGCCCGCTGGTCACTCATGGGCTGGCGCGAGGTGAGGTCCGCCGATCCCTTCGGCCGGGGCAACGCCCTCGGCAACAGCCTCAATGCCATCTTCGTGGCGCACGACGACGCCGATTACCACCTGACCCACGGCGTCCGCTTGCTGCGGGAAGGCTCGCTCGGCCGGGGCGTCGAGCTCCGCACCTCGGCCTTCTTCGAAGACCAGCGGAGTGTGAGGCGGGATGCGGGATCGCCCGTCAACGACTTTCTCGGTGGCAGCGGACGGTTCCCCGGTAACCCGCCGGTGACCGAAGGCGGCTTCTGGGGAGCCGCGGTCACCGTGGACGGCGGCGCGCTGCGCACCCGCTGGCGGGTGGGCGCCGATGCGCTCGGCAACGCCCGGGATGGCACCGCCCGGCTCTTCGCCAGTGTGGATCACGCGCTGCTCCGCCGCCGCGCGAGTCCGTCGCTCGGGCTGCGGGCGGGGATCACCACCGATCAGCCGATGCCGCAGCAGGCGTTCCGGGCCGGCGGGATTGGCACGGTTCGCGGCTTCGGCTATGGCGAGCGCCGGGGGCAGGCCTTCTGGGCCGCCCAGCTGGACCTGCCGCTCACCCGGGGACTGGTGCGGCCGGTCGCCTTCGTGGACGCCGGGCAGGCCGCGACCACGGCCCGGCTGTTCGAATCCCCGGTGATTGCGGGCGGCGGCGTGGGCGTGGCCTTCTTCGGTGGCCTCCTGCGCATGGACCTGAGCCATCCGATCACCGACGGCGGGGACGGACTGCGGTTTGATCTGAGCGTCCGGGGGCTGTTCTAGACTCGGCGACTCGGGCTGGTGCGAGTGCGTGTGTGGCAGCTACCATTTGGCAAGTGAGAACGATGCGCTCCTATCGTATCGGGGCGGCCGTGGCCCTGCTCATGGTGCTGGGCATCGCGACCGCCGCCGCACAGGACACCGGCTGGCTGGTGCGCTCCCGGGTGATCGTCGTGGCCCCCGACGCCTCCTCGGATCCGTCCGGCCTCGATGTCGGCACCGACGCGACCATCGAGCTTGACGTGACCCGACACCTGTCGCCGTTGCTGGCGCTGGAGCTGGCCGTTGCCACCCTGGGCCACGAGCTGCGGGTGGGAGACAATAGTCTCGGCTCTGTCCGCCTCCTGCCGCCAACCCTGCTGCTGCAGGTCCGCCCGCTCCGCGACGGCCGCTTTCGGCCCTACCTCGGCGCCGGCGCCAACCTGGCCATCTTCTACGCCCACAGCGGCGGCCTCGAAACCCTCGACCTCGGCAGCAGCCTCGGTTGGGCGCTCCAGGGTGGTGTGGATGTGCCGCTGGGCCGCCGCGGCGTGTTCAACGTGGATCTCAAGTACCTGGGTGTCCAGACCGAGATCGAATCCGGCGGAAGCACGGTGTACCAGCTCGAGATCAACCCCTGGGTGATCGGCGCCGGGCTCGGCTATCGCTTTTGAGTGACGGCTCGTCCGGGCCTACCGTCACTCAAGGCCAGCGCCTAGGTTCACCGCCATGACGCTTCGCCTCCACCCCGCCGCCGTGCCGGCCGCGCTGGCCGCGCTGCTGGCCGCGTGCGGCGCATCCGCCGGCAAGGGAGAACTATCTGCCTCGTGGATCGGGGCGGACACCGGCAAGGTCTCCGCGTCCCCGGTCACGGTCTGGTGCCGGGATGCCCAGCGGCTGGAGGTGACCCTGGTGCAGGATGATTTCGGAATCGGGTTTGTGCTCTACCCGGTGGACACGCTCCTTGCAGGCGAGTTCCCGGTCTTCAACCCCGGGACCGATACGGTGGTACGCCCCGCCGTCGCCGCGGCGGTGCGCTGGTTCACCGAGCAGGCTATCGATGGGTACCGGAGTGACTCCGGCGCCATGGTGCTCGAGACCACGGGGGCCCGCCTCTCGGCGCGCTTCGGCTTCCGGCTGCAATCGCTGGACGGTGCCAAGCGGATCCGCCTCACCGGCACGCTGAAGGAGATCCTCCCGGGGGCGTGCCCGTCGGATTCGCTGCCCAGCGCCGTCCCGACCGGGTAGTTTCCCGCCATGGATTCCACCTACTACCGCAAGGGCTTCGGGCTCAAGGCCGCCATCGAAGGGCAGCTCACCGCCGACTATTCCAGCGCGGTGATCGACGCCCTCCGCAACGGGGACTACACCCTGTCCGCGGGGCCGCTCACCTTCCGCCTGGCCCGTGAGTTCGGGTTCTGCTACGGAGTGGACCGGGCGGTGGAGTACGCCTACGAGACCCGCCGCCAGTTTCCCAACCGCCGGCTGTTCCTGGTGGGCGAGATCATCCACAACCCGCATGTCAACCTGAAGCTGATCGCCATGGGAGTCACCATCCTGGGGCGGGCCGGCGAGGAGTTCGATTTCTCCGCCATCACCCCGGAGGACGTGGTGATCATGCCGGCCTTCGGGGTTACCATGGCCGACTTCACCCGGCTCAAGGCGATCGGCTGCGTGCTGGTGGACACCACCTGCGGCTCGGTGCTCAACGTCTGGAAGCGGGTGGAGAGTTACGCCCGGGACGGCTTCACCGCGCTGATCCACGGCAAGCACTACCACGAGGAGACCCGGGCCACGGCCAGCCAGGTCACCAAGTACCCCGGCGGCCGGTATCTGGTCGTATTCGACATGGCCGAAGCCCGCACCGTGTGTGACTTCATCGAAGGCCGCGGCGATGCCGCCGCCCTGGCCGACCGGTTCCGGCACGCCATGTCACCGGCATTCGACTTCCAGCGCGACCTGCTGCGGGTGGGCATCGCCAATCAGACGACCATGCTCTCGGGCGAGTCGCTGGCCATCGCGGAGGAGGTCCGGCAGAGCGTGGTCCGCCGCCGGGGCGCCGAGAGCGCCGAGCAGCACTTCCGCAGCTTCGACACGATCTGCTCCGCCACCCAGGAGCGGCAGGATGCCGTGCTGCAGCTGCTGGAGCAGCCGCCGGATGTCATGATCGTGGTGGGCGGTTACAACTCCTCCAACACTGCCCATCTCGCGGCGCTGTGCCGCAGCCGCGGAGTGCGCACCTATCACATCGAGGACGCCGACGCGGTGGATGTCGGCGGTGGCACCCTGCGCCACCAGCCCGCGATCAAGACGCCGGAGGAAACGGTTACCGGCTGGCTGGAGGGCGCTTCGGCCATCGGGATCACCGCCGGGGCGTCGACTCCGAACAACAAGATCGGCGAGACGGTGTTGCGGATCTGCGCCGTGGCCGGGGTGGAGCCGGACCTGGGATAGGCTTCGGATCGGGGCAGGCGGGCCGGGCTGTCGCGGGCGGGTCCATGACCCGCCTGCAGCTCGTTCCGGGGCGGCGGTACGGGGCCTGTTCGGGGTGCCGGTGCGGCTAGCGCGAGTCTTGCCCGGGTGATACGTTAGCCGGCCTTTGGTCGGCTCCCTTGGGGAGGATCACCGCATGCCGTCGGCCCGGAGCAGGAACGACAAGCACATGGTCGTGGACGCGGCCATCCGTGCGATGCCGGCCGTCACGGCCAAGCGGATGTTCGGCGCCGAGGCGTTCTTCACCAACGGCCGGATGTTCGCGTTCCTGTTCGATGAAGCCATTGTGCTCAAGCTGCCGGAATCGGATCGCCAGTCGGTCCTCGACACCCGCGCCGCCCGGCCGTTCCTGACCCACGAGAACGCGCCCTTCGGCCGCTGGGTGGAAGCCACGATCCAGGGCAGCGAAGCCGCCTCCCGCGCCATCCAGTTCGCCGCATCGGCCCACGCGCTGGCCCAGAGTCCCCATCACGACGGCCCCCGCCAGCGGCGCCACGCACCCAAGCGTCGCGGCCCCTCCCGTCGCAAGGCGGCCTCCGAAAGCTGAGCCGTCAGGCTCCGCCGTCTTCCTTCGGCAGCAGCAGTCTGGCGATCGCCGCGATGGTGTGCGGCGCGCTCCCCTCCGCGCGATTGTTCACCAGGATATAGGCCGGGATCCGCAGCTTCACCGCTGCCTCGATCAGGCGCGCCACGTCCCGTCGCAGCTCGGGGTTGGGGTCCTGGATCCGGTCATACGGCGCGAAGGCGTCCACCGCCTCGTTGTAGGTCCGCCCCGGTCGCAGCAGGATCCGGGCAACCACGAACGGCGCGCTGAACGCCCCCGGCAGCCCGGCCTGCTCGCCCACCGGCGGCATGCGGGTCCACGAGTTGAACGTGTGCGCCACGTTGTGTTCGCGCAGCACCGCGAAGTACGGCGGGGTGAGAAACTCGGCGTTACGGAGCTCCACCGCGTACATCGGCTCACGGGGGAGCTGGCTGAAGAAGCGGTCCAGCTGGTCGGCAAAGGACTGGGCCGTGAAGCCCGCGCTCCGCGCGATGGTCTGGAACTCGAAGATGAACGGACCGGTATGCTCCGCGAAGTGCTCCAGGCAGGGGTCCAGCACCTCCTGGCGGAACAGGCCGGGGTCCAGGAAGTCGGGGTTGAGCTCACCGCCCTCGCTCTTGTAGCGCTGGGTCGGAAAGGTGTGCACCGTGATCCGGTCCCACACCTTGCTGGCACAGCGGAAGCCGGGCGGCAGCGCCCGGGCGTAGGAGGCGAGGGTGGCGGGAGAGGCGGGGCGGTAGAAGGTGGAATCGATGCCCACGGTGCGGAACAGCGGAAACCGGGCGTACTCCGCCAGCATCCGCGCCGCGGCCCCCGACTTGGGATAGTCCTGCTGGTAGATCAGGCCCTGCCAGCCCGGATAGGTCCAGGAGGAGGTCCCGAACAGCACCTGGGGCGGCAGCCGGCCGGCCAGCGACTCGAATTCCGCGCGCTCGGTGGGCGAGTCCATGCGGAAAGCTACCGCCGCCGGGCTCAGCGCGGCACGATCCGATACACGATCCCGTTCTGGGTCAGCACGTACAACTCGCCGGTGGCGTCCTCACCGAAGCTGGTGATGGATACGCCCGGGGACAGCGTCGGCTGGTCCTGCCGGTTCACCGCCTGTCCCCCCAGGTACTGGAAGCTCCGCACCCAGCCGCTGCAGTAGTCCGCGTACAGGTAGTGGCCCACCAGCGAAGGGATCGCCGACCCGCGGTAGACGTAGCCACCGGTGACCGAGCAGCCGATCCCGTGGGTGTAGTCGAGGACCGGCAGCAGCGTCCCGGTCGGGTCACAGCCCGGCTGGTAGCAGATCGTGCCCTCCAGCTCATTCCACCCGTAGTTCTCTCCCCCGGTGCTCGATGCCGGGACGACGTTGATCTCCTCCCGGCTGCTCTGGCCCACGTCGCCGATGTAGAGGTCGCCGGTGCTCCGGTCGAAGCTGAACCGCCACGGGTTGCGGAGGCCCCAGTTCCACACCTCGGGAGCGAACTGCGCGTTGCCGGCATACGGATTCGATGGCGGCACCGCGTACCCCGAGGCGCCACTGACATCGATCCGGAGCAGCGACCCGAGGTGATCGGTCCGGTCCTGGCCGGTGTCGAGCGGATCGCCGCCGCCGCCGCCATCCCCCAGGCCGATGTAGAGAAACCCATCGGGGCCGAAGGTGACCATGCCGCCGTTGTGGTTGTCGTAGGGCTGGTCCACCTCCAGCAGCGTGTGGCCGCTGGCGGAGTTCGCCACGTTGGGGTTGCCGCTGGAGACGTTGTAGCGCGCGATGACCGAGGTGCCGCCGCTCAGCCGCCCACGGGGCGCGGTGTAGCTCACCACGAATCGCCCCGAGGTGGCGTAGTCCCCCGCGAAGGCCATCCCCAGCAGCCCCTGTTCACCGCCCCGGGAGACCGAATCGCGCAGATCCAGAAAGGCGGCCGGCAGGATCGCCCCATTCTGGATGATCCGGATCCGGCCGGTCTTTTCCGCCACGAACAGCCGGGTCGCGTCGCCCGGCACGTGCGTAAGGAACACCGGCTCGCTCAGGCCGCGCACCACCTCCTGCAGCCCGACGCCGACCACCACGGTCGTCACGGTGAGCTGCACCGTGGCGGTGCCATGGCCGCCGTGCTGGTCGGTGGCCCTGAGCGTGATGGTATGGTTTCCCGGGGAGAGACTGTAGAGGGAGAGGCTGTCCCCCTGGCCCAGGGTGCCGTCCAGTGAGCTGAGCCAGGTGAGCGCCGGGCCGGTCAGGATTCCGTCTTCCGGATCGGCCGCGGTGCCCACGAGCACGACCTCGGCGCCCTGGGTGACGCTGCCACCGGATGCAGGCGAGGTGATGGCGGCCTGCGGCAGGAGGTTCACCACCGCCGGCCCGCTGGAATCACGGGCGCAGCCGGCGCCGAGTGCCGCCGAGAGGATCAGGAAGAAGGGCATGCCGGGTCGTGACCGTGGCAAGGGTATACCTGTCGGATGTCGTTGAGGCGGTGCCGGTTTGAACGCCAACTATGGCCCCCCGGCGCCGGCCCGGCCCGTGACGGTGGTCACCCTCAGTCGAGATGCTCGGGCCGGTACGCCGTCCCGAAACGCGCCGCGAGGGCGGTGAGGTAGCTGTCGAGCGACCCGTGCTGGCCCATGAGGCTCGACATGGCCCGGAACGCCGGGTTGCTGATCCATCCCTCCTCGGTGACGCAGGCGGTGTGCCCCGCCGGCGACGGCTCCACCCGGTAGATCCACTTCCCGCCGAAGACATCGTCCGGCCCGCTCTCGATCAGCGTATGGAACTCGGCGCCGTGCTCGACCTCCTCGACCCGTACGGTCATGGAGAAATCGTCCACGGTCTCCCGCCAGCGCTCGTGGCCCCCGCTGTCGGCCCGCACCGCTTCCTTCATTTCTGGCCACCAGGCGGTGGTGCCGCCGATGTCCCGCATCACCGTCCAGAGGCTCTCCGCCGGCTGCGCCAGCGTGACGCAGCTCCGCGCCCGGTGCTCCCGGGGCAGGGCCATGCCCGTGGCAAACAGCGCCGCGCAGACCAGGATCAACACGCCACAGGTCCACAGCAGGAATCGCTTCACCGGTTTCCTCCCCTCGCTTGCACGGCCCCCCGCCTCACCACCCAATCGCCCAATCGCCTACCACCTCACCGCACCGGCCGGAACACCAGGTCCTGATAGTTGAAGCTGAAGTCGGTGGACGGCAGCACCGGCACCATCAGCATCCGGTCTATCGTGCCGTCGTGCTTGAGCTGGAAGGTGACGAACGCATCCGCCGCGAACGGCACCCGCATCCGGGCCCGGAAGGTGTCGTACTGCCAGTGCTCCAGGTCCGCCGTCAGGCCGGGTGAGCGGCTCCACGTCAGGACCAGGTGCCCGCCTGCCTCGGCCAGGGTCACCTCGCCGTACCAGGCGTCGCTGTACCGACCCGCCAGCGCGCTGAGCGGGAGCGAGGGGCCCACATCACTCCGTCGGGCGGCGCTGGCGGAGTCCTCGAAGGCGCGATCGGCGGCCAGCGTGGCATCCCCCGCTTGAGCATAGGCGCTCACCCAGTCGGTCCTCGGCGCCTTGAGGGCGTAGTCCAGTATCCACCAGCCGAGTGCGTTGAAGGCGTTGGTCTCTCCGTTGGTCAGCACCACCACGCCGATCCGCTTCTCCGGCACCAGGAACACCCGCGACAGCATCCCCGCCAGCCCGCCGGTATGCTGCATCAGCTTGAGCCCGCGATAGTCCCGCACTCCCCAGCCGAGGGCGTAGCCGCTGAAATTGGCGCGGAGCGCGGCGAACGGGGCACTGGGGACGCCCACCGGAATATTGATCTCCGGATTCCACATGATCCGGGTCTGCTGCTCCGGCCAGAGCCGGCTGCCGCTCTGGGTGCGGCCCGAGTCGAGCTGCACCATGAGCCACCTGGCCCAGTCGGCGACACTCGAGTTGATGCTCCCCCCGGGGCCGATGTTGTCCACCGTGTCCCAGGCGATGGGCGCCATCGTGCCCGCCGTGTTCACCCGCGCGTGCGGGGTGGCGATGTTGTCGCCGGGCTGGAACTCCCGCACCGTGGTCTGGGTGCGGCTCATGCCCAGCGGCTGGAAGATGCGGGTGCGGACGAAGTCGTCCCACTCCATGCCGCTGGCGGCCCTGACCACTTCTCCCGCCACGACGTACAGCACGTTGTCGTAGGCGTAGTGGCTCCGGAAGCTGGTGGCGGGGGTGATGTAGCGGAGCCGCCGGGCGATCTCCTCCCGGCTGAAGTCGCCGAACCACCACATCAGGTCGCCGGCGCCGAGGGAGAGCCCGCTCCGGTGCACCAGCAGATCGCGGACGGTCATCTCCCGGGTGACGTAGGGATCGCCGCCCAGCTGGAACCAGGGCAGGTAGTCGGTGACTGGATCATCCCAGCGGAGCTTGCCGTCGCTCACCAGGATGGCGAGCGCCGCCGCGGTGACCGCCTTGGTGTTGGAGGCCACCTGAAAGAGGGTGTTGGCATCCACCCGGGCCGCCTCACCTACCCGCCGCATGCCCCACCCCTGCTGGAACAGGATCTTGCCGTCCTGCACCACGGCGATCGCCACGCCGGGCTGGCCGAACTGCTTCAGCGCCTGGGTGACGTAGGCGTCCACGTCGCGCGGCGCGGCCTGGGCGTCGAGCCCCGCCGGCACGAGCGCGGCGAAGAGGAGGGCGGCGGAGAGACGTCGCATCACCTGGCGCTCTTGCCGAGGACGTTATAGGTGATCGCGATGAACGACTCGGGATTGAGGAATCCCTTGCCCCACGCGGCATCAAACTCGGCGGTGGGCTTGGCGGCCACCACCTCGTCGAGCGTCTTCTGCTGGCGGATCAGCGCACTGATCCGTTCGGTCACGGTGACCAGCATGCTGCGGAAATTCACCAGGTCGGCCCGGGTGCCCAGCGGCCCGTGGCCAGGGATGATCCGGGTGTCCGCATTGGCCAGGACCAGCACCTGGTCCACCGCCTGGAGCATGCCGGCCACGCTGCCGCCGCTGGAGCCGTCAATGAACGGGTACATCCCGTTGAAAAAGATGTCACCGGTGTGGATCACGTTCGAGCGAGTGAAATACACGATGGCATCGCCGTCGGTGTGGGCGGGCTTCACGTGGAAGACCCGGATCTCCTCGCCGTTCCAGTGGAAGCTGAGCTGGTCCGCGAAGGTCACCACCGGCAGCGCCGCCGCCGGTGAGGGGGGCACCGTGGCCTTGAACGCCTCCAGGAACTGCTCGCTGCTCATCCGCTTGCGCACGTTGTCGTGGGCGACGATGATCGCCCCGCCGCCGGCCATGGCCGCGTTGCCGCCGGTATGATCGCCATGCCAGTGGGTGTTGATCACGAAGCGAATGGGCTTCGGGGAGAGCGCGGTGAGCGCCGCCTGGACCTTGGCGGTGTGCGCCGGATATTCGTCGTCAATCACGAAGCTGCCGTCCGCCCCGGTGGAGACGCCGATGTTGCCGCCCTGGCCCATCAGCATGCTGACGTTGCCGCGGACCGGGATGGTCCGGATGGTGACGGAATCGGGGTTCTGAGCGGCGGCCGGGGTGGCCAGGGCCAGCGAGAGGGCGAGCAGGGTCGAGAATCGCATGAGATGTCCTTTGTGATGGCAGGATGGCTTGGGCTAATCCTACCGCCGTCCGGCCACCTTCTCCAGCATCCGCTCCAGCCGGTCCAGATGGGTGATCGTGAGCGTCACCGCCCCGAATTCCTCCTCCACCCTGCCCCGGAAGATGAACGGCCCCTGGTCGAACAGCACGTGCGCCCGCTTCCGGTACACGTCGGGAAAGAGCACCGTCTCGATGAGGCCCAGGCCGTCGTCGAACGTGGCGAACTCCATCGGCTCATCCCTGGCGGTGGACACCGGCTTGGCGGTGGTGAGCATCCCCGCCGCCAGCACCGTGCGGCCCACATGCTGTCCCAGCTCGGTGCTCGGCACGATCCGGAACCGCTTGAGCTCCGCCCGGTAGAGCGACATCGGGTGGCAGTCGGTGGTGAAACCCAGCAGCTGGTACTCGATCCGGCGGCGACGGGCGGTGTCGTAGTCGCGGAGGGGGGGAGGTGCAGGCGATTGGGCGATTGGGCGATTGGGTGATTCGTGAGGCGGTTGGGCGGTTTGGCGGCTGGGCGGTTGGATTGCCGCCCGCGGAGAAACGAGGGCAGGCGAGCCGTCGAGGCGGGGGAGGGTCGGAGGGCGCGTAGGTGCGAGACGGGAACCCACCCGGGCTCCCGCACCTCCAGCGCCCGGAGACCCTTCCCCGCCTCGACGGCTCGGAGCACTCGACTCCGAAGCGTCGAGCAGCGGCGCCGGCGCCGGCGGCGCGTGGGACTCCGCGTCCACCGCCCACAGCAGCATCGGCCGGGTCATCCCCCGGGCAATCGAGTCCAGCGCACCCACCTTGATGAGCAGCCGCAGGTCCTCCCGCCCGATGCCGGTCTCCACTCGGAAGTGAGCCAGATCCCGGAATCCGCGAGTCGCCTCGTCCAACCGCCTGACCGCCTCCCCCGACAACCCCTTGATGAACTGGAACCCGATCCGCACCTCCCGCCCCCGGCCGGTCGTCCGGAACTCGCTGGCATTCACGTCCGGCGGGCGCACCGTGAGCCCCATGCGCATCGCCTCGGAGACATACGCAAAGGGATGATAGAACCCGCCGCCGTTGGCCAGCACCGCGGCCATGAACTCCGCCGGGTAGTGGGCCCGGAGATAGCAGGAGTGCTGCGCCACCTTGATATAGGAACACGAATGCCCCTTGCAGAAGCTGTAGCCCGCAAAGGACATGACCATCTCCCACACCTGCCTGGCGATCTCCGGGTCCCGGCCCAGCCGGGCGGCGCCGGCGAAGAAATCCTCCACGTACGACGCCAGCGCCTTGACCGGCCGCTTCTTGGAGAGCGCCTTCCTGAGCCCGTCGCCCGCGGCGAGCGACATCCCCGCAAAGGTGGCGCACACATTGACCACGTCCTCCTGGTAGACCATCACCCCGTAGGTCTCGGCGAGGGTATCCCGGAGCGACGGGTCGAGCGGCGCGTAGGGCGCGCCGTGCAGCCGTTCGAGGTACACCCGGATGTAGCGGTTGGAGGCGGGCCGGATGATGCTGGTGTTGAGCACCAGCAGCTCGAAGGTGTCGGCCCGGGACTTGGCGCACAGGAGCCGCGAGGCCGGGCTCTCGGTGTAGAAGACGCCCATGGTCTGGCCGGTGCGGAAGAGCGCGTGCGTGGCCTCGTCGTCGTCGGGATCGTCGGAGGTGTAGTCGATCTGCCGGCCGGTGTTGACCGCCACCGCGGCGATCGCGTCACGGATCACCGCCAGCGAGCGGTTCCCCAGCAGGTCGATCTTCACCAGCCCCGCGTCCTCGGTGCCGTCCTTCTCGAACTGGATCACCGGCACGGTGAGGTCGGGATGGCCGTCCAGCTGCTTGGCCGCCGGCTCGATGGGGACGTAGTCGGTCAGCGCCGTCGGCACGATCACCACTCCGCCGGGATGCAGCGACAGGTGCCGGGGCACCCCCACCAGCGGCTGCGCCAGCCGCATCAGGTCCTGCCAGACCGCCGGCAATTCCAGGCCCTTGAAGTTGGGGTGGTGCGCGATGACCTCTTCCATGGATTCATCCGCCATGAACCAGGGGAAGCGGCGGGTGAGTTCGCGGATCTCTCCCGGCGGGCGGCCGTGCACCTTGGCCACCTCCCGGAGCGCGCCCCGGAGCCGGAAGCAGTTGTGGTTGGCCACCATCGCCGCGCGGGGCAGGGGATACTTCTGGAACACCCAGGCCAGCACCTGGTCGCGCTCGTCCCAGGGAAAGTCGAGGTCGATGTCGGGCGGGTCCTTCCGCTCGGGATTGAGGAACCGCTCGAACAGGAGCCCCGCGCCCAGCGGATCCACGTGGGTGATGCCCAGACAGTAGCTCACGATGGAGTTGGCCACCGAGCCCCGGCCGCAGTGGGTGGGGCCGTGGCGGACGATATCGTGCACCACCAGGAAGTAGTCGGCGAAGTTCTTCTGGGCGATGATCGCCAGCTCGTGCTCGATCCGGTCCCGGGTGAGCGGCGCCACCGTGCCGTAGCGCCGGGCCGCGCCCTCGTACGCCAGCGCCCGGAGCCGCGCGAACGACTCCTCCGCCGCCGCGATCCTCGGCGCCACGGTGCGCTGGCCGATGGGAATGCGGTAGCCGCACCGCTCCGCCAGCTCCATGGTGCGGCCGATCGCCTCGGGACAGTCGGGGAAGTGGCGGGCGAGGTCGGCGCCGGGGCGGAGCCAGGAGGTCGGCTCGGCGACTCGGCGCTTCGGCGCCTCGATCTCACCGTAACCCTCCGCGCCGGACCCCGGCCTTGCGAACGAATCGCCGAGTCGCCGAGTCGCCGAGTCGCCGATCGCCACCCGGAGCCGGTGCAGCGCGTGCTCCTCGGGGTTGGCGAACATCACCGCGTTGGTCACCACCGGCGAAATCCCCAGCCGTCGGGCCGCCCGGCCCACCGCGTGGCGCTCCTTGCCGGGCCGGAGTTCGGCGTAGAGATCCCGCGTCCCCGAGAGATCGGCCACCCGCTCCAGCAGCGTCGCATCGCGGGAGAGGAGCAGCAGGCCGTCGCGGTCGGCGGCGAGGAGGGTGGAGAGGTAGTCGGACGGTCGGACGGTCCGGCGGCCCGTCGCTCCGTTCGCCCGCCCGTCCGTCCGTCTACCCGTCCGTCCCTCCACCCAATGAATCGCCGTGATCGCCCGGCAGAGCGCGCCCCAGCCCCGCTCGTCTGTCGCCAGCGCCACCGCCTCCTCGGTCCCGTGCACCAGGTGCGCGCCGAGGATCGGCTTGAGCCCGTGGGCCTCGGCCGCCTGCTGGAACTCCACCGCGCCGTACACCCCGTTGGTGTCGGTGCAGGCCAGCGCGCCGAACCCCCGCCGCACCGCGGCCGAGGCCAGCGCCTCGGGACTCGAGACACCCTCTCCCATGGAGAACCAGCTGTGAACGTGGAGGTGGGTGAACATGGGCGGACAGGCGGTTAGACGGTTGGTGTGTGAACTCAGTGTTCCGCGCGGATGGTCGCCTTGAGATCCAACCACCCAACCGCCTATACGCCTACATCCACATCGGCTTGAGCCGCCGGATCCGCGCGTACGCCGGGCACGACTCCCGGTGCGCGCCCGGCAGCACCCCGATGCTCATCAGGAACTCGCCCACGATCTCCCCGCCGGTGAACCGGAACGTCCCCTTGAACAGCTTCACCCACTCCCCCTTGCTCCGCGGGTGATGCGCCTCGATCCAGCCATGAAAGCTGCCGTGGCTCTTCCGGAGCGAGAGAACGGTCTTCGCGTTGGCCACCGCCGCCTCCACCTTGAGCCGGTTGCGGATGATCCCGGCGTCCTTGAGCAGCCGAGCCCGGTCCCGGGCCCCGTAGCGCGCCACCCGCGCCACCTCGAAGCCGTGATAGGCTCGGCGGAAGCCCTCCCGCTTTCTTGAGGATGGTGAGCCACGACAGGCCGGCCTGGTTGATCTCCAGGATCAGCCGCTCGAACAGCTCGTCGTCCTCCCGGAGCGGGACGCCGTACTCCCGGTCGTGGTAGGGGCCGTGCCATTCGTGCCCGGGGGCGATATCGCAGTAGCTGGACATGCGGGCGCAGGATGGAGGGTGAGGGGTGTGGCCGGTCTGGGTCCCCGGCAGCCCTTCTAGCTTCGGTATTTCTTCGGGTATGCTACGGCCTGGGCCCGCAGGGCGCAAGTCCGGCGTCCGGCGATACCTTACCAGCCCATGCGCGCCATTGTGAACACCGCCGCGGGCGGTCCCGAAGTCCTGCAACTCCGTGAAGTCCCGACCCCGAAGGCGGCAGCGCACCAGATCCTGGTGCGGGTTGAGGCCGCGGGCCTGAATCGCGCCGACATCCTGCAGCGAAAGGGCCGCTATCCCGCGCCATCCGGCTGGCCGGCGGACATTCCGGGGCTCGAGTATGCGGGTGTGGTGAAGAAGACGGGGTCGGGCGTGACCCGGTGGCGCGCCAGGGACCGGGTCATGGGCCTGGTGGGCGGCGGCGCCCACGCCGAATACGTGGTGGTGCACGAGGACGAGGCGCTGGCGGTGCCGCCGGGCATGGAGCTGGCGGAGGCCGCCGCCATCCCCGAGGTGTTCTTGACGGCATGGGATGCGCTGGTCACCCGCGGCAGGCTCAAGTCAGGCGAGCGGGTGCTGATTCATGCCGTCGGCAGCGGCGTCGGCACCGCGGCGGTGCAGCTCGCCAAGTGGCTCGGCGCCACGGTGGCGGGCACCTCCCGGACGCCCGCCAAGCTCGAACGCGCCCGGGAGCTCGGGCTCGACGAAGTATTCGAACTCGGCAGCCGAGTCGCCGAGTCGCCGAGTCGCCGAGTCGCCGAATTCGATGTGATCATCGACGTCCTGGGCGGCCCCGCCTTCGCCGGCAACCTCGCGGCGCTGGCCCCGCGCGGCCGGCTGGTGCTGCTCGGTTTTCTCCAGGGCCCGACCGCCGAGCTGAGCCTCGAACCGATTCTCCGCAAGCGGCTGGAGGTCATCGGCAGCGTGATGCGGACCCGGACGCTGGAAGAGCGCATCGAGCTGGTGGCGGCCTTCAGCGCGCAGGTGCTGCCGGGATTCGGCGATGGCGGCACGCGGCGCCTCCGCCCCGTCGTCGGCGCCACCGCGCCCTTTGCCGACGTCGCCGAGGCCCACGGCGTCATGGAGCGCGACGAGGTGTTCGGGAAAATCGTCCTCACATGGTAGCGGGCCGCGCCGTTCCGCCCTCCGCCAGGTGCTCTTAGACTTGGGCATGCGCCGACATGTGCTCCTCTTCGGACTCCTCGCCGGGGTGCTGATCGCCGGGCTCCGGCTCATCGAGTACCGCTGGCTGGTGGTGCAGCACTCGGTGGAGATCTACGGCGGGCTGGTGGCCGCGGTGTTCGCCGCGCTGGGCATCTGGCTGGGCCTCCGCCTCACTCGGCGCGCCGAAACGGTGGTGGTGCGGGAGGTGCTGGTGCCGGCGCCGGCCACCTTTGTCCGGGACGAGGCCAGGCTGGAGTCGCTCGGCATCACGCCACGCGAGCTGGAGATCCTGGCGCTGATCGCCGAAGGCCTGAGCAACAAGGAGATCGCCGAGCGGGTGTCGGTGAGCGAAAACACGGTCAAGACCCATTCGAGCCGAGTGTTCGACAAACTGGGCGCCAGGCGGCGGACGCAGGCGGTGCAGCTGGGCAAGGAACTGCGGCTCATCCCCTGAGGGTCGTCCTCCCCTCTCTTCTCCGGCGCCCTCGCCCGGAGGAGGGTCTCCAGGCGCTGGAGGTGCGGGTGGCCGGGCGAGTCCCCGTCTCGCACCTACGCGCCCTCCGACCCTCCCCCGGTCTCGGTCGCCTGCGATGCCTCGTGCTGCCACTCGTTTCCGTTTTCCCCTTCTCCGGCGCCCTCTCCCGGTCTCGGGCGCCGAGCCCTGGCGGCGGTCACTGCGGTCGTTTTGTGTCCCCCGTTCGTATGATTTCCCTGCCAATTCCCCCGAATCACCCTTTCGGGTGACGCGCGGAGCCCGTTCCGGCAGTAGTATCGGCCGTCCTCAACCTCCTGGGAGCTGCCATGCGGAAGATCGTGCTGACCTTCGGACTGATTGCCGGCGCCATCCTGTCGGCGATGATGCTCCTCACCATCCCGTTCCACGACCAGATCGGCTTCGACAAGGGCCTCATCATCGGCTACACCACGATGGTGATCGCCTTCCTGATGGTGTATGTCGGGGTGAAGAGCTACCGCGACAACGTGGCGGGTGGCAACGTGTCGTTCGGCCGAGCCTTCCAGGTGGGTGGCCTGATCATGCTGATCGGGTGCGTCTGTTACGTGGCTACCTGGCAGGTGGTCTACCGCAAGATCGCTCCCGACTACCTGGAGAAATACTCGGCCTACGCCCTGGAGAAGGAGGCAGCGTCCGGCGCCACGGAGGCGCAGCTCGCCGAGAAGAAGCAGGAGATGGCGGAGTTCGCGGAGATGTACAAGAATCCGCTGGTGAACATCTCGCTGACGTTTCTCGAGCCGCTGCCGGTGGGACTGCTGTTTGCGCTGGTGTCGGCGGGGCTGCTGAGCCGGAAGCGAAAGCCCGAGGTCCTCGCCGCCACGTAGCCGGCCCGCCCTCGATCAGGCGGGCACCTCTTCTTTTCACCCGGAGACTCGACATGCAACTCGGCGCGTTTTCCATCAGCCTGGCCGTCAAGGATATCGCGGCGTCCAAGGCCTTCTACGAGAAGTTCGGTTTCACTGTCTTCGGCGGCAATGCCGCCCAGAAGTGGCTGATCCTCAAGAACGGCGACCATATCATCGGCCTCTTCCAGGGGATGTTCGACAAGAACATCCTGACCTTCAATCCCGGCTGGGACCAGGACGCGAAGCTGGTCCCCGGCTTCACCGACGTCCGTGAGCTGCAGCGGCAGCTCAAGGCGAAGGGCGTGAAGCTCACCACCGAGGCCGACGAGACCACCACGGGGCCCGCCAGCTTCACCGCGCTGGACCCCGACGGCAACCCCATCCTGGTGGACCAGCACGTGTGAGGCATTCCGGTTGCGGCGGTGCGACACCGATGACCCCCGGGGGCTCCCGTGATGCCATGGCTTGAGCGGCTGCTGGGCCGAGGCCCGAACCCTCCGCTGCCGACGATCTCCGCCGACGCGACCGGCTTTACCCTCACCGTGCGCAATCGTACCCGCGCGGTGGCCTGGGTGGTGGTCAGCAAGGTTGCGGCGTACAAGCTGGACCTGGGCACTCGCACCCAGGTGGTGCTGCTGGTCGAGCTCCTGAACCTCAAGTACGGGGTCATTGCGATCCCGGAGGACAGCCCGGGCTTCGCCAAGCTCTTCGGGCCGATGGAGCAGGAGCTGGGCATCAATCCACAGGCGTACCTCGAGATCATGTCCCCGACCGTCAAGCCGAGGCCAACCGTCCTGTATGTGAGGGGGCAGGACCCCGACGGTCTCGATGCCGAGGCGTGACTCCGGCGGAGCGGGTGTCGCCGTGAAGCCGGGTTCCTGATCGGTCCTATCTCGTCGCCGCCCCGATGGTGCGGGCCCCCCAGCGGGTGCGGATGCGGTCGAGGGCACGCTGGAGGGCGATGTGGCGCATGGACGCGTTGTTGGGCGGCTCGGCGACTCGGCGACTCGGCGACTCGCGTAAGGTGAGGTTCGGTGCCGACGATGAAGCACTGGTACTCTCCTCGGAGAGAGCAAGCCTATGGTCCGCGCCGAGCCCTTCACTTAGCGAGTCGCCGAGTCGCCGAGTCGCCGAGTCGCCGAACCATCGAGTCGCCGAGTCGCCGAACCATCGAGTCGCCGAGTCGCCGAACCATCGAGCCGCCGAGCCGCCGAACAACTCCAACTGACAATCCTCCTCCACGAACCGATCCACCGTCACGCTCAGTGCCCGGAGCGCCACGGTGCGCTGCTGCGCCAGGGCCAGGCCTCGGCGGGCGGCGTCGAGCAGCTCCACGTCGAGGGCGGCGGGGGCCAGCGCCAGGCTGCGACGGGCGGTGGCGTAGTCCACGTAGGCGATCTGCACCGTGAGCCGTCGGGCGGTGAGGTGGCGGGCGCGGAGCCGGGCGCCCAGCCGTTCGGTCAGGTGGCGGAGCACCCGGTGCAGCAGGGCGATGTCGTTGCTGTCGTTGCCGAGGGTGTGGGTGACGCGGAACTCCGCCTTGACCGCCGCCGGCAGCACCGGCCGGGGGTCGATGCCGCGGGCGTGGGCGCCGAGGGTGCGGCCGGGGAGCCCGAACACCCGGGCCAGCTCGTCGTCGGTGATGGCCTGGATCTCTCCGATGATGTCGAGCTGGTAGTCGTCCAGCCGCTCCCGCATGCGGGGCTCGAGGTCGGGGAGCAGTGCCACGCTTTCCGGTGCGAGGAACGTTGCTTCGGACCCCGGAGTCACCTCGAGCAGATCGAGTCGCCGAGTCGCCGAGTCGCCGAGTCGTCCCTTGACCACCTCCGACGCCGCCTGACTCACCAGCTTGTTCTGGGCGACGCCGACGGCGAGCGGCAGGTGCAGCCGCTCGCGCGATTCCTGGTGGATCTTCCAGGCGATATCGACCGATTTTCCCAGCAGCCGTTCGGTGCCGGTCACGTCGAGGAAGGCGTGGCCCCAGCCGTGGGGTTCGATGATGGGCGCGTAGCGGGCCAGGATCTGGTGCAGGGCGCGGGAGGCGCGGGCGTAGAGCCGGGGGTTGGGGGGGCGGACGATGAGATCGGGGCAGCGTTTCCTGGCCTGGTTCACCGCCATGCCGGGGGTGATCCCGGCGGCGCGGGCTTCGGGGGAGAGGGCGAGCACGGTGGCGCGGTCGGCGCCGGGGGCGGCGACGACGAGGGGCCGATCCCGGAGCGCGGGCGCGACCAGGCCTTCGAGGGTGGTGCAGAAGGCCGGCGGGTCAACGAACAGGACGTGGCGTGGCTGCATGGTGTGTGCGGGCTGCGGAGCCGGTGGGCCCCGACGGGGGCGCTGCCGTTGGCTGGCGGCACATATCAGGCAGCCTTGCCAAAACGGTCGCCCCCGGAGGGGCCCACGGCTTCGCAGCCTGTAGCTCCAGGGCGGGGCTCACAACCCCAGCGACCACTGCGCCGCCGCCTCGGGCACCGCGTCTTCCCGCGCCTGGCCCTTGAGCAGCCGTTCGCGGTGGCGGCTGTCGGGGATGGGGAAGCCGTACTCCGCCTGCAGCGAGCGGATCCGGGCGGAGAGCGCCTCGGTATAGTCGCGTCCCGGCATCTGGCGGTTTTCGTAGCGCCGCGCGTAGCGGCCGGCCAGCTCCGGGAATTCGTGGGCAAGGTGAGGAAGGAAGCGGGACCGGGTTGCGGGTCCGAGCCGGAGCGCCGACCCGACCGCGTAGCGGGCGCCCGCTGCCTTCCCCGCCGCCATGAGGGCGGCCAGTGATTCCCGGCTGTCGGTGATGCCGGGGAGGACCGGGGCGATGAGCAGCCCCGCGTGAATGCCTTGATCGGTGAGCCGGGACAGGGCCCGGAGCCGGGCGTGGGGCGCCGGCGAGCGGGCCTCGATGCGCCGGAGCAGGGCGGCGTCGGTGGAGGCGATGGAGATGTTGACCGACAGGTCGTGCCGTTCCTTGAGCTGCACCAGCAGGTCGATGTCGCGGATGATGAGCGGCGACTTGGTGATGATCCCCAGCGCCAGCCCCTTCCAGCTGAGCAGCGCCTCGAGGATCTGCCGAGTCAGGCGGAACTGCCGTTCGGCGGGCTGGTAGGGATCGGTGGCGGTGCCGATGACCAGGGTGCAGCCGTCGAGCTTGGCGGGAAAGAGGGTGCGTTTGAGCACCGCCGCGGCGGAGGTCTTGACCAGGATGCGGCGTTCGAAGGCGTCGCTGGGCGACTCGGCGACTCGGCGACTCGGCGACTCGATCTCAGGGCTACCCTCCGCGCCGGAAGCCGTCCCTTTCGCCGTCTCTCGCTCGACTACCCACTTATGGGTCTCACGAGCGTAGCAGTAGGTGCAGCCGAACTCGCAGCCCACGTACGGATTGAGCGACCAGAACCCCATGCCGGTGGAGGCGGGGGAGTTGAGGATCGCCTTGACCGGGATCTCGTGGAACGAGGCGCCGCGGGCACGGGTGTCGAGCACCGGCAGCGGGGCCTGGGCCGGGGCCTCGAGCAGGGGGAGCTGGGCGGGCCTTGTCATGTGGGCCGGGCCTCGGTGGAGTCGGCGTCCTGCCGACCCCGCGTACACGTATGGATCTGGTTGCCGATCAACGAGTTAGCGGCCTGATGCTGGGCCTGGACGAGATGGAGTTGGGGGAGGCGGCATCGGGTCCTCGGGTGGCGTGTGACCCGAAGATATACCGAAGATCAGGGAGGGCAAGGATGGCTGGTCTATCTCGACACGGCGCTGGGCTCCCCGGCCGGTCCCAGTCGAACACCTGTTCCTCGATATTGCCGATGTGCCGCCGCTCGATGGCGGACAGGAACCACTCCGAGGTCGATGCAGGCTTCCGGCGGCCAGACGCCGGGCTTGTCGATCTTGCCGATGGCGAGCAGCATCGCGCCGATCGAGGCCGGCACTCCGGTCCCGATGCCGATCCGGCCGCGGAGGCATCGACGAGGCGCACCGGCCGGCCGGCCAGTTCCCCCCGCACCTCGGTGCGCAGCGCGCCGGTCTGCGATTCTCCCGCCAGGCGCGGCGCTCTGCTGCACAGAGCTGGCCGCGAAGGCCATCCGGTCCACCGGCCGTCCTTCGACCATGACCGGATGCCCCGACCGGGCAACGCGCCCCAGCTCCTTGAGGAGGTCGTTCACCTGCATCGGGAGGATACGTGGCCTCGTCGTCCGCATGCCGGATGTCCCGGGAGGTAGCGCGACAGGGCGAGGGTTCGAGTGGCCGATCTGGGTCACCTCGACGGGACCCAGGACCGGGTCGTCGATGGTCTCCCGGCCATCCTCGAAGGGCCGGACTTCACGCATCGCGGCGTCCGCGAAGTCGAACGCGCGGTGGGCGTTCGAGTAGAGCAGGTGCATGGCCAGGGCCCGTCCGCCCATGTCCGAGGCGCGCCTGATCCAGGAGGTGTGCACCTCCTCGACCCGGTCCCGGCGGTCCGCCCCGTACCGCGCGAGGATGTTGGTGATGCCCGGGCCGACGCCGAGGCCGACCGCGATGGTGATGCCGGCGCGAGCGGCGTCGGCGTGGAGGTCGAGCAGCTCGAGCGTTGCGGAGAGTTCATCCGAGACGTCCACCAGGCTCCTGCCCGCGTCAATGACCGCCCGGGCCTCCGGCGCAGCTGGGCGGGCCGGAACGCGCCTTGCCCTACGCGCGAGCGGTAACTCGCCTGGCCCTGCCCGGCGTGACCAGCTCCGCCCTGGGACTCACCAGCCGCCTCCTGCTGACTCCGGAGGACCGGCGAGAGAAGGACCTGGCCGGACAACTCGATGCGGCCGCGGCAGGCGTGCTGTTCACCGCGGCGATCGAGGTATTCATCTACATTCCGGACTCTGCGGAAACCGCCGTGATGCTGTTCCGGCGGCTGGCGGCGCGGCGGATGCGCGAGGGGGAATCCACTCCCTGGGTGGTGGATTCCCTGATGCGCCTGCAGTTCGTGGCGATGGCGCTCGCGAGACGGGGCCATCTGGCGGAGGCCTATCGCACCAACCGGGCGCTCCTCGCCGATCCCACCCTCTCGCCCTGGTCCTGGTTCCAGGACCCCTTCCGTGACCTGGCGCTGCTCCGCGCGATACCTCGGGACGAGGCGGCCCGCGCTTTCGCCCCCTCACTGCAGCCCGGTTTCGCTTTTGGCGACGGCTCCTCCCGCAGCCTCAAGGGCCTCGGGTGGTGGACAATGCAGCAAGACACCGCGGCGCTCGCGCTCTTTGGTCGCCGCATGCGGGATGCCGGCGCGCGGGCCGGAGATCCGGTGCGCCGGCTCCGGGCCGGTTACCTCGAGCAGGCGTCGGCGGCGTATCTGGCGCTCGCCCTCGGTGACACCACTGAGGCCCTCCGCCAATTCGGCGCGGTGCCCACCAGCGCGTGCAGTAGCATCGACTGCTTCTATGTCCTGAAGCAGGCGACTCTCTTGGCGGCGCGCGGGCAGGAGACGCTGGCCGCTAGCCAGCTCGACCACCTGCTGACGATGGTTCTCGGCCCGATCGCCGTGCTCGCGCGGCTCGAGCAGGGGCGGATCGCCGAGCGGCTCGGCGACCGCGAGACGGCCATCCGGTCCTACCAGTATGTGGTGGATTCCTGGCGGCGCGCCGATCCAGAGCTCCAGCCCTATGTGGCGGAGGCCAGGGACGCTCTCGCGCGTCTCACCGGGGAGCGCCGGTGAACGGTCGGGTCCCCGGCCCTCATCACCGGAACCCGATAGCGGGGCGAGAACCGCTGGCCACCCCAGCCAGAACTTGAGATCACAGTTTGTGATTTCAAGATTGCCGCCTCAGCCTGAGTCGCCAAACTTGAGGTCACAAATTGTGACTTCAAGTTTGCAGCCTCATCCCGGGTCAGTTGGAACATGAAGTCATCTCCTGTGACCCGAAGATACACCGCAGATTAAAGAGGCCAAGAAGAGGATGATGACCAGCGGGGAGGCCTTTCTCGGGGAGCAACATATTAGCTTGACGTAATATTACGAAGTCGAATGGCGATCCTTCTGCTCAGGGGAACAAGACCGGCGATGATAGCTGGTATGACGCGAACGTCCCTCGGGCCGAAGAGCTGTTTGACGGGCATCTCGCTGAACTACGGAAGGAAGGGCTCATATAATGCCCAAGACAAAGAAGTTTCGTGATCTCGTCGCACGCATGCCCGCCGAGTCCCGGGGGCGCTCCGAGATCCTGACGCGCCAGCTCCTGGAGGAAATGCCCCTGCAGGCGCTACGGCGCGCACTCACTTTGACGCAGGAACAGCTTGCGGAGAGCAGTGGTCTCACGCAATCCGGCATTGCCCAGATCGAACAGCGCTCCGACGTGTTCGTGAGCACCCTGCGTCGCTATATCGAGGCGATGGGTGGGGAACTCGTCATCACGGCACGATTCCCCTTTGGTGAGACGAGGGTCTCCCAATTCGCCCCGACATTGGACCCACCCAGGCGAGCCGCGACAAGGCCCTGAGAACGAACCGCCCAACCGCCTAGTCATACGCCATCGCCGGCAGCCCGGCGTGCTTGCGGAGCAGGCCCAGCTGGCCCAGGTGGTAGCCCTCGTGCTGCACCAGGAAGACCAGCACGCCCAGCATGCTCTTGTTCTCGATCGGGAAGCCGGGATCGAGCGGGGCATCGAGCTGGGCCTTGGTCAGCTTGCCGAGCCGCTGCGCGAGGGCTTTCCCCGCGTCGGTCCACGCCGTGCGGATCTCGGCGAGCGAGGGATAGCTGCTCACCTTGTTGATGTTGTTGAAGCCCCCCTCGGCGCCGGTGAGCGGGGTGGTGTCCTTGGTGCCCAGGACGTTGAGCAGGTAGTAGCGGGAGTCCACCAGGTGCGCGGCGACAAAGGCGGCGCAGTTGGTGCCGTCGGTGGGGCGTACCCGGGCCTTCTGGTCGGAGAGATCGGCCAGGCAGTTGTGGAACAGGCGATCGTTGAGCCGGAGCATCTCGGCGAGTGGTGCGAGACGGGGGTCCATGGTGGAGCTCCTTTGGGTATTCGGCACTTCAATGACCTGGTGATTCAGCTATTGCGAGTCGGCTCGGGCATCGAACGGTTCCCGGCCGCGTGGCCATGCCCCGCCAACCCCACGCGGCCGGGTAACCGTCCTCCGCCCTCGCCCGGCCGGCGACGTCAACTTCACGTGGGTAACCGTCCTCCGTCCTCCGCCCTCGCCCTGAGACCGAAGAGCCGAATCGTCTAGCTGCCCGACTTCAGGATCCGCTCGATCTGCCGCCGGTGCACCAGGTCGTGGCCGGCGTACATCCGGATCATGTGGGCCAGGGTTTCCTCGCCCCGTTCGGCGTGGATGACGGCGCGGGCCAGTTCGGCCGGGGTGGCACGATCGAACAGTACCATGTTCATGCGGCGGACGGCGCTGAAGTCGGCGATGGCGGCGGCGGGATCGGTGTCCTGGTAGCGGAGCTGCTGGGCCCAGATATCCTGGTCGTAGCCGGTGACGGTGGTCCGGTCCTGGGCGATGGCCATGCGGAAGCGGAACCCACCGACGATTTCGCTGTCGGCCAGGTGCTGCAGCACCTGGCGCACCGACCATTTGCCGGGCGCCTCGGCGCGGGCCAGCGAGCCGGGGCTCTTGCCGGCGACCAGCTGGCGCAGGGCATCGGGCGTCTCATGCAGCACCTGGAGCGGGTCCCGGTCGCCGAGTGCGGCGAGGATCGCGGTGGTGTAGGCGCGGGCCTGGGCCTTGGGCGTCAGCGCTACCGGATGGATTGGCGAAGTCGGACATGGGGTGCTCGGGGTGCAAGGTGGTTGGGTGATTCGCTAAGTGAAGGGGCTCGGCGCGGACTCCGGGCTGCTCAGCCTGATGAGAGTACCAGCATTTCCTCGTCGGCACCGACCCCGACCTTACGCAAGTCGCCGAGTCGTCGAATCGCCCAACCGTCTACCCGCACTTCCCCCAGCCGCACTGCCGGCAGGAGACGCAGCCGGAGTTGTGGGCCACCGGGCCGGCGCACTCGGGGCAGACCCGGATCTGGTTGCTGATCAACGGGTTAGTGACCTGGTACCGGGTGGGCAGGAGCTGGGGTCTGGGGGTGGTGGTCATGGGGTCCTCGGGGCCGTCGGTCCGGTGGAGCAGGTGCGTGAAACCGAAGATACACCGAAGATTGGGGAGGTCAAGAAGGGGGGGGATAAGAGATAGGAAGAGCTGGGCTGTTCACCGGATACTCGTCGCAGCGCAAGCTGAAGGGCGATGATCCGTGACTTGCCGAACCGCTTGCTCAACATCAGGTTACGATCAATCGTGGCTTACTATCATCTGATCAGGCGCGGATTATCGGTCTCCGATGGATACCCAATGACATTCTTGAACACAGCGCTGAGTTGATCTAGTCGAGAAAGCCTGCTAAGAAAGACCTGTGCGCGAATACCGCTCCGAAATCGCCGTGAGCAGGCCTACTCCTGCAGAGGGTTCGTCATAGAAGCACGCCCAAATCCTTTTCACAGACAGCAAGCTGCATTGCAGTTCCGTGTCACCTCCGCCAGGGCCGTTGCGAGACGGTCCTAGGAATCATCCGGGCGAGTGGAATGGACGCCACACTTCACCGGAACACAAAAAGAATCTCATAATGAACTGGCAGCATACATGGCACGCCTTGATGACCTTGTAGCAGAAGTGAAGGACCCGAATCTACGGCTGAAGCTCCAGGACCCGGCAGCGTCCTCACCTTGGCGGCGGTGATGCCGCTGACATGCCTCGTGATCCGCTGACCTGTGCAGTCAGCTGCCCCGAAGACTGGCGTGCGGGGGATGGGCTCTCCCGGCGGACGAGCCAGAACCAACCGGCGCTTAGCAGGACATAGGCGGTGACGGCCACCAGCACACTGGTGGGAGTGGTCCGCTCGAGTCGCAGGGCGGCGAGGCCGCCCAAGCCGAGGGCGCCAAGCCGCAATCGCTCGATCCGCGGGACCCATGCCCGGCCATCAAGAAGGCCTCCGACCGACCCGACCGTGGCGGCGATGACCACGAGCGCCACGAACCGCTCGGCCCACGACAGCTGCGGCGCATGCCGGAGCACCAGGAGCGTCAGCACGATCGCGACGCCAAGCTGCGCAAGGGCGTAACCCAGCGCGGCAGGGGCAATGGCGAACTTGGAGTCCCGTTCGGGGTCGGGACCGGTCTTCCAGTCGGGGGGACCGAACACCGCGCGAGCCCGCCCTCGCCAGTCACCAGCACGCCGCCACGCGCGGCCGATCTCCACCCATCCATCGAGATTTGCCCACACCGGATTGCTGCTTCTGAATCGCGGTTGGACTCCGTACTCCGGCTCCTGTCGTTCTTCCGCGAAGGTACCGAAGAGGCGGTCCCAGATGATCAGGACTCCGCCGAAGTTGCGATCCACGTATTCCCGATCGCGGCCGTGGTGAACGCGGTGGTGGGATGGGGTATTGAGCACCCACTCGAGGGGACCCAGTCGACCGACAAGCCGGGTGTGGAGCCAGAACTGGTAGAGCACGTTCAGGCCATACGACGCGGCAAACATCTGCCAGGGAAGCCCGATGAAGGCGAGCGGAAGGGTGAATACCCAGATGAACAGCCCGTGCAGGCTGGTATTTCGCATCGCGACAGTGTAGTTCAGCTCTTCGCTGGAATGATGCACGACGTGACAGGCCCACAGGAAGCTCATTCGGTGGGAAATGCGGTGCACCACGTACTGGCCGACATCCGCGAGGAGAAACGCCAGCACCCAGCCGCCCGGACCCGTGGGCCAAGGCGGCGCACCGGTCAGCAGCTGCAGGGTCCACTGCTCCTGAACGAAACGATACCCTCCAACGGAAAGCACCACGAGGAACAGTTCCGTCAGCTGGCTCAGCATGCCACACCCCAGGTCGGTGATGCTATCCGCCAACCGGTGCACGACCCACCCACGCCTCCGGCTGATGAGCCACTCGACCACGGCGGCGGCGAGGAACACTGGAATGGCCAGTTGCAGCAGGCCGGTCATCGAGCCGCGCTCGCTACTGGCTCCCGCTCCCAGTCGAACAGCTGCTCGTCGATCGTGGCGATGTTACGCCGCTGCACCGCCGCCAGGAACCATTCGGGCTCGATGCAGGCCTCCGGCGGCCACACGCCCGGCTTGTCGATCTTGCGGATGGCCAGGAGCATCGCGCCGATCGCGGCGGGCACCCCGGTGCCGATCCCGATGCGGCCCGCCGCGGAATAGACCAGGCGCACCGGCCGGCCCGCCAGCTCACCTCTCACCTCGGTGCGGAGTGCGCCGGTCTGGGACACACCCTCCAGCCGACGGCAGGTTTGCAGCACGTAGCTGGCCGCAAATTCCATCGGGTCCACCGGCCCTCCATCCACCGTCACCGGGTGCCCTGACCGGGCCACGCGGCCGAGCTCCATGAGCAGGTCGTTGACTTCGACCGGCAGGAATGTCGCCTTGTCATCGGCGTATCGGACGCCCGGAATGTAGCGTGACAGCGTGAACGGCTCGGGGTGCCCGATGTGCATCACCTCGACCGGCCCCAGGATGGGGTATTCGATCGTCTCACGTCCGTCCACGAAGGGGCGGACCTCGTGCATCTGGCCTTCTTCGAAGACGAACGCCCGGTGGGTGTTGGAGAACAGCAAGTGCTTGCACAACGCCAGGCCACCCATGTCCGAGCCGCGCATGATCCAGGAGGTGCGCACTTCCTCGACCCGGTCGAGGCGATCCGCCCCGTACCGCGCGAGGATGTTGGTCACGCCCGGACTGGCGCCGAGTCCGACCACAATGGTGATCCCCGCCCGGACGGCATCCTCATGCATGTCGAGCAGCTCGAGTGTCGCGGCGAAATCGTCCGACACATCCACCAGGCTTCGCTGGGCCGCGATCGCGGCCCGGGCCACCGGGACCGCGTTGAGGTAGTTCGGCCCCGCGAGATTACATACCACGTCGTGCTGCTTCATCAGCCCCGCGAGGGACGCATGGTCCTGCACATCCACGGACACCACCCGCGCATGCACGACACCATGGTCGAACGTCCCGAGGAACTCTTCGGCGGCACGCGGGTGCCGGCTACCGATCGTCACGTGATTGAACACCGGATGATCCACCAGGTCTCTGATGGCCACCTTGGCCATCTCGCCGCAGCCAAGCACAAGGACGCGCATGATGCCGTTCTCCCGAGTAACGATTGATGCATGAGACCGTGGCGACCCGCGTGTCCCCACACGGACCGGCGGTGCGGGCGAGTCAGGGCGCTCCGTGTTCCGCTGCCTCATGATGGTGCGCCGCCGGCGCCCGGTCCGCCGGGGTCAGACGATAGAACAACCCGATGTCGATGCCGATGGCCAGCACCAGCGCTGCCCAGACTCCCTGCCAGGCGCGGTGGCGCAGACGCCCCGCTCGGACCAGGGCGAGTGAGAGGGCGGCGATACCCAGGGCGGCGCCGAGAAGGTGGTGGTGGACTTGCTCCGTCCGATTCGGCAGATGCTCGGAACTGCCACCGTGAACCCCGAAGGCCAGGCCGACGCCGAGCATCAGACTGGGGAAGACGAGCCCATATGCTCCACCGGCCAAACGGCCTCGCCCGCGCTGGAACTCGATGACCCCCGCCACCATCATGAGGAAACTCCCGACTTTGTGCTGCACCACGTGCCAGTGACCCAGATACTGAAACCAGTCGCGGATCCAGCTGCCCGGGTGCTGGGGTACGACACTGCCCAGAGTTTCCCACCATCCGACTTCCTGGTAGGTCCGTGTCTGGGCTTCCACCGGGAGGAAGAGGACCAGCCCGATGAGAAAGGTCATGACGGGCCAGGCCGGCCGCGCCGGGCTCGCCGGACGGTAGGTGCCCCACAGCCCGAGCGCGCCTGCGAGGGCGGCCAGCAGTCCCAGGATGACATGGGCCTTTTCGGTGTGTGTCATGACGGGTCACATCTCGATGCTTCGGTGAAACACCGCGTAGCGGCGCACCACGGGGAAGCCCATGCGCTCCAGAATCCGCCGCATGGCATGGTTGTCGTCGAACACCTGCGTGAGCTCACCAACGGCATAGCCGGCTGCCACGCCGGCGGCGTGCAGCTGCCCGATCAAGCGGAGCGCAACGCTGGACCCACGGACTCGACGGCTCACGCCGAGCGCCATCATCCGCACCGCTGGAATCCGCCGGCGCCAGCGCAACAGGCTGACCCATCCGGTGGGCCATAACCGTCCCCCGGCCTTGCGCCAGACCCAGTTGACGTCGGGAACAGCGAGCGCCACCGCGCATGGACCGGAACCGTCTTCCGCCACGAAGGCGAGCCGCGGATCGAGGACTGGACGGAGCAGCCGGGCCATTTGCGTCGCCTCGCGTTCATCGATCGGGTCATAGTGCCAGGCGCCGGCCATCGTCTCGTTGATCAAGGCGGCGATCACCTGCGTTTCCTCCGCGAGCCGCTCCGGACGGATGGGCCGGATCCGGATGGCGGCGTCACGATCTGCGCGACGAGTGCCTTCGATGACGCCGAGCCGGTCCCGGTACTCCGGGGTCCACCCATAGGCCCGCAGGAAGATCAGCGGGGCATACCCCGCTTCCTCGAGCAGGCGGCGGTACCAGGGCGGGTTGTAGGGCGTGAACAGCAGTGCCGGCCGGTCAAAGCCTTCAATCAACAGTCCGATCCGGTCCCGCGGCGATCCCGCGATCGGGCCGTAGCACTCCTGGCAACCTTGAAGGACCATCCACTGCTCGGCTGACCGGAGCAGCTGCCTCGCCGTGGAGGGATCGTCAGGGCACTCGAAGAATCCGAAGTAGCCCACGCCCGGATGTCGCGCCGGAAGGAAGGCCGCCACTCGGCCGACCGGTAGCCCATTGGCGAGCAACACCCATCGCCGCGCGCGAGCATCCGCAAGCCCCAGGCTCCGCTGCGGCTCGAACGCCTCCTCTTCTTCACCAGGCAGGGGTGGCGTCCAGTTGGGGTCGTTCCGGTAGACGGCGAGGGCCGCGGCTCGAAACCACGCCGCTTCCCGGCGGTCCGTCACCGCGACCACACGGCTCGATGGCGAAAGAAGTGGCGGGGTGGTCGCCATCAGACCCGACCCTTCTGCCACCACCAGACAGTCGCCCTGGCCAGCGCCAGGCCGGAGAGGGCATCGAGAATGACGTGCTCCCGGAGCATCAGGGTGCTCAGCCCGACGGCCAGGACAATCGCCTGCGCCAGCACTCGGGTAAGGCGGCCGGGAAAGACGTGGCTGAGGAACCCTGCTGTGACCGCGCAGAAGGCCACGTGCATCGACGGCAGGGTGGCGTAGGGAAGGATCATCGCCGTATCGTGGAACAACCGCTGGGTCGTCGCGGGATACCGAGGCCAGGGCGCCTGGGCCGGAAGCAGGGTCTGGATCACCGCCCCGGTAATGATCATGCCGCTCACGGCAATCATCGCCCGGCGGAAGCCAGGCTCGGACAGACCGAACACGGCCAGTCCACCCCCGCCGATCACGAACAGGTACGCCAGCCAGTACAGCGGCCAGCTCTCCGGCACGTAAGGGACCAGCCGGTCGAACATGGTGTCGGTTCGAATGAGCGCCTCGGGACCTCGCCAAAGGGTGATCCGGGTCGTGACCCAGTAGCAGCCGACATGGAGAACCGGCAGAATCGTCACCGCGGCGAGTCGCGCGCGGCGACTGTCACGAAGCACGAGTGGCGTCCCCCGCACCTGTATGAACTCCCCAGGTGCGTCGGGTCCGGTGCTCTTCGGATACGGAATCGACATGACGGCCAGCGATGCGCAACAGGCGATGCGCGGCAAGGGTACGGCAGGGTTCTGGGTGAATCTGCCCAGCCCCGCGAGGTGAGTCCGGTGCGCGGCCCGAGGACCCACAGTTGTGTACCGGCGGCCACGAGCGAGATTAGCCGGTCGTTCACATCCGACGCTGGCACATCACGGACCTCGGCGTCGTGCCAAGGCGCGCAGTCCGCTTCTCCTCAGGCCGAACGTGCGGCCGGTCCCGTTGCCCCCGCCGCGCGATGACATTCCCTGAGGCCCCGTGTGACGCTGACAGCGTACATGCCTGCCAGGATCACAGCGCCTAACCATGCCAGTGCCGTCGGATCGCGCGGCCCACCCGGTAGGAAGGCCGCCGCCAGCGGCAGCATCATGGCTGCATGTGGCCAGGTAACCAGCGGGCCCAGCAGGCCCTTGCGGCGCAGGCGAATGGACCGCACCACAACATCCCCGGCCAACAGGCCGATCAGCACACCGGTAATCCATGGCACCGCGCCCGCCATGAAGTAGCCGACCGGCGCGAGGCTGGCCAACGAATACCGCACCAGCTGTCCCGGCGGAATGCCGAGCTTCGCCACGCGGCGCACCGTCCCGAGCAGTGGGCCCGCGGAACCCAGCAGCACGACCACGGCGAGGATGGTGCCGACGGTGGGCGAGCGGAACGAGAACTTGAGCCATGCCGGCTCATGGAACAGGAACAGGCTCACTTCGAGAGCGGTGAGCGACGTGAATGCCTCGGACTGACCCACCGCCGGGCATAGCAGAAGACCAGTGCGGTACTGTTCCCAGTACGCCGCAACGAAGGACAGCATTCCCGTGTAGGCCAGCGCGATCAGGACGCCTCCTTCCACCCGCAGGACCAGCCCCACGGCGAGCAGGGCGGAGATCGCCCCAATGGCGTCGAGTCCGTGGTCGAGCATCTCGCCCGTCTGCGAGGTCTGCCCCGTTTCCCGAGCGTGCATCCCGTCGAGGATGTCCGCGAATAGATATGTCATGAAGAGCGCGGCACTCACGAGATAGAATGCCGGCCGGCCAGCGACTGCAGCGGCCGCGGCAATCACGCCGAGAAGCGCGCAGCAGTGACCCACCATGGTGATGGCATTGGGCTGGAGCCCCGCGGGCAGCAGTCGGAGGGCTCGAGGGACGACGGTCCGCTCGTACACCTTGAAGAGGATGCCCTCATCCACGGAGCGGGTCGTCAGCGGCGGGCGCGTGAGCAGGTCGACGTTCATCGTCGGGCTCTCGTTAGGGGGCGCCGAACGCGGTAGAATGTGGAGCCCGGAACGTAAGAGTGCCAGTGGCAATCAGGCATGGCCGATTCCACGACAGGAGCACAACTCAATCTGTCACGGAATCGACGCGCCGTGCCCTGCCGGGTCCATCCCGTTGTTAGACGGCATCGTCAGGGAACAAAACGCCGATGCTGACGGGATAGGCATATGCATAATCCTCCTGGTCGTCGTCCCAGCCTGTTCTGATGATTGTGGTAACTCGTACGCGGTACTGTGACCCCAGCTGTAGCGAGCGAGGGGGCACGGTTTCCGAGAAGCAGTGCAGGAATGCTCCCGGGTCCTCCGCCGGTATGACACCGTATGTAACCGGGGAGTAGGGGGGGCAAGAAAAGAAGGACGAGCGCCTCTCATAGAAGCTGATCCCCCAGTCTCTCACCTCCACTTGCTGGGAAGCATGCGTCACGGCGAGCCCCACCACCGAACAGTAGGTGGGCATCCAGGAGAACGGTGGGGAGGGTCCGCTGGAGACGGTGACGTGCAACTGCCTGCACGGCTCGGACGGTCCAGACCCATCTCCGCACGCGATGGCGGCGGAGATGGAGAAGAGGAGACAGAATGACCGGAGTGACTTGACAATCAACGTGGTCGCCATCATGCCCTCCCAAAGGGTCTGGGCAGAGTCTGTTCCGGGGCAGTCAAGCGGGAGTCAAGTCTCACATTAGGAAGAAATGATAGGAGTCGGCCATAAACATGGGGCCGCCGTCCAACGCCCCGCATAAGTTGCAGGGCCGCGGCGCGTCTCACTGTAGTATGGGGCACGCCGACAGGTGGTTGCCAGCCCCTACACGAACCGTTGGCCGCGCCCTGGCAACTTCATGCGGTTGTTATACGGCGCCACCGCCGAAGCGTCGTGCGAGATCCTGTACGTGCTCGATGTCAGTCCGCCGGCTGAGGGCGAGTCGCCCTGTCTCGAGCCTTCCCACACAGAACTGAAGACGGTTGAGGGACATGACCTCAGTTCTCTCACGCCGTAGGTACTCGACCAGGGCGCCGGAATCCAAGATGCCATCGGGGATGGTGGTCTTGAACTCAGCATCGCCACAGAACACGACAACCGACTTGACGGACTCAGGTGGCAGAAAGGCGAGCAGGCCTTGAACGGCCCGGAGATGCCGGAAGTTCTGGCGGATCGGGTTCTGGAACTTGAACTTCCGCCGGAAGCGCACTTGGGTCCACGTGGCATCAGCGGCGTTCGCGAAGATCCATCCGGTAAAATCCTTGGTTTCGATTACAAACACGCCGAAACGCGAAACGAGGATGTGATCGACTTGCGTGGTTCCATCCTCCATGGGGATTGTGACGTGGTTCAGGAGGTGGTAGTCCGGTGGGCCGAAATGTGTGGTCAATAAGCGCGAGACCCGTATCTCTCCGTCATTCTGAGAAGGGGCGGTGGGGCGCCACCCGCTAAAAAGCCGATAGGGTCTACCCTGGTCGTTGACTCTCCTGCCGAGGACATAGCCTGCGACGCCCGATGCCCCAAGGAGAATGGCTAGCGAGATCCGCCCCTCTGCGCTTAGCCCAAGCAGGAACTGCTGTAGGGGCTCAAGAAAGGGGATGGTGGCTAGGTCTAAGGCGGTAGTCACGGGCTCTGGAGATGCGCGAGAGAGCTTGGCGAAGCCAGGTCCGCGCAGCAAGGATAGGATGCCCTAGGACAGTTAGCGCCCGTATAACTTGCTATTCGGCTGCAAAGGAGCCCCAGCCTGAGCCAGCCTCCCTGCAGTTAGCCAAGATCTGTCAATCCTCGCCGCCGTCAAGGGGATCGCCCTGACAATGTGCCGGGCCACATCCTGCGGGACCCTGCCGGCCCTGCGGACATCAGTATCCGTCCGACGCTTCGGACCGCCCCCTCGTCGCCGTGTCCATCCGCCTCACGATGTGGCAAGTCCCCAAACCACCAAACGGCAGCCCCCCTCCCGGTGAGCTGCCGCCTGGTCCCGCACCAACCACCCAACAACCACTCACGCCACCTTCCCACCACCCCCCGCCGGCGCCTCCGGCTTCACCACCGGCCACGCGATGTTCCGCGCACTCTTCCACGCACCGATCACCTCCGGCTGCTCCCGATACCGGTACATGATGATCCCGTCCAGCTGCTGCAGCATCCGCATCAGGTCACGGGTCACCACCTTGAGTTCCGCCGTCGCCCCGGTGGCCGCCCGGCGGCCGGCGTTGCCCTCCACTCCCGCCGCCTCATACTCCGCCAGCATCGCGTTCAGGTCCTCCAGGCTCTCCTCCGACAGCCCATGCTGGAGATACAGATCCTTCTCCGCACCCACATCCAGTGAGATCGCCCGAGCCGTCGCCTGGAAGTCCTCCTGGCTCTGCTTGCCCACATAGGTGCGAGCCTTCACCTTGCCCGGCTCGGCCGATGTCACCGCCTTGGTGATCCGACCCACATGACGAAGCGGCCCCGTCACCATCTCCTTCTTGAGCGCCCTGCGACGAGCCGTGCTCGCCTTCGAGGCCGCCTCACCCGAGTCCCGCTGGGTGAGCAGGGCCTGCGCCCGATCCACCCGATCCGCGAAGCGCGCCGCCACCGCCTCGGCGGGCTGGTGATCCATCGGATAGGCGCTCAGGAAATCCCGCACCTTCACCGCGGTCACCACCTTCAAACGCGTCGTGTCCTGCATACAACGTCTCCTGTCTGGGCCCCGCCGGTTGAGACGGACAAAGCCGGTGTCCCCGCCTGACAGCACCGCGTCGCCCACTCAACCACGACTCGGCCGGGGACACCCTATCGCAGGGGGCATGCCAAACCACCGAACGCTGCTTGGCGGTCGCGGCAACACGCCTCACAATGCCTGACGCCCACGCTGCATATGCAGGATCACGAAGAAAAAATGAATACCGCCGCTCCCCCAATGCGGGATGAGCCGCGGGCAATGACGGATCGGCGATCCACAGTGGCGGATCAGCGATCGCGGGCACCGGAACAGCCATCGGCGGCCCCGGCAACGCTCCGGCGCATGGTGGAAAAGTCAAAGCGTTGCTTGATGTTGGAAGAACGCGGCCCGGATCAGCCCCAGCGGTGATCGGAACAGCGATCCAGAATCGCGGAAAGGTCGCGGGTAGGGAAGGAATTGCCGGTTGGAGTGGCGGCGCAGCTGGAAAACATGCAGTCGCAGCCATCGCGCGTCCCGGATCAGGAACCTGAGGCCGCTGTATATGCAGAACGAGCTTTGCATACGCCGCCCCGCCCAGCGCCTTCGGCACCCACCATTCGGCATCCGGATGCCCACCCCAAACGCTCCCCGAAACCGTCCTGATTCGGAGACCGGGGTGTCCCGAATCGGAGACGAAGGAGTGGTCGCCAGTGAGGGCCGACCTTGCCGTTTATCCCACAACCAGCACCTTTGGAGGTGTGAGGCCGTAGGTACCACGTCGGTCCAGAGAGAATGGCCATGACTCGCAACCGGTTCGTTCCCATCCTCTTTGTTGCCGTCCTCGCCGCCGCATGTGGTGATTCGGCAGGCCCCTCCGGAGGGCCGAGACCGGTACCCACGGTGCCGGTCGCCCTGGGCGACACCGTCCTCGCCGACCTCTCCCGGGATACGCTCCTCTATTACGACGTGCACAGCGACTCGGCGGTGGAGTTCGCCGTGTTCGTGCAGAATGAATCCGGGGTGGCGCTCCTGGGGGTGTGGGACACCGCCGTTCCCAACAACACCATCACCAACACTATGCCGGCCACCGATCCGGTGCCCGGCCATCTGCTCTGGCACCGCACCGCGCGCGTCCCGATCGGCGCCGGACAGTCGCGAAGGATCGGGCTCCTGCACCGGCAGGGCCGGGGTCGCACCCGATTCTGGGTGTATCCGGTGAATCGTGCCCCGGAGACGCTCGCCGCCGCGGCGGCCCCCGGCGACACCGTGACCGGTGAGGCGCTGGAAAACTCCGCCGATGTCGATGAGTTCACGATCACCCTCTCCGCCGGTACCGAGATCGTCCTGTTCGGCCGGCGGCTCCAGCTCACCGGAGTCCGCGGTGCCGTGGTGGAACTCCGCGATCTCTCCCGGACCCTGCTGGCCAGCACGACCCTCGGACTCCCGCCAGAACTGGAGGCCAGTCACACGTGGCGGATTCCTATCGCCCAGGGGGGCGTACACCGGATGGCGGTCTCGGGCTTCACGCTGGATCACGATTCCGCTGAGACCGTGCCGCTGCCGTTCCAGGTGCAGCTGCGCACGGTCAATCGCGGCCCCGAGAACGGTCCCGTCACCCTCGTGGCCGGGGACACCCTGGAATCCGAAGCGATTGACTTCGTGGGAGACATTGACGAGTTCGAGGTCACCGTTCAGGCGGGCGATGAGTACAACCTGGCGGTGCAGCAGCCCGGCGGCAGCCCCAGCATCGACCTGATCGGAACGGCGGTCGAGCCGTGGCGCCAGGTGCTGTCGCCGGGCGGTGACGCGCTGCTCGGACCCCGATCCACCGGCCGCTTCACGGTCACCGCCACCGGGCTGCTCCACCTGCGGGTGGAATCGCAGTCGGCCGACAACTTCCTCCGCGGCCCCTACCGGCTCTTCCTCTACCGGATCAATCGTGCCCCGGAGGCTATGGCCGCCACTATCTCGGCCGGTGCCAGCGTATCAGGGGAGGCGATCGACTTTCCCGGCGACATCGACGAGTTCCTGGTCGGCCCCGGTCTCGAGGATTCCGTCAGTCTCCGCCTGAGCCGGCCCGCCGGCGTGCCGGGCAGCCTGACGCTCGAGTGGGTCGAGCCGAACCAGCCCAACCCGCCCTGTCCGGCCGTCGTCGATCCGGCGCCCTTTCCCTGCAGCTCCTATCTCCTGCCTGCGCTGGCCCCGGGACTGCTGGTCCGGGTGATCGAACCGCACATTGGTATTCCGCCGACATATCGTGCACCCTACACTCTCCAGAGCACCGGCCTCTCCGCGGCGCCGGAGTCGGGTCCATCGGTGATCACCGTCGGTGACACGGTCACGGGGACCATCGAAACCGCGGGGGACGTGGACCACTTTCGGTTCGGCTACCGGCACGCCGACCAGATCAACCTCGAAATGCTGACCGTCGGGGCGCAACCTCCCGTGGCTGGCATCTATGATTCCGTTGGCGTGTACCGCGGCTTCACGGCGCTCGATCCCGCTCGGCACGGGCCGATTCACCCTTCCGGTGAGCGGGACCTACATCGTCCAGGCCAGCGGGGCCGCCGGACAGCAGTACACCTTCGCGCTCATCCGGTCGCCAACGGTCGCCTGAGACCGCACCACAGGCCGTCGCCATCGGCGACTCGGTGACCGCCGAGTCCACCGACTTCCTCTCCGACATGGATGAATTCGTGCTGGCGGCGCCGCCGGGCACCTCATGCGCAGGCCTTCATCGATCACCCAGCCAGCGGTGCTCGCCGAGTGGAAACCTGGCACACCGGCGATAGCGTCCCGCGGCAGGTTGGCGATGCCACCGGCAGCTGGCGATTCGCGGTGCCCGCCAGCGGAGAGGTTCGGCTTCGGGTGCTGGAACAGCGGGGAGGAGGCCCCGTTGCGTCGACTGCCTACACCATGACCGACCCGTACAGTCTCTGGCTCCGTTCCTACAATCCGGCCCCGGAGACCGTCTCCGCTGTCCTCACCCTCGGCGCGGCGATCTCCGGTGAGTCGATTGATCAGGCGGGCGATCTGGACGACTTCACCTTTGCCTGCAGCGCCGGCCAGAGCCTCACCGGGACGATCACCGCGGGTGCGGGAGGCCCGGCGGACTGGCTCACCGGTACTGCCATGGTCCAGCTGCTCGATCCCGGCACCGGCGCAATTCTCGCCACGGCGGAGACCAGCGATTCGGACCCGGCCTCCACTCCCACCGTCGTATTGAGTGCCGGCGGGACCTGTACCGCCCGGGTCACCAGCAACCCGACGAGTCAGGGAACCGGGCCTTACCTTCTCCTGGTGCAATAGATGATTGGAGTGCCTGTGAGGCGCCACCTCACCCCTCTCGTCCTCCTGGGCTGGCTGGTCGTCAGTGCCTGTGGTGGCAGTGACAGCTCTGCGCCGCCCGAGGACGTGGTCGAGGTCGGCTCCCTCGCTGTCTCGGTCGCCCAGGACAGTCTCATCCTGGGCGGAGTCCTGCAGGTCGATGCGGTCGTCCGGGAAGTCTCCGACACCATCCTCCGCGACTGGCCCGTCGCCTGAACCACGACCGACACGACCCGGGCGGTGGTGTCGCCTGCCGGCGCCGTCACCCCCGTGCGACCCGGGATGGTGCGTGTCATCGCCACTTCGGATTCGGGCACAGCAGTGGCAGACACGGTCGCCCTGCGCCTGCTCCCGCGAGCGGCGGGGGTGGCCATCACGCCAAGACCCGCGACGATCATCGTCTCAGACTCGGTTCAGGTCACGGCGGTCGTCACCGATTCCACCGGCGCAGTCCTTACCGGGCGGCCGCTCCAGTGGGGCGGCTCGGGCAGCGGCTCGGTGGATCAGGACGGGATGATCCGGGCCCTGGCCGGTGGCTCCGTGCTGGTGGTCGCCAACGTGGAGGGACTGCTCGACTCGATCCGCATCGCCACCCATGTGGACGGGTTGTTCGTCGCGATCGCGGCCGGGGACCAGCACACCTGCGCGCTGACGGTCAGCGGGCGGGCATACTGCTGGGGCAACAGCTTCGTGGGACAAGTCGGCGACCCGGCCTACGCCATCGCGCTGACTCCCACGCCGGTTGATCCCGCCCTGCGATTCACCACGATCAGTGTCGCCGGGAGCCACAGCTGCGCGACGACCGCCGCCGCGGAGGTCTATTGCTGGGGATTCAACAGCTTCGGGCAGATCGGGACATCCACCGACCGGCTGTGCGGGGTGTCCTGCCGGGCGGTTGACACCCCGGCTCGGGTTGCCGGCCTGCCGCCCGTCGTGTCCGCCTGGACCGGGTTCGAGCACTCCTGCGCCGTGAGCGTGGCCGGGCAGGCCTGGTGCTGGGGGATCAACGGCTTCGGGCAACTGGGGCGCGGGGCCGCCGACACGCTGTTCAACCCCGTCGCGGACACCGTCCATGGCCTCGGACAGGCGGCTGCGCTCGGGGGAGGATATGCGCATACCTGTGCCCTCACCGCGGCGGGAGCGGTGCACTGCTGGGGCTGGAATGCGGCGGGCCAACTGGGCATCGGGTCGGTGGATTCCCTAGTGCCATCACCACCGCGGCCGATCGTGGGCAATCTTGTGTTTGCCCAGCTCACCGTAGGCCAGGGTCATGCCTGCGGAGTGACCAACAGCCAGGAGGGGTGGTGCTGGGGTTCTGCAACCGACGGCAAGCTGGGAACCGGTTTCTTCTCGCAGGTCGAGCCCGCCCCGGTCCTGATCTCCGGCGGCGTCAGCTGGCGCTCCCTGTCGGCCAACGCCGAGCACACCTGAACCTTACCGCACCACCTCCAGGTACGCCGGCTCACCCGACTCCGCCGCCTGTACCGCCGCCTCCTGAATCCTGGCCTGCCACGTCTCGGTAGAAGCAGAGTCCGGGACCATCAGCGCCGCCTGTGGCGCCGCCGCCCCCTCCGCGCACGTCACCCGGACCGCCATCGGCGTATAGATGCTCATCGTCACGAAGCTGACCAGCCCGTTCAGGAAACTCAGCTTGGTCTCGACCTTCGAGACCCCGGACGGGCACTGGGCCGCCGTCGCCGTCGTGGACGGCGGCACCAGGCCGAAGATCCAGCCGGAAGCCCAGCGCTTCTCGATCACCTTCTCCGACGGTGCGACACCGGTATCAATCGTCGCATGGTAGCAGCCAAGCAGGGCCACCATGCCAACCATGAGAATGCTTGCACGCGGACGCATAGGACTCCTTCCGGGAATGGTGGGCTGGACCGGGTCGCCGTTCCCGGCGGAGGACCCTCGGTGCAGCGATTCGTGAGTCTGCCAGGTACTGCCGAAGTGTCCACCATGGTGGCGACCGCCTCGGGTTGCACCCCATCAGCCGTGGTGAGCGGACTGCGGGTGCTGGACTGCGCGGGGTAGGACGGTCGGCCGGTGCAGCCGCTAAGCGCTCCCCCAGATGGGACAGAAAGACAGGAGGAGGGTGCGCGCAGCGAGTCGGCCGGTGCAGCCGCTAAGCGATCTCACCTATCCCTTGCGGCCAACCGGCCGACGAGAGGCCGCGCACCCTCCCCTTTCCCCGCTCGGGCGGACATGATGGACTCCTCGCGTTCGGGTTGAACTGCCGTGGTGACGAAGCGAGTATACCGCCCGGCCCCGGGGAGGGGCTTGAACGAAACGGCTAATCCCGCCGGCGGCCCCCCGGCGGCCCTCGGTACTCCGCCGGGGGGAGCGGCGGCCCAGGCGGGCGGCCGGGTGATTGTAGCCACCCGCGAGTGTGGATATTCTTGGGCGCCGCACCCCTCGCTGCAGCGAAGTACTCGTTCTGGAGCGTTCCCATGGCCGAATCCGTCTCCCGCCGCCTCTCCTTTCTGGATCGCTACCTGACGCTGTGGATCTTCCTCGCCATGGCGATCGGGGTCGGGCTCGGCTACAGCGTCCCGGGGGTGGAGGGGTTCATCAACCGGTTCCAGGTGGGCACCACCAATATCCCGATCGCGATCGGGCTGATCCTCATGATGTACCCGCCGCTCGCCAAGGTCCGCTACGAGGAGCTGGGCGACGTCTTTCGCAACTGGCGGGTGCTCGGGCTGTCGCTGCTGCAGAACTGGGTCATCGGGCCGATCCTGATGTTCGCCCTGGCGGTGCTGTTCCTGCGGGACTATCCCGAGTACATGGTCGGGTTGATCATGATCGGCCTGGCCCGGTGCATCGCCATGGTGATCGTCTGGAACGAGCTGGCCAGGGGAGACACCGAATACGCCGCCGGCCTGGTGGCGTTCAACTCAGTCTTCCAGGTGCTGTTCTACGGCGCCTACGCCTGGGTGTTCATCACCGTCCTGCCCACCTGGTTCGGCCTCGAGGGCAGCATCGTGGCGGTGTCGATGGGCCAGATCTTCGAGAGTGTCGCCATCTACCTCGGCATCCCCTTCGCCGCCGGGATGCTGACCCGGTTTGTGCTGCTAAAGGCGAAGGGGCGGGAATGGTACGAGCGGGCGTTCATTCCCCGCATCAGCCCGCTCACCCTCACGGCGCTGCTGTTCACCATCCTGGTGATGTTCGCGCTCAAGGGGGAGCTGATCGTGCAGCTGCCGCTGGACGTGCTCAGGATCGCCCTCCCGCTGGTCATCTACTTCGTGGTCATGTTCCTGGTCAGCTTTTACCTTGGCCACCGGGTCGGGGCGGACTACGCCAAGACCACCACGCTCAGCTTCACCGCCGCGAGCAACAACTTCGAACTCGCCATCGCCGTGGCCATCGCGGTCTTCGGGATCGGCTCGGGAGTGGCCTTCGCCGCGGTCATCGGGCCGCTGGTCGAGGTGCCGGTGCTGCTGGGCCTGGTGCACGTGTCGCTGTGGTTCCAGCGGAAGTACTTCGGCCATGAACTGCCGCCGGCCGACATCGCGCTGCCCGGTGATCTCTGCCCGCCCGAGATCCGGGTGCCGGGTCCGGCGGCACCGCCGCAGGGGAAAACCGGCTAGGAGCCTCCCACCCAAGAGCCAAACGGCAGCCTCTCCGTTCACCCGGGTTGGCTGCCGCGTTCGTTCCCGCCAGGTCCTGCCGAGGTGTCTACCCTGGGGGCGACCGCCTCGGGGTGCACCCCATCAGCCGTGGTCAGCGGACTGCGGGTGCCGGTGTGCTGTAGAACGTGCAGCCGCTAAGCGCTCCCCCAGATGGGACAGAAAGACAGGAGGAGGGTGCGCGCAGCGAGTCGGCCGGTGCAGCCGCTAAGCCATCCCCCAAGTGGGCAAGAGAAGACAGGAGGAGGGTGCGCGCAGCGAGTCGGCCGGTGCAGCCGCTAAGCGATCCCACCTATCCCTTGCGGCCAACCGGCCGACGAGAGGCCGCGCACCCTCCCCTGTCCCCTGCTAGGGGACTGCGGATTCGCCCCCGCCCCCGCCCCCGCCCCCGCCCCCGTCGCTCAGGCCGCGCAGCTGCAGTTCGGGCCGCAGGTACAGGTCGGACCGCACTGGCAGCCCTTCCGCAGCACCTTCTCGGGCGTCTGGCAGCCGCAGGTGCAGGACGAGCCGGGACAGGAAGCGCAGGTGCAGGTATTCAGCTGGGCGGACATGATGGACTCCTCGCGTTCGGGTTGGACTGCCGTGTTGACGAAGCGAGTATACCGCCCGGCCCCGGGGAGGAGCTTGAACGAAACGGCTATCCAGCCGGAGCCCGCTCGGGTCCCCCCCCTCCTTCGATCTAGCCCGATTTTGGTCCCCTCGGACGATGGCCGAGAACCGGTCTGGAGGCCGATCTTTGAGACTTGCCGGGACGGGAACACCGTGACATATCATCTATGGAAGGTGCAGGGGAGGGAACGGGCATGGCGGCAGTGAGAGCGGCGACACTGGGTCGGCAGCACCGTTTGGGTCGGGCATCTTCCATGATGCTCGGTCTGCTTGCGGTCGTCGCCTGTGCCGGAGACAGCCTGATCCTTCCCGAGGATCGGGTACCCGCTACCCTGGTGATTCTGGCCGGCGACGGCCAGGCGGATACCGTCGGCCGAGTGCTGCGGGACTCGCTGGTGGTCCGCATTACCGATCTGGGCGACCGCCCCATCCGGAACCAGGCGGTCCACTTCCTCGAACAGCGGAGCAATACCGGGGCGCGCATCATCCCCGACACCGCCCGCACCAATGCCGACGGACGGGCCGCGGTACGCTGGGTGCTGGGCACCGTGGCAGGTCCGCAGAGCATCCGCGCCGTGGTCCCCGTGTCCGGCCGGGAGCTCGGCGTCGACTTCCACGCCGCGGCCATCCGCGCCGCGCCGGACACCCTCTTCGCCATCTCCGGCGACGCTCAGGCCGGCGTCGTGGGTGCCGGTTTGACAGCACCCCTCGTGGCCACCGTGACCGATCGCTACGGCAACGCGGTCAGCGGTGTCGCGGCGACGTGGAGCGCGGTCGGGGGTGGCAGCGTGAGCCCCGGCAGCGGCGTCAGCGGCACCAATGGGCAGATAACGACGCAACGGACACTCGGCGCCCTTCCCGGCGAACAGCAAACCATCGTCACCATTCCCGGTCTCAAGGGTTCTCCGGTGGTCTTTCTCCACACCGGGAATCCGGGTCCACCGGCGAGCCTCCAGGCGGTGTCGGGGAACGGCCAGAGCGGACTGCCCGGTGAGCAACTGTCCACTCCGCTGGTGGTCCGTCTGGTCGATGCGATGGGCAACGGCCTGGCGGGGCGGTCGGTGGCGTGGCCGGTCGCCACCGGCGGTGGCACGATCACCTCCGCGACTACCACCACCGATGCCACCGGCAGCGCCTCGGCGACCTGGACCCTCGGGCCGGTGGCCGGAATCAACATCGTGATCCCCGCCAGCAGCGGATTCACCGCCACCTTCATGGCCACCAGCAGCCCCGCGCAGGCCGCGACAATCTCGGCAAGCTCTCCTATCCAATTGAGCGGCACGGTCGGCAGTGCGGTGAGCCCGGCGCCGTCGGTGCTCGTCAGCGATGCCCAGGGCCAGCCGGTTGCGGGTGTGCTGGTGAACTTCGCGGTGACCGGTGGCGGCGGAAGCGTGGTGCCCGCCATCGCCTCGACCGATGCGAATGGCAGCGCGACGGTAACCCTCTGGACGCTGGGGACCCAGGTCGGGACCAATACCCTGACCGCCTCGGCGTCCGGCACCAGCGGGACGCTCAGCGGGAGCCCGGTCCGATTCACCGCGAGCGCGGCCGCCGGGCCGGTGAGCCGGCTGGTGATCGCCAGCCAGCCGTCATCCACCGGCGCCAGTGGCGTCCCGCTGGGGCACCCCCCCACCGTGCAGCTGCAGGATGCCTACGGCAATGACGTGGGCGGAAGCGGCGTCGTCATCACGGCGACCATTGCCGGAAGCCCCCCCGGCGCCAGCCTCACTTCCGCCACCGCCACGACCGGCACGGGCGGAAGCGCCACCTTCTCCGGCCTGACGCTGACCGGACCGGCCGCGACCTACGCCTTGCTCTTCACCTCCCCAGGGCTCGTGGGAGCGACGTCCAACGGCATCGTCCTCTCCGGCCCGCCGGCGACACAGCTCGCGTTGACTATTCAACCCTCAAGCACGGCATCGAGCGGCCAGCGTTTGTCAACGCAGCCGGTCCTGCAGCTTCTCGATGCGGTGGGTAGTCCGGTCGGCCAGGCCGGAATTGTCTGCAGTGTGACGCTGGCCTCGGGGAATCCAACCCTCCAGGGCACCCTGACGGCGACGACGAACGGCGCCGGGGTGGCCGCGTTCACCGATCTCTCGATCTCGGGCGCTCCGGGTCTCAGGACCCTTGGTTTCAGCGCCTCCGGTCTGGCCTCGGTCACCTCGAGTCCCATCGACGTTCTACCCGGCGCCGTCCAGACCGTCAGCATCCTGGTTCAGCCTTCGGCCACGAGCGCCAACGGTGCGGCATTTCCGGTACAGCCTGCCGTACTGGTCCTGGACCAGAGTGGCCTCCCGGTAATCGGGGTCAGTGTCAGCGCGGCGGTGGCGTCGGGAAGCAGCACGTTGGGAGGGCAGGCGACAGTCAGCACCGATCTGCTCGGGATCGCGACCTTCAGTGACCTCTCGCTGACCGGCACGGTGGGCAACTACAGCTTGAGCATCTCCTCGGGGGTGCCTTCGGCGACCACCGCGACGATCAACCTGACTCCCGGCCCCGCCAGCGCCAGTCAGAGCACCGCGAGCGTTCCCGCTCAGGGAAAGACCAAGGTCGCGACCGTCATCACCGTTCAGACCAGAGACCAATCCGGCAACGACCTCACGACCGGGGGGCACACCGTCGTGATCACGGTGACCGGAAAGAACCGGGCCGGTCCGCTGACCGCCAGCGACAACGGCGACGGCAGCTACACGGCGTCCTATACGCCGAATAAGGATGGCGATGACTTGATCGCCATCACCCTCGATGGTACACCCATCGCCGGGAGCCCCTTCCCCAGCGAGGTGGACTAGCTCAGCGGCTCGGAGCTACCTCGGCAACGCCCCGCCTCTCCACGTACCTCATCGCACAGTCTGCCGGACAGCTTGAACGACGTGGCTAATCCAGCCGGAGGCCCCCCGGGGCCATCCCGTACATCCGGCGGAAGGTGCGGCTCAGGTGGGCGGAATCGGCGAAGCCCGCCTGGTAGGCCGCGGTGGTGAGCGATTCCCCCGCCGCAAACGCCTCCACCGCCCGGTTGAGCCGGAGCCAGAGCACATACGGGCGGAAGGCCAGCCCCACCTGCTCCACAAACAGGTGCCGGAACCGGCTGGGAGAGAGATGGACCTGGGCGGCGGCGCTCGTGAGGGACACCGCCTCGTTCAGGTTGCCGCGGAGGTACTCGAGCACCTTGAGAATGCGGGGGTCCGCCGGGCTCGGCACGTCCACGCCGTCGGTCAGCAGCCGGATGACCTCGCGCGCCGTCGCTACGAGGTCGGCGGGCTTGTGGCTGGCGCGGTAGCTCGCCGAGAGTCGCTGGGCCGCCGCCTCCTGCAGCGGCCCGGTCATCAGGCAGATGCCGAGCTCCGCCGGGAAGAGCTGGAGCAGCACCCGGCCCGGCGGCGACTCGGGCTCGACGAAGATGTGCGCCAGCAGCGCCGCACCCCGGCCGTCGAAGGCGTGCGGTTTGTTGGAGGTGATCACCGCCCCGGCGCAGTCGAGCCACACGTCGTCCGCCGGGCTCTGGAACCGGAACTGCCCCTCCAGCGCCAGCGCCACCTGCACCGCATGGTGGGCGTGGACAGCGTTCACCGCCGCCGCTCGGCCGATCCAGATGCTGCCCCCGTCCCAGGGACAGATCTGGCCACCGGCATGGCTGGCGGTCACCTGAGCTCCCTGGTCCTCACGGCTTCCCCGCCACGCCCCGGGGCGCCGGGAGCCGGAGACAGCGGGCGACATCGGCGTAGCGCGGGTCGGCGCGCAGCCGGTCCCAGCGCGCGTCGTTGCCCATGTAGAGGATCGGCAATGCCTGGCCATCGTCGCAGGCCCGCTGGAGCCACGCAAAGGCCTGATCCCTGTCGCCCAGGCCGGCGTAAATGAGCGCCACATTGTACGGCCCGACGTAGCGACGAGTGGCCGTCGCCTTCAGGTCGGCAATGATCTGCCGGGCCTTCGCCGGGCTGCCCGACACCGCGTACGCATGCCCGAGATTGGACCAGTTCTCGGCGTTGTCCCGGTCGAGGTCCACCGCCCTCTGATACGCCGCGATGGCCTCCGCCATCCGGTTGGTCTGCTCATAGGCGCGCCCCAGGAAGTCCTCGGCGTAGAAATAGCTCGGGTCGAGGTCGAGGGCCGCGCGGAGCTGGGTGATGGCCTGCTCGTACCGGTGCGCCAGGACCAGCACCATGCCGAGGACCTGGCTCGCTTCGACCGATACTGGATCGAGCTGCTGAGCCCGCTCGGCCTCAGCGACCGCTTCGTCGTAGCGTCCCATGGAGACCAGGAACCAGGCGTGGTAGTCGCGGGGCCTGGCATTGGCGGGGTCCATCGCGATGGCGCGGGAGAATCCACGCTCCGCCGCGGGCCAATCCCAGTCGTACCAGTGGGCCACCAGGGCCAGGGCCAGGTGTGCCGTGGCAAGCGTCGAGTCAATCGCCAGCGCCCTTCCGGCCGCCGCTCTGGCCTGCGGTCCAGCCTCCCTGGGCGGGATGAACCAGTCACCGGCGGTGATATAGTTCCACGCCAGCCCATCCCAGGCCAGGGCGTAGTTCGAGTCGATGGCGAGCGCCTGCTGGAAGAAGGCGCGCCCCCGGTCGAACCCATCACTGGTGAACTTGGCGGTGAAATACATGCCCTTGAGGTAGAACTGGTAGGCCTGGGGATTGTCGGTCGAGCCGCGACGGAGTCGCTGTTGATCGTCGCCGGAGCGCGACGTGAGCCGCTGCGACACCCCGGTGGCAATCTGGCCCTGGATGGTCAGCAGGTCGGCCAGCGGGCGATCGAATCGCTCACCCCAGATCAGCCTCCCCTCGCGGATGTCGGCAAGCTCGACATCAACGCCCAGCGAGTCGCCCCGATGCGTGACCCGACCCGTCAGGATGGCGGCCACCCCCAGCTTCTCGCCGACCTGCTGCGAGGTCATCCCCTTCCCCTTGTACTCGCGTCCCACGCTCACCGGTATGACCCTCAGGCCGGGCAGCCCAGTGAGGCTGTTGCTGATGCTCTGGGTGATCCCATCGGAGATGTAGTCGCCGTCCGGATCGGTGGTCCGAATGTCGAACGGAAGCACCGCGATGGAATCCAGCGTCCGGGAACCCCCGCGCTGGTAGATCCCGAAACCGACCACGCCCAGGACTACCACGACCACGGCGATCCCGGCTGCGATCCGGGCCAGCGTGAGGCGGGAGGCCACGGAGCCCGACGCCGGTGCGGAGCCACCAGCCACCAGCGCCGTTGCAAAGGCGCCGCAGGTCGCGAAGCGATCGGCCGGCGTCTTCGACAGCGCCCGCTGGACCGCCGCATCGACACCCGGCGACACCGCGGGTCGAGTGGCGCGGAGGCTCCGCGGCGTCTCGCTCATCAGCCGGGCGATGATGGCCTGGGCGGTGGGACCGGTGTGGGGCGGTTCGCCGGAGAGCATTTCGTACGTCACCGCGGCCAATGCGTACTGGTCGGACTTCGCATCGAGGGTGCGCTCACCCGACCCCTGCTCCGGGCTCATGTAGTGCGGCGTGCCGAGCGAGAGCCCGGTTTCGGTGACGCGGGAGCCGCCGGCCTGGGCCACCGCCAGCGCAATCCCGAAGTCGGCGATGATCGGTTGCCCCGCCTGCAGCAGGATGTTCTCGGGCTTGAGATCGCGATGGATGACGCCTTGGGCATGGGCGTAGTCCAACGCATTGGCGAGCAGAGTGACCAGGCGCGTAACGTCGTCCACCGGCAGTTGTCGCTCGCGCTCCAGCCGGGCGCGCAGGGTCTCGCCTTCCACATACGGCATGACGTAATACAGGAAGCCGTCGGCTGCTCCGGAATCGAACAGCGGCAGCAGGTTGGGGTGCTGCAGGTTGGCGGTGACCTTGATCTCGGCCACGAACCGCTCGGCGCCGAGTACGGCGGCCAGCTCGGGCCGCAGGACCTTCACCGCCACCTTGCGGTGGTGCCGCAGGTCTTCGGCCAGGTACACCGTGGCCATGCCTCCCTGGCCCAGCTCGCGCTCGAGGCGGTAGCGGTCGGCGAGGGCCGCGGAGAGGCGGGAGGCGGCCTCGCTCATCGCTCGAGCCCCGTCACCCGGGCCATCCAGATGTTGCTCTGCGGGTTCTGCAGGGTGAAGTACAGGTATCCGCCCTGCCCACCCACGCTCCGGAAGGTGGCGTGGGGGTGCAGCGGATCGTCGAATCGGACCACCTCACGCGGCGCCCCGCCGCTCAGGGGGAGGAGCCAGAGCGCGTCCCGGGTGTGGAAATACATGGTGCGGTAGTCTGAAGAGACCACCGTTGCTGCGCCCTCCGGGACCGCCGGCAGGTGCTCCATCAGCACCCGCGGGGGAGCCGCGCCGCTGTCGGCGCTGACCAGCACCACGCGGGCGCGCACGGTGTCGATCGCGATCAGCGTGGCGCGGTCGCTCCACCGCGGCAGCACCATCATTCCCGGGCGGATCACCTCGCTCGGCACCCCCCATCCCGTGGCCGACCGGGCGGCCTGCACCGCGCCCCTCGCGGTGCTGCTCACCAGCCACACCAGCCGCCTGCCATCGGGAGACCAGCTGGGCTGGAGTTCGTCCCGGGCGGTGTCCGCCGAGACCTGCACCGGCTGGTCGCCCCCCTCGCTCGAGGCCACGAAGATCCGCCTGCGGCCGTCGGCAATGGCGTGGTAGGCGACCTCCCTGCCGTCAGGCGAGAGCGCGGGGTAGAAGGCCGGCGAAGTACCCCGGGTGATCTGCTGCACCTCCCCACCGGCCAGGCGCCGGCGAAAGATCTGCTGGACTCCCGCGCGGTCGGAGTCGAACACCAGCCACTGCCCGTCGTGGGAGATCCAGAAGCACTCGATGCCCTCCTGGTCGGCGGTGACCAGCTCCGCCGAGCGGCTCGACACCCATCCGGTGGCGGGCTGCTTCACCCGCCAGACGTTGCTGCGATTGGTGACTACTGAGTAAGCCAGCTGCTCGCCATCGGGGGAGAGGGAGATCTGTGAGGCGTTGAGCCCCACCGTCACCTGCACCGGCGGTCCCCGGGGCTTCCCGCGGGAGTCGAGATTGAGCTGATAGATGTCCCGGGTTCCGCCACGGCCGGAGACGAAGAGCAGCCGGCGGCTGTCGGGCGCCCAGACGGGACTCAGGTCCAGCGCTTCCCCGGTGGTGAGCCGGATCGGCTCCCCGCCGGCCGCCGGCACCAGCCACAGCGACGAGACGGCGATGTTCCAGGTGTCCAGGTACTGGGGATTGCCGCTGACATAGACGATCCAGCGTCCGTCCGGCGACCAGGCCAGCGAATGCGGGTCGGACGTCCGCGCGAGCGGGGTGGTCTGGCCATCGGCGGTGCGGAGCAGGAGTGAGTCGCCCCGGACATAGACCAGGCGCTGTCCGTCCGGCGCCCAGGCGCCGTGCCGGGCTCCGGGAACGAGCAGGGTGCCGGCGCCGCCGAGTGCGGGGACGGTTTCCAGCCCGCGCCGGGTGGCGATCAGCTGCCTGTCGCCGTCGGGGGACCAGCCTAGCGGTTTGCCGGCACTGGCCAGCGTGACCGCGCTACCATCGCTGCCCCGCCGCAACTCGACCCTGCTGGCTGTGTCCTCGGGAGCGAGGATGCGGTAGGCGACGCCCTTGCCGTCGGCGGTGATGTAGGGCGACTCCTGCACGCCGGCGCTCCGGGTGAGCTGGAGCGGCTGCTCCAGCGCCGCGGTCGCCGGAGGGCGATTGAAGATCACCACTGCGGCGGCTCCCGCCGCGAGCACCACCACACCACCGACGGCGCCCCGCACCCACCGCGGCATCTCGCGTGGCGCCGCCACGGCGCTGGTCGGCATGGTATGCGTCGGTGTCATCCCGCCGCTGGGTGTAGCCAGCGGCTCCAGCGCCGCCACCAGCTCATCGGCCGACTGGAAGCGGTCGGCCGCCCGCTTGGCCAGGCACTTCATGACCACCGCTTCGAGCGCCGGTGACAGGCCGGCACGCTGCTGCCCCACCGGCGTCGGCGCCTGGGTGACATGCGCCGCGAGGGTCTGCTGCGGATTGAGTCCGTGGAACGGGGGGTGGCCGGTGAGCATCTCGTAGCCCAGCACGCCCATGGCGTAGATGTCCACCCGGCCGTCCATCTGGGGATCGGCGGAGGCCTGCTCCGGCGCCATGTAGGCGGGGGTACCCAGCGCCACTCCCGCGGTGGTGAGCTGCTGCCGGCCGGACGCCTCGCTCACCGCCTTGGCCACGCCGAAGTCCATGACCATCGCGTGCCGGCCGGAGAGCAGGATGTTCTCCGGCTTGATGTCGCGATGCACCACCCCGTCCTTGTGCGCCACCGCCAGCGCCTCGGCCACCTCGCCCAGGAGCCGCACCGCGTCGTGCACCGGCAGCTCGCCGCTCCGGGCGAGCCGGTCGCGCAGGGTCTCGCCCTCGACGTAGGGCATCACATAATAGAAGAAGCCGTCTACGTCCCCCGAATCGATCAAGCCGAGGATGTGGGGATGCACCAGCCGGGCGGCGACTTCGATCTCCCGCGAGAAGCGCTCGGGCCCGAGCGTGGCGGCCAGCTCCGGCCTGAGCACCTTGAGCGCCACCTTGCGGTGGTGCTTGAGATCCTCGGCGAGGTAGACCGTCGCCATGCCGCCCTGGCCCAGCTCGCGCTCGATGCGGTAGCGGTCCTGGAGGGCGCTGGTCAGGCCGGGTGGAGCTGGGGGCATGGAATCCATGGGGGGGCGAGAGGTGGCGTAATCTGGGCCTCAGGGGGGCAGTCCGCCATACGGCCCGCCGCCCATGGGCGGCGCTCACGGGAGCACCGCGACTCGGTGGTGCTGTCGGTCTTACCGCCGCGCCCGGCGCGCGCCACCTTACCCCCGGCCTCCGGGCCCGCCGCCCGGCATCTGCCGTCTGGGTGTCTACTTCAGAAAGGATGACCGATGAAGTACATGATCAGCTGGTTCGAGCGCCCGCAGGGCTCGCCGACGGAGTACGAGAATGCCCAGAAGCGGATCCTGGAGGTGTTCACCCAGTGGACCGCCCCGTCCAACTTCAAGATCGAGCTGTTCGTGGTGCGGGTGGGCGAGTGGGGCGGGCACATGCTGGTGGAGTGCGACGATCCGCTGGCGGTGCACAAGGCCTGCTCCACCTTCCCCGCCTTCGAGTTCCAGGCTCGGCCGGTCGTCCCGGTCATAGACGCGGTCCGGGTCGAGCTCGAAGCCATCGCCTGGCGCGACGGTCTGAAGAAGAAATAGTTCTCGGGCGCTGGGCCTTGTCCCGGCCGGTACCGCGCCGCAGCTTGTCTCTTCGTCCCTGGCCAGGATGGGCCCGATGGTCTGGGTTCCGCCCTTCCCGCATTCTCGCCTTCCTTGCTACCCCCAGCGCGGCGCCGGCACCGGCCGCCCGAGAGGCCGCCTCACACCTGCTGCGCCCACGCCCCGGCGGGCGTGTCCGGCGGGCTCCGCCCGTGCCCCCCCCGGTCCCATTCCTCAGGCACCTCTCCCGGCCCGGCTGGAGCGGACGCTACCAGCCACGAACCGGCTCCCACTCTCAGCGCTGTGTGAAGGAGGCGTATCATGGTCGGCAGCATTGGATTCAGCCGGAGGCGTACCCCCCTCCTGATCAGCATTGGGGTACTCGGCCTCGCCGCCTGCGGGGACGACATCACCAACGTCACCTCGGGGATTCCCACCTTCACTCCGAACCCCATCGTCTCACAAGCGGGCCTGCAGACGGCGCTCGCCACCGCCGTCTCCTCCACCAACGGCGGCCTCGACTTCCCCATGTGGGCGACGGTCGTGGATCGCGCCGGGGTGGTGGTCGCCGTGGTCCATAGCGGCACCGGGGTAGGCGATCAGTGGCTCGGCAGCCGGGCCATCTCGGCCCAGAAGGCCAACACCGCCAATTCGTTCAGCCTGGATATCTTCGCCCTCTCCACCGCCAATCTGTTCAGCGCGGTTCAGCCCGGCGGCAGCCTCTTCGGCCTGCAGGAGAGCAACCCCGTGAGCACCGATGTGGTCTACGGCGGCAACCAGGCCGAGTACGGCACCACCGGTGATTTCATGGTCGGCAAGAAGCCAGGAGGGGTCAACGTGTTCGGCGGCGGGCTCGCCCTGTACGACGCCGCGGGCAATGTGATCGGCGCGGTGGGGGTGAGCGGCGATACCTCCTGCGCCGACCACAACATCGCCTGGCGGGTGCGCGATGCCCTCAATCTCGATTTCCTGCCCGGGGGCGTGGATGCCGGGACCGATGACATCCTCTACGACGTGACCGTGGATATCAACGGCCACATGTCCAGCGCCAGCGGGTTCGGCCACCCGACCTGCGGCGGGGCCGAGGACACCTTCGACATGATCGCGCTCTATCCGCCCAGCTGATCCCACCCGCACTGGAGGACAGGACCCCCGCGCCGTGGAAGGGCGGGGGTCTTGGTCTTGCCGGCTGGTGTCGCGGGCCGTTCTTCTCGCCGGCTGGGCGGTGGATCGGTTCCTTCGCCTTCTCTTGACTCATCCCGTGGGCGGTGGAACTTTGCTCCGACCACCCGCTCCCGGAGCCCTGATGGCCACCGACCCAGCCTTTGCCTCGACCTTTCCGACACCCTACTACGCCGTGATCTTCGCCTCCCGCCGCACCCCCGGCGACGCAGCCGGCTACGGCGCCATGGCCGAGCGGATGGCCGCACTGGCGGCGACGCAGCCCGGCTACCTCGGCATCGAGAGCACCCGGGGCAGCGATGGGTTCGGGATCACGGTGTCGTACTGGGAGAGCCCAGAGGCGATCCGGGCCTGGAAGGATCACGCCGACCACATCGTGGCCCAGGAAACCGGGGTGAAGCAGTGGTACGAACACTACGAGCTCAGGATCGCGAAGGTCGAGCGGGCCTATTCGGGGCCGATCGGGCGGCTTCACCCCACCGCCTGGGACGCCGGCGCCTGAGCGCTCGTGGGTGAGAAGGGTGGGCGGTTTTCCGCCGTTGACAGGAACCTCGGCCCGCTGCACCATGCGAGGACCATTCTCATACGCTGGAGGTCTTATGCCCCGCTCATTCCCCTTGGCGTTCCTCGTCGTTGCTGCCTGTAGCAGCGGGAGCGACGATGGCTCCTCCGCCAATGTCCCCGGGGTGGTACAGCAGGTCACGGCGGTCGTGAACAACGGTGAGGTGCAGCTGGACTGGGCTGCCGTGCCGGAGGCGGTCGGTTACAACGTCTACATGGCGTCGCAATCGGGTGTGACCCGTCTCAACGTCGGCACGTTGCAGGGCAATATGTCGCACGGAAACCTGCAGCTCTCCTTCGACCACCCGCCGGGACTCGATCCGAATACGTTGTACTACTTCGTTGTCACGGCCCAGAACAGCGCGGGCCAGGGTGCCGAGTCCTGTGAGGTGACCGCGCAGATCGCCGGGGCGCAGGGCGGCGCCTGCTAGCTGGGGCGCCGGCGCCGGAGCGCTCATGACCTCGCCTGACCCCACCGATCTGGTCCAGCTCGCCTTCCTCGTCGGCAACGACGACGACGAGATCGCTCACGCCGCCGAGACGGTGATTGACGCGCTGGTGGGGGAGCGAGTGGTGGCCGAGCCGGAGTTCGTGCCCAGCCGGGCACTCACCCCCGACCAGGTGCCGGTCGGCACCCGCGACCAGCACGCCGTCGCCCGGCTGGCCTACACCTTCAACGCCTACTCGGCGTTCGGGCACAACGGCGTGGTCATGCGGTTCGGCAACTCGGCACGGGACCGCTTCCGCCGCACCGGCAAGGTGCCGGTGACGGCGACCGGCGCCCGCACCGCGTTGTTCATCGAGTGCCGCCGCCGGGTGCACCAGGCGGTGGACATCTCGGAAGAAGGGTGGCGCTACACCGACGCGCTGCTGCTGTCGCTCCGGGATGCGCTCATCCGCGCCGCCCGGGGCTGAGCCGCCTGGACTGCCAACGCCAGGCTCACCCGGTATCTTGAGGGCATGGCTCGCCCGGTGGCCGCTCTGGTCGCGGGGGCGCCATCGTGCCTCACAAGCGGCACGTATCTTCCTGAGATGGTGCCATGTCCCGCCCTCGAGCCCTTTCCCCGCGACTGTTCCCGCTGGTGTGGCTGGCGTCGCTGGGTGCGATGGTTGCCTGTACCAGCGATTCCTCCGGACCCGGCACTCCGCCGCCCGCCACCGCGGGCGTCCTGGTGGGCGCCGGGGACATCGCGGCCTGTGGCTCGGTCGGTGACGAGGCCACCGCGGATCTGCTGGACGGGATCGCCGGCACCATCTTCACCGCGGGTGACAACGCCTATCCCGACGGGACCGCCACCGACTTCGCGCAGTGCTATGGCCCGAGCTGGGGCCGGCACAAGGCCCGCACCCGTCCCGCCCCCGGCAACCACGATTACCACACTGCGGGGGCGGCTGATTACTTCGCCTACTTCGGCGCGAATGCCGGGGCGGCGGGGCTGGGCTACTACAGCTACGACCTGGCCGACTGGCACATCATCTCGCTCAACAGCAACATCAGCATGGCCGCCGGCTCGGCGCAGGAGAGCTGGCTTCGGGCCGACCTGGCGGCCAGCGGCAAGCAGTGCACCCTGGCGTACTGGCATCATCCCCGGTTCAGCTCGGGCACGGTGCACGGCAATACCGCCGCCACCCAGCCGCTGTGGCAGGCGCTGTACGAGGCAGGAGCCGAGATCGTCGTCTCCGGGCACGAGCACAACTATGAGCGGTTCGCTCCCCAGGATCCGGCGGGCAGCAGCGATCCGATCGGCATCCGGGAGTTCGTGGTCGGGACCGGCGGGACCGGCCACTACGACGACCTGGGTACCCCGGAGCCGAACAGCGAGGTGTTCGAGACGGGGACCTTTGGCGTGCTTAAGCTGACACTGAGCGCCGGCAGCTATGCGTGGGCCTTCGTGCCCGTGGCCGGGTCATCGTTCACCGACTCGGGGACCGGCAGCTGTCACTGAACGGCTACGGCTCCGGGACGAAGAGCACCCGCTGTCTCAGCGCCGCGACCCCCTCGAACCAGCCAGGCGCCAGGTCGGGCCGGAACTCCTCCCACCAATCCTTGAGCGCTGACTGGCTGGTGATCCGGTCCACGACCTTGAGGGTCAGATCCACCACCGATTGGTCCGCCACCATCGGCGTTCCCTTCACCCAGGCGCGGGCATCGTCATGCATGTCGGCGGGCGCGCCCCGGAGCCAGCTCACGCACTCCGCCGCCAGCAGCGCGGTCTGGCACGCCCCGACCGAGCCGTCGGCGAGGGCGCCTTGGAGCGCCTCGGTGATGTGTGTGATGTCCTTGCCGTAGCGCAGGTCGAACAGCCAGTCGAGCGGCTTGTCGTCGTGGGCGCTGCCGGTGGCCCAGGTGCGGATCATACGCTACCTCCAGTGAGAGGGGCGCGTCTCTGCAGGGGCGAAGGTCCCGCCAGGTTACATCTGCTCGTAGCGGATCACGTAGAACATCACCCCCTGCGGCGAGGTGATGCCCGCCATCCGTCCCACCGTCGGGACATCGTGCGGCTCGAGGTAGACCTCCCCGCCCAGCGACCTGGTGGTGGCGACAGCTGCATCCACGTCGGTCACCGTGACGTAGGTGCCCCAGTGCGGCGGGAAGCTCCCCATCTCCTTGGTGATGGCCATCATCCCCGCCACCGGCCCGCCGCCGTTGGAGAAGACGGTGTAGTCCATCCCCGGCATCGGCATCGTCTCGCTGGTCCAGCCGAACAGCTCGCGATAGAACGGCGCGGTACGCTCAACGTCGGACGTCAGCGCCTCGATCCAGCTGGGTACGCCGTGATGGGTCGGGTCGGCGGTGGAGCCGGGAGAGCTGCCCGCCTGCCAGACATCAATGTTGGCGCCGACCGGATCGTAGATCTCCGCCATCGTGCCGGTGGGGCCGATCTCCCTCGGTGACTCACCCCGTCCGCCCAGCTTCTTCGCCAGGGCGGAGGTGGCGGCCGCGCTCTCCACCCGCACCATCACCCCGATCCCCGGAGGGAGCCCGGGCGGGGTGTTGGCGTGATGGAGGTCCCAGAAGCCGCCCACGTCGTGGCCGTCCACCGTGATGATGTGCCCCATGCCAGGGAGTTCCTTGAATTCCCAGCCGAGCAGCGTGGAGAAGAAGCCGCGAGCGTCGGCGGTGTCAGGAGTGAGCAGGTTGATCCAGCAGAAGGCCCCGATGGGGCGCGGTCCGGTAGCCATGGTGCCTCACAAAGGTGAATCGTTACGGGTCTAGTCTCGCTTGAGCAGCACCGCCCCGCCGCCGATTCCGCCCACCACGATCTCCGGCACCCCATCGCCGTCGAGATCGCCCACGGCGGGGGCGCTGATGGGCGGGACGTCGGGACGGAAGCTGCTGTCCTGCACAAACCGGAACGTGGTCGGGCTGCCCTCATTCCGGAAGAGCACGAGGCCCGCGTCGTCGGAGCCGATCAGCAGGTCCAGGTCGCCGTCGCCATCGAGGTCGGTGAGGGTGGGCGCGCTCCGCCGCCCGACATCAATCCCCTCGAACTGCTCGCTCACCAGCGCCCACACCGGCCGGGTAGGGGAGCCGTCGTTGCGGTAGTAATTGAGTGAGCCGGAGCCCTCTCCCACCAGCAGGTCCAGGTCGCCGTCGCCGTCGAGGTCGCCCAGCGCGGGGGTGGTGTTGCTGCCACGGGGGATGGTGACCATGGCGCTGTCCACCAGCGTCTCGCCCTGGTACCACGCCACCCGGGCGCTGAACCCGCCGAGCAGGAGGTCGGGGCGGCCATCGCCATCGAGGTCGCCGGTCGTTGGCGCCAGGTGGTAGCCGCCGGAGATCGCGAGCGGCCCGCGCTGCCGGAAGGCCGGCTGCCGGGCGGTGCCGACGTTTTCCAGCAGGTGGAGCAGGCCGGTGCTGCGACGCTCGGGGTCGATCTTGGTGCCGAGCAGCAGGTCGAGGTCGCCGTCGCCGTCGAAATCGACCAGTGCTGGCACCGTTTCGCTGCCGACATCCAGCATGGGCAGGAGCCGGTCGGTGCGCCGGAGGAAGCGGCCGTCGGCTGCACGGGAGTAGTAGTGCAGGTTGGCGATCGACGTCCGGTTGGGGTCGTAGGCGCCGCCCAGCACGCCCACCACGAGGTCCATCCGGCCGTCGCCGTCGAGGTCGCCGAAGGCAGGGGCGTTGTAGCCGCTGGTGATGACCGGGTCGCCGGGGGGAAGCGGGTCGGCTCATGGCTCAGCACCGGGGTGGTGCAGCTGCCGAGGTTGCGGAACCAGAGCAGGCCGGCCTCGAAGAAATCGCCCCAGATGAGGTCGAGGTCGCCGTCGTCGTCGGGGTCGGCCAGCGCCATGGTATTGGCGCCGTGCATGCTCCCCTGTCCGGTGACGATGGTGAGGCCCTGCCACTGCTCATCCATCAGCCGGAACACCGGCGTGCCGGTGCGCCCCACGAGTTCGTAGCGGAGGATCACGCCGCTCACCCGCCCGATGAGCAGGTCGGGGCGGCCGTTGCAGTCCACGTCGCCCATCTGGGGGATGTTCTGCCGGTCGGCGAACACCGCCACTCCTTCGGTATCCCGCAGCGTGTCAGGCAGCGCCACGTAGCGGGGCGCCGCCTTCGTGCCATCGTTCCGGAAGTACCGCAGGTAGCTGAAGGGCCACTCGGCGAGCAGGTCGAGGTCGCCGTCGCCGTCGAGGTCGGTGAAGCGGGACCACTCGCCCACCTCCAGGCCGGCCCAGTGCCAGCTCAGGAGCGAGAAGGCCGGCAGCTCGTCGTCGGCGGTGCCGTCGCGGCGGAGGGCCAGCATCTGGCCGCCCCACTCCTGGATGACGAGGTCGAGGTCGCCGTCGCCGTCGAGGTCGGCCAGCTGGGGCCGGGGCACGTTGAAGCCGCCCAGAAAGGCGAGGGTGAGGTCGCGGCCGGCGGCGTCGCTGACGGGGAAGGGGCGAACCACCGGGCGCCACCCGGTGGTGGCAGCGTGCGGTGCCGGGGTGGCGGGCGTCCCGGCGGAAGATCCGGCGCAGGCCGCCAGGCCGAGCAGCAGCGCCGGTAACCTCGTCAGCCTCACGAGCAGGCGCGGGGCGGAGCCGGGGTGGCCATCGGCGCCGGGGCGCCGATCCCCGCCGCGTAGTTCCCCACCGGGATCTCGGCCAGCACCCGGCCGTCGGCGGCGCAGAGCGCCACCGCGGTGCCGGTGCCGGTGGCCTGCTGGCCCTCGTGCTGGTGCGCGCCGCCCCCCTGGTGGCGGTTGCTGACCCAGACCGTCTGGCCGTCGGGCGCCAGCGCCAGGCCGTGCGGCTGCTGGAACGGGCCGGTGATGACCTGGCGTACCGTCCAGGTGGCCGGGTCCACGATGGTCACCACGTTGGCATCGAGGTTGGTGACGAACAGCCGGCTGCCGTCGAGGGTGAAGATGCTCTCGAACGGCCCCTTCTCCATCGGCACGGTGCGGGCCAGCGACCGGCTTCCCCTCGGTGGAGATATCGAACACCAGCAGCTGGTTGCTGGTGGAGCCGGTGGCCACCAGCCAGCGGCCGTCGGGGGAGACCGAGAACTGGGTGAGGGTGTGATACGGCCCCGGCACGTCCTGCACGGTAGTCTCCCCGTCGCCGAGGCGGACGCTGGCGAGCTGGTTCACGCCGAGGCTGGCCACGTAGGCGTAGTGGCCGCGCGGGTCCAGTGCGATCGCGTGGGGCCGGGGGAAGACCACCTCGACCTCGTCCAGCAGCGTCATGTCGGACCGGCGGATCACCGCCATGCGCGACGGCGGATTCACCGCGCTCATCGAGCGGGCCACGAGGAGCAGGTCGTTCCCGGGGCTCAGCGCCATCAGCCCCGGCACCTGCAGCGCGACCGAGCCCACCACCCGGTTGTCGCGGTCCAGCTTGAGCACCCGGCCAGCGCCGATGAGGGTCACGTACCAGTAGGCGCCGTCGGGTTCCACCTGCGCGTGGTGCGGCTTGGCTGACGGCGGAAAGCCCAGCGTCTGCAGGTCGAACGTCTGCAGCAGGGAACGGGTCGCCGGGTCGAGGATCGAGACGGTGGCGTCGTCCTGGTTGGTCAGGTACAGCCGGGGCGACTGGGCCCCAAGCGCGGCACTGCTCCCCGCCGCCAGCAGCGCGGCGAGGAGCAGGGGGCGGAGCGCGTCCGCCGGGCGGACGCTCACCTCAGGGCACCATCGCCTGCGGCGGATGATAGCGGACCGCGAAGAGCCCCTCGGACACGCTGGTGACGATGACCGTGCCGCTCTTGAAGTAGGGATAGTTGCTCCACGAGCCGGCGAAGCCGGGCGTGTTCTCACCCACCGGCACCGTGTCGAAGTAGCCCACTTCCTTCGGCTCCACGGGGTTGGAGACATCCACCACCCGCAGACCGGCCACGTAGTCGGACTGATACATCAGGTTGCCGCGGATGTAGAGGTTGTGGTCCGAGGCGGAGGTCTCTCCGAGGAACTCCTTCACCAGCACCGGCTCCTCGAGGTCCCGGACGTCCCAGATGAGGGTGCGGGTCCTGGGCACCGAGCCCTGGATCTCGTCGCCCTCATCGTCGAGGAAGAAGTGGGTCTGGGCCTCGTTGAGCCAGCCCTGGTGGGCGTAGGCGGTGTTGGGGTAGCTGGCCACCGAGAGCTTCCTGGGGTTGGCCTTGTCGGTCACATCGGCGATGCCCACGCCGGTCTCGGAGGAGTTGAAGCAGATCTCCCGGCCGGCGTAGCGGGTGTCGGGGCCGCTGTACACCACGCACTGGGCGTCGTGGGTGTAGCCGGTGCGCTTGATCCCCGTGGCGGGATCGGCGTGGCAGCCGGCGAAGACCGGGTGCAGCGGCTCGTGGATGTTCACCATGTGCAGGGCGCCGCCGCAGGTCTCCCCGCCGCCGTTGCTGCCCACGATGTAGGCGAAGCCGGTGCCCTCGTTGATCACGATGTTGTGGGCGCTGGCCATGTCGGCGTAGTGGGCGTCCTCGGTGAAGGTCACCGGCGCGCCGCTGGTGCCCCGGAGCCGGGCCAGGTCGAAGACCTGCATGCCGTGGGGGCCGGCGCCGTCCGCCACGATGAAGGCGTGGTCCTTGTAGACCTTGATGTCGCGCCAGACGTTGGCATTGGCGCCCCGGTGCATGGGCAGGTCGCCGACGAAGCGCGGATTGCTGGGATCGGTCACGTCCACGAAGCTGGTCCCGTCCATCCGGCCCACCAGGGCGTACTCCCGGTTGGTCTCGGGGTCGGTCCAGCCCCAGATGTCGTTGACGCCGACGCCGCGCGGAGCGCCCAGCGCCGACTTGGGCATGAAGGAGAGCAGGCTCACGTTGCCGCAGTCGAACGCGGCGGCCTTGCCGGCGGCGCAGTCCACCTCCTTGCCGCTCACCTGGGCGAGCAGCTTCTCGGCGTCCTTGAGCGCGCCCTCCGGACGCCACAGTCCGTCGGCGTCACGGCGGAACAGGTAGGCCAGGCCCTGCTGGAAGTCCGCGACCGGCCCCGCAACGATCAGCTGGTCTCCCGCCACCACCATCCGGGCCCCGAACAGCATGAAGCTGCTGCTGCTGCTCCCGCCCCGGAGCGCCTGGATGGGGAACCAGCCGTCGGCCTCCCGGGTGAAGACGTGGGTGACGCCGCCGGCCTGGTTGGAGTTAGGCGCGCCAATGAACAGCGTCTTGCCCATGCGTCCGATGCCGGTGCCGAAGCCCTGGTTGGGCCGGGCCTCCGGCGCCTCGAGCCGCTGCTCCAGGGTCCAGCCTGACGACGTGGAGGTGTAGACGAAGGCCACGCCCTGATTGGCGCTGGTGACCGACGCGCCCACCACGATGCCGTCGGCATCCATGTGGAGCGTTGCGCCGAAGGCGAGGACCGAGTCGGGGCCGGCGTCGAGCCGGGCGGTCTCCCGCCAGGCGCCCGCCGCGCCGGCCAGATACACCGTGGCCGTGCCGTGGCGCCGGGCCACCGGGGCGTTGCCACCGGGTCCGGGCGCGCCGATGACCACCCGGCCCCGATCCAGCGCCACCGCGAAGCCCAGCCGGTCGAAGGCCTCACTGCCCTTGGCAATGGTCTCCGGACTGCCCACCCGGCCCCGGGCATCGCGCCGGTAGGCGTACACCGCGCCCCGCAGCGAATCCTGGCCGGGGGCGCTCACGATCAGCAGCCCGTTCTGGTAGGCCAGCGCGCTGCCGAACTGCGCACCGGCGGTGTCGGGGGGAGCGATGGTGCCCACGCTCTTCCACGCTCTTCCCACCCGCTGGAAGAGGTGGACTCGTCCACCGCCCTTGGCGGCGGGGGCGCCGACGGCCAGCCAGAGCTCCATCCGCCGCGAGCACCGACCCGAAGCCGTCTCCGATCTCCAGACCCGGTGCCGGCGACGGTGCCGCTCTCCTTCCACTGACCGTCAGCGCCCCGGCGGTAGACCACGACATCGCCGGTGCCGACCGCGAAGCCGTTGGTGCGGCCGACCAGCAGTTCGTCGCCGGCCAGCACGAGGGCGCTGGCAAAGCCGGCCGCGGGCATGGCGGGGGTGCTGTTGTTCCAGGTCTGGGCGGCGAGTGGGAGGGCGGCCAGGACGGTCAGGGCCCCGGCAAAAGTGAGGCGGCGTACGATCATGTTGGACTCGGGTTGGGGGGACCGGGCACTGACGCGGCGGGGCCCGGGCGGGTTTCGTGCTGGAAGGTGTCGCCGCCCCCGCCGTAGCGCCACTGTCCCCCGCCGGGAGGATCCGCCCCGGCGATGTTCCAACCGGAACGGTGCACCAGTCTCTGCCCCGGCGCCGGTCCGGCGCTGGCGACTACTGGAACTCCAGGTTCCGGGCGAAGTCCGCCGGGCTGGTCGCCGCGGACTTGGCCACCTCGGCGGTGATCAGCTGGGCCCGGTACAGCTCGGTGAGGTGCTGGTCGAAGGTCTGCATCCCGTACTGGGTCCGCCCCTCGATAATGAGGTCCTTGATCTCGGTGGCGCGGCTGGGGTCGGCGATGCACTCGCCGATGGCGGCGGTGTTGCGCATGACCTCCACGGCCACCACCCGGCCCTTGCCGTCCTTGCTGGGCAGGAGCCGCTGGGAGATGACGCCCCGCAGCGTCTCCGCCAGCCGCAGCCGGGCCGCCGGCTGCTCGCTGGGCTCGAATACGCTCACCAGGCGGGAGATGGTCTTGATCGCGTCGGTGGTGTGGACGGTGCTGAAGACCAGATGGCCCGTTTCGGCGGCCTTGAGGGCGATATCCACCGTTTCCATGTCCCGCATCTCACCGACCATGATGACGTCGGGATCCTGGCGCAGGGCGGCCCTGAGCGCCCGGGCAAAGCCGTCGGTGTCGCCGCCGAGTTCCCGCTGGATCATGACCGAGCGATCGTCCTGGTGCAGGAACTCGATCGGGTCCTCGATCGTCACCACCTTGGCCGGCCGGGTCTGGTTGATGTGAGAGAGCATCGCCGCCAGCGTGGACGACTTGCCGCTGCCGGTGACGCCGGTGACCAGGATCAGCCCCCGGTCCTCCCCGGCGAGATCCCGCACCACCCCCGGCAGCCCCAGCCCTTCAATGCTCGGCAGGGTGACGGGGATGTTCCGGAGCGTGGCCGCCAGCGAGCCCCGCTGGCTGCACAGGTTGACCCGAAAGCGCCCCGAGCCCGGGAGCGAGTAGGAGCAGTCCAGGTCGGTCAGGTCGTGGAGCATCGCCCCGACGGTCTGGGCGGTGGCCTTCTTGGCCTCTATCAGGATGGCCGCCGCGATCGCAGCGGTGTCGGCGGGCTCGAGGTTGGGGGTGCCCTTGATGGCGACGACCTGTCCCCTGAGCCGAATCCGGAATGGACCGCCCGCGCTGATGTGGACGTCCGACGCACCGGTCTCGATGGCTTTCCGGAGCACGGCGCGGAAGACTTCGACGATGTTGCGGGGAGCGGCTGGAGCGGCGGGTGTCTGAGTTGCAGGAGCAGTCAAATTGAACCGATCTGTAGTGGTCGGAATGGAACTCTCTCATAGTATCGCCACAAAGGGGTGAAACCTGAAGTCCGCTGCACCGTCTTGACGGCCTGTCACCGGGGCCGCAAACTCCCCCACCTGTACCGAGCGCCCCATTCCCGAACCCACTTTGCCGAGTCCGCGCCGCGGGCCGCCTGGTTCTTCCCGGAGCTGTAACATGGCCACTCGAACGCTGCTTGCCGGTGCCGCCCTGACCGTTCTCGCCGCCTGCATCCAGGTCTATCCGCCGACCAGTCAGCCCGCCCCCGCGGCCGCCGCCGCCGCGGCGGCCGCGAAACCGACCCCCAAGGATCCCTTCAAGCCGTGGGACTCGGTGCTCAAGGACACCCGGCCCATCGAGGGGATGATCCGCACGCACCTGGGCCGGGATCTGTCGCTCTACTTCGAGCTCAAGCCTGAGCAGCTGGAGAAGGACCTCGGCCTGGTGCTGCACATCAGCCGGGGCGTCGGCGACTTCGAGCTGCACCAGGGGCTGCCGCTCTCCGACGGGCAGGTCATCCGCTTCCACCGGGTGGGCGACCAGATCCAGATCCTCCGCTTCACCGCTCGCTTCACCGCCGATTCCGGCAGCCCCATGCAGGCCTCGGTCGAAGGCAACCAGGCCCCATCGGTGGTGACCGCCTTCAAGATCGAGAGCGAGCACAAGGAGACCAAGGCGTTGCTGGTCAATGCGACGCCGTTCCTGGTGTCCGACTACCCCGACCTCGGCGAGTACCTGAAGTTCTACTTCGGCAACAAGACGCCCGCCTTCAGCAAGGACCGGAGCGTGGTGGGCCGGGTGCAGGGCTTCCCCCGGAATGTGGAGATTGACGCCGACCTGAGCTACACCGCCCCCGGCGCCCCCGCCTTCAGCAGCACCGCTGTCCTGGGCGACTATCGCTCGATCCCGGTGTCGGTCCGCTATTCACTCTACGCCCTGCCGGACCAGCCGATGCGCCCGCGCTACGGCGACGACCGGGTGGGCTACTTCCTCGACGCGGTGTATGACTTCTCCCGCGACCGCCGCGAGCTGCCGTTCCGCACGATGGTGAACCGCTGGCGGCTGGAGAAGAAGGACCCGGCCGCGGCCCTCTCCGAGCCGGTGCAGCCGATCGTCTATTACATCGACCGCACGGTCCCGGTGGAATACCGCCGCTATGTAAAGGAAGGGATCGAGGCCTGGAACAAGGGCTTCGAGGCGGCCGGGTTCAAGAACGCCATCGTGGCGAAGGACGCGCCGGCCGACACCTCGTGGAGCGCCGAGGACGTGCGTTACTCCACCGTGCGCTGGAGCGCCGCCTACCGGATGGGCTACGCGATCGGCCCATCGCAGACCGACCCGCGCACCGGTGAGATCCTCAACGCCGACATTCTCATCTCCGCGATCTTCCCCCGCGGCTGGCTGTTCGACTGGCAGGAGATCGCATCGCCGGAGGCGATGCGCGCCCGAGCCCTGAGGCTCAGCCGGCCGGAGTTCCCCAGCCGTCCCGGGCTGGCGGGCCGCGCCTGTCTCCAGGCCGAGGGGCTGGCCCACCAGCTCGGCGTGCAGCACGCGCTCCTGGCCGGGCTGGGGATGCTGGCGGAGGGAGACACGGTGCCGATGCGCTACGTGGGCGAGGCCATGCGCGAGCTGATCATGCATGAGGTCGGCCACACGCTCGGGCTCCGCCACAACTTCAAGAGTTCTTCCGGGGTGCCGAACGCGCGGCTCACCGACACCGCCTTCACCCGCAAGAACGGGGTGACGGTGTCGGTGATGGACTATGCCCCCGCCAACATTTCCGGCGACCGGGCCCGCCAGGGGCACTTCTACAACAACGAGGTCGGCTCCTACGACGTCTGGGCGATCAGCTACGGATATACGCCGTTCCCCGGCGCCGCGACCGTGGAGGCGGAGCTGCCGGAGCTGGAGCGTATCGCCAGCCAGGGCGCCGACCCGCTGCACACCTATGGCACCGACGAGGACAACTGGCTGGGCCCGTTCGCGGTGGATCCCCAGACCAGCGCCTGGGAGCTGGGCGAGGACCCGGTGAAGTGGGCGTCGGACCGGGTAGCGCTGGTCCGGCAGGTGGAGCCCAGGCTGGAACGGCGGCTGATCCAGCCGGGGGAGGGCTACCAGCGGCTCCGCGGTGCGATCAACAGCCTGCTGTTCGAACGCTTCTCCGCGCTGTATCCGGTGACCAAGTACGTGGGGGCGCTGTCGTTCACTCGGGACCACAAGGGCGATCCCAACGCCCGGCTCCCGTTCACGCCGGTCCCTGCCGAACGCCAGCGCGCGGCGGTGGCGCTGATCACCGATGCGATGTTCGCCGAGCAGTCCATCCGTTACGACCCCGACCTGCTCAACCGGCTGGCGCCCAACCGGCTCGCCCACTGGGGTTACAGCTGGGGTTCGGTACCGGTGGAATACCCGGCCAACGAGATGGTTGGCAGCCTGCAGCAGGTGCTGCTGCTGGAGCTGCTGGATCCGATCCGCATCGCCCGGATGGTCAACAACGAGTCGCGGGTCGCGGCGGGGCAGGGGTACCAGGCGGCGGAGTTGTTCCGCACCCTGAGCGACGCGATCTGGGGTGAGCTCGACACGCCGGGCCGGCCGCGGGCGATGAACGCGCTGCGGCGGAACCTGCAGCGGACCCACCTCGACCAGCTGGGCACGCTGCTGCTTCCGCCCGGTCCCGGGCGGACGCTCAGTGAAGACGCGCGCTCGCTGGCGCGGCTGGAGCTGGAGCAGATCGGTGCCAAGGTGCGCCAGGCGGAGTCGGGAACGGTGCCGGACGCAATGACCCGTGCCCATCTGGCGGAGAGCCGGGCCCGGATCCAGCGGATGCTGGAGGCGTCGGTGGCGCTCCCGGCGCGGTTCTGAGCCTTGCCGCGGGGGCGCGGAGGGCTCTGTGCCCTTCGTGTCCCTGTGTTTCCTTCCGCGGTAGACCCGCGAATCCTCCGGCGGCCGGATGTGCCAGGCGGAAACCTCCGAGGGGGCTCGGCCCGTAGGTGGCAGCCAGCCCCCAATGACGGCACCGGAGACTCCCACATGCTTTACTGGCAGGATATCCGCTACGCCTTCCGACTGCTGGCCCGCTCTCCGGGGTTCACCCTGCTCACGGTGCTGGTGCTGGCCGGTGGCCTGGGATTGAGCATCTTCACCTTCTCCTTCCTTCATACCGCGATCCTCAAGCCGCTGCCGGTGGCGGAAGGTGCGCAGGTTGTCCGGGTGCTCGCCACCGTGGACGGGCTTTCCTCCGGTGGAATGGATGCCGCCGACCTCGCCGCCATCCGCGGCCGCATCACCACCCTCACCGATCTCGGTGCCTACACCGACCGGGAGCTGGTGGTGGGCACTGGTGAGGGGACCCGCTCCATCGATGCCACCACCAGCGAGTGGAACATCTTCCAGGTTTCCCGGACCCCGGCCGCCCTGGGCCGCGGCTTCACCACCGATGATCAGCTCCCCGGCGCCGAGCCGGTGATCGTGCTGTCGGATGCCACGTGGCGGTCGGTTTTCGGCGGCGACGCGGCAGTCCTCAACTCCGTCGTCCAGCTGAACGGTCAGGCCACCCGGGTGATCGGCATCATGCCCCCGGGCTACGGCTTCCCGGTGGCCTCCGAGGCCTGGATCCCGATCCGGCCGGAGCTGCTCACCCAGCTCGAGCCGGACCGCGAGCGGGTCATGGCCTATGCCCGCGTCGCGCAGGGGAGAACCGAGTCGGAGGCCGGTGCGGAACTGACCGCGCTCCTGCTTGGCGTGCGGGCGGAGCGTCCGGTCCTGGAGTCTCCCCGGACCGCGCCACCCGACGGGATGAAGGTGCAGTCGTTCCCGGAGGCGCAGATTGGAGACGAGGCGCCGCTGATCCTGGCGGTGCTCAACCTGCTCGCCACGCTGATCCTCCTGCTGGCCTGCATCAACGTGACCAACCTGCTCCTGGCCCGCGCCAACGAGCGCACCCGCGAGACGGCGGTGCGCCTGGCGCTGGGCGCGCCCCGCGCCCGGCTGGTGATGCAGAGCCTCTGGGAGATCCTCATCCTCTGTGGCCTGGGCGGAGCGCTCGCCACCGGCTTTTCGGTCTGGCTCCTTGCCGGGATCAATAGCTGGGCGCAGACCCGGCTCGAGGGCAACCTCGCCTTCTGGTGGGTCTGGGGGTTCGACCGCTCGGTGCTGGTGGGCGTGGGTGCCTTTGTGACGCTGGCGGTGATCGTGCTGGGGGTGATCGCCAGCCGGCGGGCGGTGAACACCGAGATCACCGCCGTACTCAAGGAGGGCACGGCCGGATCGGGCTCGTCCCAGGGACGCGTCGCCCGGCTGCTGGTGATCGTGCAGGTGGCCACGGTGTCGCTGCTGCTGTTCTTCGGCGCGATGTCGGCCCTGATTGCCTGGCGGGTGGTGCACGTGGACCTGGGCTACGATACCCGCAACCTGCTCAGTACCGGCGTGGAGCCGTCCCTGGAGCGGCATCTTGATGCCGATGCCCGGGGGCGGTTCTACCAGGCCCTGTACGACGGGCTCTCCGCCCGCCCGGAGCTGGACGGTGCGGTGCTCCGCACCCCGCTCGCCGACATCGGCGACGAGTCCGGCGCGTTCGAGGTGGCCGGCGCCATCCCGGGAGGGATTGCTCCAAGAGCCCATGTGCAGGCCCTGATGGGGCCGCTCACCCCGCTGGGAGCGGGGTTGATCGAGGGGCGGTTCTTCGATTCCCGGGATGCCGCCGCCGGCGAGCCGGTGGTGCTGGTGAGCCGGGCGCTGGCGGCGCGGCAGTGGCCGGGCCGTTCTCCCGTCGGCGCGCAGCTTCGGCTCACCGGCCTGGGAGACGACCAGCCGCTCCGCACGGTGGTCGGGGTGGTGGGGGATCTCTTGTTAGGCAACCCGCTGGGCCGGGACCGGAGCGCGGTGGCGGTGTACCTCCCGGCCCGCCAGGTGGACGTGCCCGGGATGGCGGTGGCCTTCCGTCACCGGGGCAGCGAGCCGGCGGCCAGGTCGGCATTCCATGAGACGCTCGCGGCGGTGGATCCCCTGGCGGTCGCGGCCAACATCCAGAGCTTCGAGGAGATGCTCGGGAAGATGACGGTGATCGCGCGGTCGGTCACCCAGCTGTTCGGCGGGGCCTTTGCCTTTGCGCTGCTCCTGGCGGTGAGCGGAACGTATGGACTCATGGCGTGGTCCATTGGCAGGCGCACCCGGGAGATCGGAGTGCGGCGGGCGCTGGGCGCCACCGATGGCAACATCCTCCGGCTGCTGCTCGGCCAGGGCGCCCGGCAGCTCGGCGTGGGCGCGCTGGTGGCGCTGCCGCTCACCCTGGCGGTTGGACTGGTGTTCTCACATTACTTCCCCATCTCGTCGGGACTGTCGGCGCTGGTGGCGGTGCTGGTATCGGCCATGGTGGTCGGGGTGGTGCTGCTCGCCACCTGGCTGCCCACGCGCCGGGCGATGCGGATGGAGGTGCGCGACGCGCTGTGGCGGGAGTAGGCGGTTGGGGGTTGGGGGCGCGTGCGATCGGCCCGCGGGGCCGCTGCGAGCCGGGGGACTCGAGGTCAACCGGCACCAGTCCGGCAGGTGGTGCCGTCCGGCTGATGGCGGAATTCCGGCGGCATTCTGGCAGGAAACTGGCGCTGCGCGCCACGATGTATGCCAATACAGGTCAATGGGTTGCGCTCAGTCGCGCAGCTGGTGATACTCACTGGGTAGCCGAGATTCGGCGCCGGTCGCCCGATCCCACTCGCAGCTCCACGCTTACGCTGGAGTACGTCTATCTGACGCATCACCCCCACCGAAGGGAATCCTCATGGGCATGTTCGCATCCATCCTTACCAAACTCGGAATCAACCGCCCGGCAGCGCCTGCACCGGCCCCCGCCGTTGCAGCAGCAGCGCCAGCGACGGCAACCATGACGGCGCCGGCGCGCCCCGTTGCGATCCCCGTGGTCGATGTGGTCGCCAAGCTCGAGGGCCTCGCGGCCGCCAATGCGCAGAAGCTCAACTGGAAGACGTCCATCGTGGACCTGCTCAAGCTGCTCGGACTCGACAGCAGTCTGACAGCGCGCAAGGAACTGGCGACGGAGCTCAGTTGTCCGGCGGACGCGATGGCCGATTCGGCCAAGATGAACATCTGGCTGCACAAGGCCGTCATGCAGAAGCTGGCCAGCAACGGCGGCAACATCCCGAAGGAACTGCTCGACTGACCGGGCAGGGATGCGCAGCACGGCGGGCCGCGGTCGGCATGACCGCGGCCCGCTGGCCGTTCAGGCCGGGGACGAGACGGCGGCCGCGCAGGTCGTGCGCCACCACACCCAGGCGGGAGTCGAGGGCGGGGAGATCGGGCGACGGGGGGCGCGACGGCTAGGCGCCAAAGTTACCGCCGGGCGGAGGGTATGGGAATCAGTCCACAGGATTCCCGCCTCCGACGTATACTTATGCTACCCCCTGTGGACAATGTTGGAAGAGACCCAGTATCGTCAGGCTGCGCCGACAGCGCCCGGCCTGGCGGGGCGTGGTGTCGTCATGAGGGCTGTGAGGCGCATGGGCAGGCGCCTGCGAACCACCGGCGGGCAGCCTGCCGTCTGCCAATACGGGAAGGCGCATGACCGATCCGCTCATCAGCAAGATCCTTGATCCGGAGCGACTCGCCGCGTTAGAGCGAGCCGCGATCCTCGATACCGCCGCCGAGGAGGGCTTCGACGAACTCGCCAGGATCGCCTGTGCCGTGTGCCGGGCGCCGGTGGCGCTGGTGAGCCTGGTGGACAAGGACCGCCAGTTCTTCAAGAGCTGCATCGGGCTGCCGGAGCCCTATGCCAGCACTCGGCAGACCCCGTTCTCCCACTCCTTCTGCAAGCACGCCGTGGTATCCGGGCAGGCCCTGATCATCGAGGATGCCCGCGCGCATCCACTGGTCCTGGACAATCCGGCCGTCAAGGATCTCGATGTGAAGGCCTATGCCGGCATTCCGCTGCGGACCCGGGAGGGCCACGTCCTCGGCACACTCTGCGTCATCGACCGGGTGCCCCGGCCATGGAGCGCCGAGAATATCCAGCTGCTGGAACACCTGGCCGGTTGCGTGGTCAGCCGCATCGAGCTGGGAGCGACCCTGGACGCCGTGGCGCGGGATGCCGCCGTGTACCGGGCGGCGCAGGCCCGGCTCAGCACGATCCTCGAATCGACCCTGGATGCCGTGGTCACCATCGACGCGGCCGGCGTGGTCGGCACCTGGAATGCCCAGGCCGTCACCACCTTCGGGTGGCCGGCGGCGGAGGCGATCGGCCGTTCCCTGGCGGAGCTGATTGTGCCGCCGCAGTACCGTGCAGCACATCGGGCCGGCATGGCGCACTTCCTGGCCACCGGGGAGGGGCCCATCCTGCGGACCAGCGTAGAGATCACCGCGCTCCACCGGGGCGGTCACGAATTTCCGGTGGAGCTCACGGTGGTGCCGTTCCAGCTCGAGGGGGCCTGGCACTTCAACGCCTTCATCCGCGACATCACCGAGCGCCGCCATGTGGACGGGGCGCTGCGGCTGGCCACCGAACGATTCGACCTCGTCTCGCGGGCCACCAACGACGCCGTGTGGGACTGGAACGTGGGCAGCGACACGTACTGGGTGAACGAAAGCTTCGAGACCCTGTTCGGCTACCGGCGCACCGGGGCGGGGATGGTGGATGCGCCCTGGCACACCCGTCTCCATCCGGCGGAGCGGGAGCGGGTGCTGGCGCGGCTGGACGCGGTGATCGACGGCAGTGGCGCCACCTGGGTTGACGAATACCGCTTCCGGCGGGCCGATGGCTCGTACGCCGAGATCTACGACCGTGGCTCCGTCATCCGGGATGGCGCCGGCAAGGCCCTGCGCATGGTGGGGGCGATGTCCGATGTAAGCGCCCTCCGGCGGGCCGAACGGCTGCAGCGGGCACTGTACAGCATCGCGCAGGCCACGGCCACCGGGGCGGGGCTGCTCGACGTGCTCCGCGCAGTCCACGTCACGGTGAGCGAACTCCTCCCCGCTGACAATTTCTACATTGCCCTGCACGATCCGGACGCGAACCTCATCTCCTTTCCATACTTCGTGGATGAGCGGGAGCCCGCGCCCGCCCCCCGGCCGCCGCGCCGTGGCCTGACGGAGCGGGTGCTGCAGACGGGGGAGTCGCTGCTGGTCACGCCCGAGGTCTTTCAGCGGCTGGAGCAGGAAGGGGTGGCGGACCTGGTCGGTGCCGACTCGGTGGACTGGCTCGGCGTTCCGCTGAAGACTCGCGACCGGACCATCGGCGTACTGGCGGTGCAGAGCTACGCCGAGGGGATCCGCTACACCGCCCGAGAACAGGAGATCCTGGAGTTCGTCTCGACCCAGGTGGCGGTGGCCGTGGAGCGCAAGGAAGGGGAGCGGGCGCTGCAGGAGAGCGAGACGCGCTACCGGCTCCTGTTCGAGGCCAACCCCGAGGCGATGTTCGTGTACGACAGCGAGACGCTGCGCTTCCTGGCCGTCAACCAGGCGGCGGTCCGGCGTTACGGCTACAGCGCGGAGGAGTTCCTCCAAATGACCATTCGGGACATCCGGCCGGCGTCGGAGAACGATCGGCTGGACGGCGTCCTCGGCCAGCCTCGGGATCAGGCGCATTTCGTGGACAATGTTCACCACACCAAGAGGGGTGGCGAGGTCATCGACGTCGAGATCCTGTCGGACAGCCTGGTCTTCGCGGGACGGGCAGCCCGGCTGGTTCTGTCACGGGACGTGAGCGAGCGGAACCGGCTGGAGAGCCAGTTGCGGCAGTCCCAGAAGATGGAAGCGGTGGGACGCCTGGCCGGTGGGATCGCCCATGACTTCAACAACCTGCTCACGGCGATCACCGGCTACAGCGACCTGCTGCTGCACGACCTCTCCTCCGGGGATCCCCGGCGCCAGGACGTGGAAGAGATCGGCAAGGCCACCGCCCGCGCGGCGGCGCTGACCCAGCAGCTCCTGGCCTTCAGCCGGAAGCAGGTGCTGCAGCCCAGGGTGATTGACCTCAACGCGGTCGTGACCAACGCCAGGAAGCTGCTCAACCGCCTCATCGGCGAGAACATCACCCTGACCACTGCCTGCGCGCCGCACCTGTGGTCGGTTCGGGCGGACTTGGCGCAGTTCGAGCAGGTGATCGTGAACCTGGCGGTGAACGCCCGGGACGCGATGCCCCATGGCGGCAAACTGCTCATCGAGACCCGCAACGTGCCCATCGAGGACGCCCACCTGACCGAGGACAGCGTCATCAGTCCCGGTGGGTATGTCCTGCTGGCCGTCACCGACAATGGTGTCGGCATGGACGACGCCACCAAGGCCCGTCTGTTCGAGCCCTTCTACACGACCAAGGGCCTTGGCAAGGGGACTGGGCTGGGCCTGTCCACGGTGTACGGGATCATCAAGCAGAGCGGCGGGACCATCTGGGTCTACAGCGAGCAGGGGGCCGGCACAACATTCAAGATCTACCTCCCCCGGGTGGACGCCACCGCCGAGACCGGCCACGGCCGGCCGTCGGCGAGCGTGCCACGCGGGACGGAGACCGTGCTCTTCGTCGAGGATGAACCGGCGCTGCGGGCCGTGGCCCGGCGAGCACTGGCCCAGCAGGGATACCAGGTGCTGGACGCGGCGGACGCAGAGACGGCGATGGCCATGGTTGCCAGCTACCCGGGGATCATCCAGCTCCTCGTCACCGATGTCATCATGCCCGGCCTGAGCGGACATCAACTGGCGATGCGCCTGACCGCGGCCCGCCCGGACCTCCGGGTGCTGTACATCTCCGGCTACACCGACGAGGCGATCGTGAGCCACGGGGTGCTGGCTCCCGGGGTCTCCTACCTGCAGAAGCCGTTCAGCCCCGATACCCTCTCCCGCCGCGTGCGCGAGGTGCTCGACGCACCGCGCCCCGCCCCCCGCGTCGGATCCTGACGCGCAGGGCGGGGCGCTGGATGCCCCGTGTGAACGGGGCCGACCCGCGTCAGACCGTTTCGGGGACGGCGGTCGCGGGCAGCACCTCGGGGCGGGGCGCCACGATACTCGGGCTGGCCACTTCCCGGGCGATGGTCTCGCGGATCTGGCCGGCCACGTACTGCGCGAACGGCCCGAAGTGCACGTACAGCCCGACCATCGCGCCGGTGTAGCGGATGGAACGGGGGTTGTGCAGCAGGGTGTCGAGGAAGGTGCGCCAGAATTCCCACCGGGCCTCGCCCCGGACGCCCAGACGATACGCCAGCCGGGTGAACCCGCGCAGCTCCTTGTACCAGCGGGTGAAGCTCGGCTTGTAGTGCCGGTGGCTCGAGTCCAGCCGCCGGCCCACCCGCCGCACCCGGGCGAAGTAGCTCTGGGGCGCATAGACCGACTCGATGACCTCGAGGTAATCCCGCAGGATGTCCGCCCGGGACCGGTACGGGGTGAAGTTGATCCCCGCGGTGCATTGGTCTCCCACGCCTGCCGGTTGGACGTCGGAATCCTCGTGCAGCCGCCCTTCGGTGGCCAGCCGCCGGGTGAGCTGGGTGTTGGGCAGCGCATAGAGCAGCCCCACCATGGCCGCCGGGATGGACGTGTCGTTGATGCAGCTGATGATCCCGCGGGCGACGTTGCTCCGCTCGGTGTCGAAGCCGATGATAAAGCCGGCGTTCACGAAGAACCCGTGGGCATAGAGCTTCTCGATGCTCTCCGCGATGATCCGGCGGGTGTTCTGCTTCTTCTGCATGGCCTTCAGGGTGTCCTCGTCGGGACTCTCGATGCCGACGAATACCGCGAAGAAGCCCACGTCCCGCATCAGGCGCATCAGGTCGGCATCGTCTGCCAGGTTGATGGACGCCTCGGTGGTGAACTCGAACGGCCAGTTGCGCTCCACCAGCCAGCCCTTGAGCTCGGGCAGGAACTGCTTGGCCAGCTTCTTGTTGCCGATGAAGTTGTCGTCCACGAGGTCGATGTGGCCGCGGTAGCCGAGGTCGTAGAGCGTCTGCAGCTCGCGGAGGATCTGCTCCGGCGTCTTGGCCCGTGGCACCCGGCCGAACAGCTCGATGATATCGCAGAACTCGCAGTTGAACGGGCAGCCCCGGCACCACTGAATGCCGATGTGATTGTACCGGTCCAGCTTGAGCAGGTCGAAGCGCGGCGTGGGCGACCCGGCCACGTCTGCCTTGCGGGGATCCTGGTAGACCTGCCGGGCGCCGGCGCCGTGCAGATCCTCCAGGAACAGCGGCAGGGTCACCTCCGCCTCACCCAGGATCAGGTGGCTCGCCTCCATGTACAGCTTGGGGCTGGAGGTGGCGTCCGGACCGCCGACCACCACCACCTTGCCCATTGCCCGGGCCCGGCGGATGAGCTCGAGGCAGTCGAGCTGCTGCGGCATCATGCCGCCGGTGAAGACAAAGTCGGCCCACTCGAGGTCGGCCTGGTGCAATTCCTCGATGTTGCGGTCCACCAGGCGCAGCTCCCACTCCTTCGGCAGCAGCGCTGCGACGGTGCAGAGGCCGAGGGGCGACGCCGGGTAGTTCGCGTCCATGAGACGACAGGTATCCCGGTAGTTCCAGAACGAGGCAGACCGAAACTCGGGGTGTACAAACAGCACTCGGGTCATGAGGGATGCCCTGCCAGAGGGGAGGGAGGGTAATGCTATTGAAGGAACGTACCCCGCTGGCCGGGAAGGTCAAGCATGGTGCTTCGATTTGCTCCGGAGGGCGTTTCAGCGCCGGGCCTCCTGAACCGGCTTCGCGGTGAGATAGCTCACTCGGGGGCGGAATCTCCCGTGGGTAGAGTCCAAATCAGGCATGACCAGGAGTCATGGTCCGGCGGGTGGCAGGTCCTTCGCCCGCGCTCGGGGTGTGCGCCAGCTTCCCGATTGGCTAGTCTTTCCTCCCATGCCCCTGTTCCTCACTCTCGCCCTGGCCGCCGTCCTTCCGGTCCGGCAGGCGCCGCCCGCCATGGCGGTGGAACTGGAGCGACTGGTCGCTACCAGCCGGCACCCCGACCTCCGCTGGGATGACTTCGGGGACGTCCAGCCGCAACTCGCCGCGCTCTACCAGCAGCGCGCCTGGGCCCCGCTGTGGCTCGTGGGCGGTGGATTCACGATCCCGGCCCGGTCGCTCCTCAAGGTCCTCGGAGAGGCGGCCAACCGTGGGCTCGACCCGGGCGACTACGACGCCACCTGGCTGGAGAGCCAGGGCGTGACGCTGCAGGCCGCCGATGCCGAGCGGCAGGCGCGGGTGGAGCTGGGCCTTACCGTTGCCGCCGCCCGGTTTGCCACCGCGCTCCGGCGCGGGCGGGTCAGCCCGCGTGCGGTGCACGCCACCTATCAGCTCCCGGCCGACTCATTCGATGTGGCCGCCATGGTCGCCGCGCTGGCCGGCAGTACCAGGCCCAACGATCTGCTGCAGCGGCTGGAACCGCCATTCGTGCACTACTGGCTGCTGATGGCGGCGCTGGTGCGCTACCGCGAGCTGGCACGGGATTCCTCGCTGGTGGTGCTTCCGCCGATGCAGCGGATGCTGCGTCCGGGCGACGCCTATGGCGGCGTGCCCACCCTCCGGCGGCTGCTGCGGCTGCTGGGTGACTACCGCGACAGCACCCCCGTTCCCATCCTCGACACGCTGTACAGCGGACCGCTCGTGGAAGCGGTGAAGCTGTTTCAGATGCGCCAGGGGTTTACCCCCGACGGCGTGATCGGCGACTCCACCCGGGCGCGCATGGAGCACCCGTTCGAGCTGCGTCTGCGCCAGATGGAATTGGCGCTGGAGCGCTGGCGCTGGATGCCGCGCCGCTTCGAGGCCCCGCCGATCATCGTCAACATTCCCGCCTTCCGGCTGTACGCCTTCGGTGACCTGCGCCTCAGCGAGACGGAGATGCTGGCGATGAACGTGGTGGTGGGGACGGCCTTCAAGACCGAGACGCCCGTGTTCTTCGGGGATCTCGAGTACCTGGTCTTCTCGCCCTACTGGGATGTGACGCCGGCGATTGCGCAGAGGGAGATCAAGCCGGCCGCGCTCAGCGATCCGGAGTTCCTGACCCGCAACCGCTATGAACTGGTGGAGGGCGCCGAGCCGATCCAGCCGTGGCTGGAGAACATCCAGCGGATCGGAAAGGGGGTGCGGGTGCGGCAGACCCCCGGGCCCCACAACGCGCTGGGGGCGGTGAAGTTCATCATGCCCAACGACTACCAGATCTACCTGCACGACACGCCCGCCAAGACGCTGTTCGAGCGCACCCGCCGCGACGCCAGCCACGGCTGCATCCGGCTCAGCGATCCGCTCGGGCTCGCCAGGTTCCTGCTGCGGGACCAGATTGACTGGACCGATAGCAGGATTCGTGCGGCCGCCGCGGCCGGGGTGCCCACCACGGTGCGCCTCAGGCAGCGGATCCCGGTGATGATCACCTACGCCACCGCCGTGGCCCGCCAGAACGGCGATGTGTTCTTCTACCAGGACATCTACGGGCACGACCGCACCCTCGACCGGCTGCTTCGGAAGGGCTACCCCTATCCCAGGTAGGGAGCCCGCATACGAGGTGCGGCTGGTCGCGGTCCTGCCGACCGGCTACTTTTTGGGCCCCAAGTCCAGAGAACCACGAAGGCGGTATCGATTGATGCAGCGGTGGTATGTGCGGGTGATGGGATACGCCGGCGTGACGGCGCTGGTCGTGGCTGCCCTGACCGGGGCGCTGGCGATGACAGTGCCTCCGACCAGCCTGGGCCATGCGGCCGACTCGTCACCGGACCCGGACGTGAGCCGGCTCCTCGGCCTCTCGGGCGAGCTCCGCGTGATCCCGTTCTCCCGCGAGTCCCTCTTCTCGCCGCTGGCGAACCTGCGCCCCGATCTCGCCGGAAGCGGTCCGGGCCTGCACCCGACTGGTCTCTCGGCTCCCGATGGCGGGTCCATCCATGCCCTCTGGCTCACCCCCCTCAGCGACAAGCGAGGCCCGCGCTGGCATGGGTACCGGGTCGGGTTCTGGCCCGGCGAGAGGTCCCCGACACGGGCCCCGCGATATCCGCTTCCCCAGGGTTTCCTGGAGGTGACCGAGGCCAACCAGCACCTGCCGCTCTCGGCCCACTTCCAGGTGCGCGACTTCCTGACCAAGGACCAGCCGGCGGTGTGGCCCAAGCTGCTGGTCATTGAGTTGCCGCTGCTGGACAAGCTGGAGCTGATCGCCCGCGAACTCCGTCTCATGGGCAAGCCGGCCAGCATCCGGATCATGTCCGGCTTCCGCACCCCGCAGTACAACGCCCGGGGGGTGGGCCCGCGGGGCGGCCGGGCCCGGGACAGCCAGCACATGTACGGTGGCGCCGCCGATATCTACGTGGATGCGGACGCCGACGGCCGCATGGACGATCTTGACGGCGATGGACGGGTGACGATCCGGGACGCGGACTGGCTGGCGGGCGTGGCCGATCGGGTCGAGGGGGCGTACCCGGCAGTGGTCGGCGGCGTCGGCGTGTACCGGGCCACGGCGGCCCACGGGCCGTTTGTGCACGTGGACGTGCGGGGGACGCGGACGCGCTGGTAGGGCCGCTGCGACGCTGCCCGCGACGGGTCAGCGAGCCAGCATCCAGACTCCTGCCACCAGGAATCCTGCCCCGGCCAGCCGGGCGGCCAGTGGGCCCCGCGGCACCAGCCGCTCGATCAGGACCACCACCGACAGGGCCGCAACCCAGAGCAGATTCATCACCCCAGCCACAAACAGCAGCAACATCACCAGCCAGCAGCACCCCACACAGTTCAGTCCGTGCGACACCCCCATCCGGAACCCGCCGGCGGTCCCCGCCCGCCAGTTGGCGGTGAGGAAGCCGAGCGGCGACTGGCAGGCGCTCAGGCAGCTGTGCTTGATCGGCGACCACTGGTAGAGTCCGGCGGCGATCAGCAGGCCGGCGCCAAGGAACCGGCTGGTGGTCGCGCCCATCGGGGTCAGGAGCACGCCGCGGTGCAGGAGCAGCTGCAGCAGCGCCGCGCCCAGGCTGAAGAGCGTCCAGATGGTGAAATACCCTGACACGAAAGCCGCTGTAGGGGTGATCAGGCGGCCGCCCTGGTCCCGCTGCCGGGCTATCCTCGCAAACAGCAGCACCGCCGGCGCCGCGGTCGGGCTCATCATGGCGATCATCATGACCGCCCACATGCTCGAGAGCCAGAGGTACTCCGTCAGCCCCCACACCGGCGTAAGGGGCATGCCCATGCCTGGCATGTCCATCCCCGGCATGTCTGTGGCCACCGGGTGCAGGCCGGGCATGTGGCGGCTGAGGTAGATCGTCCAGGCCCACGCCCCGAGCCCGAGGGCCGCGATGAAAGCGGCGACCGCGATCCGGTCGCCGCGCAACAGCCGGTCGAGCACTGGCTCCGGGGCGGCCTCTGTCACCCGTTGCTCCAGTTGGCAATGGCGGTGGAGGCGAAGCCGCCCGGATGCTTGAAGCTGATCCCGCCATGGTCCACCTGCATGACAGCGGTGGTGCAGACGCTGCCGTCATTCCAGAAGAATCCCCCCTTCGGGTAGACGATATGCACGTCCTTTTCGGCGCCGCTGACGACGTCGGTGAGCGGGGTCTGCCTCACCTCGAGGATGCCGGGGATGCGGAAGGACGAGCGGGTACCGTCGACCTTCATCTCGATCGGCGCCGGAATCGGGCCCTCGAACTTGGCCACGGTGCCTGCCAGCGCTTCCCACGGCATGCCGCCGTGCTTGCCGGAGAGGATGTGGGCGATCGCCTCGGTCTGCGCGGGACTCGCCGTCCTGTCCACGAACAGGGTGACGTGGCCATTCCCCTGGTGAATCGCTCCGGGGTACTTAATCACCAGGACGAATCTCACGCCGTCGAGTGAGACCTGGTCGAACTTCCCCGTCCGGACATGGAATCCCATGAGGAAATTGCAGAAGCCGTTGTTGGGGGTACCGGTGAACTGACAGCCGCAGGCGGGCGGGCAGTTGCAGCACTCGACCTGGTCGGCCTGCACGCGGAATGAGATGCGGGTGGCAGTGGCGGGAGTCATGGGTACCTCCGGGGCTGGAGACGAAGGATGTGGCACACACAATATGCAGGAGCTGGAGTGGCGAGGTAACTCGGCCCGGCGTCGGCGCTCTGGGGCTAGCGCACCCTCCGCTGCGCTGCTCGCAACGGCCGTTCCATCGGCTGCTCGTAGTCGCCGGGTTCGGCGGGCCGGAAGGTGAGGTCCACCGCCACGAACAGCGTCTTGGACCAGGGAAAGAAGAAGATCGGGAAGGCCACCATCAGAAACAGCCCGATCCACAGGAGCAGGTCCCACGGCGGGGTGGGCCAGGTCCACCACATCGCGGCCACGAACCCCACCCAGAAGACCGCCTCGGTCACAAAGAGGTTGATGGTGTACGACCCCACCCAGTAGCCGCCCTGGGGCTCCCGGTCGTACTGGATGCCGCAGCTGGGGCAGCTGGGACACATCCGCACCCACGACACGAAGACCGGTCCGCCGCCACAGGCGGGGCACTGGAGCCGGAGGGCGCGGAGGTAGGCGTCACGCAGGCGAGTCATGCCGTCAGCCCCTGGGATGCCCGCTTCTCACTGCGAGCCTTGAGGATCCAGTTCGCCGCTTCCCCGGCGGGGCCCCGCTGGCCGGCGATGCGCTGCAGGGTGGACTCGTCCTGCTCCTTGAGTTGTGCGGCGATCAACAGGATCATCGCCTGGCGGCCGGCCCGCTCCCGGTCGGCGAGTGCCTGCTGGTGGGCTCGCCAGCCCATCCAGCCGGCGAAACCGAGGGTGGCAAAGAGCAGCGGAATGGCCGCCATGACCATCTCGCGGGGCGCCATGCCCCGGAGTCCGGCGAGGATGATCGCCAACGGCAGAAACGAGGCGGCCAGGATGAGCCACATCGTGCGGCGGTAGTTGCGAAAGCCGGCGCTGAGGGGGGCGGGTCGCGCCGGCCTAGGCATCGTCCTCGCCACCCAGCTCGTAGTGTTCGTCCACGATGACGCCCAGCCGGTTCAAGGCCGTCCGGATGCGCGGGATCATCGGGTCGCCGCTGCGGGCCCAGACCACGACGTCCCACGGCTCGGTGCTGAACGCATCGGGTGGCATGGCTTCCTCGGCCGCGGTAAAAAGCACGTCGTCGAGGCTTCCCTCGGTGTCGGTCCAGATCGAGATCGCCTCATCCTCCCGCTCGGCGTGGACCGTCTCCGCCGCCGCCTCATCGAAGATTGCAGCCGCCTCTTCGGCGGCGCTGCCGCCGAGCACGACCGTGAGGCCACCGTGCTCGATAAGCGCCAGGGCGAACTCCTGGGTCAGTTCGCTCAGGGCAGCGGTATCGCCGTCCAGCCACAGCACCGCCACGGAGACCCGATCGGAGTAGGCCCCGGGGGCGGGCGGGAGGTTCAAGCCCATGACGGTGGACAGGAAGACTCGCTTGTCTTCGTGGTCGGGGAAGCGGGTGAGGGGCATGGAGTCGTGAGCTATCAGCGTTCGGCAGCCAGCTATCGGGTCGTGTCGGGCATGGCCGAGTGGGGGCGCGGCTGACAGCGACAGCTCAGCTGCTTGCCGCTCCCGTCCCTGTGCTACTCAGATCGGCAGCTCCTCCCGCACCAGCACCAGGATCGCCACCTGCGGCACCACGAGGTACTTTCGCTCCTCGAAGGTGATCTCCACGGCCGCTTTCCGGAAGAAGATAGCGTGATCTCCCACGCGGGCCTGCAGCGGCCGCCAGCGGAGCTGGCGGTCGCCCATCTTCCAGGGTTCTTCGTCCAGGGCGGTGAAGTCGGGGGTCGGCTCGCCCGGACCGATGGCGATCACCAGGCCGCTCTGCACCTGCTGGGCGTCGATGGCGGTGGCCGGCAGGTACAGGCCGACGCGGGTGCGTTCCTCGCCCTCTTCCGGGGTGACGAGGACCCGATCTCCGACGAGGATGAGCTGCTTCTTCGGGAAGGACATGGCGAGGCCGGGTCTCAGGCCGGAGGGGTGGGGTGGGTCCGCGGACGGGCTTACCCCTGTGCGATCTCCAGTACCTTGAGCTGACGCTGGCCGGCGGGGAGGCGGGCGTGGATCTCGTCTCCGACCTGCTTGCCCTGCAGGGCCCGCCCGATCGGGGAGGCGAGGGAGATGTGTCCCATGTCCAGATCCATCATCTCCGCCAGCACCAGCATGAAGCTCTCCTGCTCCCGGGTCTGGAGGTCCAGGACAGTGACCCGGGTGCCCAGGCCGATGCGGTCGGTCGGGGTCCCGGTGTTGCTCAGTTCCGCGACCTGCTGCAGCCGCTGGTGGAGCTGCCCCAGCCGCGCCTGCACGAACTGCTGGCGCTCCAGCGCCGCCTTGTATTCGGAATTCTCCCGCAGGTCCCCCAGCTCCACCGCCTGGGCGATGGCCTGGGGTATGACAATATTCAGCTCGTGACTGAGCTGCTGGATCTCGGCGCCCAGCTTCTCGCGCATTTCTCTGAGCATGTCTGACTCGCATAAAAGGAAACGGCCCGGGCCACGCATTCCCAGGGCCCGGGGCGTTCGGTCGTCGGTTTCCCCATCCAATGTAGTGCGACGTGCCCGATCCGGCCATAGACGTCTGGGCAAGTTGTTGGCTAGGTTTGGGTTAGCCGGTATCAGCTATCGGCTGTCGGGCATCTGCTAACCGCTTTCCGTCGGTGGGGTCCCATGCGGCTGCTGCTCCTCCCGCTCACTGTTCCCGCTGTGTTGCTGGCCCAGGGGCCGGTGGAATCGCCGTTCGCCACGGCCCCTGACTCGATGGCCGGCCGGATGCTGGTGGATGTCCGGAGTCTCGACTCCACGATCGTGGTCGAGGCCCGCTACGCCAGCAGCAACAACTTCACCGGCGCGGTGCTGCCTGGGTATCACGTCAACCGGGTGCTGCTCCGGGGGGAGGCGGCCGGGGCGCTGGCACGGGTCCAGCGGCGGCTGGTGAGCGGCGGCATGGGGCTCAAGGTCTTCGACGGCTACCGGCCGGTCCGGGCCACGGTGGGCATGATGCGCTGGGCCGAAGCTGCGGGGCGGCTGGATCTGTTCGCTGATGGCTACATCTCCAGCCGGAGCCGCCACAACCTGGGACTCGCCGTTGATCTGACCCTGGTGGACCTGTCCATGGGCGGGCGGGAGGTGGACATGGGCACTCCCTACGACACCTTGAACGAGTCGGCCCACTGGGCCAACGCGACGGGCCGGACCCTTCGTTATCGGCAATTGCTGCGGCGGGTGATGGAGGAGGAAGGCTTCCGGCAGTACGAGAAGGAGTGGTGGCACTACAGCTTCGAGGTGGGGGGAGAGACGCCGGCGTTCGATCTGGAGGTGTGGTAGTGAGGGAGTCGGACGTTGGACCAACTCCCAACTACTTCCCCCGCCCCTCCCAGGCTACCAGGTTCCGCCGGATCTGCCGATCGTGGATCTCGAGGTGTTCGGCGTAAGCCTCGAGCCAGCGCTCCATCCCATAGCTGGGCAGCTGGGTATGGTGGCCGGTGCGGCGCCACTGTTGCTCGGAGAGCCGCGCCAGCAGCGGGAGGGTATTGGCCCGGACCGCTCGGATGGTGGCGAGGGCGAGGTCGAGGGGGTGGGCGTGGTAATCCATGGCGACGGCCCAGTGGGCCTCGTCGTAGCCGGCGATCGTCGGGGTGGCTTCACCGATCAGGTACCGGACCCGCATGTGGGCGTTGGTTTCGCTGTCGGCACAGTGGACGATGACCTCATGCACCGACCACTTGCCCGGGGCCGGCCGCCACTGCAGCGCCGCCGCCGGGACCAGGGCGAGGGCGGTTTCGATCAGTGCGGGTCCCGCGGCGTAGCGTTCGATGAGCAGTTGTCGCTCGGCCGGGCGCATGTGGTCTCCTGTCCGGGGGCTGGACCGAAATCTAGGCCCCCGGGCCCGGAGATGCGCGGCGCGGATTCGACCCGTGGAGGGTGTACAGGCTCCCGCCCCCCCCGGGGGTTCCGGATTTCTTGACTCCGGCTCGCTCCACGCGTATTCTCACGTCGGCATTTCCATGCCACTTCTGTATTTCCCGATGACAGGACGCGCGTTCTGATGCCCCTCTCATTTGGCCGGCGGCCCCGGAGCTGGGCGCCGGCACTTTCGCTGGCCGCCCTCGCCCTCCTCGTGGCGGCTTGCTCCCCTGACCAGTATCCCCAGACCACCCTTCGTCCCCGCGCCGATTTCGCCCGGGAGGCGGACAACGTGCTGTGGGCGACGATCTGGTGGGCCACCGGGGTGTTCGTGCTGGTGGAAGGGGCGCTGCTCTTTGCCATCTGGAAGTTCCGCGACCGCCCCGGGGCGGCCGAGCCGGTGCAGACCCACGGCAACACCACCCTCGAGATCGTCTGGACCATCATCCCGGCCTTCATCCTGGCGATGATCGCGGTGCCCACGGTGCGCACCATCTTCAAGACCGCCACCAAGCCGACCGGCGCGGACGTGGTTCAGGTGGTGGTGATCGGGCATCAGTGGTGGTGGGAGTTCCGCTACCCCGACCTGGGCATCACCACGGCGGGAGACCTGGTGGTCCCGGTGGGGCGGGCGGTGAACCTCGAGATGACCACGGTGGACGTGCTGCACAGCTTCTGGCTGCCGCAGTTTGCCGGCAAGCGGGACGTTTTCCCGAATCGCTTCAATAATCTGTGGTTCACCGCCGAGGTGGCCGGGGACTTTCCGGCCCAGTGCGCGGAGTTCTGCGGCATCCAGCACGGCCGCATGGCCTACCGGATCATCTCCAAGGAAGGCCCGGAATTCGATGCCTGGGCGGCCAACTTCAACAGCCCGCCGCGGGACTTCTCGGCCGATTCCACCGCCAACCCGCTGGTCCGGCAGGGGCAGACCCTGTTTGCGGCCAAGGGCTGCATCGGCTGTCATACGATGTATCCGGCGCTGCCCCTGACCGGCCCGAACCTGCACCACATCGGCAGTCGGAGCCACATCGCGGCGGGCACGCTGGAGAACACCGACGAGAACCTGGCCCGGTGGATCAAGGATCCCCAGGGCTGGAAGCAGGGCGCCCTGATGCCCAACCTGGGGCTGACGGACGAGGAGACCCATGCGCTGGTGGCCTATCTTCGGGCCCAGCAGTAGCTCCGCCGGGCCGGTGGGCGCGGCTCGGCCGGCCCCGGCCCTACACCATGACGATCACGGTGGCGGTAGTCGCATCCGCCCCAACGCGCACCAGACGAGATGACCATGGCCACAACCGCGCTCGACCACGCTCCCGCCCATACCGATGCGCCCACCGGACTGTGGAGCTGGCTCACCACGGTGGACCACAAGCGGATCGGCATCCTCTACGGCGCTTCGGCGTTCCTGTTCTTCCTGCTGGGTGGCATCGAGGCGCTGATCATCCGGCTGCAGCTGATGGGGCCGAACAAGACCCTGGTGGATCCCGAGACGTACAATCAGCTGTTCACGATGCACGGCACCACCATGATCTTCCTGGCGGTGATGCCGCTGTCCGCGATGTTCTTCAATTACATGATTCCGCTGCAGCTGGGCGCCCGGGACGTCGCGTTTCCCCGTCTCAACGCCTTCAGCTACTGGGTCTTCCTGCTGGGTGGCATCATCCTGAACGTCAGCTGGATCGGGGGCATGGCGCCGAACGGCGGCTGGTTCGGGTACGCCAACCTGACCACCAAGCAGTTCTCCCCCGGTATGAACATCGATTTCTGGACGGTGGGCCTGCAGATCCTGGGCATCGCCTCCCTGGCCGCGGCGGTGAACTTCTTCGTGACGATCATCAACCTGCGCGCGCCGGGCATGAAGATGATGCACATGCCCATGTTCGTCTGGATGAGCTTCATCACCCAGATTCTCCTGCTCCTCTCCTTCCCGATCATCACGGTGGCGCTGATCCTCCTGATGATTGACCGGAGCTTCGGGACCAGCTTCTTCGTGCCGGCGGGTGGCGGCGATCCGATCCTGTGGCAGCACCTCTTCTGGCTGTTCGGGCACCCCGAGGTGTACATCCTGATCCTGCCGTCGTTCGGGATCGTGTCGGAGATCCTGCCGGTCTTTTCCCGGAAGCCGCTGTTCGGCTACGCGGCGATGGTCTTCAGCGGGGCGTTCATCGCCTTCGTCGGCTTCGGGGTGTGGGCCCACCACATGTTCTCCACCGGGATGGGCCCGTTCGCGGACGCGTTCTTTTCGCTGACCACGATGGTCATCGCCATCCCGACGGGGGTGAAGATCTTCAACTGGATCGGCACGGTGTGGGGCGGCAAGATCGAGTTCAAGACCCCGATGCTGTTCGCGCTGGGCTTCATCGCGATGTTCATCATGGGCGGGCTCTCGGGGGTGATGCACTCCTCGCCCACCGCCGACCTGCAGCAGACGGACACCTACTTCATCGTGGCGCACTTCCACTACGTGCTCTTCGGCGGGGCAATCTTCGCGATCACTGGCGGCGCCTACTTCTGGTGGCCCAAGATGAGCGGGCGGATGCTGGACGAGGGGCTCGGCAAGGTGCACTTCTGGCTGATGATGATCGGCTTCAACCTGACCTTCTTCCCGATGCACATCGTGGGACTGAACGGCATGCCCCGGCGGGTGTACACCTACAGCGACGAGAGCAATTTCGCGCTGCTGAACCAGATAGAAACCGTTGGTTCGTTCATTATCGCCGTTTCGTTCGTGGTCTTCCTCTGGAACATCTTCAAGACCTCCCGCGGCAGCCAGCCGCCTGCGCCGGCCGATCCGTGGAACGCCGCCACGCTGGAGTGGTCCATTCCGTCGCCGCCGCAGGTGTTCAACTTCGCCAAGGTGCCCCAGGTGCATGGGCGGGACGCGCTGTGGGAAATGAAGGCGCAGGCGCGGCGGCAAGCTGCCCGAACCGCAGCGGGTGAGCGGGGCCGGGATCCACATGCCGAACCCGTCGATCAAGCCGTTGATCGCCGCCATCGGCGTGGCGGTGACGCTGGGCGGGTTCATCGGCGGGTCGCACCTGTGGGTGCACGGGGTGGGGGTGGTGATCCTGCTGTACGGAATCTTTGCCTGGGCCTTCGAGCCGGCGGGGTGAGGCCGGCCATTCTGTTGGCCAGCGGGCGCGGCCGATCGCGCTGACCCTCGTTGGCGGACCGCCCGGAGTGCCGGATCTGATCACTGATGAGCTGACTGTCTTCTGCCGATAGCTTATGGAGAACCATCGTGGCCGAACACGCACACGCAATGGACGAACATCACTACACCGCGACCGGCATCGACAACCGGAAGCTGGCCATCTGGACCTTCATCGGGTCGGAGTGCATGTTCTTCGCCTCGCTGATCGGGACCTACCTGGTCTACAAGGGTCGGGACCTCACCGGGCCCAAGCCGCACGCCCAGTGGCTGGACAAGGCGGGCCAGCTGCAGGAACAGATCCTGGAGATCCCGCTGGTCACCTTCGGCACGGCGCTGCTCCTGTTCAGCTCGTTTTTCATCGTGCTGGCGCTGCAGCGGGGCGCAGCGGGGCAACCGCAAGCAGCTCATCGGCTGGCTGGTGGCGACGATCTTCTGCGGCGTGTTCTTCGTCGGGATGCAGGTGTACGAGTTCAGCCACTTCGCCCATCGCGGCATGGGCTACACCACCAACCTGTTCAGCTCGAGCTTCTATACCCTCACGGGCTTCCACGGGACCCACGTCACCCTGGGCCTGGTCTGGCTGGTCTCCGTGCTGGTGGTGGCGCTCAAGGGGGACCTGCCGCCGGAGAAGGCGCTCAACCTCGAGATCGCCGCGCTCTACTGGCACTTCGTGGACGTGGTCTGGATCGTCATCTTCCCCGTCGTCTACCTCATCCGCTGAGCCCATGGCCATGGAAGCTGCCGCGCACGCCGAACACGCCCACCCGGGCTGGCAGACGTACCTCAAGATCGCGCTGGTCCTGTTCGCCCTGACGGCCCTGGAGGTCGCGGCGTACGAGGTGGTGCATCGCCACAGCCCCGCCGGCCTGGCCGCGGTCGCTCGAGCCCATCGTCGTCCCGGTGCTGCTCATCCTGTCGGCGTTCAAGTTCGCGCTGGTGGCGATGTTCTACATGCACCTCAAGATGGACGGCAAGCTGCTGAGCGGGGTGTTCACCTTCTCGCTCATCCTGGCGGCGTTCATCATCGTGGCGCTGATAGTGATCTTCGGGTACCTGCACAGCCACGCCCCGACGGCCAATCCGCTGAAGTAGGTGGTCAGGTGGTCAAGACGCCAAGGGTGGGGTCCTCGCGGACCCCACCCTTGGCGTATTACCCCTGCAACCACCTAACCGCCTAACCGCCCTACCAGGTATCCCCGCCGCTCTCCGGCGGCCACGCCCCGAACGCCCGCCGCAGCAGCACCACCTGGCCGGCATGATAGCTGTTGTGGGCGACCATCTGCCACAGCACATCCTGCACCGTATCTCCCTGCTCCGGGTGAACGACCCGGGAGGCCTGACCCTCGAGAATGACGCGGCGGGCCCAGTCGCTGAGTTCGTCGACCTGCCGCCGGAAGCGGGACACCTCCGCCTGCCAGGCCCGGGCGTTCGCGGGCGCCGGTTCCGGCGGCCAGCTCGCCGTCGCGTGCACCGGATACGGGACCTCCGGCCCCGCCAGGGAGCGGAGCTCGTAGTCCATCCAGTACGTCATATGCCAGGCCAGCTGGTAGATGCTGTGCTCCGCGCCGGGCAGCCGGCGTCCCGCCAGCTCCACGCTCAGACCTTCCAGGCACTCGACCGGGTCCACGTGCGCGCCCCGGCCGCGAAAGAGGTCCTGCAGCGTGCGGTTCGGCATGCTCAACCTCCAGACACCACCGCGGCAATGGTCGTCTCAAATGCGCTTCGGCCAGCCTCCCCGAACAGGACCCGGGATGCCGCTTCCTGGCAGACGCCTTCTCCGTCCTCGAGCGCGCCGAGGTCGAAGGGCACCGGGTCCAGGGCGGCGTAGGCGGGAAACTGATCCTGGATCGGGCAGGCGTTCTCCAGGACCTCTCCCTCGGCGGTGAGGAGTGGCAGGCCGATCATGCGGCAGACCAGCGGGCGGAAGGCGTACACCCGGCAGCGGCCCTCCGCGTCCAGCAACGGGCAGGGTTCGGTGGCGAGCGCCTCACACAGGATGTCGAACTCGTCGTCTCCCAGCGCCTGGATGTCGAATGGGGCACCCCAGTCCGGCGCCATGGCCCGCATCCGGGCCAGCAGCTGTTGGCCCCGCTCCGCCACCTGCTGGCGGTCGGGGTTCGGCAGCGTGGCCAGCCCCTCCTTGAGCAGCAGCACGTCAGCGGCCGAGATATCGAAAGGCCCATGGCAGCAGGCGCTGCAGCCGGCCCGGCAGGGGATGACGCCCGGATACCGCCCGGCGGTGGCTTCGAACCAGCGGTCGAAACGGGAGATCAGGCGCTGCCACTCCTGGGCGGCGGGCTGCATCTGTCAGGCACGCCGTGTGGCCAGGGCCAGGCAGCTCCATCCCGCCAGGAAGGCGACACCGCCCAGCGGTGTGATCATGCCCAAACGGGTCTCGCCGGTGAGCGCCAGCGCGTACAGACTGCCGCAGAAGATGAGGGTACCCGCGAGGAACAGCCGGGCAGCCCAGAGCGCGGGGCGACAGGGTCCGCCCTGGAGGAACCAGGCCGCCGCGAACAGGCCCAGCACGTGGTACATCTGGTAGCGCGCCGCCGTCTCGAACACCTCCAGCATCCTGGGCTCGAGCCGCGCCCGGAGCGCGTGGGCACCGAAGGCGCCCGCCGCCACGGCGATCAGCGCGGAGACCGAGCCGACAAGGGCATAGTTGACTCCGGCGGTGGGCCGTGGGACGCCGCTTCCCTCGATGTCCGTACCGCCGCCTGCCGTCACGGCGCGGTGCCCCCGACCAGCCCTTCCACCGCCATGCCCATGGAGTGATAGCCGTTGTCCACGTACACGGTGGTGCCGGTGATCGCCTGAGCCAGCGGGCTGGCGAGGAACGCCGCGGTGGCGCCGACCTCCCGAGCCTCGAGGTCTCGTGGCAGCGGCGAGTTGGCGCGACAGTACCGGATCATCACGTCAATGAAGCCGATGGCGGTGGCCGCCCGGGAGGCGTAGGGCCCCGCGGAGATGGTGTTGACCCGTACCCCCCAGCGCCGGCCGGCCTCGAAGGCCAGCGTCCGGGTATCGGCTTCGAGCGCCGCCTTGGCGCTCGACATGCCGCCGCCGTAGCCCGGAACGACGCGCTCTCCCGCCATGTAGGTCAGAGACAGGAACGAGCCGCCGGGCCGCATCATGGGACTGAAGGTCCGGACCATCGAGGTCAGGCTGTAGGCGCTCACCCCGACCGCCGCGAGGTAGCCGGCCCGGCTGGTGTCGAGCAGCGGCTTCTTGACCTCCGGGCCGTTGGCCAGGCTGTGGACGACGATGTCCAGCGGCTGGTCGCCGAAGTCCGCACGGAGCGCGGCGCCCACGCCCTCGATGCTGAAGTCACCGCGTTCCTTGTAGCGCTTGTTCTCGAGGATATCGGCTGGCGCATCGGCCAGGGTGTCGTAGGCGGCGTCGAGCGCGTAGATGCGCTCGAACGCCATCTTCCCGCCGCCGGGCAGGGCCAGCGACGGGTCCATCTTCCCCCGCTCCAGCAGGTTGAGAAAGATGTTCATGGCCGGAGGCCAGGTGCCCACGGTGACGGAGGCTCCAGCTTCGGCGAGCGCCTTGGCAATGGCGAATCCGAAGCCGCCGTCATCGGCGACACCGGCCACGAAGGCACGCTTTCCGGTCAGATCGATTGCGAGCATGGCATGGGGGTGAGAGGTGGAGGAAAGGTACAGGCGGAATTGGGGTAGGGGAACCGAGCCGCGTGGGGCCGGCACCGCCGCCGGGACGGGCGGCCTCTGCGCCCCGGTGCCCGGGGTCTCGACCTACTCCGATCGGAGCACCTCCATCGGGGTCCGGCGGAACACGTCGAGACTGTTCCACAGGCCGGTAATGACCGTCAGTGCCACCAGCACCGCCGCCAGCAGCCCGAACCCTATCCATGGCACCGAGAACGGGACCTTGAAGACCCATTTCATCAGGGCCCATCCGCCCGCCGCCGAGAGGCCGGCCGCGACCACCGCCGCCAGCAGGCCGAGCGCGGCGTACTCGGTGACCATCACCCGCACCACCTGGTGCCGGGTGGCACCGAGGGTCTTGAGCAGCGCCGCCTCGCGCACCCGCTGGAACCGGCTGGTGGCCAGCGCCCCGATCAGGACCACCACGCCGGTCGCCACGCTGAAGAGGGCCATGAATCGGATGGCGAGCGCCACGCTGGCCACGATCTGCTCAATGGTCTGCTGGATCGAGGTGAGGTCGATGGATGTCACGTTGGGATGCCGCTCGACCACGCTGCGCTGCAGCCGGCCCATGGCGGCGGCATCATCCACCCGGGTGAGCAGGACGAAGCTCTGCGGCGCCTCGTTCAGCACGCCATCGGGGAAGACCACGAAGAAGTTGGGCTCGAACCGGGCCCAGTTGACCTCGCGCAGGTTGACGATCACGCTGGTGATCGTCACGCCCTGGATATCCCAGACGAGGGTATCGCGGATGGTCACGCCGAGGTCGCCGGCCACGCCGGTCTCCATGGAGATCGGCACCGGCTCCGTCGTGGCCCCCGGCTGCCACCAATCTCCGACCACGACCGTCTCGGAGGCGACGGAGGTATCACGGTAAGTGGAGCGGAACTCGCGGCGGAGCGCCCAGGTCTCGATCCGCTCTCCGTCCCGGTTGCGGCGCCTGAGCGAGTCGGCCAGGAGGTCGCTGGCCAGCACACCGTTGATGGCACGGATCCGCATCGGCACGATCGGCACCGCCGGCTGGAGCGGTAGCCCCGCTTCACGGATCAGCCCCGCGACGCTCGCCTCCTGGTCCGGCTGGATGTCGAACAGCACGAGATTGGGCCGGCCCAGCCCGCCGTCAAGCTGCAGTTGACGCAGCAGGTTGTGCTGACTCACCGCCAGCGCGCCCAGCAGGAAGGCGCCGAAGCCCAGGGCCAGCACCACCGCGACCGTCTGATTGGCGGGCCGGTAGAGATTGGCCAGCCCCTGGCGGAAGGGATAGGCGAGCCGGCTGGGGAAGTTGCGCCGCAGACCCCGGATCAGGGCCAGGGCGGCCAGCCACAGGATGAGCAGCGCGATCGCGATGCCCGCCGCGAACCCGAGGCCCTGCCGCAGGTCTCCGACCTGGAGGCCGGCCATCCCGACCACGCTCAGCACCAGGGCGATCCACACCAGCCCGGTCCACCCGTCGGGCCTGCTGGTGGCCCCCGCGTCCACGTCGCGGCGCAGCACCGCCAGGGGCGGCACCTCGCGGACGCCCAGGAGCGGAATGAGCGCAAAGACGGTGGCCACCCAGATTCCCACGCCGAGCCCGGTGAGTACGGCGGGGAGTGAGGGCCGGACCGCCACATCCAGGGGGAGGAAGGCGCCGAATACGACTGGCATGGCCAGCTGCAGCACCACGCCGAGCAGCACCCCGACGGCGCTGCCGGCGAGTCCCATCACCGCGGCCTGGAGCAGGTAGATCCCGAACACCTGGCCGCTGGTGGCGCCCAGGCAGCGCAACACGGCGATCGCCTCCCGCTTCCGCTTGATGAACACCTGGACGGCGCTGCCCACCCCGATGCCGCCGAGGAGGAGTGCGATCAGCGCAACCAGGCCAAGGTAGCGTCCGAGCTGGTCGAGGAACTGCTTGAGATCGCGTTCGTCCTCCACCGCGGTGCGCAGCCGCAGGCGCTGGGGCGCGAGCCGGGGCCGCCAGGTCTCGGCGAAGGCCTTGGCGTCGAGAGTGGCGGGGACGCGCAGGAACCACTGGCGATCCAGCCGGCTGCCGAAGCCGAGGAGCTTGGTGGATTCGAGATCGGCCCCCGGGATGTAGACCCGCGGGCCGAACGCACTCCGCACCCCGACCTCTCCGGGGAAGTTGGCCACCGTGCCGGCGATGACGAACCGGGCCTCTCCCAGGGCCACGGTGTCGCCAATCTCTGCCGCCAGGGCCGTGAGGAACGACGGGTCCACCAGCACCACGCCACGCTCGGCGAGGCGGCTCCAGGCCCCGGCGGGCCGGGTGCGGATCTCGCCGTAGAACGGATAGCCGCCGGTGATCGCCGTCGCCTGCACCAGCCGGGCCCCGCTGGTGCGAGTGACGTAGGCCATCCCGGTGAAGCTGGCCAGCTCCGCCAGGTCCCGGGCCGGATCCGCGCCGGCGGCGTGGATCACCGAGTCCACCATTGCCCGGGTGGAGTCGGTGACACCCCGTCGGGCGGAGATGGCCATGTCGCCGCCCAGGAGCGCGCGGGACTGCTGCTCCACCGCCACCTGCAGGTTGTCGGTGAACGACTCGATGGCCACCAGCGCGCCCACGCCGATGGAGATCGCCGCGGTGAGCAGCAGCAGCCGCGCGCCGCCGCCCCGGCTCTCGCGCCAGGCCATCGTGACGATGAATCGCAGCCGGCTCATGCGGTGGGACCGCCGGTGCGACGATCCTCGACGATGGCCCCGTCGGCGAGGCGGATGATCCGCCGGGCCTTGCCGGCCAGATCGAGATCGTGGGTCACCAGCACCGTGGTGGTGCCGAACTCACGATTGAGGCCCAGCATGATCTCCACCACCCGCGCCCCGGTGGCCCCGTCGAGATTGCCCGTCGGTTCATCGGCGAACAGGATCTTCGGCCGGTTGGAAAAGGCCCGGGCCAGCGCCACCCGCTGCTGCTCACCGCCGGAGAGCTGAGCCGGGTAGTGATGCTCCCGACCCGTGAGCCCCACCCGGACCAGCAACTCGTTGGCTCGCCCCACCGCCTCCTCACCCCGCAACTCGAGCGGGACCTGCACGTTCTCCCGGGCGGTGAGCGTCGGGATCAGGTGAAACGACTGGAACACGAAGCCGACCCGCTCCGCCCGGAAGCGCGCGAGGCCATCCTCGTCCAGCCGGGTCAGGTCCTGGTCGTCAATGAGCACCCGGCCGGCGGTGGGGCGATCCAGTCCGGCCAGCAGTCCCAGCAGCGTGGTCTTGCCGCTGCCGGAGGGTCCCACGATGGCGACGATGTCCCCCGTATCAATTCGGAAAGTGATATCCTTCAGCACGCGGAGCGGCTGGCCGCCGGAGAGGTATTCGCGAGAGAGCGATTCAGCGCTGATCATGGGGCGTCGGGTTCAACGTCGGGAGTCAGGATGCACGGTGAGGACAGGCCCAAGGACTGGACCACTGCGGCCTCGGCGAAGGCTAGAACTATAGTGGGGATGGTGGTGATGCTGCTGGCCGCCGCCTGCGACGGGCAGGACAGCACGGCGCGGACCCCGCGGCCGGATTCCGTGGTGCCGGAAGCGCCGGACCCGGCCTTCCCGTCCCCGCCGTCCGAGCCGACGATCGTCTTTCTCGGAACCTCACTGACGGCGGGCCTCGGGCTGGATCCCGACAGCGCGTACCCCGCCCTGATCCAGCGCAAGCTCGATGCGGCGGGCTTGGCGTATCGCGTGGTCAATGCCGGCGTGAGCGGGGAGAGCTCGGCGGGGGCGCTGCGCCGGGTGGACTGGATCCTGCGCCAGAGCCCCGCCGTGCTGGTCATCGAGACCGGCGCCAACGACGGTCTCCGCGGGCAGGATCCCGACTCCATTCGCGCCAACATCCATGGCATGATCGCCCGGGTCCGGGAGAAATCACCGGCCACCACCATCGCGCTCGCGCGCATGGAGGCGATACCGACCCTGGGCGCCACTTACGTGCGCCGGTTCCGCGGCATCTTCCCTGCGGTGGCCCGGGCGGAGGGGGTCGCCCTGTTGCCGTTCATTCTCGACGGCGTGGCGGCCATTGATTCCCTCAATCAACAGGACGGCATCCATCCGAATGAGGCGGGTGCGCGGCGGGTGGCGGACAATGTCTGGCGCGGGCTCCGGCCACTGCTTGAGCCGGGGCGGTGACCATGGCCATCGGGCGCCCGATATTGATGGCGACGCTGCTGGGCGCAACGGTGGTTGCCTGCGGCGGGGACGCCGGAGGCCCGGGTGGGTCGCGTCGAAGCTACCGCATGGGGTTCTCGGCGATCCCTGCCCGTCCCGACACCGCGGTGCTGATTCCGACCATCGAGCTCTGGACCCAGCGCGCCGATGCGGGGCTGATGCAGCTGTCCATTCCCTGGACGGTTCTGCTGGACGACACCGCCGCGGCGGTGGAAGTGCGGGTGGTTCGCCTGCCGCTGGTCAACTACTTCCGCGCCACGGGCCTGCGGATCGTGGTGACGCTGGACGTGACTGACGGCCTGAATCGGGCGGCGGAAGCCCCGGAGCTGGTCGCGGCAGGGCGGAGCATCACGGATACCATGGTGCAGCGACTGTACCGAGAGTACGTCGCGGCGGTGGATTCCATCCTCACGCCGGACTATCTCAGCCTGGCCGCGGAAACCAACCTGATCCGTCTCGCGGCGCCATCGCCGGTGTATGCGGCGATTGTCACCATGGTCAATGAGGCGGCCTCGGAACGGAGATCGGCGGGGAGCCCTACGCCCCTGGCCGTCAGTGTGCAGGTGGAGACCGCCTGGGGAATCCTGGGCCCGCTCCAGCTTCCGTTCCAGGGCATCGCTCGGGACCGCGCGGACTTTCCGTTCCTCCAGGCGCTCGGTCTTTCCTCCTACCCGTATCTCGGTGCCTTCCCGCATCCGGATTCGATACCGCTCGATTACTACGCCCGCCTGGTCGAGGGGACTCCGCTTCCGGTGGTTGTGCTGGAGGGAGGCTGGAGCTCCGTGTCGGTCAGTCCCGCGGCGGCGAGTCTCGGGGTGCAGGCGGCCTACATTGCACGTCATGCCCGTATCCTGAATACGGCGGGCGCGGTGGCGCTCTTCCAGATCACCTTCACCGACTTCGACCTCAGCGCCTTCCCGGATTCCACCGCAATGGCGTTGGTCCCCTTCGCCCACATCGGGCTGGTTGACTCGGCGCTCAACCCCAAGCCGGCGCTGACGGTGTGGGATTCCCTCTACGCGCTGCCGCTGACGCCATGAGCCTCCGCCTGCTGGCTTTCGCGGCCTCGCTGCGGACCCCGTCGCTCAACCGCAGGCTGCTCGAGGTGGCCGCCTCGCTGGCCCGCTCGGCGGGGGCCGAGGTGGACATCGCACACTTCCGCGAGTTCGAGGTCCCGTCCTTTGACCAGGACGTGATGAACCAGAGCGGCCTGCCCGCGGGCGCCGAGGCCCTGCGGCAGCGCCTGGCGGCGGTGGATGGCCTGCTGCTCGCCTCGCCGGAGTACAACTTCTCCATGCCGGGAGTGCTCAAGAACCTGATCGACTGGGTCTCCCGCCACCGGCCGGTGCCGCTGCGCGGCAAGAGCGCGCTGCTGCTCTCCACCTCCACCGGTGCGGTCGGCGGCGTCCGCGGCCTGTGGCAGCTGCGGATCCCGCTGGAGGGGCTGGGAGTGTTCGTCTACCCCGACATGTTCGCCCTGCCCAGCGGCGGGCAGGCCTTCACCGAGGACGGTGCGCTACAGGACGCGCGGCAGGCGGAGCGACTGGAGCGGATGATCGCTGGCTACCTCGACAGCGCCATCCGTCTCCACCGCCCGCCGGCGACCTGATGCCTAGCAGTTCTCGGGGTTCTGCTGACAATAGTTGTTGCTCCCCTCGTCCGTGCTGCTGCTGCCGAAACAGCCGAGCAGGAGCGTCGCGGCCACCAGCAGGCTGAGCGACAGGGAAACCAGCGTGTGGCGGCGGGTACTCGGCACGGCGGTCGTCATAGTGCTCTCCGGTGACGGGGGCCGGGTATTCGGCCCCTCCGTCCCTGATACGTGCCCGGTCCGCCGTGCTTCTCGTCGGGCGGCCGGGTTGCAGGTTCCGCGTGGCTCTGTACGTTGGGGACTATGGAAAGCCAGCCCGACACCGTCTCTGAGGCGCTCGACGCCGTGGTGGCCCGGTTTGCCACCCGGGTGCGGGTCATCGGCATCCAGCACAGCCTCACCGGCAGCGATGTGGACGACCTGGTGCAGGAAGTCCGGGTCCGGTTATGGAAAGCCCTGGCGAGCGGTGAGAAAATCCTGGCGGCCCCCGCGTCCTACATCCACCGCACCGCTGTATCGGCGGCGCTGGACGTGCTTCGTCGCCGGCGGGCCCGGCGGGAGACGCCGGCCCGGCTGTCCCGGCCCAGCGGAGTGGCGCTCCTGGGAGAGTCTCCGGGCGCGGACGCCCCGTTGGAGAACGAGGAACTGCAGCGGCAGATCGGCGCGGCGGTGGACGGCCTGATTCCCGCCCGACGCGCGGTGATAAAGATGTACCTGGCCGGCTACGACCGCCTGGAGATCGCCGACCTGATGGGATGGACCGAGCCGAAGACCAGAAACCTCCTCTACCGCGGCCTCGCCGATCTCCGCGAGCGCCTGACTGCCATGGGCATCGGACCCGAGGCCATCCAATGAGCGACGAACGCCTCCGCCTCAGCTACGACCGACTGCTGACCCTTCGGGCCGGCGGCGGCCAGGATCGTCTCGCCTGCCCGCCGGTCGAGCGCATGGCGGCGCTGGTTCGCCGCGAGGAAGAAGAGGACAGCCGTCTCGCCCTCCTGGACCACGTAATGGCCTGCCCATTTTGTCAGGCGGAGTTCGAGCTGCTGCGCGTGGCCGCTCGCGCCAGCGGCGAGCAGGCCACGCCAGTGGAAACCTGACGACCAGGGCACCAGACCGCTGACCCCGCCCGGTAGGCGCGGGGCGGCACAGCGCCGGCTCCCTTGCACCCTACGGGCCGAAGACCGCTGCGCCCCCCTGCCCATCGGTGATGATCCCGATTCCGGTGCGTGGGTTGGCATAGGCGCCGGCGCCGCCGCCGTAGTTCTCCCCGACACCGCTGCCCTGCCGGTACAGCTGCTGGCCCAGCTGCATCAGGTTGGCGATGGCCGGGCCGCCCTCGTACCCCGCATAGCCCTGGCCATCGAGCCAGTAGCGCCCCGGCAGCAGCTGCCCGACCAGGGCCTGCAGCGCCTGTACATCAATGGGGTGCAGCTCGCGGCCATTGATGAAGACGCCGGTGCCGCCGCCCGAGATGTCCGTCGGCAGTCTCCCGCCCAGGGGCAGGCCGGCGAGGGTGAATCCACGGGTGTGTCCTCCCTCCAGGCCCCAGGCTCCCGACACGGCGTCATACCAGTAGCGGCCGTCGGGGATCCGGGTGCGGAAGTGTTCCTCCAGCAGGCGCAAGGTGTCAGCTGGAAGCGGATGGCGGTTGATGACCACGGTCCGGCCTCCCGCAGCCTGGCTGGTGGCGACCTGGGGCATGAGCAGCCCTCCGACGCAGGCAAGCAGGGTGATCAGGGTCTGTGAATGGGTCCTTTGAGGCAAGCGCTGAGCGTGCATCATGTCGCCTCCGGGAGGGAGGATGGCCCGGCCCGGTCTCGAAGCAGCCCAGGCGCCGGAGGCGCGAATCATTGTCTTCGGGATTGTCCGGGAGATGGCATCCCGGCCGCGCCATGCCGCAGAAATTACGCTGGGTACAGGACCCGGCAAGAGCCAGACTAGGCCTTGCCGGGTCCGGAGGTGTTGAGTGCGGCCACGCGGTCCGCCGGCCGGGGCTCGAGGCCGCCGAGGTGGGGCAGCAGGGCCGCCCGGGCCTCGTCGGGGCTCAGCCGGTCGGCGTCCGGATCCTCGGCCAGGCGGAGCCAGGGGGCTGACCCGGCGTAATCGTATTCGCCGGCCACCAGCACGGGTGTGCCGCGCTCGATCACCCGGTGCCGGCGGTCCAGCGACCAGGCACTCGACCAGCGGTACATCCACTCCGCATCCTCGGCGAGCAGGCGCACGCAGCCGTGGCTCACCGGACGTCCGGGGAGCTCGTACTGGTGGAAGGCCACGCCCTTCTCGCTGATGAAGTTGACGTACCATTCGAGGATCCAGCTGGGGTCATCGGTGCTGACCGTCTTGCGCGACTTCCAGTTGGTGAAGAACAGTCCGGCATCGGTCGGTGTGGCCGCCTTGCCGGTGCTGGTGGGTCCCCAGCGGACGAGGATCCCGTGTTCGTAGGCGCCGAACGCCTGCACCCGGCGCGACACCAGCACGAAGCGCGGGACCCGGGCCAGTTCCTCGAGCCGGAGCGGCAGCGGGCTGTAACGCAGCTCCTCGGCGATGACATCGGGAACCAGCAGCGGGCGGCGTCCGGCGTGGCGCTGGTCAACACGATTGATCTTCAGGATCGTCAGGCGTTCCGACGGGGTCAGCGCGGCGTAGCGCCCCCACGCGGTCAGCGAGACCCGGCGGAAGCTGCGCTCCGCGGACCAGGTCGCGCGTGTGGCAGCGCCGGGTCCGGCCCCGTCAAGCAACCCGGCCGTGCGGCTGGTGGGCGCGGGTGCTGGAACTGCCGGGTTTCCACCAAAGGTGTGGTGTGCGCCCAACAGACCTGACGCGAGGATCAGCAGCAGGATCGTCCTGCCACGTCTGACCAGCGCTCCGAGACCGGCCACCGTCGTCCAATCTTCTGACATTTGCCTCGTTCCTCCAGCGGCTGAAAGCAGCGGTCAGCCCCTGAAGTTCCAACGGGTTACCCACAGCGAAAGGGTCCGGATGCCCTTCGGCACCCGGACCCTGAAGGGGCAACCCCCGTACCACCGCACTCAGGCCAGCTTGGCGTCCAACTCGATGGTGGTGTTCCCCTTGAACAGGTTGGAGATGGGACACCCGATCTTGGCGCCCTCGGCGGCTCGCCTGAAGGCGTCTTCTGACACGCCGGGTACCACACCCCGAACGGTGAGGACAATTCTGGTGACCCGCGATGCCCCGTCCACGACGCCGAGCGTCGCGACGGCGCCAGTGGTAATCCGGGTCGCTGGCGTGCCCGCTTTCTCGAGGTCGGCGGAAAGCGCCATGCTGAAGCAGGAGCTGTGGGCTGCGGCCACCAACTCCTCGGGATTGGTGCCCTTGGCACCCTCGAACCGAGTCGCAAATGTGTAGGGGCCCCGAATCAGGCCTGACGCGCCTTCAAATGATCCCTTGCCTCCCTTGAGGCCGCCCTCCCAGGTGGCGGTTGCAGAGGAATTCGGCATGATGGACTCCGTTGTTCAGTGTTGGTGACGTGAGCTACCAGCTATCGGCTATCGGCTCGCGGCTATCAGCGGCCAGGGACGGCCACCGATCGAGCGCGCAATCTACTCCGGGCAGCCGATAGCTGACAGCGGTCTGCCGATAGCCGTTCGTCGTCCTCACGGCCCCACCCGGCGCGCTCCCGAGACGGCGTGACTCAGCTGTTTCATCTCCTCGCGACCGAAGACCCGGCTGGAGAAGCCGAGCATACGCTCTCGTGCCTGGTCGAGAATCTCGTAGAAGGTGGGAATCGCGATCAGTGTCAGCAGCGTGGACGTGATCACGCCGCCGATGACCGACACGCCCAGTGGGGCACGGAACTGAGCGCCTTTCGTCGCTGCCCAGCGCCACGGGAGTCGTGCCGGCGAGCAGGCCATGGTGGTCATCAGGATGGGCCGCAGCCGGAAGGCGCCGGCCTCGATACATGATTCACTCTGCACCATAGACGGGCGGCTGGCGAAGCGCTCGACACCTGTCCGCAATAACTTCACCTCCGCTTCTTCCACGTTGGGGCTCCACGCCTTTCACGGTGCGCATTCGAGCAATGACGATGTCTCGCCTGGGCCGCTGGGTGCTGCCGCTGCTGGTCCTCGCGGCCTGCCGGGGACGAGTCGGGTCTCCCACCACCGGCGACCAAGTCGCGGTGCCCGACTCCGGGCGGTCCCTGGTGATCCGGGAGGCCGCAGTGGTGGCGTTCTGGCTCCCGGCATCCGATACCCTGGCAGCGGGGGAGGGCGCGGACCTGCTGGATGACTTCCGCGCCTACACTCGTCTGGTGGGACCCCTCCTCGATGATCGCGGGATTCCGTTGCTGGCCACCAACGCCGAGTCGCTCCTGGTGGAACGGGCGGACGGCCTGCGCCGGGTGATCATGCTGAGCGGTCTGGACTTTCCCTTCGGGTACGTGCTGGTGGAGCCGGGGTACGCGGAATCAATCCTGACGGGGGTCTCGACGGACGAAGAACTGCTCGACGAGGTGGACTGGTATTTCGGTCTGGATGAGGAGGAGGGCAGGCCGGAAAGGCGGGTGCAGGTGATCGTCCTCCGTCCGCGGTGACTACGTGGTCAAGACCTCCGGGACCCGCTGAACCAGGTGGTAGGGGTGAATGGCCGCTCCGAAATCTTCCTGTCAGGCCTCGGCGACCGCGAGCGCCTCGGTTCCATCCGCCACCTCCAGCACCCGCTGGCCCACGCCCTCCAGAATCGGGCGGGGGCGGCGAGGCGCTCGCGGCCTCCCCTTCAGCCCGCGGCAGGTAGATCCGGAACCGGCTGCCTTTCCCGGGTGGGTGCTAGTGGCGGCGGCGAACCACGAGGGCCAGGGGCAGGAGCACCCCGGCCAGTGCGATCGGCAGGTTGGAACCGGTTCCCCCGTCGGCGCGCGTGGATGCGGCCTCCCGCTGCAGCATCCGGTCGATGTCCGCACGGGTCACCCGGAGCGGGATGAGGTGCTGCCCGTCCCGTCGAGTGGGGACCGTGGCGCGCGCCACGGCGCCGCTATCATCCAGAGTCGCCAGCACGGTGGCGCCCGCGTATTCCTTGTCCTCCCCCACCCGGACGACGACCATCCAGGTTCCCTGACGCTCGGGCTGGTACTTCACCGCATACACGCCAGGCACCCCGGTGTCGAGGAGAGTGAGGGGCACTGATTGCCGTACCCCGTTGACCAGCCCCTCCGCCGAGGCCGTGAGCGGTGTATACGCAGGATCGCCGTGGTGGTACACCCGGATCAGGCAGAGTGCGTCACGAGTGCCCCGCATGTAGGGGTTGGCCGGGGTCTCGACCGAGATCCAGGGCGGACCGGCGAGGGCGGGCGTCGTGGCCAGCAAGGTCAGCAGCGAGAAGAGCATCAGGATGCGGCGCATGGCAGGCTCCGGAGTTGAGGGTCATGACAGGTACAATTGCCGTCTCCTCTGGGATGCTGCCGAGCCCGGTGACGTTTACTCGGGTGCGGTTCAGCGTTCCAGAGGCCTCGGGCTCAGGCGGATGGCACCCTTGAAGGTGCGCACCTCGACCAGCGCCTGTCCGCTGCCGGTGACGAAACGCCACTCCCCTCGCTGTGCGCCCTCCTTTATCACCCCGGCGGGAAGCAATTGGTTGTCGAGCGGGCCAGCATAGCTGCTCAGCGACCAGGTGGCGGCGAGGCTGGGTGGCAGCCTGAGGTCCACACCGCCCGCATGGGTCTCTGCCTGGAGGCGCCCCTCCGGCAGCAGGGCACCCTTGAACGCGATCTCCGCAGAGACGCTCTCCAGCCGTGCTCGGGCGATTGCGCCTTCCATGCCGATCAGCAGCGGCCCGCTGACGCTGGACGCATCGAGCTGCTGAATCAGCCCCCGCGCCACGATGGTCCCGCTGGCCGTCCGCACTTCGGCCGTCTCGGCGGTCACTGCCAGCTCCACGTTCCCGTCGAGGGTCTCGACGCTGGCCTCACGGAGGCTGCCGAGCAGCCGGACCCGGCCGCTGGCGCTGCGCACCGTGACCCGGCCGCCCTGGGCCATGATCTCGATGCTGGCGCTGGTCGTGGTTACCCAGAGCCGGGTCTCCTTTGGCAGCCAGACCTCAAGGTCGGCCAGACCGCTGGCACGGGGGCGTGCGGGCGGCTCCAGGGCCAGCTGCACTGCTTCGGCACTACCCTCCAGAAACGCCCGGCCGAGACCGGCGTCCACCCGGCCCCGGACCGCAATGCTATCCCGGGCCCAGGCGGTAATCCGGATGGAGCCGGCAGGCGCCGTGATCCGCACCGTGGCGTCGGGGCTGAGAGCGCGGCCGAGGACCACTGGCTCCTGGGCGGTGAGCGGCAGCGCCAGTGCCGGCAGGAGCAGCAGGATGAGTCGCGGCATCAGCTCACACTCCCGCCGACCGCGGCTGCCCGGCGCAGGAGGTCGAGACGCTGCTCATAGCGGGCCAGCAGCATCTGCTCCAGGGCCACCTTGCGCGGATCGGCAGCCAGGGCTGCTTCCGCCTCTGCGATGGCCTGATCGAGGATGCTCAGGCTGCGTTCCACTACCGCCCGGGTCTCCGGGGCGAGCGCGGCGGCATTGCCGGCCAGCGCGCGGGCCAGATCGGCGCTGGCCTCGGCGTAGCGGGCCTGTTCCAGCACGAACTCGCGGCGGGCCCCTTGGCGCTGCCACAGACTGGTGACCGCGGCCCCGAGCAGCAGGCCACCGAGCGCGGCGGCGGCCAGCAGCGGGCGGCTGGCGGAAAACCGCCACCGGGACAACCCCAAGGTGCGGTTGCGGGTCGTGGCGTCGGTTGGGGTCAGTCGGGCTGCGATTCCCTCCCAGAGGTTTCGCTGCGGCTGCACATCCCGTGGCAGGGCCCGGGCCTGGGCGACCAGCGCCTGCAGCGCATCCGCCTCGGCCCGGCAGCGGTCACAGCCCGCGAGGTGGGTCTCGACTGTGGCCTGCTCGGCCGCGGGCAGGGTGCCCTCCATCCAGGCATCGAGTCGGGCCTGAATCTCGTCGCAGTTCATCGTGACAGCGCCTCCCTGAGGAGCCGGCGTGCGCGGTGCAACTGGGCCTTGGAGGTGCCCTCCGCGATACCGGTCAGTTGTGCGATTTCGTCGTGGCGGTAGCCTTCGACATCGTACAGCACGAAAACGGCGCGGGCTCCCGGCGGCAGTGCCGCGATGGCTCGGCTCAGGTCCCCGCCCGGGGCCGGCTGCGATCTCCCCTCGTCCACGGAAGCCCCGCCATCCTCGGTCAGCTGCACCCGGGCGGACCGTCGTCCGGCGCTGCGCCGGCCCTGCAGTACCTCGTTGACCGCCAGACGGTGGAGCCAGGTCGAGAAGGCGCTGTCGCCGCGGAAGCTCCCCAGCTGTTGCCACGCCCGCACGAACACGTCCTGGGTATGCTCCTCGGCCTCCACCACGTCCCCGGCGATCCGCAGACAGAGCGCGTACACCCGCCCGACATGCCCGTCATACAGGGCGCGGAAGGCAAGGGGATCTCCCTGCTGGGCTTGGCGGACGGTTTCATTCATGCTGGAATGGGATGCCGGGGAAGGAGATAGGGTTTGGAAGGTACACGGGTGGCCCGTCCCTCTCACCGCTACTTCACGGTCCGTTCACACCCGGGGGGCAGAATTGAGAGGGCACTGCAACGGGAGGTTCATATGCGCGTCGCTGACATCATGCAGACCAACCTCAAGTCGATCGGGGCGGCAGACCTCGTCGGAGAGGCGATCACGGCGCTCGCCGAGCATCACGTCTCGGGCCTGCCCGTGGTGGATGACGGTGGGCGGCTGGTGGGTGTGCTGTCCAATAGCGATGTCCTCCAGGCCCTGGCGGAACATTCCGATCCGGAAGAGCGGGAGCGGATCTTCGAGCAGACCGAGGTGCGGGAGCTGATGACCCCGCGGCCCCAGACGGTCACGCCGGAGGCGAGCATCAAGGACGCCGCCCAGCGGATGCTCTACCTCGAGGTGCATCGGCTCTTCGTGGAGCGGGAGGGGAAACTGACTGGCGTGATCTCCACCACCGACCTGGTGCGGGCCATGGCCGGTATGAAGGTATAAGAGGGAATCGCTCCTCGAGAGTGGGGGCGAGAGGGAGGGGAGGGCCGGTGGCGAAAGCTGCCGGCCTTTCTCGTTGGCTGCCGACCAGCGGGCGGCGGGCCGGGGCCGGGCGCGGCGCGACTCTTGACGGTCCCGGCCGATTGTCTTAGTGTATCACAACAACAATACACTTGAGAGGCTCCAAGGCTGATGTTCGACCAGATCAATCCGCGCAGCTCCACCCCGCTGTATGCCCAGATCGCGGCCCGCGATCAGGGTGGCCATCGCCGCCGGCGAGCTCAGCGCCGGAGACGGACTGCCCTCGGTGCGCCTGCTGGCTGGCCAGCTGCGGATCAACCCGGCCACGGTGGTCCAGGCCTATCGCGAACTGGAAACGGAGGGGTTCGTGGAGATGCGACAGGGAGCGGGAACCTTCGTGCGCGAGATCGAGCCGGCTCGCCGGCAGCGGGAGCGGGAGGCGGAGGCCCGTCGCCTGGTACGCGCGCTCCTGGCGGACGCTGGCCGCCAGGGGCTGTCGGTGCAGGAGCTGCGGTCGGCGCTGCGTCTGGAACTGGAAGGAGTAGCCTGATGTCCCTCGCGATCGAGACCCGCGACCTCGGATACCGCGCCGGCAAGAGCTTCGAACTGCGGGAGTTATCGGTGAAAGTGCCGATGGGGGCGGTCTACGGGTTTCTGGGTCCCAACGGGTCGGGCAAGACCACGACCATCCGGCTCCTGCTTGGCTTGCTCCGGCCGCTGGCCGGCGAGATCACCGTGCTGGGCCATGCGATTCCACGGGAGGTGCCGCGCGCGCTGGCACGGACAGGCTATGTGCCGGAACGTCCGCATCTCTATCAGACCGCTCACTGTGGCGGAGTCGCTCCGCTATCACGCCGCGTTCTACCCGAGCTGGGACCGGCGCTGGGCCGAGGAGTTGAGCGACCGGTTTCGCCTGGATCCTGCCCGGCCCCTCTCCCGCCTGTCCAAGGGTGAAATAGGCAAGCTGATGATTCTTCAAGCGCTCAGTCAGGTGCCTGAACTGCTGGTCCTGGATGAACCCACGGACGGCCTGGATCCGGTAGTGCGCCGCGAAGTGCTGACCGCGCTGCTGGACTTCGTGGCCCAGCGGAATGCCACCGTTTTCATCTCCAGCCACCTGATCCACGAACTCGAGCGCATCTGCGACTGGGTCGGGGTGATGGACCGTGGCCGACTGGTGGCCGAACTTCCGATGCAGAGCTTCAAGAACGGCATCAAGCGCCTGCGCGTGCACCGGGCGCCGGCGCTGGCCGGCGACACGCCCTTCGTGATGCTGGCGCGCGAGCAGGAGGGCGGGCTTTCGGAGACCTGGGTGGTGCGGGGATGGCAGGCGCCGATGGCACAGTACTTCGAGGGCGTGGGGGCCACCCTGCGCGAGGTCGTTGATCTCGATCTGGAGGAAGGCTTTGTCGAGCTCCTGCGTACGGCCCGAGCGGTCACCCCGGGGGTGAGCTGATGTTCCGCGCAATCCTGTACACCCAGTGGAAGTGGAGCCGCCTTCCCGTGGCGATGCTCACCGTGGCGGCATTCATGGTACCGCTGCTCGCGGTGCAGGGCACGGGCGGGGCGGCCGGTGAGCAGCCGGCCCTGCCCGGAGAGTTGCTGGCGTACGTGCGTGCCGTCGGTGTGTTCTTCCCGATCCTGGCCGGGCTGTCGGGACTGCTGGTGGGCGTGAGCGCCTGGGCGGCAGATCATCGGGAGCACCACGTCTACGCGCTCTCACTCCCGCTGCCCAGGTGGCACTTCGCCCTGCTACGGCTGGGCGCCGGGCTGATCCTGCTGCTGGGACCGGTGCTGGCCGTGTGGATCGGGTCTCAGGTGGCGGCCACCGTCATCGAGATTCCGCAGGGACTCACGAGCTATCCCTACCTGATCACCCTTCGGTTCGGCCTTTGCGCGCTGGTGGCCTTCACCTGCTTCTTCGCCATTTCGGCCGGGACCTCGCGCACGGCGGGGATCATTCTTGGCTCCTTGCTCGCGCTGGTGGCCATCCAGATGCTGCTCGAGGCGGCCGGCGTCGAAGTCGAACATCATTGGTTGGCTAGCCGATCGGCTGTTCGTGTGGCCGGGCCCGCTCGACATCTTCACCGGCCGCTGGATGCTGATCGATGTCTGACCGTCCGCGGTGGCTCGGACTGCCATTGGCTGCGGTCCTGCTGCTGCCAGGACCGGTCGGTGCGCAGAGCACTGCGACCCTGCGGGACCGGTTCATCCAGCCTGGCCGACAGCGCGGAGATGCTCCGCCACTGATCGACGCCCGGGAGGCGCGCAAGCACGCGGCCGGGGCCACTGATACGCTGCGACACGCTGGACTCACCGTGGTGACGCATGGGACGATGCCGAAGACCCTCGCTGTGGCCCTGCCGCTGGCCTGGCAGCGGCTGGTCTCCCGCTACGGCGAGCGATCCGGGCAGGGCGCCGGTGGCGATCGAGATCGAGGCCAGCGAGGGGCCGGAGCTCAGTGTCCTGACCCTCCGCACGGCCAGCGGCGGCGGCGGACCGCTCCGGCCCAGTGAGGGGAAACGTCGTGCGCCTGAGCTCCATAGGACAGGACAGCCTGGCCGAGGTCATCGCCGCGGTGGCGGGGCGCGGCTACTGGGCAGGGGCCGATTCGGTCCTGCGGGGATGGAGAGAATCCTCCGATCCGGTGTGGCGCATCGGGGAGGCGAGCCTCGAGCCTCTCTACGAACAGCTGGTGACCTCTCCGTGGACGGTACCGCGGCGGTGCTTCCAGGGAGACCTGGCCTCCTGTCGCGGTCTCCTGGCGCTGGATCCAGCGGCGCACGTCCTCCTCGCCTCGTACACTCCGGAGGAGCGGGAGGTGATGGTGGCACGGGCGGTAGGCTACGCCTCGGTGCGCGTGCCGGCCGAGAAGATCGGCGCCTGCACAAGCCGTCACGAAGCGGCCCGCTGCGCCGACGTCCTGGTCGAGACCTTTCCGGCGCCGTGGTCTCATGGGGGGGCGCTGGGCCCTCCGGGACGGCAGGCTCTGCTGGCACTGGCGCTCGAAATGGGCGGCGCCGGGGCCTTCGATACTCTGGTCGCCTCCGCTTCCGCCCCGATGGGCGCGCGGCTGGCACGCACCGCGGGGGTGTCCGTGGACTCGCTGGTGACCCGCTGGCGAAACGCCATCCTCGCCGCCCGGCCACGGACCGTCACCGTCACCCCGGCCGGGGGCTGGGCCGCACTGGGGTGGGCCACACTGCTGGGGCTGATGGCTCTGGGGAGCAGCCGATGGCGGTGACCTTCCGTCGGTGGCTCGTGGTGCTGCTGGTGGTGCTGCTCGCCGCCTCGACCACGGTCCTCCCACCCGGCACGGCGCGCGGCTTCGTGCGGTACCTGCCGTGGGGCTGGTACAACCTGACCATGCGTGTGCCCGACTCGCTCGTGACGCAGCACAACCGGCTCCTGAGGCAGGCATCCCACGCCGGCGAGCAGTTGGTCCTTGGCGGCGTTCGCGACTCGCTGCTGGCCCAGGTTACGCTCATCCAGCGGGCCCGCCGCGGGGCGCCGCAGCTGTACCGACTCCGCATTGGAGCGGGTGGCGCCACAGCCGCCCGCACCGGCCGTGCCCGCCGAGGCTCGGGGCAGCGGAGCCCGCGACGCTCCGGCGGATCCAGGCCGCGCTTGATTCCTCCTGGCGAGAGCTTCCCCGCCGCGATTCCTCCGCGTGGGCGCTCGTCGCCCTGGCCGATGGACCCCTGCGGCTCGTCGCGTCCGGCCACGAGGCCAACCTCGCCCTGCCGGCGGGTGGCGAGCCGATTCTGTACGGCGCCACGGTCGGCGGGGGATGCGTGCTGCTGCTGGATGCCAGTCGCATCGCCGTCCCGGTGGCGCCCCAGTTCGTGGTGGAGAGGCTTGCGCCCTGCCGGTGGCAGGCTGCCTTTGGCCCACCGAGCGATAGCGTCGCCGCGTGGCTTGAGCGCCAGGGCTGGAGTGCGGCCTACCCCATCCGCTGGTGGCTGTCCCACTGGAGCGAGGTGGAGGTCCTTGCCGGGCGGCGGGCGCAAGTGCTCGCCGACACCGGTGCCTGGGGGGACAGCGCGGGCGCCGTCATAGACTGGGCCATCTGGTGGGGGGCAGTCGATGCGGCAGGATGTTACCGGGGCGATGCGCGAGGCTGCCTCCGGGTCTTTCGTGCCCCCGAGCGCTGGGGGTGGCTGGCCGCCACCGCTTCCGCAGAGACACCCATCCCGGCCATTCGCCGCAGCCGGGTTGCGGGGGCCCTGCTGCTGGCCGGCCTGCTCGATGACATGCTGCACTCTGTCGGCCCGGAGCGATTCCACGCCTTCTGGACCAGCGACCTCGCGCCCGACTCGGCGCTCGCCGTGGCCCTGCAGCAGCCTGTGGTCCCGTGGCTGATGGCCCGGGTCCAGCGCCGGCTCGGCGGAAGGAAAGCCGAGCCCACACTGCCACCACGTTCCGCGGCCCTATCCCTGGTGCTCGCCGGGCTGTTTGTCGGCGCCGCGGTCCTGGCGACCGCCCGGCGGCGCATGCCCTGACGCGAGCGGCGTCCTGCCCGCCCAGATCCGCGGTGGGGTACACCGCACCCGCCTGGATCAGGGCACCTTCCCGGTTTCCTGCGGCTCAGGCTTGTACTTGAGAAAGCCCCTGATTTCCTCCAGGGCAGTCCCCGCCTCATCCTGGCCCCGGCGCTCCAGCGCTACCCGCAGCCGCGCGATGCGACTGGTCAGTCTCGACCGCAACCCGCCGGTATCGGGACTTGCCTCAAGCCGCTCCAGCTCGGCGATCATGCTGTCGAGGGCCTCGGCCAGGGGGCCCAGCCGGGCCCGCTCAGTCCGGGGTAGCGCGGCCAGCGCCTTGAGGATGGCGGCGCGGTCGGCGCGAGCCTGAGGTACCGACAGCGTCGCCGCAGGCGCCCGGCGGCCGGCCGGTGGGCGGGAGCCGAGCAGGTCGCTCCAGCTATAGCCCCGGGTCCAGAGCGTTCCGTATCGAGCCGCTAGGACTCCAGCGCCGATCAGTAGCGTGAGTGGGAGGAAGAGGACTTCGCCACGCAACGCATCGGTCAGTCCGGCCACGAGGCATAACGTGAGCGTGGCTCCCGCCGCCTGCCGGAACCGGCGCAGCTCCCGCGGGCTGGAATCCGGACCAGCTGCCAGGGCGGTGACCGGCACGCTCCACCGGCCCAGGGCGCCGAGCAGCGCCTCGGCACTCTCCCAGCGCTCACCGGGCTCGAGGGCCAGGCAGCGATGCACCGCGTGCGCCAGATTTTCCGGGCACTCGGGCCGCGTGCGCCGCAGCGGTGCCGGCGGCCCCTTCAACTGCTGCATCAGAATGGCACCGGGGGTGGTGCCGGAGAACGGTCGCCGTCCCGCGATGAGCTGATAAATCATCACACCGAACGAGTAGAGGTCACTCTGCGGCCCGATGATAGGCTCTCCACCGGCCTGCTCGGGGCTCATGTAGTCTGGCGTGCCGACCACGAGTCCGGCCGTGGTCAGCCCGCTCTCGCCGACAGGGCCGCCCAGCGACTTGGCGATGCCGAAGTCGGTGAGCACGACCCGCCGTTCCGGCCCTTCCAGCAGAATATTGTCCGGTTTGATGTCCCGGTGGATGATGCCGGCCCGGTGGGCGGTGCCGAGGGCCAGGGCAGTCTCCTGCAGGATACGGCGGGCCTCGGCCACCGGCAGGCGCCCCTCACGGTCCAGCAGTTCCCGCAGGGTCTCCCCGACGATTCGGGGCATGACGCACCAGCAGAGGTCGCCGGACTCGCCGACATCGTAGATGGGGATCACGTGCGGGTGGCGCAGGCTCGCGGCACTGGTGGCCTCACGCCGGAAGCGCTCCCGAACCACCGGTGCGGCGATCTCCGGCCGGAGTACCTTGATGGCGACAGTCCGGGCCAGGGCCGGTTCTTCAGCAGAGAAGACCACACCAAAGCCGCCCCGCCCGATAATGCCGATCAGGCGGTAGCGTCCACCGAGCGCCTCAGTCAGGCGCTCGGCCAGTGGCTGGTCTGGTGGCGGGAACGCGCCGGTCATGGTCTCCGGCGCAAGCTATCGCACGGTTCCTGCCCGGGCTACCTGGGGTCAGGCGCCCGCCGCTGTCGCGAGGTGGTGCTCCAGGGCCGCCCGGAAATGGGGGAGTTCGGCCTCGATCGCGCGGACCAGGTCGGAAGCACCGGCCAGCTTGCCCCGGCGCGCCTGCTCCTCCAGCTGCCCGCAGCTGGTGGCGACCCGGGCCGCGCCGATGTTGCTGGAACTGCCCTTGAGCGCGTGGGCTGCCCGGGTCACGGTGTCGGCATTTCCCTGCGAGATGCCTTCCTGCAGCAGCCGGATGCGCTTGGGCGTCTCCGAGAAGAACATCTCGGCCAGTTCCCGCACCAGCTCCGCGCCCCCCTCCGGGGAGAAGCCGAGGATATCGTCCAGCATGCCCACGTCCAGGGTCGGTCCGTCGGGACTCAGTGGACTGGTGACGATTGCGGGAGCCGGCGCGCCCGTCTGTGCGCCGGCCGGCGTGTGGGTCGGGGTGTCGCCCCGCGTGTCAATCAGCGCCTCGGCCGGCGTGCTGGCCGGCTTGCTGGCTGGCGCCGGTTCTTCCCATCCCAGCCAGCGGCCCAGCACCGCGTTGAGTTCCTGGGTGCGGACCGGCTTGCTGAGGTAGTCATCCATCCCGGCCTCGAGGCAGCGCTCGCGGTCGCCAGGCATGGCGTTGGCCGTCATGGCCACGATCGGGGTGCGCCGGGCCTCTCCCTCGATCTGACGGATGAGCCCGGCCGCCTCATAACCGTCGAGCTCGGGCATCTGGCAGTCCATCAGGATCAGGTCGTAGGGAAAGCCGCGGGCAGCCGTCACCGCTTCGCGGCCGTCTCCGACGACATCAATGTGGTGCCCCAGCCGCTCCAGCATCTTGACGGCCAGCTTCTGGTTGACGGGATTGTCCTCGGCCAGCAGGATCCTGGCGCGGGGCCGGGGCCGGGGCGCCGCGGCATTCGCATCCCCAAAGAGCTGTGCCCGTTCGGTGCCGCGCACTTCGAGCCCGAGCGCCACCCGGAGGGCGGCGTGAAGCGGCTGGTGCCGGACCGGCTTGCTCAGCACGGCGGCGACACCCACGTCGCGTGCCGCCTGCGCGATCGCCCGCTCCGCCAGTCCGGCCAGGAGTACCACCCGGGTGCTCCGTAGCCCGTCGGTCTCCGCCAGCGCCTGGGCCAGGCCCAGCCCGTCGGTCTCGGGCAGCGTGGCATCGATGACCGCAATCCGGTGCGGCGTACCGGCCCGGGCGGCCGCGCCGAGGCGGATGAGCGCGTCGGCGGCGTCGTCGGTGGCGTCCACCGTGAGCCCCCAGCTCTCCAGCTGGTCCACCAGGGCGGCGCGAATCGTGGGGTGCGATTCGACCACCAGCGCCGGGCAGCGCTCCAGCTCGGGGTCGACATCCAGAGGGCCGGTGCCGGTGCGCTGGACCACGCCGAGTCTGAGGGTGAACCAGAACGCGCTGCCGGCTCCGGCCTTGCTCTCCACGCCGATCTCCCCGCCCATCAGCTCCACCAGTTCACGGCAGATGGCCAGGCCGAGCCCGGTGCCGCCGTGCCGACGGGTGGTGGAGCTGTCGGCCTGGGAGAACGGCTGGAACAGACGGGCCTGCTGCTCCGGCGTGACGCCCTCGCCGGTGTCGCGCACCTCCCAGCGGACGACCAGGCTGGCGCCGTCACGGTTGATGACCCGGGCCGTCACCGTGACGCCCCCCCGGCTGGTGAACTTGACGGCATTGCCGACGAGGTTGGTCAGGACCTGGCGCACCCGGCCAGGATCGCCGCGGACCAGGTCGGGCACATCCCGGGGCACGTGGGCGGCGAGGTCGATGCGCTTGGCACTGGCTTTTTCGGCGATGAGGTCGAGGGTGTCCTCGACCGTTTCCCGCAGCGAGAACTCCACCGTTTCCAGGGACAGTCGTCCGGCCTCGATCTTGGAGAAGTCGAGGATGTCGTTGATGATCGTCAGGAGCGACTCGCCCGAGGCTCGCACCGTCTCCACATAGCTGCGCTGCTCGGGGGAGAGGTCGGTATCGAGCAGGAGTCCCGTCATGCCGATGACGCCATTCATCGGGGTGCGGATCTCGTGGCTCATCATCGCGAAGAACGACGACTTCACACGCACCGATTCCAGGGCCTGGTCGCGGGCGCGCGCCAGCTCCTCGGTCTGTTCCGCGAGCAGGGCGGCCTGGTCCTCGACCCGGGTGCGCGCATCCTCGACATCCAGCGAGTACCGGTACATCTCTTCCTGGGCACGCTTGCGCTCACTCAGGTCCGTCAGGGTTCCCACATAGGCGATCGTCTGGCCGGCCTCGTCCACCACCGCCCGCGCGTTGGCCTCGAGCCAGGGCGCTGTGCCGTCCGCGCGGTGCACGCGAAACTCGGCCGCGAACTCCCGCCCTTCCATCGCCGCCGCCTGCCATTCGGCCCGGACGGCCTGGAGGTCCGCCGGGTCAATGGCGCTCATCCAGCCGGCTCCCAGCGCGGCGGTGGCCTCCAGTCCGGTGAGCTGGCACCAGCACGCGTTGACGTAGCGGCACCGCCCGACCGCGTCGGTCTCGAAGATCCCGATGGGGACGTGGGCGGTGATCCGCGCGTGCCGATCGGCCCGCGCCCAATCCGAGGACTGGTCCGAGGGATCGACCAGTGTGGCCTGCCGCCGACTGGCGGAGCGGGAGGCCAGGGAGTGGAGCCGGGAGTACCTCATGCGCACTCCGGTCCGGGCCGTGTGTCCTCACCGCCGAGCGCGGGCGTCGCCGCCGCCGTCCACTGATCGAGCAGTGCCCGCAGCCGTTCGGGGTGCACCGGCTTGCTGAGGTAGTCGTCCATGCCGGCGGCCAGGCAGCGTTCGCGGTCGCCCTGCATGGCGTTAGCGGTCATGGCGATGATCGGCGTCCGGGCGGCAGCCCCGGGCAGCGCCCGGATACGACTGGTGGTTTCGTACCCGTCCATGCCGGGCATCATGCAGTCCATGAAGACCGCGTCGTAGGGCCGCCGGGCCACCATCGCGACGGCGTCCCCACCGCTCGATGCGAGATCCACCCGGCAGCCGAGCCGGCCGAGCATCCGGGCCGCCACCTTCAGATTCACGTTGTTGTCGTCCACCACCAGCACCCGCCGGCCGCCGGTGGCGTCGATTTCCGGAGCGGTGCCAGAGTCGCCTTCGGCGCCGGTGTCGCTATCGGGTTCCGCGGCCAGGGTCTCCGGTACCACGACCGCTGACTCCACGCCGCTGCTCAGGGCATCGCGCAGCACTTCTGCCAGGGTATCGAACCGTATCGGCTTGCGAAGGAACGCTCGAAACCCGAGCTCGGCCAGCCAGCCATCACGTGGCCGGGCGATGGCGCTGCTCACCAGAACCAGAGCCGTGCTGGCGAAGCGTGGGTCGTCGCGCACGGCGCGCGCCACCGCCTCGCCGTCAAGGACCGGCATGGAGTAGTCGAGCAGCACGGCGTGGAAGGGTCGCTTTCTGGCGTGCGCGGCGGCCAGCCGATCGAGTGCATCGGCCCCGTCGGACGCGGTGTGGGCCTCGGCACCCAGCGCCTCGACCTGCTCGGCGATGACCCGGCGGGTGATCTCCATGTCGTCCACGATCAGCAGCCGGCGTCCCGGTGGCAGCGCCGCGGGTGCGGAAGGGGGCGCCTCGCGGAAGGCCGGGAGCGGCAGTGTAATCCAGAAGGTGCTGCCACTCCCCAGCGTGCTCGTGACCCCGATCTGTCCCCCCATCAACCGGACCAGCTGCTGGCAGATGGCCAATCCGAGCCCGGTACCGCCGAAGCGGCGGGTGGTGGAGGCATCGGCCTGGATGAACTTCTCGAAGACATGGGTCAGCCGCTCGGCCGGGATGCCGATTCCGGTGTCGTTGACCGAGAAGCGCAGCACCGGTTGGTGCGGGTCGGGCGTCTCGCAGGTGACGTGGACCAGCACGTGCCCGCGTTCGGTGAACTTGACGGCGTTGGAGGCCAGATTGGTCAGCAGCTGACGCACCCGGCCGACGTCCCCGACCAGGTGCCGTGGCACACCGGGGCCGTACCGGACCACCAGCTCGAGGCACTTCTCGGTCGCGCCGGGCAGCAGCAGGTCGGCGACGTCCTCGACCATCCGGTGCAGGTCAAAGGGCACCGGCTCGATCTGCAGCTTGCCCGCCTCGATCTTGGAGAAGTCCAGGATGTCGTTGATGATCGTCAGCAGGGACTCGGCCGAACTCTGAATCGTCTCGGCGAAGTCGCGCTGCTCGGCCGACAAGTCGGTGTCCAGCAGCAGGCCGGTCATGCCGAGGACCCCGTTCATGGGGGTTCGGATCTCGTGGCTCATGCTGGCCAGGAACTCGGACTTGAGCTGGGCGCTCTGCTGGGCCTGCAGGCGGGCGTGGACCAGGTCGGTGATCACGTCGGTCACCATGATCACGCCCGCAAGGCGGCCATCGGCGTGACGCCACGGTTCCACCGCCCAACGGAGCCACATGCACTGCCCGTCCGCCCGCTCGTACCGGTCCTCGTCGCAGCTGAGCGCCTCGCCGGCCAGCGCCCGCTGGTGCAGTCCCCGCCACTGCTCCGGCAGGTCCGGAAACACCTCGTAGTGAGACCGGCCGGTCAGGTCCTGCCCCGCGAGCCCGTAGTCCTGCAGCCACTTGCGGCTGCAGGCCAGGTAGCGCATGTCGGTGTCCAGGAGCGCCATGGCGATGGGCGCGTTGGCGATCGTCTGCCCGAGGAGGAGTCGCTCCTGCTCAAGCAGCTCGCGGGCCCGCCGGGCATCGGTAACGTCATGGCAGCCACCGACGAAGCCGGCGAAGCTGCCGTCTTCCAGGTACCACGGTGAGCCATTCGCCGCCATCCAGCGGTATTCGCCGTCATGGCCCCGAACACGGCACTCCACGGCGAATGGCTCCCGGTGCTCGAACGCGGCGAGATAGTCTCCCAAGGCGCGATCCCGCTCGTCCGGGTGCAGCAGGTCCGTCCAGCGGTGGCCCAGGTCCTGGCTGACTGGCCGGCCGGTGAACCGCTCCCAGCCACTGTTGAGGTACGTGAGCTTCGCGTCGTCACCGCTCATCCAGATGAGCACCGGCACCTGGTCGGCGAGGCGGTGGAAGCGTTCCTCGCCGGCCTGCCCGGTCGCAGGCTGCGGGCGGCAGGCGGAGAGATCGGTACAGGCGGCGCAGTAGGCCGCCTCGGGGCCTGAACCGAGCGCGGAGATGGATACCAGGGTGCTGCGAAGCTGGCCCTGTTTCGCAACGAGGCGCGCCTCGTAGGTCAGGGGCTCGGACGCCGGGGCGAGGGCTGCCAGCCGGGTGAGCAGGCCGGCGCGATCCGACGGGGTCACATTGGGCAGGCGAGTGCCGATCGCCTCCGCCGGGCTCCAGCCGAAGCTCCGCTCCATGCCGGTGTTCCAGCTCAGGACCCGTCCGCTGCGGTCGAAGGTCATGATGCCGACTGGCGCCGCGGAGAGCACCCGTTCGAAGGACGCCTGCGCCCGCTGACGGGCGGCATCCGCGGCCCGCCGGGCGGTGATCTCGGTCGCCGACACCACGAATCCCCGAATCCGGCCGGCGGGGTCGCGGCGGACCGTGCCCTTGCCCTCGAGCCAGATCGTGGCGCCGCGCGAATCGAGACAGCGGAAGTCACCGGAGTAGGAGCGCCCGGCGGCGATGGCCTCCTGCCATTCCCGGATGACCCGGTCGCGGTCTTCGAAGTGGACGGCGCGTAGCCAGCCGTCCCCCCTGGCTTCGGCGCTGCCGAGTCCGGTTACCCGGCACCAAGCTTCGTTGACGAACGTACAGGCACCGGTGGCATCGGCCTCGAGGGCGATGACTGGCAGGTCGTTCAGCACCCGGTGCAGCGCCTGAAGGCGCGCCTGTTCGTCAGCGGGCTGGGATACGGCTGACATAGGTGTGGTCCGGGATGCGGGTCATGGCCTTGTCATCGGCATCGTTCCTGTCCGACTCAAGCCGGTCCCGGGGTTGAGCTGGCACGGGAAGGTGACCGTGCTAGAGGCCGTCCGGCGGGTGCCGGGGGCTGTACCTATATATTCGGCTGCCTGCGGCCCGGGCTTGAGCCGGACCGCGGCCGCCAAGTCTCTCAGGGACAAGGCGTTGGGGAGCGGTTCCCCGGCCAGGTCCCCGGTTTCCAACCCCAGCGCCTCTCGGCCTGTCCAAGTTGGCGCATGTCACTCACTTCGACCGGAACGACCGCTCTGCGGACCTTTGATACCGTCGCCGCCGACACCGATGCCGTGGACGCGACCCTTGCCGCCAGCGGGGATGCGCATGCCTTCGAGCGGCTGTACCGGCGCCACGTCAACCGGGTGCACAGCCTGGTGCGGCGCATGCTGGGCGAGGAGTCGGAGGAGGTGACCCAGGAAGTGCTGATCCGGGCCTGGCAGAAGCTCGGCACCTACCGGGGCGAGGCGAGTTTCGGGACCTGGTTGTACAAGCTGGCGGTGAATGTGGCGCTCAACCATCGCTCGGCACGGGGACGCTGGAGACAGCGGTTCGTGGAAGCGCCCGAGGGCGGGTTTGACCTGCCGGCCCGCCCGCCCTCCCCGGCGCAGGGCCTGGACTTCGAGGGGGCCATCGCCGCCCTGCCGCCGGGGGCACGCAAGGTCTTCGTCCTGCACGATGTCGAGGGCTACCGGCACGAGGAGATCGCCGGCCTTCTGGGAATCACGGCCGGGACGTCCAAGTCACAGCTGCACTACGCCCGCATGGCGCTGCGCAAGGCGCTGGGGTAGAAACGACCATGACACATCCACCTGAAGCACTGTTCTCCGAGTATCTCGATGGCGGCCTGGCTGCAGCGGAAGCCGCCAGCCTCGAAGCCCACTGCGCCGCCTGTACATCCTGCGGGTCGCTGCTGGCCGATCTGCGCCGGGTGCTGGCGCGGGCCCAGGCGCTGGAGGATCGCGCACCGCGGGAGGATCTCTGGCCCGGGGTGGCGGCGGCCATCGGCGCGGCCCCCCGGGGCAGCTGGCGGGTCTCCGTTTCCTTTCCTCAGCTGCTGGCCGCCGGCGTTGCCCTGATGCTCATCTCGGGGGGAGCCGTGGCGCTGTTCTTCCGGGCGCAGCCCGGCGCAACTGCCGCGTTCTCCCAGCCGGCGTTCCAGGCGGACGGGCGAGTGTCGGCGGCCACGATGCCGGACCGCCGGGGCTACGACGCGGCGATCCAGAAGCTGGAGCAGCAGCTGGTTGCCGGCCGGGGGCGACTCAAGAGTGCGACCATTGCCGTGGTGGAGCAGAAGCTTGCCCTGATAGATCGCGCCATCCTCGAGGCAGATCGGGCCCTGGCCACCGACTCCTCCGATACCTATCTGCGGCGCCACCTGGCCCGCACCCGGCAGCAGAAGCTGGACCTGCTTCGGCAGGCCACGGCTATCAGTCTGCGGTGAACTGAACTCGAGGCTTTCATGCTGCACTTGCTGCTGTTGCTGGCCCTGCCCCAGGGAACGGACACCACCGTCACGCTGCGCTCGGCGACCGCGCTCGAACTGAGCAGCTTCGAAGGAAGCATCTCGGTGACCGCTGGCCCGCGGGGGACCCTCCGGGTCCAGGCGGACCACAAGAATGATGTCCGGGTCAAGCTTGACGAGGGCGGCGGATGGGTCCGGGTCTCGGCCTCGGCACGGTATGGCCCGCCCGAGGTCACCTGGCGCCTGACCGTGCCGCCGGACCTGGCGCTCAACCTGTCGGCCCACAGCGGAGATGTCACGGTCAATGGGAGCCGCGGACGTATTGACGTGTCCTCAGTCGAGGGCAGCGTGACCGTGCGGGGCGGCCGCGGACAGGTTGCTCTGGAAACCGTGGAGGGGGATGTGGTTCTGGAGGACGCCGACGGCTACCTGCGACTGAGCTCCGTGGACGGCGACATCACCGTCCGCAACAGCGCGGGAAGCCTGGAGGTCCGTACGGTGGACGGGCGGGTGATGCTGGACGGCATCCGCTCGGACAACGTCCGGGCCAGTACCGTGGACGGTGACATTGACCTGGCCGGCGAGATCCGGCCGGGGGGACGGTACGCGCTCACCTCGCATGATGGCAACGTGACCGTCACCGCTCCAGCCATTGATGCGGATGTGTCCGTCTCGACCTATGACGGGGCGTTCGTCACCGACTTCCCGGTCACGCTCACCCGGGCCTCCGACCGGCGCCGGATGAGCTTCACCCTCGGCAAGGGTGGCGCCCGGCTGGAGCTGGAATCATTCGATGGAACGGTGGCCCTCCGGAAGGGCACCCGCGCGCCCGCCGGCAAGCGCTGAGCCCCATCCGCCGGGCCTGTCAGAACCCCACGGCCAGTGACCATCAACCCTGGAAGCCAGACTACCATGCGATACCTGCTTACTGCCTCGCTGATCCTGCTCACCCCGCTGCCGACTGCCGCCCAGGACTTCAGGTGGAGCGGCGCCCTGGCCAGCGGCAAGCGCATCGAAATCCGCGGAATCAACGGAACGATCCACGCCGTGGCGGCCAGTGGCCGGGAGGCGCTGGTGACCGCCACCAAGCGGGGCCGCCGGTCGGATCCCGCGGATGTCGAGATCAAGGTGCTCGAGCATGCCGGTGGTGTGACCATCTGTGCGGTGTACCCCTCCCAGCGCGCCAGCCGGCGGAACGAGTGCCTGCCGGGCGGGGAGGGCAGGAACGACAGTCGCGATAGCGACGTCGAGGTCGAGTTCGAGGTGCGGGTGCCTGCCGGCGTGAACTTCGAGGCCGCCACGGTGAACGGTGATGTCCGGGCCGCCGACCTGCCCGGGGACGCCGACCTCTCCACGGTGAACGGCGATGTGGACGTCACCGCCGCCGGCACTGCCCGAGGCACCACTGTCAACGGCTCCATCTCCGCCCGGCTGGGCCGGGGTGACTGGACGGGGAACCTCAAGTTCACCACCGTCAACGGCGGGATCACGGTATCCCTGCCCCGAGGGACCGGCACTGACCTGGAAGCCAGCACCGTCAACGGCAGCATCGAGAGCGACTTCCCCATCACGGTACAGGGCCGCATGAACCCGCGGACCATGCGGGGCAGGATCGGAGCGGGGGGCCGGATGCTGGATCTCACGACCGTCAACGGCAGCATCCGGATTCGGGAGGGAGCCTGACACCAGCGGAACGGGCAGCGGTGCAGGGCCGAACGGGGTGGGGTTCGCATGGACCCCACCCCGTTTTCCCCATGAGCCGCCGGTGCGGGTGAGGCCCGCCTACCGCGCCGGTGCAGCGTGTCGTCGCCAGAACCAGAACACCGGCACGCCGGCGGCGAGGATTGCCAGGCCCAGGAGAGCGTTGCCGGGATTGGAGCTCACCGATCCACCTACCACATACAGCGATGCGGCGATGAAGAGTACCGGTGTCGCCGGCCAGCCGGGGACTCGAAAGGCGCCGGGCGGATCGGCAACGCCGGCCCCGGCATCCCGTCGGCGCAGTACCATCAGCGCCACCACTGCCAGTCCGAAGAAGATCCAGTCGCAGAACACCACGTAATCCAGCAGCTGGCCGTAGGTCCCGGTGAGCAGCAGCACCACCGCCCAGGCCCCCTGAGCCAGGATGGCGGCGCTGGGGGTGCGAAACCGGGGGTGCAGCTCGGCGAAGGCAGGGAAGAACAGGCCATCGGCGGCCACGGACTGATACACCCGGGGTGACACCATGATCACCAGGTTGAGGAACCCGAAGGTGGAGGCCGCGATTCCGAGGGCGATCAGCGTCTCTCCCGCCGTTCCCAGCCGGACCCGCAGCACCTCCGCCGCCGGGGCCGCGCTGGCTGCGAGGCCGGCGTGTCCCAGCGTGCGCAGATAGGCGACGTTCGCCAGCAGGTAGACCAGGACCACGATGCTGACACCGAGGACCAGCGCCCGCGGCAGGTTTCGCTCGGGCGCCAGCAGCTCTTCCGCGATGAAGTTGGTCTGCTGCCACCCCCCATAGGCGAACAACACCGGGACCAGGGCGCCCGCCACGGCAAGGGCGAGCGGTCCGGTTGCCGGGGTGGACACTGTCGGCGCTGCCGGCACCAGCGCCGTGATCGCCTCACCGGGACCGAAGCTGCCCACGGCGATCAACAGGCCCAGGGCGGTCAGCTTCAGGAGGGTAAAGACGTTCGTGGTGATGGCTGCCGGCTGGACCCCGATGTAGTTGACCGCCGTCAGCAGCAGGATGGCCAGCACGGCCAACGGCTTGGCCAGGGACGCGTCGAGGCCGGTCAGCGGCACGGCATAGCTCGCGAAGGTGAACGCCACCGCGGCGATTGCCCCCGTGGCCACGACCAGGAGCAGGGCCCACGCATAGAGGAACGCCGGCAGCGGACCCAGTGCCTCGCGGAGATAGACATAGCTGCCGCCGGCGCGGGGCCGCCGTTGGCCGAGCTCACCAAAGCAGAACGCGCCGATAAGGGCGATGGCCCCGCCCAGCACCCAGACGCCCAGCGTCGCCCCGGCGCTGCCCACTCGTTGGGCGACGATCGCCGGGTTCATGAAGATGCCGGAGCCGATGACGCCGCCCACGACGGCCATCGTGCCCGAGAAGAGTCCGAGGCTGCGGCGATAACCGGCGGGAGTGGTCACCAGCTGAACGTACCGCCGAATGGGCCGCTGGCAACCGCGCCACCACAGCGGGATCGCCAGCGACGGTCTCGATCTGTGCAGGAGCGTGGGCCTAGGACGTGGTGGGGATGCCGATGACCGCCGGCCGCCGCAGGAGCCGCCGGACCCGGGCGGCCAGTTCCCGGGTGGAGAACGGCTTGGTGACGTATTCGTCGGCCCCCAGCTCGAAGGCGCGCACGATGACGCTCTCCTCCCCCCGGGCCGTCAGCATCATCACCGGCACGTGCTGGAGCGCGGGATGGGCCCGGAGGGCCTCGAGGAACGCCAGTCCGTCGAGTTCGGGCATCTCGATGTCGCTGATGATGAGCGCGGCACCGCTGGTCGGGGCGGCCGCCAGTGCGGCGCGCCCGTTGGCGTAGGACACGACCTGGAATCCCTCGTGCTCCAGGTGCCGGGACAGGATGCGTACCATGCTCGGGTCATCCTCGGCCAGCAGGATGCGCTGCGCCGGCACGGCCACGGTCGTGTCGCTGGTGAGGACGCGGTTCTGGCCAGTGATCTTGGCCTTGTAGAGGAGCCGGTCGGCAGCGGTCAGCGCTTCCTCGAAGGCCTGCCCGGCCGACACGTCCGCGACCCCGGCGGAGAACGTGACCACGATGCGTTGACCATCCCTACCCGTGACCTCCTGCTGGCGCATCGTTTCGAGCGCCTGAGCCACCGTCAGCGCGGCTTCAACGGCGCTCCCCCCGGTGTACAGCGCGATAAACTGCGCTCCATCCCAGCGTGCGAAGCTCGCCGCCGGCCGGAGCGCCAAGGCAAGACGTGTACCCACCCGGCGCAGCACCGTCTCGGCGAACAAGCGGCCCCACCGCTCCTCGACGTAGGGGAAGTGGTCCAGGTCCAGCACCGCCAGCGCCATGGGAGTTCCGGGCGGGGTGGACGCAAGCAGATGAGAGCAGGTTTCCAGGAAGGCGGCCCGGTTGGGGAGCCCCGTGACCGGATCGCGCCGGCACAGCTGGGTGTACCGGGCCTGGCGCTCGAGCTGGCTGGCCACGGCCACCGCGAAGCTGTCAGGCTCGATGGGCTTTTCGAAATAGGCATCGGCGCCGAGCGCAAAGCACTCCGCCTTCACCTCGCCGCCCAGCCGGGCCGTCACCACCAGGACGGGGACGGCGGCGGTGCGGGCGCTGGAGCGCAGCTCCAGCAGCAGGTTGCGGCCGTCACTGTCCGGCAGGATCAGGTCGAGGATCAACAGGCTCGGCGTCTCCAGGGCGAGCGCGGCGCGCGCTTCCGCCGCGGTCTCGGCCACGATCACCCGCCGATGCTCGGCTGCGACCGCCGCCTCGAGGAAGCGGGCGAACTGAGGGTCGTCTTCGACGATCAGGATCAGGTCGCCCGCAGGTGCGGCGATCTTGTCCGCCCGTCGGAGCAGGGAGATCAGCTCCCCGGTAGCCAGGGTCAGGCGCACGCCTTCGGCCTCGAGGACCGCGAAGGCGGCCGCCCGCATCTCGGGACGCCCCTCCACGGCACCCCGGTCCACCACGGCGCGGGCGATCCGGCGGACTGACTCGGTCGCGGCCTCGGCCCGGTCGGGGTCCAGCAGGGGCCGGGCGGCGCTTTCCAGGGCCCGTCTGAGCGCACCCACCTGGGGGCGCCCGGGGAGGGGCTGGCGCGGGGGGCCTGGGTCCGGAGACGAGGAGGAAGCCATAATGCCCCAAGTATCGGTCGGGTGCAGGGGAGGATTGAGGCCGACTATTAGTCGGTATAGATTAGACACTGCCGATGATCATGCTGTAATTACCGCATTTCACCGAATTATCGTGTTGAGGAAGAGGGCCTCGGCGATGCTGGACACTACCGACCTGGCTATTCTCGCCCAGCTGCAGGCTAACGCCCGCATCAGCAACGCGGACATCGCCCGCCAGCTCGGCATGGCTCCCTCCGCCATCCTGGACCGAATCCGGAAGCTGGAACACAAGGGCGTGATCCTGGGTTATACCGCCCGGATCAATGCCGAGGCCATTGGGCTGGGGCTGACCGCCTTCATCCTGGTGCGGACGGAGGAGCGGGTTGGTTCGGGCGCCATCGGTCAGGCCCTCGCGGCCATCCCCGAGGTGCTCGACGTCCACCACGTGGCCGGCGAGGATTGCTACCTCGTGAAGGTGCGCGTCCGCGACACCACCGGCTTGAGCCATCTGCTCCGGGACCGGTTCGGCCGCCTCAAGGGGGTTCGCAACACCCGGAGCACCATCGTCCTGGCCACGGTCAAGGAAGGCGGCGACCTGCCGATTCCGTCGGAGGAGGTGACTGGTGACTCCTGAACTGGCGGTCCGGCACAGAGGTCGGCTGGTCGCCGCCTTCGCGGCGGTCTATATCATCTGGGGCTCGACCTACCTCGCCATCGCGTTTGCGATCCAGACCATTCCGCCGCTGCTCATGGCGGCAGCGCGGTTCCTGCTCGCGGGCGCCGTGATGTATGGCTGGGCGCGCTGGAGCGGCGCCGGCCGGCCCAGGCGGGCGCAGTGGGGCTGGGCCTTCTTTCTCGGCGCCCTGTTCTTCCTGGTCGGCAATGGCGCCGTGGTCTGGGTGGAACAGGAGCTTCCCTCCGGGCTGACCGCACTGATCATCGCGCTGGTCTCGGTATGGACCGCGTTGCTCGAGTGGGCTCGCCCGGGCGGTCTCCGCCCGGCGCCCATGGTGATGCTGGGCATCGTCCTTGGGTTCGGCGGGGTGGGGCTGCTGGTGCTGCCGGGGCGGACTGGCGGGGTCGTGCCCGTTGCCTGGGCCCTGCTCCTGGTCTTCTCGACCTTCGCGTGGGCCCTCGCTTCGGTGCTGAGCCGAACTGCCGACCTACCCGCCAGCACATCGCTCGGGTCGGGGATGCAGATGCTTGCCGGCGGCGCTCTGCTCGGGCTGGGCAGTCTGGTGGTCGGCGACTGGCACCAGTTCACGCCCGCAGCGGTGGACACCCGGTCGCTGCTGTCCTTCCTCTACCTCGTGATCTTCGGGTCGCTGCTCACTTTCACGGCCTATGCCTGGCTGCTCAAGGTCACCTCGCCCAGCAAGGTGGCCACCGCGGGCTACGTGAATCCGATGGTGGCCGTGCTGCTCGGCTGGGGGTTCGGCGGAGAGCCGCTGACGGCCCGCACGTTGCTGGCCTCCCTGGTGATCGTGGGCGCGGTAGTATTCATCATCACCGGCAAGGCCCAGGCCTTCGCCAGGCTGGGTCCGGCCCTGGGGTCTGCCCTGTACGGCCGGCGCCGCGCCGGCTGAGACGGGGGTGTGACGCGCCGCCGGTTGACGGGGGCTCCGAGGCCGCCTATGGTTGCTGCATGATTATTCAGCGCAACGCCGAGCAGCAGGGCGCCGGCAATTGCCGGTGGAATGGACCACGCTGACTGGGAGCGCGTCGCCCGTGATAGAACCAGTACGGTTCGCGGCCCGCTCTCGGTGAGCGGGCCGTCTCTTTTGCTGAGATGCTGAGCCTCCATGGACATCCCTACCGCCTCGCCGTCGAGTCCAGACACGGCTGCATCGCCCCGACTCATTCCCGCGCGGGACGGGACGTTGAGAGCCGATAGCTGACAGGACAACGCTGGTTCTTCCCTCCTTGACCGCTCTACCGACTCCTACAACATTGGGGCGTCCCGTCCGCTACGGACCCTCCAGGAGTCGTTCCCCCCATGTGGCTTTCCCCTCGGGTGCTTGCGGCGGTCACGCTTTTCGTGGCCGCTGCCGAAACGCCGTCCGGGCTCACGGTGCTGTCGGTCTCTCCCACAGGCGAGGCGCCGCTCACCGCCCCGATCCTGGTGATCTTCGACCGGCCGGTAGCGGGCTCGCTGGACCGGAGCGTGGATCCCGCCACGGTTCTCCGGATCGAGCCCGCGGTGGCCGGCCGGGCGGAGTGGCGTGACCCGGTCACCATTCGTTTCCTCCCCGCGGCCCCACTGACACCCGGGGCCAGCTACACCGTCACGATCAGCAACGGTTTCGCCGCCATGGACGGCTCGCGGCTGGCGGAGCCGTACCGCTATCAGTTCACTGTCCTGGGTCCGACTCTCCTCACGGGTTTGCCGGTCAACGCGGAGGAACATCCGCAATTTCTGGCGCGGGGTGCCCGGTTCGAGGTGGTTTACAGCAGCCGTCTCGATCAGCCGGCGGTGACCGGGCTGGCGTACCTCGAGTTCAACCAGGCCTGCCGGGAACCGGGCATGGTCCGCCTCCGGGTGGCGGAGCAGCGGGCCATCAACGACAACGACCCGTGGCAGTACCGGCAGGCGGGCGGGTGGGAGCGCGACCGCGCTGCCGATCCGCTCCGCCGGGTGGTGGTGCTGGTGCCGGAGCGGCCGCTGCCGCTCGGCTGTTTCGGCGAACTGGTGCTGCCCTCGACGGTGGACCCGGAGCGCACCAGGCCATTCGCCCGGTGGTCCTTCCGCACCTACGGCGATTTCCGCCTGATCCAGGCCGCCTGCGCGACCGGCGTGGCGTGCCCCGTGGGTGGCGTGCGGGTGACGTTTTCGACCCCGGTGCGGGGGGCGGAGGTCGAACGGGCCGTGCGGTTGCTGCCATCGGTACCGTTCGCGGTATCGGACACGTCGGATGAGTCTGCCAGCTGGTACCTGGAAGCGGGTCTGGCCCCGCACACCAGCTACGCCGTCGTTGCCGACCCCACGCTGCGTGATGTCTTCGGCCAGCGGCTTTCCGGCAATCCCGCAGCCGGGTTCCGTACCACCGGCTATGCCCCCCTCGTCGAACACGAGTATGGCCGCATGACGGTGGAACGCGCGGGGTTCCGCACCCTGGCGGTCAAGTATGTCAACGTGGACACCCTGGTTACCACGATCGCGCCGGTCCCGGAGGCGCTGGTTCCCGCGATGCTGCAGTACAGCCGCTGGAATCGTGACGACAGCGCTCTCGCCCTGGTGTTGCGGGGTGGCGTGACCCGGCGGCTGCCGGTCAAGGGACCGAAGGACAAGGTCCGGATCTATGGGCTTCAGCTTCCCGCCTATACCGCCAACCGTCCCAACACGCCGCTGCTCCAGCTGGTGCGCGTCACCAGTCCGTCGCTGTCGGCGGAGTGGCAGGAGAACCAGCCCTACGCGATCGTGCAGGTGACCGACCTGGCAGTGCATGCGCGGATCGGGCACACCGGCGGCGTGGTGTGGGTCACCGGGGTGAGCGACGGAAAGCCGCGCGCCGGCGCACTGGTGGCCCTCTACGATCCGCTCGGGCGGCTCCGGGCGACCACCCGCACCGGCGGCGACGGTGTCGCCACCTTCGGCGCCCTCAAGCCCGACAGTGCGGCGGTCGCTGGAGACAGCTTCGAAGGCTACGTCATCGCCACGCTCGCGGGAGACCGCGCCCTCACCAGCATCAGCACCTGGGATCCCGACCTGAGCCCCTGGCGGTTCAACGTCCGCTCCGGCTGGGGCGCGGAGCGCTGGCCTGCCGCCGCGGCGGTGTTCACCGAGCGAGGCATCTATCGTCCCGGCGAGACCGTTCAGGCCAAGGCCATCGTCAGGAGCGGTTTGCTCGGCCGGCTCGAGACCCCGGCCCGGGGAGACAGTCTGCGTTGGGTGTTCGACGATCGCGACGGCGGCAACCTGCGGCAGGTCACCGTCGCGCTGTCCGCCTTTGGAACCTCGGCCCAATCCGTGACGCTCACCGAGGGACTGCCGCTCGGCACCTACCTGGTGCGGGTGCAGCAGCGCCGGGCGGGCGAGTGGATAGACCTTGCCTCCGCCAGCTACCGCGTCGCCGAGTACCGGCCACCCGAGTTCCTGGTGGACGCCGCCGCCGACAGTGGTGCCCGGTTCCCCGGCGACACGGTCGTCGCCCGCTTCGAGGCTCGCTACCTCTTTGGCGCGCCGATGGGTCGTGCGGTGATGACCTGGACGGCACGACAGGTCCCGCTCGATTTCTGGGAGATCAACATTCCCGGAACCGAGGGATACTACCTCGGCGAGGGCGTCAACTGGTGGGAGGAGTCCGCTGGTCTCAGCGGCTGGCAATCCACTGGCGGGGGGGAGGACACCCTCGACGCCCAGGGGCGCACGGCCATTCGGGTGGCGCTGGCGGAGCCGGCAAAAGGCCGGCCCGCACGGGCCGTCATCGAAGGCGCGGTCAGCGACGTCAACCGGCAGGTGGTGGGCGCCCGGGCCAGCCTGATCATGCATCCCGCTTCCTATTATATAGGCGCAAAGCCGTTGGGCGACGCTTACTTCTGGATTGCCGGGACGCCGCAGCGTGTTGAGGCGGTCGCGGTGCGACCGGACGGACGACGGGTGGCGGGCGCCCGCCTCAGTGGGACCGTGGTGCGCCGGGAGTGGCACCGGGTGCACCGGACCCGGGCCGGCTACAGCGAGGTCTATGGAGAATGGGTCTCCGACACGGTGGCCCGGTGCAGCATCACGACCGGCGTCAGCGGGGCGGGGGAATGCCGCTTTACCCCGCCTGCCGGCGGCAGCTACATCATCGGCTTTTCGGCAGAAGATGAGCAAGGCCGGGCGGTCAGCACCAGCTTCTATCGCTGGGCCACCGGCAAGGACTGGGTGCCGTGGAACGACGAGACCCAGTTCAAGATGGACCTCATCGCCGACCGCCAGCGCTACAGCGTTGGGGATACTGCGACCGTGCTGTTCGCGTCTCCCTTCACCGACGCCGAGGCCTGGGTCACGGTCGAGCGCGAGGGGCTGATCGAGCAGCGCCGCCTGAAGCTGACGGCCGGCTCCACGACCCTCAAGTTCCCCGTCACCGAGGCCTGGACCCCCAATGTCTTCGTCTCGGTCATCGTCGCACGGGGGCGGAGCGCCCCACCCGGACCGCTGGATGACCCCGGTCGCCCCACCATGCGGGTGGGATATGTTGACCTGCGTGTGACGCCGGAGGTGAAGCGGCTTGCGGTGACGGTGGAGCCGGCCAAGCCGGAGTACCGACCCGGCGATTCCGCCCAGGTGCGCCTCACAGTTCGGGATGGCGCGGGCCGCGGCCAGCGGAGCGAGGTCACCCTCTGGGCAGTGGATGAGGGCGTCCTGGCGCTCACCGGCTACACCACCCCCGATCCGATTAACCTGTTGTACGCCCCCCGCGGCCTGGGACTCCGGCTGGCGAGCAACCTCACCACCGTTGCGCCCCAGGTGCCCGAGGGAGAAAAGGGTAACCGCACTCCCGGTGGTGGCGGCGGCCAGGGAGAAGGCGACCTCCTCCGCTCCCGTTTCCGCACGACCGCCTTCTTCCTGGCGAGCGTCATCACCGATTCTGCCGGGCGGGCCGTCGCGTCGGCCAAACTGCCGGACAACCTCACCACCTTCCGGGTCATGGCCGTCGCCGTGACCGCGGGAGACCGCTACGGCCGCGGCGACGCCAAGCTGCTTGTCACCCGGCCCCTGGTGGCCAGGCCGGCGCTGCCCCGTTTCGTGCGGGAGAGCGACCGGTTCGAGGCTGGCGTGGTCGTCAACCAGCGCGCGGGCGGTACCCCGACGGTGCGGGTCACCGCCGAGGCGCGCGGCGCGAAGCTGGTGGGAGATTCTGCCCGGGTCGTGACCCTGGAGGCGGGGCGCGGGCGGGAGGTGCGGTTCGGCTTCCAGCAGCCCGGCATGGGACCACTCGGCGCGGACAGCGCCACCTTCCGCTTCGGGGTGAGCGGCGGCGGCGACGCCGACCTGGTGCAGCAGCGGGTCCCCGTGATGCCGGCGTTCCGCCCCCGGGCGTGGACCATAACCGGGGTGCTGGTGGATACAGCGTCAGTGACGTTCCAACTCCCGGAAGGCATTGACCCCGATCGCTCGCGACTGGAGCTGTCGCTGGGGAGCAGCCCGCTGGGACTGATTCGCGGCTTCGCCGCCGAGATGCGGGTGTATTCCTACTACTGCACCGAACAGGTTTCCAGCGCGGCCCGTCCGATCATCGCACTGTACCGGGCCCAGCGCTCGCTCCGGGGAGTCGCGCTGCTCAAGGGGAATCCCAAGCGGGAGATCGAAACCGCGGTCGCGGTCCTGACCCGGCGGCAACGTCCCGATGGTGGTATCGGGTACTGGAACAGTGAGAACTGGACTACGCCGTGGCTCAGCGCCGAAGCCGGGCACACCCTGCTTGAGGCACGTGCCGCGGGCATTGCCGTGAGCGACTCGGTCCTGGCCAGGCTGGCGGATTACCTCCGCCTTCAGCTCAGCCAGCCAGGGCCGATCCGGGCACCGGTCAGAGGCTGGTACGACGAGATCCAGGCCCGGCTCGGTGACCAGGTCGCGGCGGCGGACTATCTCAGCCGGCTCGGCAAGCCAGAGATCGCTGCCGAGAACGAGCTGCTGCGCAACGCGGCGCAGCTGGCCTGGGAGGATCGGCTCCGGCTCGCCGAGGTATTGGTGAGGCGGAAGGCCGTCCGGGCGGCGAGGACCCTGCTTGAACCGATCTGGGCCTCGGTCAAACTCGAGGGCCGGCGCGCGGTCGTTCCGGAAGTCGCCTACCGGCATCGTATCCACTTCTTCTCACGCGTGCGCCCAGTGGCCAGGTTGCTCACCGCCACGCTTGCGGTGGACAGCGCCCACTCCCTGCTTGGCCCCCTGGTGGAGACGATCGCCCAGCAGGGGCGCGCCGGCCTTCTCAGTCCGTGGAACACCCAGGACTACGCCGCGGCGGTCGGGGCGCTGGCCGCCTTCGACGCGCGAGTCAGCGCCGGAGGACCGCGGGGATTCTCTGTCCGCCAGGAGAGTCGAGTGCTGCTTTCTGCGACGGTGGCCGGCCAGGCCGCCGGTGCCCGGCTCATGCTCCGGGATTCGACGGTGGCGCTCGCCGGGCTCCTGGGACCGGCAGCCGAGGGCCAGCGTTCGCTCCGCCTGGCGCTGAACAGCGATGGCGCTGGCGCGCCGCTCTACTACTACCTCACGGTGCGGGAGGTCCCCCGCGAGCGGCCGGTCCGGCCGTCGGTGGACGGGATCCAGCTCGAGCGCTGGTACGAGCGCTATGACCGCCCCGAGCCGCTGACCAGCGTGGCGGAAGGGGAGCTGGTCAGGGTGCGCCTCCGGATCACCGTGCCGAGCGACCGTGAGTTCGTGGTAGTGGACGATGCCCTTCCGGCCGGGCTGGAGGCGGTGGACCTGAGCCTCCGTACTGCCAGTGCGCTGCCGGGACCCGGCCAGGGACAGCAGATGGATTTCCTCACTCCGGAAGCGACTGAAGGTGAGGAGGTCGAAGGCGCGCCCACCGGCCTGGCCGAGTGGTTCTACGGCAGCTGGGATGCGGGGTGGTGGTCTCCGTTCGATCATAAGGAGATCCGCGCCGATCGGGTGGTCTACTTCGCGACCGTCATGTGGAAGGGCACCTATACCATGACCTACATTGCCCGGGCCACGACCCCGGGGAGCTTCGTCCGCCCGCCGGCGCACGCTGAGGAGATGTACAACCCGGCGGTGTACGGCCGGAGCGACGGTGGCCTCTTCACCGTGACCCCGAAGTAGCGGGAGGCGTCCGCATGCGGCTGATTCGGCTGGGCGTTGGGGTGCTGGCTGCACTGGGGATGGTGGCCGGGGCATGGGTGGCTGTTCCCCTCCCACCGGACCTGCTCGCCTCGGGTGCGGCTCAGAGCCTGCTCATCCAGAGCCGGGACGGCCAGCTGCTCAGGGGTACTCGGGCGAACGATGGCTCGCTGGCCCGCTGGGTCCGCCTGGAAGAGATCGACCCCGATCTGTCCGGGCCTTCGTCGCGGTGGAGGACCGGCGATTCTACCGCCATCACGGGATTGACCCGCGCGCGGTGGGGAGGGCGCTGCGCGACAACCTCACGGGCCGGCGCGTCATCTCGGGCGCCTCGACCATTACCATGCAGCTGGCGCGGCTGCTCCGCCCCATCGGCCATGGACCGGTGGACAAGGTGGCGCAGGCGATCTGGGCGCTCCGGCTGGAGGCTCACCTGACCAAGACCGAGATCCTCGAGCAGTACCTCAACCGTGTGCCGCTCGGTCAGGGCGCGGTGGGGGTGGCCGCGGCGGCCCGGCTCTACTTCGGCAGTGCGCCAGGCGAAGTGAGCCTCGGGCAGGCCGCGCTGCTGGCGGCGCTGGCGCGCTCGCCGTCGGGCCACAATCCGATCGTGTCGCCGGGCCGAGCGGCCCGGCGGCGCGAGATCGGCCTGGCCGCGCTCTCGCGGGAGGGCTACGCCGGACCGGACGAGGTGCGCCGCGCGCAGGCGGAACCGCTGACGGCGGTTGGCGGCCAGCGGCCGTTTCTCGCTCCCCACTTTACCACGCGCCTGCTGGCCAACGCCGAGGCCGAACACCGCCCGATCCGCGGGACCTGGCGTAGCTCCCTCGATCTACCCCTGCAGGAGATGCTGGAGGCGGAGGTGCGCCATACCGTCGCGCTGCTCGGGGACCGGGGAGTGGAGCATGCCGCGGCGGTGGTGCTCGACAATCGCAGCGGGGAGATCCTCGCCTGGGTTGGGTCGCCCGACTTCTGGGCCGACGCCGCCGGGCAGGTGGATATGGTGACCGGCACCCGCCAGCCGGGATCGGCGCTCAAGCCATTCCTCTACGCGCTCGCCTTCGACCGCGGTGTGACCGCCGCGACCGTCCTGGCCGACATTGCCGTGACCTATCAGACGGCGGCCGGCCCATACCATCCCCGCAACTACGACCGGCGCTACCACGGTCCGGTGCGCGCCCGTGAGGCGCTCGCCAGCTCCTTCAACGTCCCCGCGGTCGGGCTGGCCGACCGGATCAACGTGGGGGCGTTGCTGCACGGGCTGCAACGGGCGGGCTTCGTATCTCTGGACCGGAGCCCGGAGTTCTACGGCCTCGGACTCGCCCTGGGCAACGGGGACGTCTCGCTGCTTGAGCTCGCCAACGGCTATCGGGCACTGGCCAACGGTGGCCGCTGGTCTCCGGTGCGCTGGCTGGCGGCGGGCGAGCCACCGTCGGGCGAGGTCCGCCGGGTCGTATCAGAGCGCGCCGCCTCTCTCACCCTCCATATTCTCGCCGATCCGGATGCGCGCGCGCCCGGTTTTGGGCTGCGCACCCCCTTCGACTGGCCCTTCCGGGTGGCGGTCAAGACCGGGACCAGTCGCCATTTCACCGACAACTGGGCGGTCGCGACCACGGGTGGTTTCACCGTGGCGGTCTGGGTCGGCAACTTCAACGGCCGCCCGATGGAAGGCGTCAGCGGCATCACCGGCGCGGGGCCCCTGCTGCACCGGGCCGTGCTCATGACCGCTCGACGGGTCCCGGCGGGCGACCTTCCGCGGCCAGAGGACAGCGGACTGGTGCCGCACCCGATCTGCCGGGTCTCAGGCCTCAGGCCCGGTGCCTACTGTCCCACGATCCCGGAGTACTTCATTGCGGGCACCGCACCCGAGCGGCGCTGCGACTGGCACACTCCGGAAGGCGTGGTGTTCCCGCTGGAGTACGCGGAGTGGGCCGCCGTCGCGGCGCCGCGGCAGCCCCCCATGGGTCAGGCGCTGGTCGCGCCGCTCCAGTTGGCCGGGGGCCGCTTCGCGATCACGTCCCCGGCCGACGGCGACCATTACCAGGTCCCGCCCGGGGTAGAGGGGAGGTACGCCACGATCGCGCTGCGCACGGCGGGGAGCGCCCGGCGGGTACGCTGGTACGTGGATGACGCTCCGGTGGCCCACCAGCGCTGGCCGTTGGTCCCGGGGCGGCACCGGATCCGGGCCACCGCGGGCAACCTGAGCGACGAGGTGACGATCACGGTCGAGTGATCCCTGTCGCGTTCCCGCCCTCAGTCCTCCCGCAGCACTTGCGCGATTATTTGCATAATGCATATTTATGACTCATGCAGACTATCGTCCTCGCCTTCTCCGGCGGTCTCGACACGTCGTACTGCGTCCCGCGGCTGGCCGAGCAGGGCTGGGCGGTGCACACGGCCTACGTGAACACCGGCGGCGCCACCGGCCAGGAGGTGGCCGCCGTCGAGCGTCAGGCCCGGGCGGTCGGCGCGGTGGCGCACCACACGGTGGACGCCCGGGACGCGGTGTTCCAGCGGTTCGTGCGGTTCCTCATTCAAGGCAACGTGCTTCGGGGTGAGGTGTATCCCCTCTCGGTGGCAGCCGAGCGGACCCAGCAGGCGCTGTCGGTGATCCAGGTCGCGCGGGAGATCGGGGCCACGGCAGTGGCCCATGGATCCACCGGCGCCGGCAACGACCAGGTCCGGTTCGATATCGCCTTCCGGGTGCTCGCCCCCGACCTGCAGGTACTCACCCCGATCCGGGACGAGGGGCTGCAGCGGGACCAGGCGATCGCCTATCTGGAAGCCCGAGGCCTGCCGGTCCCGCCCAAGGCGGGAGCGTATTCGATCAACCGCGGACTGTGGGGCACCACCTACGGTGGCGGCTGGACCCACGACACCTGGGCCGGCCCCCCGGCCGAGTTGCGCGAGGCCCCGGCGGACGCGCCCGCGCCCGGAGAGATCATCCTCCGGTGGGAACGCGGGGTCCCGGTGGCGCTGGACGAGGCGCCGCTGTCCGGCCCGGAACTGATCGGCCGGCTGGGCGATCAGGCGGAGCGCTACGGCATCGGGCGCGGCATCCACGTCGGAGAGACCGCCCTCGGCATCAAGGGGCGCATCGGCTTCGAGGCGGGTGCGGCGCTGCTGCTCATCGCTGCACATCGCGAACTGGAGAAGTTGGTCCTGACCAAGTGGCAGACCTTCTGGAAGGACCAGCTCGGCCGGTTCTATGGCGACCGGCTGCATGAAGGGCATTACTTCGATCCGTCGCTCCGGGACATCGAGGCGCTGATCACCAGCAGCCAGGAGCGAGTGTCGGGGGAGACCCGCGTCCTGCTGGCTCCGGGCCGCTTCCAGGTGGTGGGCACCCGAAGCCCGTTCTCGATGATGGACCGCTCGGTGGCGACGTATGGCGAGGAGAACCGGCTCTGGGACGGCGCGGAGGCGCGCGCCTTCGGCCGGATCTCCGCGGTGCCGGAGATGCTCGCCGCGAGAGCCAGCCACCCCCGCCGCTCCTCGGATAGCGGATCGCCAATAGCTGATAGCCGATAGCCTCACCCCGGAGACGCCGCACATGGTCAAGACCACCCGCATTCGGCTCGACAAGATTTCGTCGAGCACCAAGAACGCCCACCTGTCGCAGGAGGTGATCCTCGGAGACGAGATCACCGCCGCGGAGGGGTTCGTGCTGGCCGTGCGGATCCTGCACGACAAGCCCAGCTACAACACCATCGAGGACCTCACGGGTCGGATGGTCCAGCTCCGCGCCGGTGATGTCCTGGCCGGCACGCTGGGGCACCGGCGGGCGCTCCGGGGATACGCCGGCGTGGTCCCGACCCGTATCGCCGTCGGCGACACCATCGACGTGCTCAATCTCGGCGGCATCCTGGGCAAGTGCACCTCCGCCAATCCCGAGAACGGCAGGCCGTTCCAGGCGGAGGTACTCGGCTCCATTCTTACCTTCCCCGCCCTGGGAGACCGCATCGGCCGGCCGGCGCACATCAAGGACCACTCCGTCCCGACGGCCGATCAGCTGGTCGCCACCGCCCCGGTGATCTACGTGGCCGGCACCTGCATGAACGCGGGCAAGACCGTCGCGGCGACCGAGCTGGTGCGTGGCCTTTCCCGGGCGGGCCTCCGGGTGGCGGCCACCAAGCTGACGGGCGTGTCGCTCATGCGCGACGCTCTCTCGATGCAGGATGCGGGCGCCGTGGCGGCGCTCACCTTCAACGACATCGGGATCGCGACCACGCGCGCCGGTCTCACCGTGCCGGCGGCCAAGGGCATCCTCAATCGCCTCGCGGCCAGCAAGCCCGATGTGGTCATCGCCGAGCTGGGCGACGGCATCCTCGGTGAGTATGGCGTACAGGACATCCTGCGGGACCTGGAGTTGACGGCGGTTGGCGCCGCCTACGTCATGGCGGCCCCGGATCCGGTCGGCTGCTGGGGCGCGGTCACCCTGATGCAGGATCGCTTCAAGCTGCCGGTAACCGTGCTCACCGGCCCCGCCACGGACAACGAGGTTGGTCGCGACTACATCCGCGCCGAGCTTGGTCTCCCTGCCCACAACGCGCTGCGCGACGCGGAGGCCCTGGTGGCCGTGGTAAAGACGGCGCTGGATGAGTGGGTCAGGCGCCAGGAGGCCAGTGCTGCCCCGCCCCTGTCCGGGGCGGCGGTCTAGATGGCGCGGCCCGCCCTCCCGGTCGGCTGCATCGCGGATCCCGGATAGCGTTCCATGTCCCTCCGCGTCGCCGTCATCGGAGCCGCCGGCTACGTCGGCGGTGAGCTGCTCCGCCTTCTGCTTGGACACCCGGAGATCCGGGAGATCACGGCCACCAGCCGAAGCCAGGCGGGCGTGCCGCTGGGCGAGGTGCACCCCCAGCTGGCGCCGCTCACCGATGCCCGGTTTGCCGGGCTCACGCCGGCGGAGGCGGCCGCCGGTGCGGACGTGGTGTTCGTGGCGCTGGAACATGGGGAGTCGTCGAAGGTCGCTGCGGAGATCCTGGCCGCCGATCCCGGGCTGCTCATTGATCTGGCTGCGGACTTTCGGGTCAGCGATCTGGAGCTGTACTCCCGCTTCTACGGCCAGCACGCGGCCGCCGAACTGGTGCCGCAGTTCACCTACGCCCTCGCCGACGTACAGGGGCCCGCGCTGCTGGGCAAGAAGGCGCTGGCGGTACCCGGCTGTTTCGCCACGGCGGCACAGCTGGCCCTGTACCCGCTGGCCCGGTTCCAGCTGCAGGCCATGCCGTCGCTGTTTGCCGTGACCGGCTCGAGCGGCAGCGGGGTCCACCCCAGGCCCACGACCCACCACCCGGCGCGGGCGCACAACCTCTTCGCCTACTCGGTGCTCAACCACCGCCACGAGGCCGAGATCCTGCAGCGCTGGCGGGAGTGGACGGGGGACCCGGCGGCGCGCGCCCGGCTGATGACCCACTCCGGCCCGTTCGTCCGCGGGATCTACCTCACCATGCATGTCGAGTGGCCGCCAGCGTCCACCGGGCCTACCCCGGACCTGGTGGCGGCGTTTCGCGCGGCCTACGCTGGCCGTCCGTTCGCGCGCCTGCTGGACTCGCCGCCGGAACTGACCCATGCCGTGGGGACCAACTACGGGTTGATCCATGTGGCCCAGTCGGCTGATGGCCGGGAGGCGCAGGTGATGGTGGCGGTGGACAACCTCGTCAAGGGCGCCGGCGGCCAGGCGCTGCAGGCGATGAACCTCGCGCTGGGGTTGCCCGAGGAGCTGGGCCTGGTGGGTGGAGGGATCTACCCGTGCTGAGGCGCGGCTCCGCGATTCGGGACGGCGACTCGGCGACTCGGCGACTCGGTGACTCGAGTATGGGCGCGCCGTCTGGGGCCGGACTCGGGTCGGGCGATCACCTCCTTCCGGTCTACGTCCAGTTCCCGCTGCGGCCGGTATCGGGCCGAGGGTCGTGGATCGTGGACGATGCCGGCCAGCGCTGGCTGGATGCCTACGGTGGCCACGCCGTGGCGTCCACCGGCCACAGCCATCCCCACGTGGTGGCGGCCGTCGCGGCGCAGGCGGAGCGGCTGCTCTTCTACTCCACCGTGCTGCCGCATGCGAACCGCGAGCGCCTGGCCGATGAACTGGCGCGGCGCTGTCCCGCGCCACTGGCACAGGTCTTCTTCTGCAACACCGGGGCGGAGGCCAACGAGAACGCGCTGCACCTGGCGCGAAAGCACACCGGCCGGCAGGCGGTGGTGTCGCTGGAAGGAGGCTGGCACGGGCGAACCGTCGCCTGCCTGGCCGTGACCGACGGCGCCAGGTACGAGGCGGGCGCCCGGCGGGCCGGCATGCCGCTGTCGCAGAAGATCCCGTTCAATCAGCTCGACGGACTGGACCAGGCGATCACCCCCGCAGTGGCGGCGGTGATCCTCGAGCCGGTGCAGGGGATGTCGGGGGCGCGGGCCTGCTCGCCGGAGTTCCTGCAGCGCATCAGGGAGCTGTGCACCGAGCGCGGCGTGGTGCTGATCTACGACGAGGTCCAGTGCGGGCGTCGGCCGCTGTGGCGCGTTCACCGCCGCCGAGGCGCTCGGGGTAGTGCCTGACATCCTCACCCTGGCCAAGGGGCTGGCCTCCGGGCTTCCCATCGGCGCGGTGGTCACCTCGCCGTCGGTCACCACGGGGATCACCACCGGCGACCTCGGCAGCACCTTCGGCGGCGGGCCGGTACCCTGCGCCGCCGCGCTGGCCACGCTCGAGGTGCTGGACCGTGAGGGCCTCATTGCCAATGCCCGGGATGTCGGCGAGTATCTGTCGGCGGGCGCGCTGCGCCTGGCGGCGGTGACCGGCGTGCAGGGCCGCGGCCTGCTGCTGGGACTGCGCCTCGACCGCCCGGCCGCCGGGGTGCAGCAGGCGCTGTTCGCCCGGCGGATCCTGACCGGGACCGCCGGGGACCCGGCGATCCTCCGACTGATTCCGCCGCTGTGCTTCACCCGCGAAGAGGCTGACCTCGTCCTCACCGCTCTCCAAGAGGTGCTGGCGTGACCAAGCGCGACTTTCTCACGGTCGAGGAGTTCGGCAAGGATGCCACCTCCCGCCTGCTGGCCCTGGCATCGCGCCTCAAGCGGGGCGAGCTGACCGGCGGCCTCGAGCGCAAGGTCATGGCCATGGTGTTCATGGACCCGAGTCTCCGTACCCGTACCAGCTTCGAGACCGCCATGTTCCTGCACGGTGGTCACGCGGTAGTTCTGGAGCCTGGCCGCAGCAGCTGGAGCCCTGGAAACCGAGTCAGGCGTGGTCATGGACGGGGACCGGGTCGAGCACATCCGGGAGGCGGCGCGGGTCCTGGGGCGGTACGCCGACGTCGTGGGCATCCGTTCCTTCCCTCGCGGCGAGGACTGGGCGGCCGTCCGCGAAGACCGGGTGGTGCGCGACTTCGCCGAGTTCTGCGAGAAGCCGGTCATCAACCTGGAATCGGTGCGGCGCCATCCCTGCCAGCAGTTGGCGGATTCGCTCACCCTCAAGGAAAAGCTGGGCGACCCGCGGGGAAAGCGCTTCGTGCTGATGTGGAGCTGGCACCCCAAGGCGCTCCCGACCGCGGTCCCGGCCAGCGCGGCGCTGGCCGCGGCCCATCTCGGCATGGAGATCGCCATCGGGAGGCCCGAGGGATACGAGCTGGATCCGGAAGACACGGCGTTGATCCGCCGCATCGCCCAGGTACAGGGAGGCGAATTCGTCCACATCATGAACGACCCGGACGAGGCCGTGGTAGGCGCGGACGCCGTGTACGTGAAGTCCTGGGGATCATTGAAGCACTTCGGCCGGCCCGACGAGGAGCGGGCGCTGCGGGCAGGGCTCCGCGACTGGCGGCTGACCGCCGCCCGGCTGCGCTCCACCCGCGGAGGAAAGGCGACCGTGATGCACTGCCTGCCGGTGCGTCGCAATATCGAGATCGACGATGAAGTCCTCGACGGGCCCTGCTCCGCCGTGGTGGACGAAGCCGAGAACCGTCTCCACGTGCAGCGGGCGCTGCTGCTGGAGATGATCGGGAAGCCGTGACGCGGCTGATGGCTGATCGCGGATGACGGCCGACTGCCGCCAACACACAAGGAACCATGACTATCGACACCACCAGGGGAATCGCGGGGCTCAAGGGGGCGCTGCGCTACGTGCGGGCCTACCGCGACCACGTCTTCGTGATCAAGCTGGGCGGCGACGTGCTGGCCGACGCCGAGGCGCTGGACCGGGTCGCCGGGCAGCTGGGGCTGCTCTCCTCGCTCAGCATCCGGATCGTGGTGGTCCACGGCGGCGGCCCCCAGGCCTCGGCGCTGCTCCGTCGGCTCGGCTCCGAGCCGGTGATGATCGCGGGCCGGCGGGTGACCGATGATACGGCGCTCGAGGTGGCCAAGATGGTCTATGCCGGTGTCCTCAACGTGAACCTGCTCGCCGCGCTCCGCGAGCACGAGGTACAGGCGGTCGGCCTCTCCGGCGTGGACGCCGAGCTGATCACTGCCCGGCGCCGTCCCCTGGTGAACGTCGTGGATGACGCTGGCGTGACGCGCGAGGTGGATTTCGGTCATGTCGGAGACATTGACCGGGTGGATTCTCGGGTGCTGGCCACGCTGCTGGAGGCCCGCTTCATGCCGGTGGTGGCCAGCCTGGCCGGCGACGAGGACGGCAACGTCTACAATGTCAATGCCGACACGGTGGCCGAGTCGCTCGCGGTGGCCCTCGTGGCGCAGAAGCTGATCTTCCTGACAGGGGCACCGGGCGTGCTGCGGGACCGTAACGATCCCTCCACCCTGGTGACCTTCGCCGATCCCGACGACCTCGAAGGCCTCATGGCCAGCGGCAGCCTGGCCGGCGGCATGCGGCCCAAGGTGGAGGCGTGCATCCGGGCCGCGACGGGCGGGGTCGAACGCACTCATATCATTGATGGCCGGGCGCCGGACTCGATCCTGCTGGAGGTCTTCACCGGGGCCGGATGCGGGACCATGATCGTCGGCCGAAAGGAAAAGGCAACCTACCTTGGAGTGGATCTCGCGACCTGAAGTTGCCCTCCTGCGGGACCTGGTCGCGACCCACTCGGTAAGCGGCACCGAGGCGGTCATCGCGCGCCGGGTGGAGGAGTGGTGTGCCAGTGCCGGCCTTGCCGTGCACCGCGACGATGCCTCGGTCTCCGTCACCGTACCGGGTCGACGGCCGGGACCGACCCTGGCGTTCGTCTCCCACCTGGACACCGTCCCCGCCGGCGAAGGCTGGATCCGTCCCCCCTTCGAGCCCACCCTCGAGGGTGACCGCCTCTATGGCCGGGGTTCCGGCGATGCCAAGGCCTCCGTCGCGGCGATGCTGCTGGCCGCGCGGGACGTCGCCGAATCGGATGGGCCGGCCAGCGGCCGCCTGCTGGTGATCCTGGGCTACGAGGAGGAGACCAAGCTCACCACCATGGGGGCCGCGGTGGAGCGGCTCGGGCCGATCGATGCGGCGGTGGTGGGAGAGCCCACCAACCTGGAGTTCGCCATCGCACAGCGCGGTCTCATGATGGTGGACCTGCGCACCCGGGGAGTGCAGCGCCACGCCGGGTACGCCGCCGACACGGCGGATTTCCGCAACGCCATCGTGGAGCTGGCCCGGAACGTGGCGCTCCTGCCCACGCTGCTCAGGGAACGGGTACACCCGGTCCTCGGGCTGGCCACCGCAACGCCCACGGTCATCGAGGGCGGCCTCAGCCGAAACGTCACCCCGTCCACCGCCCGGGCGGTGCTGGATGTTCGGAGCACCCCGGCCTGGACTCATCCCGAGATTGCCGAGGCGCTCCGGGCCGCCCTCGACTGCGAGGTCGTGGTGACCTCGGACCGCCTGGTCCCGTGCGAGACCCCGGTCGGCTCCCGGCTCCTGCCAGTGGCCCGGTCCATCCGGCCAGCGGGGCAGGCGTTTGGTTCACCCACGTGTTCCGATTGGGTATTCTTCCGCGATCGTGACGCCATCAAGTGCGGCCCCGGCACCAGCCGTCGGTCGCATACCCCGGACGAGTTCGTGGACCTGCCAGAGGTCACGGAGGCCCGGGGCTTCTATGCCAACCTCGCCAAGGCCTACCTCGCATGAGCAAGCCGCCCGCTCGCCGGTCCAGCCGCCCACGCCGTGCCAAGAAGCCGACCACGACGCTGTGGCTCTCCAACGCCTCGCTGGATCGCCAGATGCTGGACTACACGGCCGCGGAGGACCGTCTCTGGGATGCCCGGCTGATCGCCTGGGATATTCTCGGCAGCCTGGGGCACATCGAGGGGCTGCGGGCCTCGAAGCTGCTCAGACAGGGTGAGTACCAGAAGCTGCGCGCCGGCCTCCGCCAGGCCCTGGGCCAGGTGAACCGGGGGGTACTGGCCGTGGGTCCCGAGCACGAGGATGTGCACACCGCCGTCGAAGACTGGCTGACCCGGCAGGTTGGCCCGGTGGGCGAGCGGCTGCACACCGGCCGTTCCCGCAACGATCAGGTGGCCTGCGACCTGCGCCTGTACCTCAAGGACCGGCTGCTGCTCCTTTCCACCGAGGCGCTGGACCTGGTGGAGAGCCTGCTGGTCTTCGCCCAGAAGCATCAGCGGGACCTGTGGCCCGGCTACACCCACACCCGCCGGGCCATGCCATCCTCGGCGGGACTCTGGGCCGCCGCGTTTGCTGATGGCATCCTGGACACCGTGGAAGCCATGCCGGCTGTGTGGGCCAAGGTGGACCGCTCTCCCCTGGGCAGCGCGGCAGGATACGGCGTGCCGCTGCCCCTCAAGCGGGAAGCTGCCGCCCGGGCGCTGGGCTTCAAGAGCATCGAGCACAACGTGGCTCAGGTGCAGAACGGCCGGGGCAAACTGGAGGCGCTGGTGCTGTTCTGGTGCGTGCAGCTCGCGCATGAACTGGCCAAGCTCTCCACCGACATCATCCATTTCAGCGCCGACGAGTTCGGCCTTCTGATTCTGCCGGCCGACCTCGCCACCGGCTCGAGCATCATGCCGCACAAGCGCAACCCCGATCTCTTCGAGCTGACCCGGAGCCGGGCCGCGGCGCTCGAGGGCGACCTGGTCACGGTCCTGCAGATCAAGGGCAAGCTGGGCAGCGGCTATCACCGTGACTTCCAGCTGCTGAAGGAGCCGGTGATGCGAGGGGTGGACCGGCTGGAGGGGATGCTCTCGATGCTGGCTGTCGCGATCCCCCGGCTGGGGGTGGATCGCGCCGTCGGCCGGGACATCCTCCGCGGCGGGCCGCTGGCCACCGACGAGGTCATGCGGCGGGTGGAGGGCGGCCGCGCCTTCCGCCGTGCCTATCGTGAGGTCGCAGCCGCGATTCGGGAAGGCGACTTCTGGCGTGAGCCCGCTACGGCGGAAATCATCGCCCGGCGCCGGAGCACCGGCAGCCTGGGCAACCTCGGGCTGCCGGTCTCCCGGGCGCGGCTGCGCGCCTGCCGACGCTGGACCGCGCGGGAGCAGCGCCGCTTCGAATCCGCCATCGACGCCCTGGCCGGGCGCTAGTCCGGGCCGGCCATGAGCGGCGATCGGCGCAAACGACAGCTCCGGATTCTCGAGCTCATCAGCACCCGACCTATCCGCACCCAGGAGGACCTGGCCGACGCCCTGCGCGCGGATGGCTGGCCGGTCACCCAGAGTTCGGTGAGCCGCGACATCTCCGCCCTCAAGCTGGTGAAGGTGGAGGGTGCCTACCGCCGGCCGGCCCGGATCGCCGCGGAGCCGGAGCACCCTGACGAACGGCGGATCGCCGAAGGCGTGCTGGTCGTCGAACCCGCTGGCGATGCCCTCCTGGTGTTGCATACCCCGGCCGGCGAGGCCAACCGCGTCGCTGTGGCCATCGACCGGCTGGCCTGGCCCAACGTGGTCGGGACCATCGCCGGTGACGACACCATCTTCCTGGCCGTCCGGAGCGGGGCGGCGCAGCGGAGCGTCGTCCGGGCCATCCGGAAGCTCATGGCCTCGAGGTAGCGGCGTGGCTCCGAGCCCCGTCCTGATCGCATGACCTCCCCCGAACTGCTGCTCCGCGACCTTGCCGTCGTCCTCATGGCGGCGGGCGTCGCGGCCGTCGTGTTCCGCCAGCTCCACCGGCCGATCGTCATCGGTTACCTGCTGGCGGGGCTGGTCGTCGGGCCGAACCTGACGCCGCAGCTCGTATCAGACCAGAACACCATCCGCCTGCTGTCGGAACTGGGCGTCATTCTCCTCATGTTCAGCATCGGGCTCGACTTCCGGCTCCGACTGATTGCCAAGACCGCCACCACCGCCGGTACCGCCGCCACCGTGGAACTGGGACTGATGCTGACGCTGGGCTATGCCGCCGGCCAGCTGCTCGGCTGGTCTCCCCTGGCCAGCCTCTTCACCGGGGCCACGGTGGCCATCTCCAGCACCATGATCGTGGCCCGCACCTTCATGGAGGAGGGTATCACCGGGCGGGTCAAGGAGATGGTATTCGGCACGCTGATCTTCGAGGACCTGGCCGCGATGTTGCTCATCGCACTGCTCACCGCGGCGGCGAGCGGCGCGCAGATCTCCGGAGCCACGATGGGGCTCCTGCTGGTCCGGCTGGCGGTGGTGCTGGCGCTGTTTCTCATCTTCGGCATGCTGGTGGTGCCGCGGGCGGTGCGGCTGGTGGTAGCACTCAGACACCAGGAAATGCTGGTGGTGGGTGCGGTCGGACTGTGCTTCGGGCTGGCGTGGCTGGCCCACCTGGGTGGATTCTCGGTGGCGCTGGGTGGGTTCCTGGCCGGTGCGCTGGCGGCGGAGTCCGGTCTCGGCAGCGTGCTCGAGGAGCAAATCCGGCCGCTGCGCGACGTGTTTGCGGCCATCTTCTTCGTAGCCGTGGGGATGCAGCTGGATCCGACGTTGATCGCCGAATCCTGGTGGGTGATTCTCGGATTCACACTCCTGGTTCTGGTCGGCAAGACCGTCGGCGTGACGCTCGGGGTCTTCCTGGCGGGGCGCGGCACCCGGGAGGCGATCCAGTCGGGCCTGTCGCTGGCCCAGATCGGCGAGTTCTCCTTCATCATCGCCGGGGTGGGCGTCCACCTGAATGCTGTGCCACCGCTACTGGGCACTATCGCCGTGTCGGTTTCAGTGGTCACCGCCTTTCTCTCTCCGCTGCTTATCCGCAACGCGACCGATATCTCCGCCTGGGTAGATCGCCGCCTGCCCCACCCGGTCCAGGCCGTGGCCTCGCTGTACGGGTCCTGGGTGGAATCACTCCGGGAAGCGCCGCCGGAGCGGACCCCCTGGCGTCGGGTGCGCGCCTCCCTGCCATGGCTGCTGCTGGATGTGCTGGTGATCGCCGGGCTGGCCTGGCTCGGATCGGCGATGCGTCAGCCGCTGGCGGCGATCGCCCAGCAGCTCGGCGTGCCGGCGCGCGCTGCGTTCCTCGCGGTGGGCGCTATCATGGCCGCGTCGGCGGTGCCTTTCATCTTCGGCATCGTGCGGGTAGCCCGCCGCCTCGGGCAGGAGCTGGCGACGATCGCCGTTCCACTGCCCCTGAAAGGGAAGGTGGACAACGGTCTGGCCCCCCGGCGGACCCTGGCCGCTGCGCTGCAGATCGGCATCGTGCTCGTCACCGGGGCGCCTCTGGTGGCCATCACCCAGCCCTTCATCCCCGGCCTCGCGGGCCTGGCGCTCCTGCTCACGGTGCTGCTGGTGCTCGGGGTGGCCTTCTGGCGCTCGGCCAACGACCTCCTGGGCCACCTCAGGGCTGGCGCCGAGGTGGTGGTGGCCTCACTGGCCAAACAGTCGCGGGCGACGGGTCAGTTCGAAGTGGTCCGCGAGATGCTTCCGGGACTGGGGGACTTCGAGCCGGTGCTGATTTCAGAGCGGAGCAGCAGCGGGGGCAAGTCACTGGGCGAACTGAACCTGCGAGGCCACACCGGCGCCACGGTGGTCGGGCTGCTCAGGGGCGATGAACGGATCGCCTTTCCCGAGGCAACCACCCGGCTTCGTGCTGGCGACCTGGTGGCGCTCACCGGCAGCCACGAAGCGATCGCCGCCGCACGTCGGATCCTTGGTGACCCGGAGCCCGAACCGGCCACGAAACCCGCCCGCCCGCGGCGCCCACGGGGGGAAGGATGGTCCCGATGAAGCGCTGGGGTTTCCTGCTGGTCGTTGGTCTGCTGGCCTGTATGCCGGGGACCGGGGCGCTGCCCGAGGAGCTGGAACGGCATCTGACGGCGGAAGGTATCGTGCGCCGGGCAGACGACCAGGTGTTCCGGTACACCTACTACTCCCGCAGCACACGCGGCAATCGCTGGGAGGAGCGCGACGCGTCCATCATCATCACCTCGCACACCGTGCTGATCCACAAGAACGGCAAGATCGGGCTGGAGCTGACTCCCGCCACGCGGAAGGAAGTGGACATCCGCCGAAACGCCGACCGGCTGACCATCGCCGCTGGCAGCGGACAGTCGCGGGTGTCGTGGTCCTTCCGTCCGCCGGATGATGCCGAGGGATGGGCCCGTGACGCACGCGCTGTGCTCGAAGCTGAGGCCATCGCGCCCTAGGGCGCCGCGGTCCCCTGCCGGCCACGACGGACGACCCGGCCGGGCTTCGCCCCGGTGTGCTCACCCTCCCGCAACACCTGCACGCCGTTGACAAAGACCTCCCGGACCCCCGTGGCGTACTGGTGCGGGCGGTCGAAGGTCGCCTGATCCTGAATCGTCCCCGGATCGAAGATGACGATGTCGGCGAAGTACCCCGTCTTGAGCGCCCCGCGGCGGGAAAGACCCAGGTTCGCCGCTGGAAGCGAGGTCACCCGGCGCACCGCCTCCTCGATACTGATGATCTGCTCGTCCCGGACGTACTTGGCGAACAGCCTGGCGAAGGTGCCGTACGCCCGCGGATGCGGGTTGGACTTGAGGAAGACCCCCTCCGGGGCGTAGGCCCCCTCGTCCGAATCCAGGCTCACCCATGGGCAGGGCGATCTGCTTGCGCAGATTGTCCTCGTGCATCGAGAAGTAGACGCAGCCGACCCGGCTGCCGTCCTCGATCACCAGGTCCATCGCGACTTCCTCCGGCGCCTTGCCTCGGAGTCGGGCCACCTCGGCGAGGGTCTTGCCGGTGAGCGGCTTGAGGGAATCGTTCCGGAACGCCACCACCAGCACGCCCGCAGGGCCACCGGTGCCGCGGAACGCGCCGCCGGCCCGGGCCCACTCGGCTCGCAACCGGCGCCGCACCGCCGGATCCCTCAGCCTGTTGCGCCAGGCCTGGTAGCCTCCCTCCCGAACCCAGCCTGGCATGATGGCGTCGAGTCCGGTGGCGCTTGCCGGGTAGGTGTACATGTCGGCGGTGATCGCGAGGCCCTGGCCGCGTGCGGCCTCGACCCGCTGGATGACGGTGTCCAGCTTGCCCCAGTTGGACTGGCCAGCCGCCTTGAGGTGGTAGATCTCCGACCGGGCGCCCGAGTTCCTCGCGATGGCGAGGAACTCGTCCACTGCGTCGAGAAGTGAGTCGTTCTCGTTGCGGATGTGCGAGATGTACATGCCGCCGTACTCGGCCGCGACCCGGGCCAGCGCGCTGAGCTCTTCGGTGGTCGCAAACATCCCTGGCTCGTAGATCAGCGAGGAGCCGACACCCATCGCCCCGTCCTGCATGGCCGCGCGGACCAGCGCCTGCATCGCTTCCAGTTCTGGCGCGGTGGCCGGCCTGGGGTCGTGCCCCAGTACGTGCTGGCGGACCGTGGCCGCGCCGACGAACGAGGCCACATTCGGCGAGATGCCCCGCGCCGCGAGTGTGTCGAGGAATTCACCGAGCGTGGTCCAGGTGATGTCGTAGGTGATGTCCCCCTGGGCCTCACGGACCTCCTGCTTCATCACGTCGTTCCAGGGACCCATGGACTCCCCCTCGCCGAACACCTCGAGGGTCACGCCCTGCCGCAGATCGCTCTGCCCCCGGCCGTCCACCAGCAGCGGCTCGTTGGCCCAGCTCAGCATGTTGATGAACCCGGGGGCGACCGCCAGGCCCGTGGCGTCCACATCCTTGCGTCCCCGCGCGCCGCCGAGGTTGCCGATGGCGGCGATGCTGTCGCCCTGGAGCGCCACGTCGGCGACAACCCCGGGCCTGCCGCTGCCATCGTAGACGGTGCCGCCACGGATGACGACGTCATAGGTCGGCCCACCGCAGGTGAGGAGCAGCAGTGAGGCGAGAGGAATCGCTCTGTTCATGCAGGCATCCGGTGGGGGGGGCGGGCAGTGGCCCCGGTAGCAGGGTGGCAGGCGTCAGGAACCGGGGCTACAATGCGCGGAGCCGCAACGGACGCGCAACTCAACCGGAGTATCCCATGGCAATCAAGGACACACTGCTCCCGGAATTCGACCAGGAGATGGCCGTCACGCGCCGAATCCTGGAACGGGTGCCCGATGGCAAGAACGACTGGCGGCCCCATCCCAAGTCGATGCCGCTCGGCCGGCTGGCCAGCCACGTGGCGGAACTGCCCAGCTGGATCCTCAACAGCCTCACCCAGACGGAATTGGACCTGGCCCCGCCGCCCGGGCAGGAATGGACGCCACTAATCCTGGCCACTCGGGCTGAGATGCTGTCGCTCTTCGACAAGAACCGGGCTGAGGCGCGGAAGGCGCTTGAGCAGAGCCTCGATGCTGCGTTCATGGTGCCATGGTCGCTCAAGCGCGGTCCGGCGGTGCTCATGACGATGCCACGGGCTGCGGTCTATCGTAGCTTCTGCATGAACCACCTCATCCACCACCGCGCCCAGCTCGGCGTGTACCTGCGTCTGCTGGAAGTCCCGCTGCCCTCCTCCTACGGGCCCACGGCAGACGAAACGATGTAACCCGCGCGGGGCGTCAGCGCGCGCCGACCCGCCGGGCCGTCTCAGGCAGCGAGAACACCACCAGGGCGCTCCCTGCCGCCACCGCGACGTGCTGGCGCCCCTCAATGGCGAACGCCACCGGGTTGGCGTTGATCATCCCGCCGGCCTGGAAATTCCACAACGGGCGACCGGTGAGCGCGTCCAGGGCAAAGAACTGTCCTTCATTGCTGCCGCCGAACACCAGCCCGCCCCCGGTGGAAAGAAGCCCCGCCCACGGCGGTGAGAAGAGCGGGAAGCTCCAGCGCTCGTGGCCGGTCAGTGGGTCCAGCGCCTTGACCGCGCCTTGGGCGGAATCACCGCCGAATTCCGACTCGCCTCCGCCCAGGAAGTAGCGTCCGGGCGTGTAGCTGACCGGATACTTGTAGTAGCGTGATCCCATCTGCCGCGCCGCCACGTAGAACAGGCGCGTCGCCGGGCTGTAGCTCGGGCTGAGCCAGTTGGTGCCGCCATGCAGGTTCGGGGTGACCGCGGTCCCGGCCTCCGTCGGCTCGATGTTCTCTCTCAGGATCGGCCGGCCCTTCGGATCCAGCCCCTCGGCCCAGTCCAGCCGGATGTAGGGCTGTCCCGCCAGGAATTCTCCCGTCCGCCGGTCCAGGACATAGTAGAACCCGTTCCGGTTGGCCATCGCGACCAGCAGTCTCGGGCTGCCACGCACTGTTCCTTCCAGCAGCACCGGCACCTGCGCGGCATCCCAGTCGTGGGTGTCGTGCGGCGTGTACTGGAAATACCAGCGTAATGCGCCCGTCTTCAGGTCCAGGGCGATGAGGGAGCAGGTGTAGAGGTTGTCGCCGGGCCGGCTGTCCCCGTTCCAGAGCGGGCCGGGGTTGCCTACACCCCAGTACAGGATCCCCAGGGCGGGGTCGTAGCTCCCGGTCAGCCAGGTGGAACCGCCGCCGGTCTTCCAGCTGTCTCCGCCCCACGTCTCGTTGCCGGGCTCGCCCGGCGCGGGGATGGTGTGGAACCGCCAGCGGCGTTCGCCCGTGCGTGCGTCATAGGCATCGAGAAATCCGCGGATGCCGGCCTCGGCACCGCTCACCCCGATCACGACCAGGTCCCCGAGCGCCAGCGGCGCTCCGGTAATGGCATAGCCGGTGGCGTTGTCCGCCACCGTCGCGATCCACCGCACCGCCCCGGAGCGAGCATCGAGGGCGATGAGCCTGGCATCGGGTGCACCGACATAGACAGTGCTGTCGAGGACAGCCACGCCACGGTTGGTGGGAGCGAAGCCGAGGGCAAGCAGGTTCGGCGGCAGCGTCTGCTGGTAGCGCCACAGCACCCGGCCGGACCGGGCATCGAGCGCCACCACATGGCCGCGGAACTCCGTCAGGTACATCACCCCGTCCACGACGATCGGGCTGGTCTGCAGGATGCCCGGCTCGGTCGCCTGGTAGATCCACGCCGGGCGGAGCGACCCCACGTTGGCAGGCGTAATCTGGCGCAGGGGCGAGTAGCGCTGGCCGCCGAGGTCGCCGGAATAGGTGAGCCAGTTGGCCGGCTCGCTCCGCGCAGCGCGCAGCCTGCCGTCGGAGACCTGTGCGGGGAGCGGCGTGGCCGCAGCGAGCCCCAGCACGATCAGCAGCCGGCCGTTCACGATTCACCTCGCAGGCTCGCCAGGTAGGCGACCAGGTCGTCCAGTTCGGACGCGCTGAAGCTACCGGCGTATGACGGCATGGCACTCTCGCCGAACAGCTTGCGCAGGTTCCGGATGCCGGTCTTGTCGAGCGACCGCAGTCGCCCATTGGCCTCGCGCACCACCAGCGTGAAGTCGTCTTCAGTGACTCTGGTGCCGCGCACCACCCGGCCGCCGGGGAGTGTGGCCTCGACCAGCAGGTAGGCGGGATAGGGTCCGTGGGCCGACGGCAGCGGCATCACCGGCTGCTGCGCCGCGGGCTGCAGCAGCGATTCGCGGAGCTGGGCCGCCTGCAGCCGGAGCCCGACCTCGCTCAGGTCCGGCGCCCACCCCGTCCCCGCTCCCTGGAGGATGTGACAACTGCCGCACTGGCCCCGCTCCTGGTACAGCAGGCGTCCCGCCAGCGGGTCACCCGGCAACTGCTCCGGCGGCCGGCGGCCGAGCGCGCGAATGTACGCCGCCACCTGGTGGGCTTCCTCTTCGGAGAAGTTCCAGAACCCCAGCATGGCGGTGCCGGGGACCCCGCCGAGGATGACCTGCACCAGCGCCGCGTCCGTCGGGGCCCGGCGGAGTCGTGGCCGGGTGAGGGCCGGACCGGCCCCTCCCGTACCGCCAACGCCATGGCAGCGCGCGCACTGACTTTCGAACAGCCGCTCGCCCACGGTGAGGTCCTCTGCCGAGGGTCCTGGGTCCGACTGCGGGGGAGCTTGGGCGGGCAGGGGCGGGGCCGTGAGCAGGAGGGCGGCCAGCATGATCGGGAAGCGCATCGGGGGAGGCTACCGTCCGGCGGGGGCGATGTAAAGACCGGGGACGGTGACGCTCCGACTGGGCGAGCCGGCGCAGCGGACTTGGCGGACTCGTATGGGAAGTCGATATTGACCTCCCTCACGGCCAAGGCGTCGAGCGCACCATGGCTGAGTCGCCTAACTCCGGTACCGGACCTGGGTCATCTCGGCCAGGATTGCGAGGGCGATTTCGGCTGGTGCCCGTCCGCCCAGGGGCAGGCCAATCGGGCCATGGAGCCTGGTCAGGTCCTGTTCGCTGAACCCCAGGCCCAGCAGCCGCTCACGGCGGGCGGCCTGGGTGTTCTTCGAGCCGATGGCACCGATGTAGCGGGCCGGGGACCTGAGGGCCAGCTCCATCGCGGGGTCATCGAACTTGGGGTCGTGAGAGAGAAGACAAACGAACGTGGCCGGTCCCAGCCCGACCTTCCGGAACGCCTCCTCCGGCCAGGCCAGGATCAGCTCGTCGGCGTCGGGGAAGCGCTCACGGGTCAGGAACGCCTGGCGCCCGTCGGCCACCACCGTCCGGTAGCCGAGCTGCCTTGCCATGGGGACCAGTGCCATCGCGATATGCACCCCACCGAAGATCACCAGCACCGGACTTCGCCGGAACACCTCCAGGAACACCGTGGCGATGGTCCCCTCGGGCCCGCCGATCTCCACGATCCGGCTTGCCTCCTTCTGCAGCGCCTCGCGCGCCTGCCGGGCCAGGCCCTCGCGGAGCCAGGCCTCGTGGGGGGTGCCGTCGTCGCTGCCATCCTCGCGGAAGGTGATGCTCTGGCCGGTGGCGATCCCCTCTACCGCCGTGGCCACCACCACACCGCCGTCCCCGCGCGCGGCGGCGAGCACTCTGGGTGAGACCGAAGGCTCCACGTACACCTTGATGGTCCCGCCGCAGGCCAGTCCCACTTCCCAGGCACGTTCGTGGCTCACCCCGTAGGTGATGTGCGCAGGTCCGTGCCGTTCCTGGGCGTGCAGCACCTCCTGGGCGGCCGCGCTCTCGACGCACCCGCCCGAGACCGATCCGGCGATCTTCCCCCGTGCGGTGGCCAGCAGGCAAGCGCCCTCGGGGCGGGGCGCCGAACCCCAGACGCTGGTGACCACCGCCCGGCCAACCCGGTCGCCGGCGGCGATAAACGCGTCGTATTCCTTGAGGAGATCCCGCATGATGGCACCAGCCTGCTGAAGTTCGGTGGCGTGTCCCCGTATCGGTCCGGAGACCGCATTTCTGCAATATATGAATGGACTACGGCGCCGCTACTACGCCTGATTACATTGGTGCAACCGAATTCGGAGCAGATCGTGACAGATACGGCGACGGACCAGCTGGTCCAGGCGATAGCCCGGACGGTGGACGGGGAGCGCGAAAAGATCGTGGCCCTGCACCAGTCCTTCGTCCGAACCCGCTCCGTCACCGGCAGCGAGGGCGCCATGAGCGCCGTCGTCGCCGAGGCTTTCCGGACGCGGGGCCTGGTCACCGAGACCTGGGCCGCCACACCGGAGGAGATGCGGGATTTTCTCGAGCACGTGGGGGACCAGTCGGTCTGGGAGGGGCGTCTCAACGTGGTCGGCAAGCGGCCGGGTGCTGGCGGCGGCCGGTCCATCCTCCTCAACGCCCACATCGACACCGTCCCCGAGGGGGACCCCGCTCTCTGGACCTACCCTCCCTTTGCCGCCACGCTGGTGGACGGCAGCGTCTACGGCCGCGGCAGTTGCGACATGAAGGGCGGCCTGGTGACCCACCTGGCGGCACTGGATGCGCTCAAACGGCTGAAGGTCAGGCTCAAGGGAGACGTCACCGTCGCCGCCACTGTGGGAGAGGAAGATGGCGGTCTGGGCGCGCTGAGTGTTGTGCTGCGAGGCCACCGGGCGGACGCCGCCCTGGTGACTGAGCCCACCGAACTCAAGTTGGTCACGGCCTGCGAAGGCTCGCTGGTGTTCCGGCTCACCGTGACCGGGCGTTCGGCTCATGCCGCGACCCGGGACGAAGGGGTGTCGGCACTCGAGAAGTTCATCCTGATCTTCGCGGACCTGCAGCACTTCGAGCAGGAGCGCAATGCGCTGCTGCGGCATCCGCTGTACGATGTCTTTGCCAACAAGGTCCCGATCAACGTCGGCGTCGTCCGGGCGGGGAACTGGGCCTCCACCGTGCCGGAGCACCTGGAGGCGGAAATCCGGATCGGTTTCCTGCCGGGCGAGGAGCTGGAGTCCTTCAAACGCCACGTCATCAGCCGCATCATGGCGGTGGCGGCCCGGGATGCGTGGCTCAAGGACCACCCGCCGGCGATCGAGTTCTTCGGCGGGCAGTTCATCGCGGCGGAGACACCGTCGGATTCACCGATCTGCGGCGTGATCCGCACGGCCCACCAGGCGGTGACCGGACAGCACACGCCCACCGAAGCGGCCACCTACGGCGCCGACATGCGCCATTTCATCCACTTCGGCGGCATGCCCTGCGTCATGTACGGCGCCGGCGACATCCGCCTGGCGCACGCCCCGGATGAGCACCTGCCCATCGCCGACCTGCTCACCGCCACCAAGGTGGTGGCCGTGGCGCTGACCGAGTGGTGCGGCGTGGCCGGGTAGCGCCGCCTAGGCCCGGCGTCCCAGCACTCGCAGGGCCTGTCCCAGCCGCTCCAGCGAGGCCACCGAGGCGCAGGGCAGCAGCTCATCCACGAACGGCAGCGCCGCCAGCATTCCCTGCGTCACCGGCTCGAAGCCCGCCCGGCTCGCCAGCGGGTTGAGCCAGATCAGGCGGTGGCAGGCCCGGCGCAGCCGAGCTATCTCCCTTGCCAGCAACGCCGGGTCGTCCCGCTCCCACCCGTCAGACACCAGGAGCACCACCGCTCCGCTCCGGACGGTACGCCGGACCCAGGTGCGGTTCAGGTGGCGCAACGACTCCCCGATGCGGGTGCCGCCGCTCCAGTCCACCACGCTGTGCGCCACCCGCCGGAGCGCCTCGTCGGCGCTGCGGATCCGCAACTGCCGCGTGATCCGCGTCAGCCGGGTGCCGAACACGAACACTTCGACCGGCGCACCGGAGCGCGCCAGCGCATGGGCGAAGCGCAGCATGAACCGGCTGTAGGGCTCCATCGAACCGCTGATGTCGCACAGGAGGATGATTGGCCGCGGGCGCTTGGTCCGCGCGCGCCACCGCCAATCCGCCGGCTGGCCGCCCGTGGCGAGGGACCGCCGGAGCATCTGGCGGAGCGCCGGCCGGTGTCCCCGGCGGGCAATCCGGTCCCGCCGGGCCGGCCGAAGGGGCAGCGCCGGCGTGAGGGCGGCCAGCATCCGCAGGGCATCGCGCTCCTCCGCCCCGCTCAACTCCCCGAAATCGGCGGTCCGGATCACCTCCCGGGCCGAGGCCCGCGGAATCTGCAGCGTGGCCGATTCGGTCCGGCTCTCCGGCCGGGACGGGTCCTCTCCGAGGTCCAGCGCCCCGGGGAGGCGGCTGCTCTGGCGCAGCCGCGGCAACTGCCGGCCCAGGTCACCTGCTGGTGTCCGCCGCCGCCAGAACAGCTCGAAGGCCTCGTCGAAGGTGAGCCGGTCTTCCCGCCGCCTGACATAGATGATCCGGCCTGCCGCCCGGATATCTCCCTTGTGATCCACGCCTAGCAGGGCGGCAACCCGCACAAACTGACGGGTCTGCTCCGGGTCCACCTGCAGACCGGCGCGGCGGAGCAGCCGGCCGAACACAACGCAGTTGGCCACCAGCGCCTCCCCCTCCACTGCCTCCCGGGGCGCCGGCATCACCCAGCCCGGATGTCGGCCAGCAGGGCGCGGGCTCCGCCCTGCTTCATGGCGGCCACATCCTCCTGGTACTTGAGGAGCACCCCCAGCGTCTGCTCGACCTGTCCCGCCTCGAGCTTGCCGGCACCAAGTGCGACCAGCGCTGCCGCCCAGTCGAGGGTCTCGGCGACGCCCGGCAGCTTGGTGAGGTCGGCCCCCCGCAGCCGCTGCACGAAGCCAACCACCTCGCGGGCCAGCACCTCCGGCACACCAGGCTGCCGGGCGAGGAGGATGCTCAACTCCCGCTCGGGGGTGGGGTAGTCAATCCAGTGATAGAGGCAGCGACGCTTGAGGGCATCGTGCACTTCGCGGGTGCGGTTGGAGGTCAGCAGGACCACGGGTGGCCGTTCGGCCCGCAGGGTGCCGATCTCGGGCACCGTGATGGCGAAGTCGCTCAACAGCTCCAGGAGAAAGGCCTCGAACTCCTCGTCCGCCCGGTCTACCTCGTCGATCAGGAGCACCGGCGGCGACCCGCGCTTGTGGTCAATCGCCTGGAGGAGCGGCCGCCGGATCAGGAATTCCTCACTGAAGATGTCGCGCCGGGCGGCGTCGCGCGCCTGGCCGCGGGCCTCCAGCAGGCGGATCTCCAGCATCTGCCGGGGATAGTCCCACTCGTACACCGCGGTGCTGACGTCAATGCCCTCGTAGCACTGCAGCCGGATGAGGTCGGTCTCGAGCACCTTGGCCAGCACCCGGGCGACCTCAGTCTTGCCGACGCCCGCCTCGCCCTCCAGCAGCAGCGGGCGTCCGAGCGAGAGGGCGAGGAAGATAGCCATCGCCAGCTCCCGGTCGGCGACGTAACCGTGGCGGCTGAATCGGGTCTGGATGTCCTCGATGGTCAGTGGTGTCATGGCAGGGTCACGCGTCCTCGGCATCGGTCGCAGGTCGTGGATGATCAGCCCGTGGCGCCTCCGGCCGCCTCTTCCGGACTCTCGAGGTCGCGGGCGTAGTCGGGAAAGCGGAAGCGCATCTCCGAACCCAGCAGTCCGCCATGGCCCAGGTCCGCCAGGGTCACCGCGGTGACGCGCTCCCCGGTGAGCAACCGCGGCAGGACGAGGTCCGCGGCGGTGGCTTTGCTGAACATGCCGCACTGGGGCAGGCCAAGAATGGTGGTCTCGCCCAGCGCAGCCAGCCAGATCATCGAGCCCGGGTGGGCGGGCACTCCCGCGCCGAAGCACCCGGCCCCCGAGCCGCTCCAGCGCCGCATAGAACGGAGCGAGTGGGTCACCGGCGGATACCCCGCCCGACCAGAATGATCGCCACCCGCCGCTCCAGCGCCAGCGCGTGGAGGATCTCACCGCAGTCTCCGGGCAGCGGACTCTCCGGTCGACTCCCCCGATTCGCCGAGTCCCTCCCGGGTGCCCAGGAAACGACCGCCCAGCCCCTCGACCTTCAGGCGCGCGGCCCGGTCGAACTTGTCGAGGCCGCCGGGCGGCAGGGTCTCGGCCGCGATCGCCGCCACCTCCAGCGGCGAGGTATGGCGCCACCGAGACGATGGGCCCGACCGTTTCGGCGGCGACTGCCTCCGCCTGCGCCACCGCCTCACCGGCCACGATGTGGGGGGCGACCTTGGCCGCCGCGACGACCTGGCCGGCCCGCACCGCCTGGCCATGGAAGAGCGTGAAAACTTCCAGCGGGTCAACGCGGTTGATCCGTCCCAGCGCCGCGACGTCGACCAGCAGTACACCGTCCGTCGCGGCACACAGGTCCACCCGACTCTGCCTCGGCGCGGCCGTCGCGATGCCGGCGCCCGCTACCGCCCGGGCCAGCCGCAGAGCCGCTTCGTCCTCGTGCAGTTCCCCGGCGCCGAGCCAGCCAAGGCGCAGCGGGACGGCGAGCACCCCGTCCCGCGCCGCGGCCACCAGACGGTTGGCCAGTTCCGCGTCCACCCGCGAGCCCTTGGGAATCCGCTCCCTGCCAAGGGTGACCGGGGCCAGTAGCACCGCGCCGGTGATGGGTTCGGCGTCTTCCAGCGCGCCGGGCTCCCGCAGTTCAGCCCGCATCGCTCGTGGCCCCCGCGCGCGTACCGCTCCCGGTACGCTCGGCATCGAGCCGGGCCATGGCGTACTCCGCCAGGGCGGTGATCGTCAGGCTGGGGTTCACGCCGGGGTTGCCGGGCATGATCGACCCATCCACCACGTAGAGGCCCGGGTAGCCGTGCACCTGGCAGTCCGTTCCGATGACGCCCTGTCGGGCATCCTCACCGATGGGGCAGCCGCCCAGGATGTGCGCGGTGATGGGGATGTTGAAGAGCCCTTCATTGATGGAGCCCATCGGGATACCGCCGGTGCGCTTGGCGAAGGCGCGGGTCACGTCGTGGCCGATCTCGATCTTGCCCGGCGGCGCCTGTCCTTCCACGGGGCGGGAGACCAGGTCGCGACGGAAGCCGGTAAGCAGGCTTCGGCCCGGCTCCAGCCGCAGGTGAGTGTCCTCGTACTGCATGGCCAGGATGATCGTGGTGCGCTCGGCCCACCCTGGGAGCACGTGGGTCCGCAGAAAATCTCCCGGTCGCCGGACGACTTCCATGACCGACTGCCCCAGCCGGGATAGGAGATCGCCTTCCTCCAGCATCGGGCCGCCCAGCAGCCGCATGGTCGAGGAGCCGGCCGGGTAGCGCACCGGTTCGATGGTGGTGACGCGGTCGGCGTGAAAGATCGACGTGATCGCCAGCCCCTTGGAGTAGTCGGTATCCTTGGCCCGGGCCACGCTGCCCAGCAGCGCCTCGTTGTTGGTCCGCACCTGCGCCCCGAGCGTCGGGGATAGCGCGACCAGCGACCGAGTGATATCCCGGCAGCGGAACAGGAGCCGCAACGTACCAAGTGGGCCGGCCGACACGATCACGTTGCGGGCCCGGATGGGCGGCAGCGATCGCGGTCCGATCCCGCGGGTGCGCCGGGTGTGGACTTCGTAGCGGGCGCCGTCGCCACCAGCGACGGGCCGGATGTCGCGGACGGTCGTGAACGGCCGGATCGTGGCGCCGGCCCGTTCCGCCAGCCAGAGGTAGTTCTTGGGCAGAGTGTTCTTGGCCCCGTGACGGCAGCCGACCATGCAGGCGCCGCAGTGGAGACAACCGCGCCGCGCGGGGCCGGCTCCCCCGAAGTATGGATCCGGCACTTCCTGACCTTCCTGTCCCGGCTCACCGAAGAAGGTCCCCACCGGCGCCGGCCGGAAGGTGCCTGCCGTGCCCAGCTCGGCGGCAATCTCCCGCAGGACGTGATCCGCAGGCCCCAGGCGCGGATTCTCGGCGACGCCGAGCATCCGGCGCGCAGTGGCGTAGTGGGGCCTGAGCGCCGTCACCCCAGTTGACGCCGCGCTGCCAGGCCGGCGTGTCGAAGGCCTCGTCGTCCGGCTGCGTCAGCACGTTGGCGTAGCCCAGGCTCCCGCCGCCGACGCCGGCGCCGTGCAGCACGAACACGTTGCGGAACAGGCTGATCTGCAGGATCCCGTAGCAGCCGACCGTCGGGCGCCCAGAGATAGCGGGGCAGGTTCCAGGTGCTCTCGGCGAAATCGGTGTCGTCGAACCGGCGCCCGCGCTCCACGACCAGCACCTGCTGGCCCTGTTCCGCGAGGCGCAGCGCCGAGACGCTGCCGCCGAAGCCAGATCCGACGATGACGTAGTCGAAGGTCTCTTGCACGCCCAAGCCTAGCGTGTCGGGATTGTCCGCCGCAAGCGCACTGGGACACCCTTGGAGGCGAGGGTTGGCCCCGAGTTCGGCACCGTGTAGAATGGCGCAGCCTTCCGATGAGTGGCACTTCATGAAGCTGTTCGAAGAATTGTCGCGCCGGCAACTCGTGGTGGTGACCGGCAAAGGCGGCGTCGGCAAGACCACGCTTGCCGCCGCCATCGCCCGCCTGCTCGCGGCCGGAGGCCGGCGCACGCTGCTCCTCGAGACCGATCCGCGGGAGAGTCTGCACCAGCTGCTCGGCACGGAGCCGTCGGGCGGCCGCATCGTGCGCGCCGGCACCCGCCTGAGCGCCCAGAACCTGCAGCCCATGGCGGTGGTGGAGGGCCTGGTGCGGGAGAAGGTCAAGATCGCTCCCCTGGCCAACCTCGTCCTCAAGAGCGTCGTCTTCCAGCAGTTCGCGCAGGGTGCGCCGGGGCTCAAGGAGATGGCCGTGCTGGGCTACGCCCTGCGCACCGTGCGCGGAGAGTACCGTCACAAGGCCGATGTGGTGGTCCTGGATGCGCCGGCCACCGGCCACGGCGCCTCGATGCTGGCGGCCCCGCTGGTCCTGGCGGAGGCCGTTGGCGGCGGGCAGATCGGGGAAATGGCCAAGGACCTCGCCGGGTTCATCGCCGACCCCCGTCGCTGTGGGGTGGTGCTCGCCACCCTGGCCGAGGAGATGCCGGTGCAGGAGACTCTTGAACTGGTCGATCTGCTCTCCAGCCGGATGGGCCGGCGGCCGGAGTGGCTCATCGCCAACGCCCTCTACCCGCCCCTGCCGACGGCATCGCGACGCGCAGGCATCGCAGCGGACACCCTGGACCTGTGGCGTCAGCGCCGGGCGGTGAACGACCGTGAGCTCGACCACCTGCGCGATGGTTGGGATGGGCCACTGGCGGAGCTGCCGCTCCTGCCGCTCGATCGCGGCCCGGCGCTGCTGGACGAGGTTGCCGACCGGCTGGAGGAGCAGCTGGCATGAGCCGTGGACACTTCCGGGCACCGCTCCTGGTGGTGGTGGGCGCGGGCGGCGTCGGCAAGACCACCCTCGCCGCTGCGCTCGGACTGGAGTCGGCCCGTGGGGGAGATCGGACCCTGGTCATGACCTTCGACCCCTCGCATCGGCTCAAGGATGCGCTGGGCGTGGGGGATGAAGCCCGGGAGGCGGCGGTCGAGGGTCAAGGGGACCGGTGGGCGGCTGGACGTGGCCCTCCTCGATGCCCGCAGCACCTTCGACCGGCTCATCCGGCGTTACGCACCCGACGAGGCCGCCGCCGAGCGGATCTTCAGCAATCGCTTCTATCGGGATCTCGCCGGCAGCCTCGCCGGCATCCTCGAGTACATGGCGGTGGAGCGGCTGTTCGAGGTCTCGGCGGCACGCGAGTACGACCGCATCATCCTGGACACCCCTCCCACTCGTCAGGCGCTGGACTTTCTGGAGGCACCGGACCGCATCGTGAGCTTCCTGGAGAGCGGGGCGGTGAAGCTGGCGCTCAATCCCTGGTGGGAGGCCGGTGGGCTTGGCAAGATGCCGCTGCGGATCGCCGCGAAGGGGGTCGAGGAGGTCGTGGACCGGGTCATGGGGAAGCGCCTGCTGCGGGACATGGTGGAGTTCTTCCGTGCCTTCCAGCCGTTGTACGACGGCTTCCAGGAGCGGGCCGAGGAGGTGCGCACGCTGCTGCGGGCCAGGGGGACGGTGTTCGCTCTGGTGGCGGGCCCCGGCCCCGACCGCATCCCGGACGCGCTGTTCTTCGCGCGCAAGCTCAAGGAAGCCGGGCACCGGCTCGGTCCGGTGGTCGTCAACGGGGTGGCGCCTCGGGTACCCGCAGCCGCGGGGTCGGGACCGGCCCGCGACGGGGTCGCGCTGTTCCATTACCTCGGCGAACGCGACCACCGGGGCCTCGAACAGCTCACCCGGCTGCTGGCGGGGGCGCACCCACTCGTGGTCGTTCCGTTGCATCCCACCCCGCCGACGGATCTTCCCGGACTCACCGATATCGGGACCGCCCTGACCCGGACGGGCTGACGCCCTGGGCCGGCGACCGGTTCCGATGCCGCAGCGCGGCATCGGGATTGCCTTTTTTGCCGCAATGCGGTATACTGGGAATGTACGGAGGGGGCGGCCGGGGGGCCGTGGCCCCGCCACCGAAGACCCGAGGAGTTGTCATGATCCGTCACATCAAGCGCTACGGCGGCGGCAGCCGGAAGCTCTACGATACCGAGGAGAGCCGGTACGTCTCCCTGGAGGAGATCGCTGAGTGGATCCGGCGCGGTCAGGATCTGCAGGTGGTGGACAGTGGCACCGGTGACGACGTGACCGGCCAGACCCTGGCCCAGATCATCTACGAGGACCAGAAGCGCGGCACCGCCTTCCTGCCTGCTCGCTTCCTGCACGAGGTGATCCGGCGGGGCAGCCGGGCCATCGTGGAACGGGTGGGACAGGTCCAGGATGGGGTGGACCGGCTGGTGCGGGCCTCGGTGGATAAGCTCACCCCCGCCACCGGCATGCAGCAGGAGCTGGAGCTCCTCCGGGAACGGCTGGTGGAGCTGGAGGCCTCGCTGGAGGACCTGGAACCGCCGGCCCAGAGCCGGCGGCCGCCACGGAAAGGCCGCAAGCGGCGGCCGGCAGGCCGCTAGAGGATACATCAGCGTTCACAATTCGCAGTTCGGACACTCCGGCCTCATGGCCGGCAACCAGGAGGGAACCATGGCGGCAAAGAAGAATGGCAAGAAGACCCGCGCGCTCCCGATGCTGAAGGAGTCGGCGCAGGAGATCTGGCTGGCGGGTCTGGGCGCGTTCGCGCTGGCGGGCGAGGAGGGTGGCAAGCTCTTCAAGCAGCTGGTCAAGCGCGGTGAGGGCCTGGAGAAGGTCAACAAGGCCCGGATCCACAAGCTCACGGCGCGTGCCGAGAGCCTCCGCGGCGATGCCCGGACGGCGGTCAGCCGGATCACGGCGCCCATCGAGAACGGGATGACCGGGGCCATGCACAAGCTCGGCGTGCCGACTCGGAATGAGATCCAGACGCTCACCCGCAAGGTCGAGGAGCTGACCCGCGTGGTGGCCAAGTCGAAGACCCGGACGCGTGCCCGCTCGCGCAGCCGCCGGACGGGCTCGGCGGCCTCGGCCTGAGGCTCGCATGCGCGCACCGTCACGAGGTCGCAGTAACCGCCGGCTGGGGCTAGCCCTGGCCGGCGGTGGCCCCGAGGGCGCCGTCTATGAACTCGGCGCACTTCGCGCGCTGGAGGAATCCGTTGAAGGCCTCGACTTCACCCGCTGCGACGTCTACGTCGGGGTGAGCGCCGGGGCCTTTATCGCCTCGGCGCTGGCCAACGGGATCGGCACGCAAGAGCTGGTGCGCGGCCTGGTGGTGGACGAGCCCGACGCGGCCCCATTCGACCCGGCACGTTTCTTCCGGCCGGCGTACGCCGAATGGGCCCGCCGGGGCGTGCAGTTGCCGAAGCTTCTGGCTGAGGCGTTGTGGCAGTTCACCCGGGCTCGACAGGACCAGCGGCTGATGGACTCGCTCATCCGGTTGAGCCGGGCATTGCCACCCAGCCTGTTCGATAATGACCCGATCCGCCGTTACCTCGAGGCGGCCTACCGCCACTCCGGACGCACCAACGACTTCCGGCGGCTGAAGCGGCAGCTCTTCGTGGTCGCGGCAGACCTGGAGGCCGGGGTCCCCATGGTCTTCGGGAGTGAGGGGCTCGACCATGTCCCCATCTCGCTTGCCGTGCAGGCCAGCACCGCGCTGCCCGGCCTGTACCCACCGGTAGAGGTCGAAGGTCGGCTCTGCGTGGATGGGGTGCTGCTCAAGACGGTGCACGCCTCGGTGGCGCTGCAGCAGGGGATCAACATGCTCTTCTGCGTCAATCCCGCTGGTGCCGGTGGACGTTGCGGCCGGAGAGAAGCAGGGAGCACTCCGCGACGGTGCGCTGCTCAGGGGCGGGCTGCCGGCGCTGATGTCACAGACCTTCCGCACCCTGATTCACTCGCGCATGGTCGTCGGGATGGCCCGCTACAAGACCGCTTACCCCAACGCGGACGTGGCGCTGTTCGAGCCCCAGCGGAGCGAGTACCGGCTGTTCTTCCGGAACATCTTCACCTTTGCGGCCCGGCGGGAGGTCTGCGAGATCGCCTACGAGGCCACCCGGCGGGACCTGCTGGCCCGGCGGGCCGAGCTGGCGCCGATGCTCAAGCGCCATGGCCTGACGCTTCGGCTCGACGTGTTGCAGGACGAGTCCCGCAACGTGTGGGAGGGGGTTGGGCTGCCGCCCGGGGGCGGCCAGCCGAAGAAGAGCGTGACCGACCGGCTGTCGCGGGCGCTGGAGCGGCTGGAAGCGGCGGTGCCGCGGCGCGGGCGCCGTCGGCGCGCAGGGTAGGCTGGTGCCGGACGCGGAGATCAGACGGCGCGAAGCGCCTCGAACTCCTTCTCGAATGCGGTGACCAGATCACCGGCATCGGGCACCAGTTCGCTGTCGGCGATGATTCCCACCTGCACCTTGCCGGCGTAGCTCAGGATCGAGATCCCCACCCCGATATTGGCCCGCTGCGGCACCCAGAACATGAGGCCCCGGACCGCCCGTCCCGACCAGCAGCAGATCGCGCTGCGGTCCCGGCACGTTGGTCACCACCGCGGTGCACTTGTTGGCCAGGAAATCGATGAGCACCCGGCTCACGGCCTGGGGCAGCAGGGTGAGCAGGGCGCCCTGGATGCCGTACACCACGATCGGCTCCACCGAGGTCTTGAGCGCGTCCATCCGCGCCTTCACCGCCCGCACGCGGGCGCGGATGTCGGCGATGCCGGCCGGCAGCACCAGCGGCACCGCGGCGAACCGGTTCTCCAGGGTGAGCGGCGCGTCGAGGTGGCGCGGATGTTGACCGGCATGGACACGTGGAACTTGTCGACGACCTCGCCGGCGTGCTCCAGCAGGTAGCGGCTCAGCGCGCCTGACACACACGCCATGAGCACGTCGTTGACCGTGGCGCCGATCCGGTTCTTGGCCTCCTTGAACAGCGCCAGGTCCATGGGCGCGGTCCAGGCCACCGTCTTGACCCCGGAGACCGTCGGGCCGTGCAGCGCGTGACTGTCGCGAGGCCAGAGCAGCCGCCGGATCAGCACGCCCGGGGCGGCCAGCGGCAGGGTGGCCAGCCGCAGCAGGCCCTTGCCCGAGGTGTCCCGCGGCCGGCCGGACCGCCCGAGGGATCGCCGGTCTCCGCGGTCGTCGTGGCGTCGTCCATCAGCGAGAAGATCACCGCCAGCAGCGCCATGCCGTCGCCGATGCTGTGGTGGATCCGCACGATCAGCGCGCTGGTGCCGGGCTCGAACTCCTCCACCACCTTGAACTGCCACAGTGGGCGGTCTTCCGGGCAGCGGCCGCGCCGCCTCCGGCCCGACGAAACGCTGCAGCGCCTCCGGTGCTGGTGAGCCCGGGGCGCTGGTGGGGACGATGTGCCGGGCGATGTCGAACCCGGGATCCGTCCTCCCACCAGGGCGTGGCACCGCGCCAGATCACCCGATGGGTGAATCGCGCAAAGCGCCGCCCGCCATCCACCTCCAGCACCCGCTGCCGGAAGGTGGTCCGGAAGGTCTCGAGATCGAGGCGGTCGGTGATCATGACCCCATTGATCACCATGAGATTGGTGGCCGAGTCCTGCAGCCAGACGGCATCCCGGCCGGCGACACGTGCGCGCATGGCGGTCTCCCCTGTGAGCGGCGGCCTAGCCCTTACGGATGGCGAGGAAGAACGCGATCACAAACAGCCCTCCCCACACCGGCCACGGCGCCCCGAAGCCCATCGAGATCGCCGCTGCCACCAGGCACGAGCCGGCGATGAGCGTCCCGCGGAGGCCGGTGAGCGGGTTCTGCTGCGGCTGGCGGGCGACCTTCTCCAGCACCCGCAGCCCGTCGGTGACCAGCAGCGGCATCTTGGCCAGGGCGTCCACCATGTCGGGCGCGCCCCGCATCCCCTCGGCCAGCAGCCGGAGCGGGCTGAACTGGTGGATGAAGAGGCTCCGGATGTGCTTCTTGCTGACCTCGGCCACGTCGAAGCCCGGCAGCAGCACGTGGCCGACCCCCTCGAACGTCACCAGCGCCTTGACCATGAGCACCAGCTCGACGGGGAAGTACATCCCGTACTGTGCGCCCCGCGAGAGGGAGTCGAGGATCAGCTGGCCGAGGGAGTACTCGTCGAAGCTCGACGCTCGCCCCCAGCGGCTGGCGATCTCGGCCGCCTCCCGCCGGAAGCCGTTGGGGTTGGCGTCGGGACCCGGGGTGGCGATCGCGGCGAGATAGCGGGCGGAGTTCTCGGCGTCCCCCATCACCAGGGCGAAGTAGTAGTACAGCAGGGTCCGGCGCAGCTCCTCGTCCAGCCGTCCCACCATGCCCAGGTCGATGAAGCCGATCTGCGGGCCGGGCAGGATGATCATATTGCCGGGGTGCAGGTCGGCGTGGAAGAAGCCGTCCTTGTAGAGCATCCGGATGATCGCCGAGGCGCCCATGTCGGTGAGGTGCCGACGCGCCTCCTCGGGCAGCGCCTGGGCTTCCTCCGAATCCGGCGCCAAGCCGTCGAAGAACTCCATGCAGAGCACGCTGCGCCCGCTGAATTCCCGGTAGATCTCCGGGAAGATGACGTCCGGCACATCGGCGAAGTTGGCGGCAAAGGTCTCGGCGTTGTCGGCCTCGCGGCGCAGGTCCACCTCGCGCAGGGTGTAGTCGCAGAACTCGTTGACCAGCTGGCGGGGCTGGAAGCGGGGGATGATCCACTGCAGGATCGTGCCCAGCATCCTGAGCAGCTTGGCGTCGCGTTCCAGCGTCTCACGGATGCCTGGCTTCACCACCTTCAGGATGACGGGATCGCCGTCCTTGGTGGTGGCGCGGTGGATCTGGCCGATGGAGGCCGAGCCGAGCGGGATGACGTCAATGTCGAGGAACATCTCGTCAATCGGCCGCTTGAGGTCCTTCTCGACGATCTGAGCCAGGACCGGCAGCGGGACCACCGGCAGCCGGTTGAGCAGGTGCTTGAGCTCGGTGGTGATGTGCCTGGGCAGCAGGTCCTCTCGCAGGCTGAGGATCTGGCCCAGCTTGATGTAGGTGGGGCCGAGCCGTTCGAGCCGGCGCCTGAGCTGCACCGGAAACGGCTGGCGCCGGAGGTCGCGGTCCACGAAGGGTGTGACCAGGAGGGCGAGGCATCGCAGCAGCAGCCACTTGAATCCGCGGCCGGTGCCCTCCTCCCGGTGTTCGCGGACGTGGGCCACGAGGGCGCCGCCCAGAAGCCCGAGGAAGTGCCGCCAGGTGGTGAACAGACGCCGCACCAACCCCTGCGGGCGGGTGACGCGCATGATCTCGAAGCCTTTCGCCCGGAGCGCCTCCTCCTGCGATTCGGCGGCGGCTTCAGCGATTGCGACCATACTCCTCGTGCGACGACACCCACTCCAGCGAGGAGATCGCCGCCGCCAGGGAGATCTCGCCCGCCAGCACGACCCCGGCCACGATCTCGGCCAACTTGTTCACCTTGCCCTTGCCGACGCAGTCCAGGACCTCGAGGCACTCGCGCTGGGTCGGCAGGCCAGTGCCGCCGCCATGGGTCGCCACGATCAGCGACGGGATGGTGATAGAGAGGTAGAGATCCTTCTCCGGGGTCAGCTCCACATACACAATGCCCGCCGAACCCTCCGCCACGTTGGCCACATCCTGGCCGGTGGCGATGAACATCGCCGTGATGGCGTTGGGCGAATGCAGCCCGTTGTTGTTGGCGCCGGAGAGGATCGCTCCCACGTTGGCCACGCCCCAGTGATAGCACAGGCTCTCGGGCTCCACCCGCAGGACATCCAGCAGCACATCGCGCTTGATCACACACTCCGCGGTGACCCGCTTGCCGCGGGTGCGCATGAGGTTCACCTGGGACGCCTTCTTGTCGGTGGCGAGGTTGGACTCGAGGTAGAAGCGCCGGATGGTCTTGTTGTGTTCCAGGATCCACGAGCTGGCGGCGAAGGTGGCGCGCCCCACCATGTTCTGCCCGGCGGCATCCCCGGTGGAATAGTTGAACCGGAGATAGGCGAACTTGCTGGCCAGATAGGTGTCGATGTACTGCAGCTTGCCCACGCTGGTGGTGGACTCGGCCTCCCGGCGGATGTCAGTCATCTTGGCATCCACCCAGTCGCGGAACGCCCGGGCCTCGCGGGCGCTGTCGAAGACGAACACCGGGGCGCGCTGCATGTGATCGCCCTGGATGGTGCAGGTCACCCCGCCCGACAGGTTCAGCACCTTCATGCCCCGGTTATAGGATGCCACCAGGGTTCCCTCGCTGGTGGCGAGCGGGATGATGAACTCACCCTGAGCGTGCTCGCCATTGACCTTGAGCGGCCCGGCGAAGCCGAGCGGGATCTGCGCCACCCCGGTGAAGTTCTCGATGTTGCCCTTGGTCTTCTGGGCATCGAAGGAGTACTTCCCGACGTGCTGCAGGTTGGCCCCCGTCACCTGCTGGATGAACTTCTGGCGCTCCCGGATGATCTCCGGGGTGTAGTTGTCCTCCTTGGAGTAGGGCACTGAGGTAAGCCGGCGCTGGGGCTCGGCCACGTGGTCCTTCACCTTGAAGGAGAGACTGCCCAGGCCCTGCACCTCGATGCCGATCTCGATCTCGTGGGTGCCATCCGGGATCACCTGGCCGGGCGCCCTCAGGTGGGCGACCCGCTTCAAGGGGAAGGGCTGGGGCGCCTCCGGCGTGACCGCCGTGGCGGCGCGCCAGCGGCCGTCACCCAAGTCCACCTCCAGCTGGGCGGCGGGGAACTCCTGGTGGTCGAACTTCACCCGCACGATGCGGGTGATGGTGACGTCACTCAGCCGGTTCTTCAGGCTGAAGCGAAAGCCGGCCGGCTCGTTGGTGAGGGAGCCGAAGGTGTACAGCTGGCGAAGCAGCAGCTGCGGGATCTTCATGGGAGTGCCCTGGTGGATGAATACCGGGTCAAATGTCGCGGAGTGGGCGCCGAGGCGCCATGTGGGGACCGTGGGAGGGTGAGCGCCCGTGCCGGCGGATCCGGCACGGAGAATTACCCCGTGGGCGGAGAGTCCGCCGCGGGCGGCGCCGGGGGGGGCACGTCGGCCGGGGCGGAGGCGGCCGACGCCGGACTCTCCGCCTCCGCCCGGGTGGCACCGGTCCCGGCCACCGCCTGGATGCTGGCGGCGAATTTCGTCCAGAACTGCTCGGTGAGCTTCCGTGCGGTGCCTTCCATCAGCCGGGCCCCGACACTCGCCACGCTGCCGTGGATGTCGGTGTCCGCCTTCCAGTCGAGCCGGGTGCGATGGGCGTCGAGCACCACCAGTGCCAGCTCGGCGGTGACCTCGATCGCCGAGCCGGGCGCCTTGCCGCGGGCCCGCATGGTGAAGTAGTTGGGCGGGTTGACCTCCAGCATCTCGACGTCAATCCCGAAACGCAGCCTGATCGAGCCCACCCCGAAGCCGGTGACCACCTTGAAGTGGCGGGCGTCGAGCACCTCGACCGACTCCACCCCCGGACCATGCTGGGCCACGAAGTGCGGGTCCACCACCCGGGGCCAGACCTCGGCGAGGGCAGCGGCGATCTCCGGTGCTCCGTGGAAACTCAAGCGCATCAGTCGGCATCCCCCAGGCGGGTCAGGTCGCCCGGGGTATCCACATCGGGATTGTGGCCGGGGAGATCAAGCTCGGCGGCCCGGACGACGCCCGCAGCCAGCAGTGCGCCCAGGCCGCGGTCTCCGGTGAGCCGCTCGGTCAGATGCCAATCGGCGCGGTCGAGCAGGACCGGATGGCCCGGCGTGTCGGGCTCCGCCAGGTAGCGGGGCCGCACCGTGCGGCCGGTGCGCCGCCACTCGGCCACCAGCCGCGCGATCACCTCGGGCCGCAGCAGCGGCTGGTCGGCCAGGACGATCAGCGCCGCGCCCGCCGACGGTCCGTCGAGCGGGGCCAGGGCGGCAAGCCCCAGCCGCAGCGAGGTCGCTACCCCCTCTGACGCCTGCCGGTTCTCCACCACCCTGAGTCCGGCGGTGTCGAAGTGCCAGGCGAGTCCGGTATCGCCGGCGGGGATCACCGCCACCCCTCCCGCCAGGCTGCCGCCAGTCAGCGCCTGGGCCAGCGCGGCCGCGACGTGGGCCACCAGCGGCCGCCCGCGCAGGCTGGCGAGAAGCTTGGCGCCACCAAAGCGAGTGCCGGCCCCGGCCGCCAGGACCACAGCGTAGGGGGAGGGCCCGGGGTGCGGCACGTTCGTGACCTAACCAGTCCGGCCCCCCGCGCGTTCATAGGCCAGGAACACGGCCCTTCGTGCGGCCACCTGGGCGATATGGCGCCGGTAGTCGGCGGGGGCATGCAGGTCTCCGGCGATCTCCACTCCGGCGACGGCCGCTGCCGAGGCCTGGTCGATGACCGCGGGATCTCCTTTGGTGTCTTTCACCTGGTCGAACGCGGGGGCCAGGAAGGCCATTTCGCCCAGGCCGGTGAACGCCACCGCGATCTCCGAGACTGTGGTGCGCTTGCGCGCCACCACCGCGCAGACGCCCACGAGTGCGTACCCTGAGGCGGCCTGGTCAAAGCTGACATACGCGCCGGCCTTCCGGCCCAGGCCCGGAATCAGGATGTCGGTGAAGAGTTCGTCCTCGGCCATGTCGGTAGCTGAACGGCCCCTTGAAGAAATCCCGGGCCGCCACGGTGCGCCGTCCGCCCCGCTTGGAGCGGAGCTGGAAATCGGCATTGAGTGCCAGCATCAGCGCCGGCATGTCGCTGGCCGGATCGGCGTGCGCCAGCGAGCCGCCGATAGTGCCCCGGTTACGGACCTGGATGTCGGCGATGCCCCCCGCCACCTCGGCGGCGATGGGACAGCGCTCCTTGAGCACCTCGCTCCGTGTCAGGTCGGCGTAGGTGGTCGCAGCGCCGATCCGCACCCCCTTCTTGAACTCCTGGACGCCCTTCAGTTCCTCCAGCCGGGAGATGTCGACCAGGCGCGGGGTCTGGACCAGGCGGAAGCGCATCATCGGCAGCAGGCTGTGGCCGCCGGCGATGACCTTGGTGCCGTCGGCGGCCGCCAGCAGGGTGAGCACCTCCCGCACCGATTCCGCGCGGGTGTAGTCAAAGCTGGTCGGGATCATGCCTTGGCCCCTTTCGCCTGCTGGATCGCGGCCCAGACCCGGGCCGGGGTGAGCGGCTTGTCGATGTGGACGATGCCGAACGGGGCGAGCGCGTCGGTGACGGCGTTGACCACACAGGCGGCCGAGGCGATGGTCCCCGCCTCGCCACAGCCCTTGACCCCGAGCGGATTGACCGGCGACGGGGTGACAGTGTGCGCCACCTCCAGGTGCGGCATCTGGCTGGCCCGGGGGACGGCGTAGTCCATCATGGTGCCGGTCAGCAGCTGGGCCTCGTCGTCATACACCGCGATCTCCTGCAGGGCCTCGCCGAGACCCTGGACCACGCCGCCATGAATCTGGCCGTCCACGATCATCGGGTTGATCGGCGGGCCGCAGTCGTCCACGGCGATGTAGCGCAGGATCTTCACCGCGCCGGTGTCGAGGTCCACCTCCACGGTGCAGATGTGGCTCCCGAAGGGGTAGACGAAGTTGGTCGGATCGAAGACGGCCGTGGCCTCGAGTCCCGGCTCCATGCCCGGCGGCATGTTCCAGGCGAGATTGGCCATCAGCGCCAGCTCGGCAAATCCCTTGCCCTTGTCCGGGGAGCCTTTCACCTGGAAGCGGCCCTCCTTCCACTCGAGGTCAGCGGCATTGGCTTCCAGCAGGTGGGCGGCCAGCAGCCGGGCCTTCTCCTTCACCTTGAGCGCGGCGTTCTTGACCGCCGAGCCGCACACCGCGGTGGTGCGGCTGCCGTACGTTCCCCAGCCCTGCGGCGTGTTGTCGGTGTCGCCGTGGATGATCTCCACGTTCTCGACGGGATAGCCGAACTCATCCGCGACGATCTGGGCGAAGGTGGTCTCCTCGCCCTGCCCGTGCGGACTGGCGCCGATATAGACCCGCACCATGCCGGTCGGATAGACCCGGACGATGGCCGAGTCATAGAGGCCGCCGCCGAACCCGACCGCGCCGGCCACCTGGCTCGGCCCCAGTCCGCAGATCTCGATGTAACTCACCACACCGACCCCGAGATAGCGGCCGTCCTTCCGGGCCTTCGCCTGCTCGATCCGGAAGGCCTTGAGGTCCAGCATGCCCTCGGCCTTGTCGAGGGCCGCAACGTAGTTGCCGGAGTCGTAGATGAGCCCGGTGGCGACGGTGTAGGGGAACTTGTCGGCGGGGATGAAGTTCTTGCGCCGGACCTCGAACGGGTCCAGGCCGATCTTCCGGGCATAGATGTCCACCAGCCGCTCGACCAGGTACGCCGCCTCCGGCCGGCCGGCGCCGCGGTAGGCGTCCACCGGTGTGCCGTTGGTGTACACTCCCCGGATGACCCCGTGAATGTTCGGGATGGTGTAGGCGCCGGAATAGACCAGCCCATGCAGGATCGTGGGAATCCCCGGGCCCGCGGTCGAGGCGTAGGCGCCCAGCCCGGCGTACACCCTGGTGCGGAGCCCCGTGATCTTGCCGTCCCGGGTACCGCACATCTCCACGTACTCGATATGATCCCGGCCGTGGATGGTGACCTTGTAGTTCTCCGACCGGTCCTCGGTCCACTTGACCGGACGCCCCAGCTCCATCGACGCGAAGGCGCACAGCGCCTCGTCGGGGTACGCGGGAATCTTGGAACCGAACCCGCCGCCCACCTCGGGAGCGATGATCCGGACCCGGTGCTCGGGCAGCTTGAGCATCACCGAGCAGAGGAAACGATGGATGTGGGGATTCTGGGAGGTCACCCACAGGGTCAGCTGTCCGGAGCCGCGGTTGTAGCTGGCCACCGCCGCGCGGGCTTCCATGGCGGTGGGCAGGAGTCGCTGTTGCACGATCCGCTGGCTGACCGACACTTCCGCCGACTTGAAGGCGGCCTCGGCGTCGCCGCCCGCCACGGTCCAGGTGAAGGCGATGTTGTCCGGCACATCCTCGTGCAGCCGCACGGCGCCTGGCTGGGCCGCCTTCTCCGGGTCGGCGGTCGCGCCGAGCGGCTCGTAGTCGGCGTCCACGAGATCAATCGCGTCCCGGGCCTGGGCCCGGGTCTCGGCGATCACCATGGCGATCGCGTCGCCCACGTAGCGGACCCGGTCGTGCGCCAGCAGCGGGTGAGCCGGGATCTTGAGATCGCAGCCCGGCACGTTCCAGGCGCAGGGAACGGGAACCAGGCGGTCCTTGACGTCCTGCCCGGTGAACACTGCGATGACCCCGGGTGCCTGCCGGGCGGCATCCGCGCGCACCGCCGTCAGGCGGGCGTGGGCATACGGGCTCCGGGCGAACATCGCGTAGCAGAGCCCCGGCAGCTTGATGTCGTCTGTGTAGGTCGCCGAACCGGTGATGAGCCGTGGGTCCTCACGGCGCTTGATGCCGGAACCGAAAAGAGTGGCCATGGATCGTTCTCCTCAGACGGCCGCGCCGGCGGCGGCGCGCAGGGTGACGGCGGCGGCCTTGATCGCGGCCACGATGTTCTGGTAGCCGGTACAGCGGCAGTAGTTGCCTTCGATGGCGTGACGGATCTCGTCGTCGGTCGGGTCGGGGTTGTGGGCCAGGAAGTCCGCCGCGGTCAGGATCATTCCCGGAGTGCAGAATCCGCACTGCAGCCCGTGTTTCTCCCAGAAGGCCATCTGCAGCGGGTGCAGCTGGTCGCCGTGGGCCAGCCCTTCGATGGTCATGATCCGCGTCCCCTCGGCCTGAACCGCCAGCACCGTGCAGCTCTTGACGGCCTGGCCGTCGATCAGCACGGTGCAGGCGCCACACTGGCTGGTGTCGCAGCCGATATGCGTACCGGTCAGGTTCAAGTCGTCGCGCAGGGCGTGCACGAGCAGCGTGCGCGGCTCCACCTCCACGCCGTGGGTCCGGCCGTTGATGTGGAGGGTGACGGGGCGTTTCATGCGCGGGCGTCCTCGACAATAGGAAGGATTTCGGTCACCGCACCGATCGGTCCCGGCGCGGGTGGCTTCAGCAGGTGCGGCTGGCGGGAACGGCGCCGGGACCGGCTACGGTATCCCCCGGCACTGGAGGCCGCAAGCCCGGAACCCTGAACGAAATCACCGGAATTCCCTCCCCGGGGCCGGGAACTTGACCCGGCGATCCGATCCGGGTAGCATCCTCGCCCTATGCATCGCCCGCTGAATGCCCGGCAGAATCGAAACTCGAACCGCGCCAGCTTGGCGGGTCGGGCGTAGCGGCGCACAGGCGCCCCGAACGCTTCCGGCCCGCCGCGTGAAGGCGGGCCTTTCTTTTTCTGGGCGCGACGGCGGCACCGGGTCTGCAGGTCTCATCCGTTGAGTGTGCGGGGCCGGTTGCCGATAGTCTCTTGGGCCCGCCGAGTCGCCGAGTACCGATGGGGTGTAGCTCAACTGGCAGAGCGCCCGGCTGTTAACCGGGAGGTTGCAGGTTCGATTCCTGCCGCCCCAGTAGTCGTTGCAGGATGTCGTGGCGGCCCCAGGAACCCCGGTTCCTCGGGGCCGTTCTCGTGTCAGGACAGGTAGTCGTACGCGCCCAGCGTGAGGAACTCCTCCGGTACCTGTTCGTGCACCAGCCGGTTCAGCAGGGTGGCGGCCTCCTCCCGCTGCGGCCCACCCGGTCCGCTGCGCTCCAGCCCCGCCAGTTCCTCTTTGGCCAGCGTGGCATACCGCTGCGGCGTCAGCGGAATGCCGTCCTCCAGCTTTACCTGCTGGCGGAGCCATTGCTGCAGCTGGGTGCGGGAGATCTCCGCGGTGGCGGAGTCCTCCATCAGGTTGTCGATTCCCACCGCCCCCCGTCCCTCGAGCCAGTTCTCGAGATACTCCAGCGCCACCCGGATGTTGGTGCGAACCCCGTGCTCAGTGACCTGTCCTGCAGGGATCCTCACGTCCAGCAGCCGCGCTTCATCGGGGATGACATCTTCTCTCTGCCGGTCCTTCTGGTTCGGCTTGACGCCGAAGGTCTCGTCGAACACCGCCTGGGCCACCGGCACCAGGTCGGGATGGGCCACCCAGGAGCCGTCGAACCCGATCTGGGCTTCGCGCAGCTTGTCCTCGCGGACCTTCGCCATGGCCCGGGCGTTGGCTTCGGCGTCGCGCCGAGAGGGAATGAAAGCCGCCATGCCACCGATGGCGTGCGCACCCCGGCGATGACAGGCCCGCACCAGCATCTCGGTGTAGGCGCGCATGAATGGCACGGCCATGGTGACCTGACTGCGGTCCGGCAGCACGAACTCGGGCCGATGACCGAAGTTCTTCAGCACCGAAAAGATGTAGTCCCACCGCCCGGCGTTGAGGCCGGCCGCGTGGTCCCGGAGCTCATAGAGGATCTCTTCCATTTCGAACGCCGCGAGGATCGTCTCGATCAGGACCGTGGCGCGGATGGTGCCGTGGCGGATGCCCAGGGCCTCCTGGGAAAAGGTGAACACCTCGTCCCACAGTCGGGCCTCGAGGTGGCTCTCCAGCTTGGGGAGGTAGAAGTAAGGGCCGCTCCCGCGCTGGGTCAGCTCGGCGCCGTTGTGGAACAGGTACAGGCCGAAGTCGAACAGGCTGCCGGACATCGGCTCGCCGTCGAGGGTGACGTGCTTCTCCACGAGGTGCCAGCCGCGGGGCCGCACCAGCAGGGTGGCGGTCGTGGGGTTGAGCCGGTAGGCCTTTCCCTCGGGCGAAGTGAACTCCAGCGTGCGCCGGACGGCGGCCCTGCAGTTGACCTGCCCCGCGACGACGTTCTCCCAGTTGGGCGACAGCGCGTCCTCGAAGTCTGCCATGAAGACCTTCGCGCCCGAATTGAGCGCATTGATCATCATCTTCCGCTCGACCGGGCCGGTGATTTCCACCCGGCGGTCGTCCAGGTCCGCGGGGGCCGGCGCCACCTGCCACGATCCCTCCCGGACCGCCCTGGTCTCGTCGAGGAAGGTAGGGAGCCCCCCCGCTCGGAAGCTGGCGCGGCGCTCATCCCGCCGGGCCAGTAGCGCGCGCCGCTGGCGGCCGAACTGCCGTTCCAGCTGCGTGAGGAAGGCCAGCGCCTCCCGCGTGAGGAGGGCGTCGGCGCCGGCGCTCGGGGTGGGTAGAACACGGAGCATGATGGCCGTCTGTCAGCGGTTCGGGGGAGGTTGTTAGCTTCGGGTCAGGGGAGCGACATCTCCAATCTAACGCCGCCGAGGGTGAACCCGGTGCACCGCGCTTCCGACCCGTACGCCGCCCTCCGCGTCACCGACTTCCGGCGATTCATCCTCTTCCTGCTCGGCCAGACGCTGGCCACGATGATGCAGGGCGTGGTTGTCGGCTGGCAGCTCTACGAGGTCACCCGCGATCCCCTTGCCCTCGGTCTGGTGGGGCTCGCGGAGGCGATCCCCTTCATCGGTTTCGCGCTTCCGGCCGGACAGCTCGCCGACCGGGTGGACCGACGCCGCGTCTGTCTGACGGCCGTGGTCGTCCTCGCCGCGTGCGCCGGCGCCCTGGCCTGGTTCACCTTCGCCGGGCTGGTCCGCGCCGACACGGCCTGGCTGGTGTATGTGGTCATCTTCATCAGCGGGATCGCCCGGAGCTTCCTCCAGCCCACCCGGACGGCGCTGGCGGCCGACCTCGTCCCCCGGGCGCTGTACGTCAACTCCATCACCTGGCGCGCCTCCACCTGGCAGTTCGCCGCCGTGGCCGGTCCCGCGCTCGGCGGCCTGCTGCTCGGGTTCGGCGGGCCGGGCCTCGCCTACCTGGTCGCGACCGGGCTCATGCTGCTGGCGTGGGGTACTCTCTCCCGCGTGGCAGGTGGGGCCCATCCGGGCGCCACCACCGTGGCTGGTGGCCTTACGGGTCTCCTCGAAGGCGTGCGATTCGTCCGGACCCAGCCGGTCCTGCTTGGTGCCATCACCCTGGACCTGCTGGCGGTGCTGTTTGCCGGAGCGGAGGCACTGCTGCCGGTCTTCGCCGCGGACATCCTGCACGTGGGGGCCGAGGGGCTGGGCCTGCTGCGCGCCGCGCCGGCCGCGGGTTCGGTGCTCATGTCGCTGTACCTCTCCCACCGCCCGCTGCAGGACCGCCAGGGGCGCACCATGCTGCTGTCGGTGGCCCTGTACGGGTGCTGCATTACCGCCTTCGGGTTGTCTACCAGCTTTGCCTTGTCGCTGCTCCTGCTGGGCCTGGCGGGAATGTTCGATAACGTGAGCGTGGTAATGCGGTCCACCCTGCTCCAGGTCCTCACGCCCCGGCATCTGCTCGGCCGGGTGGCCGCGGTCAATGCGGTGTTCATCGGCTCCTCCAACGAGATTGGGGCGTTCGAATCGGGTGTGGCCGCTCGGCTCCTCGGCGCGGTGCCCGCCGTGGTGCTGGGGGGACTGGTGCCCATTGTGGTGGTGGCCCTCGTGGCCTGGAGGGTCCCCGATCTCCGCCGGCTGGAGCGGGTGGGATAGGTGGGCGGGGTGTGAAGGGGATGTGGCCGGGCCGTTGCCGCAGTTACACCGATTCGTTGCCCGGCTACGGTTCACTCGGATGCGTGAGTCACAGCGACCTGTTTCGGACTTCCGTGCCGGGCTTTTCCCGGCTACCCTCCCGTCATGCGGATCGCACTCTTTTCTGAAGTGTACTGGCCGATGGTCAGCGGAGTGGGGGTCACGCTCGTCCGCCTGGTCGAGGCACTGGAGGCGCGCGGCCATGTGGTCCGGGTCTACAGCCCCACGTATCCGCTGCCCGCCGGGACGGCGGATCGCCCCGAGGCGCATCGCTCACCCAGCGTCCCCCTGTTCCTGTACCCGGACGTCCAGTGGGCCTTCCCCCGCCAGCGCGAACTGGACGCCGACCTGGCGCTGTTCCGTCCCGACGTGGTGCACGTCGCCACCGAGTTTGCGCTGGGCCGTGCCGGCATCCGTGCCGCCGGTCACCTCGGCGTGCCGGTCATCGCCTCCGCACACACCGACTACGAGAAATACGCCCGGCGTTACGGCGTGCCGTTCCTGATCAATGTCGGGTGGGTGTACCTGCGCTGGTTCTATGGTCACGCCCACCGGGTGCTGGTGCCCTCGCGGTTCTATGAGCGCACCCTCAACGCACGGGGGGTCCACCACACCGGGCTGTGGACGCGAGGAGTGGACACCCGGCTCTTCAACCCGGCGCGTCGCAACGATGAGTGGCGTGCCCGGTTCGGGGTTGGCCCCGACGACCTCCTGGTCACCTACATCGGCCGGATGGCGGTGGAGAAGGATCTGCGCCGGCTGCTGGCGGCGTGGCGGTCACTGGGGGAGCAGCGGCGAAGGGCCCAGCTCGTCCTGGTGGGGCAGGGGCCCCTGGAACAGGAAATCCGGCGGTGGGCCCCGCGCGGAGTCCACCTGGCGGGTGTGCTGTCCGGGGAGGCTTTGGCCGGGGCGTATGCCAGCGCCGATCTGTTCGTGTTCCCCTCGCCGACGGAGACGTTCGGGAATTCGCTGCTGGAGGCGATGAGTTCGGGCGTGGCCACCCTGGCCGTCGGAGCGGGGGGTGTCCTCGATTATGCCGAACATGGCCGGAACGCCTGGCTGGCTCCCCCGCAGGATACCGGCGAACTGAGGGCGGCGATGCTCCGGCTGATGGAGGATGCGGCGCTGCGCGAGCGGCTGGCTCGAGGGGGCCTGGCCACCGCGGCCGGCCGCTCCTGGGACACCATCTATGATCAGCTGCTGGACGACTACGCCAAGACAGCCTCCCGGCGGGCTGCGGCCCACGCGGCCTGACACCTGGTCCCGCTGCTTCCTACCGCAGCAGCAGGTAGCTGAAGGCGGCGATCGCCGCACTCATCGGGATGGTGAGTACCCACGCCCACACGATCGTCCCCGCCACCCCCCAGCGGACTGCCGAGATCCGGTGACTCGTGCCCACGCCGACGATCGCGCCCGTGATCGTGTGCGTGGTGCTCACCGGGATGCCCCACGCCGAGGCCATGAGGATGGTGATCCCACCCGCGGTCTCCGCGCAGAAGCCGCCGAACGGCTGCAGCCGGGTGATCTTGGAGCCCATGGTCTTCACGATGCGCCAGCCGCCGAGCGCGGTGCCGAGGGAGATGGCGGTGTAGGCGCAGATCTCGATCCAGAACGGGATGTGGTCGGCCGTCGGGAGGTACAGATGCGCCATCCAGCCCTGCTGGCCCACGAACAGGCCTTGGGCCGACACCAGCAGGCCGACGATGATGCCCATGGTCTTCTGGGCGTCATTGGCGCCGTGGCTCAGGGAGAACAGCGCGGCCGAAACCAGCTGCAGTTTCCGGAAGAGGTGCTCCATTGGCGCCCGGGGCCGGTGCCGAAGCCACCAGGAGAGCCCCACGCTCAGCCCAAGGCCCAGGGAGACGCCGATCAGGGGCGAAATGAAGATGAACAGGACCGGCATGACCCAGCCGCCGAGCAGCAGCGCCCCGACCCCCGCCTTGGCCACCGCCGCTCCGCCGTAGCCGCCCAGGAGCGCGTGCGAGGAGCTGCTCGGCAGGCCGAACCACCAGGTGATGAGATTCCAGGCGATGGCGCCGAGGAGAGCCGCCAGCACCACGTTGGGGTCCACCGCGGCGGGGTCGATCAGCCCCTTCCCGATGGTCTTGGCGACCGCCGTGCCCACGATGAAGGCCGCGGCGAAGTTGAAGAACGCCGCCCACAGTACCGCCACGCCCGGCGTGAGCACGCGGGTGGCCACCACCGTGGCGATCGAGTTGGCGCTGTCGTGGAAGCCGTTGATGAAGTCAAAGGCCAGCGCGACGCCGATGATGACGAGGATGTAGGTAACGGTTGCGTCCATGGATCAGCCGTGCTTGATCGAGATGGACTCCAGCACGTTGGCAGCATCCTCGATGATATCGACTGTCTTCTCGAGGGTGTCGTACAGCTCCTTCCATTTGATCAGCTGCACCGGGTCGGGCGAGCCCTCGAACAGCTTGCCCATCCACTCGTGATACAGGGAATCGCTCTCCTCCTCCAGTCGCTTGACTGCCACACAGGCCGCCAGCACGCCGTCACCTTTGCCCGAGTTCGCCAGCCCCCGAACCCCGAGCAGGAGCTGTTCGCAGGCCCGAATGATCACCCCCGCGAGCAGGATCGCCCCCTGTGGGGAATGACCGATATGGAAGATCCGCACGCGTCGCGCGAGCCCGTCGATCAGGTCGATCACATCGTCAAGACCCGACGCAAGCTCGTGAATGTCTTCTCTATCCAGCGGCGTGATGAAGGACTTGTCCAGCCGGGTGATGACCTCGTGGGTGAGCCCATCACATTCATGTTCGAGCCGCTTGATCGAGTCCACCAGCGCGTTGCGCCGGTCCGGCTCGGCTTTCAGGAGCGCCTCCAGCTGACGCGCCGCTTCGGCTGACCGTTCGGCCACGGAGATGAATAGATCGAAGAAGCGCTGATCGCGCGGTAGGAGACCCACGGGCACTCCTTGGCAGCGGAGATTGGTCTGGACGATGTGATGGAGGCCGAGAGAATGTAACGATTAGGGGGATGTGCGGAAGGGTCGCTGGTCCGAGTCAGGAGCCGCCGAGCAGCAGCGACTCCAGGTCCTGGGGGCGCTCCAGCCAGTAGTCGGGCTGACCGGCCTCCAGGGCAGGCCGTCGGAAGGGGCCCCAGAGGACGGCACCGGTGCGGGCCCCTGCCGCCCGCCCGCTGTGGAGGTCGTGGATGCTGTCTCCCACGAACAGCGTCTCCTCCGGGCCGCTGCCCAGCAGTTCCATGCCTAGCAGCACCGGTTCGGGGTGTGGCTTGGGATGGGTGACCGAATCCGCGCAGACCAGCACCTCCATCTGCTCCTCGAGCCCCGCCAGTCGGAGCCCGCGGCGCGTCCCCTCCTGGTTCTTGCTGGTCACAATGCCGGTGCGGTACCCCCCCGCCCGGATGCGCTGCACCAGCGACACAACGCCCTCGTACGGGCGTACCATGGCGTCGTGATGGGCCAGGTTGTGGCTGCGGTAGGTGGCCACCAGGCGGTCCATGTCGTCTGGGGAACGGGCCCAGCGGCTCAGCTGCACCCGCAACGGCGTCCCGACACCAGCCAGCCACTCCTCGTCGCTCACCGGCGGAAAGCCGTGCTCCGCCAGCGTGTGATGGTAGCTGGACAGGATCAGGCCAATGGAGTCAATCAGGGTGCCATCGAGATCGAACAGGATCGTGCGGAATCGGGACATGCAGGAAAGCTAGTTACCCGGACAATCCCCGTGATGCGGGGAACCAGGTGAAGACGGCCGTGCCCGGACCCGGTCAGGAGCGGGCCGAGGATCTGGGGCAGGTGGCCAGGGGCCTCGGCGGCCGCCGTCACCAGCAGGTTCTCACCTGCGGTCAGACCGCCCGCCAATCGCGCCATGAGCAGGTCCAGTCGGCAGAGGGTGTCCTGGTCCCGCCGCCGTCCCGCCAGGGCGGCCAGCCGCCGCAGGCACCGGAGCACCATGAGCCGCCGCGGAGCGAGCGCGGCGGGGAGGCTCCGGGTCGCCGCCTCCCTGAGTCGTCGCCGCACCTGGGCGCAGAGCAGCGGCCAGAGGGCGGTCAGCGCCGGCTCATGCGTGGTGGGCGAGGCCCGGGCCAGCGCCACCAGGAGCGGCACCAGCCGTGCGGGCGCCGTATCGACGCTGCCGTCCGCGCCGATCCACCACAACTCCGCCGGTTCCGGCCGCAGCCCGCCATCGGGGCGCAGGCCATCGAAGGCCACGCCCACGAGCCACCCCGATGCGGGGCCGACCGCGACGGCGACACCGGCGTGAGCCGGTCCACCCTCCGACCAGGCCGCCAGGTCGGCGCGCCAGCGATAGAGCCAGCGGGCTTCGTCTCCCAGGCCGGCCACGAAGGTGAGCTCCCGCTTGTTCGCCAACCGGGCCAGGGATCGCAGCATCTGGTCCAGCTGTACCGACGGCAGGCAGCGAAGCACTTCGACTTCCGGGGCCTCGCTGCCCAGGCGCCGGGCCCGGCCCTCGCGCTGGTCCAGCCGGACGCTGGTCCACGGCAGGTCATAGTGCACTACCCGCACCGCCTGCTGCAGGTCGAGTCCCTCCGCGGCGACATCGGTGGCCAGCAGTACGCAGGGCGGCTGCAACGGCGGCGGCAGCGGTCCGGATGGAACACGAAACCACTGCAGCACCCCGGCCCGTGGCAGCCGGGCGCTCCCGATCCCGGCTGCCGAGCCGGTGACCCAGGCTGGCTGGAGGTGTCGCCACTGTCCGCGGAGATAGTCGAGGGTATCGCGGCTGCCGGTGAAGACGATGCTGGTGCGTCGGTCGCCGAGCAGCGCGCCGACAGCCCGCGACCTGGTGTCGCCGGTGAGCGCGAGTTGCCGCGCGCGGGCGAGCAGCCGGGCCACGCGTTTCTTGTCTGCGGTGTGGAGGTCGGTCTCCTCGCCGTCGTCAGGCAGGACCTCCCACATGAGGTACTGACCCGATTCCACGCCGCACCAGGCCCGGATGGCCGCCCGGGAGACTCGTCGACCGCTGGCCGCGGCTGCGCCAGCCTGTTCCAGCAGGGCCAGGTAGCGGTCCAGTGCGCCTGCCAGCGCGGCGGGGCTCGAGGCCAGCGCTCGCCAGAGAATCATGCGGATCAAGGCCCGCACACCGGGCTCGCGGGAGAGCCGCAACCGACCCAGCTCAGTTGTGAGGGCAGCCTCCTCGGGCACCGAGAGGTTCGGCAGGTCTCGAACCGACAGTCCGGGCGTATCCGCGGGCCGGGGCCGGGACAGGACTACCTCACCCAGGGCCGGGTGGGCTACACCGGCCCGGAGTGATTCGAGGAGTGAGCCCAGTCCCCGGGCGCGGAGGGCGTCGTCCGCCACGGACAGCAGCAACTGGTGAGCGAGGTCCTCCAGGCGATTGACTACCGGGGTCGCGCTGAGCAGCAGCGCCCGCCGGCCGATCAGCCACCGGGCCAGGCTGGTGTAGCGCCGGATGGTGGGACTCCGGAACCGGTGGCACTCGTCCACCAGCACGAGAGTGGCAGAATTGTCAGGCAACCGTCCTCGGCTGACCGCCTCGTGGGACACCAGGTCCAGGATGATGTCCAGCCGCCGGGCCGTCGTGTGCCACTGAGGCAGCACAGCGGCTGGCACCACCGCCGCGGCTGGCTGTCCGAACGACCGCGCCACCGCCAGGGCGATCCAGGTCTTGCCGCTGCCCACCGGGTCGGCGAGCAGCGCTCCACCGTGCCGCTCGATCGCGGCCCGGCAGCGCCGGAACGACGCGACCTGGTCGGAGCGGAGCCACTCCGGCGCCGGGCCAGCTGATTCTGCCGGCAGCAGCGACCGCGCGATCGCCCGGGCGACCGCCGCCGTCGGCGCCGGTGGCCCCGCTCGCAGCACCGTTTCCAGCGGTTCGTCAACGTCGCGCAGCGACTCGGCCACGATCCTGGGCACCGGCGGCGGGGGCGCCGGCCAGGCAGGCGCGTTCCCGGGGCGAGAGCGCCAGGTGCTCCGCGCAGAGATCATCGAGTTCCTCCTGAACGTCCGCGCCTGTGAGCCCACGCCGCCCCAGCTCCGTGAGGCGAGGGTCGGTGGGGACGGCACCGGGCAGCGGCAGATCGGCGACGACCCTGGCGTTGAACCGGGCGAAACCGCTGGCGGCGCTCTCTGCGAGGGCGCGCGCCGCCACCCGGATCCAGGTCGAGTTGAGCCACGCGCCGATGGCAAGGGCAATGCGGTCGTCCGGCACGGCCAGGATGTAGCAGGTGTTCAGCGGGACCACCTGGCGGTCGGCGGGGCCCACCAGCGGGACTGCGTTGAGCCGACGGGAGAGGTCGGCCCACACCACCCGCGATCGGGCCGACGCCCCGGCCGTGCGAAAGAGTGTCCAGTAGGGGCCGCCGACGTAGTCCACCCGCGCGCGCAGCGCCGGCTCGTGCGCCGCGGCGTGGGCCAAGGCCGCCGCGGGCAGGCGATCGAAAGCCGCTCCGCGGGCATCGTGGGGATAGAGCATCCGGAGCCTGGGACGGGCCGAGAACGCGCTCACGTCCCGGCCGCGGAGCGCCGGGCGGATAAGCGCCGGCTCGATACCAGCCGGTGGCTCCAGAAAGAGCGCGTTGGCCCCGGTCTTGACTCCGAGCCGCGGGGAGAAGCTCTCCGCCAGCCGGGGGTGGCGGGCGGTGAGGTCGGCGAGGGTGCCGGCGAGCGCCGGTGCGGCCAGCCGCCACGGACCGCCGCCCTGCCACGCGGCCTGCGGCAGCGACGGTGCCGACACGTCCAGCGCCAGGCGCACCCGCTGCGCGGGTGGGGGAGCGCCACGGGTGAGAATCAGGGCCGCGGGGTAGGTGGTGGCAGCGAAGCCGGCCGCCGGATCGTTCTGGAGATCGGCCATGACCTGGAGGGTGCAGCGTGCCGCCAACTCCTCACGAAGCGTCCGGCCATAGCCGGCGGTCGCGACCTTGGCCGGCAGGAGGTAGGCGAGTGTTCCTCCGGGAGCGAGCAGTTCCACGCCGCGCTCCACGAAGGCCAGCGACAGGTCGGGCTGGTGCGCGAAGCCGCTGCCTCCGCCGCGCCAGCAGCGGTAGCGTCGCCCCAGCGCCGCGCGCAGCCGGGGTGGCAGCGACTCGGCCCGCACCCACGGAGGATTGCCGATGACCAGGTCGAAGCCTCCCCGGGCCAGCACGTCGCCAAACTGGACCTCATAGCTGAACCATCCCACCTCTCCCTCCTGCCGGAGCCGCCGCTCCAGCCGGCGGACCTCTCCCTGCTGCGACCGCAGGCCCCGAAGCCGGAGTCGAAGCTCCCGATCCAGGCCGCGGCGCTCTCCGAACAGCGTGACCTGACGGGCCGCGCTGAGGCACTCGGTGAGGTGGTGCTCCAGCCGCGCGGAGGCAGTCGTCAGGCATTCGCCGAACGCCGCGGCCTCGGCCCGACGCAGTCGGTGCAGGTGGTCCTTCTTGGCCTCGCCGCTGGCGGCCACGAAGGCGGTTCGGCAGGCCCGCAGAGTCGCCTCGGTGCGGACGGGGCGGGTTCCCAGCCGTGCCAGCAGGCTGGCGGGATCAAGGAGGCTGTCTCCCTGGCGGACCAGGCCGTCGAGGTTGGGCAGCGGCGACACGGCCTCCGGGTGGGGGGTGTCGTCTCCCGCAATCACGGCGAGCCACAGCCGGAGTTCTGCCAGGCGAACGGCCATGGGGCTCCGGTCCACCCCGAACAGGTTGGTGGCGAGGATGCGGCGGCGGAGCACCGCCGGTGGCGCTTCGTGGGCCCGCAGCGCCGCCAGCCGCTCCAGGGCGCCCAGCAGGAAGGCGCCGGACCCGACTGCCGGGTCCAGCAGGGTGAGGCCGGTGAGTGAGGCGATGACGCCGGGCTCCCGCGCCGCGAGCCGAGCCGCCGCCTCTGCCGCCGGGCAATCCAGCCGGACGCTGAGGTGGGTGGCCAGCGCGGCATCCACCAGTCGCTCCACCAGGGCGGCGGGGGTGTAGAAGGCGCCCGAGGTGCGCCGCTCCGGCGGTGCCATGAGTCCTTCGAACACCCGGCCCAGCATGTCGGGGGCGATGACGCCGGGCGGGGCGTCCTCGTGGACGGTGAAATGGAATCGCTCGAACAGCCCGTCGAAGGCGTCCCGCCAGCAGTCGTCCGGGACCTCTCCGCGCCAGGCACGCTCCAGCGGGTGCGGCTCGAACAACCCGCCGTTCAGGAACGGGATGGCGCCAAACGCCCGGGCGCGGCCGCGCTCGGCGGCGGCCCGGTTGAGGGTCCCGAAGAAGAGGGGACGGAAGAGGTGGCGGTGCAGCGAGCGCCGCCGGGTCAGGGCCTCGTCCACCGCGCGGCGGAGGAAGTCGGGCCGTCCGTCCAGCCATCCCTTGGCTTGCACGAAATACAGGAACAGGATGCGGGTGAGCTGAATCAGGGCGAGGCTGTGCCTCGCCTCCGGGACCGGCCCGCCTGTCAGGCGCTCTGCCATGGCGTGCAGCGTGTCCCGGAAGGCGCGGAAGAATCGCCGGCCCGGATCTTCCGACTCGAGAATCTCCGCCGCACGGAGCGCGTAACCCACGCCGCGCAGATCGGCGGCGCGGGCCAGCCGTTCGAGGCGATCGAGGTCTGCCCGGCGCGGGGCCTGGAGCGCAATGACAGCCACCGCCGGCCGGTCCACCGTCACCGCGATGGCCAGGTGCCCGGCGGCGAAATCCACGGCGACCACGCCGGCGCTCTGGCCGCGGCTTGCCAGCAGGGCGCTGGCCCGGCGGGCCAGGGTTGGGGCCGGGCTGCCTTCCACGGCCACCCACTCGAACGCACCGGCTCGACCCACGAGGGCAGAGCGCCTGGCCCCCGGGACCAGTGCCGGGTCCTCGGGCAGTTCCTGCCACAGCGCCCGGTGACCCAGCCAGGCGATCAGGCTGGTTACCCCGGGCAGGTCGGCAAGCTGACGCAGCATCTCTGCCGGCGACATGAGATCCTCGGCTGGCGGGGATCCATGCTGGGGGTGCGGGGGTGTAACTTGGTAACGAAGAACCCGGGCGCCGGCGCCGGAAAATGCCGGGCGGTTTCGGCGTCACCCGCTTCCGAGGAGTGTCATGCTCAGGCCCGTGGCCGCGGTCGCAGCGGTTCTCAGTCTCCTGCCAGGAGCGCTGCCGGCGCAGGATCCGGAGGCAGCGGCGTTCACCGTGGTCCGCCAGGGCGACACCGTGGCCACCGAGCGCTTCGCGCTCGAGCCGTACTCCCTCGCCGGCAGCCTGACCCGCTCGGCTGCCCGGGACGCCCACGAGCGGATACGGTACCGGGTCACCCTGCTCGAGGATGGCAGCGCCCCGTTACTTGATCTCTCGGCATGGCGGGCGGAGGATCCCGAGCAGTCACCTGCCCGGCAGACGACCCGGGTGATCTTCAAGGACGACAGCGTGGCCGTGGACGAGGTTGACCGCCTGACCGGCCTGCGCACCCGGATTTTTCCCACCATCGCCGGGGCGGTTCCCTATCTCAACCTGTCCATCGCGTTCCTGGAGCGCGCCACGCGTCGCGCCGCCCTGGCCGGGCAGGACAGCCTCGCGCTGCCGTTCTTCAACCTGGGCGGCGGCCAGACCGTGACCGGCAGCGTGCGCCGGCTCGGCGCCGATTCGGTTCAGATCGCCATTGGGGGGGTGGAGTTCCGGTTGCGAGTGGACCCGGTGGGCCGGATCCTGGGCGGGGCGCTGCCGGCGCAGGGCCTCCGGATCTGGCGGGAGGCCGTCCCCTGACGACGCCGCGCGGGCGGGTCTGGTCGCGGCTGTCGCGCCGACAACTGCCCGTCGCGATCGCGCTGGTCTACGCCGTCTCCGGCGCGCTCTGGATTCTGTTCTCGGACCTGATCTGGGCCCGGCTCGAGCACCTGCCCCACGACACCCTCGCGCTGCTTCAGATCACCAAGGGGTTGCTCTACGTCCTCCTGACGGCCGTGCTCATCTGGTGGCTGGTCCGTCGGGCCCTGGCCGCCGTCGCCGTGGCGGAAGCGAGCCAGGTCGAAAGCGAATCCCGCTACCGCCAGATCTTCGAACGCACAACCTCCGTCAGCCTCCTGCTCGACGTGGCCAGCCTGACGCTGGTGGACGTCAACCCCGCGGCGGTGGTGTTCTACGGCTGGTCTCGCGAGGAGCTCATCGGCAAGCCGATGACGGAGATCAACCTCGTCCCGGAGGCGTCACTCCGGGAGTTGGTGCGGGCGGCGGAGACCGAGCGGCGGAACTTCTTCGTCTTCCGGCACCGGCTGCGCTCGGGGACCATCCGCGACGTCGAGGTGCACTCCAGCCCGATCGTGCTGAACGGCAAGCCGGTGCTGTTCTCGATCGTCCACGACATCACCGACCGGGTGCGGGCCGAGCGGCAGCTGGTGGAGTCCGAGGCCAACTACCGCCGGGCCCTGGAGCAGGCCTCGGACGCCATCGTGGTGACGGACCGGCAGGGTGCGGTGCTGGAGGTCAACGCCCGGGTGGAGGAGCTGCTGGGTTATCCCCGCGGCGAGATCGTCGGCCGCGCGCTGGAGCAGTTCGTGCCCCGGGAGGATCGCGAACGCCAGCCGCTGCGCATGCGTGAACTGATCGAGACCCCCTCGACCCTGGTCCAGCGCCGGCTCCTGCGCCAGGATGGCGCGGTGGTGGAGGTGGAGATCAGCGCCCGGGACCTGGGCGACGGCCGCTACCAGGCCATCGTGCGCGACATCTCCCAGCGCCACCGGCTGGAAGAGCAACTGCGGCAGGCACAGAAGATGGAGGCCGTGGGCCAGCTCACCGGTGGCATCGCCCACGACCTCAACAACCTGCTCACGGTGGTGCTGGCCAACAGCGAGATGATGGCGGCTGGGCTGCCGGCGGAACGCCAGGACCTGCACAGCGATCTGAACGAGCTGCAGGCCGCCGCCCGGCGCGGCGCGCAGATGATCCGCAAACTGCTCTCCTTCAGCCGCCACGCCCCGCTCACCTACCAGGTGCTCGACCTTGGACGGGTCGTCGCCGAGCTGACCGGCACCCTGCGTCGCCTGCTGCCGGCCCATATCGAAGTGCAGTTCACCCGCGCCGCCATGCCGGTGAAGGTCCTGGCGGATGCTGGCGCCATCGAACAGATCCTACTCAACCTGGCCACCAACGCCCGGGATGCGATGCCCGGCGGCGGCCTGCTCGAGGTGGAGACCCGCAAGGTGGATGTGGCCCGTTCGGCTGCGGGGGCCCCGCCCGGGAGCTACGCCTGTCTTCTGGTCCGCGACTCCGGGAAGGGCATGGAGGAACGCATCCGGGCCAGGATCTTCGAGCCCTTCTTCACCACCAAGGGCCCGGGTGAGGGCAGCGGCCTCGGCATGGCCATGATCTACGGCCTGACCCAGCAGCACGGCGGCTTCATCGAGGTGGACAGCGAACTGGACAAGGGCACAACGGTGCGGATCTACTTCCCGCTGGCGCGCGAGGATCAGCCCCTGACGGAGCTGGCGTCGCCGCCGGCCGCGCTGCGCGGCGGACGGGAGACGGTCCTGCTGGTGGAAGACGAGGAGGGACTCCGGCGGGTGGCCCAGCGGGCGTTGGAACGGGTCGGCTACCGGGTGCTCACCGCCCCCGACGGGCTGGAGGCGCTGGATGTCTACCGGGCCAATGCCGGGGAGATCGACCTCATCATCACCGACGTGGTCATGCCCAAGCTGGGCGGCATCGCGCTGTTCCGGGCGCTGCGAGAGGAGGGCTGCGCCGTCCAGTTCCTGTTCACCAGCGGCTACGCCGCCCACGAGATCACCCGCGGCGATGTGCTCGAAGGCGACCTGGCCCTGCTGCAGAAGCCGTGGACGCTCGCCGACCTGACCCTGCGGGTGCGCGACGTGCTGGACCGGGTACGAAAGGACGGGCCATGACCCGCGCGCTGGCCCTCCTGCTGCTCGTGGGCAGCGTCATCCTGCTGGTGGCGACGGCGCTGCACCCGGTGCTGCCGCTCACCGCTGCCGGAGATCTCGCCATCATCGCCGGGATGCCGCACTGGCGCCTGGTGCACCTTGCGCTGCTGCACGCGACGGGGCTCATCATCGCCGGGGTCTGGGCCCGCTGGCTGGCTGCCGAACCGGCGGAACGGTCCGGGCTGACGGTGGCGTTTGTGGTCCTGGGGATCGGGCAGGCGCTCAACGGTGTGAACATCGCGTATATGGCGGGTGCCGGCACCGGCTTCGCCGCGCTGTACGCCGGGGCCGCCGACCTCGGCGCCGTCTACCAGGCGACCCACTCCGCTGCGGTGATGTGCGGGCGGCTGGCGGGGTTCCTGGTGGCGATCGCGGCCGGGATCGTCGCCCTCGCCACCACGCCGGTTCCCTCGGAGCCGCGGTGGCTGGTGGGACTGGCGTGGGTGGGCTGTGTGGCCGGCCTGCTGGGCAACTTCGTCGCGGCCCCGGGCCACCCCCTCATGCTGACCTCGGTCGGCGTGATGGCGGCCTGGCAGGCGGCTACCGCGCTTCGGCTCCTTCGTCCGACCGGTTGAGCGCTTCCCCGTAGGTGCGCCCCTTCCACTCCACGCGTCCCCTCCCTCGGAAGGTCGAGCGGAGAATGATATAGAGCGCCATGCCCGCGCCCAGCGGGTAGAGCAGTCCGTACCACGGCGGAATCCGCATGCCGGTCGAGATCAGGCACCAGAACACGCAGCTGGCCCCGGCGGCGAGGTACAGCCAGGTGAGGCTGCCGGGCGGCAGCCCACCCAACCACGCCAGTGGCAGCAACACCACCGGCAGGAGCCAGAACAGCATTACCAGCACCAGCGACACCGGAACGAGCGCGCGGGCGAGCGGCTCCTCCGGATACGAGCGTCGCCCGCCGAGATAGATGTTCTTGGACCACCCTTCAATGATCTGGAACAGGCTGGAGTACATGCGGGTCTCCATCAGCCGCTCGGCGAAGGCAAAATGAATACGCTTGCCGGCCCGCCAGTAGCGCTGTGCCAGCGCCAGGTCCTCCGCCACCTCCGCCCGGACGCCGGCATGGCCGCCCAGTGTGTCGTACGTCTCGCGTGAGACGAGGATGAACTGGCCGTTGGCGATGACGTCGCGGGCCCGCCGGGCGTAGTTGACGGTGTCGGGGTGGTAGCGCAATCCCAGCAGCATCCAGATCTGGGGCATCACCACCCGCTCCCAGAAGCTGTCGCAGCGCTGCCGCGGCGCCACGGTGAGCAGGTCCGCCGGGACCGCGCGCATCGCCGCCACGGCAACGCCCAGCAGGTCTGGGCCGTGGCTGGTGTCGGCATCGGTGAACAGCAACAGTTCGCCCCGTGCGGCCTGGGCGCCCTGGTGGCAGGCCCATGGCTTGCCGTACCAGTCCGCCGGGAGTTCGGCACCCCGGATCAGGCGCAGGCGGCCCGCGGCCGGATCAGCGGCGAGCCGCTCGACGATGGCCGCGGTGTCGTCGGTGGAGCGGTCATCCACCACCAGCAGCTCGAAGCGGGAATACCGGCTGGCGAGTACCGACCGGACCACCGTGCCGATGGCCGAGGCCTCGTTACGGGCCGGGACGATCACGCTGACCAGCGGTCCATCCGCCGCCGGCAGGGTGTCGCTCAGGTCGGGGCGCTTGCGGGCCAGCCGGAACAGGCTCAGATACGGCAGCAGCCAGGGAAGGGCGGGGAGGAGGTTCATGGCGGTGGGGAAACGTCGGGCTCCGGCGTCTGGGGCCGGCGGGGGGCGGTGGGTCTCCGCGATGGCCCGACGCGCGCTACCTTACTGATTCCGGATGACGCTCCGGAGCTCTCCCTCGAGCTCCTCGAGCTGGCGGTCAATATCGTTCGGGTCGAAGGCCTGGTTGGGGGCCGGCACCCCGTTCTGGGCGAAGAGCGTCGCCACCAGCGCATCGGTGTACCCCACCACCGCCACCGCGATGCCCTTGTCGAGCATCATGTTCAGGCGGAGAATGATGGCCATGGCCTGGCGCTGCCGCAGCGTGGTGAGCACCGGGCCGATGCGCCGGGTGAGGAGTTCGCGGAGATACTGGATCTCCTCCACGATCTCTCCGGCCGCCAGTCCGCGGGCCGCGCCCACGCGACCATAATGTTCGCAGACGTTATGCCAGACCTCATCCACGGACCGGCGCAGCGGGCCGACACTCTCGATCAAGATGTCGAAAAGCAGCCGCAGCTCCCGCTCGACGGCGGCGCGGGGAATCGGGACGGCGGAGGAGACTCGCTGGGTGAGCCAGTCGGCCCATTCCCTGACCACGGCATCGCGATGATCGGCCATGACGCGGCCGACGGTCAACAGCGTCGGTGGCGATGCGCGCAATGAGGAAACTCCATCGGTTGGAGAACCAGCGGCAATCTACCACAGGAGACAGGATGGGGTCAAAAGTCGTGGTTCGAGCGCCCCGCCTCGCGCCCGCCAGCCGAGTGGCGCTGGTCGCGCCAGCAGGGCCGCTGGGAGAACGGGACGACCTGACGCGCGGCATCGAACTGGTCCAGGCCCTCGGCTGGGTGGCCGCGCCCGGCGTCCATGCGCTGCAGCGCCACGGCTACCTGGCGGGCACCGATGCCGAACGGCTCGAGGACCTCAACACCGCGCTTCGCGATCCCACCATTGACGCCGTCTGGTGCCTGCGCGGCGGCTATGGCATCATCCGGATCCTGCACCAGGTGGATTTCGAGGCCCTGGCACGCTGGCCCAAGCCGGTCATCGGCTTCTCCGACATCACGGCCCTGCTGCTGGCGATACGGCAACGCATCGGGCTCATCACCTTTCACGGCCCCATGGCACGGGCGCCGCTCACCCGTTTCTCCCACGAGCACCTGCTCGATGTTCTCACCCGGGTGGAGCCGGCAGGCAGCCTTGGCCGGCTTCCGGCACCGGACCACGTCCTGGTACCACGCTCCCCGCGGATCGTGGCCATTCACGGCGGCAGCGCCGAAGGCCCGCTGGTTGGCGGCAACCTCACCCTCCTGATGGCGCTGGCCGGGACGCCGTACTTTCCTGACCTCGACGGCGCGCTGCTCTTCCTGGAGGATGTGGGCGAGGACCTTTACCGGGTGGACCGGCTGCTGGCCCAGCTGCGGCTGATGGGAGCGCTGGAGCAGCTGGCCGGGGTGATCGTCGGGCAGTTCACCGACATGCGGAAGGGGACCAGTGATGGCGCCCTGGGCTTCGACGAGGTGCTGTATACCCACTTCGGCCCGCTGCAGATTCCCGTCGCCTACGGCTTCCCCATCGGCCACGTGGATGATCAATGGACCCTGCCGGTGGGTGTGCGTGCCCGGCTGGACGCCGACGCGGGCGAGGTGGAGCTGCTGGAGGGGGCGGTGGGGTAGAACACCGGCTATCAGCTGTCAGCTCCGCAGCCGGAACAGACCTCGTGGCCGATACGCGGCCGGCGTAACTCCGCGAGCCTGCTGCCAGACTCGCAGCTTGCGAAAGTCGCCCACAATCAGACCTTGGCGGTGTTGGAGGCAATTCCTGGCTGTCCCCATTCCTCTCCCCACTCACCATGGCCACTCCTACCCTCACTTCCCACGCCCTGCCGGGCGCGCTCGGCCCGATCCTCGTTGATGTGCTCACCGGCGATCGGGAGACGGCCCGACCGGCGGTGCTGGTGGTGCATGGCTTCAAGGGGTTCAAGGACTGGGGCATGTTCCCCGCCGTGGCCCTGCGGCTGGCGCGCGCCGGCTTCTCTGCGGTCACCCTCAACCTCAGCGGCAGCGGCGTCGACGAGCATGGCGACTTCGTGTATCCCGACCGGTTCGGCCGGAACACCTATAGTGCTGAGCAGCATGACGTCCAGGTAGTGCTCGCGGCGCTGACTCGCGGCGAGCTCGGGCTCGCCGCCACCGCCGAGTTCGGGTTGCTCGGCCACTCGCGTGGCGGGGGTACCGCCATCCTCGCCGCCGCGGACGACCCCCGGGTGCACGCGCTGGTCACCTGGGCGGCGATCGCGGAGGTTCATCGCTGGCCGGGCCGGGGCGCCACATGGCGCCAGGCTGGCAAGCTGGAGATCGTCAACGCGCGCACCGGCCAGGTGCTGCCGCTGTATCCGGATGTCCTGGACGACGTCGAGCGCAACCACGCGGCGCTGGACATCACCAAGGCGGCGGCGAGAGTCCGGATCCCCTGGCTCATTCTGCACGGCACGGCGGACGAGTCGGTCAGCGTCGAGGAGGCCCGCCTGCTCGCCAGCTCGGCGCCCGGGGCCCGGCTGCTCCTGCTGGAAGGGGCGGGACACACCTTCGGCGCCGTCCATCCCTTCGCGGGCATGACTCCCGATCTCGCCCAGGCGCTCGACGAGACGGTGAAATGGATGGGCCGGCACCTCTGACCCCACGGATCGGGGCCACCATCCTACTCCCGTTGACGGTTCCCGTCCTGTCCCCCATCATCCCCGCATGCCTATTTACGAGTACCGCTGCGATGCCTGCGACAAACTCTTCGAGCGCCTGGTGCGCGGGGAGACCCGTGTCGCCTGTCCAGCCTGCGAGAGCGCCAAGGTCTCGCGGGTCCTCTCCCTCCCGGCTCGGCCCGCGCGTAGCGCTGGTCCCGCTGATTTCTCCTCGCTGGGCCCGCCAAGGAGCGGGGGCTGCGGTGGAGGTGGCTGCGGTTGCCACTGAATTCCGCCTGGGAACGCCTGGCGCTCGGACTATCCGAGCGGACACCCCGGCGGTTCCCGCACGCCGCGCCGGGGACGCCGCGTCCCGGAGCCTCCCACAACGGCCGCGACGGCAACGACGACCCAGGACAGGGGGGCCACGCCACCCGCCTCGGCCAGGTCGAGCGGGATTCGCCGCCGCAGCGCTGGGCGGCGGTGTCGGTCATCCTCGCTGCCGATCCCGATTCCGTGCTGCTGATCCGCCGGGCGGAACGGAGTGGCGACCCCTGGTCCGGTCACATCGGCCTGCCGGGAGGGAGGGCCGAGCGCGGCGACGCGGACCTTGCCGCCACCGCCATCCGGGAAACCGTGGAGGAGATCGGCTGGCCCCTCTCCCGGGAGGCCCTGCTCGGCGAGCTGGACGATGTCTGGCCCAACACCCCCCTGCCGCAGATCATCGTGGTGCGGCCCTTCGTCTTTGCGGCGACGGAACGACCGGCCGTGTTGCTGAGCCCTGAGGTGGCCGAGGCCTTCTGGGTGCCGCTGGCAGATCTGCGGAATCCCGCCATTCTTCGCGACACTCCGCTGCAGGTCCGGGGTCAGCAACTGGTTTTTCCGGCCTATCATCTCACCCAGGGTATCGTCTGGGGCCTGACGGAGCGCATTCTCACCCCGCTGCTCTCGCTGACCATACCCACCCCATAGTCCAGCACGAAGTCGTGGCCGTTGAAGGGCGACGGGTTCACGCGTGACCCGAACGCGGACCAGACGTCGTTGACTTTAGGGTGTACGAAACTTAGGTTATGGTAACGGTAAAAATAGATTATGCTGATACTGCTCCTGCAAGCCGCCTCGCCCCCCGTCGCGCCCCTCCCGGCGCTCGGGTACTTCTTTGTGCTCACGCTGGTCGTCCTGGCCTTGGCCTGGCCCCGCCGGGGCATCATCGCGCGTTTCCTGCGCTGGCGGCGACAGTCCGACCGGATCCTGCTGGAAGACGCGCTCAAGCAGCTCTATCACGCCGAAGCGGCCGGGCGGGTGCCCACCGTGGAAGGCCTGGCCGGTTCGCTGGAGTCCACCCGTGGAGCGGCCGTCCGACTGATCGAACGGCTGACGGAGCGCGGTCTGGCCCGCGCCGAGCATGGGGCGCTTGGGCTCACCCCGCAGGGGCAGAGTTATGCCCTGCGCATGGTCCGGCTGCACCGGCTGTGGGAGCGGTTCCTCGCCGATCGCACCGGCGTGGCACCGGCCGAGTGGCACGAGCAGGCGGAACGCCAGGAGCACACCCTCACCGAGGAGCAGGCCCAGGCGCTGTCAGCCCGAATGGGCCACCCGCGTTTCGATCCGCACGGCGATCCGATTCCAACCGCGACCGGGGAGCTGCCCATCCGCAACGGGCAGCCGCTCTCCGCGCTGCCGGAGGGGAGCGCGGTGGTGATCACCCATCTCGAGGATGAGCCGCGGGAGGCGTTCGAGCAGCTCCTCGATCGCGGGCTCACCCCCGGTACCCAGCTTCGGCTGGTGGAGGTGTCTCCCACCCTGGTGCGGTTCCGGCTCGACGGCCGGGAACACACCCTTCCCTCGGTGGTGGCCGATCAGATCTCCTGTGAGCCGCTTGCCGCGGGCGTGGAGCTGGATGAACGGGTCCACGGGCAGCTCTCCGACCTTTCCCCCGGGGAGTCGGCCCGGGTGGTTCGCGTCTCCGCGGCCTGTCAGGGTCCTGAGCGCCGCCGGCTGCTGGACCTCGGTCTGGTGCCGGGAACCGTCGTCAAGGCGGAGTTCACCAGCCCGGGCGGCGACCCGGTGGCCTACCGGGTGCGCGGCGCACTGATCGCGCTGCGCCGCGCCCAGGCCGAGCTGATTCAGGCGGATGTTACTGACCAGCCGGCCGTGGTGACCTCATGACGATCGCGGTCCAGCCGTCCTCCCGTGCGCCCGGTCCCGAGCTGGTCCAGCTCGGCATCCGGACCGGCCGGCATGATTTCCTCGTTGCCCTTGCCGGCAACCCCAACACCGGCAAGAGCACGGTCTTCAACGCCCTCACCGGTCTCCGCCAGCACACCGGCAACTGGCCCGGCAAGACGGTCGCCCGGGCGGAGGGGGTGTTTCAGCACGGCGGCAAGCGGCTCAGGCTGGTGGATCTGCCCGGCACCTACAGCCTGCAGGCGGGCAGCAGCGACGAGGAGGTGGCGCGCGACTTCCTGCTGTTCGGCCGCCCCGATGTCACCATCGTCGTGCTGGACGCCACCCGGCTGGGGCGCAACCTCAATCTCGCGCTTCAGATCCTGGAGATCACCGACCGGGTGGTGGTCTGCGTCAACCTGATGGATGAGGCCCGGCGTCACGGCATCGCGGTGGACCCGAAGAAGCTGGAGCAGGAACTGGGCGTCCCGGTGGTGGCCACCTCGGCCCGCCAGCGGGAGGGCATCCCGGAGCTGATGGACCGGGTGCTGGAGGTTGCCGCCCGGGGAGTGTCGCCGGCCCAGAGCGGCGCATTGGTGCGCCGGCCGACCTACCCGCCCGAGGTGGAGGGCACCCTCCAGGAGGTCGTCACGGCGGTGGAGGCTGCCTTTCCCGGCCTGCCCAATGCCCGCTGGGTGGCGCTCCGGCTGCTGCAGGGAGACCAGCGGATCGAAGACGCCGTCCAGGCCGGAGAACTGGGGGATTCCGACCAGGGCGGTCCCGGGGCCATGGCGGTCTCGGCCCAGCTCACCGGCCGCCTGCAGGACGTGGTAGACCGGCTCCGGTGGCGCTTGCCCTACAGCTTCCAGGACCGCCTGACAGAAGGGCTCTACACCAGCGCCGAGAAGATCGCTGAGCGGGTCGAGCTCAGAGGTCTGCGGCGGGCCAAGTGGGACTTCGACCGCACCCTGGATCGAGTGCTCACCAGCCGGGTGCTTGGCTTCCCGGTGATGCTGTTCATGCTCACGGTGGTGTTCTGGCTCACGATCGCCGGCGCCAACGTCCCCTCCGCCATGCTGGCGGAGCTGCTCATCGATACGGCGCAGCCCTGGCTCAAGGGCATCGCCGCCTCGGTCGGCATGTGGTCGTGGCTGAGTGGCTTCCTCTTCGACGGCGTGTACCTGGCTACCGCGTGGGTAGTGAGCGTCATGTTGCCGCCGATGGCCATCTTCTTCCCGCTGTTCACGCTGCTGGAGGACTTCGGCTACCTGCCCCGGGTCGCTTTCAACCTGGACGCGTTGTTCCGTCGGGCGGGGGCGCATGGCAAGCAGGCGCTCACCATGTGCATGGGCTTCGGCTGCAACGCCGCCGGGGTCGTGGCCACCCGGGTCATCGACAGTCCCCGCGAGCGGCTGGTGGCGATCATCACCAACAACTTTTCCCTGTGCAACGGCCGCTGGCCCACCCAGATCCTGATCGCCTCGATCTTCATCGGCACCCTCGCGCCGCCGGCGCTGGCCGGGGTGGTGTCGGCCGGGGCGGTGGTGGGAATCGCCCTGCTCGGCATCGTGATGATGTTTGCCTCCTCATGGCTGCTCTCCCGCACGGTGCTCAAAGGAGAGGCGACCACCTTCAGCCTCGAGTTGCCGCCGTACCGGCCCCCGCGGATCCTGCAGACCCTCTACACCTCGCTCATTGACCGCACGCTCATCGTCCTGTGGCGCGCGGTGGTGTTTGCCGCGCCGGCAGGGGCGGTGATCTGGCTCATCAGCAACATCACCATCGGGCAGGTGAGCATCGCCGAGCACCTGGTGAGCGGGCTGGATCCCTTCGGCCTGCTGCTGGGGCTCAACGGCGTGATCCTGCTGGCCTACGTCGTGGCGATCCCGGCCAATGAGATCGTCATCCCGACCGTGCTGATGCTCACCGTGCTGACCGGCCATGTGAGCGGCATCGGACCGGGGCAGGGCGTGATGTTCGAGCTGGATTCGGCCTCGGCGGTGGGGGACCTGCTGCGCGCGTCCGGCTGGACGGTGCTGACCGGGCTCAATCTGATGCTCTTCAGTCTGCTCCATAACCCCTGCAGCACGACGATCTACACCATCTACAAGGAGACGGGGAGCACCCGCTGGACCGCCGTCGCCACGCTGCTGCCCGTGATCCTGGGCTTCACCATCTGCTTCCTCGTGGCGCAGGTCTGGCGCCTGCTCGCCTGAGGACGGGCGTGGCCATGGCCAGCCAGACCGAACTCTTCCGGGTCAGCGGTATCGATTGCGCCAGCTGCGCGGGCACCATCAGCAAGTCACTGGACCGGCTCGAAGGCGTAAGCGGCGTGGCGGTGGACGTGCTCAAGGGAGAAGTCCGGGTCACCGTCACCCCGCGGGGCCCCTCCCGCGATGCGCTGGCCCGCGCCATCTCGGGTGCGGGCTTTCCGGTTCGCCCCACCGGTCTCGCCCTGGAGCGGCCGCAAGGGCCCCTGATTGCGGCGGCTGTCTCGGGGGTGGCGCTGGGCGCCGGGCTGCTGTTCCCCTGGCTAGGCCTGTCGGAGGGGTTTGCCGGTGCCGCCCTCCTGCTCGCGCTCGCCGCCGGGGGCTGGTACGTGGCCCCGCGCGGGCTCAAGGCGCTTCGGGCCGGCTCGCCCGACATGCACGCTCTCATGACCATCGCCGCGGTCGGCGCCGCCCTCATCGGCGAGTGGGCCGAGGGCGCCTCGGCGATGTTCCTCTTTGCGGTGGCGCTCCTGCTGGAAGAGTGGGCTGTGGGCCGGGCCCGGCGCGCCATCTCAGCGCTGATGACCCTGGCACCGGACGAGGCCCTGGTGATCCGGCTCGGTGGTGATCAGCGGTTGCCGGTCGATCAGGTGAAGGTGGGCGAGCGGATCCGGGTGCGGCCGGGCGAGCGGGTGGCGCTGGACGGAGTGATCAGCGCGGGGCACTCGGCGCTCAACGAGTCGCCCATTACCGGCGAGTCGGTGCCAGCGGACAAGGGGCCCGGCGACCGGGTCTTCGCCGGGGCCATCAACGGCCACGGCGCCATCGAGGTGCGCACCACCGCCCGGGCCAGCGACACGACGCTGGCCCGCATTCTCCACGCGGTGGAGGACGCCCAGGCCTCCCGGGCACCGGTCCAGTCGCTGGTGGATCGGTTCGCGCGGATCTACACCCCTGCGGTGCTGGGCCTCGCGGTACTGGTGGCGGTGCTGCCGCCCCTGTTCGGGCTCGGAGGCTTCACGGAGTGGCTGTACCGGGCGCTGACGCTGGTCGTCATCGCCTGTCCCTGCGCGCTGGTCATCTCCACCCCGGTGACGCTAGTGAGCGCCCTGACCGGCGCGGCCCGCATGGGCGCGCTGCTCAAGGGCGGGGCCCAGCTGGAGGCGCTGGGCCGGGTGACCGCCGTGGCGTTCGACAAGACCGGCACCCTCACCGAGGGGCGCCCGGTCGTCACCGACGTCATTGCGCTGGACGGGTTGGCCGAGACCGAGATCCTGCAACTCGCGGCAGCGGTGGAGCGGCACTCGGAGCATCCGGTGGCGCGGGCCATCACCCAGGCCGCCCAGGAGCGCCGGCTCGCGCCGGTAGCGTCCAGCGAGTTCGCCGCCCTCCCGGGCTGGGGTGCCCGTGCCACGGTGAATGGCCACAAGCTTACGCTGGGCAACCGCCGCCTGTGTGATGAGATGGGAGCCTGCCGGGACGATGTGCACGCGCTGCTCGAACGGCTGGAACAGGAAGGCAAGACGGCCATCCTGGTGGCGCAGGGCCGTCAGGCAATCGGTGTGGTGGCCGTGGCCGACCGGATCCGGCCCGACGCACCCCGGGCACTCGAGGCACTGCGCCGGGCCGGCGTCCGTCGTCTCATCATGCTCACGGGGGACAGCGCGACGGCGGCCGGGGCGGTGGGCAGAAGCGTGGGGGTGACCGATGTCCGGGCCCGGCTCCTGCCGCAGGAGAAGCTGGCCGCGGTGCGGGAGCTCCAGGCGGAAGGTGAGATCCTCGCGGTGGTGGGAGACGGGGTGAACGACGCGCCGGCCCTCGCGGCCGCCACCGTGGGCATCGCGATGGGAGAAGCGGGCACCCACGTCGCCCTGGAGACGGCCGACGTAGCCCTCATGCGGGACGATCTCACCCTGCTCGCGCCACTCATCCGCCGGGCCCGCGGCACGCTCAGCATCATCCGGCAGAATATGGCGCTGGCGCTCGGGCTCAAGGCGGTCTTCCTGGTGCTCGCGGTGCTGGGACAGGCCACGCTGTGGATGGCCGTCGCCGCCGACATGGGCGCCAGTCTGCTGGTGATCGCCAACGGCCTCCGGGCCCTTCCCGCCGGTGCCACGGAGGTGCCCGCCGAATGACCGGCGAACTCGCCCGCGACACCCTGACCCGCTCGGCCGAAGACTACCTCAAGGCCATCTTCCACCTGACCGGGGATGGCAGCGCCGCCGCCACCACCGAACTGGCCGCCACCCTGCACCTGGCGCCGGCGTCGGTGAGCGGCATGCTCAAGCGCCTGGCCGAGCAGGACCTGGTACAGCACGAGCTGTATCATGGAGTGATGCTGACGGCGGAAGGGCGGCGGATCGCCCTCAAGATCCTGCGCAGACACCGGCTGCTCGAGGCGTACCTCGTTGCCCATCTCGGCTATAGCTGGGACACGGTGCACGAGGAGGCCGAGCGGCTGGAGCACGCGGTGTCGGACCTGCTGATCGAGCGGATTGCCCGGGTGCTCGGCGATCCGCTCGAGGACCCGCACGGTGACCCGATCCCAGGGCCGGACGGCACGATGGCGGAGCTGGTGTACACGCCGCTGGCGGATGTGGAGGTGGGAGCGGAAGCAGAGATCCGGCGGGTAAACACCAGCCACCCGGAGCGGCTGCGCTACCTCAGCGGGGCGGGGCTGACACCCGGTACCCGGGTGACCGTCACCGGCAGGCAGCCGTTTCAGGGTCCGATCGCCCTGCGGCTCGGCGCGCACGAACAGGTAATCGGGCATGAACTGGCGACGCTGCTCTTGTGCGTGCGGCCGGGGTAGAGGGCTGCCCCCCAACCCAACTGCCTACTCCCGCATCGCCTCCAGCAGCCTGACCAGGCGCTGATCCCGCGCTTCCCGCATCTCGCCGATGTACTCGGAATAGGCCTTGTCCACGGCGCGGCTCAGCTTCTTCTGCTCCTCCGCCGGCAGCGACTTCCATTCCGCCAGACTCTTCCAGATTTCCTCGTACCAGCCCAGCTGCTGGGAGAGGAACACCTCCACGTCCCATTCGCCGGCGGCCAGGTGCTGCGCCAGGTGCGGTCCCGAAGCGGCCCAGATCAGGCCGGGGCCCACCATGACGGCCCGGTCCACGTCTTCCACGTCCAGCACGCCTTCCAGCACCAGCTGGATGCACTCGCGCCAGAGCGCGGCGCTCAGGCGGGAGGCGATGTTGCCCGGGACCTCTTTCCGCACGACGATCGGGGCCCGTCCCAGCATGCTGAGCCAGAAGCGGACGTCCTCGACGCACTCCGGATCGGTGCTCGTCCCCGGGACCACCTCCACCAACGGCACGAGTTCCACGGGGTTGAGCGGATGGGTAACCATGAACCGCTCCGGCCGTTCCAGCCGCGTGCTGAGGGCCGACGGGCCGAAGCTGCTGGCGCTGCTGGTCATGATCGAGGCCAGGCGGGACACCTGCTCGCACTGCTGCAGGATCTTCTGCTTGTTGGAGAGATCATCGGGCACCGCCTCGATGATCCAGTCGGCGTCCGCTACGGCCTGCAGCAGGCTCCGGCCGACCCGCATGTCACTGAGTGCGTCTTCCGCGACCGCCGGCTCGGCCCGCTTGAGCCGGATCAGGGTGACTACTCGATCGCCAATGGCCTCGGTGGCCGGGTTGAGCACCGCCGCGTCGGCGTCATAGATGGTCACCGGCCAGCCGGCGCCGACGGCAAGCGCGGCCCAGCCCCGGCCGATCTCGCCAGCCCCGACCACGGCTACGCGCGGTGTCTCGAATCGTGTCATGGGATGACCGTACGATAACGTTGAACGGGCGGGGTGTCGAGGATGGGTAGATTACTCGGCGCTTCGGCGCCTCGGCAATGAATCTCGGACTGGATGGCCTTGATGTCGGTGTTCGGTGTCCTCGCGGTTTCGGTGGCCGCCCTGGTGGGGGGCGGTACCGTCATGGACAGTGCCGCGGGTCGCCCGGGGGTGCCGGCGATCGCGCTGGAGCGGCGGCTGGCCCAGGCGCTTGGGGCGAGGGTGGGGGACACGCTCGAGGCGGGGGTGGGGGCGGGGCAGGTGAACCGGAAGGTCGTCATCGCCGCGATCTATGAGCCAGCCGCCGACCCCTCCACCATCACCACCCGCGGGTACCACCTCCGTTTCCACCTTCCCGACCTTGCCGGGCTGCTGGGACAGCCCGACCGGGTGGACCGGTTCGGGGTGGGACTGGCGCCGGGCCGGTCTCCTGACAGCGTCGCGATGGCGCTCAATCGTGTGGCCTTCGGCTTCCAGGCCTACCCCTCCGAGGTAATCGCCAGCGAATCCTCCCAGACCTTCCGCGTGGTGAGCCGGTTCCACCAGGCCATCGGGCTGATCTCGGTCGCAGCCAGCGCGATCTTCCTGCTGTGCATCATGCTGCTCAAGGTGGAGGAACGGCGCCGGGATGCCGCGGTCATGCGGTTTACCGGCGTGCGGCGGCGCACCATCTTCGGCGCGCTGCTCCTCGAAGCGATCCTGGTGGCCGCCCTGGGCTCGGTCATGGGCGTGGGGCTGGCCGCGCTGGCCAGCGCGGCGACCAACGCGTACTACCAGCATTTCTTCGGCACCACGCTGGTGTTCTCGGTCATCACCCCCGGCATCGTGCGCTTCAGCGTGCTGCTCTCACTGGGCCTGGGCCTCGGCGCCGGCTCGCTGGCCGCCTGGCGGCTGGTGCGGACCCGGCCGATGGTGCTCTGGGGGCGGGGATGACCGCGCTCCGCAATCTCTTGCGCCACCCGATCCGTTCGGGGCTCGCACTGGCCGGGATCGCCGTGACCACCGCCATGCTGCTGGACATGGTCCTGCTCGCGGGCGGGATCGAACGCTCCTTCGAGCGGCTGCTGCTGGGGCGCGGCTACCAGGTGCGCATCTCGCCCAAGGGCACGCTGCCGTTCGACAGCGAGGCCACCATCCCCGGAGCCGGCCAGGTTGCCGCCACTATTCGTGCCGACAGCACGGTGGAGTCGGTCGCCCCGCTCCTGGGCGCGCCGGTCTACGCTCGGCAGGGTGAGGAGCTGGTGACGCTGTTCGGGTACGGTGTGCTGCCCGAGGCGCAGGCGGTGTATGAGCTACTGGAAGGCGCGGACCTCGGCCCGGCCGATTCGCTGGGTCTCCTGCTCAGCCGCGCGGCGGCCAGCCTGCTCGGCGCCGGGATCGGTGACACGCTGGTGCTGGTGAACCGGCTGGACCCGCAGAGGGCGGTGGCGGGGAGCGCGCGCCGGGTGGTGGTGCGCGGACTGGTGCGCTGGCTGTATGACACTCGGGGGCAGCCTTCGGTGGGCGCCCTGCTGCCGGTGCTGCAGGACCTGGCGGGGTTGCGTGCGGAGGACCGGGTGAGCGGCCTGGTGGTCAAGGTGTCCGGGAAGCCGGGCCCGACTGTTGACCGGCTGCGTCTGGCGATGCCCCGGCTCGCCGTGAACAGCATCGAGGACATGCTGGTCCAGTTCCGCGACCGGCTGGTCTACTTCCGGCAGCTCTCCTACATCCTCGGCACGATCAGCCTTGGCGTCACCGTGCTGCTGATCTCCACCCTCATGACCATCACCATCAACGAACGGCTGGGGGAGATCGCTACCCTCCGGGCCATCGGAGTGCGCCGTTCACGCATCGTGCGGGGCGTCATGCTGGAAGGCGCGGCGCTCACCCTCGGCGGCGGCCTGCTGGGCACGCTCCTGGGTCTCGCCACCGCCCGGCAGCTCGACCGCATCCTCACCTCGTTTCCGGGGCTCCCGGCAGCGATCTCGTTCTTCGTGCCGGAGCCACGGAGCCTGGCCCTCGCGGCCCTGGTGCTGGTGCTCGCGGGGATCCTCTCCGGCGCCTACCCCGCCTGGCTGGCTGCCCGGGCTCCCATCGCCGCCACACTCCGGACGGAGGCCACCTGATGGACGTGCTGGTCGCGCGGGACCTCCGCAAGGACTACCCCATGAACGGGGAGACGGTGCACGCTCTGCGGGGCGTCTCGCTGACGGTGCGCCGGAGCGATTATGTCGCGATCGTCGGACCCTCCGGCTGCGGCAAGTCCACGCTGTTGCAGCTGGTGGGCGGCATCGATACCGCGTCTTCCGGCAGCATCACCCTGCTGGGCACCGCGCTGGAATCACTCAACGACCAGCAGCTCACCCGGCTCCGGCTCACCCAGCTGGGCTTCGTCTTCCAGCGCTTCCACCTGCTGCCGGTGCTGAGCGCGGCGGAGAACGTCGAGCTGCCCATGGCGGAGGCGGGTGTGGGCCGGGCCGAGCGGCGGGCGCGAGCCCGGGAACTGCTCGCCTACGTCGGGCTGGGCGCCCGGGCGGAGCATCGTGCCACCCAGCTCTCCGGCGGCGAGATGCAGCGCGTGGCCATTGCCCGGGCGCTGGCCAACCGGCCCGCCCTGATCCTCGCCGATGAGCCGACCGGTGAACTGGATGCCGCCACCGGGCGCGGCATCCTGGCGCTGTTCCGCCAGCTCAACGCGGATGGGGCCACGCTGGTGGTCGTCACCCACGATGAGAAGCTGGCCGCCGAAGCCAGCCGGGTGGTAGAAATGGTGGATGGGCAGATCGTCGGCACGCACCAGCCTGGCCTGGACCCGGGAACCACCCGGTCGCCCGCGGGAGCCTGACCCAGCCCATGCTTGCCACCCTCGCCTTCCGTCACCTGCTGCTCAAGAAGGGCAGGTCGCTGTTCCTGCTGCTGGGCTTCGGCCTCGGGGTCGGGGTGATGATCGTGCTGCTGTCGGTCGGTGAGGCGATGCTGTCACAATCCCGGGATGTGTCGCTGGTGGGCGGCGGCGAGATCACCGTCCTGCCGCAGGGCATCGACATCGAGGCCATGCGGACCGGGGGGGTGGGGGGGATGTTCTTCGGCATCGACCGGGCCCGGTTTCTGACCCGACAGCTGCTCGGTGGTCCGCGGCACGCCGTCGATGTACGCACCATCTCGCCGGTCATCGAAGGGAAGCTGGTCTACCTGCAGAAGGGCGACATGATGGTCGCCGCGCGGGCCGGCGGGGAGATCCCCAGCCGGGCCGAGGCGCTGGGTGCGGGTCTCCGGGTGATCGACGGGCAGTGGTCGGACGGCCCCGCCGACTCGGCGTGGATCGCGCCCTCGGCCGAGGAGCTGTATCACGAGCTTGACCGCTTCCACCTGCCGCCGCTGGCCGACTCGAGCTGGGCCGAGTGGCACTACTTCAACATCGCCGCTGGGCCGCAGGAGTGGTGGTACGTCACCTACCTGGTGGGCGGGGAGGTGCTGCGCGGGCGCTGGGGCGGACAGCTGCTGGTTACCCACCGCCGGGCCGATGGCGGCTACGACCGCTTCAGCAGCACCTTCCCGGCGTCCGACATCGCGCTCGACACCACCCGCGCCGATCTGTCCCTGGGAGAGAACCGGGTCACCCAGCGCGACGGGCGCTACCGCATCGAGGCGAGAGTGCGGGGCGCCGCCGGGGAACTCTCCCTCGACCTGGTCATCACCCCGGAGGTCAACCGATACTTCCCGCCGGTGTCGCTTCGCGAGGGGGAGTACATCTCGGGCTACGTGGTGCCGGCGCTGAGCGGCTCGGCGGGCGGGCAGGTCTGCCTCGCCGGCCGCTGCCGGGTCCTCGAGGGTGTGCCCGCCTATCACGACCACAACTGGGGGGTCTGGCGGGAGGTGACCTGGGATTGGGGCGCCGCCAGGGGTGCCACGTTCAATCTGCTCTACGGCGCGGTGTATGCCCCGGACGACACCGTCGCCGCGCTCACGACCGGTGCGCCACCGCTGTTCGTGGCGCTGGTGGATTCACTCGGGGTGCGGCAGATCCTCCGGGCGCGGGAGGTCCACTACCAGGGCGCCCACCCCCGGAGCGGCCGGCAGGGTGTGCGGGCGCCGGCTCGCTTCAGCTTCGTCGCGGCGCGGGAGGCGGACACCATCACAGTGAGGGCGGAGGTCCTCGACTTCCAGGCCACGCGGCGGAATCCCGCGGGGGGCGGGCCGAGCTTCCTGCAGATGCGTGGCCGGTTCACCCTGGAGGGCCGGGTGGCCGGCGTGGCAATCCGCGATGCGGGGACGGGGTTCTTCGAGACCTACGTGGAGTGAGCCGGTCCACCCGCGCCGGCCAGCTCCCGGGTCTCCAGGATCTGGCGGGTGTGACGTTCGGTGTGGGCAGCGAGGAACAGCAGCCACTGTACCCCGTCGAGCTTGCCGAGGGCCGGATGGGGTGAGCCGAACTCGCGGAGGTCGGCCTCGGTGACAGAGACCCACTCCATCAGGTGGTCGCGGGCGGTACCGAAGACCGTCATGGTCTCGGCGCGGGAGGCGTAGCGTCCGGTGGGAAGCGTGGTGGAGGGTGCATCCCGGCGCCTGGAGCGGTCGAACAGCAGCCGGATGATCTGGTCATCGGTGATCCGGGGACTCGACTCCCGGGGCGGGAGGGGCTGCTCGAGCAGCCTGGTGGTGATCATGCGGGAGATGGAATCGAGCACCACGGTGGTGTGCTCGGCCGTCTCGGCTACCGACCAGCGCTCGGGCGCCGGCTTGAACACCCACTCCGGCTCACCAGTTTCCTCCACCGCCTTGAGAAAACCGTCGCCGGTGGCGCGCAGCTCCTGGAGCACCCGTTCCCGCCGGGTCGCGAAGGTCATGGCCACTCCTCCCTGCTACAGTCCCAGTCTGGCGCTTATCTGGGCTGTATAATAGCGGAATGCCCCGGTGGTGCTGCTCACCGCGGAATTCGAGATGCCCGCCCCCAACGCCACTTCATTGATGGTCCCGAAACGACGCGCCAGGCGGGCCTCGGCATGCCACTGGCCCTGGGCGGTGGCGTCGCTCCCGACCTGCTGGAGCCCGAGGCCGGCGGAGAGCCGGCTCTCCCACTTCCGCACCGCCCAGGTCCAGGATCCACGCACCTCGCCCACCAGGAAGCGGTCCGGCGTGAAGTAGCCCGTCCCGGGGGATTCGTACCCCATGACCCTGCCGAACAGCCCCACGGTGTAGCGCTGGGCAAAGCGCCGGGTGAGGCTCAGCGCCGCGGCGCGCCGGACGTTGTCGTCGGAGAGCCACGCCAGGCTGGCGCCGGCGCCGGCGGTGAGAGTCGGAGTGAGCGCGACATCGCCATCCACGGAGAGTTCATCCACGTCGAGGTCGCGGGAGAGCAGCAGCGCCGTTTCATCGAAGCTGTAGTGTGCATACCCGATCCCGACCCCCGCACCGGGCGCCACCCGGTAGCTCAGGGCGGCCCGGCCCGTGGCCAGCGAGCGGGCCGCGGCCCCATCGGGGAAGAGCCGCCGCGTTCCGAGCGCACCAGTGAGCGTCAGGTTGGCAAAGCTGTAACTCGCACCGATCTCCGCCCCCAGCCGGTGGCCGTCGCGGAAGGGGTCGCTGGCCTCGGCGGCGTTGACCGACCCGAATCCGCGCAGCCCCGGGCCGAGGGCCATGCTGGTGGACGCCTGCTGCCACCAGAGGGTGTTCTTGTCGGAGTCGCGGCTCCATCCCAGCACCAGTTCCACGCGCGGGCGCACCAGGGCGCGGATTTGCTGCTGGACCTCGCGGGCCGGCCGGTCCTCCGGCGCCACCCCGAGCGCCTGATCGGCGTAGCGCTGCGCGTCGGCGGCGCGGCCCTGCCACAGCCGGACCTGCGCCAGCCCGACGAGTGAGGTGACATGGTCGGGCTTGCGGGCGAGCGCTGTCTCATAGCGGGTGGCCGCGCTGGCGAGGTCCCCGCGCCAGGCCGAGACCAGCGCCCGTCCCGCGAGCGCGTCCACGTCGTCCGGGTCGGAGGCCGCCAGCGCGGCGAACCCCGCGTCGGCCGCGGAAAACCGGTTGGCCCACGCCAGCGTCTGGGCCCGGCCGAAGGCCGCGTCTCGCCAGCCCGGCTGTTCGGCAAGCAGGGAATCGTACAGCGCCACCGCCCGGTCGAACCGGCCATCCCACGACAGCACCTTGGCCTGGTAGAATCGGACGTCGGAGTCTTGCGGCTCCAGCTCCCGGGCGTCGCGGAGCAGCGCCAGCGCCGAATCCAGCCGGCCATCCCATGAGGCCAGGACGGCCAGCCGGTACAGGGCCCGCACGCTGCCGGGATTGTCGTGGAGTTCGCGTTCGTAGGCCACGCGGGCGGCATGAAAGTCCCCCGCCGACCAGGCGGAGTCGGCGGCGGCGACCTGGGCGAGAGCGGTGGGAGCGGTGAGGAGGCATAGAGCGGCAAGGAGCGAGAAGGCGGGCAGCATCCCGCCTCCCGAGGCCCTCTTTGCCCACCACACCCTTCCAGCTCTCATTGCCATCCCCCCCACAGGGCCTTGAGCGAGTCATACACCGGCTTGAGGCGCTGATGATACCGGGGCGTGTCCCACGCCGGCCAGTCCCAGGTGCGAAATGCTTCCCGGCGCCAGCGACCCCGGGCATCGGGTTCGGGCAACGCCAGTTCCAGCTGGCGCTCCCCCCCTTCGGCCCGGAGCACCGCGAGGCCGAACCGGAATCCGTCGGTCTTCCGGGTTCCGATGTGCTCACCGCTGCGCTGCTCGAAGAGCACGGTGCCGGTGGACGGGTCGCTCACGTTGAGGAGGTTCCACGCCAGCCGCACCTGCAGCTGACCACTGGTCTTGTCCCAGTACCAGTCCGACAGGGTCGAGCTCTTCTGGGTGCCGTACCGGAGTCGGCCGCGGTTGATGCCCCTCGCCGGAAAGAATCGTCCATCCCGTCCGAAGCGGGCCCGGTTGGTGATGGTGAACAGCGAATCGAACCGCCCATCGTCCCGGTTCCGGATGGTCACCGGCCGGCTCGCGAAGCGGCCGAAGTCGTCGCCGTTGACGATTGCGTTCCCGCCGGCATAGGGGTTGTAGTCCGGCGTGATGCGGAGCTCGGCGTCGCTGCTGTCGCGCAGCTCCACCACGAACTCGAAGCCGACGTCTCCGGTGATCAGCTTGCCGGGTAAGGCCCGCTGCCCCAGGTCGGCGCGGTAGGTATCGAGGGCGAGCAGCAGGTCGTGGGTGTCCCACGGGAAGCCACGCCCGGCGTAGGCCGGGAAGTCGGCGGAGAGATAGACATAGGATTCATCATTCCCGGCGCGGAGTGCCGTGGGCTGGCCCGGCGCCATGGGATTGGCCGGCGAGGCCACCGCGGTGAGCCTGCGCCACGCAGCCGCGGGGCCGCCCAGGACCGGGCTCGCTCCCGCCGCACCGGCGTACATGCCGAGGATCCCGTAGTTCTGCTCGGCGTCCATCACATTGTGCCACTGGCGGTTGTTCTCGGGCGGGATCTCGTAGTCAATCACCAGCCAGTTCTTCTTGAACCACTCGTCCATCCAGGCGAAGATGATCCCGCCCGCCGCACCGCTCTCGCGGATCTCCCGGGTGAGCCGGGCGTCGACCCGGGCCATATCAACCTCGTCGTGGCCGCCGTGATGCCAGCCCTGCGGCTGCAGGTGGGCCATGCCCCGGCTGGAGGGGACCCCGTATTCCGACAGCAGGAGCGGAACCCCCCGGTGGTGGCGTTTGAGGCTGGTGAGGTAGCCGAAGTAGTTGGAGCGCCCCTCGGAGGACCGGGCGGTGTTGTAGCCAGGATCGTACAGCAGGAAATCCGGGTAGTAGGGATAGGCGTGATAGCTGGCGAACCAGCCGGCGGGATTGGCGGCGGTGGCGCGGGTGGTCATCGCGTCGAGCCCGATCACGTCGTTCTCGTACTCGATCGGGTCGCGATGGATCTCGCGCCCCACCCGCTTCCGCCATGCCGTCTCCTCCGCGCCGGTGGCCTCGGTGACGTGGCTCAGCGGGTCCAGGGTGGGCCAGTTGGTATAGGCGATGGGCCGGATCGCGTTCCATCGCGCGGCCTCGTAGGCCAGGAGGTAGTCGCATTGCTCCGCCATCCAGGCGTCGCTGTGCAGGCCGCCGGTGGTGGTGAGGTAGCGGCCGGCGTATCCCGGGCTCGGCCCGGAGAAGCTCTCCTCGAAGGCCTTGACCGCATAGGGCTCCCATTCCCGCCCGATGATATAGGCCAGGGTCCACTGGGAGACGTCGGCGTCGTACGCCCCGCCGGCGTGTCCCGCGCGGACCGGAATGCGCGCGCCGCCGTGCAACAGGTCCACCACCCGGCGCATCTCCTTCCGGAATTCGGCGCGCCAGGTGCGGTGGTTGAAGTCGTGGTCAGGGGGCAGCTCGACCCAGACCCCGTGGACCAGCCACAGTGGCCGGTCGGGGTGGCGCAGGTTCCAGCCGCGCAGCGCCCGGTAGAAGGCGGGCGGGAGGATGGTGTACACCCGAAGGGTGTTCGCCCGCATCGTCGCGAGGGTGTCGAACCACCCGGCGTAGGTCGTTGAGTCGGACGGAAACTGGGAGGGGTACTTCCCCGGCAGCGCCACGCCCATGTTGATGCCGTTGACGTAGAACTTCCGCCACGCGCCGATGCGGTTCGGGATCTCGAAGAAGTCCCCCCGCACCCGGGCATCCACCCGGAGCCGCGGCCCGACGCCCGGAGGGGTGGCGGTCTGGCGCGCCCACCCGGGGTCCAGGGCATCGAGAATCGCCCGGGTGGCGGCGTTGTCGGGGTGGCGGATGATTGCCCGGCGGGCCGCGGAGACGGCGCCGACCACATCGCCCCGCCGGTAGCGCGTGAGTGCCAGGCCGTCCCAGGCGTCGCCGTTGGCGCTGTCCCGGCGGGCGATGAGCAGGAAGATCGAGTCTGCTGCCGGGAGCTGGTCCTGCCGCAGCCGCACGTTTCCCAGGCCGACCTTGGCCTCCAGGCCATCGGGGCAGAGGGAATCGGCCCGAGTGAAGTGCCGCAGCGCTGCCGTCAGCGAATCGGCCCGGTAGGCGGTCCAGCCGGCCGCCACCAGCCGGCCCGCTTCCGGAGGGCAGGGGGGACCGATCAGGAGCAGGCCGGCCAGGCCCAGACACGCGAATGACAGGAGATGTAGATTCTTGAGCATGCTGATAGCGAATCATACCCAGGGACCGGAACGGTCGCATGAGTAACACGATAGAAACCACCCTCGCGCTGGGGCGCGTGCTGGTGGATGAGTTCGGCCGCGGCTGGGCGAAGGGCAAGACCGATGTGCTGATGGGGGTGTTTGCCGACGACCCGGTGTTCGTCGAGACGCCGTTCTCCGACCCGCTGCGCGGGCGGGAGGCGGTGCGCGGCTACTGGGAGGAGGTGCCGCTCAACCAGTCGGAGATCACCTTCACCTCCGGGGAGATCTTCGCCGTGGGGCCGTGGTTTTCGGCCGAGTTCCACCTGGTGTTCCGGCGTCGGCGCACCGGCGAGTGGGTGGAAGCCCGCGGGGCGATGTTCTGCGAGACCGACGGCGCCAAGATCACCGAAATGCGGATGTACTGGCACCGGAAGTAAGGTGACCCAGACCCGAGGCGGCCCGAGATGATCTGGTACATTGCGCTGGGCAGCGCCATCGGCGGCGTGGCCCGCTACCTGGTGAGCGGCCTGGTACAACGCTCGGTCGGTGGCGGATTTCCCGTCGGTACCCTCCTCGTGAACGTCAGCGGCTCCTTCCTGCTGGGCATCCTGCTTCGGGTCGCCACCCATCCACCGCACCTCGCGCCCGAACTGCGCGCGTTCCTCACCATCGGCCTCTGCGGCGGCTATACCACCTTTTCCACCTTCAGCGCCGAAGCCGTGACGCTGCTGCAACAGGGAGAATGGCGGAAGGCCACCGGTTACGTGCTGGCCAGCGTGACGGTCTCCCTGCTGGCCACGGTGGCGGGCTTCTACGTTGGCAACCGGGCGGGCGGTTAGTGCGGGCGGCCGGACCGCCGACCGGTCCGTTCCGCCGCTCCGCCATTCCGCCTAAGTTCCTGCCATGATCCTCCCGATTGCCATCGCCCAGTTCCGCCCCGACAAGGGCGACTATCCCGCCAACCTGGCCCGCCTGGGAGAGGTGCTGCGGGAGGTGGGACAGTGGCCGGTGCCGCCGGCGGTGGTGGCGGCGCCGGAGGCTGCGCTGACCGGCTATTTCCTCGAAGGCGGGGTGCAGGAGCTGGCGCTCCCGGCCGAGAAGCTGTTCGAGGATCTCTTGCGCGTGCACCGGGAGAGCGGCGCCCCGCCGCTGGATATTGCCATCGGGTTCTACGAGCTGTGGCGCAACCACCTCCACAACTCGGCGCTCTACGCCACGCTCGGCGGCGCAAACGCCGGCATCCGCCATGTCCACCGCAAGGTGTTCCTGCCGACCTACGGTGTGTTCGACGAGGAACGCTTCGTGGAGCCGGGACGGAGCGTGCAGGCGTTCGATACCGCGTGGGGCCGCGCGGCGATGCTGGTCTGTGAGGATGCCTGGCATTCGCTGGCCCCCACCCTCGCGGCGCTGGACGGGGCCCAGGTCCTGTTCGTTCCCAGCGCCACGCCCGCCCGCGGCCTGGCGCCCCGGCCCGGACAGTCCCGGCCGGCCAACCTCGATCGCTGGGACCGGCTGGCCCAGGGGATCGCCGAAGAACACGGGATCTACGTGGTGGTGACCCACCTGGTGGGCTTCGAGGGCGGCAAGGCCTTCGTGGGGGGCTCGGTGGTCGCCGGGCCGCGCGGCGCCCTCTACCAGGCGCCGGTCTTCGAGGCCGGCACCGTGCCGATGAGCCTCGACTTCGAGGAAATCACCCGGGCCCGTGCCGAGGCCCCGCTGCTCTCCGACCTCCAGGTTCGGCTGCCCCACCTGCTGGAGGGGCTCAACGGGGGCGATGGGGCGACTCGGCGCTTCGGCGATTCGAGTGCGGGGCAGCCAGCCGCGCCGGGCCCCCAACGGACGGTCGAGTCGAGTCGCCGCGCCGCCGCGCCGCCGAGCCCCTCCGACCTGTCACCACTCGATATCGACCCCGCCCTCACCCAGCGCTGGCTGGTCGAGTTCATCCGCGACGAGATCCAGCGGCGGCGGAAGTTCACCACGGTCGTCATCGGCCTCTCCGGCGGGGTGGACAGCGCCCTGGTCACCTTTCTGGCGGCGGAGGCGCTCGGAGCCGATAACGTCGTCGCGGTGCGGATGCCCTACCGCAGTTCGAGTCCGGAGAGCCTGGCCCACGCCCAGCTGGTCATCGATGCCCTGGGGATCCAGAGCCGCACCGTGGACATTTCCGCCGGTGTAGACGGCATCGTGGCGGCAATCGGGGGCGAGACGACGCCGGCCCGCAGGGGCAACGTCATGGCACGAGTGCGCATGATCACGCTGTTCGATCTCTCTGCTGAACTGCGCGCGCTGCCACTGGGGACCGGCAACAAGACCGAGCGGTTGTTCGGCTATTTCACCTGGCACGCCGACGATTCACCCCCGGTCAATCCGATCGGCGATCTCTTCAAGACTCAGGTGTGGGCACTGGCCCGGCACGTGGGGGTGCCGGAGGTGATCGTCACCAAGCCCGCCAGCGCCGACCTCATCTCGGGTCAGACCGACGAGGGCGACTTCGGCATCTCCTACTCCAAGGCCGACGTGATCCTGCACTGGCTGCTGCAGGGGTATCGCCCGGCCGCCATCGAGGCACGGGGCTTCACCCACGCGGAGGTGGCGCTGGTGGAGGGACGCTTGGAGAGCACCCACTGGAAGCGCCGGCTGCCGACGGTGGCGATGCTCAGCCAGACGGCCATCGGCGAGTACTACCTCCGGCCCGTGGATTACTAGCTAGACGGTTGGGCGGTTAGGACGCCCAACCGCCCAACCGCCCAACCGCCTAACCGCCCAACCGCCTAACCACCATGTCTCTCGCGTCCCGCCCGATGTCCTATTCCCGTGCCGAGATGACCACCCTGGTCATGCCGCACATGCTGAACGTGCTGCAGGGTCTCTTCGGCGGGCACCTCCTGGCGATGATCGACCAGGCGGCTGCGGTGGCCGCCATCCGCCACGCCGGCGGGCCGGCGGTCACCGCGCGGTTTGACCAGGTGGACTTCCGGGAGCGCATTCCCGTCGGTGCACTGGTGACCTGTGTGGCCACGGTGGACTTCGTGGGGACCAGCTCCATGGACGTGTCGGTGGAGGTCTTCAGCGAGCACGTGCCCACGGGGGTGCGGCGGCACACCCATTCCGCCCATGTGGTCTTTGTGGCCATTGACGACGCGGGGAAGCCCAAGCCGGTGCCGCGACTGGTGCCGGAGACGGCGGAGGAGCGCGAGCGCTTCGAGCGGGCCCGGAAGCACCGGGAGATGCGCGCCCGGTGACGGTTCCCGCATCCGGGACCGCCCCGGGCGTGGTTGCCGTGTTCAGCGGCGGTGGCGCCAAGGCCTCCGCGCACATCGGCGCCATGCGCGCGCTGGCGGAGGCGGGCGTCCGCCCGACCCACTTCCTGGGCACCTCCATGGGCGCGGTCTTCGCCGCGATGTTCGCGGCAGGTCTCAGCGCCGAAGCGGCGCTCGAGCGGCTCAACGGCATCGCCGAGGGAGAAATCGTCCGGGCCGACCGGCTGGCCTTCCTGCGTGGCTTGTGGGGCCGGTCGCTGCTCAAGGCCGAGCCATTTCGGCGCGCGCTCGCCCGGCTGGTGCCGGTGCACCGTTTTGCGGAGCTGCCCCGGCCCCTCACGATCACCGCCACCGCACTGGAAAGCGGCGCCCTCACCCTCTTCGGGGCCGGTGGCCGGGAGGTGCCGTTGCTGGAGGCCCTCTACGCCAGCTGCGCACTGCCGATCTTCTTCCCGCCGGCGGTCATTGACGGGGTGCGTTACGGCGACGGCGGCCTGCGCGCGGTGCTGCCGCTGGAGCCGGCGGCGCTGCTGCCGGCGCGCCTGGTGGTGGCGGTGGATGTCGGCCCGGGCTTCGACGAGCCCCCCGGCGACAGCGGTCCCGGGTTGCCGCCGGTGGTGGAGGCGCACAACGAGTCCATCGGCATTCTGATGGCCGGCCAGATCGCCCAGACCCTCGCCCTGTGGCGCGCCAGCTCCAACCGCCCGCCGCTGGTCTACGTCCGGCCCCGGGTGGCACGGGGGGCCACTTTCCGGGTGGACCAGGTCCAGAGCTATGTGGAAGAAGGCTTCAGGGCCACCACGGTGGCGCTGGCGGGCTTGAATTCGGGGGCGGGGTGAGCAGATTGCCTCAGGGGACCGGCCGCCCGTCGCCCCCGTCTCCGTCCCTCTCACCCCGGTTCGCAGAAGAATGAAAGCCAAAGAGGTCATGGTTCCGAACCCCTACGTGGCGGTAGCCAACGCCTCCGCCAGCGAAGTGGCGATCATGTTCCGCGCCCGCAACATCTCGGTGGTGCCGGTGGTGGACGATCATCGCACCCGCCGGTTTCTCGGCGTGCTCAGCGATCGCGATCTTGTCACCCGCTGCCTGGCGGTGGGCCAGGACCCGAGCCAGACCCGGGCCGACGCGATCATGCGTACCGAGAGCGCCGTGGTATCCCCCGACACCGACCTGAAGGGTTTCGTCCTGCGCATGAATCAGGATTCCGACGATTCCCACCTCCGGCCCACGATCACCGTGGTGGACAAGGATCACCTCGTCCTCGGTTTCATCAGCCACCCCGAGCAGGTGGACGGGCTCGAGATCGTCTGGAGCTGACCACGTGAGCGCTCCCCGGATCTTCACAGTGCGGGAAGCCGAAGCCACCCTGCCGCTGGTCGGGCGGATCGTGGCCGATCTGCTTGCCGCGTACCCGCGCTGGAAGGCGCTGGTGGCCAGCTACGAGCTGCTGACCGGCCCGCTCAAGGCCGGTGACCAGGAGCCCGCGGAACTCATCGAGGTCCGCGACGCGGTGGCCCGGGAGGCCGAGCGGATCGGCGGCTTCCTGCTGGAACTGGAAGAGGTCGGCTGCGTCTTCAAGGGCTTCGACGCCGGGCTGGTGGATTTCTACGCCCTGCGGGACGACCGCCTGGTCTACCTGTGCTGGCAGCAGGGCGAGTCACACATCTCTCACTGGCATGAAGTAGACGCCGGGTTCGCCGGCCGCCAGCCCGTGGACGAAACCATGCTCACCGAAACGGTGTCCCAATGACCCTCTGGCATCTGGCGCACATCGCCGGTTTCACCCTGTGGCTGGGCGGTGGGCTCGCGGCCATGGTCGTCGGCATCCGGGGCCGGGCAGAAGACCGCCCGACCCAGGCGGTGGTGGTCCGGCTGCTCGATGCGGTGCACCGGCAGCTGCTGCTGCCGGGCATTGTGCTGACGCTGGCCTCCGGGGTCTACCTGAGCATTCCGGCGGCCCGTGCCTCCGCGCCCAGCGCCTGGCTCATCATCATGCAAGCCACCGGGCTCATCGCGGCGATCCTGGTGCTCTTCGTCTCGCTGCCCTCGCTGGCCCGGCTCACCCGTCTCTCACCCAGCGGCGAGACCGGGCCCCTGTTCGACGCCTTCCGCAAGCGGCAGCGCATCGCCGGATCCATTGCGGGCGGGCTTGGGCTGATCGCGCTGCTGGCCGGGGTGTTCCACAAGTACTAGGGCCGGTGCGGGTTGCCGGCTCCGGCGTCACCCCGGGCCCCGCTCCTCACCGGGACTCTCGCCGGCACGGCGGTCGGTGCGATCCCTCGGGACACCATGCCACGCATCTTCATCAAGCCACTGACCGTGACCCAGGACGCCATTGACGTCCAGCGGCACGTCAACAACCTCGCGTACCTGCGTTGGATGCAGGACGTGGCCATCGAGCACTCGGCGGCCCGGGGGTGGTCCATGGACCGCTACGTGGCCAGCGGCACTGGCTGGGTGGTGCGTTCCCACTTTATCGAGTACCTCCGCCCGGCATTCCTCGGTGAGGAGCTGTCGCTGCTCACCTGGGTGGAGGACGTGAAGCGTCGCAGTTCCCGCCGGCGCTACCTGTTCTGGCGGAAGTCCGACCAGGAGGAGCTGGCCAGGGCGGAAACGGCCTGGGTATTCGTGGACCTGAAGGCGGGGAAGCCGGTGCCGATTCCCGAGGATCTCCGCACCGCCTTCGAGCTGGTCCCGGAAAAGGAAGATGTGCTCGCCACCACCGGCCTGCGCCAGGCCGCCAGCTAGCCGCCGGAACATACCGTAACCAATCGCCGCACGGCCCTGTCGCGATCCGTGGCCGTCGGCGGACGAGGTCTCATGAGCGATGTCGCCGAGCTGTTCCAGAACAACCGGGCGTGGGCAGCCCGCATGCTCCAGCGGGATCCCCAGTTCTTCGACCGGCTGGCTCAGCAGCAGGCGCCCCGCTACCTGTGGATCGGGTGCGCCGACAGCCGGGTGCCCGCCAACGAGATCGTGGGCCTCCTCCCGGGAGAGCTGTTCGTCCACCGGAATGTGGCCAACGTGGTGGTGCACTCCGATCTCAACTGCCTCTCCGTGCTGCAGTTCGCGGTGGACGTGCTCAAGGTCAAGCACATCATCGTGTGCGGCCACTACGGCTGTGGCGGTGTCATTGCGGCGTGGCACGGCCGGCCGCTGGGACTGGTGGACAACTGGCTCCGTCATGTCCAGGATGTCGCGGAGCAACATCGCGCCCGGCTGGTCGAGCTGCCCGAGCCCCAGCTGCTGGACCGGCTCTGCGAGCTGAACATTCTGCAGCAGGTCGCCAACGTGTGCCGCACCTCGATTATGCAGGCCGCCTGGGGGCGGGGTCAGGCGATCGCGGTTCACGGTGTCAGCTACGGCCTGCAGGACGGCATCCTCCGTGACCTTGGCCTCCGGGTAGCCGGAGCCAATGAGCTGGAATCGGCCCGGCGGGCCGCGCTGGAGGCGATATGGCATCCGCCGGCGGGCGGCACGCCGCCGGCGCGCTGAGGCTCACGACCACTCCCGGGGCCGCATGGCCGCCGCGTCACCAGACGGCGCGACCATGGCTCGCCCGGCCGGTGCGGCATGCCGTCCGTACCGGACAGATCTCGCACCGCGCCACCCGCGCGGTGCAGATCAACGCGCCGAGCTCGATAATGGCCTGATTGAACGTCCAGGCGGCGTTGCCCGCCCGCGGCACCAGCCGTTCGGCGATCTCCCAGACTCTTCGATCTTCAGATGGCTTGCGGCCGCCGTTGGCCTCCCCCTTCGCAGTCCGCGCCACCCTCACGAACGCCCGCCGGATCACCCTTCCGACATTGGTGTCCACCGCCGCCGCCCGGCGCTCGAAGGCAAAGCTCGCCACGGCCCCCGCCGTGTACCGGCCGATCCCGGGCAGGCTCCTGAGGACTGCCGGATCGGCCGGAACGTGGCCGGCATGCTCCCGCACCACCACCCGCGCCAGCCGCTGCAGGTTCGACGCCCGGCGATAGTACCCCAGGCCGGCCCACGCCTCCCGCACCTCGGCGGGGCGGGCCGCGGCCAGCTCGCCGAGAGAGGGAAACCGGGCCAGGAACCGGGCGTAGTACTCCGTCACCCGCGACACCTGGGTCTGCTGCAGCATGACCTCCGACACCAACACGCGATAGGGATCTCGGGTGTGTCGCCAGGGCAGGTCGCGGCCCGCGCGCCGGAACCAGCGCATCAGCCCGCGCCGGAAGGCAAGGACTTCAGGGGTGGACTTGGGGGGCATGGCGGGCGAAGATACAGTGGTTGGAAGCTGGAAGTCAGGAGTCCGGCCGTCCGCCGATTCCTGCTTCCAACTCCCAATTCCCAAATGACCACTTCCCACGCGCTCGATCCCCGCCGGCCCATCGGCCGCTACGTGCTGCAGGCGCTGGCGCACGTGGGCCGGGTGAGCCTCATGCTGGCGGAGATGGCCCGGGCCATGGGCGAGTGGCGGGTCTGGCTGCCGCGGACCTTCACTGAGGCCTGGAATATCGGCGTCGGCAGTCTGCCGATCATCCTGCTGGTGGCGGGCTTCGCCGGCGCGGTGACCGCCCTGCAGACCGGCTACCAGTTCACCGGCAACATCCCCTACTACGTGGCCGGCTCCCTGATCGTGGAGTCGGTAGTGCTCGAGCTGGGGCCGGTGCTCACCGGCCTCATCCTGGCCGGTAGGATCGGGGCCCGCTACGCCGCCGAGCTCGGCACCATGCGGGTCACCGAGCAGATCGACGCGCTCGAGACCCTGGGCCGCTCCCCCGCCAGCCACCTGGTGATCCCCCGGGTGCTGGCGGGGATCATCATGATCCCGATCCTCGTGATCATCGCCAATGTCACGGGCATCCTCTCCGGCTGGTTCGCGGTCCAGCAGGTCCTCCCGGTGACCGACGCCGACTTCATCTACGGCGCCCGGTTCTTCTGGAAGCCGTTCGACGCCTACTATTCCGTCATCAAGGGCTTCGCCTTCGCCGTCTGCATTACCATCATCTCCTGCTATTTCGGCTTCAGCACCGAGCAGGGGGCGGAGGGGGTAGGGAAGTCAACGACCAGCGCGGTGGTCGCCAGCTGTGTGATGATCCTGCTGCTGGACACCATGCTTGCCAAGCTTCTCCTGCACTGATCCCCGGCTCCCATGATCGAACTCCACGGTGTCCGCAAGCGCTTCGGCCAGCAGGTGGTGCTGGACGGGGTGGACTTCGTGGTGGAGGACGGTCAGACGGTGGCCCTGCTCGGCCCATCGGGCACCGGCAAGAGCGTGCTGCTCAAGCATATCGTGGGGCTCATCCGGCAGGACTCGGGGACCGTCATGGTGGATGGGAAGGACGTGGCCCGGCTCCGCCGTGACGATCTGCGCCAGCTCCGTTCCACCATTGGCTACGTCTTCCAGAACGGGGCGCTGTTCGACTCGATGACCGTCTACGAGAACGTCCGCCTGGGCATCACCGACGAGGAGCAGTTCCGCGACCGCGCCTACTGCGAGGAGCGGGTGGCCCGCTGCCTGAATCTCGTGAACCTCACCCCGGACACGTCGGACAAGTATCCGGCCCAGCTCTCCGGCGGCATGCGCAAGCGAGTGGGTATCTCGCGGGCCATCGCCGGGACCCCCAAGTACCTGCTCTACGACGAGCCCACCTCCGGCCTCGATCCGGTGAACGCCGATATCATTGACGACCTGGTCAAGAGTCTTGCCGGGGAGCTCGGCGTCACCAGCGTGATGGTCACCCATGATGTTCGCGGCTCGTTCCGGGTGGCGGACCGGCTCGCGCTGCTCACCGGTGGGCGGATCGTGCAACAGGGGACGCCGGCCGAGTTCAAGAAATCCACTGTGCCCGAGGTGCGGGAGTTCCTCGAGCGCGACTTCGGCAACCTTACCTTCGCCGCCTGAGCCATGGACCTGCACTATCAGAAGGAAGCCACGGTCGGTGGCCTGGTGCTGGTCGGCATCGCGCTGTTCGTTTTCGGCACGATGTGGCTCAAGGGCGCCACCTTCCGGCCCACCGGACAGGTGGTGCAGGCGGAATTCCCCGATGTCGGCGCCCTGAAGGTGGACAACGTGGTCACCATCTCGGGCGTCGGGGTAGGGAAGGTGAGCGCGGTGACGCTGGAGCGGCCGGGACGGGTGCTGGTGACCCTGGCCCTGCCGAGCGCGCTGGAACTCAAGGCCGATGCCTCGGCCTCCATCTCCAGCGGCTTCTTCAGCAGCGACTCCCGCCTGCTGCTCGACCCGGGTGACTCGGCTGAGCCCTTCCCGGCGGGCGGCATCATCAAGGGGCGGATGGACGGCGGGGTCTTCGAGAAGGGCGCCGCCCTGGCGGACCGCGCCGACTCGGTACTCATCGGCGTTCAGGCCATCGCCAATCAGCGCACGGCCGATGAACTCACCCGCACCCTGCAGTCGCTGCAGCAGGTGCTGACCACCATGAACCGGCAGCTCCCCAGTGTGACCGGCGAGACCGAACGGACCATGGCCTCCATGCGCCGGCTGGCCGAGCGGCTGGACAGCACTATTGCGGCCGTCCCCATCGGCAACGCCATCGAGCGGGCCGATACCCTGGCCCGGAACCTCTCCACCATGTCCATCCAGCTGACCGCCACGGGCGCGCGGCTCGACTCGGTGCTCCAGAAGATCAACCAGGGCGAAGGCACCATGGGCAAGTTCGCCACCGACTCCAGCTTCTACGTCGAGAGCCGGGACGCCATCCGGGCCATGCAGCGGCTGCTGGATGAGCTCGCGAAGAACCCGGGCAAGCTCACGGTGCAGGTCAAGCTGTTCTAGATGGTCACGGGAGCGCGACGCCAGCGCGCCCCCGTGTTCCCCTTCCCCGACCCATGACCCCCTCGCTCTCTCCCAAGTTCAACGAAGCGCTTCTCTACTCCTCCGAGCTCCATGCCCGCCAGCGCCGCAAGGGCGGACGGGTGCCCTTCCTGGCGCACCTCCTCGGGGTAGCGGCCATCGTGCTGGAGGACGGGGGAGATGAGGAGGAGGGCATCGGCGCCCTGCTGCACGATGCCGTCGAGGACCAGCCCCGCCAGGGCAAGACCCAGCAGGAGATCCTCGAGCGCTTCGGCGAGCGGGTACACCGGATCGTGATCGGCTGCACCGACTCCGATCCGCTGAGCGACACCAAGGGCCCCTGGGAGGAGCGCAAGCTCCGCTTCATCCATCACCTGCGGCGGGAGGCCCACGCCGATGTGCTCCGGGTGGCCGCCGCCGACAAGCTCTACAACGCCCGGTCCATCATCAACGACATGCGCGTGGTGGGAGACGAGGTCTGGAACCGCTTCAGCGTGCCGCGGGAAAAGACCATCTGGTACTACAGGGAAGTGACCGAGGCCCTGCGCACCGCCCCCGGCAGCCCGACCCGCCTGGTGATGGAGCTGGCCGCCATCGTGGACGCGATGGAACACGGGGTGACCCGGATCTAGCTGCGCACTTCAGCCCGCCCCGCCGCCCATTATCTTCCCCCGCCATGCTGAAGGTCACCTTTCTCGGCACCGGGGCCGCGTGCCCCACCCTCGAGCGCAACGTCTCTTCCCTCGCCCTGACCCGCGAGGGAGAGACGATGCTGTTCGACTGTGGCGAGGGGACCCAGCGCCAGATGATGCGTTACGGGGTGACCTTCACCTTCCGCGAGATCTTCTTCACCCACTACCACTCCGATCACCTGCTCGGGGTCGTCGGGCTGCTCCGCACCCTGGGCCTGCTCAACATCTTCGGCGGGGCGGAGCGGAGCGAAGGGCTGACCCTGCACGGACCGAAGGGCGCCCGGCGGATCCTGGAACACGCCATGGCGGTGGGGATCGAACGGAACAAGTTTCCGGTGGAGATCAACGAACTCGCCCCCGGTGACCGCATTCGGCGCGCCGAGTACGACATCGTCACCTTCGAGACCGAGCACCGCGCCGACACCATCGGCTACGCCCTGGTGGAACACTCCCGACTCGGCCGCTTCAACCCCGACAAGGCCCGCGAACTCGGGATTCCCGAGGGGCCGCTCTGGGGGAAGATCCACAAGGGCGAGCCGGTCACCCTGGAGGGCGGCCGGGTCGTCACCCCGGCCGAACTGGTGGGCGGCCCCCGCACCGGCCGGACCGTGGTCATCTCGGGAGATACCCGGCCGGTCGCCACCCTCCAGGCGGTGGCGCAGGGGGCCGACCTGCTGGTGCACGAGGCGACCTTCAGCCACGCCGACCTGGCCCGCGCCCGCGAGACCGGCCACACCACCGCCCGTGAGGCGGCGGAGCTGGCGCGGGACGCCGGGGTCAGGCGCCTGGCCATGACCCACATCTCCCCCCGCTACAGCCGCGAGGCGCCCGAGCTGCTGGCCGAAGCACGCGCGATCTTCCCGGAGACGGTTATCGCCCGGGACGGAATGGAACTCGAGGTACCGTTTGTGGGGGAGTCGTAGCCGGGCCCGCGCCCGACCCGGATCGTATCAAGCACAGCGACCGCGTGAGGAGTGGCATCCCGGGCAAGCCGGCTGTCACCCCTCCGCCTCGAATCTCCGGATGTACTGCGGTACGTCGAACTTGCCTTTCGCCGCCCGAAGCGACAGATAGCGCACGTTGCCGAAGATCGGCCGGGGATAGAACGGCCGGTCGAACTTCCCGAAGGTCCACATCACCCCGCCGTAGCTGTTGGGATCCCGCCCGTCGAGGCTGTACTTGTTGTTGAGGTGCTCCAGTACCGCGAGGCACTCGGTCGCGTTCCGGGTCCACATCAGCACCGATTTGCCCCACAGCATCCGCATGTAGTTGTGCATCCAGCCGTCCCGGAGGTAGGACCGCTGGGCCGCATTCCACAGGGCCTCGCCGGTACGGCCGTGTTCCAGCTCCTGCAGACTGTAGAGCGCGGGGCGCGGATCGTTCTCATGGGCGGCCAGCTGTTCCCGCGCCCACGCCGGAATCCCCGCGATGGTGCGGTGCTTCGGGTTGAAGTGGCAGAAGTTGTGGGCCACCTCCCGCCACACCAGCGCCTCGTCGAGGAACTTGGCATACTGATCCGCGGGGCCGGCCTCCCGGGCCGCCAGCAGCACCTCGTGGATCGAGAGATTGCCGAAGTGGAGCCACGGCGACAGCCGGCTCACCGCCTCCGGCTCGTTGGGGTCGTTCCGGTCCTTCTCGTATCTCGGCAGCCCGCGCGCCAGGAACGCCGCCAGCCTGGCCCGCCCTGTGGTGGTGCCGCCGTGGAACATCGGCGAGGGCGGCACCGAGTGGTCCAGGTCGCAGCCCGCCACCAGCTCCGCGATGGTGCCGGCGGCCGCCGGCCCCCGTGCGGCCAGCGGGGAAAGCTCCACCCATTCATCGCTCTCCGGCAGCTCCACGAGCCGCCGCACGTTCGGGACCGGGTTTTCCACCGGCCAGAGGAAGTGCTCCAGGGCGGCCATCAGCACCGTGCGGATGCCCCGCGCGGTGCTCTGCTCCTTGGTGTGGTAGGCCATCGGCACCAGGGTGGCAGAGTCCACCGCGATCACCGGCGTGGCGGTCTTCTGCCGGAGTCCGCGGATCTGCCGGGGCACGATGAACGTCGGGAAGTAGTCCGTCACCACCAGTGCCGCACGGTCGGCCAGCCGCACCAGCGGCGTATCTTCGCCGCCGCCAACTCCGGTTCTCTCCGGCTTCCCGCCCGCCGCCCAGAGGGTGAAGGCGCCCCGGCCCCGGCTCAGCCAGAACGCATACTGGATGCCCTTCGCCGCGAAGCCGGTGGCGAGGTCCGCGACCGATTGGAGGATCCAGGTGTGCAGCCGGTCGCTGGCCCAGGGGTAGTCGTGCCGGAGGCCGTGATAGACCAGCACCGGCACGCCCAGTTGATCGGCCTGTTCAATGGCGAAGTTGAGCGCGAAGTTGTCGTGCGCGCGCTGAGTGGTCTGCAACCAGTACAGCACGAACTCGCCACCTGGAACGGGACGCGCGTCCGGGGGGAGATACAGTCGGTGATCGGTCAGTGGAGCGAGTGGTCGTCTGGTCATCGGGTTGTTCTCACCCCCTGTACATGGCCGGCTCGGCCCGCGCGTGCTACTCTATGCTGCACGGGATTCAGTCCAGCGCGATGCCGCCACCTTCCGGAGCCGGATCAATGACCACACCGCCTTCCCCCTCCCCAGCCGGGAACCCGGGTCTCCCCGAGGCGCCGGGAGCCACGGCGACACCCGCTCAGGCTCCCGAGGCGATCGGGGTGCGGCCCCGGCGGGAGCTTGACTTCCGGACCAGCGGCATCGTGATACTGGCGCTCACCGCTGTCTTCACCGTGCTGCACCTGGGCAGGGAGGTGTTCCTGCCGATCGTTCTGGCCGTGATCCTCAAGTTCCTGTTCGATCCGGTCGTCCGATGGCTGGGCCGGTTCCGCCTGAAGCCTCCGCTGGCCGCGGCGGTCGTGCTGGTCGGGCTCCTCACGCTCCTCATCGGCGGTACCGCCCGCCTCTCCACCCCGGTCCAGGACTGGCTTGTCCGGGCGCCCAGGACCCTGGAGCAGGCCGGCCGCCGGATGCGCACACTGCTCCGTCCGGTGGAGCAGGTGAACCGGGCCGCGGAGCAGGTGCACGACGCCACCTCGCCGGCCAGCGACGGGACGCAGGAGGTGGTGATCCGCGGGCCCCGCCTGAGCGAGCAGCTCTATGGCACCACGACGGTCCTGCTCGTCGGGACCGCTGAGACGCTGCTGCTGCTCTACTTCCTGCTTGCCTCGGGCGACCTCTTTCTCCTCAAGCTCATTCGGGTGCTGCCCGCCCTGGAGGACAAGAAGAAAGCCGTGGCGATCGCCCGGGAAACCGAGGCGTCCATCTCCGCCTATCTCGGCACCGTCTTCATGCTCAATCTCGGTCTCGGCGTCTTCGTCGCCCTGGCGATGTGGGCGCTGGGAATGCCCAATCCGCTGCTCTGGGGTGTTGCAGCGGCGCTGCTGGAGTTTCTCCCCTATCTGGGCGCCATGGCCATGATGGTCATCCTGACGGTCGTGGCCCTGGTGACCTTTCCCGACCTGGGCCGGGCGCTGCTGGTCCCGGCCACCTATGCGGCCATCAATGTCGTGCAGTCCAACGTGCTGAGCCCGATGCTCCTGGCCAAGCGCCTCACCCTGAATCCGGTAGCACTCCTGGCCGGGCTCCTGTTCTGGTACTGGATCTGGGGCGTGGGCGGGGCCTTCCTGGCCGTGCCGATGCTGGCGGCTCTCAAGATCCTGGGCGACCACGTCGAAGCGCTGGCGCCGGTGGGCGAGTTCCTCGGCACGTGAGTGTCGGGCGGTAGCGGCGATCAATTCGGTCGACAGATCCTCGAGAGTCCTGTCACGGGGGCGAGTCGGGACGGAAATGTGCAGAAACCCTGAAACGGCGGGCGGACGGCCTCTGATGGCACCCCGCCCCACTTCAGGCTCTACGCCAGGTGCCGTGGCCGGCGTTCGAGGTACTCGTTCCACGGCCGGATGACCACCGGCGCGCCGGCCCGGTTCCTCATCGCATCAACCAGCGCCGAGGCGAGCATGAGGTCAGTCACCAGAGGCACCTCGGCGTCGACGGCGCGGCGCCGGATCAGGTAGCCGTCGGGTCGGCCCAGCTCGTCGTAGGACCGGGGCACATTGATGACCAGGTCCACGAGGCCCTCGTCGATCACGTCCATCCCGCTGCGGCCCTCACCGGGGGCCTTGGCCAGCGCCGTGCAGGCGATGCCGTGGGCCTGCAACGCCTCGGCGGTGCCGGCGGTGCCGTAGAGCGCGAGGCCCAGCTCCCCCGACAGCGCCCTGGCCTCTTCGAGGAAAGAGTACTTATCGCTGGGCGGCCCGAGCGAGAGCAGCACCCCCCGCCGGGGCAGCCGGAACCCGGTCGCCGCCAATCCCTGGAGCAGGGCCTCGTCCCCGTCATCCCCGAAGCAGCCGACCTCGCCGGTGCTGGCCATTTCCACCCCCAGGATCGGATCCGCACCAACCAGCCTGGGGAAGCTGAACTGCGGCACCTTGACCGCCACGTAGTCAAGGTCGAGCGCCCGGTTTTCCACGGGGTTTCGGACCCCGAGCATCCGGCATACCGCTTCCTGCACGAAGTTGGTGCCGGTCACCTTGGAGACGAACGGCAGGCTGCGGGAGGCCCGCAGGTTGACCTCGATCACCCGCACCCGTCCGTGCTTGACCAGGAGCTGAAGGTTGAACGGTCCGGTGATCGCGAGCGCCTCGGCCAGCTGGACCGCGATCTTCCGGGCCTGGTGGATGACCGGCAGCGGCACCGTCTGCGGCGGCAGCATCAGGGTCGCGTCGCCGCTGTGCACGCCGGCATCCTCGACGTGCTCGCAGATGGCCCACAGGACGATGCGCCCGGCGTCGGCCACGGCGTCGATCTCGATCTCCCGGGCGCCGGTCTCGAACTTGGTGACCACCACCGGGTGCTCCGCAGAGACGATGCGGGCCCGCTCGAGGATCCGGTCCAGCTCGACCGGATCGTGGGCCACGCTCATGGCGGCACCGGACAGCACGTAGCTCGGCCGCACCAGCACCGGGAATCCACCCAGCGTGGCGATGGCCTGGGTCGCGTCTGAACGTTCCGTGAGGTGGGTCCAGGCCGGCTGGTCGATCCCCAGCTGGTCCAGGAGTGCGCTGAACTTCCGGCGGTCCTCTGCCATGTCGATGCTCTCGGCGCTGGTGCCGAGAATCCGGACCCCCGCCCGGGCGAGGCGCAGGGCCAGGTTGTTGGGGACCTGCCCGCCCATACTGACCACCACCGCTTCCGGCCGCTCGCTCTCCCACAAGTCCAGTACGCTCTCGAAGCTCACCTCGTCGAACACCAGGCGGTCGCACTCATCCCAGTCGGTACTGACCGTCTCCGGGTTGTAGTTGAGCATCAGGGTCTCGTACCCCAGCTCGGAGGCGGCGCGGACCGCGCTGACGCAGCACCAGTCGAATTCGACGCTGGACCCGATGCGGTACGACCCCGAGCCCAGGACCAGGATCTTCTTGCGGGTGCTCGGCGGGCTCTCGTTCTCCGTGGCGTGGTAGGTCGGATACAGATAGTTCGTCTCCGCCGGGAACTCGGCGGCCAGGGTGTCGATGCGGGCGAGGCGGGGGAGAATCCCGTGGCTGAGGCGCTCGGCCCGCACGGCATCGCTGGTCAGCCCCACCAGCCGACCGATCCCGTTGTCCGAGAATCCCAGGCGCTTGGCGCGCCCCAGCAGCTCGGGCGACAGGCGTGCCCGCTCCCGCCTGGCTCGTGACCCTTGGCGGTGCCGTTGCCGCCAGCCACCGCACTGAGCTCGCCGCGCATGGCGATGATGGTCGCGATCCCGTGGATGAACCAGGTGTCGATGCCGGTGAGCGCGTGGATCTCCGCCGGCTCGATGCCTTCGGCGAGGGCGCGGGCAATGGCGAACACCCGGAGCGAGGTGGGCACCCGGAGGGCCTCGCGCACGTCGTCACCCGCAAAGAAGCTGGGGTCCACGCCCAGCGCGCCGATGTCCAGCATCCGCACCGCCCGCTGCAGCACCTCGGGGAAGGTCCGGCCGATGGCCATCACCTCTCCGACGCTCTTCATTTCGCTGCCGATCCGGGTGGACACCCCCCGGAACTTGCCGAGATCCCAGCGCGGGAATTTGCAGACGATGTAATCGAGCGCCGGCTCGAAGAAGGCGGTGGTCTTCTTGGTGATCCCGTTGGGGATCTCGGGCAGCGTGAAACCCAGGGCGATCTTGGCGGCGACGTAGGCCAGGGGGTAGCCGGTCGCTTTGCTGGCCAGGGCGCTGGACCGGGACAGCCGGGCGTTGACCTCGATGACCCGGTAATCGGTGCTGTGGGGGTCCAGTGCGTACTGGATGTTGCACTCGCCCACGATGCCGAGGTGCCGGATGACGTCGATCGCCATGGTGCGCAGCAGCTGCACCTCGGTGTCGTTGAGCGTCTGCGTGGGCGCCACCACGATGGACTCGCCGGTGTGTATGCCCATGGGGTCGAAATTCTCCATGGCGCACACCGTGATGCAATTGTCGTCCCCGTCGCGGACCACCTCGACCTCGATCTCCTTCCACCCGGCCAGGTATTCCTCCACCAGCACCTGCCGGATCCCGCCGTCGAAGCTGCGCTTCAGCGCCGGCATGATCTCGTTCTCGGTCGTGATCACCGCACTGCCTTTTCCCCCCAGGGCGAAGGCGATCCGGAGCATCGTGGGGAGCCCGATTTCCCGTACTGCCTGTTCCGCCTCGGCGATCGAGTGACAGGCGAAGCTCCGGGGGCTCTTGATGCCGATCTGGTCCAGGCGCTGCTTGAACAGCGCCCGGTCCTCGGTGTCGCGGATCGAGGCGACCGGCGTCCCCAGCACCCGCACACCCAGCCGCTCGAACACCCCGCGCTGCTCCAGTTCCAGCCCGCAGTTCAGGCCGGTCTGCCCGCCGAAGCCGAGCAGGATGCCGTCGCACTGCTCCCGCTCCAGGATCTGGGTCACGTTCTCCGGGGTGATGGCGACGAAGTACACCCGGTCGGCGAGCCCCTCGCTGGTCTGGATGGTCGCGATGTTGGGATTGACCAGCACCGTGAAGACGTTCTCTTCCTTGAGGGCCTTCAGCGCCTGGGTGCCGGAGTAGTCGAATTCTCCGGCCTGGCCGATCTGCAGGGCCCCGGACCCCAGCAGCAGTACCCGGGCGGGCAGGGCGGGCGCGTGGCGCGGGGTCATCGGCCACCCCGGCGCGCGGTCTCGCAGAGCTCGAGAAAGGTGTCGAAGAGAAAGGCGGTATCGCGCGGGCCCGGCGAGGCGTCGGGATGAAACTGCACGCTGAAGACCGGCTTGAAGCGGGCCCGGATGCCCTCGTTGGTGCCGTCGTTCAGATTCACGAACCACGGCTCCCAGCTGCGCGGCAGGGAGTCCTCACGCACCGCGTAGCCGTGATTCTGGCTGGTGATGAAGCAGCGCCGGGTGCCGATCTCCTGCACCGGCTGGTTCACCCCGCGATGGCCATAGGGGAGCTTGAAGGTGTCCCCCCCGGCGGCCAGCCCCAGGATCTGGTTGCCCAGGCACACGCCGAAGATCGGCAGGCCGGGCCGCTGCAGCAGGCCGCGGACCTGGGCGACCAGTTCCGGCAGGTCCTTCGGGATCCCCCGGTCCGTTGCCGAGCAGCACCCCATCGGCCTCATTGGCCAGCACCGCGAGATCGGCGTGCCAGGGAGCCCGGGTAACCCGCGCTCCCCGCTCCAGCATCGAGCGGATCAGGTTGTCCTTGGCGCCGGCATCGACCAGCAGCACCCGCGGACCGGTGCCATCGCCCAGCCGGCTCGTCGCCGTCGGCGCCACCAGCCGGAACAGCTCCCGCCGCATCTCCACTCCCCTGGCCACGGCCCGCTCCGCGTCGAGCGGGCCGTCCGCGGGAAGCAGCCAGCCCCGCATTGTCCCGTGTTCGCGCAGCCGGCGGGTGAGGGTGCGGGTGTCGATGCCGGTCACCGCCGGGATCCCCTCGCTGGCCAGCCATTCACCCAGCGTGCGCGCGCTGGCGTGGTGGCTCGGCTGGTGGATCGCGTGCTGCACCACCAGTCCCTGGACCTGGATGCGATCGGATTCGAAGGGCCGGTCGAGCGTGCCGGTGGGACGGGCTGCCGGAACACCGTAGTTGCCGGCAAGCGGATAGGTGAGAACCAGGATCTGCCCTCGGAACGACGGGTCGGTCAGCGCCTCCACATATCCGCTCATGGCGGTGGTGAACACCACCTCGCCGACCACAGGCTGCCGGGCGGCAAAGGACACGCCGGCATATTCTGTCCCGTCCTCGAGGATGAGCCTCATGGGCAGGTCACTCCCCACAGGCCGCGCCGGGGCCGGGCCCGAAGCGGTGTGGGGCCTGCCTGCCGGCGGCCGGGTGACCGCTGATGACCCGGGTTCAGAGCGTGGGATTGGCATGTCCTCGGTGGGAAGGCGAGCTGGGTAGCTACCGGACCTGGGATCGTCGTGCCGGGGTCCCGACCGGAGGGCGGGCTTCAGGTACCAGCGGGGGTGGGCCCTCCCATGCCGGAGGCACTGGGGTTGGCGGCAGCATCACCCGTCAAAAAAGTATCCCGGTCCCGGCGTTCGGGCCACCGCCCTGTGCCTGCATACGGAAGGTCTGGACTGACTACCTTACCTTCCCCGGAGAGTGCGGCCCACGATGGGTCCGCCACCGCCCGAGGAGACAGTACGATCCCATGGCAGCCGGCACGCATATTCTGGGCATCTCCGCCTACTACCACGATAGCGCCGCGGCCCTGCTCCGCGACGGCGAGATCGTCGCCGCCGTATCGGAGGATCGCTTCACGCGGAAGAAGGGCGACAGCGGCTTCCCCTCCCGCGCCGTGGAGTATTGCCTGCACCAGGCCGGGATCGCCCCGCAGGACCTCGCCCACGTCGGCTTCTACGACAAACCGATCCTCAAGTTCGAGCGGATCCTGGAGACCTATCTGGGCACCGCGCCCAGGGGCTTCCACCAGTTCCTGATGGCGGGGCCGCTGTGGATCAAGGAAAAGCTCTTCATGGACCGGCTGCTCCATGACGCCCTCGACTACGAGGGCGATATCCTCTACGCCGAGCACCACGAGTCGCATGCCGCCAGCGCCTTTTTCCCTTCACCGTTTGAGGATGCCGCGATCCTCACGATGGACGGGGTGGGAGAATGGGCAACGGCCTCGATGGGTGTGGGCCGCGGCAACGACATCGAGCTGCTGAAAGAACTGCTGTGGCCGGATTCGCTCGGCCTGCTCTATTCCGCGTTTACCTACTACACCGGGTTCAAGGTCAATTCGGGGGAATACAAGGTCATGGGCCTGGCGCCCTACGGCCAGCCAAAGTTCAGCCAGCTGATCTACGATCACCTCATCGACCTCAGGCCCGACGGCTCCTTCCGCCTCAACCAGGAGTACTTCGACTACCTCAGCGGCTTCACCATGACCAACAGCAAGTTCGACGCGCTGTTCGGTGCGCCGCCCAGGACGCCGGAGACCAACCTCACCCAGCGGGAAATGGACCTTGCCCGCTCGGTGCAGGACGTCTGCGAGGAGGTCATGATGCGGATGGCCCGGACGGCCCACAAGGTGACCGGGCTCGACAATCTGTGTCTGGCCGGCGGCGTGGCGCTCAACTGCGTCGGCAACGGCAAGCTGCTGCGCGACGGGCCCTTCAAGGAGCTGTGGATTCAACCGGCGGCAGGAGATGCCGGTGGGGCACTGGGGGTGGCCCAGCTGATCTGGCACCGGCACCACGGTCAGCCCCGGCGGGTCACGCCCGGGAAGGACTCCATGAAGGGCGCCTACCTCGGGCCGGAGTACACCGACGCGGAGGTCGAGGCGTTTCTCCGGTCGGTCGGGGCGGTGTATCACCGGCTCGAACGCGCCCCACTGCTGGAAACGGTGGCAGGACTCCTGGCCAGCGAGAAGATCATCGGCTGGTTCAACGGCCGCCTGGAATTCGGTCCGCGCGCGCTCGGCTCCCGCAGCATCCTGGGCGATCCGCGCAGCCCGCGCATGCAGGCACAGATGAACATCAAGATCAAGTTCCGCGAGGGATTCCGGCCCTTCGCGCCGAGCGTCCTGCGTGAGCGGGTCGCGGACTGGTTCGAAATGGACTGCGACTCACCCTACATGCTGCTCGTCGCCCCAGTAAAGCAATCCCGGCAGATCCCCATGACCGCCCAGCAGCAATCCCTGTGGGGACTGGACCTGCTCAACCAGCCGCGCTCGGATATTCCGGCGGTGACGCACATCGACTACTCCGCCCGGGTGCAGACCGTCAGCCGGGACGTGAGCCCCGACTACTACGATCTCATCCGTGAATTCGAGAAGCTGACCGGCTGCCCCGTGGTGGTGAACACATCGTTCAACGTGCGCGGGGAGCCGATCGTGTGCTCGCCGAAGGACGCACATACCTGCTTCATGCGTACCCACATCGATGCCCTGGTCCTGGGTTCGTTCCTGCTGCACAAGCAGGAACAGCCCGCCTGGGAGGAGACTCAGAATTGGAAGCAGGAATTCCAGCTCGACTGACCCCCGCCGAAGGGCGGAAGTTCGGCTTCACCGTCGGCATCGCCTTCCTGGTGATCGGCGGCCTGCTCTATTTCTGGCGGCATCACCAGACGCCGGGGGCCGTGGCCGGCGGGCTGGGCGCGCTGCTGGTCCTCGCGGGGCTGGCGGTGCCGGCCCACCTGGGGCCCCTGCAGCGGGCCTGGATGGGGCTGGCCCACCTGATCTCGAAGGTGACCACTCCCATCTTCATGGGGATCGTGTTTTTCGTCGTCATGATGCCGATCGGCCTGCTCCGGCGTCTGGCCGGCAAGCAGCCGCTGGTCCACCCGGAACATGAATCCAGCTACTGGGCGCCGCCGGTGTCGGGCGGCCGCAGCGACCTGAACCGTCAATTCTGAGGGATACCAGTATGGCGAGACACGGAATCGTGGGAGAACTCTGGGCCTTCATGAAGGTCCGCAAGAAATGGTGGCTGCTGCCGGTCATCGTGATCCTGATGCTGGTCGGCGCGCTACTGGTCTTCGCCCAGGGCTCGGCGCTGGCGCCGTTCATCTACACGATCTTCTAGGTGATTGAGCGATTGAGCGATTGAGCGATTGGGCGGTTGGGCGGTGGCGGTTCTACACTCGAGTCGCCGAGTCGCCGAGTCGCCGAGTCGCCGAGTCGCCGAGTCGCCGAGTCGCCGAGTCGCCGAGTCGCCGAGCCAGCGACCGAGCCCCCATCGGCGGTGCCCATCAGGCTACTGCGTGCTGGCGCGCTCGACCCCGGACGCGTACACTCGAATCATGCGTTCGGCTGCTCTCCTCCTGGTCGGGCTGGTGAGTTCGGTTCCGGCCCCTCCCCCAACAGATCCGCTCCGCGCCGCTGCGGTCTTAGCTCTCGCTGCGGTCGAGGGCGATTCGATCGACCAGGTGCGGAGAAGATTTGGGGCCCAACTCCGCGGACCGTCCGACGCTGCGGGACAGTTGGGTCTCGCCTACCTGGCGCTCTTCACCTACGACCACGCCGGCGCCGACGCGCGCTTTCGGTCCATCCGTGACGCCAGCGCCCCGGGAGGTTCACTGGCGGCCTACTCCCGGCTCGGTCTGGCGCAGGCCGCGCTGGCGCGCTGGCAGGTCGCCCGTGGGGACACCCTGCTGGACCAGGCCGTCTCGGCGGCCCGGCTTGCCCGCGAGCCCCTCATCGAGGCCGAGGCGCTGCTGCTGCAAACGCTGGTTACAGCGAGGCTTCGGGGACCGGCCGCGGCCTGGCCGGCACTGGCCAGAGCCGACTCGCTGCTGCCACCGGAGGAGGCCGTCCTTCGGGCCCGGGCCACCTGCGTCCGGGCGCAGCTCACCAGCACACGGGATCTCGCCGCAGGACTGGCCCTTGCGCTGAGCGGCGCCAAGGCAGCGCGAGCCGCAGGAGCGCTTCGGCCTGAGGGCTACTGCCTGTTCGTTGCGGGCGGAGCCCTGATGACCGAGGGTAACACCGACTCTGCGTCGGCGTTGTTCGGCAGAGCGGCGGAACAACAGCGACGCGCTCACGATCGGGCCGGGTTGGCCGCGACGCTCCAGTGGTATGGCTATACGCTGCTCGATGCCGGGTCGTACGGGGGGAGCCGTATCGCGTTGACCCAGGCGCTCGTCGAGGGAGAGGCCTCTGGTAACTCGTCCCCGGTAGCGTGGGGGCATCAGATCCTCGCAATGCTCGGCCTGGCGACCGGCCAGTTGGAAGATGTGGCGGCGCATGTGGCACAGGCCGAATCGCTATTCCGCCACAATGGCGACGCGACCGGCATGATGGCGCTGGCCAACCTGCAGGTGCAGCGCGCCCGACTTGTGGGAGATACCGTCACCGCCCGTTCCGCCGCCGCACGCTTTGCGGAAGGTGCCGTTCAGTTCGGCTGGCACTGGCCCGTCTTTGCCCAGCGGGCACTGGCCTTCGTCGCGATGGACGCGGGAGAATGGGCTACTGCACGGCGGCACCTGGACAGTGCCCTGATCCACGCCCGCAAGCTCGGCGCCGTCGGCCTGGAGCTGTCTGTTGCCCAGGACCAGGGTGTCGTGGCGCTCCGGGAGGGGAACTTCCGGGCGGCGCGCGCCATCCTCGAGCGGGTCGTGCGCCAGATACCACCGGACCAGGGGTCCTACCGGCACTACACAATGACGCAACTGGCGCTCGCCCAGCTTCGCCTGGGTGAGACCGACCACGCGTCCGCTACCGCGCTCCGCGCCGCCGACGAATTGGACCGGTGGCGGGCCGGTCTCGACGACCGCCGGCTGCGGCAGACGGCATTCGATCTCCAGCGCTTCGAGGACCCCTCCTTCGCCGTCGCCGATGTCGTTACGGGTCTTGCGGCCTCTGGCCGGACCGATGTCGCCTTCGATCTGGCGGAGCGCCGCCGGGCCCGCCACCTGCTCGACCGCATGGTCCTGGCTGAGGGAATGGCTCCGACGCCTGCCGAGGCCCCCCGCACGGCGGTGGCGGTACTGGGGTCTCGCGACATCGCGCAATCGATTCCCGACGACAGCACGGTCATCATCGAGTATGTGCGGGGCGGAGCCGGGTCTGCGACGACGGTGTTCGTCGTTTCCCGGAGCGGGCTTCAGGCGGTCGTACTCCCGCCTGCGCCGGTGCTTGGACGCCGGGTGCGGCGCTTCATTGGCCTGCTTGAGGCTGGAGCCCATGCCGATTCGCTCGCCCGGTTGCTTGGCGCCGAACTGGTGGCGCCGGTTCTGGCTGTGATGCCAGCAGGTACCACTCGACTGGTTATCGTTCCTGATCTCGAGCTGCACGGACTGCCGTTCGAGGCGCTGCGTGTCGGAGACGACGTGCTCCTCAGCCGGGTCAGCATCAGCTACGCACCCTCGGCGTCGGTGATCGCGCGGCTCTGGGGGCGGCCGCGAACTCCGGGCCCCGCCTCGATGCTCGCCTTCGGCGATCCGCGCTTCGCCCTGGAGATGGAGCCGGGATCAGCGGCAGAGGTGTTTCGTTCCGCCTTCGATCGGACGGGCGGCCTGCCGCGGCTCCGGGCGTCGGCCCGTGAAGCGCGTATGGTGGCGAGCTACGCCGATCAGGCCGACGTGCGCCTCAGGAATGACGCCAGTGAGGCGGGACTCAAGCAGGCCTTGCAGGGGCAGTTCCGTGTTGTCCATCTCGCCACTCATGCGCTGGTGGACGACCGGTCGCCCGGTCGCAGCGCGCTGGCGCTCGCCGCGGGCGATGGCGAAGACGGATTCGTGAGCTCGTCAGAGATCGCCCTGCTGGGGCTCGCCGCCGATCTCCTGGTGCTTTCGGGTTGCCGTACTGCACGGGGGATGGTGGCCGGGGGGGAGGGTGTGGACGGACTCGCCACTCCGGCGCTTGAGGCGGGTGCCCGTGCGGTGCTCGCCTCGGGGTGGCTGGTCGGGGACGTGCAGACCGCCGCCTTCATGGAGCGGTTCTATGGCCACGTTGCGGCGGGCCTGCCGCTCGGTGACGCGCTCCGGGTCACCAAGCTCGAACTGATGCACGCGGGTGTTGCGGCCGGGGGCTGGGCCAGCTTCACCCTGCTGGGCGACCCGCACACCCGGATTGCCCTGCATCCACCGTCACCCCGCGTTCCCTGGGTGCACCTCGTGCTCTCGTTCGTCGTGCTGGCACTGCTGGCCTACGGCGCTCTGATCGTCAGACGCCGAGGCCGCGACTCGACCTCGGACCCCTCCGGCAGCATAGCGGCCACGACCCAATAGAACGTGGTCCCAGTGGTGCCCAGTGGCGTGGGGTCGTACCGAGCGATCGTGTCGGCTGTTTCGATGGAGGTCAGCAGCGTGCCGGCGTCGGTCAACAGCTCGACCCGGTAGGCTCGTGCGCCCGGCACCGCGTGCCACACGAAGCGGATCGCGCCGCCGACCCGCGCATCAGCCTCCGGTTCCACGAGCACCGGAGCGCCGTCAGCGGGTACTGTGCGCGGCTCGTCCCGGTCGTGGGGCGACAGCCACCACCAGCCGGCCCCCAGGAGCGCCGCGACGGCCGCGGCCCAGCGCCACCCCGGATTCAGCTGCCGTCGCGGTCGTGCCCCAGCCGCCCGCACCACCGCGCGCAACAGCTCGAACTCCTCCCGACAGGCCGGGCTGGCGAATACCCGGCGTAGGGTCTCCAGCCGCTCGGCCTCATCCCCGCGACCTTCCAGCACTGCGATCATGCCTTCGAGCGATACCTCACAGGGCCCGGTCTGCCGGGCGCGGCTCGCCATGGCGTGGGTGTAGAGCGCCTTCAGCTGTTCATCATTCATGGATGACCTACCGGTCCGATTCCGCGGGCCCCGAGCCGCTCGCGAAGATCCGCAAGTCCACGATACAACAGGTGCCGGGTGCGTGGTTCTGTCCACCCCAGCAGCTCGGCGATCTCCTCGCGAGTGTACCCGCAAAGATAGAGCCGCACCGCGGTTGTTCGGTCGGGAGCCAGCGCATCGATTTCATGGTCGATCGCGTCCCCGAGCTCCTGCTGATCGAGCATCGCATCGGCCGCGGGCACCGCGCCGAAGGCCGCTTCCTCGCCGGGGCGGTCAAGGTCCAGCGGCGTTTCACGCTTGGCCCGGCGCCGGCGGAGCAGGTCCACGGCCGCAGACAAGGCCGTGCGATATACATAGGACGCTGGAGCCTCAGCGAGATTCCCCTTTCCCGCCCCGGACTGCCACAGCCGGATCCGAACTTCCTGGAACACTTCATCGACCCGGTCGGCCAGGCCATATCGCCCGGCGAGCCGGCGTACCTGTGCGGCGCACTTGGCCATGACCTGTTCCAGGGCACGATCCTGTGGGGAAGGCGACTCGGGCATGAGGCGGAACATACGGAAAGTCGGGAGTCCCCGGGAGGGCGGAGGGAATGTCACGCGACCGCGTGCGTCACCTCTCCTGAAGGCGATGCTACCCCCCCCCCCAATCCTGGAGTGCCTATGCGCCCCGCGACTCTCCACCGCCTGATGTTCCTGCTGGCTCTTGCCTTGATCCTGCCGCTCGCGGCCTGCCCGGGTGGCGGCGGCGGCACCGATGAGGGCGAAGAGGCCCAGGCCGAGGTCGCTCGGCCCTAGAAGGGAGCGCGCACGGCCTCGCCCAGCACGGCCATGGCGTCATCGAGCTGGCGGTCGGACAGATAGGGTGCGGGGCCAAACCGGAGAACCTCTCCGCGCGCGTCCACCAGCACACCGCGCGCATGCAGCCGTTCGGTGAGCTCTCTGGCCCGGGGCGAGCGGAGCGCCAGGAACCCGGCGGTCTCCGGCAGAGGGGCGCTCCGGTCACGGTTGATGATCCTGGGATCAAGGTCGAGCCCATCGAAGGTATCGGCCAGCACACCGATCTGGTGCTGGCTCACCTCACGGAGAAGGGCCGGCGTGAGCCCCTGTTCCGCGAAGAAGTCGAAGACCCGCGTCGCGCGGTAGTGGCTGGCGGGGTCGTAGGTGGCTCCGGCGAACCGCTCTCCCCCGGCTCCGTAGCTGGTCCGGCCCTCGCGCTCGCGAGAAGTAAGCGCGGTGAACTCGCTGAACCAGCCGGTGATCGCCGGCCGGAGATCACAGTCGGGCGGGATCCGCAGGAAGCAGTTGCCCTCTCCCAGCTGGCAGTACTTGTATCCCCCGCCGACCACGTACGCGTCGCCCAGGTCCTCGGCGGCGATCGAGAACGGCACCACATCGAGCGCATGGTAGCTGTCCACCAGGAGCGGTGCGCCGTGCCGACGGCACGCGGCCGCCAGCTCTGGCAGGCCCCGCGCGATCCGCCCCGAATCGAAGAACACCGCCGACACGAGCACCAGCGCGGGCCGGGCCTGCACCGCCCGGGCCAGCCGGGCCGCAACGGTCTCCACCGGGGATTCGGCTACCCGGATCACCTCGATGCCCTCCTCCGCCAGCCGGTCCAGCTGCCGCCGGATAGTGTGAAACTCGCCGTCGGTCGTCAGCAGCCGGCGCCGGTCTCCCAGCGGCAGCGCTGAAAGCAGCCGTACCACCAGTTCGTGAGTGCTGGCGGCCAGCGCGATCGTCGCACCGGGCTCTCCCAGCAGCCCGGCGAATCCAGCCTTCACCCGATCCGCCCGCTTGAAGGCGTGTTCCCACTTGTCATCCACATACCGCGCGGCATCCAGCCACGCCTCCGCCTGGGCCTCGAATCCGACGTCCGGCCACGCCTGATGCGAGTGGCCGGTGAGCAACAGCCGCTCCGATACCTTGAAGCGCGTATAGTGGGGCGCGAGCGCGTTGGGGGAGGCGTAGAGATCGCTGGGTTTCATTTCCCGGTACTGTTCAATGGTTCGGCGTTCAGGCGAGGAGGAGAGGCAAACTCGCAGGGGAGCGGCGGAGAGTGCGCCGCTAAGCGATCTCTCCAATCCCTTGCGGCCACTCTCCGACGCGACGATGTGGGTTTGCCTCGACTCCTCGTTCACAACCTGCTTCCTGCTACAACTCGCTCCGGATCGCCCACAGGTCCGGAAACAGCGGACTGTTGAGCGTGGTCATCAGGTATTCGGCGCCCGCGCTGCCGCCGGTGCCCATCTTGGTGCCGATGGTGCGCTGGACCATCTTCACGTGCCGGTAGCGCCACTCCATCAGCCCCTCGTCGAGGTCCACCAGCCGCTCGCACAGTCCCGCCAGCCCCGACTCGTTGCGATAGACCGCCACCAGCGCCGTGCGGACCTCGGCGTTCGGCTCGACCGGAAGGGTGACGTCCCGCTCCAGCTCGATCCCGCGGGATCGGAGCGCCGCTGGCCGCGAGGTAGCGCAGGAAGCTGTCCCAGAGCGTTGGGGCCGCCAGCCGGCGCTCGAGCCGCTGCCGGGCCTCGCTCCCCGGTCTCGCAGCGCTCCAGGGCCTTGAGCGTTCTTCCTGCCCAGCCGGAACTCCAGCTCCCGGAACTGGGCCGACTGGAAGCCGCTCCCTGATTCCAGCCGGTCCCGGAACGACAGGAACTCCAGCGGCGTCATCGTCTCCAGGATGTCGATCTGGGCCACCATCACCTTGAGGATGGTCAGCACCCGCTTCATGGTGTGCTGCGCCCGGGCCTCATCCTTCCGGGCCAGCAGCTGCTCCAGGTAGTCCAGCTCGTGCAGCACCTCCTTGAACCACAGCTCGTAGACCTGGTGGATCACGATGAACAGCATCTCATCGTGTTCGGGGCCGTCGGAGAGCGGCTGCTGCAGCGTGAGCAGCTCGTCGATCTTCAGATATTCAGCGTAGGACGGCATGCGTTGTTCTCACTGAGTTCGGGATCGGTCCCACGGGGCCTCCACCGCTGCGTCTTCGCGGTTGGCTGTCTTCAATGCTCGTGGCACCACCGGTTCGCCGCCAAGGACGCTAGCGCGGCCGGGGCCGATACCGGTTCAAGGTCGCATACGGCGGCGGCCAGGGCAGGGAATAGCCCAGGTCGGACGCTGCATGCCGGGTCCAGTACGGGTCAAAGAGGTGGGCCCGCGCCATCACCACCAGGTCCGCCCGGCCGGCCGCCAGGATCGTGTTCACGTCCGCCGCGGAAGAGATATTCCCCACGGTCATGGTCGGCACCCGCGCCTCGTGCCGGATCCGGTCGCTGAACGGGGTCTGGAACTGGCGGCCGTACACCGGTTTCGCCGTCGGCGCACCGTCTGGCCTGCCGAGACGTCCACGATATCCGCGCCGGCGCCGACCAGGAGCCGGGCGACCGTCACCGCGTCCTCCGGCGTCGAGCCCCCCCGGCGCCCAGTCCACCGCCGAGATCCTGACCGACAGCGGCCTGGCCCGCGGCCACTCGGCGCGTACCGCGCTCATGATCTCCAGCGGAAATCGCATCCGGTTGGCCGAGGGAGCCGCCGTACGCATCGCCCCGCCGGTTGGTGAGCGGGGAGATGAACGAGGCCAGCAGGTACCCGTGGGCCATGTGCACTTCCAGCAGATCGAACCCGGCCTGGTCCGACATCCGGGTCGCGCGGACGAAGTCACTCCGCACCTCGTCCATGTCGGCGCGGGTCATCTCCCGTCGGTGTCTGGCTCCCCTTCAGGAAGGGAATCGCCGAGGGGGCGATCAACGGCCAGTTGCCCTCCACCAGTGGGAGGTCCTTCCCCTCCCACGGAACCCGGGTGGACCCCTTCCGCCCCGCATGTCCGAGCTGGATCCCGATCCGGGCACTCGCTCTCGCGGTGCACGAAGTCCACGATCTTCCGCCACGCCGGCACATGGGCCTCGAGATACATGCCCGCACAGCCTGGGCTGATCCGTCCCTCACGGCTCACGTCGGTCATCTCGGTCATCACCAGGCCTGCGCCGCCGATCGCCCTGCTGCCGAGGTGCACCAGGTGCCAATCGTTGATGAGCCCGTCCTCCGCGCGGTACTGGCACATCGAGGAGACGACCACCCGGTTGGGGAGCACCAGCTCCCGGAGCTTGTAGGGAGTGAACATCGGCGGCGGGGCAGGATCCACCGGTACTGTCATGCCGCTCTGCTTCGCCGCCTGGCCGGCGAACCAGCGGTCCACCTGGCTCACCAGTGCCGGGTCACGCAGCCTGAGGTTCTCGTGGGTGATTCGCAGGCTGCGGGTGAGCAGCGCAAAGGCAAACTGCAGCGGCTCCAGGTCGTGGTAGCGTTCCGCCGACTCGAACCATTCGAGGCTCGCCTGCGCCGCGCGCTGCAGGCTCTCCACCGCCGGCCGCCGTTCCGCCTCGTACGCCGCAAGCGCCTCGGGGATCGTCCGGGCGGCCTTCAGCGCACCGGCCAGCGCGATGGCGTCCTCCATCGCCAGCTTGGTCCCAGAACCCACCGAGAAGTGGGCGGTGTGGGCGGCGTCGCCGATCAGGACCACGTTGCCGGCGTGCCAGCGGGCGTTCCGGACGGTCGGGAACCTTCGCCAGATGGAGCGGTTGGCCACCAGCCGGTGTCCCTGCAGCTCCTCCTGGAACAGCGTCTCCAGATAGGCGACCGTCCCGGCCTCGTCGTCCTCCTTCAGTCCGCTGGCCCGCCAGGTCTCTTCCCGGCCTTCCACGATGAACGTGGACCGTCCCGGCGCGTACTGATACGCGTGCGTGCGCCAGAGCCCGGCGGGCGACGGCTTGAAATAGAAGGTGAACGCCGGAAAGGGGCGGCTGGTACCGAGCCAGACGAAGCGATTCTGGCGCCAGTCGAGCGTAGGGCTGGAACTGGTCGGCGAGGTGGTCGCGCAGCCGGCTGGCCACCCCGTCGGCCGCCACGATCAGGTCCGCGCCGCCACAGTCGGCGGGACTCCCGATCTCCCGCTGCAACTCGAGCGCCACCCCCAGCGCCTGCGCCCGCCGCGCGAGCAGCTGCAGCAGCGTCTTCCGTTCCACCCCCGAGAAGCGGTGCCCGGTGGACCGGGTGACCGCACCGTGATAGTGGATCTCGATGTCGTCCCAGCAGGCGGCCGCCGCCGCCATCGCACCGTTGGTCTCGGCGTCGGCCTCCCCAACGTTCTCCAGCGTCTCATCGGAGAACACCACCCCGAAGCCGAAGGTGTCCTCCAGCCGGTTGCGCTCGTAGACGGTGACCTGGTGACCGGGGTTGTCGCGTTTGAGCAGGATGGCCAGGTACAGCCCGGCCGGCCCCGCGCCGACGATGGCGACTCTCACTGGCCGGCCGGCTCCCAGGCCGGCGCCACCAGGCGCCGCCGGCCATCGGCGGTGAGCGTGAGGCCCGGCTGGTCCAGCGCCACATGGTCCCACAGCTTGCAGGTCACCGGTTTGTGCACCTGGTCCAGGCCCTCGCAGTAGTTGGTGAAGACACAACGCCGGACCTCATCTCCCAGCCCCAGCCGGATCTTCCGGAACCAGTCCGGGTCGGCGAGGCTCTGCCGGGCCGAGGCGATGATGTCGGCCACGCCGTCCTGGAGCAGCTGTTCCGCCTGGTCGAAGGTGGAGATGCCGCCGGACATGACCACCGGCGTCTCGCAGCCCGGCGCCCCGCACCGCCCGGCGCACGGCCAGGGTGGCGGCGCGGTTTCGGCCGAACGGCCCCCGCTCGTCGGAGCGGACGGTCGGCATGCACTCGTAGCCGCTCGGCCCGGTGTAGGGATAGCGCGCCCACCCGACCCGCGGCTGCTTGGCGTCCTCGAACTTGCCACCACGGGAGAGCGAGAGATAGTCCATACCCGGCCCGGGCGAACTCCGCCCCGAACCACGCGGCATCCTCGGCGGCTGCTGCCGCCCGGGACGCATTCCTCTGCCAGGAAGCGGCATCCGACCACGAAGCGCGCGGTCACCGCACTCCGGACCGCGCCGGTACACTTCGAGCGGAAGTCTCACCCGGTTTTCCCGGCTGCCGCCGTACCGGTCGCTGCGCCGGTTCAGTGCCGAGAGGAACGAGGCCATGGTGTAGGCGTGGGCGTAGTGCAGCTCCACGCCGTCGAAGCCCGCCTGTTCGGCTCGCAGCGCCGCAGCGGCAAACAGCCCCGGCAGCACCGCCGGCAGCTCGGCGATGTGGGGACGGTGGGTGTCCGTTACCCGCTCCCGCTCGCCGTACTCGATGGCTTCCAGCTCCCGGTCGCTCAGGAACTGCGTCCACATGGTAGCCGGAAGGCCGGCCAGGGTCTCCCGGATGTCGGCATCCGTCCCCGGAAGCAGTTCCCGGTGCTGATCGGTGATGACCAGGAACTCCCGGAAGAACCGTTCCGGCTCCGGCCGCCGCCGGATCCGCAGGAAATCAATGATCTGGATGAAGAGTCGGGTGCGTCCGCCGCTGGCCCGGCGCACTGTCTGCACCAGTTCCCCGAGTCCGGGGAGGAAACGGTCGTGCCCGATCCTGAGCAGTGGTCCGCTGGGGATGTCGCGGATTCCGGTGGCTTCCACCACCAGCGCACCGGGCTGTCCCCGGGCGAAGCGCTCGTACCACGCCAGCACCTCGGGAGTCACCAGCCCGTCGTCGGTGGCCCGCCACGGGACCATCGCCGGCACCCAGGTGCGGTCGGCCAGCTCCAGGCGGCCCGCTCGGAGCGGACTGAACCAGCGCGACCGGGACACCTCCTCCGCCCTGGGCCAGCGCGCCTCGGGGATGGGGTGCTTGATGAACGGCTCGGGGTGCCACATGCAGGGTAAGTTAGCGGGGCCCGTCTGGCTTGGGCATTCACCGCGGTCAACGGAATGATCCGGGCCAGGCGGGCTGCTACTTGAGCAGTTCTCCCGCGATGATGAGCTGCTGGATCTCCGTCGTCCCCTCGTAGATCCGGAGCGCCCGCACCGCGCGGTACAGCCGGTCCACCGGGTGATTCGCCAGCACCCCCCGGCCCCCGATGAGCTGCACCGCGTCGTCCACGGCGCGCTGGGCCATCTCGGTGGCGAACGACTTGGCCATCGCGGCTTCGCTGGTGATTCGCTCCTGGCCCTGGTCCTTCTCGTAGGCCGCCCGGTACACCAGCAGGCGGGCTGCGGTGATGTCGGTGGCCATGCGGGCCAGCTTCTGCTGCACCAGCTGGAACTCCGCCAGCGGCTTCCCGAACTGCTCCCGCTGCTTCACGTGCGCCAGCGACTCCGCCAGCGCCCGCCGCGGCCATGCCGCACGCCGCCGCCGCCACCGTGGGCCGCAGCCGGTCCAGCGCCGCCAGCCCCAGCCCGAACCCGCGGCCCTCCTCACCCAGCAGGGCCTCCTTGGGGAGCCTGCAATTCTCGAACGCGAGCTCTCCCAGCGGATGCGGCGCGCTCAGCACCTGCGCCCCGGCGAACCGGAGCCCCGGCGCATCCGCCGGCACCAGAAAGCAGCTGATCCCCTTGTGGCCCTTGGTCCGGTCGGTGCTGGCGAACACCGTGTACAGGTCGGCGATGCCGGCGTTGGAGATCAGCGTCTTGGTGCCGCTGAGAACGTAGCCGGTCCCCTCCTTCCGGGCCGAGGTGGCGATGCTCGACACATCCGACCCCGCCTCCGGCTCGGTCATTGCGAAGGCGGTCATCACCTTGCCCTCGGCGATCGGCCCGAGCCAGCGGGCCTTCTGCTCCGCCGTGCCGGCCAGGAGCAGCGGCATGGCGCCCAGCCCCTGGAGTGCGAACACCGCGTCGGCCAGCGGCGACGCCGCTGCCAGCGCCTCCCGCATCAGGCAGCACCCGCGGAGGTCCAGGTCGAAGATCGGCTTGAACCAACCGCCGCCACCCAGCAGCGCCAGGAGCGCCCGCGCCTCCAGCCGTGCCGCGGCGTCGTCCGCCGGCTCGGCGCGCCGCGCGATCTCCGTCATGGCGAAGCCGGCCGCCCGCTCGCCGAATGGAGCGTGGTGCGGCTCAAGGAAGGTGCGGATCAGCCGGGTGTCTGGCATCTACTCGAACCTCGGCTCGCGCTTGGCCGTGAAGGCCTCGAAGGCCTCGCGGAAGTTGGGGTGCTGCATGCAGGCCGCCTGCGCCTGGGCCTCGTATTCCAGCGCGGAGACCAGGTCCATCGCCGCCTCGGCGTTGAGCGCATGCTTGGTGACCCCGAGTGCCTCGGACGGCCCCCGCGCCAGCCGGGTGGCGCACTCAGTGGCCTCCGCCATTAGCTGCTCCCCCGGCACCACCCGGTTGTAGAGCCCGATCTGGGCGGCGCGTTCGGCGCTGATGAAATCGCCGAGCATGAGCAGTTCGGCGGCGTGGCCGCTCCCCACGATTCGGGGCAACAGCCACGCCGCTCCCATGTCCGCGCCCGCCAGCCCCACCTTGGAGAAGAGAAAGGCGATCTTGGCACTCTCCGCCGCGATCCGGATGTCGCTCGCCGCGGCGATCACCGCGCCCGCCCCGGCCACCGTGCCGTTGAGTGCCGCCACCACCGGTCGGCGGCACTGACGGATGGAGAGGATGAGGTCGCAGGTAAGCCGGGTGAACTCGAGCAGCCCGTCGTAGTCTCGGGAGAATAGCTTGCCGATGATGTCCTGGACGTCGCCGCCGGTGCAGAAGGCCCGGCCACTGCCGGTGATGATCACCGCGCGCACCGCGGGCTCGCGGTCCAGCGCGCGGAAGACGTCCCGCAGCTCGGTGTACACCTCGAAGGTGAGCGCATTGAGCCGCTCCGGCCGGTCGAGCGTGATCGTCGCCACGGCGGTGGCCGTGTCGAGGGAATATCGGAAGGACTTCGGCGCTAGGGGCATCTCAGCTCCATTTCAGCACGCTGCTCACCCGCTGTCATCGCGAGACCATGTATGGGCTGCCGCAATCTCTCATCGCCGGTACGCTCGCCACGCCGAGTCGCCGAGTCGCCGAGTCGCCTACCCCACCACCGCCGTGGCCTCGATCTCCACCAGCGCCCGTTCGTCCACCAGCGATGACACCTCCACCAGCGCCATCGCCGGGTAGTGGCCCCCCATGAGTTGCCGGTACACCGCCCCCAGCGGCTTGAGGCTGGTGCGGTACTGGGTCACGTCGGTCACGTAGATCGTCAGCCGCCCGATGTCGGTCGACTGGCCGCCGGCCTGACGCAGGACCGCGAGGACGTTGCCCAGCGCCCGCTCGAACTGGGTGACGAAGTCGCTGGCAGGCACCTTGCCCGATGCGTCGCGGGCCGTCTGCCCCGCGATGAACAGCATCCGTCCCCCCTCGCGGGCGAGCATCCCGTTGTTCCAGCCCCGAGGCGCCCCCAGCTCCTCCGGGTTGATCACCGCGAACCGGCTGCTCATTTCGTCTCTCCCGTCGAGGACCACCGCCTGGCCGTTGAGCCCGTCGCCCGCGGGGGTGCACAGCGCCAGCACCGCCGCGGCCACCTCCTCGGCGGTGATCAGACGCCCCTGGCCGGCGGCGGCCAGTGCCGCGTTCAGCGCCTCCTCCCGGCTCCGCCCCGTCTTGGCGACGATCCGATCGAGCGACTCGGTGGTCATGTCGGTGTCCACGTACCCGGGGCAGACCGCATTCACGGTGATCCCGCTGGCTGCCACCTCCGCCGCCACCGACCGGGTGAGCCCCATCAGCGCGTGCTTGGCCGCCGAATAGGCGGCGATGTACTTTGCCCCGTTGAGTCCCGCGGTGGAGGCCACGTTCACCACCCGGCCCCACTTGCGCTCGATCATGCCGGGGAGAAACGCCCGGGTACAGAGGAAGGCACCGGTGGCGTTCACCGCCATCAGGCTGTTCCATTCATCCAGCGTGGTCTTGACCACCGGCATCGAGGCGGCCGCCCCGGCGTTGTTGACCAGCACCGCGACCGGCCCGAACTCCTCGGCTGCGCGCAGCAGCGCCGCCACACTCGCCTCGCTGGTCACGTCGCACACCACCGCCCTGGCCGGGCGGCCCAGTTGCGCCAGCGCCCCGGCCACCCGCTCGATCTTCTCCCGGCTCCGGGCCGACACGACCACCGCGAAGCCGGCCGCCGACAGCGCCCGCGCACAGGCGGCGCCGATCCCCCGGCTGGCACCGGTCACCACCGCCACCCGGCCGGGCTGGCTCATCGGCCACTGTTCCGGCTGCTGGCCAGCGCCGCCTGGACCGCCTCGTCGAGGATGGCGCCCAGCGTTTCGATGGTGGCCTGTCCCTCCTCGATCGTGGCCTGGGCGGGGAAGCCGAAGTAGGCCCGGGCACCGCCGGCCTCCTCGAAGCTCCGCTTGCCATCCCGGATGGCGCGGGAGAGCGAGGCGGGGTTGGGCGGGAGCGCCGCCCGGGTCTGCTCCCGCACCAGGTCGGGCCGTTCGGCCAGCACAATCGAGGTCTCGAACTGGCCGGCGTGGCAGGCACCGCTCTTGAACTCCTCGGTGAGCCGGGCCGCCCACGGCTTGCCGGTGATGTTGGGAAAGGCGACCGTGAGGGCGGTGTCCCGCCGGATGGTGTGCACCGCCGCTTCCAGCGCGGCCAGGTGGCCAGGATCGAGGTGCGCGTTGGCGATGGCCAGCACGGCGAAGCCCTGCCGGGCCACGCTGCCGCCGAGGTCGGTGACGAGCGCGGTGAGCGTCTCGGGATGGAGCGAAATGGTCCCGCCGAACCCCTCGGCGAAGGCCGCCGGCGTGTACGCCAGGGGCGGCAGCAGCACCGCCCTGAGGCCCCGGGCGATGATCCGGGCGGCGCCGGCCCGCGCCATCGCCTGGGCGATGATCACGTCGGTCTCGAGGGGGAGGTGCGGGCCGTGGGCCTCGATGGCTCCCACCGGAAGGACCGCCACGCTGCCGGAGCCGGCGGCGTCGCGCGCCTCTTCCCAGGTCATTGCGGCAAGCGTCGGCACGGTTATTGTGTCCTCACCGCTCTTAGCCACCGGGGATGGTCAGACATGACGTATGAGCCTCCGGCCCAGTTGAACATCGCCGACTTCTTTCTCGATGCCCGGGTGACGGAGGGCCGGGGTCACCGGACCGCGCTGATCACCGCTGCCGGACGGTGGAGCTACCGTGAGGTACAGGCGCTGGCCAATCGGTATGCCAATCTGCTCAGGTCGGCGGGGGTGGCGCCCGAACAGCGGGTGATCATCGCCCTGCCGGATGGCCCGGACTACGTGGCGGCCCTGTTCGGTACCCTGAAGATCGGGGCCGTGGTGGTCATGGTCAACCCGGAACTCAAGCCCGACGCCGTCGAGTATTTCTTCGACTACGCCCGGGCCGCGGTGGCGCTGGTGCCCGCCGACCGCGCTGACGCCTTTCGCGCCGCCGCCGGTCGGGCCGTGCACCCGCCCCAACTCCTGGTCGTCGGCGGCGCCGGCTGGGCCGCCCGGCTCGAGTCCATGGCGGACAGCTTCCAGAACTTCCCCACCCATCGCGACGACGCCGCCATCTGGCTCTTCTCCGGCGGCACCACCGGGAGCCCCAAGGCCGCGGTGCAGCCGCATCGTTCCTTTGCCAACACCGCCTGCTGCTACGCCCGCGAAGTGCTCCGCTACGGCGAGGATGACGTCACCCTCTCGGTGCCCAAGCTCTACTTCGGGTACGCCACCGGCTCCAACCTCTTCTTCCCCTTCCTGGCCGGCGCGGCCACTGTGCTCTTCGACGAGCGCTGCACCGCCGAGGTCATCTTCAGCCGGATCCAGCTGCACCGGCCCACCATCCTGATCACCGTGCCGACGATGGTCAACCAGATGGTGAGCCATCCCGAGGCAGCCCGCCAGGATCTCTCCTCGCTCCGGCTCGCCACCTCGGCCGGCGAGGGGCTGCCCGAGGAGCTGCACCAGCGCTGGGACCAGGCCTTCGATGTGCCCCTTCTCGACGGGCTCGGCACCGCCGAGATGTGGCACATCTTCATTTCCAATCGGACCGGACGGATCCGTCACGGGACGCTCGGAGAAGTCGTGCCGGGATTCGAGGTCCGGGTGGCGGACGAAGAGGGCCGGGAGCTCCCCGCCGGTGAAACCGGCTACCTCTGGGTCCGCGGCGGCTCCCGGGCCCTGGGCTACTGGCAGAACCTGGAAAAGACCCAGTGGGGCTTCCGGGGGGAGTGGTATGTCTCGGGAGATCTGATCCGGCGAGACGACGACGGCTACTACACCTACTGTGGCCGCGCCGACGAGCTGCTCAAGGTCTCCGGCAAGTGGCTCTCGGCCACGGAGGTGGAGGGCTGCCTGCTGCAGCACCCGTCGGTGTCCCACGTGGCCGTGGTGGGCGTCGCCGATGCCAACGGGCTGGTGAAGCCGCACGCATACGTGATTCCGAAGGAACGCCGCGACGGGCTGGCGGAGGAACTCAAGGCCTTCGTGATGGCGCGGCTGGAGCCCTACAAGCACCCGCGGGAAGTGATCTTCGTGGACTCGCTGCCCACGACCCACCTGGGAAAGGTCGATCGCGGCAAGCTCCGGGCGACCTCCTAGCGCCGTCTCCGGGCCGCGCTGCCCATCGCTGTCAGCGGGATGTCAGGGCGCCAGGCTGTCGAGGAGGCGGTAATCCACGTATCCCGGGGGCGCGGCCCCCGACACCACCCGATACCAGCCCCGCAGTAGCGAGTCCACCTCCACAACCTCACCCGGGCGCAGGATCCGGAGCACCGGCGCCGAGTTGCCCCTCCCCGCCCGGACATTGATCCATGTGCTGGCGCGCCGCAGCCCCGCGCCCCTCTGTTCGGGCGCCTCGCCCGCCTCCGTGACGCTGCGCGCCGCCGGCGCCGGATCCTCGATCGCCGGAGCGGGTGCCACCGTCGCTGCGGGCGCCGGCGCGGCCGCCCTGGGCAGACTTTCCGCCATCGAAACCGCCGAGTCGACTCTCGCCGCCGGCTGCGCCACCCTCGGCGCCGGTTCGGTGGGGGCTGCCGGCGTGACCGCCGGCGTCGGCCGGGACCCGGTGGTCAGCTGGTGCCGCACCGCGTTGGCCACGATCAGCGTGACCACCACCCCCGCCGCGAGCAGCAGGGGCGGCACCCGCCGGACCTTCGAGACGGTCCTGGCGCGCTGGTAGAAATGGGCATCGAAGGGGACACCGCAGTGCGGGCACCGGGTCGCCACGGTCAGAGCCTTGTGGCCGCAGTTGGGGCAGATCGTGTCGCTCTCGCTCATCGGACGATGGCTCCAGCGCCGGCGCCACTCTCGGTTTCCGCCGCGGCCGCGATCAGTTCCGCAAACTTCTCGAGATCCACATTGCCGCCGGAGACGATCGCCACGATCGGCCCCGGGCCGGCCTTCCCGGTCAGGGCCGCCGCGAGCGGCAGCGCGCCCGCGCCCTCGGCGATGACCCGCGCCTTCTCCGCCATGAGCCGCATGGCTCGGCGGGTCTCCTCCAGGCTGACCACGATGCAGCCGTCCACCAGCGGGCGCATCCGCTCCCACATCCGCGGAAAGACGCTCCGGCCGCCGGCGCCGTCCACGAACGACGCCTGCCATCCCTCGAAGGCCTGCGGCGACCCCCGGGCAAACGAGAGTGCCGCGGGGGCGGCCGTCTCCGGTTCGGCGCCGAGGAGCCGGACCTCCGGCTTGAGCGGCTTGATGGCGCTGCCGATGCCGGTGATCAGCCCGCCGCCCCCGATCCCGGCAATGACCGTGGCCACGTCGGGCGCGTCCTCGAGGATCTCCAGCCCCATCGTCCCGTTGCCGGCGATGAAGTTGTGGTCGTCGAACGGGTGGATGAACGTCCCCTCGACGCCGGGATACGACCGCGCCTCGAGCGCCTTCCACGCGACCTCATGCGGCACCGGCACGAGCCTGGCGCCCAGCGCCTTCATGCGCTCCATCTTCGAGACCGGGGCCGTCTCGATCACCACGACCGTGCAGGGCACGCCCGCCTTGCGCGCCGCGTAGGCCACGCCCTGCCCGGCGTTACCGGCGCTGATGGTCCAGACGCCCTGCCGCCGTTCGGACTCCGGCAGCATGGCCACCGCGTTGGCGGCGCCCCGCAGCTTGTAGGCGTTGATCGGCTGGAGGTTCTCGAGCTTGAGCCGGATGTCGGGGAAGCCCGCTCCCAGCTCCAGGCGGACCAGCGGCGTCCGTACGATGGTTCCCGCGATCCGCTCGCGGGCCGCTCGAATCTCGGCGAGTGCTACCGGGCGGACCGGCTCAAGCGGCGTGGGCATCGCCCGGTACCGTCACTCCCCTTCTTGCCCGCGCAACTCGTTCAGCCGCCGCTTCACCGTGGCCACCACCGGCTGCAGCTCGCTGTCGGCGTCTTTCCACTGCTCCACGAACGCCGCGTAGTGCTGGATGGCCTTCTTCCGCTCGTTCCGGCTGTCGTACAGCTCACCCAGCCGCTTCTGGACCTGGGCGAGGGATCTCCAGTCGGGCCGGCGCGGGGCCGGCACGTCGAGGTAGCGCTCGTAGTACGCCAACGTGGAGTCGGGCTGCCCCGCCAGGTCAAACGCCCGGGCCAGGTTGAAGGAGGTGCAGGCCTCACACCCGGTGGGCGCGCCGTCCTCCTCGAGATCCGCGGCCCGGAACTGGCGCAGCGCCTCCGCGGAGTTCTTCTCCGCCAGCGCGATCTCTCCGTTCAGCGCGGTGACCGACTGCGCGTTCGTCGGCGCCCGGGCCGCCGGATCCTCGGCCTGATACCGGGCCAGCTGCTGACGGGCGCGGTCCACCCTCCCCGCCAGGGCGTACAGGTTGGCCACCCAGAGGTACGGGCGGTCCTCGGCACTCGCGGCGGCCCACTGCCGTCCGGCCACGACGGCGTCGATCCGCTGTACTCCCTGCGCCGGGCGTCCGCGGAAGAGGATGTCCGCCGTGGCCTCCCCCAGGCCGTCGAACCTGGTGCCCCCACGCTCGGTGAGCAGGCCGCTGATCTCATCGTTGATGGAAATGCTCCGGGACAACCGGCCGGCGATGGTCGCCTGGCCCGCCTGTCGCTGCAGCCCGGTCAGCCGCACCGGTATCGCAGGCGAAGCGCTCAGCTGTGCGGCGATCGCGGCCGCGGAATCGCGGAATCCGCGCGCGACGTACACGGCATGCTGGCCCTGCAGGATCGCAGGCGAGGTGGCGGCCTCCGGCAGAGCCCGGACCACCGAATCGAGCACCGCCTGAGCGTCATCGGGACGGCCCAGGGAAATGAAGACGGTGGCAAGGCGCGCCGCGTTGGTCGGGATCGGCTGGACCAGCGAGCTCCCGGCGCACGTAGCGCATCGCGCTGTCGGTCTGGCGCCGGGTGCCGTACAGTATCGCCAGCTGGTTGATGGCGGTGGTGTTCGAGCTGTCGAGGGCATAGGCGGCCTGATAGGCGCCGAGCGCCTTGCCCCGATGGGCGTTGATCCGGTGCCCCTCGTAGTAGGCGCCCCGCACCATGTACTTCTCCACGTCCGGCAGCCGGTCGGCGTAGCGCTCGGCGCGCTCCAGGGCGGAGTCGCGGGCCGCCGGGGAGCTCCGCGCGTTGAAGAGGGCCGCGTACAGCTTCCGCCACGCCAGTGCAAAGGTGGAATCGAGCGCCACCGCCTCCCGCGCCGCCCGCACCGCGCGGTCATAGTCCTGGTCCACGTCGTTGGCCTGCACCGCCTCGCTGTACTTCTTCAGAGGCATCCAGCGATCCGGTGGTCGCCTGCGCCAGCGGAATGCTCCGCTGCACCCGCTTGAGCGACTCCCCCACCTTGCCGCGGAGCTTCCGCGCCAGGTCGTCCACCACCTCCAGCAGGTCCTTGGCCCCGTCAGCGGTCCCCTGGAACGAGGCGAGGGAGACCTGATCGGCGGTGCTGGTGAGCTCGAGGCTCACCGCGTAGCCGGTGCCCACCCGCGCCAGCCGCCCGCCCAGCACCGCCGCGGCGCCGGCCCGGGTGGCGACTTCGCGCGCCACCGTGAGTATCGAGCCGAGTCTCCCGGCCGCGCTTCATCTGCTGCAGCACGTCGGAGACCTCGGCCACCTCCAGCGCCCGGATCGAGTTCGACTGCGACAGCGCCGCCCGCACCGCCGCGCCGACGATCGTGGCCAGTGAGGAGTCTTCCGGTGCGGCGGTGAAGTCGGCCAGCACGATGCGGGAATCGGCCGACAGCGTCCCCGCCGCGAGCAGCGAGCCCCACGGACCGATGCCCAGCGCCCGGAGCGTCATGAACCCGACCACCAACACCACGAACACTCCCATCGCGTACACCCCACCCCGCGCGGTGCGCCGCCACGAGACGTGCGGATGGGCCTTGAGCGCGATCGTCGCCATGGTGCCCGACAGCGGCTTCGGCACCATGCTGCCGCCGGGGGTGAGCGTCGGCGTGGCCGTGATCGGCCTGCCGGGCCACCCGCTTGATGTAGGCGGTGGCGAGCAGCGCCGGGAGCCCCAGCAGCATCACCAGTATCGCGCCGGGGAAGACCCAGTCCGGCAGTCCGATGCCCACCACCGCCGCCTTGGCCAGCAGCGCCACCGCTGCGGTGGCCAGGGCGTAGAGCCCCAGCGCCTTGGGCAGCATCCCCGGCGCGCCGAGGGACAGCGTGGAGCCGGAGCTGGTCCCCACCGAGTCGAGCGCGTGCAGCACCTCGTTGGCCGAGGCGATGCGGTCTGCCGGATCCTTCTCCAGCAGCTGCCCCACCAGCGTCGGCGAGCGGGGCGGGGCAGTCGGGCCGCAGCGTACCGTACCGGCGCTGCCGCCTCACTGAGATGGGCCGCCAGCGTCCGCTGCGGCGTCCGGTCGGCAAAGGGAGACTTGCCCGTCAGCAGCTCCTGCGCCATGCAGCCGAGGGCGTAGAGGTCGACCCGATGATCGAGGTTGGGGTCGCCGGCCACCTGCTCCGGCGCCATGTAGGCCGGTGTGCCGATCGTGGTGCCCAGCTGCGTGAGCGTGGCACCGGACTCCGCCGTCCGCGAGGCGCTCAGCGCCTTGGCGATGCCGAAGTCGGTGACCACCGCGGTCCCGCCGGAGAGCAGCACGTTGTCGGGCTTGATGTCGCGATGCACCACGCCGCGGGCATGGGCGTAGGCCAGCGCCTTGGTCACGTCGCGCAGGATCGCGAGCACGTCGTGGATCGGGAGACCGTTGCCGTCCAGCCGGTGCCGCAGCGACTCCCCCTCCACGAACGGCATCGTGAAGTAGGGCAGGCCGTCCACCTCACCCGCGGCCAGCACCGGGACGATGTTGGCCTGCTGCAGCGAGGCGGCGAGCAGGATCTCCCGCTCGAAGCGCTGGGCGTTCAGGCCCTGGACCAGCTCCGGGTTGAGGACCTTGATGACCACCTTGCGGGAGAGCCGCACCTCGTTGGCCACGAAGACGCGGGACATCCCCCCGCCGCCGAGTTCGCGCTCGATGGCAAAGGCGGTGCCGAGGCTGGTCTGGAGCTGGGACCGGAGATCCACTGGCGACCCTCGGAGAGATCAGGACTGCAGGAGGTTGGCGAAGGGGGAACTTAGGCCCCGTCGCCGGGTGGCGCCAGCAGCCCGCCCGCCCGATCCACCGCTCACAACCCGCCTATCCCACGGCCCTTCCCGCCAGCGCCCGGAGCATCCCGCTGAAGACGTACTGGTGCAGCGGCCAGAGCGCGTACCAGTACAGCTGGCCGAACAGCCCCACCGGGTCGAACAGCGCCGTCTGGTGGATCACGCTCCGGTCGCCACGATCCTCCACCTCGAACTGCAGCCAGGCCCGCCCAGGCAGCTTCATCTCGGCGGCCAGCCGGAGCAGCCGGTCCGGTTCCACCGCCTCCACCCGCCAGAAGTCGAGGGTGTCCCCCGGGAGGAGTCGCTCCGGATCGCGCCGGCCCCGCCGGAGCCCCGGGCCGCCGATGGCCAGGTCCAGCAGCCCCCGCAGCCGCCACAGCAGGTTGGCGTTGTACCACCCGGTCTCTCCCCCGATCCGGCGAATCGGCGCAAACGCCTGCGCCGCGGGACAGGGCACCTCCACTCGCCGCGCGTCCACCAGCCGGGAGCCGAAGCGGACGCCCCCCCAGCTCGGTTCGCGTCCGGCTACCGAGACCGCGTCTGACCAGCGGGTGGCGGCAAAGGCGCGGTCCTCGTTGGCCAGCGCCCGGGTCATCGCCTCCCGCGTGCCCAGCGGCCGGACCCGGAACGTGGTGCGGGCCCGGTCGTTCCGCACCACGGTCTCGTTCTTGAGGCTGTCCACCAGCGCCCGGCCCACCCGGGCATAGACCGGCGTCACCAGGCCGAGCCAGAGACTCGAGAGTCTCGGCGTGAGCACCGGCACCGAGATGAACCAGCGCCTGAGCCCGCGCTGCCGGGCGTACTCCCGCATCAGCTCGCCGTAGGAGACCCGGTCCGGTCCGCCGATCTCGTACACGGCGCTCTCGCTCCCGGGCAGGTCGAGCGACCCGCGCAGGTACGCCACCACGTCCTCGATCCCGATCGGCTGAGTGGGCGTGGCCACCCAGCGCGGGGTGATCATCACCGGCAGCGTCTCCACCAGCGCCCGGATCATTTCAAACGAGAGGCTGCCTGAGCCGAGGACGATCGACGCCCGGAGCTCAATGGTCGGCACCCCCGACTCGCGCAGGATCCGGCCCACCTCCTGCCGGCTGTCCAGGTGGGAGGAGAGGTCGTCGCCGCCGCCCAGCCCGCCCAGGTAGACGATGCGCCGCACACCGGCTGCCCGGGCGGCCTGGGCGAAGTTCTCCGCGCCGGTCCGGTCGGCTTCGGCGAAGGACTCGGTCGAGTCCATCGAGTGCACCAGGTAGTAGGCCGTGTCCACGCCGGCCAGCGCGGCGGCCAGGGAGGCGGGCTCCAGCACGTCACCGTGGACCACCTCGGTGCCGGGCTTCACCCGGGGCCGGAGGTACTCGGGCCGCCGGGCGGTGCAGCGGACCCGGCGGCCCTCCGCTTCCAGCGCCTCGAGCAGCCGGCCGCCGACGTACCCCGTGGCGCCGGTGAGCAGGATCAGGCGGTCGCTCACCGCCCACCCGCCAGCTCGCGGAGCGCACCGCGCAGCTCCGGGAGGGAGTTGACCACCTCGCCTTCGGCCGCTTCGATCGCGTCGGCGTAGGCCTCCGCCGCCGCTCCCCCGACCAGGAGCGTCACGTCGGCGGGGAGCGCCTTCCTGAGCGCCTCGAGGTGTCCGGGGATGTCCGGGTCGTCGTCGGGGTGGAGCAGGCTGATCGCCACCGCCCGGGCCCCCGACCGGAGCGCCGCCGAGGCGATCTCGGGGCTGGGCAGGTTGGCGCCGAGGTAGGTGACCCGCCACCCCTCGGCGGCGGCGGTGGCGGCGGCGAGCAGCGCGCCGCCTTCGTGCATCTGGTTGACCGGTGTGGCCACCACCAGGACCGGCCCCGAGCCGGAGGTCTCCGCCGACTCGCGCACCCACCCCAGCACCTCGCGCACCACGGCGGTAGCCAGATGTTCGTGGCCGATGCCCAGCCGCCCTGCTTGCCAGCGGTCCCCCACCTCCCGAAGCACCGGACTCGCCACTTCATCAAGGAAGCGCGGCACGCCCAGGTCCATGGCGGCCCGACTCAGTTCCCGGCGGAGCCGGGTGCCATCGAGTGTCTCGATCGCCTGGTGCGCCGCCTCCCGCCAGCGATCCGCGCCTCGACCATCGGCTCGAGCCGGGGCCGCCAGCGCCGCCTGGCTCATCCGGCTCAGCTCGGCGAGCGGCAGTGCGGCCAGCTGGCTGATCGCCCCGCCGCGCGAGGTTAGTGTGCCCAGCAGGGACAGCCGCTCGATGTCGGCATCGGAGTAGAGCCGCTGGCCGCCGTCCGTCCGGGTGGGCGACACCACTCCGTAGCGCCGCTCCCACGCCCGCAGCACATGGCTCGACAGGCCGGTCTTCTGGGCTACGACCCGGACCGGGTGGCGGGGTTGCTCGGACGTGCTGCTATGAGGATTGGACATGGCTCAAAGTAGCTCACTGTATAAGTTGTGTCAAGGTAATTGCCTAGACTGCAGCTTGACATTCCAAGACATTCGCTGTAGTTTGTTCGACACAAGCTGGACACAACACTCTATCCAGGAGCTGTAACCATGAAGAAGCTGGACGTTCTCGCCGCCGTACTGCTGGTGGTCGGCGGTCTCAATTGGGGAGTCATCGCGGTGGGCGGACCGGACCTGGTCGCCACTCTCTTCGGCGCCGGGGCTGGTCTGAGCCGCGCCGTATACGGTCTGGTGGGGCTCGCTGCTATCTGGCAGGCATTGCAGTGGCAGGCGATTCAGCGGCGCTGGGTGGCCAAGGCCGCCATGGCGGGCGCCGTGCTGGCGCTGTTCGCCGCCGGGTCGCTCTCGGCCCAGTCGGCCCCGGCCACTGCTGAACCGGGCACGATCGTCGAGACAGCTGTGGCGGCGGGCGAGTTCAAGACGCTGGCCACCGCGCTCGAAGCCGCGGACCTCATCCCGACGCTCTCCGGCAAGGGGCCGTTCACGGTCTTCGCCCCGACCGACCAGGCGTTCGGCAAGCTGCCCGAAGGCACCGTGGCCGCTCTGCTCAAGGACAAGGCGAAGCTCGCCGGCATCCTCACCTACCACGTCGTGCCGGGGATCATCACCGCCACGGACCTCAAGGCCCGGGCGGACAAGGACGGCTACGTGACGCTCGCGACGGTGCAGGGCTCCACCCTGCGCATTCACCTGGCCGGCACCGCCGTCCACGTGGGCGAGAAGTTCGCCAACGTCACCGCGGCCGATGTCATGGCCAGCAACGGCGTGATTCACGTGATTGACGCCGTGGTTCTGCCGCCGGCGATGTAAGCAGCTCGAAGGAAGGCGCGTCGGCGGCAGAGCGCCGCCGCCGCGCTGGCGCTGCCCGATCCATCGCCCTCGTTGACCCTCCCCCGGCCTCTCGCTAGCTTACCGTCCCTCGGAACGGGGCTGTAGCTCAGCTGGGAGAGCGCTGCAATCGCACTGCAGAGGTCAGGGGTTCGATCCCCCTCAGCTCCATAGACCGCACCACCGGAGTGCCCGTGCCCTCGGCACGGGCACTCTGCTTTTTTGGGACCGCCCCAACACTGGCGCACCCCGGCCACCCCCGGCATCTTGCCGACCTGATCGTCCACCGCCGCCGTCAGCGTCGTGGCGCTCAGGGTCCCGAGCGTCTCCCTTGAAAGAAGCCCTCTGTCATGACCGACGCTCCAACCGCGCTTACCGCTGCCCTCGCCGACCGGTATCGCTTCGAGGGAGAAGTGGGCGCCGGCGGAATGGCCACGGTCTACCTGGCCCACGACCTCCGTCACGACCGCCGAGTCGCCGTGAAGGTGCTCCGGCCCGAACTGGCCGCCGTGATCGGTGCCGACCGCTTCCTCTCCGAGATCAAGACCACCGCCAACCTCCAGCATCCCCATATCCTGCCGCTGTTCGACTCCGGTGCCGCGGGAAGCTTCCTGTTCTACGTCATGCCCTTCATCGAGGGCGAATCCCTGCGCGACCGGCTCACCCAGGAGAAGCAGCTCCCCATCGAGGACGCCGTCCGTATCGCCACTGAAGTGGCCAGCGCCCTCGACTACGCGCACCGCCACAACGTCATTCACCGCGACATCAAGCCGGAAAACATCCTGCTGCACGATGGCCGGGCCCTGGTCGCCGACTTCGGCATCGCCCTGGCCGCCAGCAAGGCCGGCGGCACCCGGATGACCGAGACCGGCATGTCGCTCGGCACCCCCACCTACATGAGCCCCGAGCAGGCCATGGGCGAGCGGGAGATCACCTCACGCTCCGATGTCTATGCGCTCGGCTGCGTGCTCTACGAGATGCTGGTGGGAGAACCGCCCTTCACCGGGCCCACCGCCCAGGCCATCGTCGCCCGGGTCATGACCGAGACGCCCCGGCCGCTCACCCTGCAGCGACACACCGTTCCCTCCGGCATCGAGGCCGCCACCCGCCGGGCGCTGGAGAAGCTCCCCGCCGATCGGTTCCAGACCGCGGCGGACTTCGCCGGTGCCCTCACCACCGGGCTCACCACCGGCCCCGCCCCGGCGCCAGGACTCATCGCCCTCGCCGCCCGCGGGCCCGCGTGGCGGCAGGCACTTGGCGGCCGGGCGCTGCCGTGGGCGTTGGCTGGAGTGCTGCTGGTCGCCGCGTTCTGGCTTGCCCGGCGCTCGGCAGGATCCGGCGGAGCCGGCACCACCCGCTTCGCCGCGGAGATCGAACAGGCCCAGGCCTTCCCCGCCACCGCCCCGGTGCTGGTAGCCCCCGATGGACGCACCGTCGTCGTGCCGGCTGTCGTGGCCCGGCGCACCGAACTGGTGGCCCGGCGGCTGGACCGGCTCGAGGCCACGGTCATTCCCGGCGGCGAGGGCGCAAACCGCCCCTTCCTGTCCGCCGACGGACGCTGGATCGGCTATGCCGCCCGCGGCAAGCTCCTGAAGCTGCCCATCGAGGGCGGCACCCCGGTGACTCTCGCCGACGCGAGTTGGGGAGGTGGCTCCTGGGCGAAGGACGGCACCATCGTCTACAACCCGAGCTACCAGAGCGGCCTCTGGCAGGTGAGCGAGAAGGGCGGGAACGCGCGGGAGCTCACCCAGCCCGATTCGGCCTCGGGCGAGCTGGCCCACTGGTGGCCCGAGATCCTGCCGGACGGACGGCATGTGCTCTTCACCGCCTACCGGACCCCGGTCTCGCGCGCCACCATCGAGGTCTTCGACCGCAAGACCGGCAAGCGCACGGTCCTCGTCGAGGGCGGCCTCATCGGCCGCTACTCCGCGTCGGGGCACCTGCTCTTTGCCAGGGATGGGGCGGTGCTGGCGGTGCGATTCGACCTGGGGTCGCTCAAGGTGACCGGCGCACCGGTCGTGGTGGTCGACGACGTGGCGATGAACTATTCCGACGGGTTCGCCGCCTACGGCATCTCGCCGTCAGGCACCCTCGCCTACCTGCCTTCCAGCCAGGGTGGCGCGGTCTCCGTCGTGGTCGAGGCCGACCGCCAGGGGCGCGAGCGTGTCCTCCTCGGGACACCCGAGCGCTTCGATAACCCCCGCTGGGCCCCCGGCCAGCGGCGCATCTCCCTCGACGTCCCCGCCGCCCGGAGTGCCACCGATGTCTGGGTGATTGACCTGGCCCGGGGCAGCCGCCAGCGGATCACCACGGAGGAGGCCTCGGATTTCGGGGCCGCCTGGACCCCCGACGGCCGGACCCTCATCTACATGAGCGAACGGCCGCTCTTCGAGCTCCTTACCCGGGACGCCGACGGCAGCCGGCCGCCCGAGCCGCTCCTGGGAGGCACCCACGACCGGATCGTCGGCGATGTGTCCGCCGATGGCCGGCTGCTGGCCTTCATTCTCAGCGCGCCCAGACAGTCGGCTGTGTGGACCGTGACGCTCACCGGGGCGCACGAGGCCCGGCAGTACCTGGCCAACGGCTTCCAGCTCGGCCATCCCGCCCTCTCGCCGGACAATCGTTGGATGGCGTACGACTCCGATGAGACCGGACGGGTCGAGACCTACATCCAGTCGTTCCCCGACCCCGCCCGCGCCCGCCGGCAAGTTTCCACCGGTGGCGGCTCGGAGCCGATCTGGACTCGGGGTGGGCGCGAGCTGGTCTTCCGCCGGGGGGACAGCGTGATGGCAGCGACCGTCGAGCCGGCGAGTGGAGAGGTTGGGGCGCCGACCACCCTGTTCGCGGGCCCGTACCCGGACGACCTGAACTGGTCCTCGCCCCGTTCCTGGGACGTGACCCCAGACGGGCAGCGGTTCCTGCTCCTCCGCCGGCCCACCGGTGCGGTGCCGCGTCAGGTGGTGGTGGTCACTGGGTGGTGGCAGGAACTCCGGGCGCGGATGGGCAGAGAGGCGGAGTAACGGCGCGCACGGTGGCCATGCCGCCCCGGCCCAAGCTCCCGCTCGATGCGGTAGCGCCCGGCCACGGCCGCGGCGAGGCGCTCGGAGCCGCTCACCGGCTGCCCGATCCGCGGATCATCCCGACCAGCGTATCCGCCAGGGCGTTGGGGACCGGAATGGTCAGGTGGTACTGCGCGATCTTCCACTCCTCGTTCACCCGGCGGATCACCCCGGTCCCCCGTGTCTCCCCGTAGCTCGCGTTGTCGAGGATCTCGTCGAACCAGGCCACGGTGCCGGTGGGATCGAACTCGATGTGGCGGGTGCCGTCCCGCAGCACGTAGCTCCAGCCCCGCCCGCGTGCGAAGAACGGATGGGCGTAGGCCCGGAACTGGGCCACCGTCCACCGCTCGGTGGCGTCGGTCCCGAAGAACACACCCTCCGGCGCGAACAGCGAGAAGTAGGCCTCCTCGTTGGCAACCGACGCATTGTGGTGCAGGCTGTCGAGCACGCCGGACACCGCCGCCGTCGCCGCGGCCCGGTCAGGCGCGGCCGTGGCCGGTTGGGTCCCGCAGCCCCACGCCGCGCCGGTGCCGGCCAGCATGCCGATGCCGAGGAGCGCGTGTCGCAACGCCAGCTTCATGGACTATCTCCGGTGGGGTGGCTCACGGCGGGGGAAGATGCACCGCCCGAGGAGATCTGGCGAGGCGCAGCCGGAGGAGGCCGGCGGCGCACTCAGCCACAGCGTGACGGTCTGCGCGACCCGGGGCCGTAGCGGCCGTGGCGACGGCGCGTGCATCTTGGGAAATGCCCGGCTCCACTCAACCCTGGCGGTTGCTGAGTCTCGTCCTGGCGACGGCCGTCGCCTTCTCCGGCTGCCACACCGCGCCGCCCGCCGCCGCTCCCGAGCGCGCCGGGGACGCCGCCTCCTACCAGCCCGATCGCGATCTCGGCCCGCTCTTCGCCGCGGTGCAGCGGGCGCACCTCTTCGCCGACTCGAAGACTTTCGTGGATGCCCAGCCACTGCACCCGGCGATCGCGATCGTCGCCGACTACCAGCAGACGCGGAGCCGCGCCGGCTTCGATCTCGCCAGCTTCGTCGCTCGGCACTTCGAACTTCCCGACACCGCCGCCTCCGGATTCCAGAGCGATACCGCCGAGACGATGGGACAGCACATCCGGGCCCTCTGGCCGGTGCTCACCCGCGGCCCGCCGGTGGCGAGCAGCGATCTGCCGTCCACCCTGATCGCCCTCCCGTACCGCTACGTCGTCCCCGGGGGACGCTTCCGCGAGATCTACTACTGGGATTCCTACTTCACGATGCTCGGCCTGGTGCAGAGCGGCCGGACCGATCTCGTCGAGAACATGCTCGACAACTTCGCCTGGCTGATCCAGCACTACGGGCACATCCCCAACGGCAACCGGACCTATTACCTCAGCCGGAGCCAGCCGCCGTTCTTCGCCGCGATGGTCGGCCTCTACGCCGCGGCCACCGATACCGCGCGGGCCCTGGTCTACCTCGACGCGCTGGAGCGGGAGCACGGCTTCTGGATGGACGGGGCCGCACGCCTGGCGCCGGGTGAGGCGTACCGGAGAGTGGTGCGACTCCCCGGCGGCGCGGTGCTCAACCGCTACTGGGACGACCGGGCCGAGCCGCGGCCGGAATCGTGGCGCGAGGACGATGCCCTGGGTGCGCGCGTGCCGGCGGAGGCGCGCGCAGCGCTCTATCGTAATGTCAGGGCCACCGCCGAGAGCGGCTGGGACTTCTCCAGCCGCTGGCTGCGCGACCCGGCCGATCTCCGCAGCCTCGAGACCACCGATCTGGCGCCGGTAGACCTCAACAGCCTCCTGCACCACGCCGAACAGGTCATCGCGGCCCTGCGGCGCTTCCGCGGCGGGCCGGGAGACGTGGAAGTAGCCCGGCAGTTCACCGCCGCGGCGTTCGAACGGCGCCGCAGTCTGCTGGCGGCGGCATACGATTCCGCCACCGGGTTCTTCTACGACGTCCGCTGGCGGAGCGGCGAGCGGGTCACCGACCGCCCCACGCTGGCGGCGGCGGTGCCGCTCTTCTTCGGAATCGCCACGCCGGCTCAGGGCCGCGCCGTGGCCGACCGCCTGGTGCGCGACTTCCTGCGGCCCGGTGGCTTCGTCACCACGCTCATCGCCTCGGGGCAGCAGTGGGACGCGCCCAACGGCTGGCCCCCGCTCCAGTGGATGACCATCGAGGGGCTGCGCCGCTACGATCGCGCCGCCGTAGCCGATACCGCCCGAGCCCGGTGGCTGGCGCTCAACCGGCGGACCTATCGGGCCAGCGGCAGGATGATGGAGAAGTACGACGTGGTGGATCCGGCGCGGCGGGCGGGCGGCGGTGAGTACCCGGCCCAGGATGGGTTCGGGTGGACCAACGGGGTGGTGCTGGCGCTGCTGGCTCCGACGCCGTTCACCGCCCCACGAAATTGATATACGCCGTAATGATGATCGCGTTGGTGAAGTCAATGAAAAACGCCCCCACCATCGGCAGCACCAGGAAGGCCCGCGGCGCCGGGCCGAAGCGCTCCACCAGCGCCCCCATGTTGGCCACCGCATTGGGCGTCGCCCCCAGCCCGAAGCCGCAGTGCCCGCCCGCCATCACCGCCGCCTCGTAATCCCGGCCCATCACCCGGAAGGTGATCCAGTAGGCGAATGCCGCCATCACCGCCACCTGTGCCGCCAGGATGGCCAGCATCGGGAGGGCGAGGTCCAGCAGCTCCCACAGCTTGAGCGACATCAGCGCCATCGAGAGAAACAGCGACAGCGCGATGGTGCCGAGATCGTCCACCACCCGGGGAGAGATGCGGGCACCGGCGGCGTCGGCCAGGTTGCGGAACAGCGCCGCCACGATCATCGCGCCGATGTACCCCGGCAGGGTGAACGACCGCCCCAGCCACGCCGACAAGAGCCCGCCCGCCCACATGCAGGCCAGGATGATGGTGAGCGTCTGCAGCAGCAGGTAGGCGGTGGGCGCCTGGCCCGGCGGCTCGGTGTCGATCTCGGCGTCGAGTGAGGCGGCCGGCACCGGCCTCGGCCCCCCGGGCGGCGCCGTCGGCTTGAGTCCGAGCCGGGTGATGAGCCGGGTCCCGATGGGACCCCCGATCAGGCCACCGGACACCAGCCCGAACGTCGCCGCCGCCAGGGCGATGGTCAGGCCACCCTGGAACTGGTACTGGTCCTCGATCAGCTTGCCGAACGCCGCCCCGGTCCCGTGCCCGCCGGTCATGGTGATCGAGCCTGCGAGCAGGCCGAGCATAGGCTGTTCTCCCATTGCCACCGCCACCCCGACCCCTACCGCGTTCTGCAGCGCCGCCAGCACCGACGCCAGCACCCAGAACAGCACCACCTGCGGCCCGCCCACCTTCAGCAGACGGAGACTCGCTCCCAGCCCGATGCAGGTGAAGAACGCAATCATGAACGGCGCCTGCAGGGTGGTGTCGAACTCGAAGTGCAGCGCCCCCGTGAGCCGGAGCGCCAGGGCCAGGCCCGCGAACAGGAACCCGCCGACCACAGGCGCCGGGATGTTGAACCGGTCCAGCACCCCCACCCGGCGCCGGATGCCGTAGCCCGCAAACAGCACCAGGGCGGCCAGCGCCAGGGTCTGGATCATGTCGAGCCGGAACGGGGTGGCTTCGGGCATCTCGGATCCTGGGGCTGGGGATGGGTGGAATCGGGCAGGCCTGCCGACGGCCGCAGGCGGGGCCCCCGGGGGGTCGGGTATGCCCAAAGCTGATCTCCCCCTGGCCGGTCCGGCAAGCAGGGACGGCCTCGGTCTCCCCCGGCACCAGTCTTGCCCTTTTCCGGGCCGTGACCGCCGATTTCAACGACTTAGCCGCCGCCGCGGCGCTAGCCAGCGGCAATTCGCATCTCCTCCCGGATCTCCACGAGCCCGGGGGGACGGTCCGGCTGTCCGAGGTCGTCTCCGCCCTGTCCTACGCCCTGGACATCACCGAGGGTCAGCCGGCGGGCCACGCCGTTCGAACCTGCATCATCGGGATGCGGCTGGCCGGCGTCCTCCATCTGGACGCCACCGAGCGCTCGGCACTGTTCTACGCCCTGCTGCTGAAGGATCTGGGCTGCTCCAGCAACGCCGCTCGCCTGGCCCGGGTCTTCCGCTCCGACGACCTCACCCTCAAGCGGGCCCACAAGATCACCGACTGGTCCCGGGCCACCGACTCGGCCCGGTACTCCTATTACATGTCCCGGGACGGCAGCGGACCGCTGGCCCGGGCGGCCCATACCCTCCGGATCGGGCTCACCGAGCGGGGCAGCGGCCGGGAGATGACCGAGACCCGCTGCGAGCGGGGGGCGGACATCGCCAGCAAGCTGGGTCTGACCAAGGCCACCCAGGAGGCCATCCGGTCGCTGGACGAGCATTGGGACGGGGCGGGGCTGCCGTATTTCCGCCGGGGGGACCAGATCTCGCTCCTCGGGCGGATCGCCGGGCTGGCCCAGACCGTGGAAGTCTTTGCCAGCGGGTTCGACGTGGCCACGGCCTACCACGTGGCTCGCTCCCGCAGCGGGAGCTGGTTCGATCCGGGGCTGGTGGAGGTGCTGGGGAGCTTCGAGCACGACTTCGCCTTCTGGACCACCCTCCTCGCCACCGACCAGCTGGAGCACGTGCCGGATCTGGAACCGGAGGATCGGGTCCTCGAGGCGGACGAGGGCCGGCTGGACCAGGTGGCGGAGGCCTTCGCCCGGGTGATCGACGCCAAGTCCCCCTATACCGCGCTGCATTCGAGCGGTGTGGCGGCGCTGGCGGTGGTCATCGGCGAGGGGATGTGGTGTTCAGAGCAGGAGCTGGTGGTGCTCCGGCGGGCAGCGCTGCTGCACGACGTCGGCAAGCTGGGCGTCTCTAGCCTGATCCTCGACAAGCCGGCCCGGCTCACCGAGCGGGAGATGGCCGCAATGCGCAAGCACACCGGGTACACCCATGAGATCCTGGCGCGGGTGAGCCGGTTCCGCGCCTTTGCCGGGCTGGCGGCGGCGCACCACGAGCGGCTGGACGGAAGCGGATACCACCAGGGCCTCTACGCCAACGAACTGCCGCCGCTGTACCGGATCCTCGCCGTCGCGGACGTGGCGGAGGCCCTCTCCGCGGCGCGACCCTACCGCGCGGCGCTCGGTCGGGAAGAGGTACTCAAGCTCATGCAGCGCGAGGTCGGCCTCGGCCTCTGCCCCATCGCCTTTGAAGTGCTGGAAGGACTCAAGCAGTGGCCGGTGAGAAGCATGTCGGCCTGAGGTCCGCCGAGTCGCCGAATCGCCGGGGGGTTTCGCAACCCTAGTCCCTCCGCTAGTTTATCCCCCTCCTGATGCCCCTTGGTGTAACTGGCAACACGCCTGACTCTGGATCAGGAGAGTCCTGGTTCGAGCCCAGGAGGGGCAATGCCCGGGGAGACTTCCCCGGGCCTTTGTTTTGGGGCTCGCGCTGACGCGTCGAGCACAGGAGGGGCAACTGAAAGCTCTGCAACGGGTTCCGTTGCGGAGCTTTGTCGTTGATTGACCCCTCTGTTGCTTGCTCCGGTGTGAGTGTCTTTCGTAGGGGCGGACGCCGCCCGCCGCAGAGCTAGCTTGGCTTGCTGAGTTCCCTGATGAGCTTTCTGGCCTCTCGCATCCGCTCCTTGAAGTAGGCCGGCCGGGTGTAATTCCCCTTGCCCCGCACCAGCGCGTGCCTCTTGATGTCTGCTTTCGACAGGAAAAGGGCGAGTGCCCTGTAGGTCTCGATCTCCTTCTTCAGGAACCGGACTGCGTGCCGCTTGGATTGATCCACCTGTCACCTCCGACCTGACGATTCAGGCCACAATGGGAAAGACCTCCGGACAGAGCACGATCTCCTGCAGCCAGCGGGCTCGCCGTCCGATCCGTACCTTGAGGGATTCCTCGGGCCCTGCGGACCCTCGGCATAATAAGGTGATCGTGCCACAAGACGCGTCTGTCTGGTGCTGGCCCTGCGGCTCAAGCCCAGGAGGGGCAATGGCCGGGGTGGTTACCCCGGGCCTTTGTTTTGGGGGCCCGCGCTGCGCGTCGAACCCAGGAGGGGCAATGGCCGGCGCAACTGCGCCGGCCGTTTTGTCGTTTGGGCCCTCGCCGCCGGCCGCCGCCGCTCCCCCCCCATCGAGAAAGGCTCGGGCGAGAGAATCTGCGCTGGGAACCTCCGCGCTCGAACTCCAAGTTGCTGTCATCACACCAGTTAGTACCGCACGATCCATCATGAAACGCCCCACGCCCCGCTTCCGTACGGTCTCGCCGAGGCGAAGTCTTCCTACAACGGTGTGGGGGTGAGAAATGTCAGGAATCCAGAAGGCCGCGCTGCTCCTGCTGGGGGTGGCGGCGTGCCAGCCGGCCGTCAACAGCGGCCCGGCGCCGGCGCCGGCGACGGTGCGTCAGGTCGTGACCATGCAGGCCACGGTCGGCGAGACGGTGGTGGTGGCGGGGCGGTGCCTCGATCCTGCGGCCCCGGCAGTGGCGCTGGGTTCACGCCCGCATTCGGGGAGCGTCTGGCAGCTCGAGGACAGGGGTGTGGCGGCGTGGGTGAGCGGCCCGGTGCCCGCGGCCTGCAGCAGCGGCGCCGACGTAGCGATCACCGCCGAGGTGGTCCAGGACACGCTTCCGAAGTTCAGCCGGGCTCGGACCGTACGGCAGTACCTGGTGGCGCGGTAGCAGCCCTGTCCCGGTGCTCCGGCGCTACTCCCCGCCCCGGAGCATCGCGGCGATCCGCACGTAGCGCGGATCGCCCACCAGCGGGTTCAGTTGCACCTCGAAGAAGTTCTCCGTCATGAGCGGGTCCCGTTCCCGGACCCCGCGTTCCAGCGCCTGGAAGGCGCGGTCGAGGTCGCCGAGGTTGGCGTAGGCGATCGCGAACACCAGCGGCGAGACGTACTCCGTCCGGGCCCGCACGATGAGCGAGTCCAGCAGCGCCGTGGCGCTGGCCCGGTCGCCCGAGCGGGCGTATGCCGCCACCAGCGTCGCCGAGCCGTGTCCGAACTCCCCGCCCAATTCGCGCGCGCGATTCAGCGCCGTGATCGCCTCCGCGTAGCGCCGCTGTTCCATCCGGACCACTCCCAGGATGAAGTAGCTCTCGGCGTAGCTGGGGTCCAGCCGGAGCACCCGGGCGACCGCCGAGTCGGCTTCGTCCGGCCGGTGCAGTGACGAGTAGATCCAGGCCACCTCGCCGCCGATGATCCGCGACAGCGGATCCAGCTCCCGGGCCCGGAGCATGTGGACCAGCGCCTCCTCGTTCCGGTCCCGGCCGGCCAGGAAGTCGGCGTACCAGTGATGCGCGGTGGGGTAGATAGAGTCGGCCGCGATCGCCCGCTGGAAGCCCCGCGCCGCCTCGGCCCAGTCCCACTCGTACATCATCGTGCCGTAGGCCAGCGAGGTGTGCGCCTCCGCACTGCCCTTGTCCAGCGCGATCGCCCGGAGCGCCGCCGCCTTGCCCTTCGGCCAGGCGGTGGCCGGGGCGGTGCCGGTATAGATCGGGAGCAGCACGTAGGCGTCGGCCAGCCCCGCCCAGGCCTGGCTCATCAGGGAGTCGCGGGCGGTGGCCTGCTCGAAGTAGCGCACCGCCTCCGGCAGCGAGGCGGCGGTGCGCTGATTCCAGGCGAAGCGGCCCTTGAGGTAGAGATCGTAGGCCTCCAGGTCGCTGGTCTGGCGCTGGTGCAGGGCGGTGTCCGTCGCGCCGGCCAGCCGGATCTGGAGCGCTGCCCCGATGGCCCGGGCGATCTCCTCCTGCACCTGGAAGAGGTCGGCCATGTCCCGGTCGTAGATCTCGGACCAGATCTCGTAGCCGGTCCGGGCATCCACCAGCTGGGCGCTCACCCGGAGCCGATTCCCGCTCCGCCGCACCGATCCCGCCAGCACCGCGCCCACGCCGAGCTGCCGGCCCACCTCGCGCACGTCGGCGGAGTCCCGGAACCGGAACGCGGACGATCGCGCCGCCACCCGGAGGCCGGGGATCCGCGCCAGCGTGGTGGTCAGCTCCTCGGCCAGGCCGTCGCTGAAATAGGCCTGGTCGTGCCCGGGGCTCAGGTCCGAGAACGGCAGCACCGCCGCGGAGGTCGGGGGTGACCCGGTGCCTAACGGACGGGGGCCCAGCAGCACCCCGCCCAGCACCACGAGCGCGATCACCGCCACGGCGACCAGCCCGATCCGCCGGCCTCGGGAGGACACCAGGGAAGCCGATGGCACCCCGGCGGCCGGGGTGCTGCCGCCGCCCGGGGTGAGCGCCGCCTCCAGCTGGGGGATCAGTTCGTCCAGCTTCTGGGGGCGATCGGCGGGGCGCTTCTCCAGGCAGCGCATCACCAGGGTCGCGAGTGCCGGCGGGATGCTGGCCCGGTACTTGGTGACCGGGTCCGGGGCCATCGTCACCTGGGCGGCGAGCAGCGCCTGGGCGGTGGGGGCGGTGAACGGGGGCCGTCCGGCGAGGAGTTCGTAGGCCACCACCCCGAAGGCGTAGATATCGGCCCGGTGGTCGGTGTGGGGGTCGGCGGCGGCCTGTTCCGGCGCCATGTAGGCCGGGGTGCCGAGTGCGACGCCGGCGGTGGTGAGGCGTTCGCCGCCGGCTTCGCTCACCGCCTTGGCCACGCCGAAATCGGCGATCAGCGCGTGCCGGTCCGACAGCATCACGTTCTCGGGCTTGATGTCCCGGTGCACCACTCCCTGCCGGTGGGCGTAGGCCAGCGCATCCGCCACGTCCCGGAGGATGCGCACCGCCTCGGCGATGGGCAGCTCACCCTCGCGAGTCAGTTTTTCCCGGAGCGAGTGTCCCGGGACAAACGGCATCACGTAGTAGAGGTACTCGGCGACTCGGCGACTCGGCGACTCGGCCTCGGGGCCGGCACCGGCGGCAGCGTCCGGGACGTGGGCTATTCCAGAATCGAAGAGCGGCAGGATGTGGGGGTGGGACAGCCCGGCGGCGATGGTGATCTCACGGATGAACCGCTCGGGGCCGAGAGCCTGGGCCAGTTCGGGCCTGAGCACCTTGAGCGCCACCTGCCGGCGGTGCTTGAGGTCCTGCGCCAGGTACACCGTGGCCATGCCGCCCTGGCCCAGCTCCCGCTCGATGCGATAGCGGTCTGCCAGGGCGGTGCGGAGTCGGTCGAGGGGATCGGTCACGGAGAGGAAGATGGTGGCGCCCGCGCGGTGGCGCGAGGGCCGCCGGCTCCTCTCACCGGCTGCGGCTGGGTGCGTCGCGGAGCCGGGGCACCGAACCTACTGCTCCTCCATGATCAGGCTGCCGGTCAGGCTTCGAAGCAGCAGGCGGGCCGAAGCTGCCTGCCACTCGAGGTCGAGTTCGGCATCCCGCGCGTGGAGGTATGCGGCCCGTGCCGCCAGCCACGCCAGCACATACGCCCCTCGTTGCGGTGCCGCCTGCTCGGCCAGCCGGTGGGCCCGGGCGGCACGGGCCAGACCCCCGTCGCGCAACAGGCCCAGCTCGGTCTCGGTGCGGGTGAGGGTCACCAGCGCCTCGGTCACCAGCGCCGAGAGTTCGCGATGCCGCAGATCCGAGCGCGCGACGGCGGTGTCGCGCTCGGCGTGGGCCGCACGAATCGCGTCGCGCTGCCGGTTCCACACCGGGAGATTGACGCCGACCGCAACCCCGAGGCGATTCTTGTCGCCGACGGTGAGTGCCGGGCCGAGTTCGAACGCTGGCCAGCGGCGTGCCCGGGCCAGCCGGGCCTCCTGTTCGGCGCGTTCGGCTTCGTGTTCCAGCCGGGTGGACTTGGGGTCGGTGGCCAGGGCGCTCGCCAGCGCGCCGCCGGGCGAGGTAAGCGGCGCAATGTCGGCCAGCTCGCCCTCGAAGCTGATAGCGGTTCCGGATTCCCGGCCGAGCACCACGGCGAGACGCGCCTGGATGACGGTGTGCTGCAGCTGCGCCCGCACGCCGGCCCGGCGTGCCTCATCGAGGCTCACCAATGTCTGCAGACCGGCGAGATCGGCGCCCTGGTCCGGCCCCTTTCCTGGGGCCACCTCGTCCACGGTGTGCTGCGCCAGGCTCTCGGCTTCCATGGCCAGGACGAGGGCTCGGGTACTGCGCAGTCCGTCGGCAAAAAGCTGTGCGGCCTCGAGCATGACGGCGCGACGGTCCGCTTCCGCATCCGCGGTGGCCGCGGCCACGTCCCGGGCACCGACTCCCCTGAGCGCCGACCCCTCCCACGGCCACCGGAGCGGCTGCAGCAGCTGGAGTCGCACTTCGGTGAGCGCCGCGGGCGCGATGCTGAGTCTCGGGTTGGGCATGCTGCTTCGCTCGGACGCCCGGGACTTTGCCGCGAGCACCTTCGCCGATCCTGCTCTCCATATCGGGTGCTCCTCGCGCATCCGGGTCAGCACGTCGGCCAGGGAAAGATGCAGGGTGTCCCCCGCGAGGTCCTGTGCCGGCAGGGGCGTCGCCGGACCGCCTAACAAGGCGATCACAATGGCCGGCGCGGTGAGAATCGGGAAAGCGTGCATGAGAGCCAGGAGCGCAGGGGACGCGGCGCAACGTCGAGCGAGGGCGCACTGGAGAGTGCCCTCTCCCCGTCGTGGCACGAACTGATAGGCTGGGAGGCCACCGGGCGCCATCGCTCGGAGGGTGGATAGCCGGGCCGGTGGTGCCTCTGCCGAGCGGTGCGGCCCCACGCACACCCCCTCGAAACCCATCCTAACGAGCGATTGCGGCTCCTTGGCGGAATGGTCACCTTGACTTGGCCGTCGACGGACTCGCGATCGCGGCACGAAGGCCTACACCGACATGGAGCCGGACAATGGAGAATCAGCTGAAGGGTGAGTGGAAGCAGCTTCGCGGCAAGGTCCAGGAGCAGTGGGGCAAGCTCACCAACGACGATCTCGATGTGATCGCCGGCAAGCGCGACCAGCTCATCGGTACGCTGCAGGTGCGCTACGGCCAGGCGCAGGACGAAATCGAACGCCAGGTCAAGGGATTCGAGGCGTCGTCGGAACGCGCCTAGCACGCATCATGTGCAGCCTCGTCCTCCTCCTCCATGGTGGCCCGACCGACCCCCGCGATTAATCGCGCGCGTCGCGGAGCCGGGCCACCAGCGCCGGCAGGTTCTGGATCACCATGATGCGGGTGGCGGGGTTGCGCTGCACCAGCCCGCTGCCGTCCGGCAGCCAGTAACCCGTGTAGACCAGCCTCGGCGAGGCCAGCAGCGACTCCGCCAGCCCGGCCCCACCCAATAGCTCCCTGGCCCCCCATAGCGAAACGCCGCAGGTGACCCTCCTGCCGTCCGGCGTCCGGCGTCCGGCGTCCGGCGTCCGTCAATCGTCGGGCTCGTGGCGCCTCCCGCCCCGGCCATGACGGTTCCTGCCCCCATTCTGCGCATCGCTGGTTGGACGTCACCCTTCCCACCGCGGCGATACCAGGCGGGTCCCGGGTCCCCCGACGCCGCTCACGGCGACCCCAGGAACAAGGAGTCTGGCCATGCGAAACACCTCCCGGCGCACCTTCGGTGTTGTTCTCGGCGTCCTCCTGGCCGCCTGCGGCGGTGGTGGCGGCGGCGCGCTCGGCCCGGGCGGCGGGGGAAAGGCGGCCTTTACCGCCAATATCAACGGCCAGCCCTGGGCGGCCGACACCACCGGCTTCGGCGTCACCGGCAACCCCGGCGTCCCCGGATCGCTGATCATCAGCGGGGTGGACCTGGTCTCCCCGACCAACTACAAGACTCTCTTCCTCAGCGTCGCCTTCATCGGCGCCCCCGGCACCTACCCGATCGGCATCAACATCGGCACCTCGGCGGGGGGCACCGGCGGTATCACGACCGTGTCGGGCGCCACGGTGAATCTCTACGGGGTCCCGCTCACTGGCGCCGCCGGCACCTTGACCATCACCACCCTCACCGCCACTCGCATGGTGGGCACCTTTTCCTTCACCGCCGATCTCATGCCGGGGCCGGGGGCCTCGCTGACGGTCACCAACGGCACCTTTGATATCACCCTGCCCGGCGGCTTCACGGCGGTGCCGCCGAACAACCACGGCAGCACCGTGGGCGGAACCCTGGGCACCACCGCCTTCAACGCCGCCACGGTGGTTGGACTGGGCGACCTCGCGGCCGGGGCCTTCGTGCTCGGCGGGACGACCGTAACCAAGTCCGTCAGCATCTCCACTACCACGCAGGTGACCGTCCCGGGGACCTACACCCTGGGCACCGAGATGAGCATCAGCGTACTCGATTTCCCGACCGGTGATTCCTGGATCACCAGCACCGGGGCAACCGGGACCGTGATCGTCACCAGTATCGGCAACGGCCGGGTGGCCGGGACGTTCGATGCGGACCTGGTGCCGCTCGGCTCGGCGGTGGGGAACCTGGCGGTGGTCGGCAGCTTCGACGTCCGGGTGGACTAGGCCGCGCGGGGGCGGGCGGCCCCTGCGCCCACCTTGCGGCCTTCCGGTTTCCTGCCGCACACGTTGCAGGGCGGGCATTGGCGTCGTCGGGGAGTTGTGTCAGGCCCGGGCGGCCTGCATGTTATTGCAGCCATGCCCACCTCCATGACTCCCCGCGCACGCCTGGTTGCCCTTGCCGCCTTCGGCCTGGGCGCCGCATGCAGCGGGGGTGACGGCGGGTCAGGGCCCTCGAACCCGAGGCCCTCGTCCCTCGCGGTGGCGGCCGGCAACAACCAGTCCATCGCGGTGGGGGCCGCGGTGACCGTGCCGCCGGCGGTGCTGGTGCGGGATCAGGATGGAGCCCCGCTCCCCGGCGTGACCGTGGCGTTCGTGGCCCAGCCGGGGAACGGCAGTGTGACCGGCGGAAACGCCACCTCCGACCAGAACGGCATCGCCACCGTGGGGAGCTGGACCCTGCCGACCGCGGCGGGTGCCCACCAGCTCGTGGCGACGGTGGGCGACCTCCCCGCCCTGATCTTCACCGCCACCGCCACCGCCGGTCCGCGCGCCGCCCTCGCGTTCCTGACCCCGCCCGGCACCACCACGCCCTCCGGGGCGGCCTTTCCCACGGCGCCGGTCCTCGAGATCCAGGACGCGTTCGGGAACCCGCGCCCCCAGGCCGGGATCCAGGTGACGGCGGCGATCGCCACGGGCGGCGGGTCGCTCGTGGGAAGCGCCACGGTGCTATCGAGCGCCAGCGGTTCGGTGACCTTCACCGGACTCGGGATCGCCGGGACGGTGGGGGCGAGGACCCTCTCCTTCACCGTCGCCGGGGCGCCGGACCTGGTATCCGGGCCCATACAGGTGACCGCCGGGAGTCCGGCCACCGTGGCGGCGGTGGGCAGCACCACGCTGGCTGGCGGTGCGGGCGGACCAGCGCAGGGGGCGGTCAGGGTGCTGGTGCAGGACGGAAGTGGTAACCCCGTTCCGAACGTTGGCGTCGCATTCGTGATCACCGCCGGCGGCGGTTCGCTTAACGGCTCCTCCCAGCAGACCGACGCGCTCGGTCAGGCGACCCTTGGCGGCTGGACGCTCGGCTCCACCGTGGGGCTCCTCAACACGCTCGAGGCGCGGGTGCCCGGGCTCGCGCCGGTGGTCTTCAGCGCCACGCCGGGGACGCCAGGGCTGAATATCCTGGTGCTCACCACGCCGCCTTCCACCACGGCCGCGAGCGGCGCCAGCCTCGCCGTGCAGCCGGTGGTGGCGATCCGGGACCAACTGGCCAACCCGGTGCCGCAGGCCGGCGTCACCGTCACGGCGACGGTCACCAGCGGGAACGGCGTGGCGAGCGGCGGCACCAGCGCCGTGACCGATGCCAACGGAAACGCGACCTTCAGCGGCCTGGCGATCACCGGTCTGGTCGGTTCCTACACCCTCACCTTCAGCGCACCGGGGCTCACCGGCGTGGCCACCAGTGCGATCGCGCTCGGCGCGGGCGCTCCGGTCGCCATGTCGGCATTCCGGGGCGATGGACAGTCGCTGGCGGCCGGGACCACCGTGCCGGTGCTACCGGCGGTGGTGGTGACGGACGCCGAGGGGAACGGGGTGCCCGGTATCGCGGTCAGCTTCCAGGTCACGGGTGGCGGCGGCGGGATCACCGGCGGAGCAGCCACCACCGACGCCAGCGGTGAGGCCGCGGTTCTGAGCTGGACGCTCGGTCAGGTCGTCGGGACCAACACCCTCCAGGCCGCGGCAGCGGGACTCGCCGGGTCACCCATCACCTTTACCGCGACGGGGGACCCGGGGCCGGCCGCGAAGCTCAGCATCCTGACCCAGCCGAGCCCGCTGGCGGTGAACGGCGTACCGCTGGCGCAGCAGCCGGTGCTGCAGGTGGTGGATCAGTTCGGGAACGCGGTACCGGAACCGTTCATCTTTGTCACTGCATCCTGGATCAGGGGATCGGTGGGGGTCGGCTCGACTGCGGTGGTTACGGATGCCCAGGGTGTCGCCACCTTCACTTCCCTCACCATCGTCGGACAGGTCGGCGTCTATACCGTGGTGTACAGCGGGCTGAATCAGCCGGCGCTGGTGGGCCAATCGGTCACGCTGGTGGCGGGGCCGGCCACCGGCATGGCGGCGTCCGCGGGGGACGGGCAGGTGGGGTCTGTCGGCACCGCGGTCAGTGTGCCGCCGGCGGTGAGTGTCTTCGACATGAGCGGGAACCCGGTGAGCGGGGTGACGGTCACGTTTGCGGTGGCGTCGGGGGGCGGCAGCATCACCGGGAGCACCGCCCAGACGAACGCGAACGGCCATGCGCAGGTGGGGTCATGGACGCTGGGCGCGGTGCCGGGGCCCAACACCCTGACGGCGACGGTACCCGGGCTGCAGGGGTCGCCGGTGACCTTCACCGCCACCGGATCGCTCCAGACGCAGTTCACGATCGACCTCGTCTTCCTGGCCGGCGCGACGCCGGCGCAGCAGGCGGCGTTCGCCGCCGCCAAGGCGCGCTGGGAGGCGGTGATCACCGGGGACCTGGCCGACTACACCATCCCGCAGCCCTTCAACACCACCGACTGCGGGGCCAGCACCCCGCAAGTGATCGGCGGGACGGTGGATGACCTCCGGATCTACGTTGAGCTCGTCCCCATCGACGGGCCCAGCGGGATCCTGGGCGCGGCGGGCCCCTGCGACCTGCGGCACACCGGCACCCTGCTGCCCTACGTCGGCATCATGCAGTTCGACGTCGCGGACCTGGCGGGGCTCGAGGCGGATGGGTCCCTCGCCGATGTGGTGCTGCACGAGATGGGGCACGTGCTGGGGTATGGCATCCTGTGGAAGCCGATCCCCGGGTTCTGGAACCTGAACTTCCTCACCGGCGGATGCCCGTCGAACACGCCGCAGTTCACGGGCGCGGGGGCGGTGGCGGCCTACACGACGCTCAACGGCGGCGGGACGGCCACCACGGTGCCGGTGGAGGATACCGGCACCTGCAGCGGCTCCAACGGTGACGGGACCCGGGACTCGCACTGGGAGGAGACGATCTTCCGGAGCGAGGTGATGACCGGCTTCATCAGCGGTGCGCTCCGGCCGCTCAGCGCGACCTCCATCCGGTCGATCGAGGATCTGGGATACCAGGTGGACGTGACCCAGGCGGACCCCTTCAACATCGGCACGCAGCCGACCGTGGTGCTGCCGGGAGGCGTGCCGAGACGGCTGGTGGGGGATGCCAGGGCGTTGCCGCGCTGGTCGGTGGATACGACGGGACGGCGGAAGACCCAGTATACGCGGCCGTAGGGAGGGTGGGGGGGGATGGGTAATATCCTCCCCCCTCCGCCCCTTCGCCCCGCCGCTACCGGTGTATCTGTCTTGATGGTACTCCACCGTGCCCCGGGCACCCGCGCCCGGGCCTGGCCACACACGGACCGGGGGCGCGCGGGCGGGGTGGCTCTAGAGGAGCTTCTTGAACTCCTCGACCGTCAGTCCGGCGTCTCGGACTATTCCGCCCATGGTGAAGGCGTTGACTGGGTTGTGCCGCGGAATGGTGAGGATGCGGATGCCGTTTGTCATTACGATGTGTCTGCTCTGTCGGACGACGCCAAAACCCGCCCTTTCAAGCGCCCGGACCGCATCGAGGTGATTGATGTCGGGCAGTTTCGGCACGTTCAGACCGCGACGTCGACTTCCCGCACCTCCGCGCCGGCAAGCTGCTCCGCGACGGAGAGGAATTCGCGAATCGCGTCTCGAATGTTTTCGACGGCTTCCTGCTCCGTGGCCCCCTGGGACCAGCATCCCGGGAGCCCGGGCACGGAGACGCTATAGCCTTCCTCTGAGCGGTGCAGTGCGACCTTGTACTTCATTGAGCCCTCCCGGTGGCCGATTCAGGATCTAATCTATATGGACGCCCCGCTGCCGCCCACCAATTCGCCGCACTACCGCATCAAGTCGGCGCGAGTTCCTGTCTGCCTGGTCCTCCCCGGTCTGAGTCGCTCAGCGTCGCGGTGCCCCTCTCGCCGCGACGCCCCTGCCTCCCGACCCCTACTGCTGTCCCACCCCTACCGCTGTCCCACCCCGCGGTTACCATGACATCTGGCCCGGGCGATTCCGTCCGGCCACACTCTCCACCGGACCGCCCGCATGGCCCCACACACCCGGCTCTCGAAGTCCAGATTCGTCGCCGGGTGGCAGTGCCCCAAGCTGCTCTGGTGGAAGGCGCACGAGCCCGAGGCCGAGGAGCTGCAGCCGGACAAGGTGCTGCAGGACCTCTTCGACCAGGGCCAGGTGGTGGGCGAGCTGGCCAGGCGGCTGTTCCCGGGCGGGGTGCTGATCGACCTGCCCCACACCGCGGTGGACGAGCGTATCGCGGCCACACAGGCGGCGCTCGACGCGGGGGCGCCGGCGGTGTTCGAGGCCAGCTTCCTGGCGGGCAACGTCCATGTGATGGTGGACGTGCTGCAGCGCACCGATGCTGGCTTCACGCTGATCGAGGTCAAGTCCTCCACCAAGGTCAAGGACGAGCACATCCCTGACGCGGCCATCCAGACCTGGGTGGTGCGGGAGGCGGGGCTCGTGGTCGGCGCGGTGGAGATCATGCACCTCAACCGGGACTATCGGCACCCGGGGCAGGGCAGCCTGCTGGTGCGGGCGGACGTGACCGAGCTGGTGGAGAGATTCCTCCCCCTGATCCCCGGGATGGTGCAGGAGCAGCTCGAGGTCCTGGCGGGGGACCTTCCCAAGCGGAAGATCGGGCTGCACTGTTTCGAGCCGAGGGAGTGCCCGTTTCCATAACAGGTGCTGGCCGGACGACAACCAGCACATCTCGACGCTGTACAACGCCGGGCCCAAGACCACGGCCAGCTACCTGGCCAGCGGGGTGCACCGGATCCCCGACATCCCGGCGGGCAAGAAGCTGCCTGACGCGGCCCAGCGGCAGATCCGGGCGCTCAAGGAGAACCGGCTCATCGTGGAGCCGGGGCTGGGGAAGGCGCTGGAGCCGTTCGAGGGCCCGCTCGGCTTCCTCGATTTCGAGACCGTGAGCCGAGCGGTGCCGGTGTGGGATGGGTTGGCGCCGTGGGGGCAGGCGGCGGCGCAGTTCAGTTATCACCAGGAGTTGCCGGACGGGACGTACAAGCATGTCGGCTGGCTGGCGGAGGGGGCCAGCGATCCGCGCCGGACCCTGGCGGAGGAGATGATCAAGGCCACCGCCGGCGCCAGGCGGATCGTCGTCTACTCCTCCTTCGAGGCGACCCGGATCAAGGAGCTGCAGACCCTGGTGCCGGACCTGGCGGAGCCGCTGGGCGAGTTGCTGGCGAAGCTGACCGATCTGTTGCCGGTGATCCGGAACAACGTCTATCACCCCGATTTCCGGGGCAGCTTCAGCCTCAAGTACATCCTGACGCCGCTGGTACCGGAGCTGACGTACAATGACCTGGTGATCGTGGACGGGATGCTGGCGAGCGTGGAGATCGCCCGGTTGCTGTTCGTGGCGCAGAAGATTCCGGTGGCGGAGCGGGACCAGCTCCGGCGGGACCTGCTGGACTACTGCGAGCGGGACACCTGGGCGACGGTACGGTTGATGGAGAGGTTGAGGGGGTTGGCGGAGGGGTGAGGGGGCGCGTCCGGTGCCCGACCCAACTGGCATCCAGGCGCTCCTACTGCGCGGTCACCGCCGACCGCCCGCCCCGGAGCACGTACTTCTGGATCTTGCCGGTCGCCGTCTTGGGGAGTTCGGAAACGAACGTCGCCCCCTTGGGCACCTTGAACCCGGCCAGCCGCTCCCGCGCGAAGCCGCGCAGCTCCTCCTCGGTCAGGCTTGCCCCGGGCTTGAGCACCACGAAGGCGTGGGGCGCTTCGCCCCACTTCTCGTGCGGCAGGCCCACCACCGCCACCTCCTGGATCGCGGGGTGGCGGAGCAGCACCCCTTCGACCTCGATCGAGGAAATATTCTCGCCGCCGCTGATGATCACGTCCTTGAGCCGGTCGCGGATCTCGAGGTACCCATCGGGGTGCACCACCGCGGCGTCGCCGGTGTGGAACCAGCCGTCCACGATGGCGCGTGCCGTGGCCTCGGGATCGCGGTAGTAGCCCTCCATCACCAGGTTGCCGCGGGAGAGGATCTCGCCGATCGTGGTCCCGTCGCGGGGCACGTCCACGCCCCGCTCGTCCACCACCCGGATCTCCCCGGCGGCGATGATCGGCGACGCCCTGGCGCGCCTTGATCCGGGCCCGTTCGGCCGGGGAGAGCGCGGCGTGTTCGGGGCGAGGCTCGCAGATGGTGATGAGCGGTGAGGTCTCGGTGAGGCCGTACACCTGGGTGACGGTCCAGCCGAGTTCCTGCTCCACCCGTTCGATGGTATGGGCGGCGGGGGCGGCGCCGGCGGCGAAGAGCCGGACGCCGCGTGGCGCGGCGCGGCGGAGCTCCTCGGGCGCGTTCAGGATGTTGATCAGCACCGTGGGGGCGGCGCAGAACATCGTCACCCGCTCCGTGCTCAGCAGGGGGTAGACCGTGGGGGCGTCGGCCTTCCGGGCGCAGATGTGGGTGCCGCCGACGGCGGTGACCGTCCACACGAAGGTCCAGCCGTTGGCGTGGAACATCGGCAGGGTCCACAGGTAGCGATCGGCAGCAGGTCATCGGGTGGTGCACCAGCACGCCGATGGAGTTCATCCAGGCGTTCCGGTGGGTGATCATCACCCCCTTGGGCTTGGACGTCGTCCCGCTGGTGTAGTTGATGGTGAGCAGGTCCTGCTCCTGGGTGTCGTGACGCACCGGCGTGGGGGTCGCCTCCCGCAGCAGCTGCTCGTACTCCAGCCAGCCCTTCCCCCCGCCCTCTAGCGCCACGAAGTGCTCCACCGCCGGCATCTCGTGGCGGACGGTGTCCACCAGCTCGAGGTAGTCGGCGTGCACGCACAGCACTCGGCTCCCGGAGTGATTGATCATGTAGACCCAGTCGGCGGGGAGGAGGCGGTAGTTGAGCGGCACCAGCACCGCGCCGATCTGGGGGACGGCGTAGAAGGCCTCAAGATGGGCGTGGGTGTTGGGGGCGATGTAGGCCACCCGGTCGCCGGGGGCGACGCCGAGTCGCTGGAGGGCGGCGGACCAGCGGTCGCGAGCGGTCGAAGAACTGGGTGTAGCTCCAGCGCTGGTCGCCGTCGACGACGGCCTCGCGGTCGCCGTAGAGGGACCGGGCCCGCTGGGCAAAGGCGAGCGGGGTGAGGGGGGTCTGCATGCGGGGATAGGGTACGGCGGGGTGGGGGAGGGGGCAAGAAGGGGTTGGCTCTCTAGAGTGCGGCCTTGCGTGGTCGCCCGCCTTTCCGCCCGTTGCGGCGCGCTGCGCGGATCTTTGCGGGGGTTCGCGAGGCCCCGCCCGCGGATCCCGAGGCCCGGAACAGGGTTCGGGTGCCCAGGACGATCTTCGCGAGCCCCGCGATGGTGAGGTCCTCATCCAGCCCCTCCCAATGGAGCCCGATCCCGGCGGCGCCGACCGACACGGTGGCGAGCGCCTGATCGGTCGCATCCCGAAGGGATGCGATCAGCTGGACCGGAATCACGAGGGCGGCGCCGTTGGACAGGGTGACATGCAGCCGGCGCCCGTTTCGCTCGAAGCGCGCGGCAATCGCGTGGGGCTGCGACATCTGGGCCCGCCGGGCCCGCCGTCGGGCCGCCGGGATCTGCGCCAGGATGGCACTATCTGTCCGTTGTCTAGCCATGCAGCTCCCTCCATGCCAGCCGAATTCGTTCCAGGTGCTGCTCCACGATCCGGAATGCCCGGACCACATCGCGATCCTGCATATTGTACACCGCCCAGATGCCGGGTGGCTCGGCCCCAGTGCCGAGTCGGATGATCACCACTGCAGCGCCGTGGGCATGACGATAATAACCTAAGTCTTGGGTTTATCCAATGCCGCCTGATGGCGCCTGGGCGGATCGGTGCTCACGGCAGCGCTCCTGGGTCATCCGGGCGTCAACGGGCGCCAGGGGGGCTCGGGTGTCGCACCTGGCGCGTCGCCTCCCTAGGAGCCAGAATAGGCCCTGTGGCTGCCTGCGCCCTCAAGGCCTGTGTCACCGCATCCAATGCGACTGTCGACAGCGTATCACACCATCACACGACACAGCGCCCGGCGGATTGGCCTGCAGGGGGAGGTTGCTCGTGCCCGGTAACTGGAGCCGCGCTGAGGTCGAGGCCACGGTTGCGGACTACCGCGAGATGCTGGTGCTTGAGCTACGAGATGAGCCGTACAACAAGGCTGAGCACAACCGGAATCTGCGACGGGTGCTTAACGGACGCAGCCACGGTTCGGTCGAGCGGAAGCACCAGAACATCAGCGCGATCCTGATCGAGCAGGAATGTCAATACATCCCTGGCTACAAGCCCCTCGGGAACTATCAGGACCTTCTGTTCGACGTTGTTGAAGCACAGGTCGCCGGCGACCACCTTCTGCTCGCTCTTTTCAAGAGGGACGCAGAGACTGCGGCGTCTCAGCCGATCATCCCAGCTTCTTTTGAAGATTTTCTTGCCGCCCTAGAGGATCCACCGAATCCACGCCGGAGGACACCCTATCTCGATCGTGGTCGTGAGAGACGACGGACACCCCCTAGAGTCAACTACCTGGCACTTGAGGCCTCGAATGCTGGTCAGGGACGGGACGGAGAGAAGTGGGTGCTCCAATTTGAGCGTGCCAGGCTACTCCAGGCTGGCAAGGAAAGTCTGGCCGACCGCATCGAGTGGGTCAGCGACACTGTAGGAGATCACCTCGGTTTCGACATTCGCTCTTTCGAGAAGGATGGATCCGATCGCTTGGTCGAGGTAAAGACCACGAAACAAGGGAAAGAGACGCCATTCTACGTCACGAGGAATGAGGTGCGAATCTCCCGGGAACACCAGCGGGCATATCACCTCTACCGTCTATTCCGGTTCCAGAAGGGTCCAAGGTTGTTCACGTTGCCCGGGGCGCTGGACCGGACATGTGTCCTGGATCCAACGGAGTATGAGGCGAGGGTGGGATAGCCCCCTCTCATAGGGGGGTGCGCGACGCCTCTAACTTCACCCGCCTGCCGGCGGGTCGTATCTCATCGCCATCCTCCTTCGATACTCCCGGTTGACCGCCGCGAACGCCTCTCGGTTTCCCGGCGCCGAATACGGGATCTGAGCCTGGCAGGCCATTGCATGCAAGGCGAGGAACGCCTCATCCGGCCACTCGTCGAGCGGCACGCGGTGCAGGTCCACTGGTCACTCTCCTGTTGAGGGAAACGCTCCAAGCTACAACTCCATCAAGGAATCTCCGAGGGTGCCCCACCCGCTGCATCCTATCCCCAAGCCTCCCAAGCTCTGGCACGCCCTGAGATCCCGGTAATGTATGTTATCTTATACACTAATTGACCTAATGTAAGCGGTAATATACATTTGTCCTCATGCCGAGAACCTCCCCGCCGCTCCCCTCCGCCGTCCGCCGCGCCCTCGCCAAACTCGGCGCCGACATCCGCGACGCCCGCCGCCGCCGCCGCCTCCCCATGGAGACGGTGGCAGACCGGGCCCTGATCACCCGCGTCACCCTCATGAAGGTTGAACGCGGCGATCCCGGCGTCTCACTCGGGATCTACGCCACCGTGCTCTTCGTTCTCGGCCTGGTAGATCGGCTGGCGCTGGTCGCAGACCCCGGCCAGGACAGCGTGGGACTGGCCCTCGGAGGAGAACAGCTCCCCGAACGCATCCGGCTTCCGGTCCCCAAGGGCAAAGCCAGATGACCGAGCAAACGGTGGAGGTCCACGTCGACCTCCATGGCACCCCGGTCCTCGTCGGCCACCTGCACACCCGAGCCTCGAAAGGACGCGAGGGGGCCAGCTTCATCTACGCCGATGGCTGGCTTCAGCACCCGGAGCGATTCGCCCTCGAGCCAGGGCTCACCCTCGGCCCAGCGCCGCACCACACCCAGGCGGGACGGGCCCTCTTCGGGGCACTCGGAGATTCAGCCCCGGATCGCTGGGGAAGGAACCTGATCAATCGCGCCGAGCGGCGTCGGGCCCGGGCAGAGAAGCGAACGCAAAGGACGCTCGGAGAAGTCGACTATCTCCTCGGCGTGACCGACGAGGTCCGCCCAGGGGCGTTGCGCTTCAGGAGGTCAGCCGACACCCCCTTTCTCGCCGATGGCGGCAAGGATCCCGTCCCGCCGCTCATCGCGCTGTCACGCCTGCTGGACGCCAGCGCCAGGGTAGAGGACGGGAAGGAAACTGCCGACGACATCCGCCTGCTCCTGGCACCTGGCTCGTCGCTCGGCGGGGCTCGACCCAAGGCCTCCGTGCGGCACAGGGGCAGGCTCCACATCGCGAAGTTCCCGTCCCAAAAGGACCTGTACAACGTCATCGGATGGGAGGCCGTGGCACTCTCCCTGGCCGCGAAAGCAGGTGTGAAAGTGACGAAGTGGCGGTTGGAAGACGTTGCAGGACGCAGGGTCCTCCTGCTTGATCGATTCGATCGAACAGGCGCAGAACGCATTCCCTTTCTCTCCGCAATGAGCCTGCTCGGCGCGACCGACGGCGAGACCTGGAGCTATCCCGAGATCGCGGAAGCACTCAGGCAGCATGGAGCCGCGGTCGCGGAAGACCTGCCCGAACTGTGGCGCCGAATGGTGTTCAACATCCTGGCCTCCAATACCGATGACCACCTCCGGAATCATGGTGTGCTGTACGCTGGGCCGCGCGGGTGGCGGTTGTCTCCCGCCTTCGACTTGAACCCTGTCCCCGTCGACATCCGGCCCAGGATGCTCAGCACCACCATCACGATCGACCACGATCCAACGGCGTCTCTGGAGATGGCGCTCGAAGTGGCCGGTGATTTCGCACTCAGTCCGCCCGACGCCAAGGCCATCGCTCGAGAGGTCGGTCGGGCGACAGCGGGTTGGCGGAAGACCGCCGCGAAGCTGGGGTTCAAGAAGGCGGAGATGGAGCGGATGGCGACTGCCTTCGAGCACGAGGATGCGCGGAAGGCTGGCGAGCTCTAGGACCCTCCCGCCCCCCCTCCTCCCCACCGTCCCACCCCCGCTGTATCCTATCCCCATGTCTCCCAAGCCCCGCCGGCAGGCCGGCACCCCGCGACGGGTCACCAAGACCGAGCGCTGGCTCAACCTCCTCGCCTTCCTGCTCGACCGCCGCTACCCGGTCCCCCGCGAGACCATCCTGAGCGAGGTGGAGGACTACCGCGCCGAGTGGATCGGCGGGACTGAAACGGCCAAGGAATCTGTCCGCCGGAAGTTTGAACGCGACAAGAGCGAGCTCCGCGACCTGGGCATCGTCATCGAGCCCGGGCCCCAGCGGGTCGTCGCCGGACACACCGCCAGCGCCGTGGACGCCTACCAGCTCCGCGCCCGCGATCTCTACCTCCCCTACCTCGAGCTGGCCACCGTCGCAGAGGAACCGGCCCGGCCCTACGCGCTCCCCCGGGTGGCGCTCAAGCCGGAGGAGTTCAGCGTGCTCCGCCGCGCCGCCGAACGGGTGCTCGCCCTGGGCGACACCCCGCTCGGCGCCTCCGCCCAGTCGGCGCTCCGGAAGCTGTCGTTCGACCTGCCCGGCGTGGCCTCCGCCGCCGACGAGGTCGGCCTGGCCCAGCCGGTCAATCCCGGGTTCGAGAAGGTGTTCGCCGTGCTCCGCGACGGGGTGGAGAACCGCACCCCGGTCACCTGCCGCTACTACACCATCGGGCGAGACAAGGAAGAAGAACGGGTCATCGAGCCCTACGGGCTGATGCTGGCCTGGGGCCACTGGTACTGCATCGCCCGGGCGCCAGAACGGGACGCGATCCGGGTGTTCCGGGTGGACCGGATGCGGAGCGCGGAGCTGATCGCCGGGAAGCGGTTCACCGTGCCGCCGGAGTTCTCCATCCAGGACTACCTCGACCGCTCCCCCTGGGAACTCTCCGAGGCGCCGGCGGTGACCGCCCGGGTCCGCGTCGGCTTCCCCCACTCCCGCTGGCTCCTGGCCGAGGAGCTGGGACGGGTGATCGAAGCGGTGGACGGGGAAGGGGGCGCGCTGCTCGAGTTCGACGTCCGCGCCCCCGACGCCTTCATCCGCTGGCTCCTCCCGCTCGGCGCCCAGGCCGAGATCCTCGAACCCGCCGACCTCGCCTCCCGCCTCGCCGCCGAACGCGAACGCCTCCGCGCGGTCTACCGCTGATGGCAGAATTCGCGCACACCCAGGTGCAGCGGCTCGTCTCGCTGGTGGCGATGATGTCGCAGCGTGACAACGGCCACCCCATCCGCTACGCCGCCGCGGCGCGGAAGCTCGGCACGTCCGAGGCGGTGCTGAAGGGAGACCTCAAGGTCCTGCTCGACCTGACCGAGAGCTACAAGCCCTGGCTGGGGAGCCTCAGCGTGTCGATCACCCACGGCGGGTTCACCCTGGGGAGCCGAGGCGCCTTCCGCCGGCCCTTCCGGCTGAGCCGGGACGAAACGCTCACCCTGATACTCGGTCTGAGCGGGACTCGCGGCGGCCGGGACCTCGCCGCTCGGCTGGGCCAGGAGTTCGCCACCCAGCCCGACAGCCGAGAGGTGGAACGCACCTGGGCGCTCGGCCCCACGCCGGGCGAGGGGGTGGCTCGGCTGCTGGCGCTCGCGCGCGGCGCGCGGGATGAGCACAAGAGGCTGGCGATCCACTACGCCGCCAGCAGCGGCGAGCCGTCGCGCCGGGTCGTGCACGTGCACCAGGTGGTGGAGGCCGGCGGCGCATGGTACCTGGTGGCCTGGTGTGAGAAGGCGCTGGGGCGGCGCACCTTCCGGGTGGAGCGGATCCTCGAGGCCACCGAACTGGGCGATGGCTTCACGCCGAGACCGGAGCTGGCCCGGGTCAAGTCTCCCGGCGACCTGCTCGAGGCCGACGGCGCGCCCCGGGCCCGCATCGCCTTCGGCGCACGGTCGCCCGCTGGGTGCGGGAGCGCTATCCCGCCGGCGCCGACGGCCCGGATGGCCGCTATGTGGTTGAACTCCCGGTCGCCGACCCCCGGTGGCTGGCGCGCGAGGTGCTGCAGTACGGCGCGGAGGCGGAGGTATTGGCGCCGGAGGGGATGCGGGAGTTCGTGAAGGGGATGGTGGGGTAGGCGGTTGGGCGAAGGGCAACGTGCGCAACAACGAGGGACGCCATGGAGGGGGAGGGTCGGAAGGCGCGTAGGCGCGAGACGGACCAACTCTCCCGGGCACCCGCGCCTCCAGCGCCTGGAGACCCTCCCCCTTCGTGGCGTCCCGACCAACAGTGCGGCCTCCGTGGCGGCGCGAGTAGCCCTCCCGCGTTTTTGTGCTCTTGACGGGTTCGTATCTTGCTCCATGGACCCGGCGTTCGAGTGGGATCGGCGCAACGCCGCAGCAAATCTGGTCAAGCATGGCGTGGACTTCGGCGAGGCGGTCACCGTCTTTCTGGACCCGCATGCCCGCGTTATCTCCGATCCTCGGCATTCCATTGGCGAGGAGCGCCTGGTTTTTCTCGGGCTCTCCCTGCATGGAAGGCTGCTCGTCGTTATGTCTTCTGAACGAGGTGATCGCATTCACCTCATCAGCGCTCGAACCGCCACTCGCGCGAACGCACCGACTATGAAGAAACCAGCCGCTAGGCGCCAGGCGCGCGGGGCTCGTTCTGCCCGCGACGAAATCCTGCCCCAATACGACTTCCGCCCCGGACGCCGAAATCCCTACACCAGCAGGCTGGCCGGCGGGCAGATCGTCCTCGTGGACGCCGATTTGGTGGAGCTGTTCCCCGATTCGGCGACAGTGAACGCGGCCTTGCGGGTCCTCGCCGGCCTCAGCCCACGCACGCGTCGCTCCTCGGCGCGGAAGCACCGCTCCCAGCGCACTTCCTGACAGCACGCGTCCGGCACCCGGCGGCCCTGTTCCCAGTTCCGGAGCGTCGCGAGGCTCACGCCGGTCATCAACGCGAATTCGGCCTGGGTCGCGTCCAGCTTCTCGCGGCGCACAGGTCCGCACCGAGGTGGGACGCCGCGGAGGGCGAGGACCGCTAGCACGCGAGAAGAGGGAGGGACGCCGCGCGGCCCGACCAAACAGTGCGGCCTCCTCTACTCCACCCCCTCGAACACCGGCCCCAGTTCCAGCGCCAGCGGCTCGGCCATGCCCACCGGGTGCCACCGGAACCGCTCGCGGGCCGGCTCGTCCCGGGTGCCGTCCGGTCGGGAGATCAGCACCACGCGGTCGCGCGGGTCCACCAGCCACACCTCTCCCACGCCCAGGGCCAGATAGGTGTCCCGCTTGAAGTCCCGATCGTATACCCGTGACGACCGGCTCAATACCTCCACGGCCAGCCACCAGCCGCGTATCTGGGTCCACTTGGCGCGGAGCGGATAACTGGCGGGGTAGACCAGGATGTCCGGGTCGAGCAGGGTCTTTGGGCGAATTTCGATTTCACCGGGGGAGACGATTCGCGCCAGCCCGGCCGGATCGAGGTAACGCGCCAGCGCCTGATGCAGCCGCCCGGCCACGACCTGATGGGCCTGCGTCGGCTGGGGGGTCACCAGCAGCACCCCCTCCAGCAGCTCGTACCGCATCCCGTCCCTGGGGAAGCGGCGGAGCATGTCGGTGGTGTAGCTTGGCACCGGTAGTGGCATGGCCATAATGTGTTCGCTCGGCTCCTGACTCGGCAAGGCATGCCCGACGATGGGCAGAACCGCCGCGGGCGCCGTTACCCGATTCATGCGGAAGGGCGCGCCTTACGGCGCCTGGCGGAGGCTGAGGCAGGCCGAGAGTAGCGCCATGGCGCCGCCCCACCGTCTCATGGCCCGGTGTCACACCCCCGGTGTATCCTTGTGACAGGAGGGAACTCCACCACCGGCACCCGCCGGGCAGCACAGACGCCGTACGTCGCGATTTGAGGAGCCAGCTTGTGGCGCGACGCTAAAGAATCCCCACTAAAGAGGTTCACCTGCACCACAGGAGGCATCATGCCTCGCAAGTCCCGCAGCATCCGGCCGCAGTCGCTCGCCTGGCGTCCCACCAGCTACTGGGACCTCACCAACCCGATCTCCGCCATCGTCGTGAACGTGAAGGGCGCGGTGCGCCGGCGCGCCCTACGAAACGCGCTGCAGGGCGGCGCCCCGGACGCCCTGGTAGACGAGCTCATGCGCGACGAGCTCCCAAACGACGAGCGCCGCGCCTGGAGCCGCATCCACCCCTCCTTCATGGGGGGCGAGTACCTAGCCAGCTACCTGCCGGGGGAAGTGGAGATCGCGAGGATTCAGCTCAAGACCATGCTCAGCGACGTGATCAGTATCCGGGCCCGGCGCGCCGGCCGTATCCACTACCGGGTGGTGGACGAGTATCCCGAGTATCACACCCTGGCCCTGTCGCCCCGGACCTCGACCCGGCCGCTCTCGCTTGGCGCCATGGTCCGGATGCTCTGGAGCATCCGGGAGTCGGAGGGCGAGGGCCCGGGGTTCATCGCCTACAGCCTCAATTCGGGCATCGAGGCTGGCGATGACCGGCAGACGGTCGCCGAGTTCATGACGGTCGAGAGCGAGATCTACCCGGAGCTGGGCGGGCTGATCGCCCAGGGGATCGAGCGGTATCTCAACGTGAAGTATCCGGTGGAGTCGGAGGAAGAGGACGAGTAGGCGGGCGGCCACCGAGGCCGCGTTGGTAGGTCAGTCCGCCACGGAGGGAGAGGGGTCTCCAGGCGCTGGAGGCCACGTTTGGTTGATCGGGCCGCCACGGAGGAGGAGGGGTCTCTGGGCGCTGGAGGCCACGTTGGCTGGTCGGGCCGCCACGGAGAGAGAGGGTCTCCAGGCGCTGAAGGCGCGGGTGCCCGGGGGAGTGGGTCCGTCTCGCGCCTACGCGCCTTCCGACCCTCCCCCTCCGCGGCGTCCCTCCTTATCGTGGACCGAGTCGCCGAGTCGCCGAGTCGCCGAGTCGCCGAGTCGCCGAGTCGCCGAGTCGCCGAGTCGCCGCCTCACTCCTCCGGGATCGGGATGGAATGGGCCCGCGCGTAGAGGACGTCCGGGCAAAGGTCCAGATCGTGTGGCCAGGCCACGGTGTGTGCCTCGGGGTGGACGTAGACCTTGGCGAATTCGGCGGGCTCGCGGAGCGCCGCGAAGACGCCGGCGTCCTCCCGGAGGATCAGGTCGGAGCAGTCCACGACTCCCCGGGTCCCGTCCGCGAATTGGAGGGCCAGGCCATACGGGGGTAGCACCGCAACGTCAGTCACACGTGGAAAGAGGGGAAGCACTGCTCACTCCAGCGGCGGAATGCGGACCGGTGGCTCGTTGCGCGCCAGCCGAGCCCAGTTTGCCAGCAGCTCCGCCTCGTGTCGGCTGGCCCATTCGACGATAAGCGCCAGCACCCGCGGCGGCAAGCGACCGGCAAGCAGTGACACGGGCGAGATGCCTACCTTCGCCTCGTGCTCTGTGTAGGTGGCATGGAAGTGGGGCGGAGGGTGATCGTCCCAGTACATGTAGATGACGATACCCAGGAACCGACAGATCTCCGGCATGGCCACCCGGCTCGGGGGGAGGCGTGCAATCCTCCCCCTTCCATGCTTGCCCGGGTAACCGTATTCCCGCCGACTGGACCGAAGCAGCGCGGGCCGGATGGCGGGCCGCCGTGGGGCGCCAGGCCCGATGTCCGCGCGCCTGTTACCGGTAACTCTCGTTCGTCCCCACCGCGAAGCTCGCCGCCGTCCGGCCTCCGATCGCGTAGATACGTCCCCCGAATTCGATCGCCGCGACCTCAACCCTCGGCGTCCGCATGTCCGGCCCCTGGGTCCACCGCTCGCCGTGCGGGCTGAAGCACCAGGTGCTGGCGATGGCGTCGCCGGACGGCGAAGCGTTCGCCAGCCGCCCGCCGAAGATGCAGAACCCGTCGGCGATCCGGCCGCCACCCAGGGCCTCGCGCGGATCGGGGAGCGAAGGCAGGCTGCTCCAGCGGTCGAGGGCGGGATCGTAGATCTCGAATGCATCCGTGGTGCCGATCCCCGCCGTCTGCCCGCCGGCAACCAGAATCCGGCGGCCGACCACGCCGCTCGCGGTGCTGAGTCGTGCGGTGGGCATCGGGGCGCCGCTGCTCCAGCTATCGGTCTCTGGGTTGTAGATCTGGACCGCGGCGCTGGGCCCGGCGGCGGACCCGCCGCCAATGAGGTACAGCCGGTTGTTCACGACCCTGCTGACCGCGGCGTCCACCAGGACCGGCACCGGTGCGCGCGGCACCCAGGTCCGGGTCGCCGCGTCGAGTCGCCAATGCTCTGCCGCCAGCCCCGAAGGACCGACCCCGCCCAGGAAGTGCACCCCGTCGCTCAGTGTCGCCGCCATGGCGAAGTCGCGCGGCGCCGGGAGTGCGGGCCCCAGCCGCCAGCGCTGGGTGGATGGGGTATAGATCCGCGTCAGGCTGGTGAGGCTGCTCGACCCCGCATCCCCGGCCAGCACGTAGATCTCGGAGGCCGTGGCGGTGACGGCGGCGGCGCGGACCCCCACCGGCAGCGCCCTGTGGCCCAGCCACGACTCAGTGGTCCTCAGGAACGCGGGGCCCGCCGGCTCGGTGGTGCTCTGGCAGGCGCCAAGCAGCAGCAGGGGCAGGAGGCGAATGGTGGGGCGGATGTATGACATGGTGACTCTCAGGTGGATGACCCGCCCAAGGTACCGGCGGGGTGCGACAGCTGCCCGGGGGCTGGTCGAGCGGGATGTAGAGGCCTTCCGACCCTCCCCCTCCGCGGCGTCCCCTACGGTCACGCGCTCAGCGCTTCGACGACCGCTCTTGGGTTCGCGGCGGCCACCCGGAGGAGGGCGCGGGCCGGACCGTCCGGGACCCGGCGGCCCTGCTCCCAGTTCCGGAGCGTGGCCAGGCTCACGCCGATCATCAACGCGAACTCGGCCTGGGTCACGTCCAGCTTCTCGCGGATACTTCGCACATCGGCTGGCTGGAAGATGGTCACCCGCGCAGGCCGCCGTAGGCCTCGCCGGATCTTCCCGGCCTGCTTGATGCTGGTGGTGAGCTTCTTGAAATCGGTCGGGTTCATCCGAGTTCCTCCCTGACCAGCCGCCGGAGCAGCCGGAGCTGCGTCGGCGTGAGGTCTTCCTGATCGCGCGCCTACGCGCCTTCCGACCCTCTCCCTCCGCGGCGGCCCTCCTGACGCGACCTTGGGTTCGCTGAATCGGTCCGTCACTCTCCGAAAAGCACCCCCAACTCAATGACGCACTCGCTCCCGGCGCCTTCAGGCTGCCAGCGAAGGCGCTCGCGTTCGATGGCGGGGAAGAGGTCCGACGGGGTCCAGATCTCCACTGTGTGGCCGTCGGGATCCACGATCCAGTACAACGGGACGCCGGCCTCCTGGTAGCGCCGGCGCTTCTGGAAGCGGTCCTGCCGGGCGGTTCCCGGGCTGAGAATCTCGGCCACGAGGAGAAGATGGCGAATCTCCGACCACTGCTCGCCGCCTGCCTCCGCCGCCGGAACCACGAAGAGATCGGGCTGGAGGAGCGTGTCGGGGCCCCAGGAGATATCGGCGGGGGAGAAGTAGAGCTGGCCCACCGGCTCGGTCCGGAGGTAGCCCGCCAGCGCCACGACCAGTTCACGCAGGACGTCCTGGTGACGGCGCCGCGGGGCGGGGGTCATCATCAGCTCGCCCCGGACCAGCTCGTAGCGGTTGCCGTCCTCGGGCAGGTCTCGCACGAGGTCCGCGGTCCAGTAGGTGTGCGACGGCATCGGCATGCCCATACGGTACGCTCGGCGGCAGGAGGGGCGCAACGGGGCGGCATGACGCCAAGGTGGCTGGGCCGGTGCCGCTCGACCTACCCGGAATCGCGGGCGGGTGGATCAAGAAACGCGATGTTGGCAGGCCGCCGCGGAGGGAGAGGGTCTCCAGGCGCTGGAGGCCACGGTTTGTGGGTCGGGTTTCCACGGAGGGGAAGGGTCTCCAGGCGCTGGAGGCCACGGTTTGTGGGTCGGGTTGCCACGGAGGGGAAGGGCCTCCAGGCGCTGGAGGCGCGGGTGCCCGGGGGAGTTGGTCCGTCTCGCGCCTACGCGCCTTCCGACCCTCCCCCTCCGCGGCGCCCCTCCTGGCTCGCGAACAACGAAGCGCCGAGTCGCCGAGTCGCCGAGTCGCCGAGCCGCCCACTGTCACACCCCCCTCCCATCTTCACGGCCTCCCGAACCCGGAGGGGTCCATGAAGACTGCCGTCCAGCTGTCCACCCGCGTCCTCACCACCCAGAACGCCCACCAGGTGGGGGTGCTGGTCACCCTCTCCGGCGAGGCGCCCAAGCGCCGCTCCCCCATCAACGTGGCCCTGGTGCTGGACCGCTCCGGCTCCATGTCGGGCGAGCCGCTCCGGGCGGCCAAGCAGGCGGCGCTCAAGTTCGCGGGGTTCCTGGGGGCGGAGGACCGGCTGACCGTGGTGGCCTTCGACGATGAGGTGAAGACCGTCTTCGGCCCCGCCTCCCCGATCGCCCAATCGCCCAATCGTCCAAGCGCCGCGGAGGCCATCCGCGCCATCCGCGCCGGCGGCTCCACCAACCTCTCCGGCGGCTGGCTGATGGGCCGGCGGCAGGTGGGCGAGGGGCTGGTGGACGGCACCAACCGGGTGGTGCTGCTCACCGACGGCCAGGCCAACGCCGGCGTGGTGGATCCCACCCAGCTGGCCGGCCTCGCGGCCGACTCGGCGGCGCAGCGGGTCTCGACCACCTGCATCGGCTTCGGGCCCGGGTTCAACGAGGACCTGCTCGCGGCCATGGCGATGGCGGGGCGGGGCAACTTCTGGTACGTGGAGAGCAGCGACCAGATGGCGGGGATCTTCGGGGAGGAGATCGAGGGGCTGGTGAGCCTGGTGGCGCAGAACGTGGAGATCGAGGTGCGGCCGGCGAGCCCCAGGGTGGCCGGGGTGAGCCTGCTGCAGGCCTACCCCATGGCGGAGACCCCGGCGGGCGGCTGGCGGGTGACGCTGGGAGACCTCTACGGCAGCTCGCCGCTCGGCGCTGGGGTTCCGGCTGCATGTGGAGGACGTCGCACTCCTGGGCTCGGCCCACCTGGTGGACCTGATCATCCGGAGTGACGCGGTGACGGAGCACGGCATCGAGCAGCGGACGGTCACCCTGGCGGTGGAGGCCAACCTGGACGGGCGGGACCACCCGGAGCCGCAGGTGGAGAAGACCTTCCTGGGCTTCGAGGCGGCCAAGGCCCGCGGCGAGGCGGTGCGGAAGGCGGACGAAGGGGACCTGGACGGCGCCGCGGCGACGCTCCGTGAGGCGTGTGTGTGGCTGGATCCGTATGCTGCTTCCGACCCGGCCGTCGCCGAGCTTCGGGGCGACCTGGCGGCGGAGGCGGAGCGGCTGGAGGAGCGGCGGTACCACGCGGAAGACCGGAAGTACCTGATGGCGATGGGGGTGGCCGAGTCGCGGGGGCGGAGCGGGTATGTGGGGAAGGTGAGGAGGGGGAGGGGGGGCAGGGGGAGTGAGTTAGGCCAGACAGCACGCGAGGTGGCCCCCCTTACCGGTGTCAAAGGTCGGGAATAGATTCGCTGAACCGGCGGACCCCCGCCGCCGGTTCATTCGCTAGCGTCATGGAGGGGGATTGAGGACACCCTGCGAGAGTCATCAGTCGCCGCTGCCCGGAATTGGCCAGCATGAGTCATTGGCGCGGCGAGCCCTCCCCCGGCTGTTCCAAAGTGACTGACCGTACAACCCGTCACGCCCTGCCAGCGAGGGATGCATGCGCCGGCTGAACGTTCAATTCTCTCAGATTGAGGAGTGCATCCGGACCTCGCTCTTTGCCGTTGAGGGCCTGCCCAGGAACCCACCCCTGAAGCCGGGAGAGGAGCTCCTGCTGCAGCTCGTCAAGGAGGATGCCAAGGGTCTCGGGAAGCTGGGGTCGCGGGTCGAATTCGCGCTCCTTTTCGAGCGGGCCATAGATGACCCCACCGGTGAGCTGAGCCGCACCCACTGGCCCAACGCCGGCAAGACCTGGCGGTACATCCTCCACTGCTCCGAGACGGTACCCACCATCCCGTTCAGCCTCGAGAACCTGGGCCCAGTCGCAACTATGGCGGACAGGCGAACCCGATGTACATCGAACCCCGTGACGCCGCCCGCATTCGTCCTTTCCTCAAGGGTGGCTTGGATCCGGCCGAGCTGCCGGGGATCGCGTCGGTGCAGGATCTGCTGCTGAGTATTCGCAATTACGACCGGATAGTCCGACTTGCACCTGTTCGGACTGGCAGGGTGAGAGAACATGAGCGGAGGCTCTCCGATCCATGGCTCGGCGATGCGCTGAAGCTCCTATACGACCAACAGATGTCAGATCTGCCGGCATGACTTCCGTCCCCGGTACGGGACGCCGTACGCCGATACTCGCTTGACCCCGTTGGCGAGCGGAGGGGAGCCGGTCAGTCGTAATCTTGTCGTGATCTGTCCCAACCACGACGCGATTATCAGTGCCACGTCCGCCAAGTTCGATGACCGGGCTCTGGCCTTCCGGTTCCCGAACGGCCTGGTGGAGAAGATCGATCTGCGCGATCATCTGCTGAACTAGGCGGAGACCGGCGTCCCGCCCGGAGCGTTTCATCCCAGTGACCGAGGGGTCTACTTAGTGCCCAAGCGCACCAGCAAGACCGGCCGCGACCTCTTCATCGTCGACAACAGCGTCTCCGGCTGGACCGGCCTCCGCTACCTCGAGGAGTGGTCCGGCATCGCCAAGGCGTTCGACATCGCCACCGGCTACTTCGAGATCGGCGCCCTGCTCGCCCTCGACGGCAAGTGGCAGCAGCTCGAGAAGATCCGCATCCTGATGGGCGCCGAGACGACGCACCGCACCCGCAAGGCGCTGCTCGAGGCCGTGCGCGCGCGGGCGCGTCGCAGATCCTCGACGGGAGCATCGAGGCCGACAAGGAGGCCAACCCGTTCCTGCACGGCGTGCCGGCGATCCTCGAGGCGCTCCGCTCGCGGCCAGATCGAGTGCCGCGTCTACGACAAGGACAAGTTCCACGCCAAGGCGTACATCACCCACGCGAAGCTCGAAGTGGTCGGCTCGCAGGCGCTGGTCGGCTCGAGCAACTTCACCGCGCCCGGGCCTCACCAAGAACGTCGAGCTCAACATCCAGATCCAGAGCGCCCGCGAGGTCGCGCAGCTCCAGGAGTGGTTCGAGGCAGCACTGGGACGAGGCGCAGCGAGGTCACCGACGCGGTCATCGAGACCATCGCAGCGCCACACCCAGCTCTACACGCCCGTTCGACGTCTACGCCAAGGCGCTGCAGGAGTTCTTCCGCGGCCACGAGCTGACCGCGACCGAGTGGGACGAGACGCCGCTCGAAGATGTTCCCGCGGCTCGACCGCTACCAGAAGGAGGCCTACTGGGCGCTGATGAAGATCGCCCGCCAGCACGGCGGCGCGTTCCTCTGCGACGGCGTCGGTCTCGGCAAGACCTTCGTCGGCCTGATGCTGATCGAGCGGCTCGTCCTGCACGAGGGCAAGCGCGTCGTGCTGTTCGCGCCGAAGGCGGCGAAGGAGGGCGTCTGGGAGCCGCACCTGCGCGAGTGGCTGCCGCACATCGGCGGCGTCGGCGGCAGCGCGGACTTCAGCAACCTCGCCGTCTTCAGCCACACCGACCTCGGCCGCAAGGGCGACTTCCCGGAGCGGTTCCAGCGCATCGCCGAGCTGGCCGACGTCGTCGTCATCGACGAGGCCCACCACTTCCGCAACCCGGGCCGGCGGGGCGACGCGAGGAAGGGGATCGAGCCGTCGCGCTACTACCGGCTCTTCGACCTGCTCGACAACGCGGAGCGGCCGAAGACGCTCTTCATGCTCACCGCCACGCCGATCAACAACCGGCTGAGCGACTTCCGGCACATGGCCGAGCTGTTCACGCGGCGCGACGAGGCGTACTTCGCCCGGACGCTCGGCGTCAACAACCTGCGCGCGCACTTCAACCAGATGGAGAAGGCGCTGCGCAAGCAGCGTCGGGCACGACGCTGACCGACGTCGCCGAGCACATGGCCGAGGCGCAGGAGATCCTCGCCACCGACGCGATCTTCCGGCACCTCGTCGTCCAGCGCAGCCGCGCCTACGCGCGCGAGAGCCAGATCCGCGAGACCGGCAAGGCCGCGGTCTTCCCGGAGCGCAAGCGCCCCGCAGGTCGCCGAGTACTCGATCCGCAAGACCTACGGCCGCCTGCTCGACATGTTCGAGAAGGCCTTCACAGCGCAAGAACCCGCTCTTCACCCTGCCGATGTACTACCCGCTGGCCTGGTACAAGGGGCCGGACAAGAGCATCGATCCGTTCGAGGAGAACCGGCAGAAGCAGGTCGTCGGCCTGATCCGCACCAACTTCCTCAAGCGGTTCGAGAGCTCGGTCGCCGCCTTCGAGCTGTCCTGCGACCGGCTGCTGCAGAAGCTCCTCGCCTTCCTCGAGGTCCACAGCGAGACCGACGCCGAGAAGAAGCGGCTCGAGCGCTGGAAGGCGCAGAACGCCGAGATCCTCGGCTACGCCGCGCAGCGCCAGCTCGACTTCTGGGGCGAGGACGGCGACGAGGCCGAGGACGAGGACATCGTGCCGCAGGAGATGCTCGACGCCGTCGAGCGCCTCGACCGCGAGGAGTACGACGTCGCCGAGATGATGGCGGAGACCTTCCTCGACCTCGACCAGATCGTGCAGTTCCTCGACGAGGCCCGGAAGTTCGAGCCCAAGCACGACGACAAGCTCCAGAAGCTCATCCGCCTGCTCAAGTCCAAGGAGCTGGCCGGCCAGAAGGTCCTCATCTTCACCGAGTTCGCCGACACCGCCCGCTACCTCAAGCGCCAGCTCGACAAGGCCGGCATCGAGGGCGTCGCGCAGGTCGACAGCGCCACCAAGGGCAACCGCGCCGACGTCATCCAGCGCTTCTCGCCCTACTACAACGGCACGTCCTCGGCGGCAGCTCGCGGAGCAGGGCCGCACGGAGATCCGCGTCCTCATCTCCACCGATGTCCTCTCCGAAGGCCTCAACCTCCAGGACGCCTCGCGGATGATCAACTACGACATCCACTGGAACCCGGTGCGCCTGATGCAGCGCATCGGCCGCGTCGACCGGCGCATGAACCCGGAGGTCGAGGAGCGGCTCGTCGCCGACCATCCGGAGGTCGCCGCGTCGCGCGGCAAGGTCAGCTTCTGGAACTTCCTGCCGCCCGACGAGCTGAACGCGATCCTCACGCTCTACACGCAAGGTCACGCAGAAGACCCTGCTCATCTCCAAGACGCTCGGCATCGAGGGCAAGAAGCTGCTGACGCCCGAGGACGACTACGAGGCGCTCAAGGAGTTCAACCACGCCTACGAGGGCACGAAGACCGCCGTCGAGGAGATGCACCTCGAGTACCAGGCGCTGCTGCAGGACGACCCCGAGCTGGAGGCGCGCCTCAAGCGGCTTGCCCGGGCGCCATCTTCAGCGGCCGCAAGCGCCTGGCCAAGGGCGCCCGCGGCGTCTTCTTCTGCTACGCGCTCCCGGCGCTCGACAAGGAGGCGGGCGAGTTCACCGAGGAGGCCGGCACGACCCGCTGGTATCTCTACGACCTCGACCGCGACGCGATCCTCGAGGAGCCCGGCGAGATCGTCGCCAGCATCCGCTCCAAGCCCAGACACGCCGCGCAAGTGCACGACCGAGGAGAAGACCCTCGTCGAGATCCGCGACAAGGTCGAGAAGCACATCAAGAACACCTACCTGAAGCGGGTCGATGCGCCCGTCGGGCGTCAAGCCGGCGCTCAAGTGCTGGATGGAACTGAACGAGGGCTGAGCCGATGCCGACCGACCACCGCGCCGAGCTCGCCGAGCATCAAGCGCTTCGACCAGCTCGTCGCCTACCTGCGCGACGAGATGGGCTGGCCGATCGAGCGGCGACGACTTCGAGGACCTGACCTTCGACTACACGCCCGAAGAGCTCGGCATCGACGCGAAGAACGCGGCCAAGATCCAGGAGATCAAGCGCCTGCGCCCGCTCGTCGCCGAACCAGCCCTGGGGCATCTTCTTCGTCAAGTTCGAGCCGAAGCGGCTCCCGGTCGTCGCGCTGCGCCGCATCCTGAGCCAGGTGGCGCTCAAGAAGCGCGCCTCCGCCAACAGCGCCGAGCGCGCCGCCTGGGCCGCGGACGACCTGCTCTTCGTCTCCAACTACGGCGAGGGCGACGAGCGCCAGATCAGCTTCGCCCACTTCTCGCAGGCCGCAGGACGGCAGCGACCTGCCGACCCTCAAGGTGCTCGGCTGGGACAACCGCGACACGGCGCTGCACCTCGACGCCGTCGCCACGCGAGCTGACCGAGCACCTCGCCTGGCCCGACGACGAGGCCGACGTCGAGGCCTGGCGCGAGCAGCTGGCGCGCCGCCTTCACCCTGCGCCACCGCGAGGTCATCACCACCTCGAAGGAGCTCTCGATCCGGCTGGCCGAGCTGGCCCGCGCCATCCGCGACCGCATCAAGACCGCGCTCGCCATCGAGACCGACAGCGGCCCGCTCACCAAGCTGATGAAGGCGTTCCAGGAGGCGCTGGTCCACGACCTCGACGCCGACGGCTTCGCCGACATGTACGCGCAGACCATCGCCTACGGCCTGCTCTCGGCGCGCATCGCCGACCCGCACAAGAAGACGGCCGACGACTTCGCCGCCCACATGCGCACCAACCCGTTCCTGCGCGAGCTGATGGAGACCTTCCTCAAGGTCGGCGGGCGGCGCGGCAAGGCGGGCGGGCCGGGCATCGACTTCGACGAGCTGGGCGTCAGCGAGGTCGTCGAGCTGCTCGACGACGCCAACATGGAGGCCGTCGTCCGCGACTTCGGCGACCGGAACCCGCAGGAAGACCCGGTCATCCACTTCTACGAGCTCTTCCTCAAGGAGTACGACGCCAAGAAGCGGATGCAGCGCGGCGTCTTCTACACCCCGCGCCCGGTCGTCTCCTACATCGTGCGCTCGGTGGACGAGCTGCTGCGCACCGAGTTCGGCCTCGACGACGGCCTCGCCGACACGACCACCTGGGGCGAGATGGCGAAGCGCCACAAGGACCTGAAGATCCCCGAGGGCGTCTCACCCGACCAGGCCTTCGTCCAGATCCTCGACCCGGCCACCGGCACCGGCACCTTCCTCGTCGAGGTCATCGACCTCATCCACAAGACGCTGGTCGCCAAGTGGAAGGCGCAGGGCCACGGCGAGAAGAAGATCGACGCGCTCTGGAACGAGTACGTGCCGAAGCACCTGCTGCCGCGCCTGCACGGCTACGAGCTGCTGATGGCGCCCTACGCCATCGCGCACCTGAAGATCGGGCTCAAGCTCTACGAGACCGGCTACCGCTTCGGCAGCGACGAGCGGGCGCGGGTCTACCTGACGAACGCGCTGGAGCCGGCGCAGGACTTCTCGGGCGCATTCGAGTTCGCGATCCCGGCGCTCGCGCACGAAGCCGCAGGCGGTGAACGAGATCAAGCGGCAGCAAGCGGTTCACCGTCGTCATCGGCAATCCGCCGTATTCGGGCATCTCGGCGAACATGAGCGACATGGATCGCGCGATCTGATCGATGACTACAAGCATGTTGATGGCGCAGCGCTCGAGTGAAAGCGAAGCTCGAGTGGCTTCAAGACGACTACGTGAAGTTCATTCGGCTTCGCGCAGTGACTGCATCGACAGCACGCATGTCGGCGATCTTCGGCTTCATCACCAATCACGGCTATCTCGACAACCCGACCTTCCGCGGCATGCGGCAGCATCTGCTGACGACGTTTCACGCGCATCTGCGTGCTCGATCTGCACGGCAATGCGAACAAGAAGGAGCAGTCGCCCGACGGCTCCGCAGACGAGAACGTCTTCGACATTCAGCAGGGCGTCGCGATCGTCGCTTCTGCGACGCGCGATCGCAGCGCATCGACGCAGCGCTGTCACGCACGCCGACCTGTGGGGCACGCGCGAAGCGAAAGTACGCTGGCTGCTCAGCACGAGTGTCCGACACGTCAGACTGCGTGCGCATTGACGCCTGAGCCGCCGTACTACTTCGTTCGTGCCGCGAGACGACGGACTGCGAGGCGAGTATGAGCAAGTTGCGTCGCATCAACGAGATCTTGCCGATCAACGGTGCTGGCATGTCACGCGCACCGCGACGATTTCGTCATTGATTTCGACGACGCGAGATTGCTGGACGCGATGCGGAGTTCTTCGACTCCAAGTCTGCGACGATGCGAAGTGACTGCGAGACGTTCGGCGATCGATGACATGCGCAGATGGCGACGTCGCGACGCGGCACGGCAAGCAAGTTGCGACTGACAAGCGTCATGTCAAGCCTTGCTGTATCGCCCATTCGACTATCGCGGTGCATCTACTACACCGCGACATCGTGTTCGACTGCGCAGCCTGCCGAGGTCATGCGGCACATGTCTCGGACCGGAACCTCGGCTTGATTGTCAGCGCAGACGAAGCGTCGGACGACGTTCGACGCACTGTCTTTGTCACGACGTCGATCAGTCGAGACGATGCTGTCTCGTCGAATCAAACGACGCAGTACTGTTTCCGCTTTACCTCTACGCAGATGATGCGACGGATGACGTCTGTTTGGCAGACGGACGGCGAGCCGAATCTGACAGCGCAGTTTCTCGACGCTGGTTCATGACGGCATTCGGCATCAGCGACGCTGGCGCGCACGGCTTGCCGCAGCGAGTCTGACGCCCGAAGACATCTTCCACTACGCCTACGCGGTGTTTCACAGTCCCGGCTACCGGAGCCGCTACGCGGAGTTTCTGAAGATCGATTTCCCGCGCCTGCCGTTGACCGGGAACCTGGAGCTGTTCCGCGCGCTGGCCCGGCTCGGCGGCGAACTCGTCGCCCTGCACCTGCTGGAATCGCCCAAGCTCGACCAAGCCCATCACCGAGTTCATCGGCGGCCGGAACCCCGAGGTCGAGAAGGTCTCGTGGTCCAAGAACACCGTCTGGATCGACAAGGCGCAGACCACCGGCTTCCAGGGCGTGCCCGAGGACGTGTGGAACTTCCACATCGGCGGCTACCAGGTCTGCGAGAAGTGGCTCAAGGACCGCAAGGGCCGCACGCTCTCGAAGGACGACATCGCCCACTACCAGAAGATCGTCGTCGCCCTCGCCGAGACCATCCGCCTGATGAAGGAGATCGACGAGGTCATCGAGCAGCACGGCGGCTGGCCGGGGGCGTTCCAGGGAAGCTCCGGCTCATATGCCGTGGACGAGCCGCCACTGAGAAAGGTGGCTGAAGCTGCTGTTGAACCGTTCGAAGCGAACACGTAAATAGGTGGCCGGACCAGCCCCGAGACTCAGGTACACGTGGAGTTGTAAGGCCGAAAGGCGAATCCCGACTTCTGGAGATTGCGAATGAGCCGCAAGCCAAAGCGACCTGCTTTTGCTGTTGAAGAGCATGTTGAAACGACTGCCGCAAGCGCAGCAGGAGGGCGCCGCCGAGCATCTGTGGGAGAAGTCCGGTGGTTTCTGCGCCCTTTGTGACGAGGCGCTGCCCTCCAACCCTAAAGACATTCAGGCCGATCATCGTATAGCGGTAAAGGAGGGCAAAGGTGGGAAGGACTCTTTGGATAACCTCTACCTTGCCTGCAAAACCTGTAATCAGATCCGAGGCAACCTTCCTTTCGATCTCGGGCATCGTATCGTGCGCTTCGTGGTGTGGGTGCGTGGCAAGCCCGGGGCCACGTTTGATGATGTACTTGATCGTTACGTGAAACACGGTCGCCAGAATACGGCCTATGAGAGGAAGGCCGACGGAATCGTTCTACACGCCGGTGCTACGGTGAGGGTCGCTGAGGTGTTCAGCGACCCGGCAACGGGCACGCCATACTTCTTTACCGATATCCCGGTCACCCACATTGTGAATGATACCGAGTCTCAGCCACGTGAGATTATAGACACACATGTGCGCGCTTTGGCGATCGACTTCTCAAAACATCCGGTTCATGAACCCAGCAACTGCCGTCTTGTCGAGGATGGCAAGGCGCTTGGGCGGCTCCTGCAATTCGATGGGCAGCATAAGACGACAGCTCAGATCATTCTGGAACGCACCCAGATACCCATGAAGGTCTACATCGAGCCGGACCCCGTCATGCTCCAGGAGCTGGTCCTCCAGATTCAGCAGGGAATCAAGAAGCTTCCATTGTCGACCTCTGACACGCTCCGGAAGCTGAAGGATGTGATGGAGGATCGGCTTGAGGCGTATAAGGTACGTGAGGGAGAGACGCGCACGGAACCGCCTCATCGAGAGCCAGCCACGTGAAGAGCAGAAGATCATTCGTAAAGACGTGATACTCGAATTGCAGCGCATGGTGCTGGATGATACAAAGCTGCGAAAGCACGTCTCCAAGGGGAAAGCCAAGACAAAGCCACTGACTGACACGGTTGCAGTCGGGAAGATGATCAAGCCTCTCATACATCCCGAGCCCCTTGAGGAAAACTTGGATGCTAAGAACTCCCGGGACTATGAGCGCGAGAACATCGTTCTCATCCTCGATGGAGATCACCAGGAAGATGGTAGAGAAGGGATGGAAGAAGGGAGCCGCCAAGGTAGATCAGGTACGGTTCCAGAACTTTCTCTATCAGGGATCAATCGGATGGTGGATGAACCGGGTTCTCAAGCCCGCCATTGGCACTGCGCTCCACTTGGGGATTGCTGACCGGGAGAGGCTGCTGCTCTCCACGGCTCACAGCTCAACAGAAGCTTACTGTGACACGCCTAGTCTCAGCCCTTTGCGCGTGGCCTATCTGGTCTACTCCGAAACCCGCCGCCTTGAAGGCGATGCGCAGCAATACCGTAAAGGATGTGGAGGCTGCCTTCCCGAGCTACAGTGATGTCAAGCTGGTGCAGGACCTCGCAAAATGATGCCCGCAGAAGGATTGCCGCTCAGGAGCTTGAACCGCCAATCTGCAGGCCGGGCCCGCCAGCCATGACTGAGGATCGGGATCTGCCTGGCCTCAACCCTTACGCTCCGATCCAGCTGACTGCTGGCAGTGCGTTGTACGAATGGCAGCTGGATGCCGTCCAACAGTGGTTAGACGGTGACTCGGACCGCCCATTCCGGGGCACTCTCGAGATCTTCACCGGTGGTGGCAAGACCCTGATCGCGCTGGCTGCCTTTGCGAGGGTGAGTGGTCTGGACCCGCTGACCCGGCTGGCCGTGGTAGTGCCGACCGAGGCGCTGGCCAGGCAATGGGTAGCCAGCCTGGCCGAGAAAACCACTCTCACTAAAGCCGAGATCGGCCTGCTGGGCGCCGGGAAGCGGGACTCCTTCGCTGGCAAACGGGCCCTGGTGGCCGTGCTGAACTCGGCCGCCCGGAAGCTTCCCGATCTGGCCCGCGACGCTCAGCCGCTCATGCTGGTGGTGGATGAGTGCCACCGGGCCGGCGCGGCCACTTTCTCAAAGGTGCTTGTCACACCCGCGAAGTACCGTCTGGGACTGTCCGCTACGCCCGCCAGGGATGAGGTCGATGAGGCCGGGCTGCCGCTGTCATTTGACCGTCAGGTCGTCGAGCGAGTCAACAGGTGGATCTTCGCTTCGGGCTCAAGGGATGCGACG
>CAVOGH010000002.1:0-332759 GCA_963695185.1 uncultured Gemmatimonadales bacterium | reverse complement strand
TGACAGCCCAATTGGTGACCTCGTCGACATCGTCGCCATTCACGCGATCGCACTGGTCACAGCAGAATCGGGTTCGTGGGAGAGGGACAGAACGTGAGAGCAGCCATTGCACAATTCGTACGGAGATGGTTCTGCGCCGAGGCGACGAGACTTCCCCAAAGTACTCAAGGATATTGCTGCGAACGCAGACGCCTCTCGACGTAGCAATCCGCCCCATTTCCTTGATGGCTTCCAGCTTGGCTTCGAGCGCCGAGGCCTTGGACGCGTCGTCCACGCCTGCCATCTCGGATGTCTTCTCGGCCATGAACCTGAGCAATCCTTCGTCCTTCGCTCCGGTGAACAGCACAGCGACCGAGGGCCTGCCATCCCGGCCAGCACGTCCGAACTCCTGAAGGTAGTCTTCCACTGACGCGGGATACTGCCAGTGAACCACCAGTCGAACGTCGGGCAAATCGAGTCCCATGCCGAAAGCATTGGTACAAATGATCACGTTCACGGGTGGGTCGGTGCGGCCCGTGAACTGGCCCAGCAGCATGTCACGGTCGTTGGCCGTACCGAGTTTGGAGTGGAAGAACGGAAGGTCCCACCCCAACGACCGAAGACCGGCCTGGACCTGCATTCCGGTGTGGACTGTCGGCACGAACAGCATGGCACGACCAGGCGGCATGACCTTGAGGAGGTCCCGGATCAGGGAACACCGCACCTCGTTCTCCACGTCCGCCAGACGGAGGAACTTGATGTTCGGCCTGTTCACTCCCGTCACCACGACGCGGGCGTCTGGTATGCCGAGCGATGCGAGGATGCGTCGCTGGCCCTGCGCTCCGGCCGTCGCAGTGAAGGCCAACACCGGTGGGCTACCAAGCGCCTGGCGGATTGCCCCCAACTTGCCGTAGTTCGGGCGAAAGTCGTTTCCCCAACGATCGATGCAGTGCGCTTCGTCGATCACCAAGTATGCCGGCCGGGTGCGGATGATCGTGTCCACTTCAGCCGGGCGCACCATGCTCGGATCGAAGCGCTCCGGCGTGCAATACAGGAACTTGATGGCGCCGTCCCTTAGCAGCTGATACCGGATCCTCTTTTCCTGCGGGCCAAGGTCACCGTTGATGAAGGTGCCCGGGATCTTCTTCATCTGAAGGTCGGCGACCTGCTGGCTCATGAGCGCCTTCAACGGGGAGATCACGAACCCGCACCCGCGGCTCAACAAGATCGGCACCTGAAAACACAGCGACTTGCCAGAGCCGGTCGGGCTGACGAGAAGAAGCGACTCGCCTCGAAGCGCCGCGAGGATCACTTCCAGCTGGTGAGTGCGAAGGAGGGTAACTCCAAGCAGCCGCATCGCCGCGCCGAGCGATTCATCAACGCCAGCCAACTCGTGGCGGTAATCCAGCGCCTTGGCCAGCCTCAATCCCCAGCGCTCGATCATCCGGCGAGCGAGCGTACCTTGAAGGTTCGGATGATGCGCGGCGTGACAGCCATCGCACAGTGTGACCAGGTTGGCAGGGTCATCGACCCCACCGGCGGCACGGGGAATCAGATGGTGAACGTCGGCTTCGCCCTGGGAGCATGTTTCGCCGCAAGCTCTGCAAGCGTGCGAGTCGCGAGCGAGAACGATGGCGCGAATGGCGCGCCATTGCTCGAGCTGTGCTTGGGCAGGCGGAAGAGACATAGCGTCCAGCTGGGGAAGCCACGGCTGGCTAACTGGGCATTCGGTTGCAGAGAGTCTCAGGAGACCAATTGGCCACCTCGGAATCTACCCACCCGCGACGTTGCCCATCAAATCGCCATCGCAACGGGCGCCGCCCCCCCATACCACTCACGCGCCTTCGCCACCTCTCCCGACCAGAACATCAGCCGCCGGTTCGCATCGGTGGACCGGAACACCTCCAGCTTGTCGAGCAGGCTCCAGAACCCCTCGCTCGGCTCGCTGGTACCCTTGGCTGTCACCAGCGCACTCGCGAAAGCAACGACCGTCGCGGTAGCCTCCACGCACAGACGGCCCAGAAAGTCACCAATGATCGCCCGGTCCACCTCCCGCCAGTCCGGAACCCGAGCTCGAAGGGTGCTCCATCGTCCACATTCGGCAGCCGGAACGTCACCCCGCGTACCAGGTCGGCATACGTGATGAGCCCACTCCGCCGCCCCACCTCCGCTACCCGCGCCTGAAGCTCGGCCAGCGCGACCGGGTCACGGTCGGCGTACGGCCACCTGTACGCATCCAGCGCGGCCTGAACCGCTTCGGTTGTCATCTGTCCTCACCAAGTCGAACGGGCGGCACGAGGCAATCAGCCCGCAGATTAGAGTGTATCTTCCTTAGAGTGGCAGGCTTGGCCTGCGGTCGCAAGTCGGCAGTCCTGCGCGACGCCTGTTCTCCGTCTGGTGTCATGAGCTCGACACCCTTCGACTCTGGAGCCACCCATCGCCACTGACCCCGACCCCAGTTGGCCATCGTACGCCGGAACCATCCTCCAGTTCGGTGGCTCCGACCCATTCACCATTGACCTCCGACGGGTCCTTCGTGCCGACGACCATCAACGGCTAGCCTCCCTCGGCCTCGGCCCAGGCTTCGCAATTCTCACCGCCTGCAATCCTCGCGGCCGGACAGTAGATGAGGCGTTCAATATCGCCGCGACCGTAGCCCTCGCTGCGCGCCTGACGTCCGGCGGATGCCGCCTCGTGCCGGTCGACGGGATGTCCCCGACCGGCTCCACCGGGAGCAGGGATTCGCCGCAGCGCTGACCACCGATGAGGCCAGGAATCTCGCAATCGAATTCGAGCAGTCCGCCTTCTTCCGGTACGATGGCACCAGGTTCCTCCTGGTTGGCGCCCTGGCGGACGCTGATCCTGCTCCACTGCCATTGAGAGTTGACGGGGAAGCCACCCAACCCTAGTTTGTACCTGCGCGGCGATTTCCCGACCTGACGGGCCGCGCACCGGACCCATCCGGCCAATCCGTCTAAGTCGCGGCCTGCGGCCCGCGACTCATCATCGCGGGCCGCTCGGCTTTCCGGGTCAATGTCACACCCCCGGTGCAGGTTCAAGCAGTACCCCGGCCACCTCCGTCCCGGTGGCCAGCATGCAGAGTGGCGGTGAGAGCCCCGGCTCCACGACCCGCCCGCCAGACCGTAACCCTGCCTCCACCTCCGGAGGCGCACGGTGGCAATACCGGCCGATCTCCGGATCGGAACCATGCGCGAATGAGACGGGTGTTCTCCACGAAAGGGTTTCCCATGCCTTACCCCATGTGGCGCCATGGAGGCTGCTGCTCGAGTCCTCCCCGCACGACCTTGGAAGCGCTGTGCTCGAAGTGCAAGCAGCCCGGCACCTTTGACGGCTGGCACCTCCGAATGTTGGAAGCCATGGGACGGTACCAGTACATCTATGGGGTCAAGCCAAACGGCCCGCACCGGGATCTGACGCATCAGCTGCTCTTTCCGCTTCGTGCCCATTGTAAACGGTGCGACGGACGGGGACTCATCACCAGGGGAGACGGCGGCTGGTGCGTCTGCCACTCCTGTGAGGGAACGGGAGGGTTCTGGACCGCGTCTGCGGAGGAGGTGCAGGAAGCCCAGCGTCAGATCTTCGAGCGCTTCCCCGAGGCGGCCGCGCCCGAGGCCCCAGCGGAGTTCCTCACCGGCGCCATCGTGTTGGATCTGAGCAGGAATCTCATCATCGGGGCTCGCAGCAGGCCAGCGGACGCTGAAGTGTCGGTGCTGCCGACCACCGACACGCCCCGGGAACCTGCGACGCAACCGCAGCCCGTCGCTCGTCCACATCCACCGGTTCTCCCGACCCCTGCCGCCCAGGACAACTCGGACTGGGTCCGACGGACCTGCTTGGCCATTGTCAGTGCTGTACGCGCGCTGATTGTGGCGAGAGCACGGTAAGGCACCGTCGGCCGCTCACGACACTCACCCGGACTCTCAGGATCACTGTGATGAATACAGGCACGATCAATCGGCCGGCCACGGCGACCAGTTTCACCTCGGAGTCCGTGTCGGAAGGTCACCCCGACAAGGTCTGCGACTTCATCGCCGACTCGATCCTCGATGCCCACCTGGCACAAGATCCCCACGCCAGGGTCGCCTGTGAGGTGCTCTGCAAGGGCGGCAATGTCATCCTCGCTGGCGAGATCACTTCTACGGCGCAGGTCGATCACCCGGCAGTGGCTCGGCAGGCAATACGCGAGATTGGCTACCTCGATCCATCCGAGAAGTTCAACGCGGACGGCGTCAGCATCACCGAGCTGATCACCCGACAATCCCCGGAGATCGGTCAGGGCGTCGATCCCACCCTCAACGCCCACAGCGATCAGGGCGCCGGCGACCAGGGCCTGATGTTCGGGTACGCGACCGACGAGACCCCGGAGCTCATGCCTCTCCCACTGACCCTCGCACACCGGCTCGCCGCCGGGCTCGCCCAAGACCGGAAGAGCGGCCGGCATCCGTGGCTTCGCCCGGACGCCAAGACCCAGGTCACCGTTCAGTACGAGGGGGACGCGCCGGGCGCGGTGACTCACGTTGTCGTCTCGACCCAGCACGCGAAGGCCAGGGACGTCTTGCTTCATCCTCGGATACGTCCGTGAGGACCTCCTTCCGAGGGTCTTGGGCCAGTGGGCAACTGCCGAGCTGAGGCTGGTTGTCAACGCCACCGGCAGCTTCGTCGAGGGAGGGCCGTCTGCCGACTGCGGCGTCACCGGACGGAAGATCATCGTCGATACCTATGGGGGCATGGCGCGCCACGGCGGCGGGGCATTCAGCGGCAAGGACCCCTCCAAAGTGGACCGTAGTGCCGCCTACTTCTGCCGCTTCGTCGCTCGGCAGCTCGTCACCCGGGACTTCGCCCGCCGGGCGGAGGTGCAGGTGGCCTATGTCATCGGACTGCCGCACCCCGTCTCACTCCGGGTGGAGACCTTCGGGACCGGTGACGACCGGGCGGCATTGGACTTCATCAGGACCTTCGATTTCCGGCCTGCCGCCATCATCGAGCGGCTGGGACTGCTCCGACCCATCTACCGCCAGACCACCAACTACGGCCACTTCGGCCGGCCGGGGTTGCCCTGGGAGTCCGAGGAGGGGTAGGACGTGAGGTGCGCTGGCAGCTGAGCACTGCTCCCATTAACACAAGAGGCGGCGAGGTTGTCGCCATACCGCAACACAATTAGGAGAGCCCAATGTCGCAACGGACCGTATCAGTAAGGGAACCTGCTGGGCACGCGCCCTCCTTGGTGAGCCGGCGCGGTTCGTACCGCCTCGAGGTCAGTCACGGCCACCTGATCGGGTACTTCCCGCAGGGACCCGAGCTCATTGACACGGGGGCCCCGGTCAGCGTCACGCCGTCCGAGGAGCTGCAGCGCCTGATCGGGGCAAAGGTAGGCGGACCTTGCGGCCAGGCGGCAACGAGACGCGTACAGGCCCGCCCTGCCGGAACAGGCACCTCCAGCGCCCCGGCGACCCTCTCCCTCCGTGGCGGACCGAGCGGGTGTCCCACCCCCTCCCTAACCTGTACCTTTGCCCTAACTACCTCGCCCTCGCCCCAGGCTGCCATGCAATCGCTCGACGGCCACCTGATCTTCTCCGCCACCGACCTCAGCAAGTTCCTGGCGTGCCCCCACCTCACCCTCCTCAACCGCCGCTCCGCACTTGGGGGCCCTAAACCGGCCCACTACCCCGACCCCGGCATGGACGTCCTCCGCCAGCGGGGCCTGGAGCACGAGCGGAAGTTCCTCGAGAGCCTCAAGGAAGACGGGGACCGCCGGATCACCGACCTGAGCGACGGCTTCGCCGGCCCACCCAGCCGGGCGCGCCTCGAGCGCCACGCCGCCCGCACCCTCGAGGCGATGCAGGCCGGCGCCGACGTGATCTACCAGGGCGCCCTGCTTCAACGGGTCCTGGCTCGGCTACCCCGACTTCCTCACCCGGGTGGAACGGCCGAGCGGCCTGGGCGACTGGTCCTACGAGGTGACCGATACCAAGCTCGCCCGCGAGGCCAAGGCCGGGGCCCTGCTTCAGGTGCTGCTCTACGCCGACCTCCTCGCCCAGGTGCAGGGTGTCGCCCCCGTGGAGGTGCACCTGGCGCTCGGCGGCCCCGATGCGCCGTTCCAGAGCTTCCGCGTCAACCACTACGGCGCCTACTTCCGCGCCATCCGCCGCCGCTTCCTCGCCTGGGTGGCGGATGCGCCCGCCGAGCTGCCACGCGCGGTGGAGCCGGTCACCCACTGCGATCTCTGCGACTGGGACCCCACCTGCACCCGGGAACGCCGGGAGGTGGACCACCTCTCCTTCGTGGCCGGGATCTCCCGCCAGCAGCGCCACGCGCTGGTCGAGGGCGGCATCACCACCCTGGAAGCGCTCGGCAGCCTCGACGCCGCGCGGCTCCCCAAGCTCGACGGGGTGAAGCCCGCCGCCCTCGCCCGGGTGCACCACCAGGCCCGGGTCCAGCTCATCGGCCGCCGGCAGAAGCCGCTCTACGAACTCCTCGACGTGGTGCCGGACGAAGGCCTCGCCGCCCTCCCGGAGCCCTCCGCCGGAGACCTGTTCTTCGACCTCGAGGGCGATCCCTACGCCTTCGAGCTGGGGATCGAATACCTCTTCGGCGTGGCCGACGCGAAGGGCGAGTACACCGCACGCTGGTCGCTGGATCGCGCCAGCGAACGGCAGACGTTCGAGTGGTTCATGGACTTCGTGACCGAGCGCCTGGAGCAGTACCCCGACCTCCACATCTACCACTACGCCCCCTACGAGCCCACCGCGCTCAAGCGGCTGGCCGGCCGCTACGATACCCGCATCGAGGCGCTGGACCGGCTGCTCCGCGGCCAGGTGTTCGTGGACCTCTACCGGGTGGTGCGCCAGGGGCTCCGCGCGTCGGTCGAGAGCTACTCGATCAAGAAGATGGAGCCGTTCTACCAGTTCGACCGCCAGGTGGACCTCCGCGAGGCCAACGGCGCCCTCGCCAACTTCGAGGCCTGGCTGCAGCTGGGCGGCACCAGGGAGGAGGGCAACATCCTTCTCGCCCCGATCGAGGGCTACAACAGGGACGACTGCCTCTCCACCCTCAGGCTCCGCGACTGGCTGGAACAGCTCCGCGTCGAGGCCGGGAAGGGCGGAGAGGTCCCCGTCCCTCGCCCCACGCCGGCCGAGGACGAGGTGCCGGAGGAACAGGCCGAGAAGCTGCAGAAGATCCACGACCTGATGGCGAAGCTCATGGCCGGGGTGCCGGAGCTACCGGAGCAGCGCACGCCGGAGCAGCACGGCCGCTGGCTGGTGGCGCAGATGCTGGAGTACCACCGCCGGGAGAACAAGGCGATGTGGTGGCAGTACTTCGCCTGGCTGGAGATGAGCGCCGAGGAGCTGCTGGAGGACCGCTCGGCGCTGGGCGGGCTGGAGTACGTGGAGGTGGTGGAGCAGGTGAAGCGCTCGCTCGTCCACCGCTATCGCTTCCCGCCGCAGGAGCACGAGATCAAGGAGGGCGGCCGAGACCCGCGATCCCGCCACCGGCAAGGCCGCCGGCGAGATCGTCGCCCTCGATGAGGTCGCCGGCACCATTGACCTCAAGCGGGCGAAGAACAGCCCCGTCCCGCACCCCTCGGCGCTGATCCCCTACGAGTTCATCTCGGATGAGGTGCTGCGCGAGAGCCTGCTTCGGCTGGGCTACGCCGTGGACGAGCAACGGACTGGAGCGCCAGGCGCCGTATCAATCGGCGCTGGACCTGGTCCTCGCCGCTCCGCCCCGGGTGGGGCAGGCCGGCCGGCGGGAGTCTCACCAGCCCCGGCGAGGACCCGCAGGCCGCCGCCATCCGGCTGGTCCCGTCGCTGGACCACTCGGTGCTGCCGGTCCAGGGCCCGCCCGGCTCCGGCAAGACCTACACCGGGGCCCGGATGATCCTGGCGCTGCTCCAGGCGGGGAAGAAGGTCGGCGTCACCGCCACCAGCCACAAGGTGATCACCAATCTGCTCGAGGAGGTCTGCCGGGCGGCCGGTGAGGCGGGCCGGAAGATCCGCGGCATCCAGAAGGCGAAGGAGGAGCAGTGGTGCGGCATGACGGAGATCGTCGCCTCCGACTCCAACGACCAGGTGCTGGAGGCGCTGCAGTCGCGGCGATGCGCATCTCGCGGCGGGCACCGCCTGGCTCTGGAGCCGGCCGAAGAGATGATGGGCGTCGGTGGACGTGCTCTTCATTGACGAGGCGGGGCAGTTCTCCCTCGCCAACGCCCTCGCGGTGGCGCCCGCCGCAGGCAGCCTGGTGCTGCTGGGCGATCCGCGGCAGCTGCAGCAGCCGCAGCAGGGCCTCCATCCGCCGGGCACCGAGGTGTCGGCGCTGGATCATCTCCTGCGGCGGCCAGGATACCATGCCGCCGGAGCGGGGACTCTTCCTCGAGCAGACTCGGCGGCTGCACCCGGAGATCTGCGCGTTCACATCGGAGATCTACTACGAGGACCGGCTCAAGCCCTATCCGGGGCTGGAGCGGCAGCGCATCAATGGAGGCGCAGCCGTGGCGGGGAGCGGCCTTCGGTGGTTCCCGGTGCCGCACCAGCGGCAACCAGAACGACTCGCCCGAGGAGGCGGAGGTCGTCGCGAATCTCATCAAGAAGGTGATCGAGGCCGGCCTCACCTGGACCGACAAGGACGGCAGCGATCGGAAGATCACCCTGGCGGACATCCTGGTGGTGGCGCCGTACAACGCCCAGGTCGCGGCCATCGCCGAGCGGCTGCCGGAGGGGGCGCGGGTGGGGACGGTGGACAAGTTCCAGGGCCAGGAGGCGCCGCTGGTCATCTACTCGATGGCCAGCTCCAGCGCGGAGGACGCGCCGCGGGGGATGGAGTTCCTCTACAACCCCAACCGCCTCAACGTCGCCACGTCACGGGCGCGCTGCCTGGTGGTGCTCGTGGCCAGCGACCGGCTCTCCTTCCCGGAGTGCCGCACGCCGCACCAGATGCGGCTGGCGAATGGGTTGTGCCGGTATCTGGAGATGGTGGGGGGGTAGGGGGCGGGTCATTGCGAGGCCGCGGAGCGGCCGAAGCGATCTACGCCGCCCCGTGCCTCGTCCCGGTCGTGCGCACCGCCAGCAGGTCATTGTCGCTCACCGCCCGGATGTCCGCCGCCATGAGCGTGCGGAGGGCATGGGTCCTGCCTGAGGCGGTCACGAACTCGATCTCGAATGCGTCCGGCGTGTGCACGTGCACGATCGCGCCAAGATCCCCGGCCCGCAGGTCGGAGTCGGCGAGATCGTGGGCCAGGACAACCGTGTCCAGTTCCCGAAAGGCTGGGGTCATCGCGAGTCCTCCGGATAGGCGGTCACGAAGCGGGGGCCGGCCGATCCCCTCAGCGCGTCCTGGCCCCCACCGTCTCCACCGGCACACTCCCCGCCCCCAGCCCCGACAGGTCCAGGTGCCGGCTCGCCTGGTCAATATCAATGCCGACCAGGGCACCCTCCGCATCGAAATCCAGCACCACCCCCGGCGTCACCTCGCGCGAGTCGGTGCCGGGCCGCTCGGCCAGGTCGATGTAGAGAGAATCGGTGTCGGGGTAGTAGCGGAGCTTCATGGTGAAGGCTCCTGGAAGTCTCGGTCGGGGAAGGCGTTGTGGTCACCACGCGGAGCCACCGTCCCAGTGCCGCAATATATCCCCAGTGCCGGACCCGACCATCTGGCTGAAGTTCGCTGTGGGGATGATCTCTTCTACGCTGCGCCCTCGGGGTGGGCCCGCTGGCGCATGGCCCTCGTGGGCACCAAGGCTTTCCCAGTCAAGAGCTATCGCTCCGGGCTACGCCCGCCTCGCATACCACTCATGCACCTTCGCCACCTCTTCCGACCAGAACATCAGCCGCCGGTTCGCGTCGGTAGACCGGAACGCTCCAATCTCCTCCAGCAGGGTCCAGAACCCCTCGCTCGGCTCGCTGGTACCCTTGGCTGTCACCAGCGCACTCGCAAAGCAACCACCATCGCGGTAGCTCTCCACGCACAGCCGCCCCAGGAAATCACCCAGGATGGTCCGGTCCACATACCGCCAGTCCGGAACCCCGAGTTCGAATGGGGCCCCTTCGTCCACATTCGATAGCTGAAACGTCACCCCGAGCACCAGGTCGGCATACGTGATGAGCCCACGCCGCCGCCCCACCTCCGCCACCCGCGCCTGCAGCTCGGTCAGCGCGGCCGGGTCGCGGTCTGCGTACCCCCACACGTGGGAGTCCAGCGCGGCCTGAATCGCTTCGGTTGCCATGTGTCCTCTCCAGATAAATCGGGTGGCATGAGGGATCGGTCCGCAGAAAGGATCCCATCGGTCTCGGATTAAGGACCCACCACGATCCAGGTCACGCCACCCTTGAGGTGGAACGTACCGACACGGTCACCTGGGCTCCCGCGTGGCCTAGCATCGCCACCAGTGTGTCCACGCTGAACCGATCGATCTTGCCTCGGACCAGGTCGCTGATGCGTGGTTGGGTGACTCCCAGTACGCTGGCAGCCTTGGCCTGGGTGAGCCCACGCCGCTCGATCAGCTCCCGCAGGGCAATCATGAGTTCCGCGCGGAGCCGCAGGTTGGCCGCCTCTTCCGCCCCAAAGCCCAGGGTGGCAAACACGTTGCCTCTGGTCCGGGTCACCTTGATACGTCATGGCATCCTCTCGCGTCCCTGAAGGCGCTCCCGAACTATCCCAGCCAGCCGCTCGCGGCCAATCTCGATGTCGCGAGAACTCGTTTTCTGTCCCCGCTTGTCGAAGGCGTGCAGCACGTAGATGCCCTCCGTGAACCTGGCTACGTAGAAAACCCGGTGTGCCGAGCCTGCATGAACCCGAATCTCGGCTACTCCGGGACCGACGGATGCCATGGGTCTCCAGTTGGAGGGCTCCAGGCCCCGCTGTACCCGGTGCAGTTCGAAGCCGGCCTCTCGTCGCGCGGCATCTGGAAAGGCCCGAAGGTCCTCCAGCGCAGACCCCACCCAGAGCAGCGGCTTTTCCCTGCCAGCCAACATATACTTACTTGTATGAGGGCGCCAGCGTGACCCGGACTGCCCGGATCGCGGTCATGGCAAGCCCCACGGTACCCGCCAGCATCAACGCTCAGCAAAACGAGCGGCCCGCCAAATCGCGCGCTGTCGGATCCGGTTTGCCGCGAGCATGCGCCAGGGCCAGGAAGCGCCGCTGGTCATCAACTCCATGGCCAGCTCCAGCGCCGAGGACGCCCCCGGGGCATGGGTGGTGCTGGTGGCCAGCGACCGGCTCTCCTTCCCCCTGACTCTTGCCACCTTCCTCGACGCAATGGCCCGCGAACTCGGCGCCACTGCCATCGGCCTCGACGGGCCGCAGGGGTGGAAAGCCGAGGCCAACGGGAAGGCCCACTCACGGGTCTGCGAGGCCGCGCTGGCCACCCAGGGCAAGACCGGGGTCCCCGGTGTCACCAAGCCGGCGGGCTACCTCGGCTTCATCTCGTTCTGCGTGGAGACCTTCGACGCACTGCACCGTCTCGGCTGGCCGAGGCTCGCGGAGGATCATGAGGTGGGTGGACTGGTGACCGTCGAGACCTTCCCTACCGCTGCCTGGCGGTCGCTCGGCCTCCGGGCACTCCCCGGCAAGTCGAAATCGAAGGCCAGCGAGGTGGAGGAGTGGACCGCCAGGCTGGTCGGCCTCGGATCAGTCCGTCCGCTAGGGCCGCTGTCGCACGACCAGCTGCAGGCCGCCGTCTCCGGCCTCGGCGTGCTGGCGCTGAGTGAGGGTCGGACGGACGGATATCACTCGGTGGGCCTGCCGCCCTATCAGGACGGGAGACACTGGCTGGAGGGGTATATCGTCAACCCGCTGCCGGGGGCGCTGGAGTGACGCTAGCACGCGCGCAGACGGAGGGACGCCAGCTCGCGAGCAGGGAGGGCCGCCGCGGAGGGGGAGGGTCGGAAGGCGCGTAGGCGCGAGACGGACCCACTCCCCCGGGCACCCGCGCCTTCAGCGCCTGGAGACCCTCTCCCTCCGAGGTACTCGCCTCGGTCGATACCCTCTTCAGGAGCTCTCCGCAGAAACCCACCGGGGTGGTGAGGCAGGTTCGTCGCATAGCGCTATGGCCGGGGAACCCACCGCAACCTCAGCAGCCATGTGTACGGCAGGGGTGTGACAGTCGGGGAGCTCGACAACCCTGCCTGACCCCTCGGCCAACTTGCCCCCCCCCAGGACACCTGACAAGACCTCCCGCCACCCGCCTGACTCGCGCCAGCTACCCGCGCCGCTGTCACACCCCTCCGGTACTGTAGGCCGCCCGCCAGAGTGAGGCGGGCGTCACCCTCACGCCGGAGTCGTTTCATGCAGCCCCGCAAGCTCCTGTACGCGCTCGTCTTCACCGCTGCCGGCGGGCTCCTGCTCGCCGCCTGCGCCACCATCATGCAGGGGTCCAGTCAGGAGGTCTCGGTCTCCAGCACCCCCACCGGGGCCCGGGTCCTGGTGGATGGCGCCGACGCGGGCAAGACCCCCTATGTCGCCGCCCTCAAGCGGAAGGACAAGCACGTCATCCGGATCGAGATGGAAGGCTACGAGCCGTTCGAAATGCCTCTGGGGCGGGGCACCAGCGGCTGGGTCTGGGGCAACATCGTCTTCGGCGGGATTCCCGGCCTCGCCATCGACGCCATCACCGGCGGGATGTACAAGCTCAAGCCGGAACAGGTCCAGGCAACCCTCGCCCAGTCCACCGCCGAGGCGGCCACCGTCACGAAGGAGAAGGACCTCCTCGTCGTCACCGTGGTGCTCCGTCCCGACCCGGCCTGGGAGCGGATCGGGACCCTCGAGGCCAGCCGCTAGACGGACACGCTCCGAAGCCACCGGCAGGGCGGGGCCCGACTGCGCGGGCCCCGCCCGTGCCTCCACCATCGCGAGAGGCAGCATGCGAAAGACCGCGCTGTACCTGACCCTGGTCCTGCTCCTGGCCGCCTGTGGTGGCGGCGGCGACTCCACCGGCCCGTCGCGCCCCAACCTCGATGGCGCCTGGACGGGCAGCAATGCCGGCATCACCCTCAGCATCACCGTCAACGAGAACCGGGGCGATGTGTTCGGTGACGGCAACCTGACCAGCATCAACACGTCGATCGCCCTGACGGTCTCGGGGACCTACTCCCATCCGAGCGTCTCCCTGACGCTGAGCGCACAGGGGTTCCAGGACCTCAACTTCACCGGCAGCATGGCCAGCCCGACCAGCATGACGGGCACCCTCAACGGCTCCGGGTTCAATGGCTTCGCTATTACGCTGCACAAGATCTGAGCGAGGCGGGGGAGGGAGAGGGGCGCGGCCAGGGCACCGGGCCATCTCGGGGTTCCGCTGGCGGGCTGGTCCACGCCCCCCCCCAACTCCTCCACCCCCCGCCTACCTTTACACCCTCCCCCCAACCCCGGGACGCCCCCATGTGGCTCTTCACCACCTCCGGCTTCTACAGCGTCGTCGAGAAACCGTGGGACCGGAAGACCGGCACCCTCACCGTCCGGGCCCGGGTCGCCGCCGATCTCGACCGCCTCCGCCAGGGCCCGCTCCCTGCACTCGGCCCCACCATCGAGAAGCCGGACACCGACTACCGCTTCCGCGCCCAGGCCCCACGGGAGGCGGTCGCCCTGGCGGTGGCGGCGCTCGTCCGCGACCTCGACTACGACAACTTCAAATCCGCCGTGGGCCGCACCCAGGGACACACCCGGGAGCGCCTCTACCACGGCGTCTGGAGCGCGGCCCAGAAACTCCAGAAAGACGGCTAAGCGGAGCCGCCGGTCCGCCTTCACGGCGCCCCCGCTCGCACCTCCACAACTGTTCGTAGTCCCCAGCAGCGGCTGAAGGTCGCTCCACCAGTCCCCGACTTTCCCCGATCGGGACACTCACTCATCTCCAATCCGAGACACCCAGCCCTCCCGAAGACCCCATCTCTCACATCCACAACACCTTGCCCCGCACGCCAGAATCGGCACACCGCTTGCGCTTCCCCTCTCCGCCGGACCGGATCGGTCCTCGATGGTTCTCCGCCGGCAGGTTGCATTCAGGTGTGGTTGCGGGGTACTGCGTGGTAGTCGCCGGGGTCGCGCGCACGCGCTCATGAACCTCCCCTCGGTGAACCCCCGGCCAGGCTCGTGCGTCACACGGGCAATGGCGCCTCTGAAGCGCAGCAACGACAGGACGTCAGCCCACCTCGGCCCCCGCCATTGACGGGGGCCGCGGTGCGTCTGTTCACAAGTTCGCTCTCCGGTCCCCCATCCCGTCCCCGAGCCCCTGCCTGAATGCCTTGTAGGCCTGCCCCCTTGGCGCCGGGGTGCCAATGAAGAACCCCTCGGCGCTCAGGTCCTCGTCCACTTCCGGCCAGTGGACCCCCGTCCCGTCGCCGAGAATCTCGTACCGAAGACGCTGCTCCACCGTTGCAGCCTCCAACCGCCACGACCACCAGAGCGGCACACTCACCCGGCGGCCATCATGGAAGGTCGCCGTGATGCACCGGTCATCGACATCCACGGCCGCCAGGCGCGGCCACTCATGCTCCGCAGTGTTCATCCCACGCCTCCAGCAACTCGGAAAGATGCCGCAAGATAATCCGCTCGATCGCCAGCAGCTCATGCGCGCGGAAGCCGCCCGGCCGGGCAACCGCGACCGGCTGCAGCCAGAACTTGGCCTCAGTCCGGTCCCGCCGAATGTGCACGTGCGGCGGCTCGCCGCAATTCTGGCTGACAAAGAAGAACCGGTACCCCTCCCCCCCCAATCTCCAAATCAGGACACTCAACCGTCCTGATTCTGAGACTCCGGCCCCTCCCCCCCCCCCGAACCCACCCGGAATACCCCCTTCAATGACAGCCCTCCACCCCCGACTACCGACAGTCGCATCGCGACAGTGGCGCTAGTCAGGGGTCAGCTGCCCCCGAAGGGCCCATGACACCGGCTTTCTCGCCAGGAACCCGCCCTGCAGCCCCTAACCACAGCCCCGACAACCACTTTCCCGACCTTCCCGAGACTTGGTCAACATTGGGGAGCAGTTGGACAGGGTCGGCGAGCACTTGGATCGTCCGGGACAGCAGCCAGACCGGGCCGGACAGCAGTTGGAGTTCATTGGAGAGCACCTGGACCAGCGGGGTTAGCAGTCTGGATGTGCCTGGTGCTGAGTCAGACCTGTGCGGACAGCAGTTGGAACCCCCGGGAGAGCACCTGGACGAGCCGCGACCGCACCTGGAATTCATTGGAGTGCATTTGGAAGTGATTGGACTGCAGTTGGCCGCGATTGGACCGCACCTGGAATTCACTGGAGTGCGCTTGGAAGTGATTGGACCGCAGTTGATTCGCGATTGGACCGCACCGGGAACTCCCCGCCGAGCACCTGGTTCGCCTTGGACCGCATCCAGATGCCCGCGACTCGGACCCGGAATCTCCGCGACCGCACCCGGATCTCGCGCGACAGCAGTTGGTAATCCGGCATTTTCGTCCGGATCGGCCCGCCCCGCGGCCAGCCAGAGAAATCCTGACAACCACCGACTGGCGACAGTAACCGGGCCGCACCCGACGACCCTCGGAATCCGTTCGGGGTGTCCCCGTTGCCTGACACTACCTGCCACGCGGCGTGGCATGCCCCCTGCGATGACACCCCCCGCCGGCCCCGGATCGGGCGGAGGCCGGCGTACCCTTCCTGATGTACCAGGGGCACGCCCGGTCCGTGACTCCCCAGGATGCAGTCTCTGTGAAAGGCAGGTGCCGTATGGATGCGGCGGTTCGTATCCGGTTGGACACCGGTGGTCGAGTGGTGGCCCACTCCAAGGCCAACCCCTCCGAGGACCCGAATCACACCTCCCTGGTGGTTCGGCTCGAGGATCTGTACAAGCAGGGAACGGCCCTCAACGAGCAGGCGCTCAAGGGGGAACTGGCGGTGCACTCGTCCGTCAGAGGGAAGGATGAAGTGAAGGTCTTGATCAATCAGGAGTTGCAGGCGTTCAACGGGGTGGCCCAGTTGGCCTCGATCGAGAATGCCGGCGTGGAGGAGCTGGTCAGGGTGCCTCGCGTGACCACGGCCTTCAAGACCTACCTGGCCACCACCCGGGTCATGATTGATCATGCTACCCAGCACTCGGCGCTGTTCCAGAAGTATGGGCTGCCCGAGACCTTCGTGGCCGATCTCACCGCCCTCGCCGACGAGCTGGAAGCGGCCATGGGCAGGAAGGAGTCGGGCAAGCTGTCGCATGTCGGTGCCAACGCCGATCTCGACGACGTGGTGAGCGAGATGATGAAAGTGATCAAGGCGCTGGATCGTCTCAATCGGGTGCGCTATCGCAAGGACCCCGAGAGGCTGGCGGCCTGGAAGAGCGCCCGAGACGTCGCATGGCCGGCCGTCAAGCCGGAGGGACCCACGCCGGCCGAGCCGGCGGCGTGAGGACCAGAACAGGTTGAGCGCCCGGGCGGCTTCGGCTCCCGGGCGCTCGGCGTCTTGTCATTGCGAGGCCCGCGCTGGTGGCCCAGCGTGGAGGACGCCCGCGCCGCTAAGCGATCCTCATGTTGGGAAGAAAAGTCAGATGGGCACTGCCCGCAGCGAGAAGGACGCCCGCGCCGCTAGGCGATCTCACCGTTCGGCGATCTGACGAGTCCGATGGGCGACTGCCCGAGCGAGAAGGCGGCCAGTGCCCATCTGAACGCCACGGACCTTGCGGCCGAGGCGTCCGACGAGAGGCGGGCAGTGCCCATCTGAACGCCACGGGCCTTGCGGCCGGGTATTCGTCGAGAGGCGCTCAGGGCTGCCTCCCCATCACGCCTTGCGGCCGAGGCGTCCGACGAGAGGCGGGCAGTGCCCATCTGAACGCCACGGGCCTTGCGGCCGAGGTGTCCGACGAGAGGCGCGCAAACGCTGTCCTGGCCGCCACGATCCTTGCGGCCCGGCGCACGATGAGAGGCGCGTAGTGGCCCCCTGCCCCTCACCCGCCTTGCTCCCCCGCGCCGTCTGCCCCGGGCTGAAGTGTCCAGCGGTGCGGATACCGACTATCCTTCAGCAGGTCACCCGGTCTGACCGACACCAGCCTGTTCCCCGTAGTCAGCGGACGGAGCGTGCCTATGCCATCCCGGCTCGCGGTCCTTGCTCTCCTCGCGTTCCCCATTGCAGCCGCCCACGGCCAGAGTCCGCGCCTGGGGCCCAAAGACACAGCCAAATTCCCCCCGACCGATACCAGCCGCGTGGCGGTTGCGGCGGAGGCGCCCGACTTCACCCTCGAATCCCTGACCGGCCCTCCGGTCACGCTGTCCCAGTTCCGCGGAAAGCAGAATGTCGTGCTGGTATTCTATCGGGGGCACTGGTGAAGCTGGTGCGCCAGCCAGCTCGGTGAGCTGAGGGATTTATTGAGTCGGGAGCAAAAAACCACCACTGCGATTCTGGCGGTCTCGGTTGACGGTCGCAAAGAGCTGCAGCTGATGGTGGACCGGATCACCAAGACCGATGGCAGGAGGCCGGACTACACCTTCCTGTCCGACCCCGGCCATCGCGTCATCGACCGCTACGGACTGTGGAACCCGAAGGGCCAGGGGTGGCCGCACCCCACCGCCTACGTGATCGACCGGCTCGGCGTGATCCAGTGGAAGTTCACCGAAGTCAACTACAAGATCCGGCCGACCAACGACATGATTCTCAGGGCACTCGCCAAGGTGCCCTGAGGTCGTCAGCCATGCTTGAACAGCTCCGTGCCGCCCTGAGCGATCGCTACCTGGTGGAACGCGAGCTGGGCCAGGGAGGGATGGCCCTGGTCTACCTGGCGCGCGACCTCCGGCACGATCGTGCCGTCGCATTGAAAGTGCTGCGGCCCGAGCTCTCGGCCGTGATCGGCGCCGAGCGCTTCCTCCACGAAATCCGCGTCACCGCAAACCTCCAGCACGCTCACATTCTCCCGCTGTTCGATTCGGGCTCCATTGACGGGCGGCTCTACTACGTGATGCCCTACGTCGAGGGCGAGTCGCTGCGCGACCGGCTGACCCGGGAGCGGCAGCTGCCCATCGGAGAGACCGTCAGCCTCATTTCGCAGCTGGCGAGCGCGCTCGAGTACGCCCACCGCCGGGGCGTGCTTCACCGGGACATCAAGCCCGAGAACATCCTCATCCAGGAGGGCCAGGCCCTGCTGGCCGATTTCGGGATCGCCCTGGCGCTCCATCACGCCGGCGGCACTCGACTCACCGAGACCGGGTTGACCGTGGGCACCCCGCAGTACATGAGCCCGGAACAGGCCATCGGCGACAGGGACCTCGATGCCCGAAGCGACCTGTACTCGCTGGCGGCGGTCATGTACGAGATGCTGGCGGGCGAGCCACCCTTCAGCGGACCGACCTTCCAGGCGATCCTGACCAAGCTCGTCACCGACACTCCCCGGCCGCTCCGGCAAGTTCGGGACACCATTCCCCCCGCGCTCGAGCTGACGCTGCACCAGGCGCTCGCCAAGCTTCCCGCCGACCGCTTCAGTGGAGCCGCCGAGTTCGCCGAGGCGCTGCAGCGCGTTCCGCTGATGACGACTCCGCCCCAGCCGTTCATCCAGGTTGCGGGCCGGACCCGGGCCCTGCGGCCGGCGCTGGGCTGGACGGTGGCGATCGGAGGGGCTCTGGCACTGGCCACCTATGGTGGGTGGCGCCTCGCGGGGTCGGGACCGGGTCGGAGTCCCATCCGCTTCGTCGTTCCCGCCCTCAACCAGCAGGTGGATCCGGAATACAACTGGGCTCCCACACTGGCGCTCGGGATGTCGGGACGGGATCTGATCTTCCGAAACGGCAGGCTGCTGCAGCTGCGCGCCCTGGGTGACTTCACCCCTCGGCCCCTGGCGGGAACCGAGGGAGCGTCGATGCCGGCGTTCTCGCCTGACGGGAAGTGGGTGGCGTTTCACCAGAATGGTCATCTGCGGAAACTGGCTCTGGCTGGCGGATCGGTCGTCGAGATCGCTCCTGCCGACGTGGGCCCCGGGATCACCTGGGGCGAGGACGAGCGGATCTATTTTTCCTCGCTGGGGGGCAACGGCGGGATCTGGCGGGTGCCGGTGGCGGGCGGGGTGCCCGAGCCGGTCACCGAGGTGGCCGACAGCGCCAATGAGTACGTACACGCATGGCCCCAACTCCTCCCCGGCGGCAAGCAGCTGCTGTTCACCGTGATAGGTCCGAGCAGTGGCGCGCTCGACTCCCGCATCGTGGTGGAGACCATCGGGTCGGGGGTGCGCCAATCACTGGTGGAACAGGGGACCTTCGGGCGCTATCTGACCTCCGGGCACCTGCTCTACGTTTCCAATGAGGGCAGCGTGTTCGCCGCGCCTCTCGACCGCCGCAAGGGAGTCCTGGTGGGTACGCCGCATCAGGTGCTCGCCGACGTCTTTGTGGCGAGCTGGGGTGGCGCGGCCCTGTTGGCGGTAGCCGGGGACGGCACCCTTGTCTTCGAACCCGGAAGCCCGGCGGCGCCCCACGTGGTGCGGGCGGTGGATCGCTCGGGGCGTGACCTCGGAGCCATCTACCCGGCCGGGTACCTCGACGGCGTCCGGATCTCTCCCGATGGCCGGCAGATCGCGGCCAACGTCCGCGCGCCCAGCAAGAACGACATCTGGCTCTTCGGCCCGGAAGGTGAGCCGGAGCGCCTGACCTTTGATGAGGCCGAGGACGAATACCCGGTCTGGTCTCCCGATGGCGCGACCATCGCCTACACCTCCTCGCTGGCGAGTCAGGCGAGGCGGCTCCAGATCAAGGCGGTTGCGGCCGGCACCCGGCCCCGGCGGGTGCTCACCTGGCCGCGGCACCTCCACCTCACGTCCTGGTCGCCGGACGGCAAGTGGCTGGCGGGCTACGATTTCAGCCCCGGCCAGGGCCTGGACGTCTGGGCCATCGGGGCGGATGGATCGGACTCCATTCCGGTGGCGGCAGGACCCGCCTCCGAATCCGAACCGGACTTCTCGCCCGACGGGCGGTGGGTGGCGTACCAGTCGGATGAATCGGGGCGGATGGAAATCTTCGTGATCTCGTTTCCCGACCTTGCCGTGAAGCGGCAGATCTCCATCAACGGTGGCCGTGCGCCGCGGTGGGATCGGCACGGAGCAACGCTCTATTACCTTGAGGAAGACCGCCTGACAGCCGTTGCGATTCTCACGAGCAGCGGGCTCCGGGCCGGTGCCGGGCAGGTCCTGTTCCAGACGGCGGCGAGAGTGTTCGACGTCGCCCCTGACGGCAAGCGGTTCATCCTGGTGCTGCCGAATCCCGCTCTCGTCGTGCCCGGAATCCACGTTGTGCTGGACTGGGTGCGGGAACTGGCGGATAGGATCCGGCGCTCGAACTGAGCGGGGCCGCGGGCCTGGGCAGTTCAGGCACCCCACCAAATCGGGATTGGTCACTGTCGCAGCCAGGTCGAGCGATACCCTGGCACCGGGGACACTCAACAGCATTCTCAAGCAGGCAGGGCTCAAATGATGAAAGTCCTTATCGTCGTCGAGGAGACTCCAGATGGCTTCGCGGCGTACTCGCCGGACGTGGAGGGCTGCATCGGGACCGGCGCCACCCGGGAAGAGGTGGAGCGCACCATGCGGGAGGCAATCGAATTCCACCTCGAGGGCCCGCGCGCCGGTGGCCAGGAAGTGCCAGCTCCGCACTGCTACGCCACCTTCGTCGAGGTGGCGGCTTGAGGTAGCATTCGCGAGGTCGGTCGGACGCCGCGGAGGGGGAGGAACGCTAGTGCGCGAAAAGAGAGAGGGACGCCGCGGCGGGGGAGGGTCGGACGGCGCGTAGGTTCGCGACGAGGGAGGGACGCCGCGGAGGCCACGGTTTCTTGTCGGGACGCCACGAAGGGAGAGGGTCTCCAGGCGCTGGAGGCGCGGGTGCCCGGGGGAGTGGGTCCGTCTCGCGCCTACGCGCCTTCCGACCCTCTCCCTCCGCGGCGTCCCTCCGGGCGCGATCTTTCAACCGCCCAGCCGCCCAGCCGCCCAGCCGCCCAGCCGCCCAACCGTCTAACCGCCTAACTACCCCAGCGGTATCCGGCTCTTGTTCTCCGCCAGCCACTGCTCGAACGTCATGAGCGCCGGATTCAGCGCCCGGGAGACCGCCAGGCTCCGCGCCCCGCAGTAGTCCTTCTCGAAGTCGCGCTTGAACTGGAACATGTTCCCCATGTCGTCGGCGCCGGGAAAGCCGAAGCTGCGATAGACATCCGGCGGCACGTCGTTGTAGCGCACCTCCTGCCCCAGCGCCCGGGTCAGCGCCGCCGCCATCTGGGCGCCGGTGAGGTGCTCGCCCGCGACGCCCACCGTCTTGCCGATGAACTCACTGCCCCGCTTGAAGATGCCGTAGGCGCACTTGCCGATGTCCTCGGCTGCGATCCCCGGCAGCTTCTTGTCGCCCATGGGGTAGGTGAGCGCCAGCTTGCCGTCGGGGCCCTTCTGGGGGCCGGCGCCGAGGTAGATCATGTTCTCCCAGTAGAACGACGTCAGCAGAAACGTCGTCGGCACCCCCAGCCTGGTGAAATCCTCATTGACCTCGGCCTTGCCGTCGAAGTGGGCGACCTTGTACTTGCCCTGCAGCGTGGGCATGCGGGTGTCGCTCAGCGGGATCCACTTCCGGGTGTCTTCGAAGGTGGACCAGATGGCGTGCTTGATCCCGGCATGCTTCGCCGCCTGCGCAATGGCCCGGCCCTCGGCGATCTCCTTCTCCGCCGAAAAGTGCTCCCAGAAGAAGGTGACGCCGTAGGCGCCGTAGGCGCCCGCGAAGGCCCGCTTCAGGCTCTCGACATCAGTGACGTCGGCTGCGACCAGCTCGGCACCCAGCGCCGCAAGGGCGCGCGCCTTGTCGGATTTGACATTACGGGTCAGGGCCCGCGCCGTGAAGCCGCCGGCCTTGTCCGCGAGGATGGCGCGGACCACGCCACCCCCCTGGGCGCCGGTCGCCCCGACTACCGCGATGATCTTCTTGTCTGCCATGACGATCCTTCCTCTCTATACCTGACGATTGCGTGACGGGCCCCGGGCGGTTTCTCCGGCTGCTGCGCCGCCACCGCCGACCGGCCTCCGCTGATGATAACGTCCTGCACCCGATCGCGGATCTTCAGGGGCCATCGGGGTGAATGACCGCCGCAGCGCCGGCCCGTCTAGCCATCCCCGTGCAACGACCCCATCTTCCGGTCCAATGACCACCGACACCGAACGCCTGGCCACCGCCCTGTCCGACCGATACCGCATCGAGAACCAGCTCGGCGCCGGCGGCATGGCCACCGTCTACCTGGCCACCGACCTCAAGCACGACCGCGAGGTGGCCCTCAAGGTCCTCCGCCCCGAACTCGGCGCCGTCCTGGGCGGCGAACGCTTCCTGGCCGAGATCAAGATCACCGCCAAGCTCGACCACCCGCACATCCTCACCCTGATCGACTCCGGCGTGGCCGGCGGCTTCCTTTATTATGTGCTGCCGCTGGTCCGGGGCGAGTCGCTCCGCGAGAAGCTCAACAAGGAGAAGCAGCTGGGCCTCGAGGAGGCCGTCGCCATCACCCGCCAGGTGGCCAGCGCCCTCGACTACGCCCACCGCCACGGGGTGGTCCACCGCGACATCAAGCCCGAGAACATCCTCCTGCAGGAAGGGGAGGCGATGCTCACCGACTTCGGCATCGCCCTGGCCGTCAAGGAGGCCGGCGGCAACCGGCTCACCGAGACCGGGCTCTCCCTCGGCACCCCGATGTACATGAGTCCCGAGCAGGCCACCGGCGACCGGATGCTCGACGCCCGCAGCGACGTCTATTCGCTTGCGGCGGTGTTGTACGAGATGCTGGCGGGCGAGCCGCCCGTCACCGGACCCACCGCCCAGGCGATGATCGCCAAGCTGATGACCGAGCGGCCCACCCACCTCCGCGTGGTCCGGCCCTCGGTGCCCGAGGCGGTGGACGCCGCCGTGGCCAAGGCGCTCGACAAGACTCCCGCCGACCGCTTCGCCTCCGCCGGCGACTTCGCCCGCGCCATCGAGGTCAAGCCGGTCGCCGCCGCCGCCCAGACCGGGCGCCGGGTCGGCTGGCCCGTCGTGGCGGGTACCCTCGGCGTGGTGCTCCTCGCCGGCCTCGGCTTCCTGGCGGGGACCGGCCGGCTCGGGGGCAGCCGAGCGCCCGCCTTTGCGCTCCGCGACCGCACCCAGCTCACCTTCACCGGCAAGGTATTTGCCTCCGCCATCACCCCCGACGGCAAGCAGCTCGCCTACATCACCCGCGACTGTGTCGGTGCCGGCTGCAGCTACTCTGTCGAGATTCAGGACGTGGGCGGCACCGCCACCCATCGGATCCTCGAGGGCGCCACCGCCGCCTATGGACTGGAGTGGGCCCCCGACCGCCGCAACCTCATCTTCTACGGGACCATCAAGGGCCGCTGGGGCACCCACCTGATCTCGGCGCTGAGCGGCAATCCCCGCTACCTCACCTCCGGCGGCGCCGTGTTCTGGGCCGGCGGCGATTCGTTGCTCGTTGCCCCGCAGCTCTCCAACGCCGACTCGGTCTTCTACGCTCGGGTCACCACGCTGGGCGGCGTCGTCGCCGACAGCATCCGCGTCGCGGGCCCCGGACTGAGCCTCAGCGGCCTCAGCGTCATGCCGAGCGGAAGATGGATCGTGGGCCTGGTGGTGCAGTCGGGGCGGGGGCTGTGGCAGGTCTTCGACCGCAGCGGCAAGGTCGCCGACAAGGTGCTCAACTCCTGCACCTGCCCGGGCCGGATCACCAACGACGCCTTGTGGCTCACCCGCTCCGGCGCCGGCTTCGAGTCCATCGTGCGGATGGGGATCGATCCCCAGACCGGGCGCCTGGCGACGCGACAGGACACCCTGCTCTCCGGTCTCTTCAACAACTTCAGCGTCACCGCCGACGGCGCCACGCTGGTCATCGACGACGGCACCAGCGACGACCTGCTCTGGGCCGTCAGCCTGAGCGACGCCATGGCCAACCGCTTCGGCGACGACCGGCGCCGGGTCCAGGGCTCGACCCAGCTCCGGACCGACCTCTCCGTCGATGGCGCTCGCGTGCTGGTGGGCCGGAGACTTCCCTCCAGCACCGGCCAGAGCGAGCTGCGCTACTCAGTCATGCCGTTTGATGGCGGGACCGAGACGCCGCTCAACCTGACCGGCTCGCCTCGAGCCGCCTGGTGGACCGACTCGGTCACGGTGGCGTACCGCACTCAGACCGCCACCGGCCTGCATGTTGGAATGGTGGATGTCCGCAACCGTCCGCTGTCCGGTGGGTTCGACCTGCCGGATTCCCTCGCATCCGGCATCTCGCCGGTGGCGGGCGGCTGGGCCTGGATCCCCGCCAGCCACGATCGCATCATCGTGGATCGAGACGGGAAGCGGACCGAAATCGCCGTCCCGTCGTGGTTCGGCGACCTCACCGGACTGGACGCCGACCGCTCCGGCACCCGCCTGGTCGCCACCGGCTGGAACACCGGGACCTACGACACGCTTGGCGTGGCCGTGGTCCCGGTCGATGGCGGCGCCCCCGTCATGTGGACGACGAGCTACGCCGAAGGCGGCGGGGCCCAGTTCCTGGATGACGGCTCGGTGCTCTTCCAGTTCAGGCCCACCCAGGAATCGATAGCCCTGATCCAGCTCCGCGGTCCGGGCCAGCTCATGCGGCTCGGCACCATCCCCCGGCCGGTGGCCGGCGTGAGCGTGTCGGGCGACCTCAAGCGGGCGCTGATCGTCGAGCGCAGCTATCGCGGCGATGCCTGGATGAGCCGGATCGTCCGGCCGTAGGGCGCGCGCGTCCGGCGGTGGTGCCCGGCGCAGCGAGCGGGCCGCCGTCGCCTAGCGAGGCCTCCGCACAGACGTTATGCTAGGACGGACGGGAATGATGCCCGGGGAGGAGCGCCGATGGCACGGCCACCTGGAGTCTGGGCGGGGCCGATCCGACTGGGGTGCGGTCCGTGAGCACCGATTCCGACGACCTGCGGGAGGAACTGCGGCGCGCCGTCTCCACCCGGTACGACGTAGAAGAAGAAATCGGCCGCGGGGGGATGTCGTTCGTCTTCCAGGGCCGTGACCGCACCAGCCGCCGCGCCGTTGCCTTCAAGGTCCTGCGGCGCGAGTACGCCTCGACCCTGGGGCCCGCCCGGTTCCTGCGCGAGATCCGGCTGCACTCCCAGCTGCACCACCCCGGCATCCTGCCGCTGCTCGACTCCGGCCACTCCGACAATCTCTTCTACTTTGTCATGCCCCTGGTCGAGGGTGAGACCCTGGAAGCGCGCCTGCACCGGGAACCCCAGCTGACCCTCGACATGGTCCGGTCGGTGGTAACCCAGGTCGCCGCCGCGCTGGACTACGCCCACGATGCCGGCGTGGTGCACCGCGACATCAAGCCCAGCAATCTCTTCCTGAGCGGTGAGCAGGTCCTCGTGGCCGACTTCGGCATCGCCAAGGACCTGCTGCCGCCCGACGGCGAGATCACCACCAGCACCGACGTGGTGGTCGGGACCGTGATGTACATGAGCCCGGAGCAGGCCGACGGCCACGCCCACGTCGACCACCGCGCCGATGTCTATTCGCTGGGCTGTGTCACCTACCAGATGCTGGCGGGCGAGCCCCCGTTCACCGGGCCGAACACCCTGGCGGTGATCGCCCGGGTCCGGACCATGCCGGCGCCTTCGGCCCGGGTGCTCCGGCCCGAGCTGCCCCGGGGCGTGGATGCCGTGGTCCGGAAGTCCCTCGCCAAGTCTCCCGCGGACCGCTACCAGCGCGCCGGCGCGTTCGCCCGCGCCCTGACCGATCCGGCCCAGCTCGCCGCCGCGGCCCGCGAGGCCAAGGCCGAGGAGCCGTCCTCCCCGCGCGCCCGATGGGCGGCGGGGGCGGTCCTGGCGCTGGTCGCCACGGTCCTGCTGTTCTTCTTCCTTCCCGGCCGCCCGCTGGATCCCGACAAGGTGGTGGTCTTTCCGTTAGGTGTGACCCCCGCCGAGGCCAGCCACGAGGGCACCGGCACGGTGGTGGCGCTGATGATCGGTACCGCGCTCGAATACACCGATCCGCTGGAGTGGATCGACGGGCTGCCGCGCCTGACTACCAGGCTGCGCAACGACGCCAACCTGCTCACCGCCGCCGAGGCCCGCCGGATCGCCCGGGGCGCGGGCGCGCGCTGGTATCTCGACGGCACGGTGGTCCGTCAGGGCGACTCGGTGACGGTGGTGCTCCGGCTGAACGACGCCCGCGGCGACTCGGTGGTGGGCCGCGCCAGCGCCAGCCGGGTCGCCCCGGAAGCCGCCCAGGCCGGCCTCGAGGCCGTCAACCAGCTGCTCCCCCGGCTGCTCGCGCCGGGCCAGCGCCTCGGGGAGCTGTCGGCCCTCGCCGATCGCCGCCCCGCCGCCGTGGCCGCCTGGCTCCAGGGAGAACGGGAATACCGGCAATTCAACTTTGCCGCCGCTCTCGCCTTCCAGCAGCGGGCGGTGCAGGAGGATTCCGCGCTGGCGGTCGCCGCCATCCGCGGGGCCCAGGCGGCCCACTGGCTCAATGAGGGCCCCGAGGCCGGCGTGCTGGCCGAAGTGGCCGTGCGGCATCTCTCCCTGTTGCCCGGACGGATGGCGCCCTTCGCCCGCGGCCTGCACGCCTACCTGAGCGGTCAGGCGGATTCGGCGGTGCACTGGCTCGGGCAGGCGCTGCAGAGCAGCCCCCAGTGGACCGAGGCCCACATGGCGCTCGGGGAGGTCTACTACCACCTGCTGCCGATGACCGCCGGCCCCCTCGATTCCCTGGCCCAGGTGGAGTTCACGGCGGCCGCCGTCGACAGCGGCTTCTCCCCCGCGCGCTTCCACCTGGCCGAGCTGGCCCTCCGCGGCCGGGACACCACCCGCGCCAAGCGGGCGGTGAACGACTTCCTGCGCCTGGCCCAGAACGAGGCCAGCAGCGACCAGCGAGCCGAGCTGCTGCTCATGCTCCGCTGCCGCACCGGAGGACGGAAGGGCGTGGACTGGCAGTCGGTCGCGCGCGCTGTCCCGCTCGACGCCTTGTCCGCGGCGAAACTCCTCTCCGGGGGCGGCGCCTTCCCCGGCTGTGCCGAAGACGGCTTCCGCGCCGTGTTCGACGATCCCGCCGCCTCACTCGGCTATCGCTGGGGGGCCTTGCTCGGCCTCCAGGGCGTCCTGGCCGCGGAGGGGCGCACCAGCGAACTCCGGGTGCTGGTGGATTCTGCCGTGGCCCTCGGGCTGGCCCTGGCCAGCCAGCTCTACATCGTCGATGCCCTGGCCGGACTGCCGGTCGAGACGGAGGCGCGACAGGTGGTGGCGGACCTGCCCGCGGCGCCGGCCGATCAGACTCCCGCGTTTGTCTGGTGGCTCGCGGGCGTGTGGCACGGACGCACTGGGGACGTGGCCGGGCTGGACGCCATGCGTCAGGCGCTCGCCGCCCGGGCCCGGCGCACCGGCGACCCCCACAGCGGACGGCTGGCCGAGGCCCTGGAGGCCAGGCTCGTCCTGCTGCAGGGGGATACCGCCGCCGCCATCGGCCGATTGCGCACGCTGCTGGGGACGGCGCGTCAGAACGACCTCGATTGGGGCATCAGCCAGTCGCTGGCGCCCGACCGGCTGCTGCTGGCCCAGCTGCTGCTGGCCCGGGGAGAGCCGGGTGAGGCGATTGCGGTCGCGGCCGTCTTCGATCACCCGGTGCCGGCGGTCTTCCTCCCGTTTGTTCCGGCCAGCCTCGAGCTCCGCCGCCGGGCCGCCGTGGCGCTGGGGCAGGCACACCAGGCCCGGGGCTATATCGACCGGCTGGCGGCACTCGGGGCCACTCATCAGGCGGGGAACGTGTCCCTTTCTTCCACTGCGGAGGCACCATGAAACCGAAACGCTGGCTGGCGGTGGCTGCACTATGCGGGGTGGTTGGGCTGACCACGGGCTGTCCCGACCAGGAGGTCCGGGACTACCTCGGCACGGCCGGTGGAGACAAGGGATTGCTGAAGTGGGAAGACCGGGTGCAGAAGGCGATCTGTCAGCTCGAGGAGCAGGCGACCGGTCTCGACCCGACGATTCGTATCTGCCCTGGTGGGCCTCCGGGTCTGACGCCCCCACCGAAGTATCCGCCCTCGTGATCGGGAACGGGGAGTCCGGGGCGTGACTGATCCCCGGCTGAGCGGGAGGGAAGCACACCGTGGCGAGACTCATCGGTGGTCGAGGCTCGCCGCGGTGGTCCTGCTCATTCCGGCGGTCTCCGCCTGCCCCAAGGACTGCCCGGTCACCGAGATCGAAACCGTCCCTTCGACGGTCGTGGTGGAGACCCATCCCGTCAGCCCGACCTCCTTCGAGCTGGAGGCGCGCCTGTGGACCGGGCCCGCGACGGCCCGCAAGAGCATGCTGCCATCAGCGCAATGTCCCGTCACATGGAAGGTGAATTCCGCCCTGGGCTGGCTGCACGTGGTAGGCAGTCCCAGCGGTCTCCGCGCCACGCTGAAGGTCGACCCGGGCGTCCATCCGGCGACGTCGGGCTTCATCAAGGCCGAGGCCGGCGGCAAAACCACGACCCCCGGCACCCAGGTCCGGGTGGTCCCGGCCAGCGTCACCGCCCAGGATCTCGTGCATGGGGTATACAGTGCGGGCGCACCGGCGAGCGCCGCGCTCGTGAACGGGAGCCGGGTGGCCGGGGGCGGGCCCAGCCAGGTGCAGCTCTCGGCCTTTGTCCGGTCGGGGCTGGTGGGCTCGCAGGTTGACGGCACCGACGCGCCGCCCTGGACGGCGGCGGTGCTGGATACCAGGCAGGCGATGGTCATGTACTCCGGATCCTGGGACGCCCCGAACGCCGAGGTGCCGCCGCTTCCGGTGCCGCAGGTCCCCTTGCGGCGGATCCCCGTGGCCCTCCGCGTGCGGGTGGATGCGGTCGACAACCCGGCCCAGGCGCTCACCTTTGCCCAGCTGGACCTCGAGGCCGCCAACGCGATTCTGGCCGAGAGCCGGGTGGGCGTGGCGTTCGAGTTCACGGACATCGCCACGATCACGCCGACCGGCGCGGGGCCGGTGGTCGCCGACTGCCTGACCGGGGACGAGCTGACTCCCGTCGGCGACCAGCCGGCCCTGCTGCACGTGATCTATGTGAGTGCCATGGGCGGGGCCACGGGCCTCACCTGTGCCGCGACCGACGAGCGGCCGCACGCGACCATCTACCTCTCCAAGCGGAGCTACTATGCCGCCACGCTGGTCCATGAAATGGGCCACGTCCTCGGTCTGGTGGTGCCGCAGCGGGGTCACACCGAAGCCCTGCCGGGATTCGACGGCAGCAATATCATGGCGGGCGAGAACTGGGATACCGACCCGCTGGGGCGGCAGCGACTGACCGTTGGCCAGGCCTTCCGGATGAATGCCGATGCCGGATCCTGGCTCAACTGGGCCACCATCGGCGGGTCTCTGATCCGCCCGGATGATGCTCCCCGCCTGGAGTGTCAGTGCGGCGCCAACGACCCGACGGGATTCTGTCCCCGGGTGGTGGAGGACGTCGCCCGGGCCCGCGGGGGCATCGGCGCGTCCAACCCCTGGGACTGCTACGACCGGCTCCAGCTGCCCTGGGTGGACCCGTCCGAAGTCGTCACGGGGGTCGTTGCCGGCCGACAATGGCGCGACCCCCCGGGGATATGCAATGCCGCCATTCCCGGGACGCGGGTGGATCACTGGGGGGGGGCGTTCCTCCAGTTCCGGAACCTGACCCGCCCGGGCAAGTGTCCGTCCTGGGCCGCGGTCTTCTTCGGGAGTCACGCGCCGGTCTATCAGGACCTGACGGAGACGGCGAGCGCGGCCTGGACCGATGTCGCGGAGCAACGGGCCCTGGGCGACGCGCTCGCGGCGAAGACCTCGGTGCGCGTGGACCTGTACTACCTGGCGTCGCAGGAGATTCAGGTCAAGGCCGAGAGCGACGCCGCCGGCCATACCTTCATGGATGAGAACCCGACCGGCCTCGACCTCAGCTTCACCTTCCACGACGGGACGGCGGTCCCCTCTCCCTGCCCCGCCAACCCGCCCGGGGGGTTCAGCATCTGCTACCCCGCCGGCGGCAGCACCGTCTCCCAACTGGTCGGGGCGGCGCTGGGACTGCCGCCGCTCTCGGCGATCGACCAGGCCAAGGCCGCCTATGCCGCCAACGCCATGCTGCCGGCCGCCACCGCGCCTAATCAGCGCCTGACGCTGGGGCAGCTGGTCCACATCCACTCCTCGCTCGGGACGAACGGGTTCCCCGACTGCACCGTCGAGCCCGAGCGCTGTCCCCCGCTGGAGGCGGGTGGCCCGCCATGAGGGGCCCGCGGATGGCGGCCCTGCTGGCCCTGCTGGCCCTGAGTGCGGCCTGTCATCCCACGTCCGCGGAGCGGACCACCATGCGGCGCTGGCTGCTCTGCGAGGAGTGCACCCAGGGGGAGCGCGACGCCGTGGTGGCGCTCGGCGACAACGTCACGGGTGCGCTGGCCGACGCACTGAAGGGTCCCCCCGCGTCGGGGCTGGCGAACATCCGCAGTCAGGCGGAGGTGATGTACGCGCGCCTGGTCTCGCCGCCGGTGTCCCAGGCGGACTACGTCCAGTACTTCGTGGCCAACTACGTCGCCACCTATCAGTCCCGGTCGGCCGTGGCGCTGGGGCTCATCGACACGCCGCGGGCCCACGCCGCCCTGCTGGATGCGCTGCAGGGCGGCACGGTCTATCGCCACGACGTGCTCGCCGCCATCGGTGACGCCGCCCGGATCTCCCTTGGCGTGGTGTCGGGAAATCCCCAGAGCGCGCCGCCGGATTCCTTCGTCCGGATCCCTCCCACCGTCGGCGTCAAGGACTCCGCCACGGGACAGCCGCTGGCCAACGTCCTGGTCATCTTCCGAATCGATTCCGGCGGCGGCAGGGTGACCGACTCGATCCGGCACACCGACGCCAACGGGCTGGCTACGACGTCGTGGCAGCTGGGACCGGGTGTGGATGTCGTGAACCTGCTGCGGGCGGTGGCCGCTGGCCGGGCGGTGACCTTCCGAGCCACCGCACGGGACCTCACCCCGCGTGTGGCCTTTGTGGTTCAGCCGAGTACCGGCAGAGTGGGGCTGCCGATCACGCCGGCGGTGCGGGTGGCCCTGCTCGACGCCTGGGGCGACCCGGTGACGGCCTTCAGTGGCAGCGCGACGCTGACCGTGATCGGCACGCCGGTGTCCATCGTCGGTTCCATGGCCGCCGGTCAGGTGGATTTCCCGGGACTGGTCCTGACTGCGCCAGCCACCGGCCTGCGACTCCTGGTAATCGTGGCCGGTGGGACGCCGGTGACCAGCGATCCCTTCGACGTGACGCCTTGAGCGCCGCCGCCCGACACTGCCCCGCTTGGCCGAAGGCCGGACTCGCAGCCTGCTGAAGGCGCGATAGCATTGCGCCACCACTCCAGGATGGGGCCGTCATGTCTCCCGTGCGCACCTCACTGCCCCGGCCGGAGGTGGCGGCGGCAGGGCACCCGCGCGGCGGTCAGTCGTGCCGCAGGGCGACCAGCGGATTCACCGCTGCCGCCCGCCGGGCCGGGAGCCAGCTGGCCAGGAGCCCGACGACACCGAGCAGGAGGATGATCGCCGCAAAGGTGACGGGATCCCGCGGGCTGATACCGTAGAGCTGGCTCTTCAGCAGCTGCCCCACGCCAAGGGCGGCGGCGCTGCCGATGAGCAGACCCAGGCCTGTAAGGCGCACGGCCCGAGTTACGATCAGGCCGACCACATCCCGGCGCCCCGCCCCGAGGGCGATCCGAACCCCGATTTCCCGGGTCCGGCGGCTCACGTTGTACGACATCACGCCATAGATGCCGATGGCCGCCAGCAGCAACGCCAGGGCCCCGATGGCCGCCAGCATGATGGCGCCGATCTTCTGCGGCCAGTACGGGATCGTGTTGAACTCGGCCATGATCCGGGGGTCGAGGACCGGGAGCGCGCCGCTCACCTCCGCGAACACCGAACGCACCGCCCCGGTGAGCGCCAGCGGCTCCCCGGCCGCCCGTACGTGCAGCGTGAACGCCGCCGGCGCGGAGCGCACGGAATAGGCGCGGAACACCATCGGTCGCGGAGTCTCGGTATAGTCGTTGTACTTGCTGGTCCCCACCACACCGACGATCGCCAGCCAGTCGTCGCCGGTCAGATTGACGCGCGCACCGATCGCCGGGCGCCCATCGAGGTACTTCCGGACGAAGGCCTCGTTGACCACGGCCACCGGCGCGTTGCCGGACCCGTCCGCATCGCTGATGTCCCGGCCTTCCAGGACGGCGATGCCGGTGGTCTGGAAGTAGTCGCCGGTCACCACGTTGTGGCTGATGTTCATGTTCTCGTTCGGCGCCGGGACGTATCCCTCGATCCGCATCGGGGCGGTGTTCACCGGACCGGGGCCGAGGAAGACCGCGCGTGCCGCCGCCGCCGCTTCCACGCCGGGGAGCGCCCGGACACCTTCGAGCAGGCGCCGCACCAGGCTCACCTGGAGGCTGTCGCTGGTGATGCCGGTGAGCCGCATGTCGGTGCCAACCAGGAGCACGTGGTCGGTGCCATGCATCCCGGTGTCCATGGAGCGGTACCCCTCCAGACTGCGCACGAAGAGGCCGGCCGAGACCAGCGTCACCAGCGACAACGAGACCTGGGCCACGATCAGGGCGGACTGCCACCGCCCCCGACGCCCGCTGCCATCGCCGATCTCGTCCTTGAGGGCCGGCACCAGATCCGGCCGCGAGGCCTGCAGTGCCGGTACCAGCCCGAACGCCACGGCGGCGGTGGCCGTGACGGCCGTCGCGAACGCGAGCACCCGGCCGTCCAGGCGGAAGTCGAGACCGACGGGGTACGGCACCGCGGGCAAGAGGGCCAGCATCACGTCTCGTCCCCAGAGGCTCAGCACCACGCCGACCAGCCCCGCGAGTGCGGCCAGCACCAGGCTCTCGGTAAGCAGCTGCCGCACCAGACGGTAGCGCGAGGCGCCCACCGCCAGGCGCACGGCCACCTCGCGCCGCCGCGCGATCGCCCGGGCGAGGAGCAGGTTTGCCACGTTGGCGCAGGCGATCAACAGCACCAGGCTGGCGAGCGCCAGCATGGCCAGGAGCACCGGTCGCATGGCGCCGGGAGCGTCCACGGTGTTGTGGGCCCGCACCAGAGCGCCCAGTGGCTCGGCCAGGCCGCCCGCTTTCCCGGCACGCCGGGCGAGCGGGTCGAGTTCTTCCGTGGCCTGCGCCGCGCTCACCTCCTGCGTCAGCCGGCCAACCACCGCGAACGGCCGCTGTTGCCGGTCCCGGAGCTGTTGCTCGCCGTCCGGCATCAGCAGCGGCATGGTGGTGATCGGCACATACAGATTGAGGTTCAAGCCGATATAGGTCCCGCCAAAGCGCGGCGCCGCGACGCCCACGATCGTGAACGCCGACCCGTTGAGCGTGATGGTCCGCCCGACGACGCTGGAGTCGCTGGCAAAGCGGCGCTGCCAGTAGCCGTGACCCAGGACCGCCACGGGTGCACGCTCATGCTCGTCTCCGATGCGGAGAACCCTGCCGAATGTGGCTCCCACCTGGAGAGCCTCGAAGTAGTTGCCCGACACCAGCATGCCCCATGCGCGCTCGGTCGGGCCGCTGCCCTCGCGGAGACCCAGTTGAGTCATCTCCCATGCGGCCAGGTCCGCGGTCTTCGCACCCGCCCGCCAGTCCTGGAAGTCCGGCCACGACACCGACCAGGTGTCGCCGTCGGGCGCCCGGGTGTGCGCGACCACCAGGCGGCTCCACTCGGGAATGGCCGGCAACGGATTGAACACGAAACCCTGGAGCCAGGTGAAGACCGTGGCGGTGGCGCCGATGCCGAGGCCGAGCGACACCACCGCGATGAGCGTGAGCGTCGGCTGCCGTGCGAAGGCTCGGCACGCGAAGCGGATGTCCTGCCAGAGGGATCTCATGAGTGTGTCGCCCAGATGCGCCGGTGTGAGGGTCTCCAGCACGCCCGTCGGTGGCCGCTCGCCTGGTGATCGGGGCCACGACAAGGGTGTAAACCGGCAAGGCGTGTGCCGCCAGCAGGACCAACGCATCACGTTGCTCGACGCGAGGTTGGCGTATTTGCCGCCAGCCACCAGCTCTCGGAAGCGGGACGGCCCGTCCCACAACCGGACGGCAGCGGAGGGTGGGCAGGGGGCGGGGCGGTTTGACCTGCGAGCCGGCCACTCGGTCGCGGCAGGCTCAGGGGCCCGGTTGCCGCTCCGGCAGCAGCGCCAGCTCGAACGTCCCCTCCGGTGTGGACACCCACGCCACCCGGAAGCGGCCGCCGAACATGGCGCCCAGCACCGCGCGCTGCCGTGGCGTCGGCAGGGCCTTGATGATCGCGAGCGAACCCTGCGGAATCTGGGCCACGATGTGCGCCCCGGACAGGAACGCGCTGGCTTCGATCGGAATCGCCGGTCCCAGGACCACGATCCGCTCGTGCGACAGCCCCGCCCCGGCCAGCGACGCGTTGGTGGACGCGAGCACCGACAGCACCCGCGGGATGCGGGCACTCGCGTTGAAGCCGTCCCGCATCCGCGGCACCGCATACCCCGCCGCCAGCAGCAGGCCCAGCAGCGTGGCCCCCTGCCACAGCCACGGCGGGGCCCGCGGCGGGGCGGCCGCCGCACCCGACCACCGGTTGAGCAGCGCCAGCGCAGACAGCAGCCCGAACGGCGCGATCAGCCGCGGCTCCGAATGCACCAGGATGAACTGGCCCACTCCCGCCAGTCCCAGCAGCCCGACTGTCAGGCTGGTCCGATCCACCCCGGGGAGCCGCTTCAGGCCGGCGTGTCGCTGCAGCAGATACCAGGGCAGCAGGACGCCCAGCAGCACCGGCAGCAGCCACAGCCCGAAGGAAAGCAGCGCCTGCCGTCCCCAATACCTGAGCAGGTCGAAGGCCGATGGCGCGCGGGCGGTCCGGGTCAGGACCCCGGCGTCCCACGCCGTGGGATCCGACCAGGGCGCATAGGTCCACCGGTCGGCCGTGGCGAACTCCGCCCAGCCCACCCGGGTGGTGGAGTCGATCGCCAGGTCGTGGTAGGCCAGGTGGGTGCCGCGGTGGGTGTCGGGGGTGCGGGAATCACAGGACTCGATGTACCAGCAGTAGTTGAGGCGGCCCGCCGAGCCTAGCGTGGGCCGCCCGGCCGCGAGGCTCATCGGCACGATCCAGGTGAGCATCACCAGCGCGCACACCGCGGAGGAGAGCCACACCCGGCCGCGGCCCGCCGCATCAGGCGTGCCCCACAGCCGGAGCGGGACCGCCAGCACCAGCCAGGGCCAGGCGCTGGTCTTGATCAGGAAGGCGGCGCCCAGCAGCAGGCCGGTCCGCACCGCCCGCTCCCCCCGGTGCGCAGAGCAGCTCGTAGCCGATCCACACCATCAGGGCCAGGAGCAGCAGATCCGGCGTCACCGCCTCGATCCGCGGCAACCCGCTGCTCACCAGCAGGAAGCTGGCGATCAGCGCGCGCGCCAGGAATCGCTGTCCCGCCTGCCGGCTCCACCACCAGAGCAGCCCGATGGCGGCGACCGCCGCGAGCCCGTTCAGTGCATGGGCGATCGCGACCAGTGTCATCGGCTCGCGCCCGGCAACGATGGAGCCGAGGCCGATCAGGGCGGGGTAGAGCGGCGACCAGTACCCCTGCACGAACGCCGGCCAGTCACCCGCCCGGAATACCCGGGCCAGGTCGAGGTAGGAGACGCCATCGGGGTTGAGCGCGTAACGGCCGAGCCAGGCGTGCAGCGCGCACAGCGCCGCCGCCAGCAGCGCCAGCACCTCGGCCTCGCCGAATCGGCTCGGCTCGGTGGCAGGTGGTGGGGGCGGAGGCGCCTCCGGGGCCGGTGCCGGGGGCCGCTGCTGCTTGCGCTTGGACATCAGAGCGGAAAGATGTCGCCTGGGAGGCGGGAGGCAACTCTGGCGCCGGGCTCGACGGGGGAGTTGCCGCTGCCGCTGCTTGCGCTCGCACGGGTCTCTCTGCACATTGACCAGCCAGTCGCATCCGCCTCTCCCGCCAGACAGCTCCCCGGGTCTGGCTTCCATTTCCGCCCTGCAGGAGGTTCCCCTTGAGATCACCGTTGCGCTCGCTCCTCACGCTCTCGGCCGGCATCGGGCTTACGCTCGCCGCCTGTGCCCCCGAGAACATCGCCCCGAACACCGGGGCCGCCCGGCCCACCATGGCCGCGGCCGTGGCCGGCAACTCGTACGTCATTCTCGGCAAGGGCAACAAGCTCCCGGCCAATCTCGATGCCGCCGTCACCGCGGCCGGCGGAACCCTGACCAGCACCACCCCGGCCATCGGGCTTGCCGTGGCCACCTCCAGCTCCTCCAGCTTCCAGGCCCAGGCCTCCAAGATCTCGGGTGTGCAGGCCGTGGCGCTCGACGCGGAGTACCAGTTCATCGATCCGAACGAGCGGGTCATCGAGGTCACCGATGACGCCACCGGCCAGAGCATCGGTGACAACGAGACCTTCTTCCCCGGCGTCCAGTGGGGCCCGCAGGCGATCCACGCCCCCGAGGCCTGGGACGCGGGCGCCCGCGGCACCGGCGTCCGGGTGGCGGTGCTGGACGGCGGACTCAACGACACCCACATCGACATGGTGGGCCAGGTGGACGTGGCCCGCTCGGCCTCGTTCGTACCGGGGCAGCCGCTTTTCTCCTCTGATGTCCGGGAACTTCTCCCACGCCACCCACGTGGCCGGCATCATCGCCGCCGCCGACAACGGCGTCGGCACCATCGGCGTGGCCCCCGGCGCCACGATCATCGGCGTCAAGGTGCTCCACGACGGCAGTGGCGCCTTCTCCTGGATCATCAACGGCATCGTGTACGCCTCGACCCCGATCAGCCAGGGCGGCGCCGGCGCCAACATCATCAACATGAGCCTGGGCGGCGCCTTCTTCCGGCAGGGCAAGGACGCGGCCGAGCTGGCCGTCGCCCTCAGCCGGGCCACCAACTACGCCTACCAGCAGGGCGTGACGGTCATCGCCTCGGCCGGCAACAGCGGGATCGACCTCGACCATACCGCCAATTTCGTCACCGTTCCGGCACAGTCCACCAACGTGATCGCCGTGGCCGCCACCGGGCCGGTAGGGTTCGCGCTCGGGGCCACCGACTTCAGCCGGCCCGCCTCGTACACCAACTTCGGCCAGTCCGCGGTCGCCTTCGCGGCGCCCGGCGGTGACTTCGCCCTTCCCGGGAATGCGCCGTCTGCACGCCGGCCGCTGGTCCCCGGTGGGACGGTGACCATACCCTGCTGGGTGTTCGACATGGTCCTCAGCCCCGGCAGCCGCAAGGGCTTCAGCAACACCAGCTACTCCTGGGCGGCCGGCACCAGCATGGCCGCGCCGCACGTGGCCGGCGTCGCCGCGCTGATCATCGAGAAGGCCGGCGGGCACCTCCACCCGGCGCAGGTCAAGGCCCGGCTGGGCCAGACGTCGGACGATCTGGGCAAGCCCGGCAACGACGACTACTACGGCGGCGGCTTCGTGAACGCCCTCCGCGCGATCCAGTAGCCGGCTTCAGGAGGCGATCCAGCCTCTGTCGTGAAAAAGCAACGGCCCTCCTCGCCTCTGGCGGGGAGGGCCGCTTGCATGAGGCGGGTCCGCCTCAGTCGCTGGTCATGATGAACAGCGGCGCCCCGTCGAAGTCGTAGATCGGCCGCAGCCGCTCGGTGTTGTAGTAGCGCGGCACGTTCACCACCTTCTTCTCCGACGTCACGCTGGAGATCGGCACGCTGTCGTAGCAGCCGTGGTGGATGCTCACCAGCCGGCCGAACTGCTGCCGCAGCACCAGGTCCAGCGCCAGGTTGCCGAACGCCATCGGCACGATCGAATCCAGCGCGTCGGGATCGCCGGAGCGCACCAGGTAGCCGAGCCGCTGGCTCACCACGTTGATCCGCCGCCCCTTGTTGTACTTCGCCGAGAATTCCTTGAGCGCCGCGGCCACCTGGTCGCCGATGCCGCCCAGCTTCCGGTGGCCGAACATGTCGGTCTCCTCCCCCTCGAAGCTCATCCCGTCGTGCGAGCTGAGCCGGGCCCCCTCCGACACCAGCACCACCGCGTAGCGGCTGGGGTTCTGGTTGCGGTCGGCGGTGAGCAGCTCGGTCAGCTGCTCGATGTCGACGGCGTGCTCCGGGATGACGCAGCGGTCCGCCGCCCCCGCCATGGTCGGCAGCAGCGCCGTGAACCCCGCGTAGCGGCCGAAGACCTCGATCACCAGGAAGCGCTCGTGCGATCCCGCCGAGGTGCGCAGCCGGTGGGTGAGCTCGATGGTGCGGGTGACGCAGGTGCTGAAGCCGATGCAGTAGTCGGTGCCGGAGACGTCGTTGTCCATCGTCTTGGGGATGGCCACGACCTGCACCCCTTCGTCGTGCAGCCGCTTGGCGTAGCTCAGGGTGTCGTCCCCGCCGATGGGGATCAGCACATCCACCCCCAGGTATTCCAGGTTCCGGAGCACCTCCGGGGTGACGTCGTTGATCGGCTCGCGTGTACTCGCTCAGGTGCGAGCGGCACCCGCTCCAGCGGCAGGTGGCTCGGCCGGGTCCGGGAGGTGTGCAGGAAGGTGCCGCCGGTCCGCCCGGCGCGGTTGACGATCGCCTCAGTGAGGACCTGGACGCTGTCGCTGTTGTCGTGCTTGGGGTCCGGCACGTAGTCCACCAGCCCGGCCCAGCCGCGCCGGATGCCGAGGACCCGGTGCCCGTCCCGCACGGCGCGGATGGTGATGGCGCGGATGGCCGGGTTGAGGCCGGGGACGTCGCCGCCACCCGTCAGGATGGCGATGGTGAGCTTGCCCATCGGTGGTGCGCTCCTCCGTCAGATGGTCCCTGCCACCCCATGGGCGGGTGGTTGCGGCAGGGAAGATGGCAGGGGGGCGGGGGGTGGCGGGAGGGGCCGATGATTGGGCCGGACCTGAGCGCGTCTTGGTCGGCCGCAAGGGTATGTGGGGAGGCAGCCCTGAGCGCCTCTCGTCGGCCACCCGGCCGCAAGGGATTGGGGTCAGCCCGCCACTCCGCGCTTTTCGTCGCTCGCCGGGCCGCAAGGGATAGGTGAGATCGCTTAGCGGCGCCGGCTCGCTCCTCACCGCGCGGAGTGGCGAGCTGCCTAGTGGCCCATCTAAAGGAGGCGCGGGTGTCCTCCTCACCGCGCTCAGGGCTGCCTCCGGCCCCCTGCTATCGGCCCTTGGTGGGCTCCCCGGCGATCACGAACATCCGCCCCGACCGGAACCCGGCGATGTTGCTCCAGCTCGAGGTGACCAGCAGGTCCAGCGCGCCATCGCCGTCCGCGTCTCCCACCCCGGTGGCGTCGAAGCCGAGCGTCTCGCCGGGAACCCGTCCGGTGATGGTCCGCAGCAGGCTGCCGTCCTTCCCCGAGTACAGGTAGATCTTCCCGCCCGAGGCGGCTTGGCCGGAGTACTGCCAGGCGCCCACCACCAGGTCGTCGTGGCCGTCTCCATTCACGTCGCCGGCTTCGGCGGAGCCGATCCCGAAGCCGTCACCCGCCCGCTCGCCGGTCAGCTCCAGCAGGCGCCGGCCGGTGGCGCCGGAATGCACGTAGACCCGGCCGGTCGAGGGGCCGCTGGCCCCGTTGGCGAAGTCGCTGGCGTAGACGTCGGGCACGTGGTCGCCGTCCACGTCGCCCACCAGCGAAGTGAACATCGCGCCCAGCGCCGCGCCGGAGCTGTCCGACTCGATGACGAAGCTCGGATCCCGCCGCATGCCGGGATAGACGTACACCTGGCCGGTGCGGCCCGGCCCGGCGCCGGGAGCGCCGACGGTGAAGGGCGTGGCCCGCCCGGTGCGCATCCCGGCCACGATGCTGCCGAACGCGTCGCCCGCCTTGCCGCCGTCGAGGACCTGGAGCACCGCGCCGTCCTTGCCGGAAAAGAGGTAGACCCTCCCGGCGCCTTCGCTGGCGCCGGGCGCGCCCACCAGCAGGTCGGCGTGGCCGTCGCCGTTCTGGTCCCCCGCCGAGGCGGCGGCCTGGCCGAACGACTCGCCCGGCTGGGCGGCGGCCAGCACCAGCAGCTCCTCGCCGTCGCTGCCTGACAGGACGTAGGCCTTGTCGGCGCCCGGCGCGCCGGCGATCACATCGGGGATGCCGTCGCCGTTGACGTCGCCGGCGCCTTCCAGGCCGGTGCCGAGCTGCTCGCTGCCACCGCCGGAGTGGGTCCACAGGGCCTTTCCCGACCGGCCGGAATACAGGTAGACCCGCCCGCCGCCCGCCGACTGGGCGGTGGCGCCGTTGGTGGGCGCCGAGGTGACGATGTCGGTGACACCGTCTCCGTCCACGTCGCCGATGCCCCGCGCGATCCAGCTGAACTGGTCCCCCTTCTCCTCTCCCACCCACTCATGGATGACCCGCACCCGCTCCACGAAGGGCCGCTCGAAGTCGGCGGGATGGAACTGCGCGGCGGCGTAGCGGGCGTCGTCCTTGAACGGCTCGAATTCGGCGGTCGTCTGCACCAGGTCCATATCGAAGGCGCCGCTGGACTTGAGCTCACCCAGCAGGCGGAAGGTCTCGTCCCGATTGCCCCGGCGGGCATGGATGCCCGCGGCGTTGAAGCGCGCCCACAGCATGACCGGCCGGGGCTGGGTGATCGCGGTATAGATGGCGAGGGCGCGATCGAGGTCACCCTTGCGGCGATAGGCGTTGCCCAGCAGCAGCCGGCCGGCCACCGCATCGGGGGTCGCGGCATAGAAGGCCTCCAGCGTCACGATGGCGCTGTCCACCTGTCCCGCCTGCAGCAGCGCCTGGGCCGACGCGACGGCGGGAGGAGGCTGGCCCGGGGGGCCGCCCTGCGCCTCGAGACGAGGGCTGCCGAGCATGCCGATGAGCAGCAACAGCCGGATCAGAGACTTCACCGTGGCGCTCCTGATGGAGGGCGGCCCAGTGCGGCCGCGTTTCAGTCTGAGTGGTCGAGAATGGTGCTGGTGGGGATTCTAGCGTGTCGGACGGAGTGAGTGGGGGTGAGGTTTCCACCGCGGCCGCCCGCGCCGCCAAGCGATCCTCCCAGAGTCCCACCAGGCAGGACGCGTTTGAGTGCAGCGAGGAGGACACCCGCGCCGCTAAGCGATCTCACCAATCCCTTGCGGCCGAGGTGTCCGACGAGAGGCGCGTCAAACGCGTCCTGCCCGCCAACAGCCTTGCGGCCGAGGTGTCGGCCTGCCACCCGGCGGCTATTCGCCGCGCAGCGATTCCATCGGGTCCACGTTCGACGCCCGCCGGGCCGGCAGGTAGCTCGCCAGCAGCCCCACCGCGACCATCGAGACCGACATCGCCACGTACGTGGCCACGTCCACCGCCTGCACTCCGAACAGCAGACTCGAGAGCGCCCGGGTGGACGCCAGTGCCACCGCGATCCCGATCACCACGCCGGCGCCGACCACCCGCGCGCCCTGCGCCACCACCATGCGGCGGACCTGGTCGGCCCGGGCGCCGAGCGCCATGCGCACCCCGATCTCCCGGGTCCGCTCGGCCACGACGTAGGACAGCACCCCGTACAGCCCGACCGCGCCCAGGATCAGCGCCAGCGACGACACCACGCCGAGTGTGAGCATCGTGAACGAGAGCCCCACCATCGAGTCCTCTGCCAGGCCGGCCATGGTGTACACCCGGTACATCGGCGCTTCCGGCGCCACCTGCCGCACCAGCGCCAGCACCTCCGGCGCGATCTGCTCCGCCCGCGGCGTCTTGATCACATACGCCGGCGACGAGAGCCTCCAGCTGGTCGGCGCCGGGCCCACCAGCGGGAAGTAGACCAGCGCCTGGGCCGAGTCCCGGAAGCCGTACTGCATCACATCCTCCACCACCCCCGCCACCGTCTCCCAGGTGGTGAACCCCTGCCGCTGCAGCCGCCGGCCGATCGGGTCCTGGCCCGGCCACATCAGGTTGGCGGCGGAGCGGCTGATGACCACGCTGCCGGGCGCCGAGATGTGATCGGCCAGCTCGAAGGTCCGGCCCTGCAGCAGCGAGATCCCCATGGTCGAGTAGTAGTCGCCGGCGGCAAAGGTGTAGTTGAGCAGCGTGCCGCCGTCGGCGTCGGTGCCCTCCCGGCGGAACCGGGTGGTGGCGGTTCCCTCGTTGAGCGGCACGTTCTCGACCAGCCCGACCGACTGGACCCCCGGCAGCGCCCGCAGGCGGTCCATGAACTCCAGGTGGAACCGGGCCCAGGTGGGTCCGTCGAACAGCTCCGGCCGGTCCGGGGCGAACTGGAAGGTGAAGATGTCCTTCGTGTCGTAGCCGGGGTCCACGCTCTTGAGCGCCTGGAAACTCCGCACCAGCAGCCCCGACCCGATCAGCAGCACCAGCGCCAGCGCCGTCTGGCCCACCACCAGCCCGTTGCGCGCCCAATGACGCCGGTGGGTCGCGCCGCGTCCGCCGTTGCGGAGCCGCTGCAGATCCGGCGCCGAGCCCTTGAGGGCAGGGACGGCACCGCAGGCCAGCGCGGCGACCACCGCCGCGCCCAGCGCAAAGAGCAGCGTGGGCAGATCGAGGGTCACCTCGGCCAGGCGGGGAATCCCCTGGGGTGCGGCCCTGAGAAACGCGGGAAAGGTGAACGCGGCGAGCAGCATCGCCGCCGCGCCCGCGAGTCCGGCGACGATAACCGTCTCCGCCAGTTGCAGCCGGATCAGCTGGCCCCGCCCCGCGCCGAGCGCCCGCCGCACCGCCAGATCCCGCTGCCGTCCCTCGGCACGCACCAGGAACAGGTTGGCGACGTTGGCGCAGGCGATGGCCAGCACCAGGGTGACCGCGCCGAGCAGCACCCACAGCGAGCGGGACACCGGGCCGAGCAGCTGGTCCATGATCGGGCGCACCACCGCCCGGTGCTGTTCGATCATGCGGGCATAGGTGGCGGGGCCGCCGAACCGTTCCGGCAGCCGCCGCGCCAGCGCGGTGAGTTCGGTTGCCAGTGCCTCCGGCGTGGTGCCCGGCGCCATCCGCCCCACCAGGTTCGAGCCGAACCCGCCGGGGTTGAGGCCCTCCGCGCGGATCTCGTTGGCGATCCACAGCAGCGTCCCGTCGTTGGGGAACTTGAACTCCGGCCCCATCACCCCGACCACCGTCCGGGTGTCGCCCGCCATCGGATAGGACTGGCCGATCACCGCGGAGTCGCGCCCGAACCAGGTGGTCCACAGCTCGTAGCTGATCACCGCCACCCGGTTCTCGTCATCGGCCACCGGCAGGCGGCCCAGGATGGGCGTGGCGCCGAGCGTCGAATAGAGCGAGTTGGTGGGGAACGACATCCGGATCCGCTCCACCCGCTCGCCCACCCGCAGCGTGGAGGTGAAGGAGTTGTAGGTCGAGAGATCTTCCAGCAGCCGGGACTGCTCCTTGTACTGCACGAAGAACTCCTGCCCCCCGTTGAACTCCGCCGGGAAGTCCGATCCTGGTGCCGACGCCGCGATGTACACCAGCCGATCGGGATGACCGTAGGGCAGGGGGTCGAGCAGCACTGTGTTGACCACGCCGAACATCCCGGCGTTGGCGCCGATGGCCAGGCCGAGCATGCCGACCGCCAGCATGGTGACGCCGGGCGTCCGTCTCAGGGACCGGGCCGCATGGCGGAGGTCACGGGTCCATTCGCTCACGGTCCAGGTCATGCCCTGTTCCTCCGCGGGGAGCCGGTCGGGGCTCCCCAGGCTGGTATGTGTGGCGCTGCGGTGCTGAGCGGTGGCGCTCCCGGCCGCCGCCTCACCGCTGGGTCGGAGGCGTGCGCTGTCCCCGGCACGATCTGCAGCTCCACTGTCAGGCTCGCCTCTCGCACCGCCGCCGTGATCTCACGCAGATAGCGCTCATCCCTCGACACGATGAACAGCCAGGGGACTCCGCTCGCATCGATGCCGCGGATCGATTCGTCGCTGAACGAGCCGGGCGACAGCGCCACGTACGCCTGCACGTATCCATGGATCCGGCCCGACTCGGCCATCTCCTCGCCGCTGTAGCTCCCGCCCACCGCCGCGAGCCTGGTGCGATCGATCCGCGGGTGCGCTCGCAGGAACTCCAACGCCGCTGCCACCTCCACCTCGGCGTCCCAGATCATCGGACTCCGGAGAACCTCCCCCGGCACGAAGCGGCCGAGATTGGTGCTCTCACCGTGTCCCGGAAGATCCAGCCGCAGCGAGGCGATTCCCCGGACGGCGAGTTGAGCGGCCAGCTCCGTGTAGGCCGCACGCGTGCCCGCCGCCTGGTTCAGCATCAGCACGGCCGGCGCGGGTTCGGAACTGGCGGGGAGCCGGAGATCTCCGATCAGTCGCCAGCCTCGGCTTGGGATGACCACCCGCGTCTCCTGGCCGGGGAGCGGTCCGGCCGCGGCCAGGAGGAACAGCGCCAGGAGCCCGCCGTGGCGGAGGCGGATCGAGTCTGCCATGGAGCCTCGGTGGATCGGTGACGATTGCTGGATGGGCCGACCACGGGCCCAGGAGGCGATACGAGGGGCCGGTGCAGGAAGTGTCGCAGGCGGGCGGGGAGGCGGAGCGGCGGAGAGGCGGCGGAACCCCGCGAGGCATTGAGGCGAAACCGCAGGGGAGCGAGGAGGGGTGCGCCGCTAAGCGATCTCACCGATCCCGCGGCCCAGGAAATCCGCGTGGCCTCTCCGCTGGACTCACCCCCTCATGCGGGTATCTTTAGCGGCCTCATGAACTTACCCCCCACGCAGCTGTCCGACGCCCTCTCCGAGCGCTACACCATCGAGCGCGAGCTGGGCGCCGGCGGCATGGCCACGGTGTATCTCGCCCAGGACCTGAAGCACGATCGCAAGGTCGCCATCAAGGTCCTCCGCCCGGAACTCGCCGCCGTCATCGGCGCCGAACGGTTCCTGTCGGAGATCAAGACCACCGCCAATCTTCAGCATCCGCACATCCTGCCGCTGTTCGACTCCGGCGTCGCCACCTATCCCCCCACCGGTTCTGCCACCGGGGCCGGCCCTGAGGCCGAGGCGCCGAGTCGCCGAGTCGCCGAATATCTCTTCTACGTCATGCCCTTCATCGAGGGCGAATCGCTCCGCGATCGGCTCATCCGCGAGAAACAGCTGCCGGTGGCGGACGCGGTGCGGATCGCCACCGAGGTGGCCGGCGCGCTCGACTACGCCCACCGCCACAACGTCATCCACCGCGACATCAAGCCCGAGAACATCCTGCTGCATGACGGCCGAGCCCTGGTGGCCGACTTCGGCATCGCCTTGGCGGCCAGCAAGGCGGGCGGCACCCGGATGACCGAGACCGGGATGAGCCTCGGTACGCCCACCTACATGAGCCCCGAACAGGCGATGGGAGAGCGGGAGATCACCGCCCGCTCGGACGTGTATGCCCTCGGCTGCATCACCTACGAGATGCTGCTGGGCGAGCCGCCCTTCACCGGCCCCACCGCCCAGTCCATCGTGGCCAAGGTGATGACGGCGGAACCGGTTTCCCTCACCAGTCAGCGCCGGAGTATCCCGCCCCATGTCGAGGCGGCGGTGTTCACCGCACTGGAAAAGCTCCCGGCGGACCGCTTTGCCACGGCGGCGGACTTCGCCGCCGGGCTGGCCAATCCGTCGCTCACCATGGCGCACACCGGGTTCATGCCGGCGGTGGCCCGGAGCCGGCGGGACTGGCTCGTCGCTGGCGCCTTCGCCGTGGTGGCGCTGATCGCCGGGCTGGTGATCGGCGGACGGAAGGGCAATCCCGGCAGCATCGGCCCGACCGACGTCGTCCGCACGACGTTGTCCCTGGGAGACAGCAGCGTGGTCCGGGCCATCGGCAACCTGCGGCTGGCGATTTCGCCGTCGGGCAAACGGGTCGCCTTCATCGGCCCCGACGGCATGAGTGAGGCCCTCTGGGTGCGGGACCTCGACCAGCCCAACGCGCAGCCGCTCCCAGACACCAAGGGTGCCTTTGCACCGTTCTTCTCGCCTGACGGTCAGTCGCTCGGGTTCTTCACCGCGACCAGCGGCATGACCGTCCTCAAGGCCATCGCCGTGACCGGGGGCGTTGCCCGCACCGTCGTGGCAGACTCGGTGGCGTCCTTCGGTGGTGGCGACTGGGGCGATGACGGCCAGATCTACTTCACCCATGCCCGCCGGGGCCTCGCCCGGGTGGCACCCTCCGGCGGGGCGGTGACCGTTCTCACGTTCCCTGACTCGAGCGCGGGCGTGCTGGAGCACGACTTCCCCGATGTCCTGCCGGGCAGCCGCCTGGCCCTGGTCATGATGTGGAAGGGCTCCATCGGCTCCAATCAGATCGGGGTCGCGGACCTCAAGACCGGAGCGGTCACCGAGCTGACTCCAGGGTCCATGGCCCACTACGTGGCCCCGGGCTTCATCGCCATCGGGGGAGCGGATGGCCGGCTCCTCGCCGCACGCTTCGACCTCAAGAAGGGAACCCTCACCGGGACGCCGACGCTGATCAGGCAGGACGTGCAGGAGGAGAACAGCAACGGCACGGTCCAGTTCGCAGTGTCCGCCACGGGCGTGCTGATCTACCAGCGGAAATCCGCCGACGCGGTGGGGGTTGTGTGGGTGGATCGGAGCGGTAAGCTGACCCAGGTGGACACCACCATGGTGGGTACCTTCCTGCAGCTGGCCCTGTCACCCGACGGCAGCCAGGTGGCCCTGGCCAGGTCGCTGGGGGGAGAGACCCAGATCTGGGTGAAGCACCTGCCCGCGGGTGCCTTCAGCCGGCTCTCCTTTGATGTCGCCAACGCCGACCGCCCGGTGTGGACCCCCGACGGGCGCAAGGTCGCGTTCCTCGCCACCCGCAATAATCGCCGCACCGCCTGGATGCAGCGTGCCGATGGCAGCGACAGCGTGCGGCCCGCCTCACCGCTGGACGCTCCGCTGGACGAAGTCTGGTTCGACCCGCTCGGTCGCTACACTGTGTACCGCAGCCAGGGAGGCGCGGCGGGTTCGCGTCGTCTCCTGATACGCCAGAATGGGGTGGACTCCACGGTCCGGACCCTGCTGCAGACCCGCTTCGACAACTACGCCATGGTGATCTCCCCGGACGGCCAGTGGCTGGCCTACGTCTCCAACGAGTCCGGAGCTGCCGAGGTCTACGTGCGGCCCTTCCCCAGCGTGGACTCGGCGCGCGTCGCCATCTCGGTGGGGGGTGGGGTGGAGCCGCTGTGGCGGCGGGATGGGACCGAACTGTTCTTCCGCAACAGCCGCGGCGACATGTTCGCGGTGCCGGTCACCACCGGGCGCCGCTTCACCGCCGGTACCCCCAAACTGCTCTTCTCCATTCCCGGGCTGTCGGTGCAGGACTACCATCGCAGCTACGATGTCCATCCCGACGGCAAGCGATTCCTGATGCTGGAATCGGGTGGACGGGACTCGAAGGATCTCAACCTGGTGCTCAACTGGCCGGCGGAGCTGGAACGGCTGGAGAAGACGGCGCAGTGACGGCCACGCCCGACCGTCTCGCCGCTGCCCTCGCCGACCGCTACGCCATTCAGCGCGAGCTCGGCGCCGGCGGCATGGCCACCGTCTACCTGGCCCACGACCTCAAGCACGACCGCCAGGTGGCCATCAAGGTCCTCCGTCCCGAACTCGCCGCGGTCATCGGCGCCGAGCGGTTCCTGTCGGAGATCAAGACCACCGCCAACCTGCAGCACCCGCACATCCTGCCGCTGTTCGATTCGGGCGTGGCCGACGGCTTCCTCTTCTATGTCATGCCCTACGTCGAGGGCGAATCGCTCCGCGACCGGCTGACCCACGAGAAGCAGCTCCCCGTGGCCGACGCGGTGCGGCTCGCCAGCGAGGTCGCCGCGGCGCTCGACTACGCCCATCGCCACGGGGTGATCCACCGCGACATCAAGCCCGAGAACGTGATGCTGCACGACGGCGCGGCGCTGGTGGCCGATTTCGGCATCGCGCTGGCCGCCAGCAAGGCCGGCGGCGACCGCATGACCGAGACGGGGATGAGTCTCGGCACGCCCACCTACATGAGTCCCCGAGCAGGCGATGGGAGAGCGGGAGATCACCGCCCGCTCCGATGTCTACGCGCTGGGCTGCATGACCTACGAGATGCTGATCGGCGAACCGCCCTTCACCGGCCCGACCGCCCAGGCCATCGTCGCCAAGGTGATGACCGCCGAGCCCGCCAGCGCTCACCGGCCAGCGGAAGAGCATCCCGCCCAACGTCGAGGCGGCGGTGCTCACGGCGCTGGAGAAGACCCCGGCCGACCGCTTCGGCAGCGCGGCGGAGTTCGCCGCGGCCCTCGGCGACACCCGCTACCAGACGACGTCGCGCCACCGCCGCGATGCCTGCGGCCGGACAGGCCGGGTGGCAAGAAAGACCTGCGCGCGCCCGCCTTCCCCTGATCCTTGCCGGACTGGCGGGCCTGGCCCTCGGCGTCGTGGCGGTGACCACTCTGCGCCGACCGCCGCCGGCGCTGGTCACCCGCTATGGTCTGTCGCTGCCGGTCTCTCAGGTCCCCGAGCCCGGAGCGGATGGCCGTTCCCTCGCCTGACGGCTCCCGCATCGCCTACGTCGGCCCCGCGGAGGGGGGCACCCAGATCTGGATCAAGCACCGGGACCGGTACGAGGCGACCCCGCTCCTGGGCACCAACGGCATCTTCAACTTCACCTGGTCTCCCGACGGCGAGTGGCTCGCCTTCACCCACAGGGCGCAGCTCAGGAAGATCCCCGTCGTGGGCGGTGCGGCGATCACCCTGACCGACGGTGCCTCCGGCAATCCCGGGCTCGCCTGGCTCGACGACGGCACCATCGTGTTCCTCCCGCTGGGAGGCGGGCTCGGGCTGAGCCGCGTCTCGGCCGATGGCGGGACGGCGGCGGCCTTCCGGACGGACAGCGCTGCCGAATCTCTTCCCCTCGCCGCTGCCCAAGTCCCGGGGAGTGCTCTTCATCCGCTGCGCCTCCTCCTGTGCGCTGCAGGAGGACCTCTGGGTCCACGACTTCCGCTCCGGCGAGGCGCACGAGGTCGTGTCCGGCGCGGCGAAGGGTCAGTACGTCCCGACCGGGCACGTGGTCTACATCCGGCAGGACGGCGCCCTGCTGGCGGCTCGCGTTCGACCTGGGCTCCCTCAAGCTCAAGGGTTCGCCGGTGCCGATCATGGACAGCGTCTCGGTGCTGGACCGGCAGGTGCCGCTCGCTGGCGCTCTCCGCCAGTCGGGCACCCTGGTGCTCCGGCTCGGCTCCACCCAGTCGCTGCTCAAGCAGTACACCATGGTGTGGGTGGACCGGAGCGGCCGCGAGACGCGAGGTGGATCCGGGCTGGACCTTCCGGATGACCCAGTATCGGCGACAACCTCGGCTGGGCCCTGTCGCCCGACGGCAAGCGGCTGGCCATCGGCCTGGCCACCGACGCCGGTGACGACATCTGGGTGAAGCAGCTGCCGAGGGGGCCGCTGTCCCGGGTGTCGTACGATGGCGCCTCGGAGTTCCGGCCCCGCTGGATGCCGGACGGCCAGTCCCTGATGTTCGGATCGAACCGCCCGGGCCAGGGCACCGGCGGCCTGTACCGGCGCGCCGGCCAACGGCACCGGTGCCGACTCCGTGATCTGGCGGACGACGACGGGGATCTTCGAGGGAGCCTGGTCGCCGGATGGCCGCTGGCTCCTCTTCCGCACCGGCGGGGTCGTGGGACAGGCCGGCGGCCGGGACATCGTCGGCATCCGGCCCGGGATCGACACGGTCCCCGTGCCGGTGGTGGCCACGCCCTACGACGAGGAGGCGATCGCGCTCTCCCCCGACGGGCGCTGGCTGGCCTACGAGTCCAACGAGACCGGACGTACCGAGATCTTCCTCCGGCCGTTTCCCAACACCGAGTCCGGCAAGTGGCAGGTCTCCAGCGACGGCGGCTACTCGCCGCTCTGGGCCCGGAACGGCCGGGAGCTGTTCTACGTCAACGGCAACTTCGACATGATGGCGGTGAGCGTGGCTGCCGGCAGCCGAGCCGCGGCTGGGCCAGCGCAGCAAGCTGTTCTCCGCTGGGCGACGAGGCTGTACATGAGCCGCGCCGAGTTCTACACCCCCTTCGACGTGGGGCCGGACGGCCGGTTCATCATGGCGCGCATCGTCCGGTCCGCGACTGCCACTGGAGCTGCCGCTGGTGGTGGTGGACAACTGGTTCGAGGAGCTGAAGCAGCGGATGGGACGATGACCCCGCCGCCCGGACCGCTCGCCGCCGCCCTGGCCGACCGCTACAGCCTTCAGCGCGAACTCGGCGCCGGTGGCATGGCCACTGTCTACCTGGCGCACGACCTCAAGCACGACCGGCAGGTCGCCATCAAGGTCCTCCGCCCCGAACTCGCCGCGGTTATCGGCGCCGAGCGGTTCCTGTCGGAGATCAAGACCACCGCCAACCTGCAGCACCCGCACATCCTGCCGCTGTTCGACAGCGGTGTGACGGATCGGACCGTCGGACCGTCGGACCGCCTGTCGGAGTCTTTCCTCTATTATGTCATGCCGTTCATCGATGGCGAATCCCTCCGCGACCGGCTCACCCGCGAGAAGCAGCTCCCGGTCGCCGACGCGGTGCGGATCGCGACCGAAGTGGCCGGCGCGCTCGACTACGCCCACCGCCACAACGTGGTCCATCGCGACATCAAGCCGGAGAACATCCTGCTGCACGACGGCCGGGCCCTCGTGGCCGACTTCGGCATCGCGCTCGCCGCCAGCAAGGCCGGCGGTACCCGGATGACCGAGACCGGCATGTCGCTCGGCACGCCCACCTACATGAGTCCCGAACAGGCGATGGGAGAGCGGGAGATCACCGCCCGCTCCGACGTGTACGCCCTCGGCTGCGTGCTGTACGAGATGCTGGTCGGCGAGCCGCCCTTCACCGGCCCGACCGCCCAGGCCATCGTGGCCAAGGTGATGACGGCGGAGCCGCCGCGGCTCACCGCCCAGCGGCGGACCATCCCGCCGGCGGTCGAGGCGGCGGTGCTCACGGCGCTGGAGAAGCTCCCGGCCGATCGCTTCGCCTCCGCCGCCGAGTTCGCCGACGCGCTGGCCAACCCGGGCTACCTGACGCGGGCCACCGCCGCCGCGCGCGCCGGCTCGCCCACCAGAACGTTCACCGGGCGGCCAGGCATCGCGGCCGTGATGTCCGGTCTGGTGCTCGGCGCGCTGGGTCTCGTGGCCGGATGGATGCTGGCGCGGCCCCGCGTCGAGCCGGCCCGCACGGTGCAGTTCACGCTGGCGTTGCCGGATTCCGCCCGCTACCTGGACACCTTCGGTCGCTCGGTGGCCATCTCTCCGGACGGCTCGATGCTGGTCTACACCGGCGGGGGCGCGGGGCAGCACCGGCTCTTCCTGCGTCGGCTCGACGAGCAGCTGCCCAGCGTGATCCCTGGCACGGAAGGCAGCTACATGCCGTTCTTCTCGCCCGACGGCGCGTGGCTCGGCTTCGTGGCCAACCAGCGGCTCATGAAGGTGCGGCTGTCGGGCGGGGCGCCCACCGTCGTGGCCCAGCTGCTCGGCAACATCGTCGCCGGCGCCACCTGGGGGACAAACGATGACATCGTCCTCGAGGACGTCTCCGGCCTCTCGCTGGTCAAGGCCTCCGGCGGCAGGCTGGAGACGCTGGTGCCACAGGACTCCCTCGCCCGCCTCATCGAATGGCCCAGTTTTCTCCCCGATGGCGCCGCCGCCCTGTGCACTGTCAGCAGCAACGACGGCAAGACCCGCCTCGGCCTGGTCACGGTTCCCGAGGGAAAGCTGACCGTCTTCGACGACGTCGCCGGCACCGATCCACGATTCCTGGACGGGACCGTCTACTGGCTGTCGCCGGACGGCGTTGTGCTCGCGGCTCCATTCGACGCCGTCAAGCGCCGGTTCACGGGGAAGCCGGTGCCAGTCATCGAAGGGGTGGTCGAGGAGGCCCGTGGTGCCAAGGTGGCCATCGGTCCGGGGGTCACGGTACGGGTGATGGGGACGTCGCAGCGTGCCCAGCTGCTCCGGCTGGACCGCCGGGGCGGGGCCCGGGTCGAAATGGCCGGGCTGGACTACGCCAACCCCCGGCTCTCCCCGGACGCCCGCCGCATCGCCTTCGTCACCAAGCAGCTCGGCGGCGAACTCTGGGTCGTCGATCGGAGCCAGGGCACCCGGCAGCGCCTGGCGCTTGCCGGAGAGGCGATAGGGCCCGAGTGGTCCCGTGACGGACGCCGGCTGCTGTTCGGATACATCACCACGACCAGCAGCAGCTGGGACATCTACGCCACTTCTCCCGATGGGTCGGGCACCGCGGAACCGCTCGTCACCAGTCCGCAGACCGAGTTTCCCGTAGGCCAGTCGCCTGAGGGCACGCTGGTCTTCTGGCGATTGACCCAGAAGGGTGGGGACATCTTCTACCGCGACTCCACGGTGGAGCACCCCTTCGCGACCACGCCGGCCGATGAACGCTCGCCCGTGCTCTCCCCCGACGGACACTGGCTGGCGTATGTCTCGGACGAGTCCGGCCGGCGCGAGGTCTACGTGCGGCCGTTTCCCTCGGGCGCGGGGCGCTGGCAGATCTCCAGCGAGGGCGGCATCGAGCCCCGCTGGTCCAAGCGAGGTCAGGAGATCATCTATCGCGATCGCGGCTGGTTCCTCGCCGTGCCGGTGACACTCGGAGCGGACTTGAGGATGGGCCGGGTGGACTCGCTGTTCCAGGGATCGTACCTGCTGAGCGGCGGCCGGGCCGAGTACGACGTCTCCGCCGACGGCTCGGAGTTCCTGGTCGTCGGTACGCCGGCGGAAACCCGGACCCTGAGCGTGACCCTCAATCCCCTCGCCCGGCTGGCCGACCCGGGCCAGGGAGGAAAGCGGCCGTGAGCGGCGCGCCCGGACCCCTCACCGCCGCCCTTGCCGATCGCTACCGGATCGAGCGGGAGCTGGGCCAGGGCGGCATGGCCACGGTCTACCTGGCCGAAGACCTCAAGCACCATCGCAAGGTGGCGCTCAAGGTGCTCCGTCCGGAGCTGGCGGCCATCCTCGGCGCCGAGCGATTCCTGCACGAGATCCGGACCACGGCCAACCTGCAGCATCCGCACATCCTGCCGCTCCACGATTCCGGCCAGGTCGAGTCCACCGTCTTCTACGTGATGCCGTTCGTGGACGGCGAGACGCTCCGCGACCGGCTGAACCGTGAGAAGCAGCTGCCGGTCGAGGACGCGGTGCGGATCGCCAGCCAGGTGGCCGGGGCGCTCGACTACGCCCACCGCCATGGGGTCATTCACCGCGACATCAAGCCCGAGAACATCCTGCTCCACGACGGCGCGGCGCTGGTCGCCGACTTCGGGATCGCGCTGGCCGCCAGCAGCACCGGCGGCGGCCGGATGACCGAGACCGGGATGAGCCTCGGCACTCCGCATTACATGTCGCCCGAGCAGGCGATGGGCGAGCGGGAGATCACCGGGCGGTGCGACGTCTACGCGCTCGGCGTGGTGACCTACGAGATGCTGGCCGGCGACCCGCCCTTCACCGGCTCCACGGCGCAGGCCATCGTGGCGCGGGTCATGACCGAGGAGCCGCGGTCGCTCACGCTGCAGCGGAAGACCGTCCCGCCGCACGTCGAGGCCGCGGTGCTCACCGCGCTCGAGAAGCTCCCGGCCGATCGCTTCGCCACCGCCGCCGAGTTCGCCGAGGCCCTGGCGAGGCCCGACTTCACCACCGCGCGTACCCGCTCGGCGCGGGCGCATGCCGGCCCTCAGCGCCTCCCGCTGACGGGTGCATTGCCGTGGGCGCTGCTGGTCCTGGCGGGCGCGGCGGCCATCTGGGGGTGGAGCCGGCCGGCACCTCGCGCCGGCAGCGAGCGCGGTGGTCACCTCGACGATCGTGCTGCCCGATTCGGCACCGCTCGCGTTCATCGGAAAGGCACCGCTGGCTCTCGGGAGGACGGCGCTGGCGCTGTCTCCGGACGGCGCGACGCTGGCCTACGTCGCCCAGCGAGGCGAGGGGACCCAGATCTACCTTCGCCCGATGGACCGCGACACCGCGGTCCCGGTGGCCGGCACCGAGGACGCCTGCTGCCCCTTCTTCTCCCCCGACGGGGCCTGGCTGGCATTTCACGCGCGCGATCAGCTGAGCAAGGTGCGCCTCGGCTTCGCCGGCTCACCCAGCCCGATCATGACCGTGAACAGCTTCTTCGGGGCCGACTGGGGCGACGATGGCCGGCTGGTGGTCAGCGACCTCCAGGGCCGGCGAGTGATCCGGGTCAACGCCGAGACCGGCGCCACGGAGGACCTGCACCAGATCATGAACCGTCCCCAGGTCCTGCCGGGTGGCCGCGGCATCATCTCCGACACCAGCCTGTTCCTCCCCGGTAGCCAGGAGCGGCGACGGATTGTGGCTGCAGGAACCGATGCGCGCTATGCCCCGACCGGGCACATCACCTATGCCCACCAGGGAGAACTCTGGGCGGTCCCCTTCGACCTGTCGGCCCTGAAGGTGACCGGTGAGCCGCTGGTGGTGCTGCCGCACCTCAGGACCGAGGCCAGCGTGGGCGCGGCCCAGTACACCTTTGCTCGCACCGGGCTGCTGGTCTATGCGCGTGGCGTCGCCAACGACCGGAGCCGGCTGGTCGCCCGGAACCGGTCGGGGCGGGTGGATACCCTGCCGTTCGAGGCGGCGCGGTTCGGGTGTATCTCCCTTTCACCGGACGGCACCCGCATTGCGACCCGGGTCGCCGACCCGGGGACGGGCCAGTGGGACCTGTGGGTCTACGAGCTGGCCACCGGCGCGCGGGTGCGCCTGACATCGACCGGCGGCATGTTCTGCCCCAGCTTCTCGCCGGAGGGCCGCGTCACCTATGTCACCCGATCGGGGGATGAGGCGACGGTCGTCGCCCAGAATGCCAGCGGCCGGGAGAGCCCGGCCACGGTCGCGACGCTCAGGCTCAAGGTGACCAGCTCCGCGGTCCGCTGGTCGCCGGACGGGAAGCGCCTTGCCGTGTACGTCCAGGAGGACTCCACCGGGGCGGACGTGCTGGTGGCCGATCTCGACGGCGGCGCCGTGCACCCGGTGGCGGTGACCCCCGCGCTGGAGTGGGGCGGAGTGTTCTCGCCCGATGGCCGCTGGATCGCCTACTCCTCCAGCGAATCGGGCACCGACGAGATCTACGTGCAGCCCTCCCCCGCGACCGGTGAGCGCTGGCGGATCTCCCGCAACGGCGGCGAGGAGCCGCTGTGGACCCGGGGCGGAAGCGAACTGGTGTGGCGAATCGGTCAGGAGTGGTGGAGCGTGAGCGTGAAGGCCACCGGGCAGTTCCAGGCAGGGGAGCCCACGCTGCTGGCCCGGGGCCCCTGGCTCAATGTCAGCGGCGTCGAGTATGCTGTCTCCTCCGACGGCGCCCGTCTGTACCTGCTTGCGCCGGTCGCCGGGCCGGCCACGACCACCCGGCTCACGGTGGTGTCCAACTGGTTCACGACACTGACCGAACTGTCTCGGCGGGCCGGCCATGAGTGACGCTGCCGCGCGCCTCACCGCCGCCCTCGCCGACCGCTACCGCATCGAGCGCGAGCTGGGCGCAGGGCGGCATGGCCACGGTGTACCTCGCCGAGGACCTCAAGCACCACCGCAAGGTGGCGCTCAAGGTGCTCCGGCCCGAGCTCGCCGCCACCATGGGCTCGGAGCGCTTTGCCCGCGAAATCGAGGTCGCCGCCCGGCTGGTGCATCCCCACATCCTCGGCCTGATCGATTCGGGAGACGTGGACGGCTTCTTCTACTATGTGATGCCGTACGTGGAGGGCGAGACGCTGCGCGACCGCCTCGCCCGCTCGGGCGAGCTGCCGGTGCACGAGGCGGTGCGGCTCCTGGGTGAGATCGCCGAGGCGCTGGCGGTGGCCCACAAGGCCAACGTGGTGCACCGCGACATCAAGCCGGAGAACATCCTGCTCTCCGGCCGCCACGCGATGGTCATGGACTTCGGCGTCGCCAAGGCGGTGACCGAGGCCTCGGGCCGGCAGCAGCTCACCACCGCCGGCGTGGCGCTCGGCACCCCGGCCTACATGGCGCCGGAGCAGGCCACCGCCGATCCGCAGCTCGACGGTCGGGTCGACATCTACGCGCTGGGTGTGCTGGCGTACGAGATGCTCACCGGCCATCCCCCCTTCCACGGCCTCAACCCGCAGCAGACGCTGGCGGCGCATGTCACCCAGGCGCCGCTGCCGGTGACGCAGCGCCGGTCGGGTCTCTCCCCGGTGCTCGAGAGCGTAGTGATGCGCTGCCTGGAGAAGCGCCCGGCCGATCGCTTCCAGACCGCCGACGAGCTGGTCGCCGTGCTGGAGCCGCTGGCCACGCCCAGCGGCGGGATGACGCCGACGCACACGCAGCCGGTGGCGGCAATGGCGCCGGCCAAGCCGGCGGGATGGCGGTGGGGGCTGATCGCTCTGGCGGTGGTCGCGGTGGGCGGAGGTGGAGCGTGGCTCGCCAGCCAAGGGGGGACCCCGCCGACAATGGTCCTCGCCAGGACCACCCGGCTCACCAGCGCGCCAGGCCTCGAGGTCCTTCCTGCCATTTCACCGGACGGGCGATTCCTGGCCTACGTTGCGGCCAATGTGAACGGGGCAGAAATCTTTCTTCAGCCCACCGATGGCGGGCGGCCGGTGAACATCACCGACAGCCTGGCCGGCGTCCAGATTTCTCCCGACTGGTCTCCCGACGGCCGCCGGCTGGTCTTCGTCTCATACGAAGCCAGCGGCGCCAGCATCGTGACGATGCCCCCGACCGGCGGCGATGTCCGCCGGCTGTACACCGTGCGGTATGGAGGCGGAGTTCCCCAGGCGCCGAAGTGGTCCCCCGATGGCACCCGCATCGCCTTCGAACAGGCTGACAGCGTCCTGTCCATGGCAGCGGAGGGCGGCGAGCTTACCCTGCTGGCCCGTGTCGAGGATGTCCACTCACTGGCCTGGTCTCCCGATGGGCGCTGGCTGGCCGGTGTCCGGGGCAACTCCCAGTTCGTGTATGGCGGCAACTCTTTCGGCAACCTGGCCGCGAGCACCGTGTTCGTGGTGCCCGCTAAGGGTGGCACACCCGTCATGGTGAGCGATTCCACCACGCTGAATGTCTCTCCCGTCTGGCTGCCCGACGGGAGCGCGCTGCTCTACCTGTCGAGTGGCGGCGGGGGGCGGGACATCTACCTGCAGCCGATCGACCGGAATGGGCGGGCGGACGGCGCGCTCCGGCGCATCACCACCGGGCTCGATGCCCACACCTTTGCGCTCTCCCGGGACGGGAAGCACCTGGCCTACGCCAAGTACACCCGCGACCTCAACATCTTGATGGTGCGGCTCCCGGCCACGGGGAGCGTCAGTGCCCGCACCGCGGTCCCGATCACCCGCGGCAACCAGGCGACCGAAGTCCTGCGTCTCTCCCCCGACGGCAAGTGGCTCGCCTACGACTCGGACCTCAACGGCAACGGCGACCTGTTCATCGTGTCGTCCGATGGCGGCACCCCCAGGCAGTTGACCAATGACCCCGCCGACGACCTCGCGGTGGATTGGTCGCCCGATGGGACCCTGCTGGCCTTCCACTCCTTCCGCACCGGGAACCGTGACGTGTTCACGATCGGTGCCGACGGCAGCGGCCTGGCGCAGGTCACCACCGACACGCTGAGCGACTGGTACGCCGTCTGGGGGCGGGACAACAACACTCTCGCCTTCAGCCGGGGGTTTTATGGCGTCGATTCCATACTCGAAATCCGCCGGGAATCGGCCTCGGCACCGTGGGGCCCCCCGGCCTACCTGGCCCCCGGATTCTCCAGCGGCGTCACCGCAGATCGTTCGGCCTACCTCAGCCTGCGCGGGGGGCGTCGGACGGACGTTCTCGCTGTCCCGTCTGGCGGCGGTGCGGTGAGCACCCTCTTCCGGGCGCCACCGTGGTTCAACGGCAACTGGCCGCGGATGGGGCACGACGGCCGGACGCTCTACGTCTTCTCCCCCGACTCGACCGGCGACCCGGCGTACTGGTCGGTGGACCTCCCGAGCGGCGCGCTCCGGAAGCTGGTCACCTTTGACCATCCGGAGAGCAGGACGGTGCGCGGAGTCTTCGACACCGATGGCCGCCGGTTCTACTTCGTGGCGGGTGAGCACCAAGCCGACATCTGGGTGGCCGAAGTGGAGGAGCGATGATCCCCGAGCGCCTGACCGAAGCCCTCTCCGGCCGCTACCGCATCGAGCGCGAACTCGGGGCCGGCGGCATGGCCACCGTGTACCTGGCGCAGGACATCCGGCACAACCGCCGCGTCGCGGTCAAGGTGCTCCGGCCCGAACTGGCCGCGATCATTGGCGCGGAGCGGTTCCTCTCCGAAATCACCACCACCGCCAATCTCCAGCATCCGCATATCCTGCCGCTCTTCGACAGCGGCGAGGTCGACGGCTTCCTCTTCTATGTCATGCCATATGTGGAAGGGGAGACGGTGCGGGACCGGATCAGCCGCGAGAAGCAGCTGCCGGTGGCCGACGCGGTACGGATCACCATCGAAGTGGCAAGTGCGCTGGACTACGCCCACCGGCAGGGTGTCATCCACCGAGACATCAAGCCGGAGAACATCCTCCTGCATGATGGCTCCGCGCTGGTGGCCGACTTCGGCATCGCGCTGGCCGTCAGCACCGCCGGCACCCGGATGACCGAGACCGGCATGAGCCTCGGCACCCCGCACTACATGAGCCCCGAGCAGGCCATGGGGGAGCGGGAGATCACCGCGACCTCCGATGTGTACGCCCTGGGCTGCGTGCTGTATGAAATGCTGGTCGGGGAACCACCCTTTACCGGCCCTACCGCGCAGGCGATCATCGCCCGCGTCGTGACGGAGGAGCCACGCTCCCTCACCATCCAGCGGAAGACGATTCCCGAGCACGTCGAGGCAGCCGTCGAGCAGGCGCTGCAGAAGCTGCCGGCGGACCGGTTCACGTCGGCGGCCGAGTTCGCCGCGGCTCTGCAGGGCCGGGGCACCGCTTCGATGACACGGGCGCGGCCCCGCGGCCCCGCGGCTCCGCATGACCGCCGCCCCATCCCGGTCCCCCTGATGGCGGCGTCGGGGCTGGTGCTCGCGGCGCTGGGGCTGGTCGGTGGGTGGGCGCTCTGGCACCAGCTGCCGCCAAAGTTCCCGCCGGTCGTGTCGCGGTTCGCCCAGGCGCTGCCGGACAGCGTGGCCTACTTCGAGACCCTCGCCGACCAGATCGTCTATGCGCCCAATGGTTCCGTCTTCGCCTTTACGACACAGGCGGGCGTGGTGTTGCGGTACGCCGATCGTGTCGAGCCCGTGCCGGCGCCTGGGGCGCGCCGGGGCACGCTGCCCTTCTTCTCTCCGGACAGTCGGTGGCTTGGCTACCTGGAGGGTCCGCGGGTGATGAAGGTACCCCTGGCCGGCGGTGCGGCGGTGGCCATCTGCGACTCCTGCCCAGGATACGCGTTCTCCTGGGGGAGCGACGACTCCGTCCGCTATTACGCATCCGGGGACGAGGACCTCCAGACACGACAGTTGTATGTCGTGCCAGCTCAGGGCGGCATCCCCCGCATATTCGCCACGCCCGACAGCGGGTCGGGCGAGGCGTTCCGTTCTCCCATGCTCCTGCCAGGGGAACGCACCGTGTTGTTCGCGCTCTTCAAAGGGAGGACCAGTCGCCTCGCGGCGCTGAACCTCGACAACGGGGTCATCACCCGCTTCGAGCAGGTCGGGTTCTCACCGCAGTGGGTCGATCGCGGTTTCGTGGTGCTGGGCAACCGGGACGGCTCATTGATTGCGCTGCCCTTCGACGCCCACCGGGCGCGACCGACCGGGGCCCCGGTGACGATCGCACGTGACATCAATCAATCCAACGCCTTTGTCACGACCGCCGGGGTCTCGGCGTCGGGGTTCATCGTCTACCCGCAGTCGGGGGCCAGCGCCCTGCGTCAGTTGATGCTCGTGTCGCGTTCGGGACAGGCAACTCCGCTGGGGAGTGAGCCGAGGGCGTTCGACAACCCGCGCTTTTCGCCGGACGGCCGCCGCATCGCGGTGACGATTCGGGTGACCGACGGACCCGGGCGCGATGTCTGGGTCTTCGATATCGCGCAGCGGTCCTGGTCCCGCCTGACGACCGATGGCCTCAGCGACCTGCCGATCTGGACGCCCGATGGCCGGCGCCTGGTGTACGCGAGCAACTCCGATCTCTGGTGGGTCGCGGCGGATGGGAGCGAGCGGGCCGAGAGCCTCTACGTGGCGAATGGAGGCAGGATTCCCGGGAGCGTCACGCCCGACGGGCGGAGCGTGGTGTTCCAGGAGGTTGGCAGCGGGTTCGACGGCATTCGGATCCTGCAGTTTGATTCGGCCCCGGTCTCGCGAATGATGCTTCCCGCCGCCTTTAACGAGTCCGAAGGGACTCTCTCTCCGGACGGCCGCTGGCTGGCCTATCAGTCCGACGAAGCGGACCGGATGGAGGTGTATGTCCGGCCGTTTCCGGGTCCGGGGGGGCGGGTGTCGGTCTCGGTGCTGGGCGGGACGGAGCCGGCCTGGTCGCGGGACGGACGCGAACTGTATTACCGCGCCGCGGACAGCCTGATGGCCGCCACCGTCTCACTGTCTCCCACCTTTGCCGTGACCGGACGTCGAGTCCTGTTCACCGGTCCGTTCCTGCGTGCGACCAACTCCCGTGAGTACGATCCGGCGCCCGATGGGCAGCGCTTCGTCATGGTCCGCGGCGGCACCACGCAGTCCACGTTGATCGTCCTGGGCAACGTGTTCGAGCGCCTGGTGTACGAGCGAGAGCTGAAGAGATGAGTCGATGACCGACCTCCTCCCCCGCCTCACCACCGCCCTCGCCGACCGCTATCGCGTCGAGCGGGAGCTGGGCCAGGGCGGCATGGCCACCGTGTACCTGGCCGAGGACCTGAAGCACGCCCGCAAGGTCGCGATCAAGGTGCTGCGTGAGGATCTCTCCGCCTCACTGGGCAAGGAGCGCTTCCTTCGCGAAATCAAGGTCGCCGCGGGACTGCAGCACCCGCATGTCCTGCCCCTCTATGATTCCGGCGAGGCGGACGGCCTCCTCTTCTACGTGATGCCCTTTGTCGATGGCCTGTCACTGCGGGAACGACTGGTCAAGGAAGGGGAGCTCCCGATCGATGAGGCGGTGCGCATCCTCCGCGACATCGCCGACGCGCTCTCGGAGGCGCACAAGCACGGCATCGTGCACCGCGACCTCAAGCCCGAGAACGTGATGCTGCGCGGGCGGCACGCGCTGGTCACCGACTTCGGGGTGGCAAAGGCACTGAGTGAGGCAACGGGGCGGCAGTCACTCACGTCGGTGGGCATTGCCCTCGGCACGCCGACCTACATGGCGCCGGAACAGGCGGTTGCCGACCCGATGGTGGACCATCGCGCGGACATCTATGCCTTCGGCGTGGTGGCCTACGAGCTGCTTGCCGGGAAACCGCCCTTTACGGGCATGAATCCGCAGCAGGTCCTGGCCGCGCATGTGACCGCGGCGGCGGAACCGATCGGCGCCCACCGCAGCATGTCCGCCGCGCTCTCGACCCTGGTGATGCGGTGCCTCGAGAAGAAACCCGCCGATCGCTGGCAGAGCGCCGAGGCGCTGATCCCGCAGCTCGAGGCGGTGCTCACACCCAGCGGCGGAATGACACCCACCGCGACGCAACCGGTGCGGGTGGAACAGGGCGCATCACCAACTCGACGCGTCCTGATTGGTGTGGGCGTCGCCGTGGTGGCCGTGATCGCGGCCCTCGCCATCTGGATCCGCACGCCGTCCACCGACGCATCGCTCAACCCGAACCTGATTGCCGTCTTTCCTTTCCGTGTCACCAGCGCCGACAGGTCCCTCGATTACCTCGGCGATGGCATGGTCGACCTCCTGGCGGCGATGTACACCGGCGAAGGTGGCCCGCGCGCCATCGACCCGCGCACCGCGCTCGCTGCGTGGAAACGCCACGGCGGCGGTGAGCAGGCGGAGGCCGCCGGGCCCGCGGCGGCCCGCGACCTCGGCGCCGGGCAATACCTCCTCGGAAGTGTCGTCGGGACCGGGAGCCGCCTGGTGCTGAGCGCATCGGTCGGTCGCCCCGGCCAGGACGGCGCGATTGTCCAGGCCCGCGTGGAGGGGCCGACGGACAGTCTGTCGAGCCTGGTGGATGCGCTGGTGGGACGGCTCCTGGTGCGGACGGCGGGGCTTAGCAGCGAGCAATCGGTTGGGCTGTCTCCCTCGCTCGCGGCGACGCGCGCCTATGTGGCGGGGCGGGCGGCCAATCGGAGCGGGGATTGGGATGGAGCCGCCCTGCAGTTCCAGCGCGCCATTGCACTCGACTCCTCCTTCACGCTGGCCACCCTCGGTCTCTACGAAGCCCTGGCATGGGCCTCGTCGGGTGAACTGATGAACCCGCGCGTTCAGGAATTGGCCTGGTCCAATCGCGCCGCACTGAGCCCCCGGGACCAGGCGGTGCTGGCCGGCTACACCGGCGGGAACGGTCCGGCCCCCCACAGCAGGGCAGATGTCCTCAAGGCATGGGAATCCGCGGTGAGCCGGTTCCCCGATCTGGCCGATGCATGGTACTGGCTGGGCGAGTCCTACCACCACTATGGACAGATGCTCGGAATCGTGGACTACCAGGCGCGGACGCGACAGGCGCTGGAGATGGCGTCATCACTCGACCCGGACATGGCAGCCCCGCTCTATCACCAGGTCGAGATGGCGGCGGACCGCCACGATACTGTCGGAGCACGGCAACTGCTTGGGCGGATCATCGCCCAGGACTCGACCTCGGACACCAGGGGCATTCTGGAGTTCGTTGTGGCCGAGGGCGTCGGCGACTCCGCGGCGGTGGCCGCCGCGCTGGACCGGTTCGCGCGGACGGGAAACCCCCTCGTGCGCTGGGCCCCGTTGGATCAGGTTCAGCGGGGTCGTGGCCAGCGCCTGATCGATACGCTCATGGTTCTCGCGGATCGTTCCGCCACCACTGACGCCATGCGGCGGCTGGTCGCCGAAACTCGCACCCGAGTACTGCTGGCCCTCGGACGACCGGCGGAGGCCGTGGCCGTGGCCCGGCAGCGAGGGGTGTGGGACGATCCGGCCGCGATCATGGCGGTCCTCTATGAAGGAGCGCCACCCGAGGCGGCGGCAGGCGCGGTTCAGCGCCTGACGGCGCTTGCGCAGGCACCGGCGGCCGGGACGAGCACGGCCCGGAGAGTCCAATATCAGGCGGCCTGCTTGATGGCGCAGTGGCGTCTGTTGCGCGAACCCGGTACGTCGGTGGCGGCTTTGACGGCCAGACTGCGCCAGGGAGCCGCGGCCCTCGGCATTCACGCGAACCCTGAGGGGAGTCCCGTGTGCCTTGCGATCGTCGAGGCGATTTCGGCGGCCCACAGTGGAGGCCCACAGGGAGCCGCCAGGGTGATGCAACTGGACTCGCTCCTCATGCTGGGGCCAGCCGGGACCGAGCTGCAGAGCGACGGCGGCGACGCGAGTCTCCAGACCGCTGACCTCCTCGTGGCCCGGGCCCTGGAACATGTCGGCAAGATCGAGCAGGCATCCCGGGCGGCGTGGCGAGCCGAAGGGACCCACCACTGGTGGGCAAGCCTCCGGGATCAGGGTCGGCTGGCCGCGCTGGCGGGGGACCGGGAGGAGGCGATCCGGGCGTATGAACGCTACCTCTCCATCCGTTGGAACCCGGAGCCCGCGCTGATTCCGCAGCGCGACTCGGTCAAGGCAGAACTGGCATCGCTGGTGGGGGAGCGGTGAAATGACCGGATCCGCAGACCTTCCCCGCCTCTCCGCAGCCCTATCCGACCGGTACCGTATCGAGCGGGAGCTGGGGCACGGCGGCATGGCCACGGTGTACCTGGCCGAGGACCTCAAGCACCACCGCCCGGTGGCCATCAAGGTCCTCAAGCCCGAACTCGCCGCCGTGCTCGGCGCCGAGCGCTTCGTGCAGGAGATCACCACCACCGCGGCGCTGCAGCACCCGCACATCCTGCCGCTGTTCGACTCCGGCACCGCCGACGGGTTCCTGTTCTACGTGATGCCCTACATCCAGGGCGAGACGCTCAGGAGCAAGCTGGACCGCGAGACCCAGCTCGGCATCGATGAGGCGGTCACGATCACCCGCGAGGTGGCCGATGCGCTGGACTACGCCCACCGCCACGGCGTGATCCACCGCGACATCAAGCCCGAGAATATTCTCCTGCACGACGGTCGTCCGATGGTGGCCGACTTCGGCATCGCCTTGGCGCTGAGTGCGGCGGCCGGCGGCCGGATGACCGAGACCGGCATGTCCCTCGGCACGCCGCACTACATGAGCCCGGAACAGGCCACGGCGGAGAAAGAGATCACCGCCCGCTCGGACATCTATTCCCTGGGCAGCATGCTGTACGAGATGCTGGCCGGCCAGCCGCCGCACCTCGGCGGCTCGGCCCAGCAGATCATCATGAAGATCATCGCCGAGGACGCCGCCCCGGTGACGAGGCTTCGGAAGTCAGTGCCGTCCAACGTGGCGGCCGCCGTCGCCAAGTCACTCGAGAAGCTCCCCGCGGACCGATTCACCAGCGCCTCCGAGTTCGCGGCGGCGCTGCACAATCCGGCATTCACCACGGCGACCACCGGCACGACCGCCGGCCCAGCCGCCCAACCGTCCCACCGCCTAACAGCTTTTCTCGGCGCAGCCCTTGCCCTGATGACCGTCGTGGCCGGCTGGGCGCTGCTCCGCCCCGTGTCACCTCCGCCGGTGATCCGCTACGCGCTGGCCCTCCCGGTCGACCAGGAGCCGGTCGGCGGCGGCTTCGCGCTCATTACCTCGGACGGCTCCCGCATCGTGTACGCCGGCCGGGGAGTGCGCCCGGGCCAGTGGCAGCTGTGGGTCAAGGCCCGCGACCGGCAGATCGCCACGCCGCTCGACGGCACGGAGGGGGTCACCGCCGCGGCGATCTCCCCGGACGATCGGTCGGTGGCCTTCGTCCAGGGCGGCATTCTCAAGACGCTGCCGCTGGCCGGCGGCGCGGCGGTTGATCTGGTCGAGGGTGTGGCCAATGTGCAGGGCAGCGCCGCCTGGCTGGACGGCGGAGCCATCCTCTTCAGCAACACGGCCCTGAAGGGCCGGGGCATCAGTCGCGTCTCCGAGGCCGGCGATGTCCCGGAGGTGGTCTGGTCCTCCGATTCGCTGTTGCCCTCCTCGCTGACGCCGCTGCCGGGCGGACGCGGGGTGCTGTTCGCCGCCTGCACGGCGCCCTGCGATCGGTCGGCCATCTGGGCCCTGGACCTGGCGACGGGGACGGCCAGCCAGGTGGCGGCCGACGGCCTGGCCGCCTGGTACCTGCCCACCGGGCACCTGGCATTCGTCCGGCGGGATCGTCACCTGATGGCCGTGCCCTTCGACCTCAAGTCCCTCAGCCCTCGGGGCACCCCGGTGGCGGTGCTCGACAGCGTGTCCACCGAGGGGCCGACTCCGTATTTCGCGGTCTCCGCCTCCGGCACGTCGGTGATGCGGCTGGGCGCCGCCGCCCAGGCGCTCCGGTTCAGCCTGGTCCGGGTGGACCGGACCGGGCGCGAGATCGCGCTGGACTCGAGCTGGACCTTCCGGGTCACCCAGTTCGCCGGCAATTATGGTTGGAGCGTCTCGCCCGACGGATCGCGGCTCGCCATCGGCCTCAACACCCAGGAGGGCGACGACATCTGGGTCAAACCGCTCCCGCGAGGCCCGGCCACCAGAGTCACCTTCGGCGCCGGCGCCGAGAACCGTCCCCGGTGGACCCCGGATGGGCGGTCGCTGACCTTCGTCTCCCCCGACGGGCTGAGCCTCCGGCGTGCCGACGGCACCGGGCGCGATTCCCTGCTGGTGCGCGGCCAGCTGGACGAAGGCCTGATGTCGCCCGACGGGCGCTGGGTCGTGTTCCGGCGCGGAGCCACCTCCGCGGCCAGCGGCGGCCGGGACATCTTCGGCTTCCGCCCCGGCGTGGACAGTGCGCCAGTCCCGCTGCTGGCCACGCCCTACGATGAGATGGCCATGTCGCTCTCGCCCGACGGGCGCTGGATGGCCTACCAGTCCGACGAGTCGGGCCGCATCGAGGTCTTCATCCGGCCCTTCCCCAATACCACCGATCAGAAGGTCCAGGTCTCCAGCGCCGGCGGCACCGGCCCGGTCTGGGCCCGGAACGGGCGCGAGCTGTTCTACCTCCGGGACGACGGCATCATGATGGCCGTGCCCATCATCGGCGGCCCGGTGCTCCGCCTGGGCGAACCCGAGCAGCTGTTCCGGCTTCGCGAGGACCTGTCCTACCTCGAGGCCCGCTACTCCGCCCCCTGGGACGTGGGGCCGGACGGCCAGTTCATCATGGCGCGGAGCGTGGACGCCGGGGCCGGGGCGCGCACCCCGCTGGTCGTGGTGGAGAACTGGTTCGAAGAGGTCAAGGCGAAGGGGCCGCGATGAGCGCCGGCTTCGATCGCCTCACCGCCGCCCTCGCCGACCGCTACCGCATCGAGCGGGAGCTGGGCGCCGGCGGCATGGCCACGGTCTACCTGGCCCACGACCTCAAGCACGACCGCCAGGTCGCCATCAAGGTGCTGCGGCCGGAACTCGCGGCGGTGATCGGCGCCGAGCGGTTCCTCTCGGAGATCAAGACCACCGCCAACCTGCAGCACCCGCACATCCTGCCGCTGCACGACTCCGGCGAGGCGGACGGTTTCCTTTTCTACGTCATGCCGTTCGTCGAAGGCGAGACCGTCCGCGACCGGCTCGGCCGGGAGAAGCAGCTCCCGGTGGACGAAGCGGTGCGCATCACCACCGAGGTGGCCGCCGCGCTCGACTACGCCCACCGCCACGGCGTGATCCACCGCGACATCAAGCCCGAGAACATCCTGCTGCACGATGGCTCCGCCCTCGTGGCCGACTTCGGTATCGCGCTCGCCGCCAGCAAGGCCGGCGGCACTCGGATGACCGAGACCGGCATGAGCCTCGGTACGCCGCACTACATGAGTCCTGAGCAGGCGATGGGGGAGCGGGAGATCACCGCGCGCTCCGACATCTATGCCCTCGGCTGCGTGTTGTACGAGATGCTGGTGGGGGAGCCGCCCTTCACCGGGCCCACGGCGCAGTCGATCGTCGCCAAGGTGATGTCCGAGAAACCATCCTCGATCCGGCGGGCCCGCGAGCGGGTGCCGCTGCCGGTCGAGGCCGCCGTACTCACCGCCCTGGAGAAACTCCCCGCGGATCGTCATGCCACCGCCGCCGCGTTTGCCGAGTCACTGATCCGACCGGTCCAGCCTGGAGTCCTAGCGGGTGCGCCGGGTGGCCGTCCCTGGCTGGCGGACCCTCGCAGCTGGCTGGCGTTGGCCGTAGCGGTGCTGTCGGTGACCGCCGTTCTCGTCCTCCTGGCGCGGGACCGCGGCGGCAACATGGACCTGACCGGCATGTCGGTGGAGCAAAACACCTTCGGCCAGGAAGCTATTTTCGTGGCGCGGTGGGCCCCGGACGGGAAGACGATGGTCTACAGCGCCACCGCGCACGGCACCATACCCCGGCTCTACGTGGTGCGTCCCGACTACCCCGAACCACAACCGCTCGGTCCCGATTCCACGCACTTGCTCGCTATCTCCTCAACCGGCGAGCTGGCCTTGCTCACCCGACCCCGGTTCGAGGGTCACCGGCTCTTCACCGGCACCTTGGCGCGGATGCCGCTGGGCGGTGGCGCGCCGCGGGAAGTCATGGAAGGTATCCAGGAGGCGGACTGGTCTCCCGACGGCTCCCAACTCGCGATCACGCGTTCGACTCCCGAGGGTGACGTGCTCGAGTACCCGGTGGGGAAGGTGCTCTACCGAAGCGGGCGGGCGGGGTACTTGAGCGACCTCCGGGTATCGCCCACCGGAGACCGGGTCGCCGTCTTTGACCACCAGCAGAGCGGCGATGACCGTGGCGTCGTCATGATGGTGGACACGACCGGGGTCGCCACCGCCGTCACCCAGGAATTCTGGGGACTCGAAGGGCTGGCGTGGGAGCCGGGTGGGGGGTCGGTGCTCTTCGCCGGTGCCAGTCTGGGCGGAATGTACCAGGTGCATCGGGCGGGCATCGGTTTCGATGAGCGGCTGGTCTTGCCCAGTCCCGGCACATTGACGCTGCAGGATGTCGCCGCCGATGGGCGCTGGCTGGTGACGCGCGATGACCAGCCGCTCAGTATGCTGGTGCGCCCGCCGGGTTCGACCCGCGTCGAGGATCTCTCCTGGCTCGACAATTCATTGAGTCCGCTCCTCTCAGCCGACGGCACGATGTTCGCCTTTACCGACCAGTCCACCCAGGCCGGTCCCCGGTACGCCGTCATGATTCGCAAGACCGACGGGTCGCCGGTGGTTCGCCTCGGCGACGGAGCCGCCATCGCTATTTCCCGGGACAATCGCTGGGTCATCGGGGTGCTGCTCACCACGCCGCGGCAGTACATGTTGTATCCCACCGGTGCCGGCGAACCGCGTGCGCTGACATGGACGGGCCTCACGACCGTCAACTCCGTCGACTTCTTTCCCGACAGCCACTCCCTCCTCGTCTGCGGCAACGACCTGGACAAGCCTCCCCGGTGCTACCGCAGCCTGTTGGATGCACCGTCGCTCGAGCCGGTGACGCCGGACAGCGTGGGCAACGGACTTGTGCGTCCTGACGGCCTCGCCATCGCACACTTCACGGGTGGCCGTTGGTGGGTCTACCTCCTTGCCGGCGGCGCCCCACGGCTCGTGCCGGATCTCGGCAATGCGCAGGTGCTTCGCTGGAGTCCCGATGGTTCGGCGCTCTGGGTCGCCGGCGGGGGAGTCGAAAGCCCCCGTGTTGACAAGGTCGATGTTGTGAGCGGCCGACGAATCCCGCTCATGGCCCTGGAACTGCCCTCGGGTCTGCCAGTGTTTGGGTTCTACGGTCAATCCCTGGCCGACGACCCCCGGGTATACGCCTACGGCGTGTTTAACTACACCTCACAACTCTACACCATTCGGGGGGTGCGTTGAGCGACCCGGCTCTGGCGCGCCTCGCCGCCGCCCTCGCCGACCGCTATCGCCTCGAGCGCGAGCTCGGGCAGGGCGGCATGGCCACGGTCTACCTGGCCGAGGATCTCAAGCACCACCGCAAGGTGGCGCTCAAGGTCCTGAAGCCCGAACTCGCCGCCGTGCTCGGCGCCGAGCGCTTCGTGCAGGAGATCACCACCACCGCGGCACTGCAGCACCCGCATATCCTGCCGCTGTTCGACTCCGGCACCGCCGACGGGTTCCTCTACTACGTCATGCCGTTCATCGACGGCGAGACGCTTCGCTCCAAGCTTGACCGGGAAACCCAGCTCGGCGTGGACGAGGCGGTCCGCATCGCCAGCGATGTGGCGAGCGCCCTGCACTACGCCCACCAGCACCGCGTGATCCACCGCGACATCAAGCCGGAGAACATCCTGCTCCACGACGGCCGTCCCACGGTAGCGGACTTCGGCATCGCGCTGGCGGTGAGTGCGGCGGCGGGCGGCCGCATGACCGAGACCGGGCTCAGTCTGGGTACCCCGCACTACATGAGCCCGGAGCAGGCCACGGCGGAGAAGGAGATCACCGGTCGCTCCGATGTGTACTCACTGGGTGTGGTGCTGTACGAGATGCTGACCGGCAATCCGCCGCACGTGGGGGCGTCGGCCCAGCAGATCATCATGAAGATCGTGACCGAGGAGGCGGCGCCGGTCACCAAGTTCCGGAAGTCGGTGCCTCCCCACGTGGCCGCCGCGGTGGCGATGTCGCTGGAGAAGCTGCCCGCCGACCGGTTCGAGAGCGCCAAGGCCCTCGCCGACGCACTGGGGAATCCCGGGTTCACGACCACGCGGACTCGGGCGGGGGTGGCGGTCGCACCCGGCAGCGTCTGGCTCCGCGATCGGCGTACCATCGGCACCCTGGCTCTGGCCGCGGTGGCCCTGGTGGCCGCCGCCTGGATGGCCGGCCGCCCCGGGGCAGGGCAGGGACCACGGGAATACGATGTCGGCCTGCCTGACAGCGCCGAGATGTGGACCATTCGCGGCACCGGGTTCGCCGTGGCGCCCGGCGGCGACTTCGTGGTGTATCAGGCGGTGCGGGAGGGACACGGCGAGCTCTGGTACCGCTCGCTGCTCGACGGTACCGCGCGCCGGATTGATGGCACCGATGACGGCTGGCAGCCGGTCCTCTCCAGGGACGGCAGCCAGCTCGCTTTCCTGCGCGAGCGCGACGGGGGATCCTGGACGGTGGAGGTCATTCCGGTTGCCGGCGGTTCCAGTACCGCCCTGGGCAGCGGGACCGGGGTCGCCAATGTGCAGTGGCTGGCCGACGGCAGGGTCATGGTGGTAGAAGCCGACGGCAAGCGGATCCGCTGGTTCGATCCGGGCGGCGGACCCGGCACGGCCACGGGCCTGTCCTACTGTATCATGCCGGCCCAGCTGCCCGACCCGAACGCCCTGCTGTGCGGGGGTGGCGGGGACAAGCGCATTCATCGGGTGAACATCCGCGACAGTCTCACGGCCACCTATCTCTGGACCGGATCCGACTCTGCACCGGTGATCGGCTCGCATCCGCGGATCGTGGCGGAGCGGTACCTGGTCTACATATCGCTGGGCGGCGACCTGCAGGCGGCGCCGGTGGACCTCGGCACTGGCCGGGTGGGACGGTCGGTGCGGCTGGCGACCGGACTGGGCCGGCGCGAGTACAGCGGTGAGGGGACCTACGATATCGCGGCCTCGGGAACCCTGGTCTACGCCCACGGCCTGGACCACGCCGTGGGCCACCTGGTGCGGGTGAACGAGCGGGGGATGGACACGCTGCCGCTGGGCCGGGAGGTGTTCCTGCGCTGGGACTTCAGTCCCGACGGCCGCCGGCTGGCGGCGGTGGTCGAGAGCCGGGAGGGGCAGGAGCTTCGCATTTACGACCTGAGGACCGGCCGGTATGTGCCCTGGGTGCGCCGGGCGGAGATCCGGCAGCCGGTCTGGAGTCCCCGGGGGGACCGCCTGCTCTTCAGCGACGCCAACGCGGTGTTCGTGGGATCCCCCGAGCGCGCGGGGGCACCGGAGTCCCTCTATACCACCCCGCACCGGTTCGAGGGGTTCACCTGGCTGCCTGACGGCCGGGTGATCGGGGCGCTCTTCCGGCTGGGGGTGGCAGTGGCATTGCACGTCAACGCCAAACCGCCCACGCTGGACACGCTCCTGGCCGATGCCTCGTTCACCCGGCTCTCCCCCGACGGCCGGTGGATCGTTTACAACGACCGCAGCATCACCTCGCTCTGGCTCGAGCCGTTCCCGCGGGATGGCCGGCGCTACCAGCTCGCGGCCAACCGGGCGGGCGAGCCGATGTGGCGGTCGCCCTCGGAGGTCGTGGTGGAGAACAAGGGCTCGACCTGGTGGGTTGAGCGCCTGGTCATCAACACCCGGACGGAGCCGCCGGAGGTGGTGCGCCACCCGTGGCTCGAGATGCCGGGGTTCCTGGAGACGGCGGGACAGTCGGCCAGCCTCACGCTGGATGGGCACGTGGTGTATGTGCGCGGCGCCGAGGAGACGCCGGTGCCCTATCTCCGGGTGATCCCCGGGTGGGTGGACCGGATGCGGCGGGCGGTGGACGAGGCCAACCGATGAGTCTCCAAGCCGACCGCCTCGCCGCCGCCCTCGCCGACCGCTACCGGATCGAGCGGGAGCTCGGCGCTGGTGGCATGGCTACCGTCTACCTGGCGCACGACCTCAAGCACGATCGCCAGGTGGCCATCAAGGTGCTCCGCCCCGAACTCGCCGCCGTCATCGGCGCCGAGCGCTTCCTGTCGGAGATCAAGACCACCGCCAATCTGCAGCATCCGCACATCCTGCCGCTGTTCGATTCGGGCGCGGCACATTCGTTCCTGTTCTATGTGATGCCCTACGTCCAGGGCGAATCGCTCCGCGACCGGCTCAATCGCGAGAAGCAGCTCCCCATCGCCGACGCGGTGCGCATCGCCACCGAGGTCGCCGCCGCACTCGACTACGCCCACCGCCACAACGTGATCCATCGGGACATCAAGCCCGAGAACGTGATGCTGCACGACGGCTCCGCCCTGGTGGCCGACTTCGGCATCGCCCTCGCCGCCAGCAAGGCGGGCGATACCCGGATGACCGAGACCGGCATGTCGCTCGGCACACCCACGTACATGTCTCCCGAGCAGGCCATGGGCGAGCGCGAGCTCACCGCCCGTTCCGACGTCTACGCCCTCGGCGCCATGACCTACGAGATGCTGCTGGGCGAGCCGCCCTTCACCGGGCCCACCGCGCAGTCGATCGTCGCCAAGGTGATGACCGAGAAGCCTGCGCCGCTCACCGCTCGGCGGGAACGGATTCCCCAGGCGGTCGAGGACGCGGTGCTCACCGCGCTGGAAAAGCTGCCAGCCGATCGCTGGGGCAGTGCCGCGGAGTTTGCCGAGGCGCTGGCCGGAGGCGGAAGGCCGGGTGGAACCAGGCAGGGCAGGCGTTCAACCGCCCTGCCGCCCAAGCGCCTGACCGCCCTCCTGTTCGCCGCCGGCCTCCTGGCTCTCGGCTTCGCCGCCGGCCGCTGGGCCTTCGGACGGGGCGGCGCACCCGTCGCGGCCTTCGTCCAGAAGACCTTTCACGACGAGGCGATCTTCAACGCCCGCTACGCGGCCGATGGGCAGACCATCGTCTACAGCGCCATCGCCGAGAACCGCTCCCCGGAGCTGTTCGTCATCCGTCCAGACTATCCGGAGCAGGCCTCTCTTGGGTTGTCCGGTACCCACCTGCTCTCCGTCTCCTCGAAGGGCGAGCTGGCCGTGCTGCTCCGCGCCGAGTTCGTCCGCCACCGACTCTTCCAGGGGACCCTCGCCCGGGTCCCGCTTGGTGGAGGAGCCCCCAGAGAGATTCTCGACAGCATTCGCGAGGCCGACTGGTCTCCCGATGGCACCGAGCTGGCCATCATCCACGATGTGAAGGGGCGGGATCGGCTCGAGTTCCCCATCGGCAAGGTCGTGTACGAGGCGTCCGGATACCTGAGCGACCCGCGGGTCTCGCCCGATGGCAGGCTGGTCGCCTTTGCGGAGCATCCCTGGCGCTGGGATGACCGGGGCACGGTGAAGATCGTGGATCGTTCGGGCAAGCTTATCAGCCGCCGCGCGGACTTCGCTGCGATTGAAGGACTGGCCTGGCAACCGGACAGCAAGGAGGTCCTGTTCTCGGCCTTTGGCAACAGCGGGATGATCGTGTTCGGGCTCGGCACGGGCGGCCAGCTTCGCACGGTTCTGGGAGGCGCGGGGAACCTCACGATCCAGGATGTCTCTTCCAGCGGGCAGCTCCTCATAACTCGCGATGACGCGCCCTACCGGATGATCCTCCGCGGGCCGGGGGCCACCAGTGAGCGGGACGTCTCCTGGCTCGATGCCTCCTTTTCCCCGGCCATGTCGAACGATGGCCGGCTCCTCGCCTTTACCAATGGCGGGGTGGGTTCCGGCGCCAACTATGCCGTCATGCTGCTCAAGACCGAGCGCGGACAGGTGGCCCGCCTGGGCGAGGGCAACGTCACCGCCTTCTCGCCCGACGGCAACTGGGTATTGGCCTTCGTGCCCTCGACGCCGCCCCGGGTGGTGATGTACCCGACGGGCACCGGCGCGGAGCGGCGGATTGACGTCGGCGCCTTCGAGTCCATCGGCGCCACCGACTGGTTCCCCGACGGGGAATCCATTCTGGTCTGCGGCAACCGGGTGGGAGAGGCGTCTCGCTGTTACGTGCAGTCGCTGGCCGGAGGAGAGGCGCGGGCGGTGACGCCGCCGGGCACCGGCGCGGGACTCGTCTCACCTGACGGGCGGGAGGTGGTGGCCTACGGGGAGGCGCTGGGCCACCGCCGCTATGCGGTGGCGGGAGACAGCGGGAGAGTGATCCCCGGGCTCAGCTTCAATGACCAGGTGATCCGCTGGAGCCCGGACGGAAAGGCGCTGTACGTCGGGCGCGTGGCATCCTTCACGGTGGATCGGCTCGATCTGGCCACCGGCCGGCGGGCGCCGCTCCTGAAGCTCGATGCCGGGCGTTGGGGCGGCTTCACCAGCATCATCTATACGGCGATAGCCGATGACCCCCGGATCTACTCCTATGCTGCCGCGCTGTATCTCTCCGTGCTGTTCACCGCGGATGGGGTGCGGTAGTTGGGCGATTGGGCGAGTAGGCGAGTAGGCGAGTAGGCGAGTAGGCGATTGGGTGATTGGGCCTGGGCAGGATCGGGGCAGGTGTACCGCGGCTACTCGCCGGCCAGGGCGGGGCGGAGGCGGTCGAGGGGATGATCGCCCCGCCAGCGTCCTATCGCGGCACCCGGCTCTTCAGCTCCTCGGTGAAGTTCTCCACCACGATCAGCCCGGTCCGGCCCCCTTCCGATGCGTTCAGCCGGCGCGCCATGATCAGCCGGCGGCCATCGGGGTGCACGTCGTAGTCCCGGTAATAGGAGTCGCCGTCGGAAGGCGCGGGCATGAAGATGGATCGTTCCACCACGTTGAACGCCGGTGCGGTCACCAGCCGGGCGGACATGATTCCGCTCGGGGCCCGGAAGAACAGCTCCTTGCCGCTGGCCGACCAGCGCGGCAATCCCCCCCCTCCAGCGAGACCTGCCACCGGCCGCCGTCCACTCCCGGGAAGGGCCGGACGTAGATCTCCGCCCGGCCCGATTCGGTGGACATATAGGCCAGCCAGCGGCCGTCGGGCGAAAGGCGCGGAAAGCGCTCGACTCCCGGGCTGCCCGCCAGCAGCCGCGGCGCGGTGTCCACGCCAAGCTGCATGCCGAGGATATCCCACGGCGTGCCACCGACCTGGACGTCCTGCCTCGCCCACACCATCCAGCGCCCATCGGCGGAGACGCTGGCCTCGCTGGTCCCCACGCCGATGGTGAGAATCGAGTCGGGTGTTCCGATCCCGTCAGCACGCTGTGCCCACCACCCCGCCACGGACCCGTCCACGGCCCCCCGGCTGAAGCCGACGCGGTCTCCCCCCGGGAGCCAGAAGGGCTGGTCGCTCGAGGCCTCCCCGAACGTGACCCGGGTGAAGGGACCGTCGGGGAGCTGCTTGACCCAGATGTCGGTGCCGCTCCTTGAGGTGGACCGGAGCGATGGGTTGTTGATCGGCAGCGCCAGTTTCCGGCCGTCAGGCGAGAGGGCCAGGCCCCGGCCGGCCGGCAGCTCGACCGTCCACCCCGGCTGCACCTCGGTCTCTTTCCCGCCCCGTTCGACCCAGATCGGGCTCCAGGTGCCGAACTCCAGTCCGGCGGCGCCACCGCCGTAGACGAGCGTACCAGTCGCGGAGACCGCCAGGTCCGCCGCCCCGAACGCCTTGACGCCGATCCCTTCGATGAGCGGGACGGCGGTGCCCCTGAGCTTGAGGCTCGACGCGTCGAATGGTGCCGCCAGCAGGTTTCCTTCGGCGGTCACGACCAGCAGGTGGCCCGAGCCGGCGTATCGGGCCAGCACGCCCCGCATCAGGACCTGACGCTTACCGGTCTTTGGATTGCCCGCGACGATGTCGTAGGATTCCGCCCCGCCGCCGCCCTGCCTCGAGCGGAACAGCACGCCCTGGCCTCCGGGCAGCGCGCTGGCCCAGGCCTGGCCGGCCTCGCCGTGGGCGGTATCGAGAGGAAAGACAACCTCGGCGGGCCCGCCTCCCGCTGGAACCCGGGACAGCCCAGGCGCCGCGTCGTAGTAGATGAAACCGTCGTCACTCCAGGCGACGCCCCCGGCGAGCACAGCCGAGTCGGCCACGGTGACCGGCGGCCCGCCGTCGAGCGAGATCACCCGGATGCGTGCTCCGTCGAAGAACGCCAGTTGCCCCCCGGTGGGCGAGAAGGCCGGGTTGCGGGCGTTGTCGGTGCTGGGGATCGGCGTCGCGCGCAACTGGTTGCGTTCCCGGAGCCAGAGCTGGGTGCCGCTCTGCGCCGGTCCGACATACGCCAGGCGGTTCCCATCGGAGGAGATGGCCAGGCGGACGATGTCGGACCCCGGCAGGAACCGCTCGGCATCGGCCTGGCCCAGCTCGTAGCGCACCACCGGCCTGGGTGCGTCGGGCCGGGGCCGCAACCAGCCCCACGCGGCCAGCAGGGTGAGCACCCCGACGGCGCCTGCCGTCACGAGGGTGCGGGTGCGGGCGGAGCGGATGCCCGCGCCACCGGCGGCTGCCGCTGCGTAGCCACCAGGCCTGGCGAACCCCGGATTCCCCAGCGCCTCCGCGAAGGCCGCCGCGCTGGCGAAGCGATCCGCCGGCAGCTTCTCCAGTGCGGTCAGCACCGCCGCCTCGACGTGGGCCGGAATGGTGCGTCGCTGGGCGGTCATGGGCCGCGGGTTCTCGGTCACCACCCGGGCCACGATCGCCTGCGCGGTCGAGCCGGTGAAGGGTGGGTCGCCGGTGAGCATCTCGTAGACCACGCATCCGAGCGCGTAGATGTCGGCGCCGGCGGTGATCTCCCGTTCTCCCATGGCCTGTTCGGGCGCCATGTAGTGCGGGGTGCCGAGCGACATGCCGGTCTCGGTCATGCGGGTGCCGCCGTCGCTCCGGCTCACGGCCAGGGCGATGCCGAAGTCGGCCACCTGGGCGTGTCCGCCGTGGAGCAGGATGTTCTCGGGCTTGATATCGCGGTGGATGACGCCGTGGCCGTGGGCGTAGTGCAGCGCGTCGGCGATCTCCCGGGCGATCCGCACCGCCTCCTCCACCGGCAGCTGATGCTCCCGGGCCAGGCGGTCGCGCAGCGACTCGCCCTCCACGTAGGGCATCACGTAGAACACCTGCCCGCCCGCTTCGCCCGAGTCGAACAGGCTCAGGATGTGGGGATGCTGCAGATTGGCGGTGGTCTTGATCTCGGCCAGGAAGCGCTCGGCGCCGAGGATCGCGGCCAGCTCGGGGCGGAGCACCTTGAGGGCCACCTTGCGGTCGTGACGGACGTCGTGCGCCAGGTACACCGTCGCCATGCCCCCCTGGCCCAGCTCCCGCTCGATGCGGTAGCGGTCGGCGAGGGCCTGGGAGAGTTGCTGGGGAGTGGGCATGACTAAAGGTAAGGTGCGCGCTCGGGGGGCGTGAGGTAGGCTCGGCGATTGGGCGATTCGCTGGTCCAAGCGGGCCGGTGGCTCCTGCGCGCAGCGAGGAGGACGCCCACGCCGCTAAGCGATCTCACCAATCCCTTGCGGCCGAGGTGTCCGACAAGTCGCGCGCAGGAGCCGCCGACCCCCCCGCAAGCCTCACGGTCGGGCCGCCCTGGGGCCCGGCGGAGGTTTCCTTGACGAGTCGGTGTCTGGAGGTCTCAGGCGCCGGCCACCGGCCCTCGATGGGGCGGGCAGGCGTCGAGCCACCGCTGCTCCTCCGGGTCGAACACCCGGGAGCGGGTGAGGAAACGGACGCCAAGCGGGGCTTCCACCGAGAAGCCGCTGCCGCGCCCGGGGACCACGTCAATGAGCAGCTGGGTGTGGCGCCACAGTTCGTACTGGTCGGCGCCGATGTAGAAGGGCGTGCCGTCAATCTCCCCCAGCAGCACATCCCGGGAGCCGATGCGGAACTCGTTTCGGGGATAACACATCGGGGCGCTGCCGTCGCAGCAGCCGCCCGACTGGTGAAAAAGCAGCGGACCGTGCTGCGCCGCCAGCTGGCGCAGCACGGTCGTGGCTTCCGGCGTGATCTCCACCCGGGCCACTGCCATCGGCTAGAAGAACCCGAGCTTCTTCGGGGAGTAGCTGACCAGCAGGTTCTTGGTCTGCTGATAGTGGTCCAGCATCATCTTGTGGTTCTCCCGCCCGATGCCGGACTGCTTGAACCCGCCAAAGGCCGCGTGCGCCGGATAGGCGTGGTAGCAGTTGGTCCACACCCGGCCGGCCTTGATGGCCCGGCCCATCCGGTAGCAGGTGTTGGCGTCGCGGCTCCACACTCCGGCGCCCAGCCCGTAGAGGGTATCGTTGGCGATGGCGAGGGCATCGTCCTGGGTCTTGAACCTGGTGACCGAGACCACCGGCCCGAAGATCTCCTCCTGGAAGATCCGCATCCGGTTGTGGCCTTCGAAGATGGTGGGCTGGATGTAGTAGCCGTCCTTGAGCTCACCCGGGTGCACCCGGCGGGCGCCGCCGGTCAGGACCTTGGCTCCCTCCTTCTTCCCGATGTCGATATAGCTCAGGATCTTCTCCAGCTGGTCGTTGGAGGCCTGCGCGCCGATCATGGTCTTGGAGTCGAGCGGGTTGCCCTCGACGATGGCCTTGGTGCGCGCCACCGCCCGCTCCATGAACCGGTCGTAGATGGACTCCTGCACCAGGACCCGCGAGGGACAGGTGCAGACCTCGCCCTGGTTGAGCGCGAACATGGTAAACCCTTCGAGCGCCTTGTCGAAGAAGTCGTCGTCCGCCTCCATGACGTCAGCGAAGAAGATGTTGGGCGACTTGCCGCCCAGCTCCAGGGTCACCGGGATCAGGTTCTCGGCGGCGTACTGCATGATCAGCCGGCCGGTGGTGGTCTCACCGGTAAAGGCCACCTTGGCGATGCGCGGGCTGGACGCCAGCGGCTTGCCCGCTTCCACCCCGAAGCCCTGCACCACGTTCACCACCCCGCTCGGCAGGATGTCCGCCACCAGCTCCATGAACGCCATGATGGCCACCGGGGTCTGCTCGGCTGGCTTGAGCACGATGCAGTTCCCCGCGGCCAGCGCCGGCGCCAGCTTCCAGACCGCCATCAGCAGGGGGAAGTTCCACGGAATGATCTGCGCCACGACGCCGAGCGGCTCGTGGAAGTGGTAGGCCACGGTGTCGTGGTCGATCTCGGAGATGCCGCCCTCCTGGGCCCGCAGTGCCCCCGCGAAGTAGCGGAAGTGATCCACCGCCAGCGGCAGATCGGCGTTGACGGTCTCGCGGATCGGCTTGCCGTTGTCGATCGTCTCGACCAGGGCGATCGCCTCCAGGTTCTGTTCCAGCCGGTCGGCGATGCGATTGAGAATGTTCGCCCGATAGGCGGGTGAGGAGATGCCCCAGCTGAGGGCCGCGGCGTGGGCGGCGTCGAGCGCCTTGTCCACGTCCTCGTGGGTGGAGCGGGCCACTTCACACAGCTTCTGCCCGGTGATCGGCGTCGGGTTGTCGAAGTACCGTCCCTTGGCCGGGGCGACGTACTCGCCGCCGATCCAGTTGTCGTAACGGGCCCGGATGGGGAGCTGGTTCTTGAACCCGGCCGCGGCGCCGGGCAGCGTCGCATTCTGGGTGGGTTTGGGCTTGCTGGTGGTGGTCGTCATGCGGACACCTCGGAGAGGATGGGGGTCCATGGTAATCAAGCGGGCGGGCGTGAGGACAACATGAAGGCCGCTGTAATGGCTCCACACCACGGGCCGCGAAATCGGGTGGCCCTCATTGGGAGCGATTCCGCCGGCTGGCGCCACCCCTGGGGCAGCTCTGGCGCCCATTTGGCAGGGTGACCCGCCTCCCTTCCACAATGTGTCCTGGACCACCAGGGCGGCGAGTGTGCTCCGTCCCACAGAGGCGCGCAGGCTCCCGGTGTACATAGAGAGGGTCCCCTCCCGAGATCCAGGACCAATGAAACGAGCCGCTCCCCGGCCTCCGCCCCAGCGCCCACCACCCGCGTCCTCTCGGGCGCGGGCAAGAGTCTCACCTGGACGTTCACCACGGTGGCCGCACTGCTCACCGTGCTGCTCAACGCCCGGAACCTGGGGATCACCGACTGGCTGGGCGGTACCAGGCTCAGCTTTGCCGATCACGCCGCCCAGCGATTGCTGGTCACTCCGCGTACCGACTCCCTCTTTGCCGTCGGCGACACCACCCTGCTGGCGGCCACCGTCACCGATCGTCTGGGCGCGGTGCTGTACGGGGCCCGGCTCCGCTGGGAGAGCCAGGATACCGCCGTCGTGGCGGTGGACTCCTCTGGCGCGGTCGTGGCCCGCGGGCCGGGCCGCACCACCGTCACCGCCCGGGTGCGCGAGCGCTCCGCCGCCGCGGTGGTGACGGTCATCCCCCGCCCGGTGCGGGTCATCATCCCGGGGGACAGCGCCCTTCGGATCCGCCAGGGCGATACCCTGCAACTTGCCGCCGTGGCCCTGGACTCACGCGGCCATCGGATCGGCGTGGCCCCCCGCTGGCAGAGCGCCGACTCCACCCTGGTCCGGGTGGACTCTCTTGGAACCGCCATCGGCATAGGGGCCGGGACTGCGCGGCTGCGTGCCAGGTCGGGTGAAGGGCAGGCGGAGCTGAGCGTGCGGGTTGATCTCGCCCCGACCGGGCTTACGCTGGTCGCCGGCACCGGCCAGCGCATGCCCGCCGGGCACCGGCTGCCGGAACCGATCGTGCTGCGCGCCCACGCCGGCCAGGGGCAGCCGGTCCCCGGGACTGTCGTCCATTTCAGCCTGCCGGAAGGCGAAGGCGGGGTGGACCACGATAGCGCCGTCACCGACCGTGATGGGCGAGTCACGGTGAGCTGGAGCCTGGGTCAGCGGGCGGGGCTGCAGCAGCTCTCCGCCAGGGTGGCGGGGATCGACAGCGTGCTCCGCATCGGGGCCGACGCCGACCCCGTTGCCGGCAACCTCCGGATGGAGCTGCTTGGCGGCGACACCACCGGCACCGCCGGTGCGGCGGGCGCGAGCCCGATCCGCATCCGGCTCACTGACTCCGCGGGCGTGGCGCTGGACGGGCTGCCGGTGCGCTGGAGCGCGCTGGACGGCGGGGCGGTGGCGGGCCAGGCGCGTACCGACTCGCTGGGTCTGGCCTCCGCCGAATGGACTTTCGGCCCTCGCGCCGGCCGGCAGCGGCTGCTCGCCCAGGTGGGGAACCCCCGCACCATTGCGCCACTCAGCATCGTTGGAGTGGCGCTGGCCGGCGCTGGGGTCGCGATCGGCCTCGACGGGGGCGACCAGCAGCGCGGTACGGTCGGAAAACCCCTGGGCAAGCCGGTCACTGTCGTGGTCCGGGACGGTCGCGGTAACCCGGTGCCGGGCGTGACGGTCACCCCTGCGCCGGACAAGGGCGGCGGCGGCGCAGTGCCGGCTGTCACCGATGCGCGGGGTCGGGCGGCGCTCCGCTGGACCCTGGGGACGGCAGCGGGAGAGCAGGTACTGCGGGTCCGGATCGCGGCGGTCGACAGCGTCCTTCGGGTCCATGCCTCCGCCCAGGCGGCCCCGCCGGCCCGGATCAGCATCCGGGATCTCCCCGGCAAGACCGGATCCACCCAGCAACGGCTGCAGGCAACGGTACTGGATGCCCACGGCAACCCGGTGCCGGGTGTCTACCTGGCCGTGACCGCCGTGGGCGGTCGGCTGGCCGAGAGCCGGGTCCGGAGCGATTCGACGGGCCGGGCCGCCATCGGTTGGACTCCACTCAAGGCCAGGGCGGAGTCGCGCCTGGTCGTGCGGCTGATCGGTGGGAGCCTGCAGGCGACCCACGTCCTGCGGGCCAGGTGACAGCCGATGCGATCTGGCTGCCACACCGGCGCGCGCCGTTGATCCCGGACCACACCTTCGTCCCAGAACCGAGACACTTTTCCACGTCGCATTTCGGCATCCGCCTCATTCACAACGGCTTGACTGGCTGCCCCCTGTCGGCACACCGCTTGCCTTCTACTCTTTCGCCGGACTGAACGAAAATCTCCCTGGATGATCGCGGTCCCGGTGCAGTGCCGGTGCTGGTTGCGGGGTAATGCGCAGCGTTCGCTGGGAGCGCCGCCCGGCGCTAACGGACCTCCTGCCCAGCGAACCCCCGGCCAGGCTCGTGCGGTGTGCACGGGTGATGGCGCCACTGAGGCGCAGCAACGACAGGACGCCAGCCCACGAACGGCCCCCGGAGCGGGGCCGTTTGTGTTGGAAAGCAACGCCGTGGAGATCGCTTCCGGCTCGCCGACCTGCCTCGCCGTGCCCGGCTACCCTGACTTCCCGCCCGGCTCCGGTGCCGGCACCGGGAACTGGCCGGTGATCTCCTCCACGGCGGCACCGGGGACCGGCGTCATGGTCCGCTCCGTCGGGTGTCGGAGCAGGGCGGCGGTGAGCGGCAGCGTCCCCAGTACCAGCAGCCCGGAGAGCCAGAACGGCACTCCGATGCCGGCGTGATCCATCAGAAAACCCGCCGCGATCGGCACTGCCACCCGCGATACCCCGCCGAAGGTGTGCTGCACCCCCATGTAGAGTCCCCGCTCGTTGGAGGGCACCACCCCGGAGAGCAGGCCCGTCACGCAGGGAAAGAGGAACGCCGTCCCGATCGGCATGAGGGTGAATCCCACGGCCAGCGCGGGGTAGCCGGTCGCCAGCCCCGTGACGGCAAGCCCGAGCGCCAGGAGAATCACTCCCAGTCGGGACAGCCGGGCTTCACCCAGCCGGTCCACCATCCGGCCCAGGACCAGGGAACGGACCACCACCCCCATCCCGCCCAGATACATCACGAAGTAGCCGACGTTCTGCTCGGTCACGCCGAAGCGGTTCGAGAGCAGGAGCGGCGCCGTCTGGATGGTCCCGTAGAAGGCGCCGATGGCGATGGTGTAGATCCAGATCAGCCGGCTCGCCGGCTCCCGCCAGTGGGTCATCACCCGGAGGATCGCCGCCCGGCCGGTAGTGGAGGGCGGGATGCTGTGGCTGGCGGAGTGGCGCAGCTCGCGCGACTCCCTCAGAAAGCGCCAGGCGAAGACGGCCACGAGCAGGCTGAGGATCGCTGCCCCGATGCCGGGCGCCCGGCGGCCGCCGATGCTGATCATCGCCGAGCCGAAGGCGGGACCGGCCACGGCGCCGAAGCTGGTCACCACCGAGAGCCAGCCCAGACTCTTGGTGCGCTCCTTGGGGGCCGAGGCGTCGGCCACGTACGCCTGCACCACCCCGATGGTACCACCGCCGGCGCCCTGGATCAGCCGGGAGACCAGCAGCGCCGTGATGGACCCGGCAAAGGCGAACAGCACGTACGCCGCGGCAGTGAGCAGCAGGCCGGCGAGGATCGCCGGGCGGCGACCGTACCCGTCGGAGAAGCGGCCCCAGCTCGGCGCCACCGCCAGCTGGGCAATGGAGAACGCGGAGATGAGCAGCCCCACCATGGTGGCGCTGGCTCCGAAGTCGGTGGCGTAGTAGGGCAGCAGTGGGACGATCATGGTGAGCCCCACCATGTCCACGAAGGCGGTGACGAACAGCACGAGCAGCTTCGCCATGGTCAGGATCACCTTCCGCCCGTGTGAGTCGCCAATCGCCTAACCGCCCAACCGCCCCATCAACTCCTTCGCAAACCGGATCTCGTCTTCGTTCACGAGGTGTCCCATGCCGGGGTAGATCCGGGCGGTGACCTCGGCCTTCATCCGGCGGAACACCGCCTCACTTTCCCGTACCCGCGAGGCCGGGACGTGGGCATCCTGGTCGCTGCAACCCAGAAACACCGGCGTGGCGCGGAAGTCACCGGTCTCGTCCCACCTGGTTTCCGGCGGGCCGATGAGCCCGCCGGAGAAGGCGATCACCCCGCCGTAACGCATGGGCCGCCGGTGCGCCGCGGTCGAGGCCAGGCAGGCGCCCTGTGAGAAGCCCAGCAGCACGATCCGCTCCGCGGGAATCCCCGCGGCGATGACCTCGTCCATCAATCCGTGGATCACCGAGATGCCGGAGCTGATGCCGGGTTCATTCTGCGCCATGGGCGCCATGAAGGTCTGGGGGTACCAGGTGCCGCCCTGGGCGGCTGGAGCCAGGTAAGCCGCGTCGGGGTGATCAATAGACGGCGCCAGGTCCATGATGTTTCGGGGCCCGGCCCCCCGGCCGTGGATCAGGATCACGGCCAGGCGGGCTTCTGCCAGCGATGCGCCGGCCAGGAGCACCGGCTGGCCGGCGTGGGGCGCGAGTGCAGGGGTCATGGGGGTGTCACCCTGGGAAGGCCGGCCTCGATGGCGGTCCGGTTCGGCTCCTCCCACGGCGGCAGCTTGAGTGAGCTGCCGAGTTTGCCGAGCGGTTCGTCGGCGGTGAAGCCGGGCGGCACCGTGGCCACCTCGAACAGCACCCCGTTGGGTTCGCGGAAGTAAATGGAGCGGAAGTACTGGCGGTCCATCACCTCGGTGACCTGGATGCCCCGGCGGATCAGCTCCCGGCGGAGTTCGAGCTGCTGCTCGGGATCGTCCACCGCGAAGGCTACGTGGTGCACCGTGCCGAGCCCGTTGACGGCCTGGGGGGCGTCACCGGCCTGTACCAGTTCGATCAGCCGGCCGGGGGTCTCGCCGTTGACGGCCAGCCGGGTGGCGGCGGCGGTCTCGCCCACGACGACGGTCTCCATCAGCTCCCGGACGAAGGCAATCGTCTTCGCCGGTTCCCGCACCAGCAGTGTGACGCCGTGGATGCCCCGGATGGCGTTCATGGCGTCGATGTCCGGGCGGCGCCAGGGCTCCCGCCCGTCGGCGAGGTTCTCCACCAGCCGGATGGTGAGTCCGGAGGGGTCGCTGAAGCGGAGCGCCGACTCGCCGAAGGGAGTCATTTCGTCGCGTGCCGTGATGCCGGCGCCGGCCAGCCGGTCCCGCCAGAATCCCAGCGAGCCGCCCGGCACGGAGAAGGAAGTGACGGTGATCTGGCCCGCGCCGTGAGTCCCCACCCGGACGCCAATCTCCTGGTAGGGGAAGGTGGTCATGATCGTCCCCGGTGTGCCTGCCTCGTTCCCGTAATAGAAGTGATAGACGTGGTGGTTGTCGAAATTGACCGTCTGCTTGACCAGCCGCTGGCCCAGCAGGCCGGCATAGAAGTCGAGGTCCGGCTGGGCTTCGCCCACCGTTGCGGTGACGTGGTGAAGACCGCGGATCGGCTTGTCCATCGGGTTCATCCTGGTCGGTGCGAGCCCCCTCGACCGGCCCCGCCGGGTCGATCCCGCGGGGCGGTGCGCATGGGTGCAGGTAACCTATGTCGTGAAGGGGTGCAGTCCAGACGCAGGGATGAGCTGAGAAGCCGGCCGGGACCTGCGCATCCCCACGCTGCGAGCGGCGATCAGGGGCGGCACCGTAGGCTCGAATCTCCAGATCACCCGCACCGAGCTCCAGACCCGGCTGGCCGATGCGTTCGACTCGGCCGTCCATGCCGTGGCGGTGAGGCGGGCCGCTACCCCTCTCGCTGGGCCGGGCGCCCGCCCAGGAGCCGGCCGTCGCTGCGGCCCTTGAGATACTGGTACAGCCCCTCGAAGTGCGCCGGATCAACACCCAGTCCGGTGGCTGCCGGCATGCCTTTCTCCGGCCTTCCGTTGATCAGGACGTTCAGGAACGCTTCCCGGGTCGGGAGGGTGCCGTCCGGCCGGAGCGACTGCAGCAGGCTCGGGCCGAAGGACGATCCCTGGGCCTCTTCGCCGTGGCAGCGGGCGCATTGCAGCATGTACTGCTGCCACGCCCGGTAGACGGCCACCTCGACCGTGTCCGTGGGCTCCGCGTGATAGGGCTGCGCCGCGACCACGGGCGTCACCGGCACGGCGCCGTCGGCTGCGGCCTGCGGGGCCGCGCGGGAGCATCCGGCCCACAGCGGCAGCAGCGCGAGGGTGGCGTGCCGGAGGAGCCGGGAGCGGGGGGCTGCTCTCATCCTGGTTGGTTCTGGCCTGTCTGAGGATTCGTTCACAAATGTGGCGCACCAGCCGGGAAAGTCCAGCAGGGACATTCGACGCCGGTCCGGCGCGAGGAACCGCCCGTCGTCGCCCGCCGCGCGATGATGACCCCTTCGCGTTCGATTCACCCCGGTCTCATCCGCAAGGGTGACCGTTCGGGGTGCTGCCAGGACCGTCGCGGTCGCGCCGGTCCCCGATGCTGACCCCTACACCGCCGGAGCCCCGATGCCTCCCTTCGACATGAGTCTGGTGCAGCGGGGAGCGCGCCTGCGCCGCTCGCCGTTCTATGACGCGGAGCAGCGTCACAGCCCCCGCGGCTACACGATGTACAATCACATGCTCTTCCCCACCAACTACGCCGACTTCGAGGCGGAGTACTGGCACCTGCTGCACCACGTGACGCTGTGGGATGTGGCCGTCGAGCGCTGCCTGGAAATCTCGGGGAAGGACGGGCTGCGATTCGCCCAGCTCATGACGCCGCGGGATCTCTCCGCCTGCGCGGTGGGGCAGGCCAAGTACGTCTTGATCTGTGCGCCCGACGGGGGGATCCTGAATGATCCCGTCATGACCCGGATGGGGGAGAACCGGTTCTGGTTCGCATTGGCCTCGAGCGACGTCCTGTTCTACGCCAAGGGACTCGCCGCCAGCACCGGCCTCGCGGTCGAGATCCGGGAAGCCGATGTCCACCCGCTGCAGCTGCAGGGACCCCGGGCCCGCGAGGTGGCACGGGACCTTTTCGGAGACGGGATCCTCGACCTCAAGTACTACTTCTTCCGCGAGACCAGCATCGACGGCATCCCGGTGGTCGTGACCCGGACCGGCTGGACCTCGGAGATCGGCTATGAGATCTATCTGCTCGATCCTGGCCGGGGGACCGAATTGTGGGAGCGGATCCTCGAGGCCGGGGCGCCCTACAACATCCGGCCCACCGGTCCCTCCGACATCCGCCGGATCGAGGGCGGCATCCTCAACTGGGGTGCCGACATGACCCACGAGCACAACCCCTTCGAGGTGGGGCTGGGCCGGCTGGTGGATTTCAACATGGCGGGGGAATGCCTGGCGATGGATGCGCTGCGGCGGATCCGCGATCGGGGGGTGGACCGCCGGCTCGTCGGGGTCGAACTGGACGGCGAGCCCTTCCCGGCGCTCAACTTCACCCGGTGGCCAGCCCATTTCGAGGGCCGCCGGGTCGGCGAGGTGACCTCGGCGATCTACTCGCCCCGGCTCAAGAAGAACATCGGGTACTGCTGGCTCCCCACGGCGCTCGCCGAGGCCGGCACCGACGTTTCGGTGGCCAGCGAGTGGGGCCGCCGCCAGGCCCGGGTCACCCCGATGCCCTTCGTCGACCCCGAGAAGCGGATCCCGGTGTCGTAGCGGCGAGACGGCGCGGCCGGCTACCGCGACTCGCCGGCTCCACCCCGCAGCCGGGCTACCAGCGCCGGCAGATTCTGGATGATCATGATCCGGGTGCCGGGACTGCGCTGCACCATCACGAATGAGCGCCCGTCGGGAGTGATGTCGTAGTTGCGGTGCGGTGTGGCGGTCACCATGTCGGCCACCGGAAACAGCGGGCGGCGGGCGGTCACCGAGAACGACGGCGCGGTCCGCACGCTCGTGGCGATCAACTGCGGCTGGTCGTCCACCATTCCGCGGTAGAACAGCTCCCGTCCGTCCCGGCTCCACAGCGGCTCGGTGCCTCCGCCCCGCGACACCTGCACCAGGTCGCCATCCCGGCCCAGCGGACGCACGTAGACCTCCAGCTCGTTCGACTGGTCGGAGGCATAGGCCAGCCACCGGCCGTCGGGCGACACCGCCGGATGGCTCTCGGCGAAGCGGCTCGCCGCCAGCGGCTCCAGCGGCCCGCGGCCGCCGTTGGTCACCAGGGCGATATCGGATCCCGATTGCTCGTTCAGCCTCTGGGCGGCCGTGACCAGCCCGCTGCCGTCAGGCAGCCAGTACCCGGTGTAGCCGAGCGCCCCCGACGCCAGCAGCGATTCGGCCGGCTCCGCCCGGCCCGGCCGGGTGCGGTAGATGCCCAGCACCCCGGACTTGAACGAGTTGTAGGTCAGGAACTGCCCGTCCGGCGTCCAGGTGGCGTCGTGGCCGTCGCGGTCGAAAGTGGCGCGCGTCAGGGTCCGCTCGCCCAGATTCAGCACTCGGACATCACGCCCCTCGGCGTCGGTCAGGTCAACAGACAGCCGGCGGCCGTCGGGCGAGAACACCGGCGCGTGATAGCTATGGCGCTCCGTCAGCAGCGGACGGACCGCTCCCGACCGATCCACCAGCACCAGCCAGCGCGGTTCCTCCGGGATGTATGCCACGGTGCCGTTGGGCGCCACCGCCATCTGGGCAATGCCGGTCCCGGTGAGCGAGACTCCGGTCGCGACGGTGACCGCGTTCCCGGTGAGGCGGCGTCGCTTCGGGTCGAACGGGGCCGCCATCATGGTGCCGTCGCCCAGCACGTACACCAGCAGGCCGGAGGTGTAGCGGACCTCGACCGCCGGGGTCGCCATCAGCGGCGTGGTGTCACCGGTGACCAGATCCACCAGACGGCTCGGCGCGGAGAACGTGCCCGGCGGGCGCAGCATGGTGATCGCGGTGCGGCCGTCGGGCAGGATCTGCATGAGCTGATCCGCCCCGACCTTGCCGGCCAACTCCCGCGTCAGGGAGTCGCCGGCGCCGAGCCGTACCAGGTACCCCTTCTGGCTGCGCTCGGCACCGGCGTCCGACCAGAGATTGCCCTTCCCGTCAAACACCGCGAAACCCGACGCCTGCAAGGGGAGGCGCGCTCCGGTTCCCCCCTCGATGGGGAATCGCAGCACCGTGGCGCTCAGGGTCTGGGCCACCAGCCAGCGCCCGTCCCCCGAGATCACAAAATTGGTCAGCCCGCTCTGCCGATCGCTCACCTCGCCATCGCTCCGGGTGGGGATCAGGCGTGGTGTCGCCGCGTCGAGCTCCTGGCGGGCCAGCTGCAATCCTCCCTCGTCGCTCACCGAGGTGAAGATCACCGACCGGCCATCGGGGGTGAGTGCGAGCTGGCGCCGCAGCGAGGTGATGCCGGAACTGGTCAGGCTGGGGGTGAGCATCGCCAGCCGGGACGGGACCAGGTTGCTCGCATGCAGCCGTGTCTGCCACTCGAAGATCCCAAACGCGGCGGCCGCGGCGGCGACTCCCCACGGCAGCACCCGGTTCAGGCGTCGCGTCATGGCGATGGGTGTTGAACCGGAGACCGCGACTGCCTCGACGGCGAGGGTCGCGTACTCGGGCCGGTTCAGTGCATCGAGCAGCTGTCCCGCGCTCGCGAAACGGTCTGCCGGCAGCTTCTGCAGCGCGGTGCGCACGGCGGCATCGATATGCGGCGGCACGGTGGGACGCTGGGACGCCAGCGAGCGCGGTGTCTCGGTCATGACCCGGGCGATGATCGCCTGCGCCGTCGGACCGGTGAAGGGGGGCTCTCCGGTCAGCATCTCGTACAGCACACAGCCCAGGGCATACACATCGGTGCGGGCGTCGATGTCCCGCCCGCCCATGGCCTGCTCCGGGCTCATGTAGTGGGGCGTGCCGAGCGACATGCCGGTCTCGGTGAGCCGGGTGTCGCCTTCGGAGCGCACGGCGGCGACGGCGATGCCGAAGTCGGCCACCTGGGCGTGGCCGCCGTGCAGCAGGATGTTCTCGGGCTTGATGTCGCGGTGGATGATCCCGTGCAGGTGGGCGTAGTGCAGGGCGTCGGCTACCTCCCGGGCAATGCGGATCGCGTCTTCCACCGGCAGCTGCTTTTCGCGGTTCAGCCGGTCGCGCAGGCTCTCGCCCTCGACGTACGGCATGACGTAGAACACCTGTCCGCCGGCCTCGCCGGAATCGTGCAGCGGCAGGATGTGGGGGTGTTGCAGGTTCGCGGTGGTCTTGATCTCCTGCAGGAACCGCTCACCGCCGAGTATGGCGGCCAGTTCGGGCCGGAGCACCTTGAGCGCGACCCGCCGGTCGTGCCGGAGGTCCAGGGCCAGGTAGACGGTGGCCATGCCGCCAGCACCGAGTTCACGCTCGATGCGGTAGCGGTCGGACAGGGCGGCGGAAAGCTGCGGGGCAGGAGGCATGTGTAGAGGTAACCTACTCTATGGAGCGGGGCAGGCTAGGGTTGGAGCGCTCGGAGTGGGTGGCGGTCAGGCGAGTGGCTGGGAGAGGGGAGACGCTGCACCTAGCGGGGAGGACGCCGGCGTCGCAAAGCGACTCCCGGAAGGGAAAGAAGTCAGCTCCCGGTCGCCCCCGAGCCTTGTCGCGGTGACTCGACCGGTACGACCCAGGCACAGAGCAGATCTCCGAAGTCGAGCCAGCCGGTCGCGAGCGGCATCGCCTCGTTGGCAAGTCGCACCACCAGGCCTTCGGGGGCCGTCGCGATCACCACCCCCTCAGGGAAGTAGCGCCGCGGGTCACCGCTCGCCTTCGCGGCGGCCTCCTTCAGGGCCCAGCCCAGTGCGTGACATGTCGGCGCGTAGGACGCCAGGGCATCCCACTCGTGCTGGCGCAGGATGCTGGCTGAGTGGCGCCACCGCACTCGACCAGACCGCACGAGGTCCACGCCCAACCGCATCGTTGCCGGGGCCACCAGCGCGGCGCCGGTTCCCTCGGTGTGGGCGCGCGAGACCGACCCGGCATCCGGCCCCAGTCGGAGGGCCCGCCTCGCCAGCGACTCGGCTCGTGCCGCCGCGGCCCGATCGGTTGGCAGGCGCCGGCTCGCGGCGACCGCGAAAGGAGCCTTCTCCTGTGCAAGCGCAAGCCAGATGCGCTGCTCCACGCGAGCGCAGAAGATCACCCGCCCGACGCTTCCTGCTGCGCGAAGCTTTCGACGACCTCGGGCGTGATAGCGACCGCCAGGTCCTGGTCCGGCAGGGTGACCTCGAGGAAGCGCTGCCACCGGGAGAACGGGATCTTTCGCCCGATCACGTCCTCCAGTCGAAACACCAGATCGAGGAAGTCGAGCGATTCCGCGCCCAGGTCGCGGACCAGCGCCTTTCCCGGCTGGACCTCCGGGAGCGAGACCACCAGCACCTCCGCGATGATGCGCTGTACCTCCTCGCGCAGCGCGTGTGGGTCTACCACTGGCGGATCGCCAGGCAGGCGTTCTGACCCCCGAACCCAAAGGAGGTGCTGAGCGCGACCGCCGGTGTGGCCGCGCGAGCCACGTTCGGCACGTAGTCGAGGTCGCACTCCGGGTCCGCTCGCTCGAGGTTGATTGTGGGCGGCAGAAAACCCTCGCCTATCGCAATCAGGGCCGCGACGAGTTCGACGGCTCCGGCCGCCGCGAGCAGGTGGCCGATCATGGACTTGGTGGAACTGACGGGGATGCTACCGGCCGACGACCCGAGGCTCAGCTTGAGGGCGCGCGTCTCGGTGATGTCGTTCATCCGGGTGCCGGTGCCGTGGGCGTTGACGTAGCCGACATCCGCCGGGGTCAGTCCCGACTCGCGCAGGGCCAGTCGAATGGCCTGCGCCGCCCCCTCCGCATCGGGGCGCTCGTCGGTGATGCGATAGGCGTCACAGGTGACGCCGTAGCCGGCCAGTTCGGCCAGCATCGGTGCGTGTCGGGCGCGGGCGTGGGACTCCCGCTCCAGCAGGACGAACCCAGCACCCTCTCCGATGACGAAACCATCCCGGTCCCGCTCGAAGGGCCGGCTGGCCCGGGAAGGGTCGTCGTTGCGCCGGGAAAGCGTTCCGAGGAGGCTGAAGCCAAGCACCGCGACCGGATTGACCGCGGCGTCGGTGCCGCCCGCAAGCACCACGTCGGCGTCCCCCCGCTGGATGAGCCTGAGTCCCTCACCGATCGCCTGAGTGCCTGCACTGCACGCCGTGGTGATGGTCGAGTTCGGTCCCCGGGCGTCATTCTGGATCGCCACGTGCGCGGCGGCCAGATTGGGCAAGCCGCGCAATGTGGCTACCGGATTGGTCTTCGACTCGTAGCACCGGGCGAAAGCCGGAAGGTCCCAGGCGTCGCCTCCATTGTCGCGGGCCGATTCGATGACCGAATCCGCCTGGATCTGGAAGAGGTCCAGATCGGTCGGCCCCATGCCGCCGGCCCCGACGACGATGCCGAACCGGCACGGATCCGCCGCCTCCCGGCCCAGCCCTGCCTGGCGGCGCGCCATCGCGGCCGCGGCCACCGCGAAGAGAGCGCTCCGGCTCATCAGCTTCACTGCCTTGCGCGGCTCCACCCAGGCCTGGAGATCAACCTCGCGCTCCTCCACCTCGGCGGCAAGCTGGGTGGTAAGACCGGTGCAGTCGAACGCCCGGATGCGGCCGACCCCTGATCGGCCCTGGCGGAGCGCGTCACGATACGCCTCATAGCCCGAACCGATCGGCGTCACGACCCCCACGCCCGTCACGGCGACCCGTTCAGCCATCGGCAATCTCGGGGAAGTGCCCCAGCCAGGTCTCCATCGTCTGGCGCCAGAGGGGCTCGTACATGGCTGGAATCAGCTGGTCGGCGACGACCAGCTTGAACGTCACCCGCGCGGAAGCGATCACGCGCTCCCCTAACAATGCGGTTCCCCGCACCCGCGCGATATCGGCCTCGAGCGATTCGATCTCCACCTGCAGCACCACCACATCCCCCGGCCGAGCGAACCCGGTGAACCTTGCGCGGTCGACCGTGGCCATCAGGGCGATGCGATGCGCCGGGTCCGACCGGTGGAGCAGCACCCCGGCCGTCTGCGCCAGCCCTTCCAGCAGATACACACCCGGCAGCACCGGGTTGCCGGGAAAGTGGGCCTCGAACTCGTCCTCGGCCAGCGCCACGGCCTTGACCCCCGAAGCGCGTACACCGGGCTCCAGGTGGGTGATCCGGTCGAGCCAGTAGTGGCGCATCGGCCGGCTGCCTAGAACGCCTTTGGCCTCACCGTGGACCACACCTGATACAGGCGGGCCGAATACTCCACGGTGGTGCCGGGGACCTGTTCCATCTGACGCACCAGCATCGTGTCCGCCGTACCACTGGGCTCCATGTGCAGAGAATAGTAGCCGCGACTATGCAGCACGACGGACCTGGTGAGGCCGGCCGGCGGGGCGCCGGGCGCCACAAATTCAAGGGACGCCCGGTCGCCGGTGCGCGGCATCGCATAGTAGAGCGTGTCGGCGCTGCTCAGGGCGCCGAGGATGTCGGCCGTCGTGTTGCCGGATGCCCTGGTCGGAAGCAGCGTGTCCACGGCCACGGCCTGATCGGGGCTGTAGTCGATGGCCAGGTAGTTGAGGGCCCAGAAACCTCGTGGCGGGCGCAGCCGGATGGTCAAGACCTCACCCGCGACGGCGCTGACATCGAGCGGGATGACCCGCTCCGATGCCAGGAACGGCCCACCACCACCGATGATCCCCCGGACCTGCCACCCATCGGGCTCCTCCACGTTCACCTGCAGTCCGAACAGCTCCTCCCGGACCGCCCACACGCGCACCGAGTCCGCCGCCTCAGGAGAACCGTCCACCCGAGCGTACCACTCTTCGACCGATTGCCCCCTGGCCTCGAGCAGCGACCGGATCATGTGGGATCCCCAGAGCGCCGTGCCCACCCTTGCGACCAGCTTTGCCTGCCTGGCTCCGGCTGGCTTTGGGAACGTCAGGGTGATCTCATCGCGCAACGAGCCCGAGACGTCCCGGATTGGGAGTTGTTCCCAGATGAGCCGGTCGTCGAAGGCGATCCATGGCAGGAGATCGCGTCCCGCCTGGTCAACGGCGCGGACGGGAAGCGCCGGCGCGCCAACCGTGTGCAGCGTGCCCGACTCGTCGGGGATGATCCGAACCCCGGGGGCATGGTCCACCGCCCAGAGCTCGAACAGGTTCGTCATCTGGGTCTCGTTCACTTCGTTGGTGACCAGCAGGCGGTACCTGCCGCCGTCGGCCCGAAGATGGGGGAGCGGGTTGTAGTCGTCCCGCTCCAGTCCGCGGGTGATTGCCCCGCCGTACGGTTCCGCGTCGAAGATGAAGGCATTGCCGTCCCAGGAGTAAACGAACGGACAAGACTCCTTGGTAGCGAGCGCTATGGCCGCCGCCACGACGACCACTCCGGCCACGACACCGATGAACGCAAGAACACTCTTGGCAGTATCTGTTCGCCGCAGCCACCACCGCTGCACGCTGTCGACGGGGACGCTGATGGCGTTTCCTCTGACGACGGCATGAACCGTATCGGCCTGGATGCTTCCCTCGCGGTCGAAGGCGATCTCCTGCCCCGCCAGGGTGGTGATGCCGACGAGCGCCTCCTGGGTCGGGGGAGCGGCCTCCACCGCACCCACGCGATGGGTGCTGGAACAACCGGTGGATTCGATCAGGAAGAGCGGCAGCAGGACCAGGGCGATAGGACGTTGCAGGGACGGAAGCATGGAATCCTCCCGCGGGTGCGCCGATGATGGGCGCAGGAGGCCAGCTGTGGGGAGCAGCGCTGCCGAGGCGAGTGGCCCGCGCCCCGGACGCGCCCAATCTGGGAGACGGTACCGTGAAAGTCAACCAAAAGCCGCACAACGTCTGACCATCTCTTGTTAGGTTGCCTGCGCGGGCCCTTCTGTCGGCGATGCGGCGTCGCGTAACGGCCGGTCTTCATCGCCGCCACCCACCGGATGCGCGGCTCCGGGCATGCACACCAGCGAGCTCACCCGTGCCACAGACTCAGCACGATCTCCGAGGCGATCAGCAGGATCACGATCCACTCCAGCGCCACCATGCGGACTCCGGACGCCCGGTCCGACAGCTTCTGGTAGATGCTCTCGATGGTGCCGAGCTTCCGGGTGATGGATGCGTCCAGTTCGCCGAGGTGGAATCGGGCGGAGGCCAGCCGATAGATCCGGGTCAGGTATTCCTCTCCGAACACCTTGAGCGCGTTGGACACCCGCTCCAGCATCACCGCGCTTTCCAGCTGCAGCTCCGCCACCTTGTGGAGATCGGCCGAGGCGGACGAGGGCAGTAGGAGCCGGATTCCCTGCGACCGCCCCAGCAGCTGGTAGGACCGCTCCATGGCGGTATCGAGCTGCAAGTCGAGCCAGCGCATCTCCAGCAGCTGCACATTGGCAAACTCCAGCACCGCCCGCACGTCGTCGGGATCGGGGTCCAGCACGAAGGCGGCGTCCCAGTCCACGATGGTCACGTCGTCCGGTCCGAAGGCGATCCGCACCTCGGTGGCGTTCTGCACCTCCTCGGCGGACAGCCCCCCCGCCGCCGGCCGCAGGATCCGCGCGATCTGGGCCGCCTGGCCCTCGCAGAACTGGGCGGCGGTGCCGGGGCCGGGGTTCTCCCGCATGCCCATCAGGGTGTAGTCCTCCATGAAGTCGGCCACCCGCGGCCGCTGCACCGCCCCGGCGATGGACTTGAGCAGCGCCTCGACCCGTCCGTGGGCGTCCTGCCGGAGCAGCTCGGTCGAGCGGAGCGCGACGCTGGCCTGGAGCAACTCGTCGAGGTCGCTGGCCACCGGCAGCCGGTAGGTCACGCTGGCGGCGCCGAAGTCGTACAGCACCAGCTCCACCTGCGGATCGGTGGTCCAGCGGTGAATCACGATGGAGGCCCGGTCCTGCGAGATGCGCAGCGGGGCGGGACGGTAATGGAAGAACGTCGTCGAGCGGCCCCGGTGCCGGAACGTCTGGCGCTCGGAGCCCGGGCCCAGCAGCCGCTCGACCTTGTCGAGGTCGATGCTCTGCGCCACTTCGAAGACAAACATCGGGTGAATCTCGGCCATCCATCACCGCACTTTCACAGGGTCTCAGGCCGGTGGGACGATCCTTGGGCCGCGCCCCTGCTGCGGGCCGCGGCGGTGCCGGCACGCTTGCGAATCTACGGGAAGCCAGAGGATGCGGAAGGTGGGACGCGAACGCCATCTCGCTTCGTGACGCGGTCGAGGTGGCGGCGGCGCGCGGCGAGGTGCACCGGAGCCGCCAGCCCACCCCCGCTAGCCAAATGGCTCTGCCGTCGCTATCACTAGAGTTCCCTCACCCCACCCAATCTCATGTCCATCGGCACCAAGTTCCTCGAGCAGGTCAACCAGAGTTTCGACCGGGCCGCGGCCTACACCAATCACGACCCGAGTCTCCTCGTGAACCTCCGCGTGTGCCGGAACGTCTACTACACCTCCTTCCCCATCAAGAAGGATGACGGCACCATCGAGGTCATCCACGCCTGGCGGGCCGAGCACAGCCATCACAAGCTCCCCTGCAAGGGCGGCATCCGCTACGCCGCCGACGTGGACGCGGACGAGATACAGGCCCTGGCCTCGCTGATGACGTGGAAATGCGCCCTGGTGGATGTGCCCTTCGGCGGGGCCAAGGGCGGGGTGCGCATCGCCCCCAAGCAGTACTCCGCCGGCGAGCTGGAGCGGATCACCCGGCGCTACATCTTCGAGCTGGTCAAGAAGAATTTCATCGGTCCCGGTCTCGACGTCCCCGCCCCCGACATGGGCACCGGCCCCCGGGAGATGGCCTGGATCGCCGACACCTACTCCGCCCTCAAGAACGGCGAACTCGACGCGGTGGGCTGTGTCACCGGCAAGCCGGTGAGCGGCGGCGGCATCCGTGGCCGCACCGAGGCCACCGGCCGGGGCGTCTTCTTCACCGTCCGTGAGGCCTGCCGCAGCGCCGAGGACATGAAGAAGCTCGGCCTGGGCACGGGGCTCCAGGGGAAGCGGGTCGTGGTGCAGGGTCTGGGCAACGTCGGCTACCACGCCGCCAAGTTTTTCCAGGAGGGCGGAGCGGTGCTGGTGGGCCTGGTGGAGCGGGAGGGGGCCATCGCCAACGAGAAGGGACTCGACATCGAGGCCGTCATGACCCACCGCCGGGAGACCGGCTCGATGCTGGGTTTCCCCGGGGCCAAGGATCTTGCCAGCGGGCCCGCCGGGCTCGAGCTCGACTGCGACATTCTGGTTCCAGCGGCGCTGGAACGGCAGATCACCGGCGACAACGCCCCGCGCATCAAGGCCAAGATCATCGCCGAGGGCGCCAACGGCCCCACCACGCCGGAGGCCGATGAGGTCTTCACCAGGAACGGGGTCATGGTCATCCCCGACGCGCTCATCAACGCCGGCGGCGTCACGGTGAGCTATTTCGAGTGGGTCAAGAACCTCGGGCACGTCCGCTTTGGGCGGATGCAGAAGCGGTTCGAGCAGGGCGCCTCGGAGCGGCTCCTCGAGGCGGTCTCGGGGATGACCGGGAAGCGCCTGCCACCCGCCGAGGCGGAGCTGATCGCCCGGGGGCCGGATGAAGAGGACCTGGTCAACAGCGGGCTGGAGGAGACGATGATCTACGCCTACCAGGCCGTCCGGAACGAATGGAAGAGCCGCAAGGGCAAGATCGACATGCGCACCGCGGCGATGATCGTGGCCATCGACAAGGTGGCGCTGAGCTACGAGCAGGGCGGAATCTTTCCGTAGGGCGGCGCTTCGGCGACGCGACGCTCCGTGTGCGAGGGCGATGGGAACCCGGCGATCAGCCGAGGTGAGGGCAAGCGCCCCTGCGCACGTCTCGTCGGAGACCCGGCCGCAAGGGATCGGTGAGATCGCCCAGCGGCGCGGGTATCCTCCTCGCTGCGCGCAAGGGCGCTTGCTCCCCCTGTGCTCTGTGGCCGCTCGCCTATCCCGTCGCGCTCCAGCGCTCCAGCTCCTTCAGCCGCTCCTCCCAGAGCTTCTTCGCCCGGGTCGCGGACGCCTTGTCCGCGAACACTCCGTGCTGCAGCTGCACCTGGGCCCTGCCGCGTCCCTTGGAAGAAAAGTTGGCCTCCACCCGGGTACCGTCGGGCCAGGTGAGCCGGAGCGACTTGTCCTTCGTGGCTGTCCGGACCGTGGGGGCCGCATCCGGCAGCCATCGGCCCCGGAGCCGGGCGTCGCGAAAGGCGCGGTAGAGTTTGGAGACCGGCAGCTGGAAGGTCTTGCTCTTGCTGGCCTCGAAGCCGCCATCGCGGCGCTGCCCGATGGCGCGCAACCCCTTGATGCGCTCGTAACCCACCGTCACGGTCTGGCTCCACCAGCCGGGAAGCTTGTAGGACTTCTGCACATGCGCCGCGATTTCGCGATGGGACCACGCCGATGCACCGGCGCGGTCGAGGGCATAGACCCAGCGCCCCCAATCGCAGCCGGTCTTGGCCTTGACCGCCGAGTCGCTCATGCCGGCGAGGCGGGCGAAGTCGGCGGGCGCGGGTGAGGCCGCGGCCAGCGACGCCGTGACGGGCGAGGAATTCGGCTTGCGGGAGAGGAGTTGGCGGCGGGCCGCGGTATAGGCCTCGCCGGTCTTCTGCATGCGGGCGCGGATCAGGCGCTTGAGGTCTTTCTGGACGGGCATCGGAGGAATCCTCTGGTCAGGCCACGGGCAGACACCCCCCAGCGGCGACGCTCATGGCGACGCAAAGGATTCGATGAGCCAGGATCCGGGAGTATGCCCCCCTTTGCCTCGACGAGGACCCACGCTGGGGGAGGGTCAACGAGGTGGGGCGTGGACCGCCGCCCGTGCCTCTACAGTGAAGCCTGGGGCCGGATCTGGCAAGAGGGGGTAGGGCACCAAACACCCCACCGCCCGATTCCTACCGGCCGGCCCGGACCGGTCCAACGCCGGCCCCCGTTCGCTCCAGCGCGACGGCGATCTCGTCCAGGTCGGCGGCGGTGAGCGAGAGCGCCGCGGCACCGAGCCAGCCGTCCACCTGCGCCGGCGAGCGGGCGCCGACGATCGCGCCCGACACTCCCGGCCAGGACAGGGTCCACGCGACGGCCACCGAGGCCACCGTGGTCCCGTGCCGGGTGGCGATCGGGACCAGCGCGTCCCTGAAGGCGATGTTCCGCTCCAGGTTGGGGGACTGGTACTCCTTGGTGCCGCGCCGCCAGTCGTTGGGCGCGAGGGCGGCGACCCGGGCGTGGCCGAAGCTGTCGGTCAGGATCCCGGCCTGCATCGGGCTGTAGACGATCACCCCGGTGCCGTGGGCCGCGCACCACGGCAGCAGTGCCTCGCCTGCCTTGCGCCGGATCAGGGAGAATGGCGGCTGCAGCGTGTCCACCTGCCGGATCCTCCGGCAGCGCTCCAGCAGCGGGAGATCGAAGTTGGACACCCCGATCGCGCGCACCTTGCCCGCCTCTACCAGTCGCACCATCTCCGCCCAGGATTCCTCGACCGGAGTCCCGCCCGCGTCAGGCCAGTGGAACTGATACAGGTCTATCTGCTCCACCCCCAGCCGCCGGAGTGATGCCTCACACTCGGCCCGGATCGAGCTGGGGGCGAGGGTACGGGCCGGCTCGGCCATGCGGTTGGCCTCGTCCCAGACCATCCCGCCCTTGGTGAACAGCAACGGCCGCTCGGCCGGCCGGAGCTGCTTGAGCAGCCGGCCGACGACTTCCTCGGAATGCCCCAGTCCATACACCGCGGCGGTGTCGATCCAGTTGATGCCGCGCTCGACGGCGTGGCGCATCGCCGCGATCGAGTCGGCGTCGTCCTGCGGCCCCCAGCCGAAGGCCCAGTCGCCGCCGCCGATGGCCCAGGCGCCGAAGCCCACGGGGGTGATGGCCAGGCCGCTGGTGCCGAGCGGGCGGGTGGGAAGGGAGGAGTTCTGGGTTGTCATCGATGCCGATTGGAAGTAGTGACTTTCTCAACGAGGTAGGGAACCCCCACCCCGACCGCATAGGCAAGAATATCGTAGGGATCGAATGCGCCCCGGAAGAACCCATGCGGCCACCAGATCTGGCTCAGTTCGGTCAGCGCGCTGCCCCCGAAGATGACCAGGGCAGCCCGCTCCGGCGTGGCCCCGAAGAACTGCCCGAACCTGCTGGGTCGATTGGTGCGGTGGGGTCCCCGAATGCCTATGTACAGCCAGGCGGGGCAGGTGAGGTCGGCGGCGTAGTTGGAGAGGAATCCGGCCCGGATCCGGTACATGCTGATGAACCCGGTGACCAGAAACGCCACCGTCAGGCCCCAGTACGCTACCGTCCAGGCTCGCCGGGTGCCGTCTGGCAGTGGTGCGGTCACACCGCCATCCCCAGCGGCCGTGCCACCAGCACTCCGGTACAGCGCCGGATCGCGGCCACGTATTGCGACAGCGTGCTGCGGGTGATCTCTACCACCCCACCCGAGAGCGGAGCGTGCAGCACCCGCAGGATGCCGGCTCGGTCCCGGTAGGCGAAGGCGGCGTGGGTCACGTCCAGCCCGGGGATCGCGGTGGCGAAACGCCAGCACGTCGCCGGTCTCGATCTGGCCCGACCTCTCGGCGATGCGGTCAGCCGGGACCACTCGCCGGGGCGCTCCGTCCAGACTGCGCTCCAGCACACCGATCTCGTCGAACACTGTGGCGCTGGTCAGGGCGGGGTAGCTGCTCCGATGCTCGGTCATGAATCGGAGTGGGCGGGTGTCCTCCACCCCACCCAGCTCGGCCCCCACATCCCGCACCAGGCCACGGGCCGCGCCGTCGCTGATCCACTCGCTGAAGTAGTGCAGCCGGGACGCGTAGCCCTGCCGCACTCCCTGCCGGTAGCGCATCAACTCCACCTCCCGACCGAAGCGCCCCCACGTCGGTTCTCCCCGAGCGCGCGCGTCCCGCGCCACAGCCAGGCAGGCTTCCACCAGGGTGACGCAGTCAAAGCGGGTGAGGGAGAGCGCGAGCGGCTCGAGTGCTGGTGGGGCGCTGCCAGCCCCGATATAGGCGTCCAGGGTGCCCGGCACGTACGGCGTGCCGGCTGCCAGCTCACCGACGCGGACCGCGCCCCGGCCAAGCGGGACACCACCCGAGGTCAGGCCATCGGCGCGCACCCTCCCCGTCCAGTCGGCCAACCGCTCGTGATCCGGGTCCGGCCCGGAATCCCTGTCCGGGCCGCGGTTCCGTTCTCCACTGCACGCCCGCAGTGGGCCCGGAAGGGTGAGCAGCGCACCCGCGAAGGCGAGTCGCTGGAGGAGGCTCCGTCGGGAGAGCGGAGGCATCATGCGGCAGGGTCGCTGGTCATGGTGTAGAGTCGCAATCTGGCCCGGCTGGTGAGCCCCCGCCAGTCGAGCAACGGCATGGCCAGACACAACCGGGGGGCTCCTCGGCGGAGCCCCCCGGCCAGCTTCATCCAGCGGTGGCGCGCGGCGCTCAGCCGCCGATGCCCAGCTGCTGGAACATCGTGGCCATGTCGAAGTACTGCCGCTGAACCCTGGTCTTCTCCCCGGCCATCTCGCAGATGATGCAGGAGCGCATCTGGATCTGCTTGCCGGTCGGCGGGATCGGCCCCTTGGGGGTTTGCATCGGGCCTGAGTGGGTGCCGCGCCAGGTGACCTCGAGCACGACCTTGTCGCCGCTGACGTGAGCGGCGTCGAAGGAGGCCTTCGAGTCTGGGAATGCCGCCGCCCAGCCCTTCCACAGGGTGAGGACATCGTCCGTGCCGCGGACCTTGCGTCCGGTGGCGACCTCGTCGTAGACGATATCGGGGGTGACCGACGCCTTCACGGCGTCCCACTTCTTGTCGTTGTAGGCCTGGACCGGGGCCTTGGCCGCTTCGATCAGCTGCTTTTCGGGAATCATTGTGGATGCTGGCATGATGAACCTCCTTCACGGCGAGGAAAATTCGCCGGTGCTCCGGGCAGATCAGGCGTGCCCTGGGTGAGGAAGGGCCGGATGGCGAGCGGCGCCGGGTCGGCGCGCTTCCTTCGGCAGGTGGGCACTGCGGCTGATGGTGCGCCCGAGGTCCGGGTGAACGGCGGGGCGCGATGCCCCGCCTTTGCAACATGGCATCGTGGACCGGAGATGTCGACCCCGGCCGATTTTCTGGCGGATCGGCCGTGGATGCGGCGCCGGTCCTCCTTGCCGACCCGGTGTCCGGCCGGTATCCTCGTCCGGCCAGCCATGCGGAGCGTTCATGGCCGTCGAAGTACGCCTCAGCCGCGAGATGCGGCTGATGGATGTCACGATGATCGGGGTCGGCGCCATGATCGGCGCCGGCATCTTCGTGCTGACCGGCATCGCCGCCGGGGTGGCGGGCCCGGCGCTGCTGCTGGTCTTCCTGCTCAACGGCTTCGTGGCACTGCTCACCGCCATGGCCTACGCCGAACTGGGCGGTGCCGTGCACGGCGCCGGCGGCGGCTACCTCTGGATCAAGCAGTCCCTCCCCGATCCCAGCGGCTTCCTGGCCGGCTGGATGGACTGGTTTGCCCACGCCGTGGCCTGCTCGCTCTATGCCCTCGGCTTCGGAGCCTACTTCAAGGAAGTGCTCGTGGTGATGGGCATTCCGGAAGTCCATCCGCCGCTCGCATCTCTGGAGATCTGGCTGGCTGTCGGCGCCTGCGCCGTCTTCGCCTTCATCAATTACCGGGGCGCCTCGGAGGCGGGCAAGGCCGGCAACGTCGTCACCATCGGCAAGATCGCGATCATCGGGGCCTTCATCGCCGCAGGACTCTGGACCATGGCCCAGCGCACCGGCTGGCAGGGATCGTTCACGCCGTTCGTCGCCAACGGCTGGGGCGGGGTATTCGCGGCCATGGGACTCACCTTCATCGCCTTCCAGGGCTACGAGATCGTCGCCCAGACCAGCGAGGAGGTGGAAGATCCCAAGCGTAACGTGCCCCGGGCGGTGTTCCTCTCGCTGCTGATCGTGATTCCGATCTACCTGCTGGTGGCGCTGGTGGCCATCGGCGCGGTGACCCCGCCGGCCGGCGTGCCGGTGACCCAGTTTCTGGGGGAGGAAAAGGAGGTCGCGCTGGTGGCCGCGGCCGATCAGTTCATCGTTGGCGGCGGGATCGTGATCCTGGTGGGTGGTCTGCTCTCTACGCTCTCGGCGCTCAACGCCACGATCTATTCCTCCTCCCGGGTGGCGTTTGCCATGGCACGCGATGCCAGCCTGCCGCAGGCGATGGCCAGGGTGCACCCCACCCGCGGCACGCCGCACGTGGCCATCCTGGCCTCGACGCTGCTGATCATCGCCATGGCCATCCTCCTGCCGATCGAGGACGTGGCGGCCGCGGCGAGTGTGATGTTCCTGCTGCTCTTCGGCGGGGTGAACATCGCCCTGATCCGGCTCCGGAAGCTGCGCCCCGACCTGGACCGCGGCTACAAGGTGCCGCTTGTCCCGCTCACCCCGATCGTGGCGATCGCCGCGATGCTGTTCGTGGCGGTGTTTATGTTCGTGGGCTATCCGCTCGCCTGGCTGGCGGCCGGGGGCTGGATGGTGGCGGGCTGGTTCTTCTACGTGCTCTACAGCCGCAAGCGGGAAACCGCCTTCCAGGCCCGCACCTCGTGGATGGAGCGGATCCAGCGCGATGAATACCGGGTGATGGTCGCCCTGGCCGACACGGACAACCTGCCGAGCCTGATGGAGACCGCCCTGGCCATCGCCCGGACGCACCAGGGAGAGGTCGTCGCGGTGACGGTCGTGGAGGTGCCGGAGGGCGAGCCGATCAGCGCCGGCCGGGCCCTGCCGCCGGGGGTGGAGCAGCGGCTGGAAACGGCGGTGCGCTACGGCCGGGAGCGCGGGATGGAAGTGCGGCCGGTGGTGGAGATCGGCCGCCGCGTGAGCTCCGCCCTGGTGCAGGCCGCGCGCGAGGCCGACTGCAATTTCCTCGTCATGGGGCAGCCCCGGCCGCAGTCCGTGCTGGAGCGGCTGCTGCCCTCGGTGGTGGAACATGTGCTGGAGGACGCGCCCTGCCAGATGGCGGTGGTCTACGGTCTGGTCCGGCCGGACACCGTGCAGCGGGTGATCGTGCCGGTCACCCGGGGCGCCAACTCGACCCTGGCGGCGCGGCTGGCGCCCGCCTTCGGCGGCTGGTTCAAGGCCGGCATCCGTCCGGTCACGATCGTGGACCGGACCCTCACCGATGCCGAAGCGGAGCAGCGGATCGCCGAGGGGCGGGCGGTGCTGGAAGGGGCGGAGCTGGAACAGGAGCTTGAAGTGCACCGGCGGCGGGACCCGGCCAGCGGACTGCTCCGGACGATCGAGGAAGGGGAGCTGGTGCTGATCGGCGCCCCCTCCAGCGGACCGCTGACGCCGCTGGTGGGCCAGACTATTCCCGCGCTCATTGCCAGCCGCCAGCGTAATCCCGTCATCGTGGTGCGGGCCGTGGAAGAACAGCGCGCCCGCGGGCATGAGGACGTCTTCTTCTCGAGGAAGTAGGCCATGACCCAGATTCCCACTTCCGGTACCCTCGCCGAGTTCCAGAGCCGGCTCGCCGAGTATCTCCCCACGCTCGCGGCCGGCCTGGTGCTGCTGGCGGTCGGCGTGGGCGTCGGGTGGCTGGCCAAACGCGCCCTCATCCGCGCGCTCGTCTGGCTGCGCCTGGATCGGCTCGGCGGCACCCAGTCGTGGCGTGCGGCGTTTGCCAAGGGCGACGTGCGCGCTTCCCTGTACGGCCTGGTGGGCAGCATCGTCATGGCGCTGGTGGTGCTGGTGTTCCTCGATAACGCCCTGCAGATCTGGGGCCTCATCGTCCTGTCCCGCCTGCTGGACCAGTTCCTGTTCTACCTTCCCAACCTGGTCATGGTGCTCGCCATCGCCGGCGTTGGCGTGCTGCTCGCCAACGCCCTGGCCGACCGGGTGGAAGGCACGCTGGAGGAAGAAGGGGTGGGCCGGGCCCGGCTGGTCTCCAAGATCTTCAAGGGGGCGCTGCTGGCGGTGGTGGGCGCGCTGGCGCTGTGGCAGCTCAACTTCGCCCGGCAGATCGTGCTGGCCGCCTTTCTGATCGGCTTCGGCGCGATCGGCGTGGCCTTTGCCCTGGCGGTGGGCGTCGGTTCCTCCCGCGCCATCCAGCGGGCCTGGGACGCGATGCTCGACAAGTCCCGGGATCGCTGAGCCCCGCCTCCGCCGACGCGCCGACGTTCGTGCGACGACTCCTCTCGCTGGCCGGCGGCGCGCTGCTGCTGGCCTCCTCCGCCTCGGCCCAGTCCGACTGTACCCCGCGCCACCCGGCCGCGGGCTTCCGCGCACTCACCGGTCTGACTCTGTGGGACGGCACCGGTTCCGCCGCCCGGGCTGGCACGACCATCCTCATCCGGGACGGGCGGATCGCCGCGATCTTTGCGGACGGCACGCAGGCGCTTCCGGAGAGCACCATCGTCCATCCCTTGACCGGGAAGTACGCGATCCCCGGCCTCATCGATACCCATGTGCACGTGGCCACCGATCCCTCCGGAGAGGACTCGCGTGCCCGCACCGAGCGGCGGCTCTGCCGGGCGCTGCTCGGGGGGATCACCGCCGTCCGCGACATGGCCGGCGACGTGCGGGCGCTGGCGTCGCTGCAACGGGACGCCCGGGTCGGCGACATCGCCGCTCCCGACGTCTACTACGCCGCCTTGTGGGCCGGCCCGGCCTTCTTCGCCGATCCACGCACCGCGTCGGCCAGTGCCGGCGCGACGCCCGGCTCGTTGCCGTGGATGCGGAGCGTCGACTCCACCACCGACCTCCACCAGGCGGTCGCGGAGGCCCGCGGCACCGGTGCCACGGCCATCAAGCTGTATGCGGCACTGACCCCCGGGATCGTCGCCGCCATCACCGCCGAGGCGCATCGCCAGCACCTGCTCGTCTGGGCCCACGCGGCGATGGGCGAGGTGTCACCCCGGCAGATGGTCTCGGCCGGAGTGGATGTGGTGTCCCACGCATCGCTGCTCGCGCGCGAACCGGGACGGGACGGCTACGCCGCCCGGCTGGCAGATTCCAGCGGCGTGGTGCGGGGCCGCTTCGACTCCCCCGCCTTCGACTCGCTCTTCGCGATCATGCGCCGCCGCGGCACCAGCTTCGAGCCCACCCTGTTCATCTATCCTGAAGACCGCCAGCGGCTCTATCTCCTCGCCGCCGAGCTCACCCGGCGGGCGCATCGGATGGGGGTGACGATCGTGGCCGGCACCGACTCCCTCGGCGTGGGTGACGAGGGTGGCTGGACGGCGCCCAACCTGCCCGAGGAACTCCGCCGGCTGGCGGGGGACGCGGGACTGGGCGCCGCCGCGGCGCTCCGCGCCGCGACGCTCGATGCCGCGAGGGCGCTTGGCGCTCAGGGGGACCGGGGAACGGTCGAGGCGGGGAAGCTGGCGGATCTGGTCATTCTCGACGCCGATCCGCTCGCCGATATCGGCAACGTGGCGGGTGTCCACGAGGTGATGAAGCGGGGCGCGATCTACCCCGGTGGCGGGAGCGATCCCGCGCCTTGACCCGACCCCGTTCCCGCCCGATCTTGCCGAAGCGGGACGATCTCCAGGAGGATTCCTTCTTCACGCTTCACGTGTGCACACGCAGGAGGTCCCATGCGTATCCCTCGGTCACTACTTGTCGCCGGACTCTGTCTCTCCGCAAGCCTTACCCCGGCGCTCACCGGCTGCAGTTCGGATGGCGGCAATGGCCCCAGCAACTCGCTGAGCGGAGACTGGGACGTGACCAGTTTCATGGTCATGGGAACCGATGTCATCGCCGATGGCATGACCTTCTCGATGTCGCTGTCCGGCGGCACCTACACCTTCGACGTCACCAACGACCTGATCGGGATCTGCGATCCCGACCCCGACTGCACCGACTCGGGCCCCTACTCGCAGACGGGCTCGACGATCACGTTCGATCCCGGGGATCCGGACGAAGTCACCCTGAACTTCACCCTCCAGGGGACGACCGCCACGCTCACCGGATCCATTGACGGGAACCCGGTGACGATCACGCTGACGAAGATCTAGCGTCCCGCGGGCAGGTGGCGTGCGGGGTCAGCCCGCCGCCGGTCCCGACTCGCGCCCCGGCCCGGGTGCCGCTGGGTGTTACGTTCCGTGCGCCGCCCGGCGGCAGATCAACCCCATGCGCAGCCAGTCGGCTGGGGCCGGTCACGCCCGCGTCCGCCCGGCACCCCCGCGCCCTGGCCGGCGACGGCACTCGACCGATCAAGGAGCAGCATGGAGAGAATCCGGGTTGCCACGCTGCAGTACTACATCCGGCCGGTCAAGACCTTCGACCAGTTCCGCGACCAGGTGGAGGCCCTGGTGGAGACCGCGGTGGACTACAAGTGCCACCTGCTGGTCTTCCCCGAGTACTTCACCATTCAGCTGCTGACCCTGGGCGAACGTCCGCCGGCCGATCCGCGAGCAGGTCCGCGACCTCGCCGGGCAGGCCGACCGCTTCATCGAGCTGATGAGCAGCCTGGCCCGGCGCCACCAGCTGCTACATCGTCGGCGGCACCATCCCGGTGATGCCGGAGGGCGGGGAGGTGGTGTACAACCAGTCCATGTTCTTCGGCCCGGGCGGTGGGATCGGGGTCCAGCGGAAGCTGCACATGACCCGCTTCGAGACCGAGGACTGGTTCGTGTCCCCCGGCTCGACCCTGCGGGTGTTCGAGACCGAGTTCGGTCGGGTGGCCATCGCCGTCTGCTACGACGTGGAGTTTCCCGAGATCGCCCGGGCGGCCGCCCGGGCAGGACGCCCACATCCTGGTGGTGCCGAGCTGCACCGATGACCGCCAGGGGTTCTACCGGGTGCGCTACTGCGCCCATGCCCGCGCCATCGAGAACCAGATGTATGTCATTTGCGCCTGCACCGTCGGTTCGCTGCCGATGGTGCCCGCGGTGTCGCTCAACTACGGCCAGGCCTCGATCCTGACGCCCAGCGACTTCTCCTTCTCGCGCGACGGGATCCTGGCGGAGGGGAATTCCAACCAGGAGATGATGGTGATCGGCGAGCTCAACCTGAAGACCATCGTCGAGACCCGCGCCAGCGGCACCGTGCTGCCGCTGCACGACAGCGCGCGCACCTCCTCGCTGGTGGCCCGCCCGGAGGTGGTGAAGGTATGAGCCAGCCGGCCGCGATGGTCCGGAACACCGAGCCGGCTGATTTCGCCGGCATCATCGCCCTGTGTCTGGCGGTGTATCCGGACTCGCCGCCATGGACCGAGGCCCAGCTGGCATCGCACCACCGGCTTTTTCCCGACGGGCAGTGGGTGGCGCTGGCGGTGGAAGGGGGGCAGCTGATCGGCTTTGCCGCCAGCCTGATCGTGCAGTGGGACGACTACACCTTCGATACCGGCTGGCGGGAGCTCACCGCCCGGGGGACCTTCACCAACCACGACCCGGAGCGGGGCCGCACCCTCTACGGCGCCGAGATCATGGTGCATCCCGCCTGGCAGGGGCGCGGGGTGGGGAAGCAGTTCTACGCTGCGCGTGAGGCGCTGGCCCGCCACCTCGGGCTGCTCCGGATCCGGGCCGGCGCTCGGCTCCGCGGGTATCACGCCTTTGCCGACCGCTACAGCCCCGAGGAGTACGTGACCGGCGTGGTGCGTGGCGACCTCACCGATCCCACCCTCACCTTCCAGCTCCGCCGCGGCTTCCGGGTGCTGGCGGTGACGACGGCCTACCTGGCGCACGACCCCGAGAGCCTGGGCCACGCCGCGGTGATCGAGTGGCTCAACCCGGATGTGGCCCGGGCCGAGGACTACCACGCCGGCGATCCCCGCTTTCGCCCGATGGTGGGCGGTGTCGGCCGCGGTTGACAACGGGCGTCCGACCAATTACTTTCATATCCATATTCATAGCTAAACATAAACCGGGGCGCAGCGCTGGGTGGCTGCCCCAGGGACTCGGACGGGCACTCGGCCCGCCGGCAGGTCCCGGTTGGTGGCGGGCGCCGATTCGCGCGGATTTCCCCCGGTGTTCACTTTCAAGGGGAGGATGCATGCGAATTCGGAATCTTGCCGTCGTGCTGGGACTGGTCGCTGCGGTTGGCTGCGGTGGCAATACCCCGGTGGTGCAGGCGCCCGCGCCGGCGCCCACCGAGGACTACGCGGCCCGCGCCCGGGCCGACTCGATCGCCGCCGCGGACGCCGCTCGTCGGGCCGCGATGGCGCGAGCCGACTCGATCGCCAAGGCGGAGCGGGCCCGGGCCGACCAGCTGGCTCGCGACGAGGCAGCCCGGCTGGACCGGATGCGCATGGCCCTGCGGGATACCCTGGGGCAGCGGACCTTCTTCGACTTCGACCGCTCCGACATCCGGACCCAGGACCGGCCGGCGCTGGCTCGCAAGGTCGCCATCCTCAAAGCCAACACCGGTCTCACCATCCGGATCGCCGGACACGCAGATGAGCGGGGGTCAGACGAATACAACCTCGCGCTGGGCGCCCGTCGGGCAGCCTCGGCAAGGACCTATCTTGTCAACATGGGGATCGCCCCGGCTCGCATCGAGGTGGTGTCCCTTGGGGAGGAGCGGCCGCTCGTCGTGGGTCATGACGAGAGTGCCTGGAAGATGAACCGGCGCACCGAGTACACCCCGGTGGCAGGGTTCGAGTCGCTGATCCGGCCGATGGCCAATCGGTAGGGCACACCCCGAACTCGGTTCATCCCGGCGGGGGTCCGTCTTCGGACGGACCCCCGCCGTGCCTTAACCTGACCGCAACCTGACCGCCTCGACCGGAGGAGCTGCACCGATGCCGTTTTCCGACGTGGTTTTCCTCGGCAACACCCTCGCCCTGTGGGCCCGGGCCCTCGGGGTCGCCGCCGCCACCCTGGGCGCGCTGTGGCTGGTCCGCGGGCTCCTGGTCCGCCGCCTGGGTGCGCTCGCCGCCCGGACCGCCAACCGGGTAGACGATCTCTTCGTGCTGCTGGTCCAGCACACCAAGACCCTTGCCATGGCGGTCGTCGCCCTGTGGCCGCTGCTGGCCATGCTGGACGCCTCCGCCGCCGTCCAGAACGTCGCGCGCATCGTCACCGTGCTGGTGGCGGGCGTGCAGCTGGCCATCTGGGGCAACATCCTGATCGCCCATGTGCTGGAGGCCCGGGTGGCCCAGCTGCGCAGGGCCGATCCCTCATCGGCCACCACCCTCAACGGCCTGACCATCCTGGCGCGGGGAGCGATGTGGGTGGTGCTGGTGCTCCTCGCCCTCGACAACCTCGGTGTCAACATCAGCGCCCTGGTGGCCGGCCTCGGCATCGGCGGCGTGGCCATCGCCCTGGCCGCCCAGAGCGTGCTGGGCGACCTCTTCGCCTCGCTCGCCATCGTGCTGGACAAGCCATTCGTGGTGGGCGACTTCATCGTGGTGGGCGACCTCATGGGCACCGTGGAGCACGTCGGGGTCAAGACCACCCGGCTGCGGAGCCTCTCCGGTGAGCAGCTGGTCTTCTCCAACTCCGACCTGCTGGGCAGCCGGATCCGCAACTTCAAGCGGATGTCCGAGCGGCGCATCCTGTTCACGGTGGGGGTGACCTACCAGACGCCGGCGCGCAAGCTGGTCGAGATCCCGCGGATCCTGCAGGAGGCGGTGGCGTCCCAGGCCGGGGTACGCTTCGACCGGGCCCATTTCAAGAGCTACGACGACTCCGCCATGACCTTCGAGATCGTCTACTTCGTGCTGGATCCCGATTACAACCGCTACATGGACACTCAGCAGCGGGTCAACCTGGAGATCTTTACCCGCTTTGAGCGGGAAGGGATCGAGTTCGCCTATCCCACCCGGACGGTATACGTCCGCCAGGAGGGTGGGGGAGAGGGGAAGTCCCGGGCCGCCTGACCGGCGGGGAGGCCTAGTCGTCGGAGAAGAAGAACCGGGCCTCCATGTCGGTCGCCTCCATCATCTCCACCAGGCGCTGCACCGACGCGCGGATGGCATGGACCTGGCGCGGGCTGAGTTCACGCAGCCCGTGGAGCAGCCGGCCCTGCGCCGGCTCGGGCGCCCGCGCCGCCAGCGCCACGCCCTCAGCCGTGAGTTCCAGCTCCACGAATCGCCGGTCCTCGCGGGGCCGGTGGCGCCGTACCAGCCCCCGCTTGACCAGCCGGTCCACCAGCACCGACAGGGTGCTCGGTTGCACCGCCAGCGCCCGGGCCAGGTCGGTCGTGGCCAGCGGCCCGCGCCGGCTCAGGGTCTTGAGAACCCAGAGCTGCGGGCCGGTCAGGCCGAAGGACTTATAGATCTCCTGCGAGTACAGCTCGATCGCGCGGACGATTCGCCTGAGCCCATTGACGATATCCATGGCTTCGTCGGGCAGGGGGAGGGCGGCCGGGCGCCGCTTTCGGGGGGTGGGACTCATCGGGAAGTGGCGCCTGTGGAGTGAGTTGGTATATTGATATCAAACTAGTACCCGCCCCCATTCCGTCAACCGCTCTGCCGCCGGACTGCTCCCGCCCCATGGCAACTTGGCCGCTCCTCAGCTGGCGCAGCACCCGTCGGCGGCTCCGCCGCCTCGCGGCACAGGCCCGGCGCACCACCTACGGCCCAGTCAACGCCGCGCAGGGAGCCTGGGACGATGCCGTGGACTGGTTCAACGGCCGCGAGTTGAGCGAGAACAGCATCCTGATCGGCTTTGCCGTCGTCATCGGCCTGGCCGGGGCGCTCGGCGTCGTCGGCTTCTACAAGCTCATCGACCTGGCCCATGGGGCGTTCTTCGACTGGCCCGAGTCGGTGCTGCCCGTGCTCGGCCAGCTGGCCTACCGCCCCATTCTCACCGGCGCCGGCGCGGTGGCGGCGTTCTGGGTGATGCAGCGCTTCGCCCAGGGCCACGATGGGCTGAACGTGCCCGATGTGCAGCTGGCGGTGCTGCGGCGTGAGGGGAACATTCCCACCCAACCGGCGCTGGCCCGCACCGCGGCCAGTGCCGTCACCATCGGGAGTGGCGGTTCGGCGGGCAGCGAGGGGCCAGTGGCGGTGTTCGGGGCGCTGATCGCCTCCCGGCTGGGCCGGGCCTTCCGGTTTTCGGGGGCGCGCACCGGCGTGCTGGTCGGGGCTGGTGCCGCCGCCGGCATTTCCGCCGCCTTCAACGCCCCCCTCGCCGGCGCCTTCTTTGCGCTGGAGGAGATCCTCGGCTCGTTCAGCATCGGGGCCTTCGCACCGGTGGTGGTGAGCAGCGTGGTGGCGGCGGTGGTGTCACGTTCGGTCTTCGGCAACCACCCGGTGTTCCCGGTAGAGCTCGACCAGGGCTATCTCTTCACCCGCGAGGTAGCCCTGTTCTACCCGCTGCTCGGCTTGCTGACGGGGCTGCTCTCGGTGCTGTTCGTGCGGGTCTATTTCGGGACCGAGCAGTGGGTGCATCGGCGCACCGTGCCGCGGGTGTGGCTCGCCCTGGCCGGGGGGATCTTCGTGGGCGGGATGGCGTTTCTCTCCCGCGGCCTGCTGGTGGGCTCGGGCCATGTCGCCATCCCGCTCAACCGCTTCGGGCATCTGGCCTGGTACCTGCTCGCCCTGCTGGCGCTCGGCAAGATTCTCGCAACCTCGGTCACCCTCACCACCGGTGGTTCCGGCGGCCTGTTTACCCCGTCGCTCTACGTGGGGGCCGCCGCCGGCAGCGCCTTCGGCGGGCTGCTCCTGCTGCTGTTCCCCGGCCTCCACTTGAGCGCGGAGCCCTACGCGCTGGTGGGCATGGGGTCGGTGATCGCGGGGGCGCTGAATGCCCCCATGACCGGCATCCTGATGGTGTGGGAGATGACCGACAACTCCAGCATCATGCTGCCGCTGATGCTGTCGGTGGTGGTGAGCCACGTGGTGGCTCGCCGGCTGGAGCGGGATTCCCTGTACAGCGGCTGGCTCCGGCGCCGTGGGGAGCATATCGAACAGGGCGCGGACCGCGACGTCATGGCCGGGCTCCGCGTGGCGGACGCCTTCGATCACTCGCCTGAGGTCATCACCGGCGAGGCCCTCGCGAGCCAGTTCCTGATGCACCTCGGTGCCGGAACCCAGGATGTGTTCCCGGTGGTGGACCAGCGGCGGGGACTGCTCGGGGTCCTCAGCGTGGCCGACCTGGCGCGGATTGCCCGGGACGAGCGGGAGCGGCATCATGAGCTGCAGGCGCGGGAGGCAGCCCAGCCGACCGAGACCCTGACTGGCGCCGATTCGCTGCTGGAGGCGATGCGCCGCCTGGGGGCTCGCGGCGCCGCGGCCCTACCGGTGGTGGACCGGGAAAGCGGCCGGCTGGAAGGGTTGCTGAGCCGCAGCGACGTGCTGGCGCTCTACGGGCGCATACTGGCTGGTGCCCCGGACTCGCTCGAGGAAGGCGCGTCCAGCGGCAGGTCGAGCGGTGTGGTGGACAGCGGATCGAGGTGAGGCACCGCATACTCCACCACCGGCACCCGCAGGATCAGTCCCGGCAGCAGGGTGATCAACGTGGTGTAGAGCACGAGTGCCCCGAGAAGGGCGGGTGGCACGCCGGGGCGCTCGCGCAGGATGTCGATGATGACCAGCGTGAAGACCAGCGTGGGGAGCAGTGCCACCCCGATTCGAAGGCTGACCTTGGGCCGTTCCCGGAGGGCCAGCCAGCGATGCAGGGCCACCTCGCCCAGCCGGAGGCTCACGCAGGTGATCAGGAGCGCTACCCCGGTGAGGAGCGCCGTGAGGTCCAGTTCGCCGTGGCTGACGCCCTGGCCGGCCTTGAAGAAGTAGAACGGCACGAAGAACGAGGCAAACGCCTCCACCGCGCCCAGCATGCGCTCGGACGACATGGCGGGCAGCCGCTGCCGGAACTGCCGGGCGGCGATTCCCACCAGGAACGCGCCCACCAGGTAATACACTCCCAGCCGGCGGGTGGCCGAGGCGCAGACCACGGCCACCATCAGCAGGAACGCGAACTCCGAGCGGGGCGCGTACGGGGAGATCCGGGCGGCGAACCAGCGGAACAGCGGCGGCAGCACCACGATGAGCCCGGTGAGTGCCAGCACGCTCAGGCCGAGTTGCTGCGCCGAGGTGGATTGCAGGGCGAAGAACATCACCAGCAGCGCCAGCAGTTCCGAGGCGATGGCCTTAGACTTGGTCCAGCGTTTCTCGGCGGTGGATAAGCCGAACAGTTCCAGCGAATCGAGGATGAACCCGGTCGAGGGCGTCAGCAGGGCCAGCGCCACCAGCGAGGCCTCGCGCGTGGCCAGCGAGAAAACCTGCGCCACGGCCGCCGTGAGCAGCGCCAGGGTGACGGTCCAGATGGCAAGGTGTTGCGCCAGGACCCGGGCGTCGGGCTTCAGCTCCTCGATGTCCACGTCGAGGCCGGCGAACAGGAACAGGGCCACGATGCCGAACGTCGCCAGCAGCGCGATGGTCTCATCGTGGGTGAACAGGCCCAGGGCCGTGGCCGCCACGCCCAATGCCAGGCTGGTGATCGCGCCCGGGAGCCGGTAACGCTGCAGGAAGCGCGGCACCACGAAGAGCACGAAGAGCAGGATCACATACGACAGATCCCTGGGCATCAAGATCGGAGAATCCATGAACGATATAATCTCCCTGCCGGCGGGCCGCGCTCCGGATGAGCGCCACGGATCATACGCCGCCAGGGCGAACCGCGCTACGCCCGCCGGGCCTCGGACGAGGGGCTGAATCGATGGCGCTCGTGGTCGTCTCCAACCGCCTCCCGGTGACCATCCGCCGCAACGCCGAGGGGCTCTCGCTGGCCGGAAAGCGTCGGTGGCGTGGCCACCGGGCTTCGCGGTCTGCAGGAGTCCCGGGGCGGGGTGTGGATCGGCTGGCCCGGTCAGGCCGGCGAACAGCTGAGCGGGGAGGAGGCGGCAGACCTCGAGCGCCGACTGCAGGAGATCCACTGCGTGCCGGTGCACCTGACGCGCGCCGAAGTGCGTGGGTTCTACCAGAGGTACTCCAACGGCGTCATCTGGCCGCTCTTTCATTATCTCATCCAGCAGGTGCCACTGCGCTCGCGCGCCTGGGCGGAGTACGAGTCCGTCAACCGGCGTTTCGCCGAGGTGGTGGCGGCGCACACCCGTCCCGGCGACGACGTCTGGATCCAGGACTACCAGCTGATGCGGGTGCCCCACCATCTCCGCCAGCTCCAGCCCGACGTCCGCATCGGCTTCTTCCTCCATATTCCCTTCCCGTCCTACGAGGTCTTCCGCATCCTGCCCTCGCGGCACCTCCTTCTGGAGGGGCTGCTCGGCGCGGACCTGATCGGCTTCCACACCGCCTCCTACGCCGAGCACTTCACCACGGCGGCAGGGCGTCTGCTGGGGGCCGCCGCGCTGGAGCAGGGACAGATCGAGTATCAGGCGCGGACCCCGCGGGTCGGTGTCTTTCCGATGGGGATTGACGTGGCGCGGTTCGAGCGGCCGGTGGCGGAGGGCCCGTTCGGGGTCGAGCGGCCGGCCGGGCCCGGCGGGCCGGGGAAGACCCTCGTGGGCATTGACCGCCTCGACTACACCAAGGGCATTCCGCGCCGGCTACTGGCCTACGAACAGCTGCTGCGCCAGCATCCGGAACTCCGCGGGCAGGTGACGCTGATCCAGGTCGCGGTGCCCTCCAGGACCGGCGTGCGGGCCTACCAGAAGTTCCGGCGGCACGTGGACGCGATGGTCGGCCGGATCAACGGCACCTTCGGCAGCCCGGGCTGGACCCCGGTGCAGTACCTCTACCGCGGCTTCACTCAGTCGGAACTCATCAGTCTCTACCGCAACGCCGACGTCATGCTGGTCACCCCGGTCCGGGACGGCATGAACCTCGTGGCCAAGGAGTTCGTGGCCAGCCGGGTAGACGGCGACGGCGTCCTGGTGCTGAGCGAGTTCGCCGGGGCCGCCGCCGAGCTGGCCGAGGCCGTGCAGGTCAATCCGTACGACATCGACGAATCGGCGGAGGACTACTACCGCGCGCTCACGATGCCGCGGCACGAGCGTCGTACCCGGATGCACGCCCTGCGGGAGCGGGTCCAGGCCGGCGGCATTGACCGCTGGGCGGGATCGTTCCTGGGCGCGCTGCAGGCCGCGGCTGCCTCCCAGGCTGCCGCCCTGGAGAGCACAGCGGGACCGGTTGAGGTCGAGGCGATTCAGGCGCGGATTCGCAAGGCCGGGCCACTGCTGCTGCTGCTGGATTATGACGGCACCCTGGTGCCATACGCCCCCACGCCCGAACTGGCGATCCCCGACGAGGAACTGCTGGAGCTGCTCCGCGACCTGGTTGCGTCGCCCCGGATCCAGGTGCACGTGGTCAGCGGCCGGGGCCGCACCACACTGGAAGCCTGGGTCGGCCACCTGCCGGTGGGCCTGCACGCCGAACACGGCCTGTGGTCGCGCGCACCAGGCGCCGCCGTCTGGGAGCGGGGCAACCCGGCGCAACCGGTGCCCTACGACGACGTCCTGGCGTTGTTCCGGCATTTCACGGAACTCACCCCTGGCTCCCATATCGAGCGGAAGTCCGGCGGCCTGGCCTGGCACTTCCGGCTGGGGGCCGCCGACTCCGCCGCCCGCAACGCCGACGCGCTGGTCACTGAGGCGAGGCGGCGGTTCTCCGAGGAGGTCGTAGATGTGCTGCGGGGCGAGAAGGTCATCGAAATCCGCCCGGCCGGGATCCACAAGGGGGTCATCGTGACCCGCCTGCTGGAGACTATCCGGCCAGGTACCCTGGTGATGGCCGTCGGAGACGACACCACCGATGAGGACATGTTCGCCGCCCTGCCGGAGGACGGCCTGTCGGTACACGTCGGGCCCAAGCCCAGCATCGCGCGGGTGCGCCTCTCCAACGTGGCGGCCTGCCGCCAGTTCCTCCGCGGTATCCTCGAATCCCACCCCGGCCCGACATCGTGACTCTGGACTCGCTGGCCGCCGCCGGAGAGGCCGCCGAAGCCGCCCATTACGATCCCATCGCCGCGGTCGTCCTATTCCTGGCGGTCATCCTGCTCGCCGCCAAGCTGGGGGGAGACCTGGCCAGCCGGGCCGGGCAGCCTGCCGTCCTGGGCGAGCTGGTCGTGGGAATCATCCTCGGCAACCTCGTGCTGCTGGGTTACCACGGCATGGAGGTCATCAAGGAGGATCCCAGCATCGACATGCTGTCACGGCTGGGCGTGATCCTGCTGCTGTTCGAGGTGGGGCTCGAGTCCACCGTCAGCTCCATGCTCAAGGTGGGCTGGTCATCGCTGCTGGTGGCGCTGATCGGGGTGATCTTTCCCTTCGCCCTGGGCTGGGGCGTCGGCGCCTGGCTGCTGCCGGACCACAGCGTCTATCGTGCACGCCTTCCTGGGCGCGATGCTCACCGCGACCAGCGTCGGGATCACCGCCCGGGTCTTCAAGGACCTCGATATCGCCCACACCGGCGAGGCCCGCATCATCCTCGGCGCCGCCGTGATCGACGACGTGCTGGGCCTGGTGATCCTGGCGATCGTCACCGGGATCATCGCCGCGGCCAACCTGGGGGGAGAGATCGCGCTGGGGGACATCGCCGGCATCATGGCCAAGGCGATGGCTTTCCTCGTCGGGTCGCTGGCCCTGGGCCTCGTGGTGGCGCCGCGGGCGTTCGGCCTGGCCTCACGGCTCAGGACCCGCGGGGTGCTGCTGGCCGCCGGTCTGTCCTTCTGTTTCATCATGTCCTGGCTGGCGAGCGCCGTCGGGCTGGCTCCGATCGTCGGCGCCTTCGGCGCCGGCCTGATCCTCGAGTCGGTGCACTACCGCGACTTCACCGACCGGGGCGAGCACGCCCTGGAGGAACTGATCCATCCCATCTCCTCCTTCCTGGTGCCGGTGTTCTTCGTGCTCATGGGCATGCGGACCGATCTGCGCGCCTTCGTGCAGCCGGGCGTGGCCGGCCTCGCCGTGGCGCTCACGGTCGCCGCGGTGATCGGCAAGCAGTTCGCCGGGTTCGGGGTCCTGACCCGCGGGGTGGACCGGGTGATGGTGGGACTCGGCATGATCCCGCGCGGCGAGGTGGGCCTGATCTTCGCCAACATGGGCGCCGCGCTGCTCGTGGCCGGCGAACGGATCGTCAGCCGGGAGACCTTCGCTGCGGCCGTGGTGATGGTCGTGGTCACCACGCTGGTCACGCCGCCCGCCATCCGCTGGCGTCTGGGGAAGCTCGGACCCCGGCCCGGCGCAGGGGGCGGCAAGGACTGACCGCGTGGCCACCATCGTCCCCTCTGCGGCCCAGGCGCAGGCCATCGCCGCGCCACTCGGTCCGGTGCTGGTCCTGGCCGGGCCCGGGGCCGGGAAGACGTTCTGCCTCATCCAGCGCATCCGCTACCTGATCGAGGAGCTGGGCTTCGAGCCGTCACGCATCGTGGCGGTGACCTTCACCAACCGCGCCGCCGGCGAGATCGCCGCCCGCCTCGCCGCCGCTCTGGGAGACCGGGCCGAGGGAATCCATCGCGGCACCATCCACGCGCTCTGCGTCGAGCTGCTGCGCGCGTACGGCGAGGAGGTCGGCGTCCCCCGCGGCTTCGGCATCGCCGACGAGGAGTACCAGCTCCAGACCCTCCGCCGCTCGGGGTTCTACAAGGAAGGGAAGTGGCCCCTCACCCGCTTCAGCCGGCACCGGCTCCAGGGCGATCCGCTGGGCGACTGGCTCACCCCTATCTACGAGCGCTACCGCGCCCACCTGGCCAAGCGGAGTCTGCTGGACTTCGACGACCTGATCGCCAACACCGAGCTCCTCCTGCGCACCCGGGAATCGACCGCCCAGGCGATTGCCGCGCGCTGGGACTACCTGCTCATCGACGAGGCCCAGGACCTCACCACGGGACAGTACGAAGTACTCTCCCGCCTGGCCGCGGGTCACCGCAACAGCTTCGTGGTGGGAGACGACGAGCAGTCCATCTTCGGCTTTGCCGGTGCCGACTCCACGGTGCTCACCCGGTATCTCAACGACCACGGCATCACCCAGCCGATCATCCTCGATGAGAACCGGCGCTGTTCGCGGCAGATCTTTCAGGCCGCCCGGCGGCTCATCGCCCTCAACCCCCGCGACCATCACAAGGAGCTGCGCGCCCTGCGGGAGTCGGAGTGGGAGGTTACCGCCCAGACCTTTGCCGACGAGGACGCGGAGGCCAGCTGGCTCATCGAGGACATGCAGCGGGACCGGGCGGACCACCAGCACCACTGGGGCGAGGTGGCGCTGCTCTACCGCCGCCACGAGACCGGAGACCTGCTGGAGTCGCGCCTGGTGGAGGCCGGCATCCCCTGCCAGCTCGCCACCGGCCGCGCCCTCGCCGACGACCCGGTGGTGGGCTACCTCATCGCTGCCCTGCGGGTGATTCACCGGCCCGATGATCCGGTGTTCGTCGAACAGTTCGCCGCGGCGCAGCTCCCCCGGCCGCTCATGGGGACGCTCCGGGCAGGGGCTGAACGGAAGAAGGTCGAGTTTCCCGAGTGGCTGGCCCGCGAGGGCAAGCGGGTCCGCGGCAACCCCGACGTGGACGGCAAGCGGATCCTCCGCTGCCTGACCAACCTCGCCAACCTTCCCAGCACGAGGGACCGCTTCGCCACCCTGCCACCGCTGGTGGAGGAGCTGCTCTCCCATCGCGTGGGCCCGACCCGCACCCCGCTGGAGGAGAGGTACGAGGAGTCGCTGCTCAGCGACCCGCTCGCCGATCCCGCCGCCGCGGCACTCGCCACCCGGCTCGCGGCCGCCCGCCACGGCCGCAAGCGCGTCTGGCTGCCGCGGGTGGGCGGGGCGGCGCTTGGCATCGCCGGGATGCTTCGGGGCGCCGGGGTGACGATGATCGGCTACCTCGATGAAGGCGCCCGTCCCCATCCGGAGGACGAGATCATCCGCCCCGAGGACCGCGGTGCGCTCAGCCTGGCGGGGACGCTTTTCAAGGCGCTCCAGGCCATCGAGGGCCGCGGGCTGCGCTCGTCGCTGACCGACTTCGTGGCGGTGGATGTCGAGACCAACGAGTTCGACCGGAGCCGCTCGGAGGTGGTGGAGCTGGCGGGGGTGCGGGTGCGGGGCGGGGAACTGGTCGAGGAATTCCAGCGGCTGGTGCAGCCGACCCGGCCGATCAGCCCGGCCGCCCAACGGGTCCACGGGATCGGCGATGCAGAGGTCGCCACGGCGCCGCCGTTCGAAGCGGTGTGGCGGGAGTTCCGCGCCTTTGCCGGGGACGACCAGCTGGTGGCCCACAACGGGCACGACTTCGACTTCCCGGTACTCCGCCGCCTGGCCGAGCAGGCCGGAGCCGGGCTCACTTCCGCCTGCTACGACACCCTGCCGCTGGCCCGCGACGTCCACCGCGGCAGCGCCCGGCTCGGTGACCTCGCCCAGGCCTTCGGCATCGATACCGGTCGGGCCCACCGCGCCCTCGACGACTGCCGTACCCTGGCGCGGGTGGTCTTCAAGCTGGAGGAGGAGCGGCTCAAGCGGGCCCGAACCATCAGCCTGGGCAACATGCTGGATCACCTCGCCGTGGCGCTGGCGCTCACCCCGCTCGGTGAGCAGGCCAACGAAGACCGGATGCTGTTCGATGCCGGCCGGATCTTCGCGCTGGGGCGCTACACCCGGGCGCTCTCATCCTATGAAGCGGAGCGGAGCGAGCCCGGTGCCGGCGAGACGCCCGACGTCGAGCAGCTCATCGAGCGGCTGGGCGGACGGAAGCTCATGGCGGCCATTCAGCGGGAGAAGACCGCCAATGACCGCTATCCCGCCACCATGGCCCGGCTGGCGAGCCTGCTCAGCTCCCTCACCGGCGAGGACCTCCAGGCCCAGCTGGGTGAGTTCCTGGCCCGGGTGGCACTCTCCACCTCCACCGCCGGCGCCGAGGTGAGTGATGACCGGGTGAACCTGCTCACCCTGCATGCCACCAAGGGGCTCGAGTTCTCCCGGGTGTATGTGGTGGGGGTAGAAGACGGCCAGCTTCCCGGGGCCCAACCCGGGAAGCGGCCCAGCAAGGCTGACATCGAGGACGGCCGCCGGCTGCTCTATGTCGGCATGACCCGGGCCCGCGACCGGCTGGTGCTGACCCGGGCCGAGCGCCGCCGCGGAGTGGAGAGCGGGGAGGCGATGTACCTGTGGGAGATGGGGTTGATATAGGCGAGTAGGCGATTGGGCGATTCGCGCTGGGAGTTGGAGTACGGTGCCGGGAAGAGCCACCGTGGTAGTTCTCCGCGCCCATTCTCAGACGCTCGCGAATCGCCCAATCGCCTACTCGCCTACTCGCCCAATCGCCTGCTACCCCTCCACCGCCGACATCGGCTGCCAGTCCTCCGAGCCGGTGCGGGCCACCATCACGTCGGGTTCGAGTTCGCCCCGCTGGATCAGTTCACGGACGGTGGGCAGCGGTACCGGACCCCGGGGCACGCCGCCCTTGGGCAGGTAGAAGTAGGTCGCCCCGTTCTGGGCCTGCTGCTCCGCCACCTTGGCGGCGATGAGCTTGCCCGCCTGGCCGGCGTGGCTGGCGATCATCTTCCCGGCCTGGCCCGCCCCGCCCGCCAGCGCCCGGGTCGCCCCGGCGATGGATCCCCCGGCGCCGGCCAGGAGCTGCTTGAGCCGCGCACCGTCGTCGGTCTGGAAGGACTTGAGCGCGGTGGCGTCGATGTTCCCCGACACGTCGAACTCCAGGTACGGTGCCTTGGAGAAGCCCAGCACAGGCGCCACCAGCACGGTGGGGAATTTGAGATAGGCGTTGTTGTAGCCCTTGACGGTGCCATTGTAGAGCTCGCGGGTCCGCTGGATGTCCATCTCGCAGTGCTGGATGCTGTCGGTCAGCCGATGATACTGCTCGCTGGCCTTGAGATTGGGGAATCGATCGGCCATGCCCTGGATGGTGGCCATCATGGATCCCGACTCCTGGTACGCGGCCGCCAGCGCCACCGCGGAATTGTCCTGCGACACCTTCAGGTGGGTGAACTGCTCGCTTTCCTGGTAGCTTTTCACGACATCCATCAACTGATTGAGGAGGTTGAGTTTCTTGCTGACCGCCACCTGGACATTTGAGGTCGCCTCACGAACATCCTGTGCCTGCCGCTGCAGCTTGTTGTAGGTCCACGCCGCGAAGATGATCAGCGGAATGCCGATCCACAGCACGAGGGTGAAGATCCCGGTGATGAAATCCCACATGGTCGGTGCTCCCGTAGGGGTGAACTGCCGTTGATCCCTGGGCGTCGAGGCTCAGGGGAGGCCGATGCTGAAGGTCATGTTGCTGATGTCGAGGTTGCCGGTGGCCGTGCCGTTGGGGGCCGGTACTAGGGTGGCGGTCAGGGTGCCCCCCCCCTCCCGGACCGGTGGCCCCGCCGCTGCCGCAAGCCACTATCAGGGCGAGAGTTACCGTCCCCGATCCGGCCATCCTGTGCCAGTGCATCCGTCGTGCTCCTCGAGAGGGTTCACCCCGCTATGCGCAGCCGGACGGGAAGAACCGTCATGATGGATCGCCGGTCTCGGGCAGGAACATCCGGCCGTAAGGGAGTGGTGGGGAGCGGGGCCAACGGGAGGATCGCTTCGCGCCGCGGGCTGGGCCTCCCAGCGCGCTGGCCGAATTCCCACCGGCAGGTAGCTTGGAACCCATGGAGACGACCGGATGACCCCCGCATCCGCCGATCGCGACCGCGACGCCGTGAACCGGCTGTTCGGCGCCGCCTACGAGGAGCTCAAACGCCTCGCCAGCGCGGTCCGGCAAGGAGACCGGAGCGCCACCCTGACGCCCACCGCCCTGGTCAACGAGGCGTGGCTCAAGCTCTCGGCCAGCCCGGCGCTCGGGCACCTGTCGCGGCTCGAGTTCAAGCGTATCGCCGCCCGGGCCATGCGCCAGGTGCTGATCGAGGCCGCCCGGCGCCGGAACGCCGACAAGCGTGGTGGTGGCCAGACCGCCGTGACCTTCGACGAGGCCCTCGAGCAGCCGGACGCAACCTCCGAGGAGCTGCTGCAGCTGCACGACGCGCTCGAGACCCTGGCCCAGCTCAACCCCCGGCAGGCGGCGATGGTCGAGGGCCGCTTCTTCGGCGGGCTCGATATCCCCGAGATCGCCGAGCTGCTCGGCGTCTCCGAAGCGACGGTGCTGCGTGACTGGCGGGCGGCGCGGGCGTGGCTGGCCTACGAGCTCCAGGGCAGCGCGAGCGGAGCGCCATGAACCGGGCCCGGTGGGAGCGGGTGCAGGCGCTGTTCCACGAGGCGCTGGAACGGGATCCGGACGACCGGCGCCCCTTCGTGGAACAGGAGGCAGGCCCTGATCCCGAGCTGATCGCCGACGTCATGGGGATGCTCGCCCACGACGGGGACGGAGCGCCGATGCTGGACCGCGGTGTTGCGGTCACCGCCGAGGCCATCCTCGGCCGTCTCGACGAGGCCCAGCTCGGCAAGCAGCTGTTCGGGCCCTACCGGCTGATCCGGGTCCTGGGCGAAGGCGGCATGGGGGTGGTCTACCTGGCCGACCGCGCCGACCTCGGCGCCCGGGCGGCGATCAAGATCCTGCCCGACGCCTGGCTCTCCCCCGCCCGGCGGGAGCGCTTCTTTGCCGAGCAGCGCACCCTCGCCCAGCTCAACGATCCCGGCATCGCCCGGCTGTACGACGCCGACACCCTGCCCGACGGCACCCCGTGGTTCGCCATGGAATACGTGGACGGGCTGCCGCTCACCGACTGGTGCCGCACGCACCACAGCAGCGTCACCGAGCGGCTCCGGCTGTTCCGCACCGTGTGTGAGGCAGTTCGCCACGCCCACCAGCACGCCGTCATCCACCGCGACATCAAGCCGTCCAACATCCTGGTCCGCCCCGACGGGGTGGTGAAGCTGCTCGACTTCGGCATCGCCAAGCAGCTGGAGACGGTCGACCTCACCCAGGACCAGACCCGAACCGGGCTCCGGGCGCTGACCCCCGCCTACGCCGCGCCGGAGCAGCTCCGGGGCGGCCGCGTCGGCGTGCACTCCGATGTCTACTCGCTGGGCGTGGTGCTGTACGAGCTGCTCGGCGGCCGGCTCCCCTTCGACCTGACCGGACGGACCCCGGAATCGGCCGCCGACCTGATCACCCAGAAGGAACCGGTGCGGCCGTCGCTGGCGGCGCGGGAGGAGTCGGCCCGAAGCGGTGAACTCTGGTCGGGACTGGGCGCCGCCGCCTGGGCCGACCTCGACGTGCTCTGCCTCACCGCGATGCACCAGGACCCCGCTCGCCGCTACCGCAACGTGGACGCGCTCATCGACGAGGTGGACCGCTATCTCGAGGGCGAGCCGCTCGAGGCGCGCCCCGACACCGTGGGCTACCGGCTGGGAAAGTTCGTGCGGCGGAATCTCACCGCCGTGCTGGCTGCGTCGGTGGTACTGACGCTGGTCATCGGGCTGGTGCTGTTCTACACCATCCGGCTGGCCTCGGCGCGCAACACCGCCGTTGCGGAGGCGGCCCGCTCCGAGCGGATCCAGGGCTTCATGCTGAACCTGTTCCGGGGCGGCGAGGGGGCGGTAGCGCCGGCGGAAAGCCTGCGGGTGGTGTCGCTGCTCGATGGCGGCGTGCGTGAGGCGGCCGCGCTCGACCGCGAGCCCATCGTACAGGCGGAGCTGTACCAGACACTCGGCACCGTCTTCCAGCGGCTGGGCAAGCTGGACCGCGCCGACTCGCTCCTCTCCCGGGCGCTGGCCCTGCGGGTGGCCGGCGAAGACTCCACCAGCCCCGACGTCGGCCGGGGGCTGGTTGCGCTCGGGCGGCTCCGGGTGGACCAGGCCCGGCTGGAGGAGGCCGACAGCGTCATCCGGCGGGCTCTGGCGATTTTCGAACGCACCCTCCCGCGGAATCACCCGAGCGTCGTCGATGCCTCGTCGGCGCTGGGACTGACGTTGCAGAAGCGGGGGCAGTACGACGAAGCCATCCGGGTCATGGAAGGGGTGGTCCAGATTGATTCGGCCACCAGTGCCGGCCCGAGGGATCAGGCCGCCCACCTGCGCGAGCTGGGCAACGCCCACTTCTACGCCGGCCATTACCCCGCCGCCGATTCCCTGATCCGGCGGGTGCTGGCGCTCAACCGCGCCAGCCATGGCGAGCGGCACCCCGAGATCGCCACCGACCTGGCTACCCTGGGAGAGATCGAGGTGGTCCTGGGCAAGTACGCCGACGCGGAACAGTCCTACCGGCAGGCGCTGGAAATCGCTCGCGGGTGGTACGGCGAGGATCATCCCGAGACCGCCGCCAACCTCACCCGGCTGGGCCGGGCGCTGCAGTACGAGCGAGAAGCTGGCCGAGGCCAACGCCGCCCTGGAGCAGGCGCTGGCCATCAACGAACGGGTCTTCGGCCCGGTGCACCCGCAGACGGCGGAGGCCCTGAACGAGCTGGGCAACGCCGCCTGGCAGGCGGATCAATTCGACCTGGCCGAAGCGCGCTACCGCCGGGTGCTGGCGATCTACCGCCAGGTGTTCGGGGAGCAGCACCAGTTCGTGGGCGTGGCGATGGCCAACGTCGCGAGCGTGCGGTCGCAGAAGCAGGACTACCGGACGGCGGAAGACCTCTACCGGCGGGCCATCGCGATCTACGAGGCCACGCTCTCACCCGATCATGTCAACACCGGCATCGGGTACATCAAGCTGGGCCGCACCCTGCTGCGGCAGCAGCGCTACCGGGAGGCGGTGGTGGCCAGCCGGAAGGGCTACGACATTCTCATCCGGCAGACCGACCCGGCCACCAGCTTCATCCGCGCCGCCCGGCGCGACCTGGCCGCCGCCTACGACTCCCTCGGCCAGCCGGAACTCTCGGCCCGGTTCCACGCCGAGCTGGCGGATACGGTGGCGAAAGGGTCGTAGGAGGCGGGGCGGCGACTCGCGCGTGTGTGCCGGGAGTTGAAGGGCGACGCCCTGTCCGGGCGGAGATTCTGAGCCACAGGTTTCAGTCGCGCTCATCTGCTGGTGGCGTACTCGCATTTCCGCTGATCGCTCCTCTTCCACTGGACGCCCGCCGGCCGTACGTTGCGGAATGCCCTCCGCTGATCAGGTTCGGGCATCTGCCATCATTGCCTTCCGCGAGGAACTCGCGCGGCTCGAGCGGGAAGGGGTGGTCGCCCTCGACCCGGCGGCGCGCGACCAGATTCGCGCTCACCACGACGCCACCCTTTCGGCCCTCGCGGCGCATGGCGACGTGGACCTCAACGCTTCCGCAGCCCGGCTCTCGGCCGGAATGCAGATCGCCACGCTGCTTGGCACGATCGCGCTCTCGGCGGCCTACGCGCTCTTCGTCAGTGCCCACTGGGGTGCCCTGGTTCTGCCGCTGCAACTGGCGCTCGTCATCCTGCCTCCGCTAGTGCTCGCCGGGCTCACCCATGTCGCCGCGGCGTGGGAGCGCTCCGGCTACGTCGCCTCGCTGCTTGGCACGGTGGCCGCGATCGCCTTTGCCACCAACCTCGGCACCCTGGGCCAGCTCTACAACCTCCCCGATTCCCGCACCGCCCTCCTGGCCGTCGGTGGCTTTGCCATGCTGCTCGCGTACGGCTATGGCCTCACTCTTCCCCTCATCGTGGGCATTGGTGGTATCGGTGGCTGGCTCTGGACCCTCGGGGCCATTCCGCTCGGCCTCTGGTGGCGGGATGGCTTCACCGTCATCGAGCCACTGCTGCTGGTGGGACTCCTGGCGCTGACGGCGCCCGCCTGGATGCGCGGCCCAGCAAACTTCGCTCCCTGGTGGCGGGGCATGGGCGCGACGGTGCTCGTCCTTGGTCTCCTGATAGTGGAGAGCAATGGGGAGCTGAGCGGCTTCGCCGGCTCGGATCTCCGCACGCTTGAGATCGGCTACAAGCTGGTCGGCGCCGTCGTGCTCGCGGCCTTGGTGGCCTGGGGTATCCGGCGCGATCAGCGCCTGGTCATGCAGATCGGATCGGCGGGAGCGGTGCTGTACCTCTTCATGCGGCTGGTGGACTGGTTCTGGGACCTGCTCCCGAAGTGGGCCTTCTTTCTGCTGCTCGGCGCCTTCGCCTTGGCCGTGCTTCTGCTCCTGCGGCGGTTGCGCTGGTCGTGTGCGGGGGCGAAATGAAGTGGGTTCTCGCCGCCGGGGCGCTGGTTGTCGTGGCCAATGGCGTGGTACTGGTGTCGGCGGGGCGGGAGCGCGCGGGCCCTGCCATGCATACCACCGTGGACGTTTGCGCCAGCCATCTGATCGGCGGAGGAGACTCCGACGACGCCCCTGCGCTCCGCCTGCCGCTGGCGCCCGACTCCTTGTTTACTCCGGCAGGGCTCGAGCCTGACGGCCTCCGGGCACTGGGCTTTTCCGAGGCCGTCATCGCCGCCGTGGGACGGGCGCGCGACTCGACCTTCCGCAGGCCGCGGCCCCGGCCCGCGTGGGTGAGGCTGCGCCAGCGGGGTGATTCGCTGCGAGAATGGACCGTAACTGAGGTCGTGCCGCCGAGTGAAAGGCTGCCGCGAGACTCCGCCTCGATCGTGGTCCACGGGCTGGTCTCGGTCCGTGAGCGCCGGAACCTGCCGCCCGCTGCACCCACGACGGCTCACGATCACGCTGCTGCGACCGGTGCGCCGACAGCCGGCGTGATACACGCTGCGGTGATTGAAGTGATCCCGTTCCAGCTGCACCTTGATCGTCTGCAGATTGCGGCGCTCCGGGCTGTGCTGCCCGACTCGTCGGCGTGTGCCGTCAAGCGTCAGGCGGTGATCGCCAGCGGCGCGAACGGCGGGATCTGGGTCGAATCAGGGCGCTGAGAGGGGCCGGGCGACCCTCCGGCACCACCGGCCTCATGGGTGGCCCAGGGGGCAGGTGACGTTTCGTGCGAGAAGAAAGCGTAGGCACGGGGGACGCCCCATGTTTCAGGTGGACGAGTGGTACCTTGACCTAGTCACGCCCGAGGGCACCGCGGCGGTGCTCTACTCGGCCCGGCTCCGCTGGGGCGCGCTCGGGGATGGGCGTGGACTTCCCCCGCTCCAACCGGCGGTTTTCCCGTCTGGCGGCCGCGGACTGAAGCGCCTCGGGTGACGCTGCCCGCTGCCGCCCAAGCGAGGCCCTCGCTACCCTCGGCTCAGCGGATCGCCTAATCGCCTAATCGCCTAACCGCCTAACCCCTACACCGTGATCCGGAACGGCAGCACCCGCGGCCACACCAGCCGGGCGTAGTCCCGGTAGGCGAGCCGGATCACTTCGGTCGTGGTCCCGGCGCTGAAGGCGATCTTCTCGTCCTCGGTCAGTTCCTCGGCGACCATCGTGGGCAGGCCGAAGAGATTGCCGAAGGGCGGCATCGCGCCCAGTTCGCAGTCGGGAAAGAGGTCGCGGAACTCGTGCTCCTGGGCCAGCTCGACGTCCTGGGCGCCGGTGGCGTCCAGCAACCGGCCGAAGTCCACCTTCATCGACGCCGGCAGCACCAGCATCGTCATCTCCCCATCAACCTTGACCATCACCGTCTTGGCCATCTCCTGGCCCGGCACATGGGCGGCGGCCGCCGTCTCCTGCGCGGTATGAGACGGCAAATGGGTGATGATATCGTACTCGACCTGCTGCTCGTCGAGGTACTCTCTCAGCTCGCGGAGTGACATGACGACCTCCTGACTCGAGGGTGACGGGGACGCGGTGCGGGGAAGTCCTTACTCGGCCTGCTCGATGGTCCAGGCGTTGCTTCCTCTGAGAAGCGCGGCCAGGTCGCCGCCGCCGTGCCGGCTCCGGGCCCGTTCGCCCACATCGGCGTTGAGCTCCTCGTAGGTGGGCGCCGAGACGGCGCGGAAGACGCCGAGCGGGAGCGGCAGCTCGGGCGGCGCGAACTGGGAAATCAGGTATGCCATGCCGCCGTCGGGCTCTCTCACATGGTGCACGGCGCATTCGTCGTCCTCGGCCCCGCCACTTCGCAGGGTCACGACCTGCGGGCGGGTGCCGGAGAAGCGGATCCCGCGGTCCCGGTCGGCGCCGAAGACCAGCGGCTTGCCGTCTTCGAGCAGGAGGCGGTGCTCGTTGCGGGTCCTGGCGTCGGTCACCAAGTCGAACACACCGTCGTTGAACGTCACGCAGTTCTGGTAGATCTCCACGAACGCGGTGCCCCGGTGCGCCGCCGCCTGCCGCAGCACCCCGGCCAGGTGGGCCTGGTCCACGTCGGTGGTGCGGGCCACGAAGGTGGCGCCGGCCGCCAGCGCCAGCGCCACCGGGTTGAACGGCCGGTCAATGGTGCCCAGCGGGGTGGTCTTGCTGGGGGCGCCCAGGTTCGAGGTCGGCGAGGCCTGGCCCTTGGTCAGCCCGTAGATCTGGTTGTTGAACAGCAGCACCTTGAGGTCCACGTTGCGGCGCATGGCGTGGATGAAGTGATTGCCGCCGATCGCCAGGGCATCGCCGTCACCGGTGATTACCCAGACCGACAGCTCGGGCCGGGCCAGCTTGATGCCGGTGGCGATGGCCGGGGCGCGCCCGTGGATGCTGTGCATCCCGTAGGTCTCGACATAATAGGGAAACCGGCTGGAGCAGCCGATGCCCGAGATGAACACGAAGTTCTCCCGCGGGATGCCCAGGTCGGGGAGCAGCTTCTGGATCTGGGCCAGGATGGCATAGTCCCCGCAGCCGGGACACCAGCGCACGTCCTGGTCGGTGACGAAGTCCTTCCGGGTGAGCCGGACGGGCGTGTCCATGATGTGGCTCATGCTGTCAGCTCCTCTATCCGGGTGAGGATCTCGGCGACGGCAAACGGCCGCCCCTGGACCTTGTTGAGCTGGACCACTTCGCACCGGTACCGGTCGCGGATGAGGATCGCCAGCTGCCCCAGGTTGAGCTCCGGCACCAGCACTTGCCGGTAGCGCTCCAGGATGGCGCCGAGATCTGCGGGCAGCGGGTTCAGGAATCTGAGGTGCAGGTGCGCCACCGACCGGCCCCGGGTCAGCGCCTGTTCCACCGCGTGTGCGGTGGCGCCCCAGGTCCCGCCCCAGGACAGCACCAGCAGGTCCCCCTCCCGCGCACCCTGCACGGCGCAGGGCGGGATCTCGCGGGCCATCCCGGCAACCTTGGCCGCCCGGGTCTCGACCATCTTCTGGTGGTTGGCCGGGTCGCCGGAGAGGTTGCCGGTCAGGCAGTCCTTCTCGAGTCCTCCCACCCGGTGCTCCATCCCCGGTGTGCCCGGCCGCACCCAGGCCCGCGCCAGGCGCTCATCGCGGGCGTAGACCTGGTACCCCGCCGGATCGGTGCGGAACCGCACCGGGAAGGGCGCCAGCGAGCCCAGCTCCGGTACTCGCCACGGCTCAGTGCTGTTGCCGATGCCACCGTCGGAGAGCAGGATCACCGGGGTCATGTATCGAATCGCCAGCCGCACCGCCTCGATGGCGCACTCGAAGCAATCGGCCGGCGAGCGGGCCGCGAGCACCGGGACGGGACACTCGCCGGGGCGGCCGTAGAGCGCCTGCAGCAGGTCGGCCTGCTCGATGCGGGTCGGCAGCCCGGTGGACGGCCCGCCGCGCTGGACGTTCACCACCACCAGCGGCAGCTCCAGCATCACTGCCAGCCCCAGCGCCTCGGTCTTGAGCGCCATCCCCGGGCCGGACGTGCTGGTGACGCCCAGCGCCCCGCCGAAGGCGGCACCGATCGCCGAGCAGATCCCGGCGATCTCATCCTCCGCCTGGAAGGTGGTGACGTTGAAGTGCCGGAGGCCGGCCAGCGCATGCATGATGTCGGAGGCGGGGGTGATGGGGTACGAGCCCAGCACCAGTGGGAGGCCGGACAACTCGGAGGCCGCCACGAAGCCGAGCGCGGTGGCGTGGTTCCCCGTGATGCTCCGGTAGGTGCCGGGCGCCAGCGGTGCCGGCCGCACCTGGTAGAGGACCGGGAAGACCTCCTTGGAATCGGCCCAGGCGTACCCCGCCCGCAGGGCGGCCACGTTCGCGGCGGCAAACGCGGGCGCCGAGGCGAACCGGCGCTCGATGCTGGCCACCTCGTCCTCCAGCGGCCGATGGTACAGCCACAGCAGGAGTCCGAGGGCAAAGTGGTTGCGGCAGCGGGCGACCTCCTTCTTGGAGAGCCCGGTGTCCGCCAGCGCCAGGGCGGTCAGCTCGCCGATGTCTATCGGGAACAGCCGGAAGTCGTCCAGGCTGCCGTCGGTGAGCGGGTTGGCCGGGTATCCCGCACGGGTCAGGTTCGACTCGGTGAACGCGCCGGTATTGGCGATCACGATGCCGCCCGGCTTCACCTCTGCGATGTTCAGCTTCAGCGCGGCCGGGTTCATCGCCACCAGCACGTCGGGCCGGTCACCGGAGGTGAAGATGTCGTGGGAGGAATACTGGATCTGGTAGGCCGACACCCCGAACAGGGTACCCACCGGTGCCCGGATCTCGGAGGGATAGTCGGGCCGGGTGGCGAAATCGCTGCCCCCCGCGGCCACCGCCTGGGCGAACTCATCACCCGCCAGCTGCATCCCGTCGCCGGAGTCGCCGGCCAGACGGATGACGACCGTCTCCAGCTCTTCGATCGGGCGGGTGGGGTGGGTGGGAGCGGCTGTGGTGCCGGTGGCGGGCGTCATGAATCCTCCTCCGCGCGGGCGGGGTGTCCGTAACGTCCAACCTAGGGCTTTACTTGTGCCTCAGTGGGAAGGCGGGCTGAAGAAGTGTTCAGGCAAACTCGGAGGATTTCTCATGAATAGCGATTGGCAATGCGGCGCTTCATTGTACGCGAACGTCTGGGGCTTGGCGCGGAGCACTCATTCGGAGTATCCGGCGCCGCCTTGCGCAGGAGGCAGGGGTATCCGTAAGCTCATATAGACATGTAATTCAGCGGCTCACCGCTCTCCCGCCTTGGTGCCACATGTCCCGATTCATGCCACCCTGTCTCTCGGCTCGAGTCTCGGCTGCTGCCATGGCGCTGCTGCTCTCGCTCGTGGCCGGTTGCAAGGCGCCGCCATCCAGCAGCGCCGCTGACGCCCCGCCTGCCCAGGCTCCGCCCAGGCCGCTGGACGTTCCGAATGTGGTCCGAGACCCCGCCGACGTTCCCGCCCCGATCCGGCGAACCACGCCTACGACGGTCGAGATCACACTGACCTCCCTCGAAGTCGTCTCGGAGCTGGCCGATTCGGTGACCTATGGTTTCTGGACCTTCGACGGGACCGTGCCGGGCCCGATGCTCCGGGTCATGGAGGGAGACCTGGTCAAGCTGACCCTGGTCAACCCAGCGACCAGCAAGGTGCCGCACAACATCGACCTGCACGCGGTGAATGGTCCCGGCGGTGGCGCGGCGGTGACGGATGTGTTTCCTGGCCAGACCAAGACCTTCACCTTCACCGCTCTGCACGCCGGGAGCCTACATCTATCACTGCGCCTACTCCCCGCCGTACTACCACATCTCCCAGGGGATGTATGGGGCGATCGTGGTCGAGCCTCGGGGTGGCCTGCCGCAGGTGGACCGCGAGTTCTACGTGGTCCAGGGCGACTGGTACACCGCGGGCGCCAATGGCAAGAAGGGTCACCAGGAGTTCAGCCAGGACAAGGCCATGGCCGAACAACCCGACTACATCACCTTCAACGGGCACGTTGACGCACTTACCAGGATCCACCCACTGCAGGCCAAGGTCGGCGAGCGGGTGCGGCTGTTCTTCGGGGTCGGGGGTCCGAATATCGGATCCAACTTCCACGTGATCGGGGAGATCTTCGACCGGGTCTACGACGGATCGCCCGCCACGTACAGCGCCAACCAGGAGACCTGGTACGTGCCGCCGGGCGCGGCCAGCACCTTCGAGTTCAGATTGGATGAGCCGGGGAAATATCTCCTGGTTGACCACGCGCTGTGGCGGGTGGCCAAGGGCGCGGCCGGCGTCCTGACGGCCACGGGACCGCATGACGCGCGCCTCTACAGCCCATCGCCCTGAGTCTGCTGCGCGGACACTCCGCGGGCGTGGCTCGCTCGCGGGGCCGTCGGGTTAACGCGGCGGGTAGCGGGCTGGCGGAGGACCACGGCCTCCCGCCGGCTACCAGTCCGTCTCCCGGTAATCCTTCAGGAACTTCCCCCACACGTGCTCGCCGGTGTTGATCCCGGAGATGATCGGGTCCACGATCCGGGCGGCGCCGTCCACGATGTCCAGCGGCGGGTGGAACCGGTGCTCCGCCACCTTCCGGGCCGCGATCTCCGCCGCGTCCTCGTCGGTCACCCAGCCGGTGTCCACGCCGTTCATGTGAATGCCGTCGGCCTGGTAGTCCGCCGCCGAGGTGCGGGTCATCATGTTGAGCGCGGCCTTGGCCATGTTGGTGTGGGGGTGCCGCGTGGTCTTGAAGTTCCGGTAGAACTGGCCCTCGACCGCCGAGACGTTCACGATGTGCTTGTCCCGTCCCGGGGTGCGGAGCATCAGCGGCTTGAGCCGGGCGTTGATGATGAACGGCGCGACGGCATTGACCAGCTGCACCTCCAGCAGCTCCACCGACGGCACCTCCGCCATCAGCATCCGCCAGCTGTTGCGCTCCCGGAGATCCACCTGCTGCAGGTCCTGGTCCAGCCGGCCCTCGGGGAAGAGGTGCCGCTCGGGGTTCCGCTCCTCGGGCAGGAGCGGCACCTGCGACAGCTCCGCCGGGTTGGCGAGGCCCGCCAGGTTGGCCAGCCGCCGCTCGAACACCACCGGCGTGGCGGCGGTGCCGTGGAGATGCAGGTGCGCGCCGCGCCAGCCCTCGTAGCTCCCCAGCAGCCGTCGGGCCTCGGCGGGCAGCGCGTGCTCGGCGGCCGTCTCGCCCGCCAGCATGTGCTCGTAGAACTCGGGCGGCCGGCGCACCGTCTGGCAGGCGTTGTTGATGATGAAGTCCAGCCGGTCCCGGGTCACCAGCAGCTCGTGGCAGAAGGCCTCGACGCTCGGCGTGTGCCGCAGGTCCAGCCCGAAGATCTCCAGCCGGTGCCCCCACTCGGCGAAGTCCGGCTCCTGGGCGTAGCGGGCCGCCGAGTCGCGCGGGAAGCGGGTGGTGACGATCAGGTGGGCGCCGGAGCGGAGCAGCTTGATCCCCGCCTGGTAGCCGATCTTCACCCGGCCACCGGTGAGCAGCGCCACCCGGCCGGTGAGGTCCGCCAGCTCCGTGCGCTTGGCAAAGTTGAACGCCGCGCAGGCGGGGCACATCTGGTCGTAGAAGTGGTGGATCGCCGAATACTTCTGCTTGCAGACGTAGCAGTGCTGGAGCTCGATCACCTCGCGGAAGTCGGGATCGTCGCTAACGTCCCGCTGCTCAAAACCCTCGGGCGGGAAGACGTTGGGGCTGGTGTACACCGGCTGGCGGCGGAGGGCCCGGATGCCGGTCTGCTCCAGTATCTGGTCCTCGCGGCTGATCTTCTCGGCCTTCCTGCGGCGCACCGTGGCGCGCACCAGCTGCCGTCGGGCAGCGGGGTCGGGACTGTAGACGTGACCGGCGGCCTGGACCAGGCGGTGCTGCTCGTCGCGGGAAATCTGGGTGAGCAGGCTCCGGTCGGCGATGATCGCCTCAAGCAGCTCGCTGGCGGCGCGGACGCGGGCGGGGAAGCCGCCCGGCTCGGCGTCGGGGGCCGCGGGAGTGGGGTTTGACATGGGGGGAACTTAGCGACTCGGCCACCCGACTTCCCCCGGCAGGCCTACGCCGGTGTCAGCTCCATCAGCCGGTATCCGATGGCGGGCTCGGTGATCAGCAGCCGGGGCCGAGCCGGATCGTCTTCCAGCTTGTGGCGGAGGTGGCCCATGTATACCCGGAGGTAGTGGGTCTCCGAGGTGTGGGCCGCCCCCAGACCTCCGTGAGCAGCTGCCGGTGAGTCATCAGTCGGCCGGCGTGACGTACCAGCGCTGCGAGCAGCCGGTATTCCGTCGGACTCAGGTGCAGCCGCTCTCCGTGCCGGGTCACAATGCGGGCGCCGAGGTCTACCGTGATGCCCGCGCTCCGGAACACCGGGCCGGCGCTGTCATCCACCGGGACGGCCGCATGCCGGAGTGCCACCCGGAGCCTCGCCAGCAGCTCGGGGGTGCCGAACGGCTTGGTGAGGTAGTCGTCGGCGCCGCGGTCGAGGGCGGCCACCTTGTCCTGCTCCCGGCCCCGGGCGGAGATGACGATGATGGGCATCCGGCCCAGGCGGCGGAGGTCACGGGTCAGCTCCAGGCCGTCGCCGTCGGGCAGGCCCAGGTCGAGCAACACGACGTCGGGGTTCCGGGAACGGGCCTGACCCAGCCCTTCCCGGGCGGTGGCCGCTTCGATGACGCTGTAGTCCTGGTTGGCAAGCGTGAGCCGGAGGAACCGGCGCATCTGCGGCTCGTCTTCGATCAGCAGCACCACCGGGCGCGGCGCAGCCATCAGGGGGCCTCGCCGCCCGGCTCGGCGGGCAGGGCCTCCGGCGGCGTCCCCCGCAGCGGCAGGGTGAAGCGGAACACCGCGCCGGAACCGGTGCCCCGGACCACCCAGATCCGGCCGCCGTGCGCACGGATGATTCCCTGGCAGATGGTCAGTCCCAGTCCAGCCCCGGGAGCCGGAGGAGTCAGCCGCTGGCGGGGCACCCGGTGGAATTTCCCGAAGATCGCGTCCTCCTCCCCCGGGGCGATGCCCGGCCCCTCGTCCGCCACCTCTACCGTGACCGCACCGTCCTCAGCCCAGGCCCGTACCGCGATGGGGGTACCGGGAGGGGTATGCCGAATGGCGTTATCGAGCAGATTGATGAACACCTGCTCCAGCAGCAGTTCGTCGGCCAGGACCAGCGGCAGGGCGGGGGAGAGGGTCACGGTCACCGAGTGGTCCTCGAGGCGGTCGTCCAGCCGGATGAGGGCCACCCCGATCACCTCCTCCAGCGGCAGCCAGGTGGCCTGGACCTGGAGAGTCCCGCTCTCGACCCTGACCATGTCCAGCAGATTGGTGACCAGCCGGTGCATCCGCCGCGACTCCTCCAGCACCGTCTCGGCCAGCTCCCTCCGGGTCTCCGGTGTGGTGCTGCCGGTATCCGCGGCCAGACTGCTTGCCGCTCCCTCGATGCTGGCCAGCGGGGAGCGGAGATCGTGCGACAGCGAACTCAGCAGCGCGGTTCGCAGCCGCTCCGCCTCGACCAGCGCCCGGGCGCTCTCGTGCCTGATGGCGGCCTCCCGCGCGGTCGCGGTGAGGTGGCTCATGACGAAACCCACGATGAGCATCACCGCGAAGGTGAGCAGGTACGCGCCATCCTCCACGCTCAGCCGGTAGTACGGGGGCACGAACAGCACGTCGAAACTCACGATACTCAGCACCGATGCCAGCAGTGCCGCCGGCCGGCCGCAGCGCGCCGCGACCCCGACCACCGACAGCAACAGCAGCATCGCCACGTCAATCGTCGCCAGGTGTGACCGGAACAGCAGGGCCACTCCACTCGCGGCAGCCACCAGCCCGACCGCCAGCAGATGTTCCCGCAGCGGCGTGCCAGGCCGGGCGGCGAGGGGCGTGGAGGCGTCCGGGGGAGCTTCGTTCATGGTCCCTAAACTACTCCACCGGGCGTAAACGCTGTATCAATGTTTCCGCCCGGGGGGATGACGGCGGCAGGGGGAGGAGCGAGGTTGGGGTCCGATTCGCACCGGACATTCCATGCTCAACAAGTTGCCCGATGCGGCGCCGGCCACAGCGTGGTCCGGCCGCTGTCGCCTCCGACATCTGATTTTCGGCGCGCCACACGACCTCGCCGACCGCCGGCTGTTCCACCGCCTCGCCCTGGTGCCGTTCCTGGCCTGGGTCGGGCTCGGCGCCGACGGGCTGTCGTCCTCGGCGTACGGACCGGAGGAGGCCTACAAGGCGCTCGGAGCACACCCGTACCTCGCGCTGCCGCTGGCCGGCCTCATGGCCACGACGGTGCTGCTGATCTCGGCCGCCTACCGCCGCATCATCGAGGAATTCCCGACCGGGGGTGGGGGCTACGTCGTCGCCACCCGGCTGCTGGGGGAGCGGGCGGGCCTGGTCTCCGGCGCGGCACTGCTGGTGGACTATATCCTGACGATCACCATCTCCCTCGCCGCCGCCGGCGACGCCCTGTTCAGCTTCCTGCCGGCCGGCTGGCATGCGCTGAGGGTGCCCGTGGACCTGGCCCTGTTGCTGCTGCTCGCCGGGCTGAACCTGCGTGGCGTACGGGAGTCGGTGCTGACCCTGCTGCCCGTCTTCCTGCTGTTCCTGGTGACCCATGCGCTCCTCATCGGGGGCGCGATGCTCTCCCACCTGCCGGAGCTGCCCCGGACCCTGGCGGATGCCGGCAACGGATTCGCGTCCGGCAGCGCGAGCCTGGGCATCGGCGGGCTGCTACTGGTCTTCTTCCGGGCGTTCTCCCTCGGTGGCGGGACCTACACCGGCATCGAGGCGGTCTCCAACGGGGTGCCCATGATGCGGGAGCCCAAGGTCGCCACCGCCAAGCGCACCATGGTCTACATGGGAGTGTCGCTGGCGGTGACCGCGTCGGGGCTGCTGTTGTGCTACCTCCTGTGGCAACTCACGCCGGTCCCCGGCAAGACCCTCAACGCGGTGCTGGTCGCGCGGGTGGTGCAAGACCTTCCGCTCGGCGGGACCTTCATCGTCCTCACCCTGCTAGCCGAGGCCATGCTGCTGGTGGTCGCGGCGCAGGCCGGGTTCCTGGACGGCCCGCGGGTCCTGGCCAACATGGCCCTCGACTCCTGGATGCCGCACCGCTTTGCCGCTCTCTCCGACCGGCTCACCGCCCGGAACGGCATCCTCCTCATGACCCTCGCCGCACTCGCGGCGCTGCTCTACACCCAGGGCAGCGTCGCCATGCTGGTGGTGATGTACAGCATCAATGTCTTCCTGACCTTCTCCCTCTCCATGCTGGGCATGTGCGGCTTCTGGTGGCGGCGGCGGGGATCGCCATCTCCGTGGCGGCGGCGCCTGGCCCTGTTCCTGACGGCGCTCCTGCTGTGCGCCACCATCCTTGCGGTCACCGTCACGGAGAAGTTCCTCGAGGGCGGGTGGCTGACCCTGCTGATCACTGGCGTGGTGATCGCCCTCGCCGCCCTGGTCCGGCGGCACTACCGCGCCTCGGCCCGCCGGCTGGACGCGCTCTACCAGGAGCTTGAGGAACTGCCCCTCCACGACGCCGCGCCCGCCCCGGTCGAACCGCAACGTGGCCAGCCGGTGGCCGTGGTGCTGGTGGAGAGCTACGGCGGGGTGGGCGTTCACACGGTCCTGAACCTGCTCCGGGCCTTCCCGGGGCACTACCGCGGCCTTGTCTTCGTGTCGGTAGGGGTGCTCGATTCCGGCGACTTCGCCCGCGAGGATGCGGTGGCGGAGGTGCGCCGGCGCACCGAGCAGACTCTGGAGCGCTATGTCACCCTGGCCGGGAGCCTGTCGCTCCCGGCCATCACTCGCATGGCGATCGGCACCGATGTCGTCGAGGAAGGGGAGAAGCTGTGCCTGGAGCTCAGCCGGGAGTTTCCCCACGCCACGTTCTTTGCCGGCAAGCTCATCTTTCCGCGTGAACGGTGGTGGCAGCGCTGGCTGCACAACGGTACCGCACTGGCGCTGCAGACCCGGCTCCAATGGGCCGGCAAGACCATGGTCACCCTGCCCATCCGGGTGCGGGAGCCGCAGACGGCCTGAGGGGGTGAGCTGGTATCAGGCGATTGGGCGATTCGAGTCGAGAGCGAGCATGGGCGAGCGCACACGTGTGGCGTGGCTGACCACAGAGGCGCAGAGGGCCGCCGAAGGGATGCGGGTGGCTGTGCGCCCCCGGGGGGCCCGCGTCGATCGGCTGCGTCATTGCGAGGCCTCGGAGCGGCGCAGCAACCCCGGAGTGAACACCGGAAGGGATTGCTTCCTCGGCCCCTGCGGGGCCTCATCGCAATGACCGGAGCGCCCCCCCCCATCAATCGCCCAATCGCCCAATCGCCTAATCGCCCAATCGCCCAAACGCCTCCGCCACCTCCGGCCCGCTTCCCTCGCCCTCGTGCTTGAAGTACACGAACGCCTCCTGCCACGGCTGTTTCCGGATCTCCGCCGCCCAGTGCTTGAGCCGGGCCTCGTCGTAGCTGGAGCGATGCAGGCGGAGATAGCCCCACGTCGCCGTGGCCACCACCGGGACCTCGAAATCATCCTGCTCGGCGATGGTCATGGCCACGTCCTTCGCGCGGAGCGCATCATAGACCGGGTCGGTGAACCAGGTCGGGTGACGAAACTCCATGGTGGCCCGCCAGCCGTGGGGCAGCAGCGCCAGGAAGTCGGTGAGGAGCGGCAGGTCAGCCTTGAGGTTGGGCGGAAGCTGAAAGAGCGATGGCCCGCGCCGCTCCCCCAGTGAGGAACAGACCCGCAGGAAATACTGCAGGTTGTCCGCCACGTCCTTGAGCCGGGCGTGGTGGGTGATCCGCTGCGACGCCTTGACCGAGAACTTGAACCCCTCGGGTACCGCCTCCGCCCACCCCAGCAGCACCTTCTCCTTGGGCATCCGGTAGAACGTGTTGTTCACCTCCACCGTCGGCAGGCGGCTGGCGTAGCTGGTCAGCATCTGGTCGTCGGGCAGGCCCTTGGGATAGAACCCGCCCTTCCACTCCTTGAACGACCAGCCGCTGGTGCCGGCGAGGACTTGCATTGTGGGGTGTCCTTTCGAGGTTCAGGCGGTCAGGCGGTCAGGCGGTCAGGCGGTCAGGCGGTCAGACGGTCGGGACGATCCGCGAGGTGGCGACGGGCATCCGGGGTGGAGCGAGGCCGGAGGCGCCGCTAGGCGGTCTCACCTGTCCCTTGCGGCCCGACGGCCGACGCGGAACCCTGGTTGCCCTTCGCCCACGCCACGCACCACGCACCCTACCCACCCCCGTGCGTCGGTGCCCATCCCTCTACCGCTACCCCACCACCAGCTCCCGGTACGTCCTCAGGTGCTGGAACGCCGCCTGCTTCTTTCCGGCCTTTTCGTACAGCCGCGACAGATTGAAGTGCGCATCCGCCAGCCGGTTGTCAATCGCGATCGCCCGCTCGTAGGCGGCGATGGCGGCGGGCAGCTTGCCCTGGTCCTCGAGCAGCGTGCCCAGGTTGAAGGCGGCGGTGGCGTGGGTGGGCGCGTGGCGCAGCGCCTCCCGGTAGTGATTGGCCGCCTCCTCCATCTCTCCCACCATCTGCAGCAGCCGGCCCAGGTTCACGTGGGCGTCGGCATGCTCCGGCTCCCGCTCCAGCGCCTTGGCGTAGGCCACCAGCGCTTCCCCCAGGTCCACCGCCTCCAGGTCCAGCCCCAAGTCGAACCACTCATCGCTGGAGTGCTCCGCGTCCCGCTCCATCACCCGGCGGGCGTGCCGCCGGGCGATCGGCGCCGCCCGCGTCGCCAGCGGGGCCACCGTCCAGTCGAAGATCAGCTGCCCCGATTCCGGCTGCCACAGCTGGTCCCGGTCCCGCACCACCACCCGCTGGCCGTCGGCCTGGAGCCGCACCTCGGAGAGCTGCCGGCCGCGGGGCAGGGTGCGCGCCAGCTCGCGCAGCGCCCGCCTGACTCGGCGGGCCGGCACCCGGGCATCGCTCAGCGACTTGGCGGTCCGGAGCAGAACCAGGTCCTGGAAGGAGAAGCGGTAGGTGTTGCGGGGGCCGCGGGTGGGCAGCAGGAAGCCGCCCCGCGCGAGGGACCTGACCTGCCGCGGTGAGAGCCCGAGCAGCCGGGCCACATCCGCCGTCGAGTACGCCTTCAGCCGCGCGCCGCCTTCTTGGTCTTCTTGGCCTTGGCCTCGGTCTTGACGATCTTGAGCGCCGGCTTCTTGTCGCTGCCGCCGTGGCCCGACTTGCTGAGGCTCGCCTTCAGCGCCTCCATCAGGTCGACGATCTTGTGCTCCTCCGCCGCCGGCGCCTCGGACACGATCTCCTGCCCGTCCACCTTGGCCTGGATGGCCTCGAGCACCCGGGTCCGCACCTTGTCCTCGTAGCGGGAGGCATCGAAGATGTCCACCGAACTCTGCTCGATGAGCTGGCAGGCCAGCTTGAGTTCCGCGTCCTTGACCGTGGTCTCCGGCAGCGGCACCTCCTTGGACGAGCGCAGCTCCCCCTCGTAATGGAGCTGTTCCATCACCAGCACATCTCCCAACGGCCGCACCAGCACCAGGTTCTGCTTGCCGCGCGCCGCGTACTGCCCGACGCCGGCCCGCCCGGTCTCCGCGAGCGCCCGGGTGAGCAGCTGGTAGGCGCGGTCTCCGCCCTTGTCAGGCCCCAGGTAGTAGGCCTTCTCCAGGTAGATCCGGTCCACCTGGTCCAGCGGCACGAATTCGTTGATCTCGATGGCGTTGTTGGCCTTCTCGTCCAGCGCCTTGAGTTCCTCCGGGGAGAACAGCACGTACTGCCCCTTGGAGAACTCGTAGCCCTTGGCGATGTCGTCCTTCTCCACCACCACGTTGTCCTTGGGACAGGTGTACTGCTGCTTGAGCCGGGTACCGCAGCTCTTGTGCACCATGTTGAAGGAGATGCTCGCGGCGGACTCGCTGGAGGAATACAGGTTGACCGGCACCGAGACCAGCCCGAAGGAGATCGTCGCCGAGCCGATGGAACGTGCGGCCATGGGGCACTCTACCAGCAGGAGGAGGGGACGCCTACTATATGAACCCGCCGGTACCGGCGCAAGGGAGTTACTTGAGGTCTCCGGCTCCAAGTTGCATACTGGTAACAACTTGCCAAACAATCCCAGCGGGCGAGACCTGCTCGCCACCTACCGAGAGAAGCGGAGCCTCGACCGCACCCCGGAGCCCACCGGCGCCGTGGCGGGTGGCTCCGGGCGGCTGTTCGTGATCCACAAGCACGCCGCCCGCCACCTGCACTTCGACCTGCGCCTGGAGATGGACGGGGTGCTCCGCTCCTGGGCCGTCCCCAAGGGCCCCTCCTATGATATGGCGGACAAGCGGCTCGCCGTGCTGGTGGAGGACCATCCCATCGAATACGGCGACTTCGAGGGCGTCATCCCCGAGGGGAACTACGGCGCCGGCGGGGTGATCCTCTGGGACCGCGGCCGCTGGACCGCGATCGAGGATCCGGTCGAGGGGCTCCGCAAGGGCAAGCTGCTCTTCCGGCTGGACGGCTACAAGCTCCACGGCAACTGGACCCTGGTGAAGCTCAAGAAGGGCGACCGGGAGTGGCTGCTCATCAAGGAGCGCGACCGCTACCACACCCCCGGCGGCCGCCCGGTGCCGGAGGGCTCGGTGCTCTCCGGCCGGCTGGTGGAAGACGTGAAATCCGGCAAGGACATCGAGACGCCGCTCCTCGCCACGCTCCCCAAGGAGGCGGTGAAGCGCGCCGTCTCTGCCGTCGGCGTGGAGCTGATGCTGTGCGAGACCGCCGACGGCTCCCTTCAGCAAGCCGGGCTGGATCTTCGAGCTCAAGATGGACGGCTACCGGATCCTGGCGGAGAAGGACGGCGCCGAGGTCCGGCTCCGAAGCAGGAACGGCAACGACCTCACCCGGAGCTTTCCCGAACTCGGCCCGCTCCATTGCGTCGCTTCCCGTTCTCCCACGTGATCATTGACGGCGAGGTCGTGGCGCTCGACGAGGCCGGTCGCCCCAGCTTCGGCCGGCTGCAGCAGCGGGCGCGCATCAGCCGCCCCATCGATGTCAGGCGCGCCGAGGTGGAGCTGCCCGGTGTCGTTGTTCGCCTTCGACCTGATCGCCCTTGGCCCGTACGATCTCCGTGCGGTGCCGCTCACCCGGCGGAAGGAGCTGCTGCAACAGGTGGTGCCGGTGGTGGGGGCGGTGCGCTACCTCGATCACGTCGAGCAGGAGGGCGAGGGGTTCTACCAGCAGGTGGAGCGGATGGGGCTCGAGGGGCTGGTGGCCAAGCGGGCCGACTCGCCCTACCGGAGCGGCCGCTCCCCGTCCTGGCTCAAGCTCCGCGCGGCCAAGACCGCCGACCTGGCGGTGATCGGCTTCACCGCGCCCAAGGGGAGCCGGGCTGCGATCGGCGCGTTCCATGTGGGGCACTACGTGGACGATCGCCTCCGCTACTGTGGCCGGGTGGGGAGCGGCTTCACCGACCGGGAGCTGGAGGCGCTGCGGGAAGAGCTGGAGGCCGAGCGGAGAAAGACGCCACCTGCCATCGGCATCCCCGGCGATGCCAAGGGCTCGACCTGGGTGGAGCCGCGGCGGGTGGCGGAGGTACGGTTCACCGAGTGGACCAAGGAAGGGTTGCTGCGGCAGCCGGTGTTCGTCCGGTGGCGGGAGGACAAGTAGCCGGAGGAATGCATCGCGGATTCGGCGTACCCCGGCTCCGCCGCCAAGGCGAAGCGCGGTCGCGCGAACTCTGCTCAGCGGGCCGGGGACGGTGTCCGGCGGGTCGGCGGGTCGTGGCGAGGCCCTGCCAACCCCGCGATCCACCGACCTGTCTCCCCGTCCGGCACCGGACGAGGGACCGGTCGGTCCAAGCGCCGAACCGCCCAACCGCCTGATTCTCCGGCCACCGAGCCGCCCCCTCGGATCCCCATCCTGCTCACCAACCTCACCAAGACCTACTGGCCGGAGGACAAGTACACCAAGGGAGACCTCGTCGAGTACTACCGCGCCATCTCGCCCTGGCTCCTGCCCTATCTCCGCGACCGGCCCGTCGTGCTGACGCGCTACCCCGACGGGATTCGACGGCAAGTCGTTCTACCAGAAGGATGCGCCGCCGTCCACCCCGGAATGGGTGCGCACCGAACCGATCTGGAGCGAGGACGCCGGACGGGAGATCCGCTACATCGTGTGCGACGACCTGGACACGCTGCTATTCCTGGCGAATCTCGGTTCGATCCCGCTGCACCTGTGGCCCAGCCGGGTGGGGTCGCTGGAGCAGCCGGACTGGTGCGTGGTGGATCTGGATCCGAAGGAGGCGCCGTTCAGCGACGTGATCACCATCGCGAAGGCGCTGCACCAGATCTGTGAGGACGCCGGGCTCCCGGTGTTCATCAAGACCACGGGGAAGAGCGGGCTGCACGTGATGATCCCGCTGGGCGGGCAGTGCACCTGGGAGGAGACCAAGAACCTGGGCGAGCTGCTCGCCCGGCTGGTGATTCGCGAGCACGGGAAGATCGCCACGATCACCCGGACGATCCGGAGCCGGGGCGCAAAGGTGTACCTGGACTACCTGCAGAACCGCCGCGGGCAGTTGATCGCCGCCCCGTTCTGTGTGCGCCCCGAGCCGGGGGCGCCGGTGTCGATGCCGCTGCTATGGAAGGAGGTCGGGGGGAAGCTGGACCCGAAGCAGTTCACCATCAAGAACGCGCCGGCCCGAATGAAGAAATTGAAGGAGGACCCGGTGCTGCCGATCCTCAAGCTGAAGCCCGACCTGGCGTCGGCGATCGGTCGTGCTGGTGGAGGCGCGCCTTCGGATTCGCGAGATCGCGGAGTGGCCGAAGCAGACTTCCGGCATCGGGCCGCCACGCCGAGGCCGCGGATGTGGATCGGGACGCCACGGAGGAAGAGGGTCTCCAGGCGCTGGAGGCGCGGGTGCCCGGGTGAGTTGGTCCGTCTCGCGCCTACGCGCCCTCCGACCCTCCCTCTCCGCAGCGTCCCTTCTTCTCGCGACCTTCCGCTCGCCCAATCGCCCAATCGCCCAATCGCCCAATCGCCTACTTCCCCCTCACCTTCGCCCGAAACTCCCGGAGCCAGTTATCCACCACCACCAGCTGGCCCGCGCCCGGCGCCGCAGTGGCTGTGCCCAGCCGGACCATCAGGAAGCGCCGGTCGTCGGGGGTGATGGCGTAGTTGGGGACCACCACAGAGGCCATGATCTGGGACTGCGGAGCGATCAGCTGCCGCGGCTCGCCGGGCTGGAAGCTTCCGGTGGTCCGCACCTCTGATACCATCATCTGGCCGGCCGGACCCACGAAGAACAGCTCCCGGCCGCTGTGCGACCAGGCGGCGGCGTAGCCCCCGCCACCCGAGATCTGCCACCGGCCGGAGTTGACGTCGGGGAAGGGCCTGACGTACACCTCCACCCGGCCCGATTCGTCCGAGCTGTACGCCAGCCACCGCCCGTCAGGGGAGAGGGCAATCCCATCCTCGTTGAACCGTCCCACCAGCAGCGGGATCCGGGTCGTGTCGGCGCCCGGGCGGACTGCGTAGATGTCGCGATTGCCCGCCTCGGTGGTGCGGAACACCAGCCATTTGCCGTCCCGCGAAAGCACAGCCTCCTGGATTCCGCCCCCGGTGCCGCGGAGCAGCAGTTCGGGCGGCCGGGCGCCGTCGGCCTGCTGCCGCCACACACTGAGTGGTGCGCTGTCGCGGTTTGAGATCCAGATCACCGACTTGCCGTCGGCGGTCCAGCTGGGACGGAAGTTCTGGGTGCCGTCGAATGTGAGCCGGGTGAACGGACCCGACGGCAGCTGCTTGACCCGGATGTCCGGCCCACGGGACCCCAGCACGTCCGCCGCGAGCCTGGTCCCGTCGGGGGAGAGCGCGATGCTGCGATTGCCTGAAGGTGTGAAACGGAGCTGCGGCAGCACCGTCCGGGTGGCGCCGTCCCGGTCAACCCAGACCAGCTCACCGATTCCCTCGGCCGCTTCGGCGGCGCCCGGCGCATAGGCCAGGGTGCCTTCCGGGGAAATGGCCAGGTCCACCGACCCGAAGGTCTTGGTCATCACCCCCTCGAGGAGCGGTACCGCAGGTCCTGTCAGTTCGAGCTTCCCGGCGTCAAACGGCGCGGCCATGAGGGCGCCGTCGGCGCGGACGAAGGCGACATATCCCGGCTCCACGTACCGCGCCACCAGGCCCTTGGTGAGCACCTTCCGTTGCCGCGTGGCGATGTTGAGAGCCATCAGGTCGAAGTCTTCGGGCTCCAGGTTCCGCCTGGAGCGGTAGAGCAGCGTCTTGCCACCCGGAAGCACGTCGGGCCAGGCGTGGCCCAGCTCTCCGCCGGCGCTGTCGTACGCCAGGAACGGCTCCGGTTCACCTCCGCTGCCCCGGATCCGGGCCAGGCCCTGGGGCGTGTCGAAGTAGATCCAGCCGTCCGAGCTCCACGCCGCGCCGCCGCCCGATCCGGGCCCGGCTGCGCTATGGTCACCGCCGGACCGCCGCCCACCGGGATGACCTTGAGGTCGAACACCGCGCCCGTGGAAAAGGCGATCTGCTTCCCATCCGGCGAGAAGAACGGATCGAGCGCGCCGTTGGTCCCCGCAATGGGCGTGGCATCGAGCTTGTCCCGATCCCTGAGCCAGAGTTGCCCGCCGCCGTCGCCGGGCCCGAGGTAGACCAGCTGGTTGCCGTCCGGGGAGAGGGCGAGGTTGATGCCCAGGACCGTCTGCTGCATCGTCTGATTGGGGGGGATGCCCATGCTGTAGCGGCGGACCGGCGGGGGCGGCTCCGGCCGGAACCAGCCCCAGAGGGCGAGCGCGGACGCCACGATTGCAACTGTTGCAACGATGCGCCACGTTCGCCGGGCTGCCGGGCTCACCGGCTTCGCCGCACCTATTGTCCGGGTGGTCCTCGTCGGTCCCTGGCCCAGCAGCGCCTCCGAGAACTCGGCCGCGGTTTCGAAGCGGTCGGCCGGCAGCTTCTCCAGCGCCCTGGCCACGGCCCCCTCCACATTCGCGGGCACGGTCCTACGCTGGCGGGTGACGGGCGGGGGGTGCTCGGTGAGGACCCGGGCGAGGATGGCCTGGGCGCTGGCCCCGGTGAACGGCGGCTCGCCGGTCAGCATCTCGTAGAGCACGCAGCCCAGCGCGTAGACGTCGGAGCGGGCGGGATCTCCCGCTCGCCCGTGGCCTGCTCGGGGCTCATGTAGTGGGGCGTGCCGAGGCTCATGCCGGTCTCGGTGATCCGGCTGCCGCCGGCGCTCCGGCTCACCGCGAGAGCGATGCCGAAGTCCGCCACCAGCGCGCTGGCCCGCCGGCTGAGCAGGATGTTCTCCGGCTTGATGTCGCGGTGGACCACACCGTCGGCCGTGCGCGTAGTCCAGCGCGTCGGCCACCTTCGCGGGCGATCCGAGGGCGTCCTCGACCGGGAGCTGCTTCTCCCGCGCTCGAGCCGGTCGCGGAGCGTCTCGCCCTCCACGTAGGGCATCACGTAGAAGAGAAAACCGTCGGCCTCGCCCGAGTCGTGCAGCGGCAGGATGTGCGGATGCTGCAGGTTGGCCGTCGTCTTGATCTCGGACAGGAACCGCTCGGCGCCGACCACCGCAGCCAGCTCGGGCGTGAGCACCTTCACCGCCACCTTGCGCTCGTGCTTGAGGTCGTGCGGCGAGGTAGACGGTGGCCATGCCGCCCCGACCCAGTTCGCGCTCGAGCCGGTAGCGATCGGCGAGCGCTTCGCTGAGCCGGGTGGGGAGGGTCATGGGGGCTGAAGATGGGGGACTACGCGGGGGAGCGCCAGCGCGGTCGCTGGGCGACTCTGGGTGACTCGACCGTGCGGGGCCCGGGGCCGTGTTTGGCTGATCGGTCGCCACGGCGGGAAGGGTCTCTCCGGTGGCCTACTCCTACGGGCCCCCATCGTGCGCGCCTCTCCCGGCGACCTTCGCGCGCAACCTTTCCCACCCGCCCAGCCACTAGTGTGCAGACCGACCGCCCGACGGCCCAACCCCTACCCCGATTCCCATGCGCCCTATCGTCCTCGCCCTGCTCGCCCTCAGCCTCGCCTCTTCCGCCTCCGCCCAGACCGCCGGAGCGGGTCGGCCCGGACCGCGGGCCCTGATGCCACGGGACCGGGAGATCGCCCTCGCCCGGAGTGCGGCGCCGGCCTCCGTTTCCGCGTCGGCGCGGATCTACGTCTGGTCCGCGACGGGCTGGATCGTGGCCGACTCGGGTTCCACCGCCGTGGTCTGCCTGGTGAATCGGAGCTGGCCCGCTTCACTCGAGCCGGAGTGCTTCGACGAGGAGGCCGCCGCCACCATCATGCCGATGGAGATGCGGCGCACCGAGCTGCTGCATCGTGGCATGGCCGCCGACCAGGTCGAGGCGGAGATTGCCCGCAGGCTCATGGATGGCACCTTCCGGCTACCGAGCCGGCTGGCGGTTGCGTACATGATGTCCGCAGGGCAAGATCTGATCGGCGATGATGGCGAACCCGCCGGCCAGTGGAGCCCCCATCTCATGATCTACTATCCCTACCTCACCAACCGGCAGGTCGGCCATCATGCCGACCCCGACCTTTCCGCGGGTCTGGTGGTTGACCCTGGCAAGCCGACGGCCAACCTGATGGTGGTGGTGCCGGAGTTCGTTCCTGTCGCTGCGGCCACCGGGCGCCCGTGACCGATATCCCTCCGACCGCGAGCTGGTGGCCGCCGTGCTCAACCAGGGCGACGAGCGGGCATTTCGCGTCCTTTACCGGCGGCACACCCCCAGGCTCTATCGCGTGGCGCTCCGGCTCACCGACGACCGGGGTGGCGTGGCCGAGGATGTGGTGCACGACACCTGGCTCCGGGCGGCCGCGAAGTTCGGCAGCTTTGAATGGCGCTCCAGCCTCGCCACCTGGCTCACCGGATTCCTCATCAACCGGGTCCGCGAGCTGCAGCGCGAGTGGGCCCGCGAAGGCGGGAGCGTGACCGGACTGCCGGACGCCGAGTCGCGACCGGTACACCTCGACGAGCGGCTGGATCTCCGGGAGGCCATCGCCGCACTGCCCCCGGGCTATCGTGCGGCGGTGGTGCTGCACGACGTCGAGGGCTACACCCACGAAGACATCGCCACCCTGCTCGGCATCGACGTAGGGACATCCAAGAGTCAGCTGTCGCGCGCCCGGCAGAGTCTGCGGCGTTGGCTTGAACCCGATGGGAGGCCGGCATGACCGCGCCCTACGACGATCCCGATCACCGGCCCGAGCCGCTGCGGCGGCTGGGCGAGGACCATACCATGCCCGCAGAATTGGAGGAACGGGTGGTACAGTCACTGACGGCGCGCGGCATGCTGCGGCGCCAGCGAAGCTGGGCCGCCTGGCCACTCGCCATCGCTGCGGCACTCGCCTCCTTCTTCCTGGGGCGGCAGACGGCGCCGACGAGCGTCAGTCCCGGCGCCCCGCCGGGGAACCGGTGGATGCTGCTGCTCTATGAGGATGCGACGTTCGAGGGCCCGGCACCGGGCCACGAAGAAGCGTATGTGGCGGAGTATCGCGACTGGGCCATGACGCTCGCGGCCCGGAACCAGCTGGTGGACGGCGCGGAGCTGCTGCCGGACCGGACGGTGCTCGAACCGGACGGCATGATCCAGGACGCGGCGGTGCCGGCTCCGCCCGGCGCGCTCACCGGGTATTTCATCATCGTGGCCCCGACGCTCGACGACGCGCGCGCCATCGCCCGGACCAACCCGCACCTCAAGCACCGCGGCCGGGTGGCGATTCAGCCGCTCGGCGCGAGCTGAACCGGCCGCCGAGAGGGAGGTCCTCGGGTTCGTCGCCACCCCGCCGGCCGTTGCGAGGCCGCGGAGCGGCCGGAGCAAGCCCCTGGGTGCACTCTCCCAGGGATTGCTTCGTCGGCCCTGTGGGGCCTCCTCGCGATGACAGGGGGCACTCCGCCTTCCGCCGAGTAGCCGGAGTCGCCCTTCCCTGAACGCCCGTCCGGGCCCATTCTACAGGTACACCGGACCCGCTCAGGGGAGAGGCGAATGCTCGTCCGCGCCAAGATTCGTGCAACAGTCCTGCTCGCCGCCGCTTGCTGTACCTCCAATCCCGCGATCCTCGCCGCCCAGGCGGGGGCCAAGCCGCTCCCGGCCGGGGCCTTTCGGGTCCAGCCGGTCCAGGTCATGGACCGGCAGGGCTTCGAGAAACCGCTGGTGGCGGCCACGGTCCTGATGCCTGCCGGCTGGCGACCGGAAGGGCAGGTGGCGTGGAACCCGATGAACCAGTGCGGTGAAGCGCACCAGTTCAACTGGAAGGCCACGGCGCCGGACGGGATGGGCGCCATGCAGTTCATCCCCGCCGAGCGCTGGAGTACCGGCAACTTCCCGATGCAGAACGTGCCCTGTCCCCGGGTTCCGATTACGGCGGTGCGGGGGTACCTCGAGTGGTACGTGCAGCGGGAGCGACGGGGAGCCCGGATCATGGACTTCCGGCCCCGGCCCGACCTGGCCCAGCCCTACCAGGGGCTCAACAGCAACAGCCCCATGCAGGGCGGGGGCGGGATGCGGAGCTGGGTGGAGGGGGGCGAGGTGCTCCTCGCCTACCAGGTGGCGGGGAAGCCGGTGCGGGAGACCATCTCCACCGTCGCCGCCTTCACCCACACCCAGTTTCCTCCCATCGGCGCGGGTCCGGGGGTCGAGCTGCTGCAGGGCCAGACCTTCACCGGTTTCGCCATGCGGGCGCCGGATGGCGCGCTCGACTTCCGCCGAGTGGACGCGCTCAGGAACTCCGTCCGGCTCGGCCCGGAGTGGAACCAGCGGATGATCCAGTCCGCCAACGAGCGACACCGGATCGCGATGGAGAGTAACCGCCGGATCGCGGAGACCAACCTCCGCGGCGCCCGGGAGCGTTCGGAGATCATCGCCCAGACCGGACGCGAGATCAGCGACATGCAGATGCAGGGCTGGCAGCAGCGGAACGAGAGCTCCGACCGCACCCAGCGGGAGACGGTCGAGAGCATCCGCGGGGTCGAGACCTACAACGACCCCGTGGCCGGGGGCACGGTGCAGCTTTCCAGCCAGTATCCTCACGCCTGGCGCCTCAACGACGGCAGCTTCCTGCTCACCGACGACGTCAACCTCGATCCCGCCCGCGACCTCGGCATCCAGGGTCAGCGGCTCCAGCCGACCCAATGAACCGGGAGACTCCGATGCGGAACGTTGCCCTTCTGTCGTTCGTGGCCCTGGCATTCGCCGTTCCCTCCGCACAGGCACAGGACAGCTTCGGGCAGCCCGCTCCGCCCTCGCCCCCACCGAATCAGCCGGCGCCGCCGTCGGGGTCGCCGTATGGGCCGCCGCCGCCGCCGAATGCGCCGCGTCCCGGCCCGGGGGCGGAGCAGCAGATGCAGGCGGAGCGGCAGGACTTCGGGGTGGCGGCCACCGCCCAGCTGCACAGCGGCCCCATGCACGCCCCGACGCCCAGCAGCATCCCCGGCGGACAGGTGATCACCACGCCCGGGCTGGTAGCGCTGCTGCAGGGGAACCAGGTCCGCGCCTTCGTCTTCGACATCCTCGGCGGCCCCGAGGTGATCCCCGGCGCCCTCCCGGCCGTCCCCGCCGCGCAGGCCGGATCGTTCAGCGACCGGACCCAGCAGGAGTTCGGGCAGTTCCTCAACCAGACCACCCAGGGCAACAAGGAAACGCCGCTGGTGTTCTACTGCCTGTCGAGTCACTGCTGGATGTCCTACAACGCCTCGCTCCGGGCGATCAACATGGGGTACAAGAATGTGCTCTGGTACCGGGGCGGGATCGAAGCCTGGAAGGCCGCGGGCCAGCAGGTGCAGGCGGCCGCTGGCGGCCGCTGAGGCCGCGGACCGGTCGTAGCGATCTTTGCCCGGGCCGGTCCGCATCGGACCGTCGCACCGAAATTAACTCTGGATGAGTCGCGGGTCCGGTTGCGGTACGCCCGCCCCACAGCCGACAACGGTTGTGCGCTATGTGGAGATGCGTACCCCGCGACCCACTCACACCAGGACCGCCCGCACCACCACCTCATGCCGGTGGCCGTCATCCACCAGCGGGATGCTGCCTGTCGGAAGGGTCACGCCGTCCAGGGTCACCGCCGCAGCGCCCCACGCCGCCCCGGTTCCGTTCCGCACGGTCACCGCATAGACGCTCTGGCCATGGCGGTACTCGATCGAGTATTCAGTCCACGCCGCCGGCACTCGGGGCTCGATGAGCAGCCGGTCGCCCCGCTTGTTGAATCCCAGGATCCCCTCCAGCCCGACCCGGTACATCCAGCTCGCCGAGCCGGTGTACCAGGTCCAGCCGCCGCGGCCGATCTGTCCCGCCGCGGTGTAGACGTCGGCCGCCACCACGTATGGCTCCACCTTGTAGGTCGAGACCTCGGCCAGGGTGCGCGCGTGGGTGAGCGGGTTGAGCATCTGGAACAGCTCGAAGGCGCGGTCGCCGTCGCCCTGGAGCGCCGTGGCGAGGACCGCCCAGAGCGCGGCGTGGGTGTACTGCGCCCCATTCTCGCGGACTCCGGGCAGGTAGCCCTTGATGTAGCCGGGATCCTGCGCCGTCTGGTCGAAGGCAGGGTCAGCAGGAGCAGCAGCCGGTTGGGCTGGTCCACCAGGTGCTGCTCGAGCGAGCGCATCGCCTGCGCCTGCCGCTCGGGCCGCGCCGGCGCCCGAGATCACGCTCCAGCTCTGCGCAATCGAGTCGATGCGGCACTCCTGCGTTCGCCGCCGAGCCGAGCGGGGTGCCGTCGTCGTAGTAGGCCCGGCGGTACCACTCGCCATCCCAGCCCTGCTGCTCGACGGCGGCGACGTAGGCCGCCGCCTGGCGGCGGAACTCGGTCGCGATCGTCGCGTCGCCCCGCGCCTCGGCGCTGTGAGGCGTAGCCGGTGAGCGTGGTGGCGAGGAACCACGCCAGCCAGACGCTCTCGCCCCGCCCCTCGGTGCCCGACCCGGTTCATCCCGTCGTTCCAGTCGCCGCCCCCGATGAGCGGGAGGCCGTGCGCCGCCGGTGGTGCAGGCCCGGCGAGAGCGCCCGCAGGCAGTGCTCGTACAGGCTGGCGCGCTCCTCGGTGACGTCCGGCAGGTCGTAGATCTCGTGCTCGTCGGGCGCGAGGGCGCGCATCCGGAGAAAGGGCACCGGCTCGTCGAGCACCGACCGGTCGCCGGTGACCCGGACGTAGTGGTCCACCACATAGGGCAGCCAGGCGAGGTCGTCGGAGAACCGGGTCCGGACGCCCGCGTCCGCTCTGCGGGTGCCACCAGTGCTGCACGTCGCCCTTCGACGAACTGCCGCGCCGCCGTCCGGAGCAGGTGGGCCCGCGCCAGCGCCGGCTCGGCGTAGACGAGCGCCATCACGTCCTGCAGCTGGTCGCGGAAGCCGTAGGCGCCGCTGCTCTGGTACAGCGCCGAGCGGGCCCACATCCGGCAGGCGAGCGTCTGGTACAGCGTCCAGCGGTTGAGCATGGCGTCGAAGCTCGGCTCGGGGGTCTGGACCCGGATCACCGAGAGCCGCTCGGTCCCAGCCGGCGACGCTCTGCTCCAGCGCCGCCCGCGCCGGGACCACGCCGCGGTAGCTCGCGATCAGCGCCTTGCGCGCGCGGCCTCGCCGTCGGCGGCGCCGAGCAGCATCGACGATCTCGCGGGTCTCGCCCGGGGCCAGCTCCAGCTCGCACCTGCAGGGCGGCGCAGGGATCGATGCCCGCCCCCGTGATACCCTGCAGGAGGCCGCCCGGCTCGAGCGCGGCCGGGCTGGCGCTGGTCCCGTTGCGCCCCAGGAACTCGCGCCGGCTCCCGGTGTGGCCGATGACCGGCTCCGAGATGGCGTGAAAGGCGGTCCACCCGGCGAAGCGCGGGATCGAATGAATGTTCCGGGCGAAGAGGGTCTGCCTCGACCGGATCGTACGCCGTGCGCACCTGGTGCTGGGTGTGCTCGCGCAGGACGCCGAGGGTCCACTCGACGAAGGTCGTGAGGGTGAGTCGCCGCGCGTCGCGTGCCGGTGTTGGTCACCCGGAGCAGGGTGAGCTTCACCGCCGCGTCGTCGGCCATGCCGAGCGTCAGTTCGGTCGCTGATCCCGGTGTGCTGCTGGGCAAAGTTGGATTCGCCCGGGCCATGGCGCACGGTGAACTCCGTCGCCGTCCGTACCGGTCCTGGCGTGGCGGACCAGAGGTCGCCGGTCTCGTCGTCCTGCAGGTACACCACCTCGCTCACCGGGTCGCTCACCGGATCGTTGTGCCACGGGGTGAGCCGGTAGAAGTAGCTGTTCTCCGCCCAGGTGAATCCTCCGCCCCGCTCGGTGACCACGAAGCCGCCGTGCGGATTGGCGATCACGTTGGCCCACGGCGCCGGCGGCAGCCGGTCCCCCGCGACCTGGATCTCGTAGTCCCCGTCCACCGTGAGACCGCCGAACCCGTTCTGCGGCATGCGAAACCGGGGTGTCCGAGCCGCCACGGTGCTCCTCCTGCTCCAGCTCCGAGCGCCATCGCGGCCAGCGGGGCGAGCAGCCGCGCCCCGATGCGCCGCACCACCCCCACCACGCCGGCATCGCCCCGGTCGGGCACGCGGGTCTCGGCGGGCGCCGGTGGTTCGCTCTCGTCGTCCGGTGGCTCTGCGTCAGGCAGGGCGCTGGCCAGGATCCGGCCGAGGGGCCGGCCGTCGCAGGGGATGTGGACCCGCGCCGTCGCTCGGAGCATCCGGAGCTGCTCCGGCGGTGAGCAGGTCCCGCCGCCGGAGGAAGACCCCGCCGGAGCGGTCCACCGAGCCCGAGTCGCCCAGCGCGTAGACCGCGCTGGTGATCCGGTCGGCGAGGTCCTGCAGGTAGTCGGGCGGATGGGTGTTGAGGATCACCAGGTCCACGGTCATCCCGTGCCGGCGCCAGTAGCGGTGGGCCGCGAGCAGCTGGCGCAGGGTCGGCAGGCCGTCGGCCGACGCCGATGGTGGCGAGCAGGATGGGCCAGTCGCCCGAGACCCCGGTGGCCCAGAGGAGCGGCTGCGACCCGGCGGACCGCTGCAGCTCCGCCGTCGCCGCGCCGCAGGGTCGGGCTGCCGTGGAAGAGCTGGCCGGCGAGCTCCTGGAACACCGCCGCCAGCGTGGGGGTGAGATCGAGCTCGCGGAGCTCCGCCTGGCTGGAGGTCCAGGCGAGGTCGAGGGCCCGCTGGGCCGAATGCGGGTCGCGGTAGCGGTCGGCGAGCGCGAAAGCCTGATCCCGGCTGGTCGCGACGCAGGTGGTGAAGGCCACCGACGCCGATTGCCCCGGCGGCAAGCGTCACCCGCGTGCGGAGCGCGAAGATCGGGTCGAGCACGGCACCGGTGGTCATCGAGAGCGGTCCATCCTGTTCCAGCGCCACCGGGTCGCGGCTCGAGCGCCCCCGGCCGAGGAAGCGGGCCCGGTCGGTTTCGCAGGTCACCGCACCCACCAGCTCCGGACCGGTCGCGGCGACGTGCACGCACCAGATCGGCTGCTCCTCCGACGAACGCGGCCGGCGGGTGGCGGTGATGGCGCCACACCAGGCGTGCCACTCGGTCTCGACGAACAGGTTGCCGAAGGCGGGGTGCGCCCGGTCGGCGTCGGGCGGCGCGAGTACCAGCTCCCCGTAGCTGGTGAGTTCGAGCTCCGCGGGTTCGGTGCCGTTGTTGGTGACGGTCACCCGGCGCACCTCGGCCGCATCCTCCGGGACCACCACGATCTCGGTCCGGGTCTCGATGTCGCCGTCGGCGCGGTCGAAGGTGACCCGATCGGTCGCCAGGTAGGCGTGCTGCCAGTCGGCGGGGGCGCAGACCGGCTGGTGCCCGGCTGACCAGACGCGGCCGCTGCCGAGATCCTTGAGGTAGCAGAACTGCCCGGTGGCGTCCCGGCTGCCGTCGGAGCGCCAGCGGGTGACCGCGAGCGACTCGTAGCGGCTGTACCCGCCGCCGCAGTGGGTGACCATGATCGTGTAGGGCTGGTGGCCGAGCAGCGCCACGTGCGGATGGGTGGTGTCCGGCGTGTCGATCTGGCGCACCGCCGGGAGCTCCGGCTCCGTCTCCGGCAGGGCGGTGTCGGCGCGGTCGTCCTGGGGCTTGTGCAGGACCAGCCGGCGGGGGATCCGCTCGTGCAGCAGCAGCTCCGCCGAGCGCACCAGCGGGTCGGCGTGGAAGCGCCGCTGCCAGAGGTGGCCGCCGAGCACGTTGGTGAGGGCCACCAGCCCCATGCCCAGGTGATGCGCCATGTACGTGTGGACCACGGCGAAGCGCTGATCTGGGGTCGGGGCGGGTGTAGTCGAGCGCATCGCGGAAGCCGTAGGGCCCGAGCGCCGCCGAGTCGTTCGAGCTCCTCGAGGTTGTCGAGCGCCGCCCGGGGATCGAGCATGGCGGCGAGCAGCGAGGCGTAGGGCGCCACCACCAGTTCGCGGCCGAGGCCTCGCTTGAGGGCGAGGTCCGGCACGCCGAAGGGGCGGTACTGATAGGTCGCGTGCCGGTCGCGGACGTTGTAGGCGCTCTCGCTCACCCCCCACGGCACGTCCCGCTCGCGCGCCGTAGGCCCGCTGCCGCGCCAGCGCCCCGTCGGCCGTCTGCGCCAGCAGCGTGTGGGGGAAGGCGCGCATGACCAGCGCCGGCATCAGGTACTCGAACATGCTGCCGCTCCACGACACCAGCGCGGGCGCCCCGGCGGCGTAGGTCAGCGACCGGCCGAGGTGGAACCAGTGCTCGACCGGCGCATCGTTCTTGGCCACCGCGATGAAGCTGGCGAGCCGGGCCTCGGAGGCGAGCAGGTCGTAGTAGGAGCCGTCGAGCGAGTGTGAGGCCTGCTGGAAGCCGATGGCGAACAGCTTCCGGTTGGGGTCGAAGAGGAAGCGGAAGTCCATCTCCATCGCCAGCAGGTAGGCCCGCTCCGCGATCGCCTCCAGCCGGGCGATGAGCCGCGCGGCTTCGGCCGATCCCTGCTCCGCCAGCTGCTGCAGCGTCACCTCCGGCCGCGCTCCCAGGCTGGCGGCCCAGCGCGCGGTGCGCGGCGAGCAGCTGGAGACTCCATCCGATCCACTCCCCGGCGTGGGCCCGCTCGGCCTCCTCGAGCGGGGCCGCGGCGAGCAGCGCCCCGGCGCGCTCGAGGAACGGTACGACCTCGGCCAGCAATGCGGCCGACTGCGGCGCCCGGCGCGAGGCCGCGAGCGCCACGCCGGCCGCGCGAAGTTCCCGCAGGACCGCCGCCGGGCCGGGGAGCGCCCGCACCCGCTCCTCCGCCAGCCCGATCGCCGTCTCGAGCGCCTGCCAGCGTCGCGGGTCGAGCAGCGGCTCGTCGGCGGCGAGGAGGCAGGCCTGCCGGAGCGCGATGAGGTGCCCGGCGAGGTTGCCGCTGTCCACCGTCGAGATGTACGCCGGCTCGAGCACGCTCAGGTCGTGGAGGTCGTACCAGTTGTAGAAGTGCCCCCGGAAGCGGCGCATGCGCCGCGAGCGATGCGAAGGCCAGCTCCAGCCGGCGCAGCAGCTGCTCCAGCGTGAGGAAGCCCAGGTCGTGCGCGCTCATCGTCGCGAGGAGCTGCAGGCCGATGTTGGTGGGCGAGGTGCGCATCGCCACCACCGGCTCCGGCTCAGCCTGGAAGTTGTCCGGCGCCAGCCAGTGGGTCTCGGCGCTCACGAAGCGGTCGAAGTAGCGCCAGTGGAGCAGCGCGTAGCGGCGTGCCCTGGCCCGCGGCGTCCGGCGCGAGCCGCTCGTCCGGCCGGCGTCGGCGGCCGGCTCAGGGCGGGGGCCACGGCCGGCGAGGCGAGCCACGCCAGCAGCAGCGGCAGCACCGCGAGCGCGAGCTGCCACGGCGGCCCGGCCGGCCCCGCCGTCGTCGGCCCGCCACCAGACCAGGAACAGCACGACCAGCGCCACCGCCACGGCGGGCCACATCGCGCGCCACGCCTTCCCGAACGACCCGGCGCTCTCTCCCTCCACCAGCGAGGCGGTCTGCCACTCGAGCAGCAGGCGCCGGGACACCCCCATCCGCCACAGCGTCCGCCCGATCGCGTCCACCGAGATCCACGCCTGGTGCGCCAGGAAGACCAGTGCGAGCCCGAGCTGCTGGGCGCTGGTGACGGCATCGCGGCCGACCGCGCCGTAGTAGGCTCGCCACGACCGGTCCAGCGGCGGGCGCAGCAGCGGCGAGCAGGATCGAGATGACCCACGGGGCGGCGACCGCGCCGAGGCCGAGCAGGGTCCAGCGGAGCGGGTCGCCGGGAAGGAGGAGTCCAGCCGATCGCGAGGAAGACGAGCTGGGTCGCCTCCAGCGTGCTGCGCCGCAGGTTGTCGAAGATCTTCCAGCGGGAGAGCAGCGAGAGCCGGTTGGGTTCGGGGCCGTCCGGTCCCGGCACGCGTGCTGGTGAGCCAGGGGAGCAGCTGCCAGTCGCCCCGGATCCAGCGGTGCTTGCGGCGGGTGTAGGTCAGGTAGCGGCTGGGATAGTCGTCGTAGACGATCACGTCGGTGGCGAGGCCGGCGCGGGCGAAGCTGCCCTCGATCAGGTCGTGGGAGAGCAGGGTGTTCTCCGGGAAGCGGCCGTGGGTGGCGCGCTCGAAGGCCGCCACGTCGTAGCCGCCCTTTCCGGTGAAGCTCCCCTCGCCGTACAGGTCCTGGTAGACGTCCGAGACCGCCGTGGTGTAGGGGTCCACGCCGGGATGGCCCGAGTGGATCGCGGCGAACACCGACCGGTGCGCGCTCGCCAGCGACACGCCCACCCGGGGCTGCAGGATGCCGTAGCCGCGGACCACCCGTCCCAGCGCGGGGTCGTACTGGGCCCGGTTCAGGGGATGCGCCAGCGCCCCGACCAGGAGCGGTGCCGCGTCGGGCGGGAGCGCGGTGTCGGCGTCGAGGGTGATGACGTAGCGGACGCTCCGGATCGGCGTCAGGTCGCCCACCGTCACCGTGAACGCCCCTGCCGCGCCATCCAGCACGAAGCGATTGAACTCCGCCAGCTTGCCGCGTTTGCGTTCCCAGCCCATCCACACCCCCTCGCGCGGATTCCAGCGCCGGGGGCGGTGAAAGAGATAGAACGCATCGCGGGTGGCCGGGGCGTAGCGGGCGTTGAGGGCGCGGACGCCATCGGTCGCGGCTTCGAGGACGGCGGCGTCGTCGGGTCGGGTCTCGGTGGCCGAGTCGGTGAAATCGCTCAGCACCGCGAAGTGCAGGTGGGCTTCCCGGTTGGCGAGGAACTGCACCTCGAGGTTGTCCAGCGCCTCGCGCACGGCCTCCACACTCCCGAACAGCGTCGGGATCACCACCGCGGTCCGGAACTCCGGCGGGACGCCGTGCTCCCGGAGGTCGAGCTTGGGCAGGCTCCTCGGCGGCAGGAACCCGGTGACCAGCTGATTGATCACGCTGACGGCGATGTCGTTGGCCAGGATCAGGCCGGGCAGGATCAGCAGCAGCCATTCCTGCCGCGCCGCCGGCCCGCCCAGCCAGAAGAGCGTTGCGAGCGCGAGCAGCGTCGCGCTGACCACTCCGCCCACGAACACCACGCTGGGAAAGCGGCGCGCCAGGTGCTCGAGCGCCTCGCCCCAGCGCTTCCGGTAGCCGGTACGCTGCTCCAGCAGGGGGAGCCCGTCGTCGATCAGGTAGTAGCCGACATGGGCCTGCCGCGGGTCGAGGTCCGCCGCCTGCTGGCCCGTGGTGGCGCACTCGAGGGCGATCCGCGTCACCGCCGTCTCGGTGAGCCGGGTGCGCCGGGCGATGCGCTCCACCACGTGCCGGTAGCGGTCCCGGGTGGCAAAGGTCATGCGCGGGTAGAAGCCGGAGGGGTCGGCACGGAGCAGCGTCTCCACCCGGCTCTGCTGCTCCACGAACGTGCGCCAGTCCATCTGCCCGATGTCGCGGAGGCTGGTGATGCTGTTGGCCATCATCACCTGGGTGAGCGCCAGCCGCCCCGTGGTCCGGGCCGTGGCCTCCTCTCCGCTCAGCGCCTCTTCCGCGATCCACTGCTCCAGCCGCGTCACAGCTGGCAGCGCTCCGCCCTCGATCCGGAGCTGCTGCAGGAAGCGGGAGATGAAGGTCGGGGAGAGGGACGGGGGGGTGGAGGCGAAGCGGTCGAGCTCGTTGTCGAGTGCCTCCTGGCTGTCCTCGCCCGCGCGGGCGATCCGCGCCGCGGCGGCGTCGGCCGACTCGATCTCGTCCAGCCGCTGCACCGTGCGCAGCGCCATCCGGCGCACGTTCTCGATGAGGCCGAGCCGGAACATGGCCGGGAGCGCCCAGAGCTCGCCCAGGTTGAGGACCGCCACCTCCTGGAAGGCGCTCACGAAGCCGCTCACGTTGCCCAGGTCCACCCGGCCTTCGGTGTGCGAGATCAGGGTGATCGCGAGCTCGTAGGCGCGGGGATAACCCGCGAGCGGGCCGTCGGCGAGCTCCGGCAGTTCCCGGTAGTAGCCGCGCGGCAGGCTCTCCCGCACCTCACCGATGTGTTCACGGAGGATGTGGTAGTTGTCGAGGAACCAGTCGCCGGCGGGGCTGAGGTCCTGCCCCAGCGTCGCGGCGGCGGTGAGCCGCTGCTGGGCTTGCTCGAGGATCAGGCGGGTCCGGGTGACCCGGGCGAGCAGGGGCGTCCGCCGCCGGGCACGCCGGCGGGAGGCCAGCTGCTGTGTGCCCGCCAGCACCTGGGCCCGTTCCCCAAGGTGCTCGGCGCCGAGCAGTTCGCCCCGGATGGGTCCCGCAAGCAGATCCTCGCGGGCATCACCGCGCACGCCCCTCAGGCGGGCAAAGAGACGGCGGGGCTCTAATGATGTGATGGGAGGCTCCGGTGGCGAACGCGTGGCGGGACAGCCTCGCAACCGGGCGATTGGGAGCGACATCCCACCCAGACAGTATAAGGGGAGGGGGGACCAGATGAGAGTCTGGCGGGTGAGGAGGACCACCGCTTGCGGGTGGACTTCACCGTCGCGACCTTCGGGGAGTCGGGACTGAGCAGGGGCGGCCCAAGCGTGATGAGGGAGCGCAAGATGGGCAGGATGGTCCCAGGTAGCATCGTGTCAACGCTGCGGTATTGGAGTGCCCGTGCGCTCATGCTGCTTACCGCATGCGCCGATCCATCGGGCTCTCCGGGTGAGCCGATCGCCTATCAACTGCTGACCACTCAGCAATGGAGCGGCGGGTCGGTGGACATCCGCTCGGCCTCATTTGCCGCGCTGACCACCTTGCCGGTCTTCACGATCGGCGTCGACACTCTTGCGGCTACCCGGCTCGATGCTGTCACCCTCCAGGTCACCCTGCCGCCGCTCCAGACGGGCGGCGTCAGTCTGCTCGCCCGGAGCGGCGCGCGCGCTGACACGGTTGGGGTGGTGAGCGTCTACGGGGTAGGCCTGGCGACGACCATTCCGGGCGACTTCAGCTACGACATGTCGGTCCTTCCCGGGGCTCGCCCACGCTTCATCGCCCAAGGCACCCCGCCGTACCACGTGGCGGTGCTTGACCCGGTAACAGGCCAGATCGAGGAGTTCAGTGGGGTGGGGCCCATGTCATACGGCGGGATCGCGGTCGGCCCCATGCCGAATCGCTTCGTCCTGATCGACAGCACCGGCAGGCGGGGCCTCTGGTCCCTGTTTCCCACGCCCACGCGCCTCGATTCGACGCCCACCGCGATCCGGGGCGACGCGATCGCCCAGCTCACCGATTCCACCTGGATGGGCTGGAGCACCAATGACGTCAGCGCGCTGAACGCGAGCAGCGGTGCCCAGTTCATCGAGTACGTCAACAACGCCCAGCGACTCATCCTCTCGCCCCGCGGCGACCGGGCAACCGTCGCGTGGGTGGACGACGTCGGGGCGCAGATTCCCGTCATCGACATGCTGACAGGGATGCGCGCCTTCGTGCTGCCGGGGGTGGTCAGGGCGGAAGGGGCGGCGTTCTCCCCGGGTGGGGACACCCTCTATGTGGCGACTAGGAAAGGGGGGGAGGACAGCCTTCGGCTTTTCACGGCCCTGGACGGGACCCCGATCACGGCTATCGCGCTCCCCGCCGGCCTCCGTGGCGGGTACATCACTCTCGATCCCCGGAACGCGTCCCTCTTCGTTCTGGCTCGCGGTCCTGGTATTCCCGGGGTGCCCGTCGTGCTCGTCTACGACCGCTTCACGCTCCAGCTTCAGGCCAGGCTGGCCTGTCCCGGGAACTGTACCGCGGCCGATGGGGCCGTGCAGGCGGCGGCTGTCGACACGGTAGCCAACCGGCTCTGGGTGGTCGGCTACGGGGGGACCTTCTCGGGGCATGGCGAGCTCCCGCTCATAGGGTTCGACCTGCTGCCCTGAGGCGAACTCCCGCCCCCTCCTCCTGTTCTTCCGCCGTCCGCACCAAGCTGACCAATCCGAGACACCCATCTCCGCCGAGGCCGCTGACGCCGCGCCCCAGAGCCGGCAGTGTGAGTCCGGCGGCAGTGGGTGAGCGGCGCGGAGCCCGCCGGTCGCTCCCGATGTGGCTGCAGATGTCGGTCTACGTGGGCTGGCCCAACGTCACGGCATGGGCCTTCACGATCACGGGGATCGTGGTCTACGCCGTTGCCGGCGGCCCGACCACCCACCGTGGCCTCCAGCGCCTGGAGACCCCCTCCCTCCGTGGCGGCCCGACCGACCACCGTGGCCTTTCTGAAGCTCTCCGGCGCGAAAGCAGATCGCTTCGGCCGCTACTCCCCCCTGAGGGCCTCCACCGGCTCCACCCGGGACGCCCTGAGGGCAGGCAGGAACACCGCCGCCGTCGCCACCAGGAGCAGCAGCACCGGGATCGCCACGAAGGTGAGTCCATCGACCGGGGCGACCCCGTAGAGCAGGTTCCGGATGAACCGGCTGAGCAGCAGTGCCAGCAGCACCCCACTCCCGATGCCCACCAGCGCCGGCGCCAGGCCCTGCCGCAGCACCAGCGCCCGGACCGCGCCGGTCTGGGCGCCGAGCGCCAGCCGGATCCCGATCTCGCGGGTGCGCTGGCTCACCGAGTAGGAGATCACCCCGTAGATGCCCACCGCTGCCAGCACCAGCGCCAGCGCGGCGAAGCCACTCATCAGGGCCATGGTGAACCGCTGTTCCCGGGTGGCAGCGGCCAGCACCTCTTCCATGGTGGCCACCTTGCTGATGGCCAGGTCGGGGTTCCGCTCGTGCACCAGTGCCGCCACCGGCTCGAGCAGGGCCCGCGGGTCGCCGGTGGTCCGCGCCACCAGGGTCATCGCCCGCCGGGGGTTGCCGGTGGACTTGGCCCACTGGCTGTGCGGCACGAACCATTTGCGCTTGACCGGCATAGTGAGGCTCTGGTGGTGCACGTCGCCCATGACCCCGACGATGGCCCGCCACGGCCGGTCCGGGCCACCCATCCGGATGCGCTGGCCCAGCGGGTTCTCCCCGGGGAAGTACTCCTTTGCCAGGGTTTCGTTGATGGCGATCACCGGTACTCCGTCGGGGGTGTCGCGGCCATCGAGCAGCCGGCCGCTGACCAGCCGGACCTTCATCGCCTCGAAGTATCCCGGCGTCACCACCTGCCAGTCGGCCGAGCGGCCGGTTTCTCCGGGCGCCACCGGCTTCCCCTCGATCTCCGTGCCCCAGTCTCCGATGTCATCGGCCAGCGGCAGCACCCGTACGAACCCCGCCGCCGTCACCCCCGGCAACCGCCGCACCTCGTCGCCCAGCTGCTGGTAGAACGTGACGACGCTCGGGTCGTCCGGGTACTGGCTCTGGGGCAGGGATAGCCGGAGGGTCAGGGTGTTGCTCGGGTCGAAGCCGGGATCGATGTCCAGCAGGTTGATGAAGCTCCGGATGGTCAGGCCGGCGCCGATGACCAGCAGCACCGCCAGCGCCATCTCCGCTACCACCAGCGCGCTCCGTCCCCGCCAGGCCCCGGGGCCTTCGCTCTGTCCCCGGCCGCCGTCGCGGAGCCGCTGGGAGAGCGGAATGTCAGAGAGCGAAAGCGCCGGCAGGAGCCCAAACACGACGCCGGTCACGATCGCCAGTACCAGGGTGAACCCCAGCATTTCCAGGTTCACCGACACCTCGGCGAGCCGGGGAATCGTGGTCGGTGCCCGGGCGACCAGCAGCCGCACGCCCGCCCACGCGAACACCAGCCCCGCCAGGGCGCCGATGAAGGAGAGCAGCAGGCTCTCAGTGAGCGCCAGCCTGATCAGCTGCCGCCGGCCAGCCCCCAGCGCCGCCCGCACCGCCATTTCCCGCGCCCGGCTGTCGGCCCGGACCAGGATCAGGTTGGCCACGTTGGCGGTGGTGAGCAGCAGCAGCAGGATGACCGCGGCGGCGAGCACCGTCAGCGCCAGGCGCACCGGCCCGCTCACCTCCTCCACCAGCGACACCGCGAAGGCGCCGAACTGCATCGATTCCGGATACAGCCCCTCGGCGGTCCAGCGCTGGGTCAGCGCCGCGAGCTCCGCGCTCGCCGCCGCCGCCGTCACCCCGGGCCGCATCCGGGCGATACCGTAGATGCCGTGGTTGCCTCGGTTAGGGGCACTCCGGTCAAGGCCGAGCGGCTGAATCAGCTGGACCGGGGTGCGGCTCTGGAACTCCAGTGGGGAGCGAAACGCGCGGGGCACGACTCCGACCACACGGGCCGGTGCGCCATCCACCAGGATGGTGCGGCCGACCATCGCCGGATTCCCGCCGTAGCGCCGCTGCCAGAGATCGTAGCCCAGCATGACGACGGGAGGGGCGTTGGGCAGATCCTCTTCCGGGGTGAAGCTGCGTCCGGCCGCGGGCGCCATGCCGACCACATCCAGCATGTTGGCCGTCATCCCGATCGCGCCCACGCTCTCGGCGCCTTCGCCGCCGGTCAGGGCTACCTCGCCGTTCTCGGACCAGGCGGCTGCGCTCTGGAACAGCCGGCTGAGCCCCTCGTAGTCGAGGAACTCCGCATCCGAGAGCCAGGTCTTGTCGAAGTTGGTCCACCGGCTCCAGATCAGCGTCAGCTCCTCGGGCGCGCGGTAGGGCAGCGGCTTGCGGAGCACTGCGTTGATCACGCTGAACACGGCCGTGTTGGCGCCGATGCCGAGCGCCAGGGTCAGGACCACCACGGCGAAGAACCCGGGTCGGCGGGCCAGCGAACGCAACACCAGCCGCAGGTCGAGCAGGAGCTGGGACATGGGCGCCAGAAGGTAGGGGTCGCGACACTACGGTGGCCAGGGGCCGCAGGCTTCACCGGGGCCGGATCGGGAGGGACAGCCCTCGCTCGCGCTCTGAGGGAGGGCCGCCGCGGAGGGAGGGGGTCGGAAGGCGCGTAGGCGCGAGACAAACCAGCTATCCCGGGCACCCGCGCCTGGAGACCCTCTCCCTCCGCGTCCCGGTCGTCGGCGCACCGAGCCGCCGACTATCTTTCCGGCCTCCCCGTCCGCTCGGAGCTCCAGCATGGGTCTTGGGCTGCTCGGCCTGGCCGCGCTCGCGGCGTTCGTCATCTACGCCTACAACGGCCTCACCCGCCTCAGGCTCCTCGCCGCCAACGCCTGGAGCGACATCGACGTCCAGCTCAAGCGCCGGCACGACCTCGTTCCCTCCCTCGTGGCAACGGTCAAGGGACACGCCGGCTACGAGAAGGGCACTCTCGAGTCGGTGGTCGAGGCCCGGGGTCGGGCCATGCAGGCCGGCGGGCCCCGCGCCGCGGGAGAAGCCGAGCGGGTCCTGGCCGACTCGGTACGCCAGCTCCTCGCCCTGGCCGAGGCCTATCCCGACCTGAAGGCGGGCGAGAGCTACCTCCAGCTCCAGCGCAGCCTCACCGAGATCGAGGATCACATCCAGGACGCCCGGCGCTACTACAACGCCGTCGTGCGGGACCTCAACACCCGGATCGAGCAGTTCCCGTTCAACCTCGTCGCCGGCCCCTTCGGCTTCCGGCGACTGGAGTTCTTCGGCATCGAGGATGCCGGCGAGCGGCTCAATCCCGGTGTCAACCTGGAGGACGCCCGATGAGGCGCCTGGCCCTGTTCTGGTCCTGCTGCTCCTGTCCGCCGCGCCGGTCTGAGGCGCAGCGCACCCTGGCCATCCGGCGCTTCGAAGCGACGATCGTCGTCAATCGGGACGGCAGCCTGGACGTCACCGAGACCATCACCGCCCAGTTCACCGGCTCCTGGAACGGCATCTACCGCACCATCCCGGTGGAGTACCGCACGCCGCAGGGCTTCAACTGGACCCTTCGGCTCGACTTTCTCGGCGCCACCGGCGGTCCCGAGGGTGCCGCCGCTCAAGGTCGGAGCCTCCCGCGAACGCCACTACATGAAGTACAAGGTCTGGGTGCCGGGCGCGGAGAACGCCACCCGCACCGTGCAGCTCCACTACCGGGCGAAGAACGGCCTGCGGTTCTTCGAGGATCACGACGAGCTGTACTGGAACATCACCGGCGACGAGTGGGATGTTCCCGATCGACTCTGCCTGGGCCGAGATCCACCTGCCGGAGCAGGCGGCGGGCATCCGTGCCATCGCCTTCAACGGCGTCTACGGCTCCACCGCCCAGGAGGCGAAGGTCGAGACCCGTGGCAACATCATCCGGGTGACCATGCCGCGCCGGCTCGAGTTCCACGAGGGCGTCACCGCGGTGGTGGGCTGGAACAAGGGCGTCGTCGCGGAGCCCACCAAGGCGGAGCGCACACTCGGCTTTCCTTTCCGCCAACTGGCCACTTGGCCTGCCCTTCGTCGTCTTCCTCGCGATGTTCAACATCTGGCGCCGGAGGGGGAAGGACCCCGAGGAGCTGCCGGTCACGGTGCAGTACGAGCCGCCCAAGGCGCTGACCCCCGCCGAGGCGGGCACGCTGATCGACGAGAAGGTCGACATGCGGGACATCACCGCCACCATGATTGACCTGGGTGTGCAGGGCCACCTCAAGATCGAGGAGCGGGAGACCAAGATCCTCTTCCTCTTCAAGAACAAGGAGTACGTCTTCCACCGGCTCGACCCGGCGGCCGGCGCCCCGGCGCTGGAGCCCCACGAGCGGCGGGTGCTGGACGGGCATCTTCGAGAGCGGCAAGCGCGAAGTGAAGCTGTCGGACCTGGACGAGGAGTTCTACACCCACCTGGGCGGGATCCGGAGCGCGGTCTACGACCGGCTCATCGAGCGGAAGCTCTACCGCTCCCGGCCCGACCACGTGAAGGTGCGCTGGATCGTGGGCGGTGTGGTGCTGGGCTTCCTCTTCTTCATCCTCGGCATCATCGCCGGGGCCCGCTTCGGCCTCACCCCGCTGCCCTTCGTACTCGGTGGGATCGCGGGCGGCCTGGTCATGGTGCTCTTCGCCCAGGTCATGCCGGCCCGCACCGTGCAGGGCGTGCGCGCCCTGGAAAAGGTGCGCGGGTTCGCCGAGTTCATGTCGAGGGTGGAGGGAGAACGATTCGAGCGGATCAAGCAGACGCCCGAGCTGTTCGAGCGGTTCCTCCCCTACGCCATGGCCCTCGGCGTGGAAAAGAAATGGGCCCGCGCCTTCGAGAACATCTACCGTGAGCCGCCCAGCTGGTACGTGGGCAGCGACCCGATGGGCTTCAGCACCAGCAACTTCACCGGCCGGCTGTCGGAGCTGTCGAGCAGTGCCGCCAGCACCATGACCTCCTCACCCAGAAGCTCGAGCGGCTCCGGCTTCAGCGGTGGCGGCTCGTCCGGCGGCGGTGGCGGCGGGGGCGGCGGCGGAGGATTCTGAGCGGCGACACGGCGGCTCGCGCTCGGAGTTCAAGGCACAGCAACTACGGGTATTGACCCTGCCGGCGTGCCTCGGCGACCCTCTGACGTTCGCGAGTCGTCGAGTCGTCGAGTCGTCGAGTGACGAACGGGCGGAGGGGCGAACTCGCCGCGGCAATGCGGGTTCGCTTCGACGCCGCACAACCGTCGGCCCGTCCGCCCGTCTGACCGTCCGCCCATCTCCCCCGTCGGACCGCTGCTGCAATCTCGCCACAACAGTCGCTTCTCTATACAGTGTCACCTGTCGCACCGGTGCCCCTATCGCTGGTGTGACCTGCGACACCGGCCCGGTTCGGGCGGTCTACCTACCATGGTGAGCCACAACTCTCCCGATCGTCCGCCGCCCAGTCAGGAGCCGTGCCATGGCCCAGTTTCTCAAGAACCTCCGTCGGGGTGGATCCGACGCGGATGTCGCCGAACTGCAACAGCTTGCCACTCGCCTGGAGACCCAGCATCACAACCTGGGACAGCTGGTCCAGCACGCGGACCGGTCCATCGGCCAGCTGCAGCGGCTCTCCACCCTGGGCGAACGCGTCGCCGGCCTGGAGCGCCAGCTGGCGCGCATGGATGCCCTCGCCGAGCGATTCACTCACGCCGAGCAGGAAGTCGCCCGGCTGACTGGCCTGGCGGAGCGGTTCGAGACTCGACTCGCCGATTCCGACGCCGGCGTTGAACGGGCCCGGAGCGAAGTCACCTCACTCATGGAAACCCTGGCGGGAGCGGTCAAGCTCAAGGAGAGCGTGGGAGAGGTCACTGCGCTGGAGGGCCCGTTCCGCCAGCTCCAGGGGGAGATGGAGAGCCTCCGCTCCCAGGCCGATGGGTTCAAGGGCAGCTTTGCCCGGCTGCGCGAGCAGCACGACGCCACCCTGGCGGGCTACAAGGCCGCCGGCGGCCGCATCGAATCGTTCGAAGCGGACTGGCAGCGCCTCCTCCGCACCCTGGATGAGAGCGGGCACCGCATCGCCGGGCTGGAGCAGCTGGTGGCGGACATGGCGCCGGTGACCGAGTCGGTGTCCCAGACTCGGCGCGAACTCGCCAGCGCCAAGGCCATCGCCGATCAGCTGGCCCAGAAGGTCGCCCTGCTGGAGCAACAGCGGGAAGCCATTGATCGCGCCACCGGAAAGCTGGAGCAGTTGGCGGCGCTCTCCATCCGCGCCGATGCCGGCCTCGAACGTCACGCCGAGCTGGTCCGCAGCGTCACCGACCTGCGGAGCCAGATGCACACCATGGAAGGAGTGCAGCACTCGCTCACCGACCGGAGCCACGAACTGGCCGAGCGGCTGGAACGGATGGAAGGCGGCCACGCCGCTGCCGAGCGCGCGATGACCGACCTGCGCACTTCATTGGACCAGAGCGTCGAACGGCTGGCGCTGGAGAACCGGAGCGTGGCAGGGGTCACCCAGCAGGTGTCGGAACTGCGCCGGGCTCTCGCGGATTCCGAACACCGCCTGCAGCAGCTCTCGGGTGACACCGCCGCCCTCTCCCAGACCGCGGCTCGCACCGAGAGCCTGGCGGCCCAGGTCGCCGAGCTGGGGAACAGCATGGCCAACGTGACCGAGATCGCCGCCCGGGCGCGCGGGGCCAGCGTGGAGATGGAGCGGCTCGAGGGCGCGGTCGAGGGGTTGGCGCAGCGCACCCTGCGGCTGGACGACTCCCGCCCGCTGCTCGACCGCACCGTCCGGGACCTGGCCGCACTCGGCGCCACCGGCGAGGCCATCGCCGACGCGCTGGAGCAGCTTCGCGCCGCACGGGAGGAACTCAAGAGCACCCAGGGGTCGCTGGAAGGAACCCGCAGCTGGGTCACCGAGACCGAGCGGGCCGTCACTGCGCTCAAGGGAGATGTGGGCGGGCTGGACCGGATGCGTGCCACGGTGGATGCCCTCCGTCAGGAGCTGGACCAGGTGGCCAGTCAGACCAGCAGCATCGAGTCGCGGCGGGCGCTGGTGGAGGATGTGCAGCGCCGGCTGGATCAGTCGGCCGCGCTCGGCTCCACCATCGAGGAAGGCGCCCGCGGCCTGGCCGACCGGCTGCACGGGATGGAAGAACAGCTCGGGACTATCGTGCCCCGGCTGGAGGAGGTGGGCCGGGCTGGCAGCCAGCTCGTCGGCCTCAACGCCGACCTCCGCGAGATGGAACAGCGCGTGGGGGAGATCCGGGCCAGCGTGGGCGGGGTGGAGGAGCAGGCTCGGCAGGTCGAGTCACTCAGTGAACGGATGCGGGAACTGGGCCGCGAGGTGGAGCAGCGGGCCAACGCCGTCACCCGCGCGAACGAGCACCTCGCCCGCGCCACCACGCTCAGGCAGGAGGCCGCGACCGCGGCGGAAGCGCTGGCGGAGCGGGGCCGCGAACTGGAGGGCTCGCTCGGCCGGGCCGGAGAGCGGCTGGAGGAGCTGGATGAGCTGTCACAGGAACTGGACGGGAGAATCAGCGCTCTCACCGGCGTGCAGGAGCGGCTCGGCGCCTTCGAGGCTCGGCTGGCAGAGTGGCGCGGCGCGGAGCATCAGGTGGCCCAGGCCCTGGAACAGGCGGAGGCCCGGCAGTCGGCCATCACCGCGCTGCAAGCCGAGATCCGGGGGCTCTACGCCATGGCCGAGCGCACCCAGGCCGACGCCCGCGTCATCGTGGAGGCGCAGCCGGAGGTGAGCCAGACCCGGGCCGAACTCGATACGCTGCTGTCACGGATGAACGATGGCGAAGGGCTGCTGGCGACGCTGGCGGAACGGCGCCGGCAGCTCGGCCGGGCGGAGGAGCGGCTCTCCCAGGCCGATACCCTGCTCGCCGATGTGCGGGGGGCGCTGGAGGTGCTGCTGGCGCAGAAGGCCCAGGTGGATTTCTTCCTGGAGCAGGCCAGCTCACTGGGTGTCGAGGCCAAGCACGCGGAAGCCACGCTGCAGGCGCTCCGGGAAGAGCGGCGGCTGTCGGACCGGATTCGCGGCTCGCTGTCGGAGCTGCAGCGGCGGGACGAGGTGGCGGAGGGGGAGCGGGTGGCGCCGCGGTAGACACCCTCGCGCACCGATCCCCGGTCGTTCGCGTGTCACACGCCGCCGAGCCGGGTTTCCCCAAGTGCAGGCATGACGGGCCCAGAGGCGAATCGCCGGGGAGCGGCGGAGAGTGCGCCGCTAAGCGATCTCGCCGCTCCCTTGCGGCCACTCTCCGCTGCGACAATGTGATTCGCCTCGACGCCCATCCCACCGTCGGCTCGTCCGACCGCCTAACCGCCTAACCGCCCAACCGGCCAACCGCTCAGGACTACTCCACTCGACGCGCCACCACGTAATAGTCCGGATCAACCACGAGATCCCCGCCGTTGCCGATCCGGCCAGGCGCGGCCTGCCATCGCTCGGTGGGACGGATCAGGGTGAGCGGCCCGCCGGCGAGCGTCACCCGCGCCGGCAGGTCGAACCCAGGCACCACCTCCGCCCAGCGGTACGACAGAGTGTCGCCGGCGAGACGATACTCCAGCACCGGGACCTTGGTGGTGGTGAGGTATTGCTGGAACACCCGGCTCAAGTCCACCCCGGCGGCCTGGCTGGTGTAGTCCTGCACCTGCTTCCCGGTCACGATCTGGTGCCGGTAGGTGGCGGCCAGGCCGCGCAGGATGGAGCGCCACTTCTCGTCATCGTTGACCACCTGCCGGATCGTGTGCAGCATGTTCCCGCCCTTGGGATACATGTCGCCGGAGCCCTTCTGGTTGACCCCGTACGCCGGAACGATCGGTCGGTCATTCTGGATCCCCTTCCGGGTGCCGCGCACATACTCCGCGCCCGCCTCCTTCCCCCGCAGGCACTCGACGTACAACCCCTCCGCGTAGTTGGCGAAGCTCTCATGTACCCACATGTCGGCGAGGTCAGCGGTGGTGAGGCTGTTGCCGAACCACTCGTGGGCGCTCTCGTGCACAATGATGAAGTCCCAGTCGTTCCCCTGGCCGGTGCCGGAGAGGTCGCTGCCGAGATAGCCGTTCCGGTACTGATTCCCGTAGGCGATCCCGCTCTGATGCTCCATGCCGAGATGGGGCGTCTCGATCAGCTGGTAGCCGTCGGCATACCAGGGATAGGGGCCGAACCAGTGTTCGAAGCAGGCCAGCATCGTCCTGGCCTGGGGGAACTGCCGCTTGGCCGATTCCAGCCGGTAACGGAGCGGCCAATAATTGAGGGTGAGCCGCCCCGCTTCTCCTTCGTAGATATCCTGGAAGTGGGCGTAATCGGCGGCGTTGATGGCGATGTCATAGTTGTTGATCGGCTCGCTCACAAACCAGGTCCAGGTAGTGGTCCCATCGCCATTGGGCGTCACCCTGCGAAGCCGGCCGTTGGAGACGTTCTTGAGCGGGTCGGGCACGGTGACCGCCACCTGCTGGCTATCCGGCTCGTCCACCTGGATGTCCTTGGTGGGCCACCAGATACTGGCGCCGGTGCCCTGACAGGCGGTGGCGATCCAGTCCCCGCCCAGGCTGTCGACCGCCCAGACGATGCCGCCGTCCCAGGGGGCGCGCCGGGCCACCGTCGGATGGCCGCGGTAGTAGACGCTCACGGTGCGGGTCTCCCCCGGCCGCTGCGGTGCCACGATGTTGACCAGGTAGACCGCCAGCGCCTGCCCATCCCGGCGATAGTCGAGCTTCACCCCATCCTGCATGATGCTGTCCACCAGCAGCGGCGGCTGCAGGTCTATCTGCATCTCCCGCGGGGCGGAGACCACCCGGTAAGTGATGTGGCTGACGCCCCCGATGGTGCGGTCCGCGGGATTGAGTCGCACCTGGAGGTCGTAGAACGTCACGTCCCACCAGCTCCGCTCGGCGGAGTTCATTCCCCGAAGGCTGTCGGCGTGGGTGGGCGTGCGCTGGGCTTCGGCGGTCGCGACGGCCGCGAGGAGCAGGAGAGCGGCGGAGAGAAGCCTATGCATGATGCACCGGCGCCGGGGATGAAGTGGCAACGAGGACCGGCAGGAAGCTATGCGGGGAGTGACGGCGGAGACAGGGCGCCCCTACAACTCGTACGCCGACGTCGGCATGCGGAGCACGAACGACACCTGGGTGAAGGCCGGGTTCCACGTGGAGCGGGCGCGATGCCCGCAATGCCATCGGCCCCGCGAGCGGCACCGATCACGAGTTGCCGAGTTGCCGAGTTGCCGAGTCGCCGAGTCGCCGAGTCGCCGAGTTGCCGAGTCGCGAGTAGCGACCCCTGCGCGCAGTGCCTATCTTGAGAGGGGGACCACGGCGCCCCATTCGCCTCAACATGGAGGATTCTTCATGACACTCAACACGATCAAGAACTTCGAGCGGCGCTGGACCGCCCTGCGGAAACTCGCCAGCGCGCAGATCAAGGACCTCGACAAAGATCGCAAGCAGATCGCCAAGCAGATCCGGCAGTACAAGGTCAAGAAGGACGTGGCCCGGCTCAAGGTCGCGGTGGCGCAATCGAAAGCCGTGGAGAAGGCCACCGCGGCCACCAAGAAGTTCATCGCGGCGCGAGACAAGATGGTCAAGGAGGCAACCGCTCGCGGCAAGCGGCCCAAGAAGCGGAAGCGCTAAGCCCACCTTGGATGTTGGGAGTTGGAAATGAGGACAACTTTTCAGCTCCCAACTCCCCCCCCCGCCCCCCCCACGGAAACTTCCGGCCTGCTCGCCGCGTTACCATCCGAACCTCCCCTCGCCGCCGGAGCACGCTGATGGGCCTCTTGCTCGCCGATCTCAGGCAGGGCGTCCGGATGCTGGGCAAGCATCCCGGCCTCACCGCCATCGCTATCCTCGCCCTGGCCCTCGGGCTCGGCCTCACCACCACGATGTGGAGCATCGTGTGGGGCGGGATTCTGCGCGGGCTGCCCTTCGAAAAGGCGGAGGAGATCATCCACCTCGAGCGCGCCCGGCCCAGTCGGGGCATCGAGAGTTACGGCGTCCCGATGAGCGACTTCGTCGCCTGGCGCGAGCAGCAGCGGAGCTTCGAGGATCTCGCCGCGTTCTACGAAGGCACGGTGAATGTGAGCGGCAGCGAGGGCCGCCCCGAACGGTTCGAGGGTGGCTTCGTGACCGCCGCCACCTTCCGGCTGCTGCGCATCCAGCCGATGCTCGGCCGCCTCTTCGTCGCGGAGGAGGACCGGCCCGGCGCCGGGCCGGTGGCGCTGATCGGCTGGGACCTGTGGCAGAACCGCTTCGGAGGGGACTCGGCCGTCGTCGGCCGGACCATCCGCGCCAACGGGATCACTCGCGAGATCATCGGCGTCATGCCGCGCGGCTTCCAGTTTCCCACCAACGCCCAGATCTGGTATCCGCTCACCATAGATCCCGGTGCGGAGGCCTGGGGCGAGGGCCGCCAGTACGAGGTGATGGGACGACTCCGGCCGGGAGTGACCATTGCCTCGGCCCTCAAGGAATTCGAGGCCATCACCGCCCGGCTGGCGGAGGAGCACCCCAAGGAGAATGAAGGCGTGGGGCCGCTCCTCAAGCCGTTTACCGAGGAGTACATCGGCGACGAGCCGATCATCATGCTGTGGACCATGATGGCGGCGGTGTTCGGGGTCTTTCTCATCGCCTGCTCCAACGTGGCCAACCTGCTGCTGGCCCGGGCCGCCACCCGCACCCGGGAGATCGCAGTCCGCACCGCGCTGGGCGCCAGCCGCTGGCGCATCGTCTCCCAGCTGCTGGCCGAGTCGCTGGTGCTGTCGGTCATCGGGTCGCTGATCGGCATCGTCATCGCCTGGGTGGGCTGCCGGCTCTTCGTCCAGTCCATGGAGGGCACCGATCCGCCGTTCTGGGTGGACATCCGGCTGGATGGTACCGTGCTCGCCTTCGCCATGGGCATCACGGTGCTGGCCGCGCTGATCAGCGGCATCATTCCCGCGCTGCAGGCGACCCGCGGCAACATCCACGACGTGCTCAAGGACGAGTCGCGCGGCGCCTCGTCACTCAGGATCGGGAAGTTCAGCCGGGCGCTGGTGATCGTGGAGCTGGCCCTCTCCGGCGGGCTGCTGGTGGCGGCGGGATTCATGATCCAGAGCGTGGTGCAGCGCTCGCACTTCGACTACGGCGTTCCCACCGAGGGGGTGTTCACCGCCCGCGTGGGACTGTTCGAGGCCGACTACCCCGACTCGGCCAGCCACGCCCGGTTCTGGAACAGCCTGGAGCAGCAGCTGCAGACGCTGCCGGGCCAGCGCGGGGTGGGGCTGCAGACTGAGGTACCCGGACTCTGGGGCTGGGAGCGACATGTGGGCCTCGAAGGCGAAACCTACGCGAAGGAAGAGGACTACCCTACCACCCGACGGGTGGGGGTGACGCCCGGCTGGTTCGAGACCTTCGAGGTAGAGGCGCTGGACGGCCGGGTCTTCTCCCCCGGCGACATCGGCGGCACCATGCCGGTAGCGGTGGTGACCCGCGGCTTTGCGGCCAGGCACTTCCCCGGGGCGTCAGCGGTGGGCCGCCGGATCCGGCTCGACACCGCCGAGTCCACCGAGCCGTGGCTCACGATCGTCGGGGTGGTGGAGGACGTCTGGTACGACGGCACCGAAAGCGGGGACGAGATCATCGGCACGGTGGTGTTCACCCCCGTGGCCCAGGGCGATTATCGCTTCCTGACCATCGCCGTGGCCGCCCGGGGAGACCCGATGAGCTTCGCGGGCCCGGTGCAGGCCGCGGTGAGCGCCGTGGACCCCGACCAGCCGATGTACTTCGTCCGCACGCTCAGCGAGGAGATCCGCCGCGTGGGCTGGTTCTACGGGGTATTCGGGACGCTGTTCATGGTCTTCGGCGCCGCGGCGCTCTTCCTCGCCACCGTCGGGGTCTACGGCGTGGTCAGCTTCGGCGTGTCGCAGCGCACCAGGGAGATCGGTGTCCGCATGGCCCTGGGCGCCAGCGGCCCGGACGTCCTGGGACTCTTCCTCCGGCAGGGCACCATGCAGGTGGCCATCGGCCTCACCCTCGGCCTGGGCCTGGCGTTCTTTCTGGCCAAGGGGCTGACGCTGGTGCTGTTCCAGGTGAACATCGCCAACCCGCTGATGTATGCCGGCGTCACCATCGCGCTGGCGATCACCTGCCTCCTCGCCACGCTCATCCCCGCCCGGCGGGCGCTGAGAGTGGATCCGGTGGAGGCGTTGAGATACGAATAGACCGCGACTCGGACGTGGGCCGAAGCGGGATGCCCGGACTGGAGTCCGGGCCCCTTGCGCTCAGGGGGCTACCTCCGATATTCGGCGCGTAGCGACCTTTTCCGGAGGTGACCCATGTCTGCCCGCGTCCTTCACGGAGCGTGTCTCGCGCTCCTCGTCGCCAGCCCCCTCTCTGCCCAGTCCAGTAGTCACGAACACCAGCCACAGGCCGGGACCGACGTCCCACTGTACCAGAACCTGGGTACGCTCCACTACTCCGTCACGACCAGCTCCCCACAGGCGCAGGCGTATTTCGACCAGGGGCTCCGGCTGTACTGGGCGTTCAATCACGTCGAGGCGGGGCGGTCCTTCGCCGAGGCGGAGCGGCTCGATTCCGCCTGTGCCATGTGCGCCTTCGGCCAGGCGCTGGCGCTGGGTCCCAACATCAATGCACCGATGGACTCCGCCGCCGGCGCCGAGGCGTGGACCCACGTGTTGCGCGCCCAGGGGCTCGCGGCGGGCGCGCAGGAGTGGGAGCGCGCGATGATCGCCGGGCTGATCCGGCGCTACGACCCCTCGGCGCCCCGTGCCTCGGCCGATTCCGCCTGGGCCCAGTCCATCGGTGCGGTGGCCGACCGCTACCCCGACGATCCCGAGCTGCAGTCGCTCGCCGCCGAGTCGCTGATGGATCTGAGCCCCTGGAACTACTGGGAGATGGACGGCTCGGCCCGGCCCGCGACGCCAGGCATCCTCTCCCGGCTCGAAGGTGTGATCACCCGTGATCCCAATCACCCCGGCGCCTGCCACCTCTACATCCACGCCGTGGAGGCGTCCCAGCCGGTGCGCGCGATCGCGTGCGCCGAACGTCTGGCCGCACTGATGCCCGGGGCCGGCCATCTGGTGCACATGCCCGGGCATATCTACATCCGGGTGGGCCGCTACGCCGACGCCATCGAGGCCAACCGCCACGCCGTCCACGCCGACCAGAGCTACTTCGAGGGCCCGTCGGCGTCGCGGCAGGGGATCTACGGCCTGGGCTACTATCCCCACAACTGGCACTTCATGAGTTTCGCCGCCTCGCTGGCGGGGCAGGGACAGCTGGCGCTGGAGGCGGCCCGGAAGGTGGTGGAGAACGTGGGCTGGCAGGTGGCGCGGGACCAGCCGTGGGTCGAGGCGGTGACACCAATCGTGTACTGGACCCTGGTCAACTTCGGCCGCTGGGACGAGCTGCTGGCCGAGCCCCTCCCGCCCGGCGACCTGCGCTACACCTACGGGATGGCGACCTACGCCCGGGGCGTGGCCTTTGCCGCCAAGGGACGCTGGGCCCAGGCCGCCGCCGCGCGCGATACGGTCCAGGCGGTGGCGGACTCCATGTCCGAGGGGGAGAACCGGATTGCGATGCGGATCGCCGCGAGGATGGTCGAAGGAGAGATCGCGCTCCGGCGGGGGAATGCGGCCGATGCGGTGCTGCGCTTTCGGGAAGCGGCAGCGCTGGAGGATGGCATGACCTACATCGAGCCGCCCACCTGGTACTTCCCGGTGCGGCACTCCCTCGGCAAGGCGCTGCTGGCCGCGGGAGAACCCGCCAAGGGCGAACTGGTCTACCGCGAGGATCTGACGCGCTTTCCCGAGAACGGCTGGGCCTTGCTGGGGCTCAGGCTAAGCCTGGAGCGGCAGGGAAAGAAGACCGAGGCGCGGGTGGCGGACGCCCGGTTTCGGGAGGCGTGGAAGGGCGCAGATGTCCGGATCACATCATCCCGGTTCTGAGATCCGAGCGGTGGCCCGATCCGGCCGCTGCTAGCGGTTCTGGAGCTTCCGGATCCGCTCGAGCTGCTGGACGTCGGCGGTGTCGAGCGGCCGATCGGTCCGCTTGCTGGCGATGAGGTCTTCCAGCGACAGCACCGGGATCCTGACCCCGCTGGCCTCCATGGAGGTGGCCCGGGTGGCGGCTTCCTCGTACCGTAGGGAGCCCACGGAGGTAAAGAGGTTCACTGAGGGGTCGTCTCCGATCACGGTGACGGCCCGCTTGAGGATCTCCGCCGGCAGCCACTCGCTGGCGTAGGCGTAGCCCGCGGCGGCCAGCGACAGCAGGATCCGGGTGGCGTTGTCCCGGGTGCGGGCGATGAGCAGATCGAGGTCGGTGGCCACCCGCACGTGGCCGTGCAGAACTCCGGCAATTCCCCCAATCACCATATACTGGGCCCGCTCCTGGTTAAGCGCGGCGCAGATCTCCGGGATCGCCGGTTCCTGCCCGAGCCACCGGCTCATGCCGGCCACTTCCAGTGGAGAAAGTCCTCCTGGGTCCCAAAGGCGACCACCTGGATTCTCTCCGCCCGCGGGTGCGCCCGCCTGAACTCGGCGGTCAGCTCCTGGGAGCGCTGCAGCCGGGCGGCGGGGGACAGTCGGAGCGCGCCCGCCGGATCCATGGCGAGGGGCAGGGCGGGGTCCGCCGGGCGGCGTGGCTGGGCGACCGGCGTCGGGGGCACCTCAGCCAGGCCCGACCGGCCTGCACTCCATCGCCGGATGGCCTCGGCGAAGACCCAGCTCCGGGAGCGGTCCAGCGTCTCAGCGATCCGGTCCGCGGCGGCCAATTGCGGCTGGGGCAGGGTGATCGAGGTTCTGGCGAGCTTGGCAGTTCGCTTCATGCAGTAATACTATGTAATACTAGTGCATACGCAAGTCCGCCGCTGGATCGTTCGGCCAGCACCCCCGATGGAACAGGCAAAGGGAGCCTGGTGACCGCAGGCCGACGGGGCTGCCTGCCCCCTGGCCTCAGCTGAACATCCACCGCACCACGACGACCGACAGGACTGCGGCGGAGAGATCGGCCAGCAGCCCCGCCGGCACGGCATGGCGGGTCTTCCGGATGTTCACCGCCCCGAAGTACACCGCGATCACATAGAAAGTGGTCTCGCTGGAGCCGAACATCGTCGCCGCCATCTTCACGATCAGCGAGTCGGCACCGTACTGGTTGATCAGGTCAAGCATGATTGCGGCGGAGCCCGAGCCGGTGAGCGGCCGGGTGATCGCCATCGGCAGTACTTCCGGGGGGAAGCCCAGCGGCCCGAGCAGCGGCCGCAGCCCGGTCACCATGAAGTCCATGGCCCCCGAGGCGCGGAACATCGCCACGGCAAAGAGGATGGCCACCAGGTAGGGGATGATGTTGACGGCCACCTGGAACCCGTCCCGGGCGCCGGTGACGAACTCCTCGTACACCGGGACCCGCCTGTAGAGGCCGTACAGCGGGAAGCCGATGATGATCGTGGGGATCACGAACACCGACAGCACGTCCAGGAGGGTGCGCATCAGACGGTCCTCCCGGCGGCGTCCGCCGGCGGCGCCAGCATCGGGTCGCTGCGGCGGTAGCCGCCCAGCCGGCCCAGCGTCTTGACCGCGACGATTCCGACGACCAGCGAGAACCCGGTGCAGATCACGATGGGGATGAAGAGCTGGTTGACCTGTATTCCCATGATGGCCACCAGCAGGACCGGCGGCACCAGCTGCACGCTGGCGGTGTTGATGGCCAGCAGCATGACCATGGCGTTGGTGGCGGTGTCCTTGACCGGGTTGAGCTTCTGCAGCTCCTCCATCGCCTTGATGCCCATCGGGGTGGCGGCATTGCCCAGGCCGAGGACGTTGGCGGAAAGATTGAGGGCGATGAGCCCGAGCGCCGGGTGGCCGCGCGGGATCTCGGGGAACAGCGGCCGGAGCACCGGCTCGAACAGGCGGACGATCACGTTCATGAGCCCCGACGTCTCGGCGATCCGCAGCATGCCGAGCCACAGGGCCATCACCCCGATGAGGCCGATGGCGAGGGTGACCGCGGTCTTGGCGAAGTCGATCGCCGCCTGGGTGATGGCCACCACCTTCACGAAGCGCACCGGGGCGAACACCACCGTGGCGACGGTGACAGTGTCTCCCGGCCGGGCGGTGAACGTCGTCGGCCCGCGCAGGTCGTTGTCCCGCTCGGAGGTGATGGTCCGGATCGTCGCCAGCGGCTCGGGCAGGGACACGCCCTTGGCAAAGCGGAGTTCGCGGCCCGCCGCGGTCTGCAGCAGCTCGCCGGGCCACTCTGCGGCCAGGGCCAGGGAGACGCCGTAGTGCGCGTGCAGGGCGGCCGAGTCCGCCCGCACCCGCACTGCCTGCACCCGGCGGGCGGGATCGTAGCCGTCGGGGAAGCCCACGTTGAGCGGCACCTCCCGGCCGTTCCGGTAGGTATCGCGTCGCAGCGATCCGACGTCGGTGGCCAGGGCAAAGACCAGGCTCAGCACGATGAGCGCGGTCCAGATGTAGTTGAGCATGGCGGCAGGGGTGAGGGTGGAGGGAAGCTACGCCGCGAACCCCGCCCGCGACAGCCGACCCGGCCAGCTGATCGCTGAGCGCTGAGAGGCCGATAGTTGATCGCCGGCCGGCTGCAACCCTCCCCGCCCCTCCCGCATCTCCCCGTCGTCACCTGCTCACACGGAGCCTATTGCTATGCCACGCGTCAAGAACCGCACCTTCGGTGCCCTCTCGCTCCTCGGCGCACTCGCGCTGGTGGGCTCACCCCAGTCCCTGCCGGCCCAGGATCGCGATGACGATGACGGGCCACACGTCGTCACCTGGTCCGGCCGGCCCCGCATCGGGGTGATGGTGGACGCCCGCGCCAACCCCGAGACCGACCGCTATGGCGCCCGGCTCTCGGATATCACCGGGGACGGGCCCGCCGACAAGGCGGGACTCAAGGCGGGCGACATCATCACTCGCTTCAACGGCGTGTCGCTGGCGGGTCTCAAGGGCGAGGATGATGAGTCGGGTCCCGGCGCCAAGCTGGTCGAGCTGGCCCGGAAGCTGGACGTTGGGGATACCGTCGAGGTCGAGTACCGCCGCGACGGCCAGGCGAAGAAGGCTACGCTCGTGGCCGCCAATCTCTCCGGCATGGCGATGCGGGAATTCCGGATGAAGATGCCCGACTTCGAAGGGTTCCGAGTGGGTCCCGGTGAGCTACCGAGGATGCGGGTCGGTCCCGAGGACGGTCCCCGTGGGTACATGTTCGAAGGCGGTCCCGGCGACCTTCGGGTATTCATGGACGGCCGCCCGATGGGGCTCCGTCTCACCGACCTCAACGCCGACCTGGGCGAGTACTTCGGCGCCAAGTCGGGGGCGCTGGTGCTGGAGACCCCGAAGGACTCGACCCTGCCGCTGCGGGCCGGCGATGTGATCCTCTCGATTGACGGCCGGCCGGTGAGCGATGCCGACGCGGCCCAGCGGATTCTCCGCTCCTACGCCGCCGGCGAGACCGCGAAGCTCGAGGTGCAGCGCAAGCAGCGGAAGGTGACCCTCACCTGGAAGGCGCCCGAGGCGCGCCGACGGGGCCCGGAAGGCGAGATGCGCCGGCGGACCCCTGCGCCCTCAGGCCGGGTGCGGGTGGAGCGAAGCTGAGCGGGGCCGGCCGGTTTCCCGGCCGAGCGCTGGTTAGTTGTTGAACCAGGGTGAGTCCGCGCGACTGCGGGAAGGAAACGCCAGGAGCGCGAAGTGTCGTCACTGATGCTTCGCGCTCTTCGCGTCTTCGGTGCACTGGGCGGTGACGCGGGCGTGAGGCCTCCGCGAGACGCTCTTCAGGCGCTGGGCCGGTTGAGTCGACCCACCACGAGCGTGGTGTTGTCGGTCGCTCCGCGGGAAAGAGTCAGCTCCAGCAGTCCCCGCGCCACCGCTTCGGCCGGCTCCATCCGCGCCAGCGCCTGACGGATCTCCTCGTCGCTCACGTGCTTGTTGATGCCGTCGCTGCAGAGCAGCATGACATCATCCCAGCGCACGTCGGTGGTCAGGGTGACCGGGTCGGCACGAGTGGCCCCGATGGCACTGTACAGCACGTGCTTGAGTCCGGAGGCCTCGACCTGGTCCGGTGAGAGGGCACCGGAATCCAGCATCGCCTGGGCCATCGTCTGGTCCCTCGTCAGCAGCTCCAGTGCTCCGTCCCGCAGGCGATAGCAGCGGCTGTCTCCCACGTGCACCAGGTAGCCGCGTGGCCAGCGGATACAGACCATCGTGAGCGTCGTGGCCATGCCGAAACGATCGTTGTCGGTTTCGCCCGCCTTCCGCACCACCTGGTGGCTCTGTTCCACCGACCGCTGCAGTTCGGCCAGGAAGGCCGGCTCGACATCCGGGTCCAGCTGCACGTACAGGTCCATCGCCCGGAGCACATAGTCCACGATGGCTCCGACCGCCGTCTGGCTGGCGTCGCTGCCGCCCGGCACCCCACCCACGCCGTCGGCCACCAGGAACACGTAGCCGCGCGATGGGCTGATCAGCTCTCCCACGGCCTGCGCCGGGAGGCTGGTCTGGATCAGGTTCATGGTCTTGTGCAGGCTGGCGATCAGGAAATGGTCCTGATTTTCCGACCGCCGCTTGCCGACGTGCGTCACCCCGAACACGTCTATGTTGTCGCGCGTTGGCCGCTCGGCTGTCATCCGGACTCTCCCCGGCAGGTTTCCCGGCACTCCTGCCGCTCGTCAAGATTGTCCCGGAACCATGGCACAGCAACCCGGCAGGTGATCGCCCCGTGAGAGTGCCCGGCTTCCGGCCTATCTTCCTACCGTGCTGCCCATCGAACCGCTGCTCCCCGAGATCGCCGCCCGGCTGGACCAGGCCGGCATGCTGGTGCTGCAGGCCCCGCCCGGCGCGGGGAAGACCACACTTGTCCCACCGGCGCTGCTGGGTGAGCCGTGGCTCGTGGGGAAGAAGATCCTGCTGCTGGAACCGCGGCGGCTGGCGGCCCGGGCCGCGGCTCGCCGCATGGCAATGCTGCTGCAGGAGCCGCTCGGTGCCACCGCCGGCTACCGGATCCGGCGGGAGTCGGTGGTCGGGCCGGCGACCCGCATCGAGGTGGTGACGGAGGGCATTCTGACCCGGATGCTGCAGGCCAATCCGGCCCTCGAGGGCACCGGCCTGGTGATCTTCGACGAGTTCCACGAGCGGAGCATTCACGCCGACCTGGGACTCGCGCTGGCGCTGGAGACCCGCTCGGTGCTGCGCCCCGATCTCCGCCTGCTGGTGATGTCGGCGACGCTGAACGGGGCGGCGGTATCCCGGCTGCTGGGCGACGCGCCGATCATCTCCAGCGAGGGCCGGGCCTTTCCGGTCGAGACCCGCTACCTGCCCCGGCGAGCCGACCAGTGGGTCGAACCGGCGGTGGCCGCTGCGGTGCGCCAGGCGCTGGAGGAGACCGAAGGTGACCTGCTCGTGTTCCTTCCCGGCCAGGCCGAGATCCGCCGCACCGCCGCCCTGCTCGAGGACCTGCCCGCGGTGCAGGTGGGGAGGGTGACCCTGCATCCGCTCTATGGCATGATGCCGGGGGAGGCCCAGGACCGGGCCTTGCTGCCCGCCCCGCCCGGCCAGCGGAAGGTGGTCCTGGCAACTGCGATCGCCGAGACCAGCCTGACAATTGAGGGCGTACGCACCGTGGTGGACAGCGGATTGTCACGGGTTCCCCGCTACTCGCCCCGGAGCGGCATGACCCGGCTCACTACCACCCGGGTCTCCCGTGCGGCGGCCGACCAGCGGCGGGGACGGGCCGGGCGAACCGCGCCGGGCACTTGCTACCGGCTGTGGGCCAGCGCCGGGGATCATGCGCTCCTGCCCGAGACCACGCCGGAGATCCTGGCGGCGGATCTCGCGCCGCTGGCGCTGGAGCTGGCGGTGGCGGGCGGCGACCCCGCCCGCCTGGCCTGGCTGGACCCACCCCCTGTTGGCGCGATGCGTGAGGCGGAGGCACTGCTCCGCCAGCTCGGTGCGTTGAACGCGGAGGACAAGGTGACGCCCCACGGCCGCGTGATGGCCCAGCTTGGGGTCCATCCGCGGATCGCCCACCTGCTGATCATGGGGCAGGCGCTGGGATGCGAGGATCTTGCCTCCCGGCTGGCCGCCCTGCTCGAGGAGCGGGACGTCCTGCGCAGTGACGCGGGCGCCGGCGATGCCGACCTCGGGCTCCGGCTGGAGCTGCTGGAGCGAGGCGGGACGCCGGCCTCGGTGCACGGCATGAGCGTTGATCGCGGCACGCTGGAGCGGGTGCGCCAGGAGGCGCAAGCGTGGCGGCGGGAGCTGGACCGCCTGCCGCCGGCCACCGCAGCCGATCCGGTGAGCGCAGGAGTGCTCCTGGCCTTTGCCTACCCCGATCGCATAGGGCAGCTGCGTGCGGGGCAGGCCGGGCGATTCCTGCTCAGCAACGGCCAGGGAGCGGAGACCGGTTCACCGGCGCTCGCGCTGAGCCCCTTCCTGGTGGCGGCCGATCTCGACGGGGACCGACGGGAGAGCCGGGTGTGGCTGGGGCTCCCGCTCACGGAAGCGGAGTTGCGGGAGCACTTCCAGGACATGATTACCGAGGAGGAGGTGGTGCGCTGGGAGGATTCCGCCGACGGGGTGGTCGCGGCCCGCCGCGAGCGGCTGGGCGCGATCGTGCTCCGCGAGTCACCGCTGCGTGACCCGGACCCGGCGCTGGTGCTTGGAGCGATGCTCGCCTGGATTCGAAGCGCGGGCCTGGGCGCGCTCCCCTGGAGCGAGGAAGCGGTGCGCCTCAGGGAGCGTCTCGGCTTTCTCCGGCACACCTTCGGCGCCGAGGGACCGTGGCCCGACGTCGTCGACCCAGCGCTGTTCGAGCGGCTGGAGGAGTGGCTCGCGCCGGCGCTTTCCGGGGTACGGAAACGCGCCGACCTGGCACGAGTGGACCTGGCGCGGGCGCTGGCGGGATGGCTGGGGTGGGAGCGGCGCTCGGAACTCGACCGGCTGGCACCGACCCACCTCACGGTACCGACAGGGAGCGCAATCCGGCTCGACTACGGTGATCCCGCCGCGCCGGTGCTCGCCGTCCGGTTGCAGGAGGTCTTCGGCCTGACCGAAACGCCGCAGCTGGCGGGCGGGCGGGTGCCGGTGACGCTGCACCTGCTCTCGCCGGCCCAGCGCCCGGTACAGGTCACCCGGGACCTCGCCGGCTTCTGGCAGACCAGCTACTTCGACGTGCGAAAAGAGATGAAGGGGCGCTACCCCAAGCACGAGTGGCCGGAGGACCCGCTGTCGGCCACGCCCACCCGGCGCGCGAAGCGACGCTCCGACTCCTGAAGAAGCCGGCTTGCTGCGCGCTGCTCAGCGGTCCGCGAGGCCGGCTGTCAGTTGGAAGAGCGCCTCGACGGAGGGGGCACTCCCCTGGGCGATCCGCGCATTGCCACCGCCGCGGCCGCCCGCGGCGGCCAGCGCCGGCTTGAGCAGCGCCCCCGCATCCACCCCGCTGTCAGGCGCCGAGGCCAGCAGCACCGTGGGCGGCGAGGTCAGGGTGGCGAGCAGCACCGCGCCCGGTAGCCCGGTGGCGGCCTGTCCCAGCGCCCGGAGCGAGTCCGCGTCCGCCGCATCCGTCAGGGCAATGTGGATCCAGCGGGTGCCGTCGGGACCAGGCGCCGCCCCCAGGTAGGCGGACCGGACCTGGTACCCGGCCAGCTGCTCGGTGAGGCGCTTCCGCTGGGCAGCGGCTTCCTGCAGCTGGACCCATCGTCCCTCCACCAGCGCCGGCAGCTCCTCCGGTGCGGCCGAGAACCCCGCCGCCAGCGTCGTCAGGATGTCCGCGTCCGCACGGGACCGGCGAATCGCGCGCTGGCCGGCGAGGAACTCGACCCGGACCTGCTGTTTGACCCGCTCCACTTTGCGCAGCAACAACGCGCCGATCTCCCCGGTGGCCCGGACGTGGGTGCCGCCGCAGGCGCTCCGGTCTACTCCGGCGATGCTCACGATGCGAAGGGTGCCGCTTCTCCCGCTGGCCTTGCGGAGCCCGGTGGCGGTCGCGGCATCCTCGAAGGTCATCTCGACCGGGCGGTTCTCGCTGATCAGCGTATTGGCGCGCTCCTCCGCCTGCCGCACCTGCTCGGCCGCCAAGCCACCGGTATCGAGGTCCAGGGTGGCCGAGTCGTCGCCGAAGTGTACGCTAACGGTGGGATATGAGAACTCATCCGCGAACACCGCCGACAGCAGGTGCTGGGCGGTGTGCTGCTGCATCAGGTCGAAGCGGCGGGGCCAGTTGATCTCGCCTTCCACGTCGTCGGCGGACAACGGCGCGGACAGGAGGTGGGCCACCCGGTCCGCTTCATCTACCACGTCCACGACCGGGACACCGGCCAGGGTGCCCAGGTCGTTCGGCTGGCCGCCGCTCGTGGGATAGAACGCGCTCCGATCGAGGTAGACGCGCCGGCCCTCGTCGGCGCGCACCACCACCCGGGCGGTGAAGCGCTGCAGGTAGGCGTCGGTGTAGTAGAGACGCTCAGTGGGCATGGGGGGAAGGTAACAAGAGGCGATTGGGCGGTCGGGCGATTGGATGGTTAGGGGTACGGGGCGCATGGGGAGGCGGAGGGGGCACTGTGTGGTCGGGCGGGCCGCCCGCTTCCTTGACCAGCGCGCTCTCCTCGCCCATTTGCCCAATCGCCCAATCGCCTAACCGCCCGCCCGTCCCGCGCGAAGCGCCTCCCCCATCTGGCTCGCCGACGCGAAGCGATCCGCCGGAAGTGCGGCGGTGGCGGTCGCGACGGCGGCGTCGAGCCAGCCCGGCAGTTCCGGGCGGAGCGCTGAGGGACGATGGCCGTTGGCGCGGAACGGGGCCGGGACGGCGGGCAGCCGACCGGTGAGCGCCACATGCAGCACCAGGCCGAGGGCGTAGAGGTCTGCCCGGGCGTCGAGCTGGTGGCCGCCTCGCACCTCCGGGGCCACGAACGCCGGGCCGCTGGGCCGGGTGCCGAGGTCGCTGAGCCAGGGCGTCCCGCTGGTGGCGAGCAGCACGTTCCTTGGTGTCAGGTTGCCGTGGATGATGCCACGCCGGTGGGCAGAAACGAGCGTCGCCGTCACCGTCTGACCGATCTCCGCCACCCGGTCCGGCGGCAGCGGCCCCCCTTCGGAAACCCGGCGTCCCAGATCGGTGCCGCGGATATAGTCCAGCACCAGCGTCGTGTGATGGCCCTCGGTCACCCACTCCCGGACCGCGGCGATGTGCTGCCCGGCAAGCGCCCTGCTGTCCTCCACCAGGCGGGATGCGCGTTCCTGGTCACTCCGGATGACCTTCAAGGCCACCTCACGGCCCTCCTGGTGGTCGTGGGCCAGGTACACCGCCGACCGAGCGCCCCGTCCGATTTCCCGCAGGATATCGAACCGGTCGCCGACCAGGAGCTCTGCCGCGATCAAGCCCTTCATGCAAAACCCCAGTGACTGCGCGTGATGCGGGGGCGTGGGCCCACCCGCCCCAAGGGACACCCACCGAATCGCAACCCGTGGGCCAAAGAAACGGCGGCCTCCTCGGAGGCCGCCGATCGGTCACCGTCCGGCGCGGCCGGACTCACTGTACCGCAGGCAGGCCATCGCCCAGCGCCTGAAGGATCATCGAAATGGAGTGCGGGCGAGCCGTGGCCGGGGTGGCGGACCAGGTATGCATCCGCTGCTCCACCCAGTTGCGGATTGACGTGTACCGGGTCTCGGCGCCCGGAGAACGGAAGCGGATCGCGCCGTTCTTGATATCGTACTGCCCGCCCAGCGCGGCCAGCAGGTCCAGTGCCTCGGTGATCTGGCTGACCATGAGATCGGCCAGCTGCGACACATCGCCCGGCTCGGCCAGGCTCTGCCGGGCGCCCCATGCGCGCAGCTCCTGCACCGGCCAGCGCTCGGCCCGCTGGGAAACGAGCATGCTGTCCTCGTAGGCGTTCTCGATCCGGCCGATGCGGGCACGGTACTGGCGGAGGGCATCGGCGCCGGCAATCCAGGCATTGCGCGCCGAGGCTGCGCCTTCCGCCGAGCTGATACGGCTGGGCGCCAGCACGCTGCGGAATCCCGCTGCGTTGATGCGCCCCCCCAGGTCCTGCTGGGCGATGCGCCCCGCCGCTTCGGCCCGTCGCGCCAGTTCGCTGGGCGCAACGGCGGCCGCTTTCGGAGCACGGTCGGTGGCGCCCAGCGGGATGTCAGTGGTGGAGATCACTGCATCGGCGCGGAAGTTGGGCCGCACCGCAGCGATGATTTCCTCCTTGGGCGCCTCCGCGGCGGGGTTGACCCCGGCGGCACTCGCCGGACCGATCGCCGCGACCGGCTTGATGGCCGTCGCGCTGGCGGGGTCTGGCTCGGTGCCGGCCGGCGCGGCGGCCGCGGCCCCGGCCGAGGCGCTGTCGAGCGTGACGGGTGTGGCCTGCGCCGTGAGATCGGTTGTGCCAGATCCCGCCTGCCACGGACGCCAGGCCAGCAGCGCGCCGGTTACCACCACGGCGGCGAGCCCAGCGGCGATCAGGGACCGGTTGGGCAACGCGGGTGCGCGCGCGGGCGCTGGCGCCACCGCCGCAGGGGTGGCCATCTCCAGAAGGGGACCACCGGGGATGTCGAGGTCCTCCGCCGCCGACGGTGCGGGATGAACCCTCGCCGTTAGCGGCGCCGCAACTGCGGCGACGGCGGGCGTCGCATCACTGACCGCCGGGGCGGAGGCAGGTTTCTCGGGCGTCTTGGGGGCCGGGGTGCCTGCGGCCGGGGCCTTGGCCGGCGGGACCACCCCCGGCTTCGGCGGCTGGCTCACCGGCCGGGCATCAGGGCCCTTTGCCATCGCGGGAGCAGCCGTGACGGGCTGGGCATCGGGGCCCTTTGCCGGAGCGGGAACAGCCGTGACGGCCCGGGCATCGGGGGCCTTCGGTGCCGCCGGCGGAGGCGTAACGGGAGGGAGCGGGGCGTCGAAGAGGGCCTCGAGGTCGTCGCTCACCGTGCGGTGGCCGTTGGAGGTCCGCACCGGCGATTCGATGCCGCCGTCCATCACCAGGAAATCCTCTCCCCCCGCCGCCGGCTGCGTTTCCGGCTTGGGCTTGGCCACCGGAGCGGGAGTAGGCCGCGGCGTTGGCCGGGGGGCGGGTTTCTGAACGCGGATGATCGTGGCGTTCCGCTCCGTCCCCGGCGGCACCACGGTCCCGTCAATGTCAATGAAGGTCAGATCCTTGCTCTTGGGCACGGCCGGCTGGAGCTGATGGCGGTACACCGTCTGCTGCACCGTCCGGGGCGCGGACCCGGGTGCAGGCGTGGGGCCTGCGCCGCCCTGTGCCGAGGCAGGGGCGGATGATTGGGCGGAGCCAACGCCAGCGGGCGAACTACCCGCGGTGGCGCCATTCAGCGTGATCGCACTCCGGTAGTGTGGGTGGCTCTTGACTTCCAGCCACCGCCCGGCGCGTGTGTGGAAGATCTCGTCGTTCGGGGTGACAGCGCCCCGGCGAACGGCGGCGCTGAACTCCTCGAGCGAATCGTAGACCGTCTCGTTTCCCTCCGCCGTCCGGATCCTGTACATTGGGCGCGCCTCATTCCCGGGGTGTGGCCTGATCGTCCTTCGACCCTAAACACGAGTGCAACACTCGGGCCTATTCTTCATCTACTGAAGCGATAATGAGTTACGGTGTTGCTGTAGCGGCGGTCAACCACGGCCTCCTCGCGCATTCTCCCGCTGCGGCCGGGTTCTGCCAGCTTCATCCGGGGACTGACCCAACTGCCGTGGCTGCCGGAGGTTGAGCCCATGCCGGTTTTCCTCTCCAATTCCCACGTTCAACCCGATTATCGGACGGGTCCGCCTGCGGCTGCACCGCTCGGGGTCCACCGGCGTCTGCCGGGGTACGCGCCTACCCCCCTGATTCCGCTGCCGGCCCTGGCCCGGCGGTTCGGCCTGCGGAGTCTCCATCTGAAGGACGAATCATCCCGGCTGGGACTCCCAGCCTACAAGGTTCTTGGCGCGAGCTGGGCCACGATCCGGCTGCTGGAGGAGCGGCATCCGGCGCTCCGGGGCTGGCGGGACATCGCCGAGCTGCGCGGGCGACTGACCGGTCTCCCACGACTCACCCTGGTTTCCGCAACCGATGGCAACCACGGCCGGGGCGTGGCACGGGTGGCGAGATGGCTGGGTTTCGAGGCGGAGATCTACGTGCCCGCCGGAACCAAGGCTCCACGAATCGAAGGGATCGAATCGGAGGGGGCCCGGGTGATCGAGGTGCCGGGGACATACGACGAGACGGTGGCGCGCGCCGCCCGGGCGGACGGTGCCGATGTCCTCCTCCTGCAGGACCACGGCTGGCCAGGATACGAGCGGGTGCCGGCGCTGGTCGCGGAAGGGTATGCCACGATCTTTCAGGAGATAGACGACCAGGTCGCTGCCCTGAACGAGGCGGCTCCGGAGGTGGTGCTGGTTCAGATCGGTGTGGGCACGCTCGCGAGCGCGGTGGTGTACCACTACCGGCGGACCGGACTCGAGCCCCGGCCCCGGCTGGTGGGGGTCGAGCCGACGGGGGCCGCCTGCGCCCTCCGTTCCATCGAGGCCGGATCGCCGGTGCTGTTGCAGGTCGGCGCTGATGCCTCCATCATGGCCGGCCTCAACTGCGGCGCCCCCTCCTCGGCTGCCTGGCCGGCGATGCGCGACGGGATCGATGCCTTCGTGGCCGTGGAGGACGAGACGGCGCGCGTGGCCATGGGGTTGCTGGCGGCCGAGGGGGTGATCTCGGGCGAGTCGGGTGCGGCGGGACTGGCGGGGTTGCTGGAGTTGTGCGAGGGCGAAAGTCGGTCGCGGGCCCGGGACCGCCTGGATCTTGATGGTGCCCGGGTGCTGCTGCTCTCCACCGAGGGGGCCACCGATCCGGCAGGGTGGGAATCGGTGGTGGGGCGCCCCCTGTCGGCGTAGCGGGAGTTTAGGCCAGCGCGGCCCGGAAGCGCCGGACGATCTCTCCCGCCGGCTCGATGCGGTGGATGGTGGCGACGCTCTTGCCCGCCTGCCAGTAGTCGGCGCGTCCGTTGCCCTCGGACTCCCGCAGCAGCCCGCGCTTGAGCTGCCACAGTGAGCGCAGGCCGTAAATGGTGCGCATCCAGTGCTTGGTGCGCCGGTGCCGCAACATCCAGCGCGCCACCGGGCCGGCCCGGAGCCCCATCCGCTCGATGTACGGGGTGCGGATCACCGCCACGGGGACGCCGGTGATGCGCTCGGTCAGGACGATATCCGCTTCCCCGGAGGTGACGATCGCCTGCTTGTAGGACTCGCTGGTCCGGCATTCGGTCGTGGCGATGAACCGCGTGCCCAGCTGGGCGCCGGCGTATCCCATCCGGAGCACCGCGGCGAACTCGGCCGCGTCCCCGATGCCACCGGCGGCCACCACCGGCACCCCCAGCCCGCCCAGCTCCTGCATCAGCTCCTCGGCGCTCCGAGAGCCGGCGTGCCCACCCGCACGGCGGTTGACCGCGATCAGCCCGTGCACCCCCCCCTGCAGGCTCTTCTCCGCCCACTTCCGCTCGGTGACGTCGTGATAGACGATCCCGCCCATCGGGGCGACCCGGTCCACCACCCAGCGCGGGTTCCCGAGCGAGGTGATGAAGAACCGCACGCCCTCCTCAAGCGAGATCTCGACCCAGCGCACCATCCGCTGGTGATAGGTACGGGATGACTGCTCGATCAGCGCGTTCATCCCGATGGGGCGGGGCGTGAGCCGGCGGATGAGCCGGAGCCCCTCCCGGAAGTCGTGGCCGTGCACATAGGTGAGCGAGATCGGCTGCACGATACCAATCGCGCCGGCATCCGACACCGCCGCGACCAGCTCGGGATTGCTGCAGGGGTACATCGCGCCACAGATGAGCGGGACTTCGATGTGTGCGTGGCGGGTGAGAGCGGTTTCCTGGAGGGATGCCTGACTCATCGCTGGCCCGCTTCCAGGCGCCAGCGCACGGTGGCCACCGCCACCACTTCGCTGGCCGGGTCACGGATCTCGGCGATGACCTCCGACTCGACCCGGCCCTCCACCTCGGGGATGATTGTCCGGCAGGAGGCGGTGAGGGTTCCCCGGGCCTTCTTGCGGTATTCGATGGAGAGTCCGGTGACGATTCCCCGGACCCCGATGGGCAGGCCCACCAGCATGGCGAGGCCGCTGGTGACCTCCGCCAGGTTGACGAGGGCAATTGCGTGCACCGACCGGAGGTGGTTGCGCACGGCCCTCCGGTCCCGAAGTGTCACCACCGCGTACCCCGGCTCCAGCGCTCGTACGTGCGCGCCGATGGAGCCGGTATAGGGAACCATGAAGCCGAGCAGCCGGCTGAAGACCCAGGACCCGCCCGGCCAGGGCGCCAGACGCTGCCACAGCCCGGCCAGCCGGCGCCCTGGAGCATCCATGTTGTTGGTGGCCATGCCGGAATATGGCCGGATCAGGGCCTCTCGCGCAGGCGGGCCACCCGGGCCGCGATCCTCCCCGGGGAGGCGCCGTAGGCCAGCCAGACATCGTGGCTGCGGGGATCCACCGCCAGATGGCGGATGAGCGCCCCGCGGCTGGGCAACGGAAACACGGTGAAGTGGTTGGTCCGGATATCGAAACGGAGCACGACATCTGCTGCCGCGGTGCCGATCCAGAGCACGTCGCGGCCGTGGTCCACCCGAACCACGTACGGCAGCGCGTCGGCAACCGGCAACGCGATCTCGGTGAAGCGTCCGGTGGCCGGCTCGAACTTGACCAGCAGTCCGGCGGCATAGGCCGGAATCCACAGCACGCCTCGCTGGTCAATGTCGAATCGCCGCGGGCCGCTCACCGGCGTGGGCAGGGTCCACGTGGAGAAGCGGCGGCCGCCGGGTTGATAAGAGAAGATCCGGTTGCCAGCCAGCTCCGATCCCCACACCGAGCCGTCCGGTGCCAGCCGCAGTTCATAGGGGATTGGTCCGCCGGGCACCGTCCCCAGCGATGGGTGCTGCGGAACCACCGCTGTCTCCCCCCGGCCGGTGGAGGGCAGGATGCTGCCAATCAGCTCCGGGTCGCGGGTGAAATGGCCGTTGAACCAGATCCGGCCGTCGTGCCCGATCGCCAGACTGTGTGGGTACATGGCCAGCGGCCACGCGCTCCAGCGCCGGGAGCCGATGGAGTACCGGGCCAGCTGGCGGGGACCACCTAACAGCACGAACCAGTCTCCCCCCGGGCCGAGCTCCACCGCCCGCGGATTGGCCTGCGCCACCGGGATCTGCACTTCGGCCATCGTCCCGATGGACGGGTTGAGTCGGTACATCCGGTGGCTGAACATGCCGGTGATGATCACCTGTCCGCTCGAGTCGACCGCCAGATCGTGGGGCAGATCCCCCGGCATCGGCATCTCGTACTCGGTGATCTGCGCCCGTGGCTCAGGGTGGATCGAACCGGCCGGTGAACCCTCCCCCAGCGTCTGGACCAGGTAGCGGGCGGTGGCGGCCGGGTCCCGCGCCGAGGAGATCACCGGAAAGGCCGAGGTCGCCCCGGCGAATCCCAGCATCCGCTCCACCGCCTCCACCCACTCCGCCTCGGTGCGCGGCCGGCCCTCCGGCAACACGACCACGGAATCGAACTGGTGGCAGCCGGTACAGTCGAGGATGAACCGGCGCTTCCCCTCGCCGTCAGGAAGCCGGCCCAGCCAGTCGGAACTGCGGGCCGGGTGCTGGGCTGACAGGTGGGGCGCAACCAGGATGGCGAGCACCACGAGCAGGCGCATCGGTGCATCTCCGCTTGGATGGGTCCGGTGCCGGAATGCCGCCGTTGCCCACGGAATCGTGACCGGTGTTGCTAATGAAAGGGCGGGGGCAGGATTGGGGCGGCTGTACGCCCCCCAGGCAGCTCCGGTTTCCAGGCTGCCGGGCGCAGACTGAAACCCTGTGCCGGCGGGGGGCGTCTTGACGGAAGCACTACGAGCGTAATATTACAGGTGTAGTTTATCCGGCGCAGTCCCGTTCACGTTTTCCTGGGAGCGCAGCGTGCCTGAGACCCATCAGCTGACCGAACTGCAAGTCGCCCTCCTCCGGGTCCTCTGGGACCGGGGTGAGGCCACGGTGTCAGAGATCTCCGAGGCCCTCCGGCCTGAGCGGACCCTGGCACTGACCACGGTGGCGACGTTGCTCTCCCGGCTGGAGAAGCGCGGCATCGTGGATCACGAGACGCGGAGTCGGCAGTACCACTACCGCGCCCTGGTCACCGAATCGGAGGTCCGGCGCTCGATGGTCGAGGAACTCACCGAGCAGCTTTTCGCAGGCGACGTCACCGCGCTCATGTCGCACCTGCTGAGCGCCCGGGAGGTCTCCCCCGGCGATCTGGACCGTCTCAAGGCGCTGCTCGAACAGCACGCCGACTCCACGGAGGACGAACCCCATGCGCGCTGATCTCGGCCCGATGGTGGGCGGCTGGCTGCTTACCTACCTGCTCCACAGCACGCTGCTGCTTAGGGCGGTGCCTGGCTGGCGACCCGGCGGCTGGTCCACTCGGCCGCCGCTCGCGACCTGGCCTGGAAGGTGGCGCTGGTGGGCGGCCTGCTTCTCGGCGTCGCTGCAGAGTACCCTGGGCGGTCCCCGGCTCGGTGGCACCGTTGACCTGGGTTTGGGCACGGCGCCATCCACCCAGCTTCCGCCTCGGCAGCTTCCGTCCCGCCGGCGCCGCAGGGGAAACCCCTGGCCTGCTCGGCGCGCTGGAGCGGACCCCGGCGGCGGCATCTCCGTCGGCAGTGGCGTTGCCGGAGGCGGTCGCGGCTGGGCCCGCGGCTGGCGCTGCCTCATTGCCGACTGTACTGCTGCGCGGGTATGTCGGCATCGCCTTGCTGTTGACCACCCTCTTCCTGATTCGGCGCGCCCTCGCCATGCGCCGGATCGGCCCCCGCCGCCCGGTGGAGGAGCCGCGACTTCTCACCATGCTGGAGTTGCTCCGGGAAGGCGGTGGCGTGCACCGGCCGGTCCGGCTGACGGCGGCGCGCGGACTGTCGAGTCCGGTCGCGCTCGGGTGGGACGAGATCGTGCTCCCCGAGGCGGCGCTCACCGAACTGGACACCGAGCAGCAGCGCAGTCTGCTGGCGCATGAACTGGCGCACCTGACGCGGCACGATCCGGCCTGGCTCACGCTGGGGTGCGTGCTGGAGCGGCTCTTCTTCCTGCAGCCGCTCAACCACCTGGCCCGGGTGCGTCTGCAGGAGGCGGCGGAATACCTCTGCGACGACTGGGCGGTCCATCGCACCGGTTCGGGGTTCTCGCTGGCGAGCTGTCTGGTCAAGGTCGCTGAATGGGTGGATACCGGCCCCGCCACCGTGCCGCTGGCCGGCATGACGGAGCGCCGTTCACAGCTGGTCACGCGGGTTCACCGTCTTATTGAGGGTCGCGCCATGTCCGCTCCACGATCGCTCTGGCTCCTCACCGGCGCCGTCACCCTGGTGGCGCTGACCGCCGTCGCCGCGCCGGGCATCAGCACCGGTTCCCAGACTCCAGCCTCCGACAAGATCCCGAAGGCCCCGCCGGCCGAAACCGAACAGTCCTGGCCGCGTGCCGTGGACGGCGCCGGCGATCCCGCCGCCGCCCTCGAGTCCTTCGCCGGGGGCGAGATCGCAGGGGACGCCGGCGGACACTGATGACGTGGTGGCGCGTCGTCTCACGCGACGGCGCGGTTGGCCGCCGAGCGCGACATGCGACACTGGGGTGGTGGGCTGACGGCCACCGCTCCGATGCCGCCGATGCCGCCGATTGCGCCGTCGGGGGCCTGGCTGGCGGACGCGCCGCGGGCCCTCGGCGCCACCTGGCGGGTCAGCGGGCGGCAGGGGGACACCACCAGCATCGCGGTGCCGGCCCTGATGGCGGCGCTCAAGGATTCGGATGTCGAGGTTCGCCGTGCCGCGGTGCAGTCGCTGAGCAACCATGAGGACCGGCGTGCCGTACCGGCGCTGATCGAGGCGCTCAAGGACAGCGATGCCGAGGTGCGGTCGGGTGCGGCGATGGCGCTGGGCCAGCTGGAGGACCCGCGGGCGGCCGTCCCGGTGACGGCGCTGCTCAAGGACAACTCGGTGAAGGTGCGCCGCGCCGCTCTCTGGGCGCTGCACAACCTCCCGGGAGAGATCTCCAGCGATGCAGTGCTGGCGGCGCTGGGAGATGCCGATGCGGAAGTGCGTCAGGCGGCGCTGGTGCTCGCCCTCAGCCGGATGTCGGAGGACGAAGAGGGCCACCGCAAGGCCGAACCGCGCCTGATCGCAGCCTTCACCCGGATGCTGGCCGACGCGAACCCGGAGGTGCGGAGCCAGGCGGTGATGGCGCTGGGAGAAGCGGGACTCAACGTGGCCCCCGCCGCCCTGCTGCCGCTGGCACGCGACAAGAACGCCGAAGTGCGGCAACAGGTGGCTCAGGCGCTGGCACGCATCGGGGATCCGAAGTCAGTCCCGACGCTCAAGGAGCTGCTGCAGGACGGCAACGCCGATGTGCGGGAGCAGGCGGTGTACGCCCTCAGCGAAGTTCGCGACCGGTCCGCGCTGGAGGCGCTGGTGGGGGCGCTCCAGTCGCCGGACCCGGTGGTGCGCCGAACCGCCGCCCAGGCGCTGGGTCAGCGTGAGGGCGAGCGGTGATCGCCCGCGGTCTGCTGTTCCTCGCGGCCAGCCTCACGCTGGCAGCGCCGGCGCCGGGCGGGAGGATGGAGCCGGCGCCCGAGTCCGACGCCGGTCCCGACTCGGCTCAGGTGGTGCGGCTCCTGGGGGCGTTGAGAGCGAGCGATCCGCTGGTGTGCGCGCTGGCCACGGAGCTCGTCGGTACCGGGGTCCACTGGAGTACGGGGTGGGAGGGCATGGCCTCGCTGCATGACGAACCGGCCGACGCCCGCTCGGTCCGGCGGGTGCTCGGCGAGGGGATTACCGACGCCGCCGCCCTGCGGCTGCTGGGCCCCGAGCTTGGCAGCGAGAGCGCCTGCGTCCGGCGCACGGCGGCGGCGCTCCTGGGGGAGAGCGGCAAGCCGGCGGCGCTCGGGCTGCTGCGCTCGGCAGCGGGCAGCAGGGATACCCGGCTGCGTGAGGCAGGGACTTTCGGACTTGGGGTTGCCGGCGACAGCGCCGATGCGCCCCGCCTGCGGGCCCTGCTTGCCGATCAGGACCCGAACGTGGTGCGTCTGGCCATCTGGGGTCTCGGTGTGATGGGAGACCAGTCCGCCACCAGCCTCCTGGTTCCGCTGCTCCGGCACGGGCAACCGGCTGTGCGGCGCACCGCGGCGTGGGCGCTCGGCAGGCTGGCGGAGGACCACTCCTGACCGGTTGCGGCGCGGCAGGGCATTTACGGTGAGTGAACTCCTGACACTTTCCGGTTATCATTGGCGTCGTTCATCGACCGCCTGATCGCCGGGAGTTGTCCATGCTTTCGCTGCTCGTCCTGCTGACCCTGACTGCCGCTCCGGCACCCGCCGTCCCAGCCCGGGATACACTGCGCCGGTCGCCTGGGCGGTTGACAAGACCCACTCCGAACTGCTCTTCCGCGTCCGCCACCTGGTCAGTCGGGTCACCGGGACCTTCACCGACTGGGACGCTACCATCACGGCGGAGCCGGGCAACTGGAATGCCGGCTCGGTGGCGGTGAACGTCCGGACCGCGAGCATCGACACCAACAACGAACGCCGCGACACCCACCTCCGCTCGTCCGATTTCTTCGAGACGGAGAAGTACCCACTCATGACCTTTCGGAGTACCTCGGTCGTGGTGCGGGGGGAGGAAGTGACTCTTACCGGCGATCTCACCATCCGCGACGTCACCCGGCGGGTGGTGCTCACCGGCAGCTTTCTGGGCATGGCGGCCGGCGCCCAGGGCCGGGACCGGATCGGGTTCACCGTGTCGGGAACGGTGAACCGCTTGGACTACGGCCTCACCTGGAACCGGGCGGCGGAGGGCGGCGGGCTGGTGCTGGCCGACGTGGTCACGATTGACGTGACCGTGGCCGCGGTGCGGCAGCCGCCAGCGACCGAGCCGTAGATTCTTCGGGCTCCGGTCTCGACCCCGCGGTCACGAGGCGGTGCGCCGGCCGCGTCCTCGCTCGCCGTTGCTCCCTCCCTGGATGTACCTTCCCGCGGTGAACTCGCCGAACACGATCCCTCCGCTCGTCACCACGGGCTGGTTGGCGGAACGCATCGGCCGGCCGGGACTGGTCGTGCTGGACGCCTCCTGGTACCTGCCGACGACCGGACGGGAGGCCCGTCAGGAGCATCTCACGGGGCATCTCCCAGGCGCCCGCTACTTCGACCTGGATGAAGCCAGTGATCCCGGCTCATCCCTCCCCCACATGCTGCCAACCCCCGACCGGTTCGAGGCGCTGGCTCGCCGGCTGGGCATCAGCGACGACAGCACCATCGTGGTCTACGACGGGTCCGGGGCTAATCTGAGCGCGGCGCGAGCCTGGTGGATGTTCCGGGTCCATGGACATGGGGCCGTGGCGGTGCTCGACGGCGGCGTGCAGCGCTGGCAGCGGGACGGCCGACCGCTGGAGACCGGCGTGGTGGCTTCCACCCCGGGACGATTCCACGCCCGCTTCTCCCCCGGCGCGGTGCGTGACTTGGCCCAGGTCGATGCGGCGCTGGCCCACGGTACCGCGCAGGTGGTGGACATGCGCTCGGCGGGGCGGTTCGCCGGGGTGGAGCTGGAACCGAGGATGGGCGTCCCCAGCGGTCATATGTCAGGCGCGCTCAACCTGCCGTATGCCGAGCTGGTCGGCAGCGATGGGTCCATGCTGTCGCCTGACGCGCTCCGGGCCCGGCTGGCCGCGGCGGGGGTCCTGCCGGACCGGCCGGTCGATCGCCACCTGCGGTTCGGGTGTCTCCGCCTGCACTCTGCTGCTTGCGCTGGAGCTGCTCGGCTATCGGGACTACGCGTTGTTCGACGGGTCGTGGACCGAATGGGCCGGTGCCGGCAAACCGGTGGTGGCCGGCGCATCCAGCCACGGAGGACCGGTATGAGGGAGGAGCACCATGGCTGGCCCGCGAGGAGTGGGCCCAGCGGCGCATCCGGGACGAAGGCGCCAAGATGGCGGGATGCTTCCTGGCCTTTGCCCTCGTGTGGACCCTGATCAGTGGCGTCATCGCCGCGACGATCCTGAGACAACCGGGCGGCCTGGGCGAGTTCTTCTTCGTGCTTCTGTTCCCGCTGGTGGGCATGCTGCTGGTGGGGGTGGGCGTCTACATGCTGCTGCGGCGGCGGCGGTTCGGGATCCCGGTCCTGGAGCTGGCCACGCTGCCGGGCGTTCCCGGGGAGACGTTCGCCGGGCTGGTGCGCACCCGGGCGACGATCGATCCCGAGGGAGGCTTTCGGGTGCGGCTGCAGTGCCTGCGTCAGCAGCAGACCGGGTCGGGCAAGAACCGCCGCACCGATGAGACGACGCTCTGGGAACATGAAGAAGTGATGCCGGGTGCCGCCCGGCGGGCCGATGGCATCGCCATCCCGGTGGCGGTGCCGCTTCCCCCCGATGCACGCGAGACCGACGAGCGCGACTCGACGGACAAGGTGATCTGGCGCCTCGAGGTGGCGGCTGCCCTTCCGGGCGTCGACTTCAAGGCCCAATTCGAGGTGCCGGTCTTCCGGGCGCTCCCGCGAGCCGATTGAGGGTTCACTGGGGCAGGGCGGCTCGCAGCGGTGCAGCGAACACCGGCCCGACGCTCAGGCGGTACCCCAGCGCAATGAACACCAGGCCCACGAACTCGGTCACGTACAACACCTCGACGTAACCCATCCGCGTGTACGTCCCGCCGATGCCGGGAAGCAGCGCCCCGATGGCGATCGCCACATTGGCCCAGACCCGGTGCCGGCTCTCGGGCGCCCCCATGTAGCGGAAGGCCGACAGAATCGCTCCCCCGATCAGGAACCCCGCCGCGTACAAGTTGATGAATGGGCTCACCAGCCGGACCCACTGCCAGGCCAGTACCCGGCCGGAGAGCCGGTACGGCTCCACCGCGGTGTAGTCGATCGGGGAGAGCAGCACGCAGGCCGAGCCGAAGAGCACCGCCGCGACCAGCGCCACTGTCAGGCGGTTGGCGGTGCGGCGGGAAAGCAGCAGGTAGACCGTGCCCTGCGCCAGTGGGGCGCCGCCCAGCAGGGCCCCGGTGATGTACCACGTCCGGAAGACCGGCTCGTGCCAGCCTAGCAGGGTGGTCAGGGATTCGGTGATGGTTCCCGCCGCGTACGTCAACATGCCCAGCCCCCACCACAAGAGGTGGGGCCCGCCCCGCTCCCGGTGTCGCCGGAACAGCACGACGGCAAACCCGAGTGCGAGGAGGGTAGTGAGGATGGGGATGTAATGAATCAGACTTCTCATGGCACCTCGGTGGGATGGCGCCAAGTGTAGGAGGTCGCGGCCGCCCGCGGTATCCGGAATGCCCCTGAGCGGCCCTACCGTAGTTCTACGGAGCAGTTCCCCCACCGTAATTCCCCGAATGCCGCAAACTCCCAGCGTTCCCTAGATTGACCGTGCGCTGAGACGCTCTCCTAACAACCGCGGATCTGCTGCCATGACTACCCTCACGTTCGCGCCCCGCGCCCTCCGGGCGTTCGCATTCCTGCTCCCCGCCGTGGTCCTCTCCGCCTGTGAAGGCGATTCCGCCGGCCCCTCGAGGATTCCCCGTACTGGCCAGATCAACCTGAACGCAAGCTCACAGACCGGCTTTGCGTACCTGCGGTTCGAAGGGGATTCGGCGGTCGAGGTGGTCTCCCCGGCCAGCGACGCTGAGTGGGACCTGGCGTTCCGCCGGTACACGGTCCGGCTCAACGGCGGGGTGGGGGGAACCAAGGGGGTAACCGGGTTCAACCTAGCCAACAACGCCGCCTCCGACACCGCCGCCTTCCTGGCCTACACTGCGGGCAACCAGTTGCCCGGCTTCGAAGCGGTGTCGAGCTCGGATGTGCCGGGCGCGGGGTCGTTCACGAGCGAAGGGCTCGGCCCCGACTATGCCTCCTGGTTCCGGTTCGATCCATTCGCGAACGGGCTGGTGGCCAATCCGCAGGCGGCCTGGAAGGTGGCCCGCGCCGGCTCGGGCCATGCGCTGGCGCGGGTGGCGCGAATCGTGGCGACCCAGAGCACGCTCGATTCGGTGACTTTCGAATGGCGCTTGGCGGACCAGAACGGCAACCTCGGCACCGCCCAGCAACTCACCGTCGGGACCACCGGCGGCCTCAATGCGGTGGACTTCGGAACCGGCACGGCGGTGGCAGCCACCGGCTGCGGCTGGGACGTGAGCGCCGAGGTGACATTTCTGGTGAGCATCAGCGGCGGCTGCGGCACCGGCAGCTTCCCGCTGGATGTGTCCCAGAGCTTCACCACGGTGACCCGCGCCGATGACGCGCCCGAGTATGGCCCGTTCTTGGCCAGGATCTCCGGGCCGATTCCCAGTTCCTTCTCCAATCCCGCGGCTCCGTTCCTGTACGACCTGGCGGGCGACCAGCGACTCACGCCGACGTTCAACATCTACCTGATCCGGGTCGGGAACGCGGTCTACAAGCTCCAGCTCATCGGCTACTATAGCGACACCGGCGCCAGCGGCTATCCCACGGTCCGGTACGCCAGGGTGCAATAATGCCGCGGCGGGCGCTCGCCTTCCTGTTGCTGTGCGGTGGCGGCGCCTCACCGGTGCTCTGTCAGGCGCCGGTGCCGGCGCTGGTGGTGCTGGCGCGGGATGCCGGCACCCATCAGGTGATCTCCGGCGCCCGGGCCCGGCTGCTCGGCTCCCGTCAGGCAGCCCTGGCCGACCAGAGCGGACGCATCGTGCTCCCGTCTTCGGCCCTCGACGACACCCTCCTGGTCTCTGCCCTCGGGTATGCCGCAGTCCGGCAGCCGGTCGCTGCGGGGGTGGCCGGTGAGGTCGTCGTGATTCTGGTGCCGGAGGCCACAGTGCTGCCGGAGATCGTCACGACGGTGGCGGGCCGGGAGCGCAGTATTGCCGAGGCAACCGGTTCCATTGTGACCATCCCCGCCCGGGAGATCGATGCTCAGGCCGCGACCGCCGTGGATCAGGTGGTGGCAGAGCTGCCGGGGGTGCAGCAGGGAGCGGGCTTCCCGGCGGGCAGCAGCCTCTACATCCGCGGGCTCGGGGCGGCGCGAGTGCTGCTGCTGGTCGATGGCCAGCCGGTGGGCGGCCCGATGCTGGAGAATCGCGACCTGAGCCGCACCTCGACCCTGGCGGTGGACCGCATCGAGGTCACCAAGGGTCCGGGCTCGCTGGAGCACGGCTCCGATGCAATCGGCGGGGTCATCAATGTGGTCACCGCCGCGCCAGTGGGGCCGCTCCGGCTGTCGGCGGAGGGGCGCGCGGGCACCGGCGGCCGCCGGGAGGGGAATGTGGCGCTCGTCCGGGGCGGCGGTACCGGTTTTCGCCTCGCGGGCGGGTGGCGGCAGACGGATCAGGTGGCGGGCCTCGACAGCGCCGGCTCGGCGTTCGAGCGGACCTGGGATGTTCGCGGCACTGCGCGTCCGACGGTCGGGGGAACTCGTCTTCGAATTGACGGCGGTTACGACCGCACCCGGCAGCGGTGGCCGGTCAGCGGCGGGTTCAACGCTTTCGTGGATACGTGGGGTGCCAGCGCCCTGCTCGAGGCGACGGCCAGCGCGGCGGGGGGGACGCTCCGTGCCCGCACCGCCGGGCAGCAGTTCTCGTATCGATACCGGCTTTCCCGGGGCAGCCAGCCCATCGCGACCGACAGTGCACCCTCCCAGTCCGAGCAGTCCCTGCGAACCGTGCTGGCCTGGAGCCGGCCGGCCGGCGCGCACCTCCTCGACGTGGGGGTCGAGGCCACGCTCCGGCGGGTAGATGCACCGGGCCGTATCAGCGTAGGCGCCGGCAGCGACGAGAATCTTGATGTCTTTGGGCAGGATGGCTGGCAGCTGGGCCGCTGGTACCTGACCGGCGGCGCCCGGGTCAGCCACAATTCGCGTTGGGGAACAGCGCTCACCCCGAGCGTGGGCGCGGCCTGGGAGATTACCCCGACGCTCCGCTGGCGCGCCGCCGCGGCGCGCGGGTTCCGGGGGCCGAGCTTCAAGGAGCTGGCGTGGACGTTCTCCAACGCCGCGGCGGGGTACGTCATCCAGGGCAATCCGGACCTCCGCCCCGAGCGCTCGTGGAGCTACTCCACAGGGGTCACCTGGGCACCGGGTGGCGGGTGGCGCTTCGGCATTGAGACCTACCGGAACTCGCTGCGGGACCTGATCGATTTCGCCACGGCCGGCTCGACGCCAGCGGGCCTCTTGATTCTTCAGCCGCGCAATGTCGACCGGGCCCGAACGGAGGGCCTCGAAGTAGACCTGCGCCGGGTGTTCGGGGCGTGGATCCTGGCCACCGGGTACGACTACCTCCGCGCCCGGGATCTCGGTGCCGATCTGCCGCTTGATCGGCGCGCCTCCCATACCGGGAGGGTCCGAGTGACCCGGCTTCTCGGCTTCATGCCCGGCGGTGCCCTGGATGTAACGGCGCGCTACACCGGCCCGGCACCGGTGCTAGGCACTGCGGCGGGGCAGACCCGGGTGACGGGGGAGCGGGGGGCGTTCCTCTCAACCGACTTGCACCTGGCCGGGAGCGTGACTCGCGGGCTTCGGGTCAACGCCGGAGTGGACAACGTCTTTGACGCGCGGCCGGCTGACTGGCCGGGGCAGGTGGAACGGCGTTTCTACCTTGGCGTGCGTGCGGACGTGCTGCCGTAGGAGCGCTGCCTACCCTAGCTGGGCTTGACCAGCCCGGAATCCATGGCGAATCGCACCAGCCCAGCCACCGTCCGGATGCCGAGCTTCCGGGTCAGCCCCTCCCGGTAGCTCTCGACGGTCCGGGGGGAGAGACCCAGCCGGGTCGCCATGGCCCGGCTGGTCTCTCCCGCGGCGATGCCGGCCAGGACCTCCCGCTCCCGCGGGGTGAGCTGGCTCAGGCGCAGTTCGGGGTCCCCACCCGGCTCTACCTCCCCTCGTACGGCGGCGGTAAGGTGCCGCGCCACTGGCGGGCTGAAATACGACTCGCCTCGCGCCACCGCGCGCAGCCCTTGTCGCAGTTCGGCCGGACTGGTGTCCTTCCGCAAATATCCCTGGGCACCTGCCCGCACCGCCCCCAAGACGTACTCGGGGTGATCGTGCACGCTGAGGATGAGCACCTTCACCGCCGGTAGCAGCTCCTTGAGGCGGGTGGTCACCTCCAGCCCGCCGGCCCCGGGCAGCGACAGGTCCAGGACCACCAGGTCCGGCCGGGTCTCAGCGGCGAGCCGGAGGGCGGTCTCGCCGTCCCCCGCCTCGGCCACGACCTCGACCCCGGGCGTATCGGTCAGCACGCTGCGGATGCCCTCGCGCACGAGGGTGTGATCATCCACCAGCATCACCCGCACCGGGAGGTCGTTCATGGCGCCAGTACCTGATCGTTGAGGGGCAGCCGGATCCGCAGTTCCATTCCCCGCCGCGGGCTTCGCTCGAGCGTGACGCTCCCCCCAGAGCCGCGACCCGCTCGCGCATCCCGGTGAGCCCCATCCGTTCCTCGGTCGGGGTGTCGCCGGGGCCGGTGCCGTCATCGCGGATCTCCGCCGTAAGGTGGCCCGCGTCCACGGCGAGGTCTACCGTGGCCATCTCGGCCTCGGCGTGCCGCGCAATGTTGGAGAGCCCCTCCTGCACCGCCCGAAACAGGGCCAGTTCGGCGAACTCACTCAGTCGCGGCAACTCCTCGGGCCCGGCGAAGGTCGTGCGCACGCCGGTGCGGGCCTCGAAATCACCGGCCAGCGCCCGGATGGCGGGGAGGAGGCCGAGGTCGTCCAGCAGCGACGGCCGGAGCGCCTCCGTTACGCTCCGGATACTCGCCATGCCGGCGTCCACCAGTTCCACCACCCGGCCAAGCTGGTCCGCCTGGGGGGCCGGCACCTGCTCGCGGACCAGGCCGAGTCGGAGCTTGACGGCGGAGAAGACCTGGGCGGTCTCGTCGTGCAACTCCAGCGACAGCCGGCGCCGCTCCTCCTCGTGCTGCTGCACCATGCGGGTGGAGAGCCGCTCCAGCTCCGCAGTGCGGCGGCGGAGCCGTCGGCCGAGATCGGCATTCTCGAGTGCGGCGCCGACCTGCTGGCCGAGCGCCCGGAGGAACCGCGTGTCGAGGGCGGTGAACGGATCCCGCGCGTCTCCCAGGATGAGCATCACCCCGGCGACCTCCTCCCGCCGCATCACCGGCAGCGCCGCGGCGTAGGCGTATGCGCCGCCAGTGCGGGAGCTGGGTCCGCCGGTGCTGAGCACGTCGCCGATGAGGTCCTGCGCGGCGCCGTCGGGGGGCTGTCCCTCCCAGGAGGCCACGGCTCCCCAGTCCGCGAACCACCCGGCCGGTCTCGCGGTCGTACAACGCGCTGCCGCGGACGCCGGGCAGGACCAGCGCCCGGGCCAGCAGCGCCCCGGAGATGTCGTCGCTCCGCTCGCCGGGCTGGAGGTCGCCGGACATGGTGGACAGCGCCCCCACCCCGCGCTGCAGGTCTTCCACCACCAGCCAGAGGATGCCGGTTCCCACCAGCAGGGCAAAGACGATGTCGAGGTAATAGCCCCAGGGATTCCAGGCGCCGCGGGCCCGCAGGATGGGATAGTCGAGGTGGTGCAGGCCCCAGAGCAGGAACGCCACGGCCAGGAGCCCGGCGCCGGAGGATCCGGTTTGACGGCGAAAGCGAAAGAAGACCCCGGAGGTCCACAGGGTCGCGCCACTCAGGAAGAGCACGGCGGGCAGGGCGGCGTACAGGAACTGGTCCTCGGTGCCAAGATGATAGATGGCGTAGAAGGACCACAGCGGCGGGAACAGCACCACCAGGAGGTACCAGCGCCGGAAGGTGGCGCCCCGGGAGAACACCAGCGCGCTCCACAGCAGGGCCAGGGCGGTCCAGCCGGTGGCGACCTGGTGCGCGTAGAGCCAGAACAGCTCCGCCGTCGGCACGAAGATCAGGATCGCGCCGAGTCGGCCGACATACAGCGCCCACGCCACCGCCCACCAGAAAAAGTGCGGCTTGCGGAAGCGCGCATACAGCACCGCGCTCATCCCGGCGATGCCGAGAGTGATCGCTGCCTGCAGGATCGCGGCGTGGAGTTCCGAGAGCGGGATCACCGTGCGGGCTCCACCGGTCAGGGCACCGAGGCAGCCGGCCCAAGTTCCCGCCAGAGGAAGGTGTAGCCCAGCGCAGACATGAAGGCCGCCTGGCGGTTGTCGGCTGCCCCCGCATGTCCGCCTTCGATGTTCTCGTAATAGAGCACGTTGTGGCCCTGCTCCAGCATGCGGGCCACCATCTTCCGCGCATGGCCCGGATGCACCCGGTCGTCCCGGGTCGAGGTGGTGAACAGGATCGGAGGATACCGGACGCCGACCCTGACGTTGTGGTACGGGGAGAAGGTCCGGATGAACTCCCACTCCGCCGGGTCATCAGGATTGCCGTACTCGCCCATCCACGACGCGCCCGCCAGGAGGGTGTGATACCGCCGCATGTCCAGCAGCGGCACCTGGCAGACGATGGCGCCGAAGAGGTCCGGTCTCAGGGTGAGCATGTTCCCCATCAGCAGGCCGCCGTTGCTGCCGCCCATGATCCCGAGCCGGGGCGGCGAGGTCACCCGGCGGCGCAACAGATCCTCCGCCACGGCAATGAAGTCCTCGTAGGCCTTGTGCCGGTTGGCCTTGAGCGCTGCCTGGTGCCACCGCGGCCCGAACTCGCCGCCGCCGCGGATGTTGGCCAGCACATAGACGCCGCCCCGCTCCAGCCACGCCGCGCCCACGCCGGCGCTGTAGCCGGGCAGCATCGGGACCTCGAATCCACCGTACCCGTACAGCAGCGTGGGTGTCTCCCCCGTCAGTGCGAGGTCGGACCGGGCCACCTGGAAGTACGGCACGCGGGTGCCGTCGGCCGAGGCCGTCTCGTGCTGGGTGATGGCGAGCCCGGTGGCATTGAAGAACGCCGGGAGCTGCTTGATGCGCCTGGGCGGAGCGCCGCCGGCCGCCCCGTAGGCGAGGCTGGTCGGGGTGATGAAGTCGGTGATGGTCAGGAAGTAGGCGTCGGAGGAATCCGGGTCCACGGCGTCGGCCGAGATGTTTCCGAACTCGGGCGTGCCGGCCAGCGGCTGGCGCAGCCACTGGCCGTGCTTCCATGTGAGGAGGTACAGGCGGTTGCGGACGTTATCGAGCTCGTTGAGCAGCAGGTGATGGCGGGTAGCGGTATAGCCCACCAGCGATTTCCGCTCGGTGGGGGTGAAAAGGACGTGAAAGGTGCGCTCGCCCGCGAGGAAGGCATCGAACCCGGTGGCCAGCAGAGCGCCGGCCGGATAGGTGGTGCCGGCGACCGTCCAGTCGCTCCGGAGTTCGAGGAACAGCCACTCGCGGTGGACCCCGGCGTTGGCATCGTCCGGCTTGTCCAGCCGGATCAGCCGACCGTCCCGGCGGAGGAACATCTCGTTGGAGTAGAAGGTGATTCCCCGCAGTATGAAGTCCCGTTCGAAACCGGGGGTGAGGTCGCGCCAGCCGTAGGCCCAGACGTCCTCCGGACGTGCCTCGAAGAAGGTCACCGCGGAGTCGAGCGGCGTGCCCCGGCGCCATTCCTTGACGATCCGGGGATACCCGGAACTGGTCATCGAGCCGGGGCCGAAGTCGGTGCCGACGAACACGGTGTTCTCGTCCCGCCAGGTGATACTCGACTTGGCTTCCGGCAGGGTGAAGCCGCCCGGGACGAACTGCCGGGTGACGAGATCGAACTCCCGCACCACGTCGGCATCGGCGCCGCCGCGCGAGAGCGAGAGCAGGCAGCGCCGATATTTGGGCCGCAGGCAGCTGGCGCCGCTCCAGACCCAGTTCTCCCCTTCCTCCTTCCCCAGTGCGTCGAGGTCAAGTACGGTCTGCCACTTCGGTTCCGCCTTGCGGTACTCGGTCAGGGTAGTCCGCCGCCAGATTCCGCGCGGGTTGGCGGCGTCGCGCCAGAGGTTGTAGTAGCGTGTCCCGATCTTCTCGACGTAGGGAATACGGGCGTCGGAATCGAGGATGGAGAGAATCCGCGCGTTGAAGGTCTCGAAGGCCTCGGTCGCAGCGAGTTGACCGGTGCTCGCGGCGTTTCGCTGTCGCACCCAGTCGAGAGCGGAATCCGCCGTGACCTGCTCGAGCCATAGATACGGGTCCGGGCTGTCCTGGGCCCCGGCCGGAACCGCGGATGTTCCGAGCACCGTCATGAGGAGCAGCGGGCGGAGGCGCATGGGGTTTTTCCACTGGGGGCAGGGGACCGGTTCATCGGGCGAAGATTCGGCTCATGTCCCGGAAGGTCTTGAACTCGAGGGCATTGCCCGAGGGGTCCAGCAGGAACATCGTGGCCTGTTCGCCCACTTCTCCTGCGAACCGGATGCCGGGCTCGATGATGAACCTGACCCCTGCCGCGCGGAGCCGGTCGGCGAGCGTGTGCCAGGCGTCCCAGTCCAGGATCACGCCGAAGTGCCGTACCGGCACGTTCTTGCCGTCCACCTGGTTGGCGCTGGCCGGCCCGGCCTCGGCGGGTGAGAGATGGGCCACCAGCTGGTGACCGTAGAAGTCGAAGTCCACCCAGTGCTCGGCGCTGCGCCCTTCCGCACAGCCGAGCAGGCCGCCGTAGAACCGCCGGGCGGCGGCGAGATCGTGCACCGGAAAGGCCAGGTGAAATGGGGGCGTCATGACGGTGCCTTGACCGAGCGGATCTCCCGCCATCCCTGCGGCCCCTCGGTGAGGACCGTCAGCCGGGTTTCCCTGCGCTTGGTGTCCACCTTGCCGTTCTTGCGGATGAGCTGCACCAGCTGCCCGACCCGGGCATGCAGCTGGCCCCCCTCACGCCGGGTGACGGCGCGGACCTCGTAGGTCGCTTCTACCACGCGGATGTCGTTGTCGTCCAGCATGTTGCGCCAGCTGAGTTCCTCGGTGGCCGACATGTTCGGCAGCAGCCGACGGATCTCGCCCACCTGACGTGACTCGATCGCCTGCTCCAGCTCGGCGTAGAAGCCGGCCACCACCAGCGAGTCACTGACGGGCGGGCTGTCGGTCGGCGCTGGCCGGCCGCCCGCCGATTCCACGGGCTGGCGGGGCGGGGTGCCCGCCCGGGGATTCTGGGTGGGCCCGGGGGCGGCATTGGGTGCGGGTGTCTGACTGGGAACCGGGGTCGGGCGCTCCGCCGAGCCCCACAGCGCGGTGGCGCGCGAGAGCAGGAGAGTCGCCTCGGTCTTCTGGCCGAGGGCGGCCAGCGACTCGGCTCTGGCGACGAGCATGTCCCCGGCGGCCAGGGCCTCAGGACTGGCGCCGCCCGCCTCGGCGCGCTGCCGGGCGTAGGTGGCCGCACCCCGCTCCGCGAAGAGCAGACTGTCCGCGGCCGGACCGGGTGCCGGTACCTGGGCGGTACTGTCCGGAACCAGATCCGGTTCCCGCGACTGGCGCAGGACCAGGCACGGCAGCCAGCGCGCCGGCACCTGCCAGCAACAGGCCGGCCCCGATGCGGGCCAGCTGGAAGTGGCGGCGGCGGCGCATGCGTGCGCGGGCCTGGGGAGATATGGGCCAGCGAAATGGGGCTCGAGGGAGTCCGGCGCACCTCCGCGACCGGCCGGCTCGGTCGCGGGGTGGCCAGCAGCCCGATGTGACTGCGCAGGTGATCGTCACTGGCCGTGGTGCTGCCGCTGCTCCGCCCGGTGCCGCCGTTCAGCGCCTGCACGGCGTCTCGCATGGTGACGAACCGCTCGTGGGACGACTTCTGCAGCATCTGCATCACCGCATCGCGCAGCTCCGTAGGGCAGTCGGGACGGAGCTGGTCGCTGGGCCGGGGCGCCGCGTGCACCTGGGCGTACATCATGCCGAGGCTGGACTCGGCGCTGAAGGGCAGCGTCCCGGTGATCATCTCGTACCCCACGATACCGAGCGAATACTGGTCGGCGGCGGGGCCGACCAGCTCGCCCGAGCAGGCCTCGGGAGAGAGGTAGCTGGGCGTCCCCACGGTAGTGCCGCTGCGGGTGAGGGCGTCCCCTTCGGCCGCCTTGGCGATGCCGAAGTCGGTCACCACGGCGAAGCCCTCTTCGTCAATCATGATGTTGCCGGGCTTCACATCGCGGTGAATCACCCCCTGCCGGTGGGCGTAAGTCCAGCGCGGTGCCGACGTCGGACAGGATCGAGCGCACCATGGGGAAGGGCAGGGGCCCGACATCCCGGAGGACGGCATCCAGCGAGCGGCCGGCGATGTACTTCATCACGAAGAACAGCAGCCGCTCGGTCTCCCGCACCGCGTAGATGGGGATGATGTGCGGATGATTGAGTGAGGCGGAGGTGCGCGCCTCCCGCTTGAATCGCTCGATGGTCTCGGTGCCGTGCACGAACTGCGGCGACATCACCTTGATCGCGACCTTCCGGTCCAGGGCGATCTCGTGGGCCAGGTAGACCGTCGCCATGCCGCCTTGCCCGATCTCCCGGACGATCTCATACTCCCCCAGGGTCGCCTGCCGGACCAGCTGCAGCAGGGTGGGGAGTGGCGCCGTCTGCTCGCCGGACACACTCAGCCCGCAGACCTGGCAGTACCGGGCCCCTGAGTCGAGCGGTGCTTGGCAGCGGATGCAGGCGGTGGTCACGGGCATCGGGCGAGTGGACGCGGATGTCGAGGAACGGGGCGGCAGGGCGAGCCCCGGAAATGGCATACTAGCAGCCTCACGGCCTTCCCGCCAACGTGGGTCGGTCTCTCATCATATATGGACGAAGGATACCCATCCCGACCCGGGGACGGGCCACCGGCGACCCTCGAGGGATCCATGACTTTCGGACCACCATCCCGTCGCGAGTTCATCCGGACTGGAGCGATGCTTGCGTTCGGCGCCGCGGCCGTCCCGGTCGTGGCCGGTTCTTCGGAGGGGCCCCGTCCGGGAGGCTCGCTGCGGCCGCCGGACCCCTTCCGGAGTCCGCCGCTGGAGCGGGTGCGGATCGGCTTCGTCGGGGTGGGCGGGATGGGGACGGTGCACCTCGAAAACCTGCTCACCCTCGAGGGGGTGGAGTTGCGGGCGGTCTGCGACATCCACGAAGGCCGTGCCCGGCTGGCGGCGGACAAGGTCGTGGCTGCCGGACAGCCGGCGCCCGCCCTGTATACCCGGGGCCCGCGGGACTTTGAGCGCCTGTGCGCCGAGGCGGATCTGGACCTGGTGTACACCGCGACGCCGTGGGAGTGGCATGTCCCGGTCATGCTCGCGGCCATGCGGCACGGCAAGCACGCCGCCACCGAGGTTCCCGCAGCGATGAGCGTGGACGACTGCTGGGCGCTGGTGGAGGCGGCGGAGAAGTACCGCAGGCACTGCGTGATGATGGAGAACTGCAACTACGACCGCTTCGAACTGATGACGCTGGTGCTGGTGCGCCAGGGGCTGCTGGGTGAGCCGCTTCATGGCGAGGCCGCCTACCTGCACGACCTCCGCGAGGTGAAGTTCTCCACCGACGGGGAAGGCCTCTGGCGCCGGGCGTGGGCCACGACTCACAACGGCAACCTCTACCCCACCCACGGTCTGGGCCCGATCGCCAACTGCATGGACATCAACCGGGGCGACCGGTTTGCCAGCGTGATCTCGCTGAGTTCACCCTCCCGCGGGCTGCAGCAGTGGCAGGCGGAGCATCTGGGTGCCGATGACCCGCGCCGCGGCGAGCGCTACGTGCTGGGGGACCAGAACGTGAGCCTCATCCAGACCGCCCGCGGGCGGACGATCTACCTGGCGCACAACACCCACAACCCGCGTCCGTACAGCCGGCTGCAGCTGCTGCAGGGCACGCGCGGGATCGTCTCGGGATGGCCGTACCGGGTGCACATCGAGGGCCGGAGCCCGGCGCACCGCTGGGAGGAGGCGGAGCCGTACTTCACGGAGTTCGACCACCCGCTGTGGCGCTCGGAGGAGATCCGCCAGCTCGATCGGGGGCACGGCGGGATGGACTTCCTGGAGGACTACCGGCTGATCCAGTGCCTGCGCCGGGGTGAGCCGACCGACATGAACGTCTACGACGCCGCGGCGCTCTCCAGCATGGTGGAACTCACGCATCCGGTCGGTCCGCCAGGGCGGGAAGCCCCAGCAGGTCCCCGACTTCACCCGGGGCGCGCTGGAAGACAACGCCGCCGTGGCCACTGGTCTCGCCCTGAGCGTGCTCAGGTGGCATCCACCAGGATGCGCACCGCCTCCACCCCGGTGATTCGCAGCAGGCCCTGCGGTCCGGCGAGCGCCTCCAGCTCGGCACGGGTGGCGGATCTTCCAGGCCGCGGGCGCGCCATCGCGACTGAGGTACCCCAGCGCCTCGCGGCCCAGGGTGCCGAGGCGGGCCAGCGCTGCGGCCGCCGCGACGCCGTCGGTGGCCAGGGGGTAGGTGGCGGTCAATCCGCCGACCCTGGCCGTCAACTCGTTCCATCCGCTGAAGATCCGGTCCAGCTCCGCCATCTCGGCCTCCGCCGCCCGGGGGCCAGCCGCCACCCGCTCCGCCAGCCGCATCATGTCACTGCGCGACCATGGGTCGGGCCGCGCCGCATCCACCAGCCGGGTGAGCGGGGTCAGCTGGGTGGTGCCCTGCAGCCGGCTCCGCTGCCCGAAGCTCACCGGCATGGTGTACGCGAGCAGGTCGTGCAGCGGCTGGACCCCGCGCTGTCCCGCCAGCAGCCGGAGCATGCGGTAGCTGTGGGCCTCATGGCCCAGCCCCGCCCGTTCCAGGTGAATGCTCACCAGCGAAAGGCGGCGGTACATGTCCGGCACATCCCGCACCGATTGCGGCGACCAGAATCGCTCGGCGATCGCCGCCAGCCGGGGCCAGATGCGGCTGTCCACCGTCTCCGCGTTGACGTGCTCGGCCCACATGCACGCCTCACCGCCCAGCACCCGGCCCGCCTCCTCGGGGGAGAGGCTGTGCCCCGCCGGCAGCGGGTCGGCGAGGTAGTGCTCGTCGGTGGGCTTGATGTGATCCAGGTAGTACGGTGCCGAGAGGATGCCGGAGAGTCCCTGCCGCGCGGCCCGGCCCAGGTACTCGGTGCCCCGCCACGACTGCACCACGGTCCCCGCCGGCAGGTCCGGGATGGAGGATCTCGTCCCAGCCGACCATCCGGCGGTGGAGCTTGCCGAGGATGCGGGCGAGCCGCTGGTTGAAATAGGCCTGCAGCGCCTCGTTGTCCTTGAGGCCGTGCTCCCGCTTGAAGCGCAGGATCCGCGGGTTGGCATTCCAGTGCCTGCCGACGACCTCGTCCCCGCCGATGTGCCAGTACTGGTCGGGAAAGAGCTGCGCCATTTCCGAGATGAACCCCTCGATGAACTGGTAGGTCTCCTCCCGGGTCGGGTCGAACGCGGGCTCGAAGACGCCGAAGCGCCGCTCGATGGCGTACGGACCGATGGCGCTGGCGTACTCCGGATAGCCGACGAACCAGCTGGTGGCGTGCCCCGGCATGTCGAACTCCGGGACCACCCGGATGCCCCGGTCGCGGGCGTAGGCGACGATGCCGCGGATCTCCTCCTGGGTGTAGTACTGCCCGTCGGAGCCGAGCTGGTGGAGCCGGGGATAGCGCCGGCTCTCCACCCGGAAGCCCTGGTCCTCGGAGAGGTGCCAGTGCAGCACGTTGAGCTTGACCAGCGCCATGCCGTCGAGGGTGCGGCGGATGACCTCGGGCGGCATGAAGTGGCGGCCCGCGTCCACCAGCAGCCCGCGCCAGCGGAACCGCGGGGCGTCGGTGATCGTGACAGCAGGGCAGGTAGAACCCGGCGCTGTCCGACGCCACCAGCTGCTCCAGCGTGGCGAGCGCCGCGCAGCGCCCCGACGACCGTGGGCGCTGTCAGGCGGGCGCCGGCCGGGGAGATTGCCAGCGTGTAGGACTCGTCCTCCTCCGGTGACTGCACCTCCTCTCCCGCGCCGGCCACCTCCAGCCGCAGCATGCCGGTGCCAGATGCGATGGCCGCGGGAGAGCGGCTGGGCAATCCGCTGCTCGAGCCGCCCCAGCGCGCGGGCCACCGCCCGCTCCAGCCGGTCGTTGCGGAACCGGTGGTCCCGGCGCTGAAGGTCGAGTCGAGCCGGAGGCGGTCCTCGGCGTACTCGATGGCGGCCGGCAGCGGCAGCAGGGCGGGCTGCTGCTGGGGCATCAGGGAGAGGAGCGCGAGGAATGTCAGCATGAGAGGTGGGGTCGGAGGGACGATCGCGGTGGTCGGTGCACGCGACAGCGACTAATCTAGCATCGTCTGATTGACCCCGGTGCTCGGCGCCGCCATGCTTCCGGCTGACGATCCCGATCGCCCATGCCCTCCCACGCTCGCCGAATACGCCCAGGGCCGCTGGTGGTGGTGGCGCCTGCCGCTCCTGGTCCTCCTGGCGGGAGATGTGTTCGGCCAGCTGCGCGATCACAGCAACCCGAGCCTCTTCGCCGGCATCACCTTCGGGGCCCATGAATTCGGGCACCTGTTCTTTGCCTTCGGCGGCGAGTTCCTGGGGATCGCCGGCGGGAGCCTGATGCAGCTGCTGGTGCCGATCGGCGCCGGGGCGTTGCTGTATCATCACCGCGACTATTTCGGCATCACCGTCGCGGCGATCTGGCTGGCCTCGAGCCTGATGGACCTTGCGGTCTACATCGCCGACGCGCGGGCCTTCGACCTGGACCTGCTGGGCTTCGGCGACGGTGCCGGGCACGACTGGGCCTGGCTGCTGGGGCGGTGGCACCTGCTGCCGTACGACCTTCCCATCGCCGCGGTGGTGCGGGGGACCGGGACGCTGCTCCTGCTGGCTGCGCTGGGTGCGGGGGCCTGGCTCTGCATAAAGATGTGGAGTGCCTCGAAAGCGGCGCCGACTTGACGTGGGCCGGATCGGGCGTAGGCTAGCGAGGCAGATGGCCCCGGAACTCTCCCCTTCCCAGGAGCCCCCATGGTTTCGCTCGTCCAGCTCTGGCTGCCGATCCTGCTCTCTGCGGTGGCGGTGTTCGTCGCCAGCAGCCTGATCCACATGGTGCTCAAGTGGCACAACTCGGACTACCACAAACTGCCGAACGAGGACGAGGTCCGCGCCGCCATTCGCAAGGGCGGCCCGGCGCCGGGACAGTATATCATTCCGCATTGCACCGACATGAAGGAGATGGCCAACCCGGAACACATCAAGAAGTACACCGACGGGCCGGTGGCGGTGATGGCTGTGATGGCCAACAAGGCACCCAACATGGGTCCCACGCTGGGTCTCTGGTTTGCCTTCAACCTGGTCGTGGCCTTCTTCACCGCCTACCTCTGCTCGCGGACCCTCCAGCCGGCCACCGAGTACCTCGCAGTCTTCCGGGTGGCGGGCACGGTGACGTTCATCGCCTATGCGCTGGGGTGTTTTCCCGCGGCCATCTGGATGGGCAAGCCGTGGAGCGTGGTGACGAAAGAGGTCGCCGACAGCCTGATCTACGGCCTCGTTACCGGCGGGGTGTTCGGCTCGATGTGGCCGAGTTGAGGGCCGCACCGTACCGACCCCATGACCGGCACCGGGCGGCAGGTGACCTGCCGCCCGCGCCATGATCCACCGTGATGACGCCCCCTTCATGTGCCCGGCCGGCCGGGTCCCTATATTTCCGCCCTGCCCGCCGGATCGTCGTCTCACCCTGAACCACAGACCACTCATGCGCGTGCTTCGTGTCCTGCTGCTCCTCATCCTGCTGGCGGTGCCCCGCGCGCTGCCGGCCCAGGGCGTCCTGGAAGGCGAATATCCCGGGCTCGAGACGGGAAAGATGTGGACCTTCGACGTGCCGCCGATGGACTACTGGGCCAAGCGCTACAACTTCACGCCGTCGAACGGCTGGCTCGACCACGTCCGGCTCTCGTCGGTGCGGTACGGCGGCGGCTGTTCCTCGTCGTTTGTCTCGGGTGACGGGCTGGTGATGACCAACCATCACTGCGCCCGCGCCTGCATCGAGTCCTCGACGCGGGAGGGCGAGGACTTCCTGACCAACGGCTTCTACGCGCCCCGGCGGGAGGAGGAGCGGGTCTGTCAGGGGCTGTTCCTGGACCAGCTGCAGCAGATCAGCGACGTGACCGACCGGGTGAGCCGCTCGGTGATGGCGGGCGCGGATGCCAAGGCCACGGCGGCGGAGCGCGCCAGGGTCATCAAGGCGATCGAGGAGGAGTGCGGCACGACCGAGCCGGACGCCGCCTGTCAGGTGGTCAGCATGTACCGTGGCGGACAATACAAGCTGTACCGGTTCCATCGGTTCAAGGACGTGCGCCTGGTGTTTGCGCCGGAGGGGCAGATCGCCTTCTTCGGCGGGGACCCCGACAACTTCACCTACCCGCGGTGGGACCTCGACATGTCGTTCCTGCGGGCCTACGTGGACGGGAAGCCGGCGGCGACACCGCACCACTTCACCTGGAGCCACAACGGCAGCAAAGAGGGAGACCTCACCTTTGTCATCGGCAACCCGGGTTCGACCGGGCGCCTGAACACGCTGGCCCAGCTGGAGTACCTGCGGGACGTGCAGTATCCTGCGCAGCTTGACGCGCTCAAGCGGCAGATCCAGACCTACCACGCGCTGGCCCTGGCGGACGAGACCCGCGGCAAGGCGCTTCGCAACCTGATCTTCGGGCTGGAGAATACCCAGAAGGCGATCGGCGGCTACCAGACCGGGTTGCTCGACCCTCGCCTCATGGCCCGCAAGCGGGACTGGGAAAAGGAATTCCGGGGCCGGGTCGATGCCGATCCAGCCCTGCGCCGGTCCTACGCCCGGGCCTGGCAGGTGATCACCGAAGTGCAGGCGCGGCGGAAGGCCATCGACGTCCGCCGGCGCTACCATACTGCCAACGCCTACGGCTCGCGCCTGTGGAGCCTGACCCTGGCCACGATCCGCCACCCGGCCGAGATGGCCAAGTCCGACACCGCCCGGCTGGCCCCGTACCAGGAAGCCAACAAGGCCAACCTGGAGCGGGCGCTTTTCGGCGGCCAGCCGCTTGACCTGGTGCAGGAGCAGGCGGTGCTGACCGCCTTCCTGACCGCCATGCAGCGGGAACTGCCCGCCACCGATCCGGTGCTGCGGCAGGCGCTGGGCGGACGCACGCCTGAGGCCGCTGCGACGGCGCTGGTGGATGCCACAACGATGGGCAACGGCGACGGTCGCAAGGCGCTCGCCGACGGTGGGGTGGCAGCGGTGGCCGCTTCACCGGAACCGCTGGTCCGGCTGGCCCGGATTCTCGACCCTCTGGAACGGGCTCTTACCGCGGAAGTGGCCGACCTCAACGACCGCGAGGCCCAGGCCAACGAGCAGGTGGCCCGCGCCCTCCTGGCCGTGTACGGCAACAGCGTGGCGCCGGATGCGACCTTCTCGCTGCGGATCTCCGATGGCGAGGTACGCCGCTATCCGATGAACGGCACGCTGGCCGCGCCGTACACCACCTTCGGCGGGCTCTACGAACGGGCCGCGGCGTTCGGCGGGCAGCCGCCGTTCGACCTGCCGCCCCGTTTCCAGCAGCGGCGGGACTCTCTCACCGTAGACACCCCGTTCAATGCGGTCTCGACCAACGACATCATCGGCGGCAACTCCGGCAGCCCGGTCATCAACCGCGATGCGGAGGTCGTGGGCCTGATCTTCGACGGCAATATGGAAATGCTGCCGAACCGGTTCCTCTTCACGGAGCGGGTGGCCCGGTCGGTGTGGGTGGATTCGCGCGCCATCACGCACGCCCTCCGCCGGGTGTACGACGCCAACCTCCTGGCCGACGAGCTGGAATCGACCCGCTCGACCCCGCCGGCCATGTAGCCTTCGAGCCGGAAAGCCCCCGAACGGCCCGGCCTCGGCCGGGCCGTTCGTGCGTCCGGAGGCGGAGTTAGACCCTTCGATTGGTGCCCTCCACCGAACGATGGAAGGGTGCCGCGGCCGGGCATTCTCCCCGGTTGTCGAGTGTACCTTTCATGAACCGGGGCGGCTGGCATCGCACCATTCACACCGGCCTGCGAGCATCGAGCACGGTATCGAGGCGGCGGCCGGTCCGAGATGAATTCGACTCCAGGAGGCAGGTATGCGGGAGCCTGTACGATATGCGAAAGTGCGCACGGCACTGACCGCCGTGCTGGTAGGCGCGCTGCTCGGCAGCTGCGCCACCAATCCCGTCACCGGCAAACGGGAGCTGGCGTTCGTCTCCGAATCCCAGGAAATCCAGATGGGCAAGAGCTACGCCGGCCAGGTCGCCCAGGAGATGGGCGTGTACGCCGATTCCGGGTTGCAGCGCTACGTCTCCGCCCTGGGCCTTCGGATGGCCAGGGCGTCCGAGCGTCCCCAGCTGCCCTGGGCCTTCACGGTCATGGATGATCCCCAGGTCAACGCGTTCGCGCTGCCGGGCGGATACATCTTCGTCACCCGGGGCATCCTGACCCACATGAACTCCGAGGCGGAGCTGGCCAGCGTGGTGGGCCATGAGATCGGCCACGTGACCGCGCGCCACTCGGTGCAGCAGATGACCCGCCAGCAGCTATTCGGGATCGGGATGCTCGCGGGGGCGATCGCCTCCGACAAGGTGGCGCAGAACCTCGGCTTGATCAGCGGGGCGGTGGGGGTGCTCTCGCTCAAATACGGCCGGGACGACGAGACCCAGGCCGACGGTCTGGGTTTCCGCTATGCCCTCAACGACGGCTACGACGTGCGCAAGATGGTGGACATGTTCGAGATCCTGCAGCGGGTCTCCGCCAAGGCGGGGCAGCGGATTCCCGAGTGGCAGTCCAGCCATCCCGATCCCGGCAATCGCATCGAGCGGACCCGCGAACGCATCGCGCGGGTCACCGTATCGCTGGACGACAAGCGTGTCAACCGGGCCGAGTTTCTGCGGACGATTGACGGGATGGTGTATGGCGACAATCCCCGGCAGGGTTTCTTCAAGGGCTCGGCCTTCCTGCACCCCGACCTGGCGTTCCAGCTGGACTTTCCGGCGGGCTGGAAGGCCGTGAACCAGACCTCGGCGGTCACCGGGATGAGTCCCGAGCAGGACGCTCAGCTGCAACTGTCGCTGGCCGGGACCGAGGATCCGGCCACCACGCTGCAGAAGTTCCTGGCCCAGGAGGGCATCCAGGCGGGCCGCGCCTCTCAGACCACCATCCATGGGAACCGGGCCGCGCTGGCGCCGTTCGCAGCACAGACCCAGAATGGCGAGACCCTCAACGGCCTGGTCGGGTTCATTGCCTACCAAGGCACCACCTATCAGCTGATCGGCATCACCATCCAGGCGGGCCGCTACGACGCGACGTTCCGGACCTTCATCGGCAGCTTCCGCCGGCTGACGGACCCTGCGGCGCTGGCGGTGAAGCCGAATCGCCTGGTGGTGGCGCAGGTCCCTCGGGCCATGACCCTGGCGGAATTTCAGGAACAGTACCCCTCGGTGATTACGCTCGAGGAGCTGGCGTTGATCAACGGCCTGGCAGACGGGAATTCGCCCCTGGCGGCGGGAGAATCGGTCAAGCGCGTGCTGGCTCAGTAAGGCGCGGCTCGATTGGCGGACGGGGCCCCGGCCGGCGCCGGGGCCCCGTGGTGCACCCGGCCTCAGGACACCCGGCGGGTGCGCCGTTTCATGAAGTCCATCAGGATGAACTGGCCCAGCGTCATGGTGCTGGTGAAGTAGGCCTTGCCGCGGCAGATCTCCGACACCCGCTTCACGAACTCCACCAGCGACCGTTCCCGCGCCAGCATGAAGGTGTTGATCATGATCCCCGCGCGGCGGCAGTTGGCCACCTCGCGGTAGGTGGCCTCGAGGATCCGCGGGTCGAGTCCCATCGAGTTGACGTACACCTGGCCGTCGGGCAGCGTCATCGCCGAGGGTTTGCCGTCGGTGATCATGATGATCTGCCGCATGTCCTTCTTCTGGGCCATGAGCAACCGCCGGGCGAGGGTGAGCCCCTCGGCGGTGTTGGTGTGGTACGGCCCCACCTGGACCTGGGGCAGCGCGGCCAGCGGAATCTCCTCGGCGGAGTCGTGGAAGAGCACGCAGCGGATCGCGTCGCCGGGGAACTGGGTCCGGATCAGGTGGGTCAGCGCCAGCGCCACCTTCTTGGCGGGGGTGAAGCGGTCCTCGCCGTAGAGGATCATCGAGTGGGAGCAGTCCAGCATCAGCACCGTCGCCGCCGATGAGCGGTACTCCGACTGGTGGACCATCAGGTCGCCGTACTCGAGGTTGAGCGGCACCGTGAGGCCCTCGCGGGCGATGGCCCGTGCCAGCGTGGCCGGCACGTCGAGGTTCAGGGTGTCGCCGTACTCGTAGGCCTTGCTGGCCGCCTCGGACTCGGTGCTGGTGGCCAGGTGCACCGTATCGTGCGCGCCGATGCTCGCCTTGCCGACGCTGCCGAGGAGCTGCTTGAGCAGCTTGAAGCCCAGGAAATCGGCGCCCTTCTCGGTGAGTCCGAACTGCACCTGGCCGGCGGCGGCGCGGGCCTGCCCCTCCGGGCCCGACACGGCGCTGTACCCCGAGGGCATCTGCGGCGCCTCGGTCTGGTTGAGGTACCCCTCCTCCATCAGGCGCTGGATGACCTGGTCCAGCAGGTCGGCCAGCTGCCGCTCCACCTGCGGCGTCCTTGCCGGGGTCGCCGGTGGATTCTCCCCGGAGGAGCTGCATCATCTCGGGGGTGAGCTGGCCCGACTGCATCAGCGCCTTGAGGATGGCCTCGCGCAGCCCCTCCAGCGAGCGGTCGCGCCGGCTCGTCGCCCCACCAGCTGTCCCCGGTGAAGCCCGACTGCAGCAGGAAGTCTCCCAGCTGGTCCAGCAGCGCCTGGAGGTTGACCGCCTCCGCCAGACCGGGGACGAACTTGGAGTAGGTGGTGTAGCGCATTCGGAGCGGGGAACGGGGAACCGGGCAGGGCGATCGGCGACGGCGACTCGGCGACTCGACGACTCGGCGACCGGCGACTCGGCGACTCTCTCAGCATACCCCGGAGGGGGTGGAGAGTTCAACTCTCCCCTCTGCTCCCGTTACTCTTCCACCGTGCCCGCACCGTTCTCCGCCCTCCGGCATCGCAACTTCCGGCTTTTCTTCATCGGTCAGTTCGTGTCGCTGGTCGGCACCTGGATGCAGATCGTGGCCCAGGGGTGGCTGGTACTGGAGCTGACCGACTCGGCCTTCATGGTCGGCCTGGTGAGCGCGCTCGGCTCGCTGCCGATCCTGCTCTTTACCCTGTGGGGCGGGGTGCTGGCGGACCGGGTCAACCGGCGGCGGGCGCTGCTGATGCTGCAGAGCCTCATGCTGTGCGATGCGCTGGCCCTGGGGGTGCTGACCGCCACCCATCACATCACCACCGAATGGGTGATGCTGCTGGCGGCGCTGCACGGCACCTCGGCGGCGTTCGAGGTGCCCATCCGCCAGGCCTTCCTGGTGGAGATGGTGGGCCGGGAGGACCTCATGAACGCCATCGCGCTGAACTCGTCCAACTTCAACCTGACCCGCATCGTCGGGCCGGTCATCGCCGGTGGCCTGATCGCGGTCGCGGGGATCGCCGTCTGCTTCTTCCTGAATGCCGCCAGCTTCCTCGCCGCCATCGGAGCCCTGCTGCTCATGCGGGGCGCCGGTGCCGGACAACGGCAGGGCCACGCCGCCGCCACCTTCCTGGAAGGGGCCCGCTACGCGCTTGGCGCGGGGGAGCCGCGCACCCTGCTCATGCTGACGGCGACATTCAGCATTTTCGGGTTCTCGGCCTTCAGCATGCTGCCGGTCTATGCCCGGGACGTGCTCGCCACGGGCGCCACCGGTTACGGCGGGCTGATGACCGCCGTCGGCGTGGGGGCGAGTATCGGCGCACTGACCATGGCGTCCATCGGCCACCGGCTCTCGCGCCACCGGGTCATCCGGCTGGCGGGCGTGCTCTTCGCTGCGGCGCTGGCAGCCGTGGCGCTGGTCCGGACGTGGCTCCCGGCAGCGGTGGCCCTGGCCCTCGCGGGGTGCGCCATGATCCTCAACAACATCAGCACCAACAGCCAGCTGCAGACCGGCGCCCCCGATCACCTCCGTGGGCGGGTCATGGGGTTCTACTCGCTCATGATTCTCGGGGTGGCGCCCCTGGGTTCGCTGCAGGCGGGGTGGGTGTCGGAGCACCTGGGAGTGCCCACCGCGCTCGCGGCGGGCGCAGTCCATCTGCATCCTCGCGACGCTGTGGCTGCTGCGCGACCACGCCAGCCCGGCGTCGGCGGGACGGCGAGTCCGCTCCCTTGCCCGACCGGCGCGCCGCGCCATAGACTAGAGGCGTGTCCGTCGGCCATTCTCCGCCACCCGGTTCCCCATGCTCATCACCATCTCACGGCAGTACGGCGCTGGCGGGTCCGAGGTCGCGCGGCTGGTGGCCGCAGGGCTCGGCTGGAGCGTGGTGGACAACGAGATCGTGGACCTCGTGGCCGGCCGGGCGGGGCTGGCGCCGGAAGTCGTGGCGGCCCAGGACGAGCGGGTCCCCGGGTTTGTCGAGCGGCTGGCGCGCGCGCTCGCCAGCACCTCCCAGGAGTACGCGGTGCCGGAGCTGGGCGTGGCGGTGCGTCCCGAGGAGCCGGGCGTGGTGGGGTTCACCGAGCGGGTGGTGAAGGAAATCGCGGCGGAGGGCCGGGTGGTCCTGGTCGGCCGGGCGGCGCCGGCGGTGCTCGGCCAGCTCCATGAGGCCCTGCACATCAAGCTGGTGGCGCCGCGCTCGTTCCGGATCCAGCTCGCCATGCGGGCCGAACAGCTGGATGAGGCGACCGCCGAACGCACGATGGACCAGACCGACAGCCACCGGGCCCGCTACCACCGCGAGCACTACGGCCGGGATTGGGACGACCCGGCGCACTTCCACATGGTGCTCAATACCGGGCTGCTGGGGTTGGATAGTGCGGCCGAGGTGATCCTGGCCGAAGCCCGCCGGCGGGGCTGGGCAGGCTAGCCGGAGGCGCTCTCCAGTTGCCGGTGCTTCATCCCAGTCCCAGCCCCTTCCCGTAGCCGCCCATCGGGTCCTTGCGGTCCGGCCGGGCCCGGCTGTAGCCCAGCTCCTCGTTCCGGCTGATCCGCTTCTGGGCCGCGAGTCCCTCGAGAATCAGTTCGCAGGCGGCCACCATGCGCAGGGCCGTCCTCTCGCGCCGCCAGCTCGCCCGCCACGGCGGCATCGATCAGCCCGGGCACCACCCCGAATCCCTTGAGGCAGAGCTGGGTGCGCTCGTCGCCGAGCACCTTGAGCGCCCCGCCCGCATCGAACCAGGCCACGATTCCGTCGAGCCCGATCTCGCCCATCCGCTCATCGAGCGTGGCGCCGGCGGCGCGGCGGATCAGCTCCCGGGCGATGGTCTCGCCGCCCTGCAGCTCGCCCTCGTACTCCAGCTCCAGCTTGCCGGTGATGGACGGCACCGCGGCGTAGATGTCGCTGACCCGCGGCACCACCTCCGCCTCGCCGGTGACGAGGGCCCGCCGCTCGGCGTTGGAGACCGCGTTCTCCAGGACGCTGATGGGCAGGCGCTGGCTCACGCCGGAACGCCGGTCCACCCGCTTGTCGCTCCGGGCCTCGAAGGCCACCCGCTCGATCACCTCGTGGACGAAATCCGGGATCCGTACCGGCCGGCCGCCGCGCTCGGTCCACGACTCCTGCGCGGTGATCGCCATGCCCAGCTCCACGCTGCGCGGATAGTGGGTGATGATCTCGGAGCCGATCCGGTCCTTGAGCGGCGTGATGATCTTGCCCCGCGCCGTGTAATCCTCGGGATTGGCGGTGAAGGCCAGCAGCACGTCGAGCGGCAGCCGCACCGGGTAGCCTTTGATCTGGACGTCGCCTTCCTGCATGATGTTGAACAGGCCCACCTGCACCTTGCCGGACAGGTCGGGCAGCTCGTTGATGGCGAAGATGCCGCGGTTGGCGCGGGGCAGCAGGCCGAAGTGCATGGTCAGCTCGTCGGACAGCAGGTGCCCGCCCCGCGCGGCCTTGATCGGGTCCACGTCGCCGATGAGGTCGGCCACGGTGACGTCCGGCGTGGCCAGCTTCTCGACGTAGCGCTGGTCGCGCGACAGCCAGGCGATCGGGGTGGCCTCGCCGCACTCGGCCAGCCGCTCCCGCGCGAACTTGGAGATCGGCGCGAAGGGATCGTCGTTCACCTCGCTGCCGGCCACGATCGGGATGACCTCGTCGAGGAAGCCGGTCAGCTGCCGGAGAATGCGGCTCTTGGCCTGGCCGCGCAGGCCCAGCAGGATGAAGTGATGCCGGGCCAGCAGGGCGTTGGCGAGCTGGGGCAGGATGGTGTCCTCGTAACCGACGATCCCCGGAAAGAGGGGCGCACCCGCCTCCAGCAGCCGAAGCAGATTGCTGCGCAGTTCGTCGCGGACGCTCCGGCCGCGGAGGGGCGCCTCGGCCCAGGGGGATTGTCGAAGGTCGGCGAGTGTCTGTGGCAGTCGGGTCATATTGGAGGATAAATGGGGTGGGCAGGCAGAGGGTAATCGGCGGGGCAACGACCCCCGAGCCTGATCCCGGTGGCCCGGGCAGGTGACCTGGCGTACAATCCGGCTCGCCCTGTGCCGCCAGAAGGCGCTGGGCGAGCGCTGCCTGCTTGACAAGGTGGGACGCTCGGCTAACTTGGGCCCGCTTTTTCGGGGCTCCCTTCCGCCCGGGCACTGCATTCCGCCGGTCACCATTCACGTGCTTGAGGAACCGATGAAGAAGTACCTCGCCGTTGCCGCGGTCCTGGTCATCGCTGCCTGTGGCAGGAAGGACGACGCGGCCCCGGCTGCCGACACGACCGCCACCGTGGCCCCGGCCCCGGCGGACACCATGCCAGGCATGTCTGGCATGCAGCACGACTCCCTGATGGTGCGCGACAGCGCCCAGAACTGAGCCCGCGCCGTCCCGGTGACGGCAGTCGAACGCGAAAGGGCCGCCTCGAAGGGCGGCCCTTCTGCCTGGACGGTGGCCGTGCCGGCGGCCTCAGCCAGCGGCCGTCTGGCGGTAGACCTCATCGAACGGCAGCGATACCACCGTCGCCTCGTGGCCCCCGGCGAGGATCCGGGTACCGGGCTCGATTTCCCGGCGCAGCAGGGCCAGGCCCAGCAACCAGCCTGGCACGGCCAGGAGCGAGCGGATCCGCCCCACTTCGCCGCCCGCCTCCTCCACGACGTTCCGATCGGTGAGCGCCGGGAGGCCATCCCACACCAGCCCGCGCAGCTCCCGGTTGACGTGACCGCGGAAATGCAACCTCGCAACCGTCTCCTGGCCAGTGTAGCAGCCCTTGGTATAGGACACTCCGCCAATCTCGTCGAAGCGCACCTCCTGGACCAGCGTCCGCTCCTGGATCTCGGCTCCCAGGCGCGGCCAGCCAGTCAGGATGCGGGCGGCCTCCCGGTCCTCGGCGTTCCCCTCGGGAAGGGCGGTAGCCTCGAGAGCGGTGGCCAGAGCCGACTCCGGCCCGACCATTATTCCGCGGAATGGCGCGGCGGCCGGTGCCCGGGCCAGCAGCAGCTCTCCGGCCTCGACGACCCGGCCCTCTTCCGGAAACGCCAGTCGCGCCTGGGAGAGCGCCTCCTCCAGGGCCAGGCCGTAGAGCCACGCGACGGTGAGATCGCCGGTCCGGTCCGTCACGGTGGCCAGCCTCGGGGGCAGCGATCGGCGCAGCAGCTCCACGGTGGGCTGCCGGGCTTCGGGCTCCGCCAGCAGCAACAGGTGGCTGGTGGTGCGCAGGACCCACAGGTCTACCACGACTGCCCCCTTGGGGGTCAGCACCGCCCCGTAGACGAGGCTGCCGTCTCCCGGCCGCTCCAGGTCGTTGGTGAGCAACCCCTGCATGCAGGCGAGCGCCCCTGGCCCCCGGATCTCGAAGGCCGCGGGCTGGCTTCGGACCGCGATGGCGCCTTCCTGGAGGCGGTGCAGCCGGGCGGGGTCGAGGGTCGGAACGGACACGGTTCAGGCGCTCCAGGGTAGTTCGTCGGGTCGCCGGCCTTGGAGCGAGGGCCAGACCAGGTCGGCTGCGGCGAGGTCTCCAGCCGCGTGGGAAGTCGCGATCATGGCGCAGCGGAGGCCCGCCCGGTGCGCGGCCTCCAGGCCCGGCAGCGAATCCTCGATGACCACGCACTGCCGGGGAGGTACCCCCAGGGTCTGGCTGGCGCGCAGGTATCCCTCCGGATCGGGCTTGCAGGCGCTCACGTCCTCCGCGGCCACGATCAGCTCAAAGTACGCTGCCAGGTTCGACGCCTCCAGCACCAGGGTGATCTCCCGGCGGAGCGCCCCTGACACGATCGCCAGCCGATGGCCGGCCGCGGCGGAGGCGCGGACGAAGTCCGCCGATCCCGGCACCAGCTGCATGGAGGCCCGGATGGCGCGCTCGTACAGGACTGCCTTCCGCTCGATCGCCTCCCGGATCCGTCCGGGGTCGGCGGGCAGCCGCATGCGGCCGAAGGTGAAGCGGAAACACTCCCGGTCGTCGAACCCCAGGTAGTCGCGATAGTACCCCTCGCGGTCCAGCTCGAATCCGTAGGTGGCCAGGGTCGCGATCAGCGCGTCGCAGTGCTGCGGCTCGTCATCAATGATGACGCCGTTGAAGTCGAAGAGAATGGTTCGGTCCATGGCGCGGAAGATAGCGGGGAGCCCGGCCGCGCACCGGTCAGCCCGTCGGCGCCGGGACCGGTGCCGCGTACATGCCGGCGGCGGCGTAGGCCTGGTCGAGCAGCTCCACCGGATGGACGGCCCGGATCGGGAGACCAGCGGCCAGCAGGCCGGCACCGATCTGCATCAGGCAGCCGGGGTTGCCCGTGGCCACCACGTCCGGCCGAGGGTTTGCCCCGGCGATGATCTGGATCTTGGCATCCAGCACCGCCCGGGACATTGCGGGCTCGATCATCGAGAAGATTCCGGCGGCGCCACAACACTTGTCACTGTCGGGCAGCAGCCGCACCCGAAGTTCCGGGATGGCGCTCAGGACGGTGAGCGGATCGTCGTGAACGCGTTGGGCATGCTGCAGGTGGCAGGGGGCATCGTAGGCTACCTCCAGCGCCAGGGGACCCGCGGTGCGCGGGCCGGCCTCGGCCAGCAGTTCGGTCACGTCCCGTACCCGTCCGCCGAAGTCGCCCGCGGGCCCGGTGTCCAGCAGTCGGCCATAGTCCTTGAGCAGCGCCCCGCAGCCGGCGCTGTTGGTGACGATAAAGTCCGCCGGGGCACTGAAGGCATCGAGGTTGTGGCGGGCGAGCCGTTCCGCCGCCGCGCGGTCGCCGGCGTGTTCGTGGAGCGCGCCGCAGCAGACCTGGCTGGCCACCTCGATGACGGTGTAGCCGTTGAGGTGGAGGGTCCGGCGGGTGGCCTCGTGCACGTGGCCGAACAGCCCGTCCATGACGCACCCCCGGAATAGCGCGACCCGGCCCCGGGATGGGGCGCGCCGTCCGTTCGACGCCGGTGGGGCGGCACTCGGCCGGGGTGCATTGCGCTGCTGAGTCCCCGCGATCATCCCCATGCCGAAGCCGATCCGCCCACTGCCAGCGGCTCGCTGGGCGAGCCCCGAGTCGCGCAGCCGCCGGGTTGCCCCGAAGAGCGGGCGCCAGAGCCAGGGCCGCGCGAAGACGCCGAGCAGCAGCCGGGCCAGCGGCCGAAAGCCCCGCGACCGGGCCAGCATCTCCCGGGCGCTTTCGAGTCCGCGCCCGTACCCCACGCCCGCCGGACAGACCGGCTCACAGCCGCGGCAGCCGAGGCAGGCATCGAGGTGCTGAAGCAGCGCCGGATCATCGGCGGCGATCTCTCCCCGCTCCAGCGCGCGCATGAGGACGATCCGTCCTCGCGGACTGTCGGCTTCGTCGCCGGTGGCCAGGTAGGTGGGGCAGGCGGGCAGGCAGAAGCCGCAGTGGACGCACGGGTCCAGGGCGCTGAAGTCGGCCGTTCTGCTCACGGCGCCTGCACCTCCCCTTCGAGAGCCACGGCGATGCTCCGCCGCGGATCGAAGGTCTCCCGCAGCCGGTCAACCAGCTGACCGACGCCCTCCCGGTAGGCGCCGAAGTGACCGACCAGCCGCCTGAGCGGCCAGGGTGCGCGCTCCAGCGTGACCGGGATCTCCCGCACCGCGGCGCGCTGCCGCAACGCCAGCAGGGTCGCGGCATCGGTGTCGCCGGCCCAGCGAAGCGCCCCGCTCACCTTCCCGGCGGAGAGGATGCCGTCCCCCAGTGTCTCGGTGACGAGATCCAGGGCGTCCTCCACGCCGTCCAGCAGGGTGCCCAGCCGGAGCGAGACGCTGCCGGCGAGCGGCGCGCGCATGACGACATGCCAGAACGCACCGGCCGCTTCGGCGGAGAGGTGTTCCCACGTCAGGCCAGTTGCCTGCGCCAGCCGGGAGCACTCCGCCGCCACCCCCTCCGGTGTGCCGGTGAGGCGTACCGCCAGGGTCCACTCCGGCCGGGCAGCATGACCGGGAGACAGCAGCTCCAGCGCCACGGCACCGACCTGGGACTCGGTCGCCTTGCGTGCTGCCTCACTCAGCGCCCCCCGGGTGCCGCGAGCCACCAGGGTGACGTCGGCCGCCGGCTGGGCCCGGAGCCGAAGATGCAACCCGGTAATGACTCCGAAGCCACCGAACCCGCCTGCGTGCAGCTTGGTGAGGTCGTACCCGGCCACGTTCTTCACCACCCGCCCGCCGGCTTCAACCAGGCGGCCGTCGCCGGTGGCGACGGTGCAGCCCAGGACGTGATCGCGCACCGGCCCGAATCCGTGGCGCAGGGCGCCTGCGGTGCCACTGGCGACCACGCCGCCGATCGTCCGGTCTGGACGGCCGGGCGGGTCCAGTGCCAGCCAGAGCCGGTGCCGCTCCAGCTCGGCCCGCAGGGCATCGAGCGGAACCCCGGCCTCGACCGTTGCGACCAGATCGGCCGGGCTGATGGAGACGATGCGGGTGAGGCCGCGGGTGGAGAGCGCGAGATCTGCGGGGCCGTCGAGGGGGACCCAGCTGCCCTGGCCCTCGATCCGGACCTTCCATCCCTCCTCCCACGCGGCCTGACAGACGAGGGCCAGGGCATCGTCGCTCTCCGGCACGGCCCTGGGGAGTCCCCGCGGGTCCTGCTCAACGCCCTCGGCGCCCAGCAGCCGCCGCAGCCGCCCCATGACCTGGCTCATGGCACCCCGGCCCGCCGCCATTCGCGGCAAAGGTGCAGGGGGATCACCTTGCCCGGGTTGGCCCGGGCGTCGCGATCGAAGGCCCGGCGCACCTCGCACATGAGGTCGAGAGCGCCCGGGCTGAACGCCTTCGGCATGTACTCACGTTTGTCGCTCCCCACCCCGTGCTCACCGGTAATGCTGCCGCCGGCGCCGAGGCAGGCTTCCATGATCTCCCGGCTGGCCTGCTCCACCCGCTGCACCTGCCCCGGCACGCGGCGGTCGAAGCTGATGCAGGGGTGGAGATTGCCGTCGCCGGCGTGGAAGACGTTGCTGATCTCGAGTCCGAGGCGGTCCCGGATCTCGGCGATCCGGTCGAGGATGTCCGGCAGCACCGAGCGCGGCACCACAGCGTCCTGGACGGCGAGATCGGGCGCGATGCGTCCCAGGGCGCCGAACGCCTTCTTGCGGCCCTGCCAGAGCCGGGCCCGGTCTTCGCTCGCGGTGGCGCTGCGGACCTCACGCGCGGCGTGGGTCCTGAGCAGCCCTTCCACCAGGGCGGACTCCGCCTCGACCGCCTCCGGCGGCCCGTCCAGCTCCACCAGCAGTACCGCGGCCGAGTCGGTCCGGGCACCAGTGGCGTAGATGGAGGCCTCCACCGCGCGGACGCAGGACTGGTCCATCATCTCCAGTGCGGCCGGGACCACGCCTGATGCGATGATGGCGGAGACCGCCTCACTGGCCGCGCGCAGCGCCATGAAGTCGGCGAAAATGGTGCGGACGGCCCGAGGCACCGGCTCCAGACGCACGGTGATCTCCACCGCGATGCCGAACATGCCCTCGCTTCCGACGAACAGCCCGACCAGGTCCGGCCCCCACGGCTCAGCCGGGGGTGACCCCAGCCGGACGGTGCTGCCGTCGGCGAGGATCACTTCCAGCTCGGCGATGTGATTGGTGGTCACGCCGTACTTGAGGCAGTGCGGCCCGCCGGCGTTCTCCGCGACGTTGCCGCCGATGGTGCAGGCGCTCTGGCTCGAGGGATCCGGCACGTAGTGCAGGCCGAAGGGGGCCGTGGCCTCGGACAGGCGCGCGTTGATGACGCCGGGTTCCACCCGGGCCCGGCGCCGGGCCGGCTGGATTTCAATGATGCGGTTCATGCGGGTCAGGGTCACCAGCACCGCCGGACTGCTGGCGAGGGCGCCGCCCGAGAGACCGGTGCCGGCGCCACGGGCCACGAACGGCAGCTGCAGCAGGTGCAGCAGCCGGAGCACCCGGGCGACTTCCGACCTGCTGGCGGGCAGGACGACGAGGCCCGGCATGGCCTCATGAGTGGGCAGGCCGTCGGCAGAATAGGTAACCAGCTCCGCCGGTCGGTGCCGCACCCAGCGCCTGCCGACGATGTCACCGAGTGCCTCCACCAGCGCCTGCGTCATTCGTCGGTGACGATGTCGTGGCCCGCATGTCCCTTGCCGTTGGAGCGGGCCCGGACATGCACGGCGGCGTGGCCGCGGGCGATCTGCAGCAGCGAGGGCAACGCCCCGATCAGCTCCTGGGCGCGCTCCCGGGTGGAGCGGAAACCGAGCAGCCGCTCCTTGACGTCAAGCTCCAGCTGCGCAATGGCCGCGATCTGGAAGGTGAACTGCTCGGCGCTCTCTGACCATTCCGGCACCGGTCCCGCGGTGTCGGCCAGCAGCGACAGGGTCTCCCGGTATTCGGTGGCCAGGCCCCGCAGCTCCTCCAGTTCGGCCGGGAGCGGGTCGCTGCCCGGCTGGTCGACGAACTGCTCCACGGTCCCCACCAGATAGGGCCTGCTCTCGTCCAGAAGGGCGCGGACCACGAACCGTTCCACGCCCACCACCACGATGTTGCTGCGTCCGTCCGGCAGCGGCTGGGTGCCGCGGATCTCCGCAATGCAGCCCACCGCTCCCGGCCCGGGGCTGGGATGGGAGGTGATGCCGAACCGCGCGTCCCCGTCGAGGCAGTCCGCCAGCAGCTGTCGGTAGCGTGGCTCGAAGATGTGCAGTGGAACCGGTTCGCCCGGAAAGAGCACGAGCTGGAGGGGGAACAGGGGCAGGCGGGAAGGCATGGGGTGAATATAGCTATCGGCTATCGGCTATCGGCCATGCGCCATCCGCGGGGCATGCAGCGAGAGGGGGAGCCTGGGCGCTGGTCCCAGACTCCCCCTCCACCGATTGTCGGATCGCTGATCGCCGAGTGCGATCAGGTCTTACGCCGCCACCCAGAATCCCTTGAGGCCCTTCACATCGGGTGACTCGCGCAGCTTCTCGAAGGCCCGTTCCCGGATCTGGCGGATGCGCTCCCGGGTGACGCCGAGGAGTTCGCCGATCTTCTCCAGGGTGAGGGCCTCGCTGCCCTCCTCGAGGCCGTAGTAGAGGTACAGGATCTTGCGCTCGCGCGGGGTGAGATACCGCTCGAAGATCCGGTCAATGAACTCCCGCATGAGGCGGGCGTCGGTCTTCTCCTCGATGTCTCCGCCCTGGGTGCCCGCGAAGCGCTCGCCCAGCGTCCCGCTGCTCTTGTCGCTCCGCTCCACCGGGGCATCCAGCGAAAGCTCCGCCGACGTCATGCGCCTGGCGGAGCGGATGTTGTCCACCGAGTCGTTCAGGGCGGTGGCAATCTCCTCGTCCGTCGGCTCGCGGCCCAGCTCCTGCGAGAGGAAGGTCTCGGCCCGGGACATCTTGATGAGCGCCGAGTTCTGGTTCAGCGGGATCCGTACGCTGCGGGTCTGCTCGGCCAGCGCCTTGAGCACCGCCTGCCGCACCCACCAGACCGCGTAGGAGATGAACTTCACCCCGTGGTCGGGATCGAACTTCCGCACCGCCTTGAGCAACCCCTCGTTACCGATGGCGACCAGTTCCGACAGGTCCAGCCCGTGGCCCTGATACTTCTTCACGTAGGAAATGACAAAGCGGAGGTTGGCTGTCACCAGCCGCTCCGCCGCCCGTTCATCCCCGTTCTGAGCCAGCCGCGCCAGCCGCTTCTCCTCGGCCGGGTCGGTGATCATGGGAAGCTTCTGAATGTCCTGGAGATACTGGTCGAAGGCACCACTGGCGACGGGACGAAAGAACGCCTTGGCCCGGCTTTGTTTCGGCGCAGACATGCATGCTCCGCAGGACGATCGGCTGGATGTGTCGCTAGGATCGCGGCCGAGGCACTGGCCGCATGATGGGTGTGCGAATATAGGACGCCCTCAAAAAGTGGTCAAGCAGAAAATGATTTCCACATCACAAATCGTTCATTGGCAGTCCGTTGCAGGACTTATCCACCATCCTGAGGCCCACACCCGTGGCCTACCTAGTAGTAGGCAGCAGTTAAGTCATTGAAAAAAAGAGACTTATGAAGTGTTGAGATGTGCTGAAGTGAGGAAAACCGGTCGGGATATGTGGATCAGGCCAGACCTGCCACCGCACTGGCCAGCAGATCCTCCGTCACCGGAACCGTCCAGCGACCCTCGCCCTCGTGCATCTGGCCCAGCCGGGTCGGGAGTGCCAGGCGGACTTGTCCATCGCGGTTCTTCTTGTCCTGGAGCATCGCCTCCAACACCCGCGGCACTGGTACTCCCGGTCCGGACTGGGTGGGCAGGCCCAGCGCGTGGAGCACACCGCGCACCCGCTCGGCCAGCCCGCCGGGCGCCAGACCAAGGCGCTCGGCGATGCGGCACTCCGCCACCAGGCCGAGGCTCACCGCTTCTCCGTGGGACAGCCGGTACTCTGTCGCCTGCTCCAACCCGTGGGCAATCGTGTGACCCGCGTTCAGGATGGCTCGGCGTCCGCCTTCGCGCTCGTCGGCGCTGACCACGGCCGCCTTGATCTCGACGCTCCGGTGGATGAGGTGGGTCAGCACCTCCACGTCGCGGGCGAGCAGAGGCCGGACGTTCGCCTCGATCCAGCCGAAGTAGGTAGCATCGGCGATCAGGCCGTGCTTGACCGCCTCCGCCAGCCCGGCCCGGAACACCCCGTCGGGCAGGCTGAGCAGGGTGAGCGGATCGGCCACGACCACCGCCGGCGGATGGAAGGCGCCGATCAGGTTCTTGCCCAGCGGCGTATCCACCCCGACCTTCCCGCCCACTGCCGCGTCGAGCATCGCGAGGAGGGTGGTGGGGACCTGGGCGTATGGGATACCACGCATGAAGGTGGCCGCCACGAACCCCGCCAGGTCGCCGACCACGCCGCCGCCGAGGGCCACGATCCCGGTCTGCCGGCCCAGCCCCATCGCCAGCATCTCATCGGACAGCTGGATCCAGGTCTCGCGCCGCTTGCTGCCCTCCCCGGCCGGAAAGCTCAGCCGGGCCTCGCAGCGGAGCCGGGGGCCCGCCTCTCCCCCGGCCCGGGCACCGAGGGCCCGAGCGTCGGCGGGGTTGCGGGTCCACTCATCGTAGTACCGGGCCACCGTGTCGTCGGTGATGAGCACCAGCTTGCGCCGGCTCAGCGCCCTCCCCAGCAGGTCGGGCAGGGTCTGCAGGCTCCCCGGCTCGACAACGACGTCGTACTGGCCGAGCGCGTGATGAACCGGGATGATGGGCATCTTGGGAGAAGGAGCGTGGAAGTTGGCGTGACCGGGCGGCTCCACCGGCTACCAGGTCACGTCACCGGCCCCATCGCGGTGATTGGCCAGGCGAGCAAGCGTGAACAGCAGGTCGGAGAGCCGGTTCAAATACACCACGAACAGCTCGGGGATGTCGGCCTCGTGCGCCAGGTGCACGACGCTGCGTTCGGCGCGGCGGCAGACGGTGCGGGCCAGATGCAGGGCGGCCGCCTTGGGGGTGCCGGCCGGCAGCACGAAGGCGCGCAGCGCGGGGAGCTCCCGCTCGGCTTCATCCATCGCGCGCTCGAACACCGTCACCCGGGACGCGTTGAGGGAGGCTTTCTCGAGGGCCGCCCGGACCTTCTGAGGATCGGGGGTGGCCAGCTGGCCGCCCAGCGCGAAGAGGTCTCGTTGGATGCTCTCCAGCAGATCGTCCATGAAGTGGACCGGCTGGGTAGACCGGACCATGCCGAGGACGCTGTTGAGTTCGTCCACGTCGCCGTAGGCCGCGACCCGGACGTGGTCCTTGGACACACGCTCACCGCCGAACAGTCCGGTCTCCCCGGCGTCGCCGGTGCGGGTATAGATCTTCATGGGGGGCAAAATAGTCGGCAGGAGGGGGATGGGCGAATCAGCTGTCAGCCACCAGCTATCGCCTCCGGGCACCGGGAATCAGGTTGGGCCGCCCGGCGCCTTGATCTCGTAGAGCAGCACATCGTCAATCTCCTCTTCCCAGACCGTTCCCGCCACTCGCATGCCGACTTTCTCCGCAACCCTTCGGGCCGGGGCGTTTTCAGGGGGGATGCTGGCGCACACGCGGGTCACGCCGGGCTGGGCCAGTGCCCAGCGGACCAGCGCCCGCGTCGCTTCGGTCGCAAATCCGTGGGAGGCGGCCCCCGGATAGGTAGCGTAGCCGATCATCACGGCGCCCTCGGGGTCGGGCGGCCCGCCGAAGCCGATGGCGCCGGTGACCATCCCGGATGCCTGCTCAACGGTGAGCCAGGTCCACCAGCCGAGGCTGCCGGGATCATTGCGGAGCTGATCGAGCACGAGGGGCAGCACTTCCTCGGTCAGTGGCGGCGGCCCGAGCGGCGCGGGAAAGCGAAACCCGGTCAGACGCTCGAGCAACGGCTGGTCGCCGTCCAGGAGGGCCTGGATGGCCGGCGCCTCGATCGGTGCCAGCAGCAGCCGCTCGGTACGAAGGCGCAGCGCACCCGGGGTGGCGGGACCTAGTCGCGACACGGACCCTCCATTTCCGCTGCGGCCACGATGGTATTGCCCCGGGGCTCCAGCATGACCCACAGCACGCTGCCATCCTCCACGTTCACCTGCTCCATCCAGAGGTAGTCCCGCCCGAAGGCGAAACCGCTCACCGGCTCCAGCCGCCGCCAGAAGTGCGGGCCGGTCAGGCCGGCATAGGCCCGGACCACCCGGTGGCGGCGGTACTCCAGCAGCGTCGGGCGGAAGACGACCTGCTGCCACGACCCCGTGGCGTCCCAGATCATCACGATGGCCGCCAGCACCTCCACGCCGCGCGCGGTGCGGCGCCGTTCGCGCAGCGATACCGCATGGCGGACCCGGCCGTCATCCAGCCGGAACGACAGCACGTCGGCGGCATCATCATCCTCGAGGCCGTTGAGGCTGAGCACCGTGCCGGCCGCCCGCGCCAGCGGCAGGTCGCGCGGGCTCAGGTCCTCGGTCAACAGGGAATCCATGGTCCGGGCGGTCCACGCCAGCAGCGAATCGGTGAGCGGGAGACTGGGGGCTTCCACCGGATCGCGGTGCTCGAGCCGGCGCACCACCAGGAAACTGTGCTCGTCGAGGAACGAGCCGACCACCGGGCCGCGCAAGGAAGGCTGGTCGCCGGTGCGGGCCGGCTCGACGACGAACTCCGCCTGGGTGCCCCGCCAGCCGCAGCGCGAGCCGCGCAGCAGCAGCGAGCGCAGCCGCACCTGCGTGTGTCCCTGGGGCGAGCCCACCATGATGGGCTCGGCCACCAGGGCCGAGTCGTCCACCGGATCGATGTTGACGGCCACCCGCCCCCGCAGAGCCAGCCACTGCCAGATATCCCCGCGCCGATCGCGTTCGGGCCGATAGCGCCGGGCCAGCGCCGCGATCAGCGTGGTATCGCTGGTGACCAGCGTTACCTGACGGCTGGTGCCCTCGCCCACGAAGCTTCCCAGGATGGCGCCGGCGGTGTCGAGCCGGGCATCGCTGGCGATGGTCGCCTCGTCCAGCGGGGCGGGCGGCCGCTCGCTGCCCGAAGAGTTCCACGCCTGGCCCAGCGGGCCGCAGGCCGCGAGCAGTATCGGGATCAGCAGGACCCGGGGCACCGACAGGCATCGCGACATTGGCGGCCTCGTTACGCTGGTGGTGACGGCGGATGGTCCCGCCGGGGGCGGGACCGGACCACCGCTAGGAGGCGTCCGACCGCTCCAGCATTTCCTCGACCTTCGTGAACTTGATGCGCGGCCGGCCCGCGGCCTTGCCCCGGGCCTGTTCCAGCTGGTCCAGGCGCTGCCAGCCGGCCCAGCTGACCACGCGCACCCCCCGACCGGCCAGCAGCCGGTCAATGGCCTCCGGCGCCGGGTCCACCGCCTCCAGCGCGCCGGCGGCGGCATCCTCGAGGAGGAGGCCCGCCGTTTCCACGGCATCCGGCTTGTTGGTGCCGATGACGCCGCTTGGCCCGCGCTTGATCCAACCCACCGCGTATTCCCCCTGTGCCGTGCCGGCGGGCTCCTGCACCCGGCCCCGGTCGCTGGGAATGATCCCCCGCTTCGGGTCGAAGGGGACCTCCGGGATGCCGGTCCCGAGGTAGCCGACGGAACGGAAGACCAGGTCCACCGGGAGCGTGGTCGTTGCTCCGGTCGGCTCGGCGCGGAGATCGGTGCCCTTGCCCGGTACCAGGCGGTTCTGGCCGAGCGTGATGCGCTCGACCCGGGTCTCGCCCTCCAGGAGGATCGGCGACTCGAGGAAACGGAGGTGGATCGTCTTGGGCTTTTCCGCCGCGGGGCGGGCCGCGAACTCCCGCAGGGTGGCCAGGTTCTTCTCCGCTGTCTTGTCCTCGCCGGCGGCCAGCTGAGCGGCGCTGCCGGCGTCGAGTTCCAGGTCTTCCGGCCGGACGTGGATCCCGGCAGCGGGCATCTCCCCCAGCTCCTTCAGCTCGGGGTGGGTGAAGGCGGCCTGCACCGGACCCCGGCGCCCGATCATGTAGATGTCGCGGACGGCGCTCGCCCGCAAGGCATCGAGGGCGTACTCCGCGATATCGGTGGTCTCCAGCTCCTCCGGCGTCCGCGCCAGGATCCGCACCACATCCACCGCCACGTTGCCCATGCCGATCACGACCACGCCCGGCCGGGTGAGATCGAAGCGGCACTCGGTGTAATCGGGGTGGCCGTTGTACCAGCCGACGAAGTCGGTGGCCGGGTGGCTGCCGGGCAGCGCCTCGCCGGGGATCCCGAGGGAGCGGTCGCTCTGGGCCCCGCAGGCGTAGATGACCGCATGGTAATGGCGGCGCAACTCGGCCCGGGTCAGGTCTCGGCCGATCAGCACGTTGCCGAAGAACCGGACCCGCGGGTCCGCCGCAATCCGTTCATAGACCCGGGTGACCGACTTGATCTTCTGGTGGTCGGGCGCCACGCCGCCACGCACCAGCCCGAAGGGGGTGGGCAGCCGGTCGAAGAGGTCAATCGTGGTGTCGGCGGCGTGCTTGAGCAGATGCTCGGCGGCGTAGAACCCGGACGGACCGGTGCCGACGATCGCGATGCGAAGGGGAGTCGGGTTGGGCATGGGGGGAAAGTAAGGCAGCGATCGGATGTGAGCTATCGGCTGGTTATCCGATATCCGCCGTCCGCTATCAGTCACGGGTCAGCGGCGTCGGTCAAAGCTCTAAACCTGACTTGCCGACAGGGGATAGCGGATAGCCGACAGGGGATAGCGGATAACGGAGCGCTCCCATCACCCCTTCGGCCGCCAGAAGAACTCCAGCGATGCCGCGCCGGCCGCGAAGGTCGCGGCTTCGAGGCCGAGGATGCCTGACTTGGGAAAATCCACGGCCACGCCGCCCGGGTCGCCGGTCAGGAGCAGCGCGGCGAGCTCCCCCAGCCATGGCTCGTGTCCCACCAGGGCGACGATGGTCTCGGGGGGCTGAGGGCCGACGGCAGCGGCGAGTGCAGTGAGGTCGGGTGTGTCCGCCAGTGCGGGGCAGGCGACCGGCGCCGGGGAGCCCAGCAGGCTGGCCGTCAGCTCGGCCGTCTGCCAGGCACGAGTCCAGGGGCTCGCCAGCAGCAGGGTCGGGACCAGCTCCGCGCGGCGCAGGCGCTTGACGGCGCGTCGGTGCCGCTTGGCGCCCTTGGCGGACATCGGGCGCGCCGTGTCGTCGGGCCAGGTGGCCGGGTCGCGGTCGCCGGCGTCGGCGTGACGGATCAGGATGATCTGCACGGGAACTCCTTATCGCCGGGACACGGCGCGCGCCATCGCCACGACTACGCTGTCAATCTGCGCGATGGTGCGCCGCCCGCCGGCGGTCTGGTGGTTGGCCTGCACCGAGAAGGTGAACGTCCGGCCATCGGCGAGGGTGAAGTACCCCGACAGGGTGTTCACCCGGGCGATGCTGCCGGTCTTGGCCGCGACCCTCCCTGCCAGCGGAGTATCACGGAAGCGGTTGCGCAGGGAGCCGGTCTGGCCCGCCTGCGGCAGGCCCGCCGCAAAGGTGGGGTAGCCCGGATGGCGCCGCATGAAGCTGAGCAGCCGGGTAAACGCGAGGGGGGACACCAGGTTCGCCGCCGAGAGTCCCGAACCATCCGAGAGGGCGAACAGGGTCGAGTCGATCCCCATGGAGTCCACCAGGAAGCGCCGCTCCACCGTCAGGCCAGCGGGCCAGCTGCCGCCGTCGCCGAACTGCCGCCCCAGCTGCTTGAGCAGCATGTCTGCGTACCAGTTCTGGCTGGTGTTGAGAATGGGGAAGACCCAGTCGCGGAGCGGACGCCCGGTGACCTCGGCCAGCGGGGCCGTCTGCCGCACGGCCAGATAGCGGAGCGAGTCGGTGGTACTCCGGGTGGTGCCAAGCACCGAGATGCCGGCCTCGGCCAGTGCCAGGCGGAAGGCACGCGCGGTGAGCCGGCTCGGGTCCGGCATGGCGTAGGACTCGACCCCGCCCGTGTGGTCCAGCGCCACGGTGCCTTCGGCCCACAGTCCGAGCGTCCCCGGTTCGCGGAACATGCGATCGCCGATGTCGGTCTCGCCACCGATGGCCACCGTACGGGTCCGGTTTTCCAGGGTGACGTCGCCCAGGTCGGGATCGAGACTCAGGACCGCCGGCGCATCCACCGCCGCTCCCGGGCGCCAGGTGATATCCACGCTGTTGTCGTTGAACCCCAGGCCGGACACCGGGGCGGCATACCACCAGTTGAGGTCGTAGGCGTTCCAGCCGGAATGGATGAGTTCGCCGTCGAACCAGCTCCCGTCGCCCACGAGGTCTCCCAGGATGACGCGGATGCCGGCGTGTTTGAGCCGGCCGGCCAGGGTGCGCAGCCGGTCCGCTGGATCGGCGTCGCAGACGCCAGGCAGCGTGGTGTCGGTGGCGTAGCAGCGGCGGCCGAAGGTGGGATCTCCCCTGCCGTAGAGGACCAGGTCCCCCTGCACGATGCCGTCTGCCACCGGGCCGGCGGCGTAGACGCTGGTCGGCACGGTCCAGTCGCCCGGCAGGAGCGCCGAAGCGACCGCGCTCACCACCAGTTTGGTGTTGCTCGCGGGGACGAAGAGGCGGTCGGCGTTACGGCCGAAGAGGAGCCGGCCCTGCTCCGTCCACGAGGGCCACTCCCCAGAGCGTGCGCTGAAAGGGCTCGGCATCGAGGAGGGAGTCCAACTGCCGGGCGGCCCGGCGGGACAGGGCCTGGCCGGCCAGGTCACCGGTGGCCGGGATCAGGGCCAGCAGTGCCACCAGCCCGGCATGCAGGCAGCGGCTGAGGGCTCCGGCCGTTGGCTGGCGGGTGCCCGAGGCCCTCGGGCACCGGCCCGGGCGGGTGGTCAGCCATGTGATTTTCATCCAGCCCCCATACCGGAGTGGGAAATGCGTTGACTCTCCCCGCTAACCCCGCCATCCTACAGCACTTGGACCATGTCGTCAATTCCGCCTCCGGGCCCGCCTCCGGGCTCTTCGCCTGTCTGATTTTATGACGCGCCGAGCGCGGCTGCTTGGGCTGCTCGCTGGCGTCACCCTGGCGGTGCCGACGCTCGCCGCACAAGAGCGTGCCCCGGTGGTGCGCGGACTCAAGTTCGAGGGCAACCAGTCCATTCCCGATTACTCGCTGAGCATCGCGATCGGGACGACGAACTCGAGCTGGTTTGCCCGCTCGGGCCTGGTACGCTGGATCGGGTTGGGGGAGAAGCGCTACTTCGATCCGGTGGAGTTTCGCCGCGATGCCCTGCGCCTGACACTGTTCTACCGGCAGAGCGGGTTTCTCGAGGTGAAAGTGGATACCCTGGTGCGGCGTGACGGGGAGTCGGTCCACCTGACATTTCAGATCACCGAGGGCGCCCCGGTCCGGGTCACGGCGATCTCGGTGGGCGGCCTCGATTCCATCCGCGGCCGGAACGCAATCCGTGAGGCGCTGCCGCTCAAGCTGGGCGCGCCCTTCGACCGGTTCCTGTTCCAGGCCAGTGCCGACACGATCATCGCCAGGCTGCGCAACCAGGGCTATCCGGCGGTGGAGGTGTTCCGGAACTACAGTGTCAATCGTCAGGCCCGGACCGCGTCCGTCTCGCTCAAGGTGGTGCCTGGAGTCGCGGCCCGCTTCAGCACGGTGCGGGTGGAGGGCGCGGAGGACGTGGACACCACCTTCGTGCGCCAGCTGCTGGCGGTGCGCCCCGGCACCCGGTTCTCCCAGAAGGACATCTTCCAGAGCCAGCGGAAGCTCTACACCACGGAGCTGTTCCGCCTGGCCACCGTCACGATCGATTCCAGCCACTACTCGTCTGACAGCACTGGGGTGCCGATCACCGTGCAGGTGGCAGAAGGGCCGCCGCACCGGATCCGCGGTGGCGTCGGGTTCGCCACCAACGACTGTTTCCGCGGCGGTGGCGGCTGGACCGACCGCAACCTGCTGGGTACCGGGCGGCTGCTGGACATCAGCGGGCGGGTGTCCAAGGTCGGGGTGGGCGACCCGCTCGGGTTCGGGCTGGAGAACTCGATCTGCTCCGGGCTCAAGGACGACCCGATTGGCTCCGCCCTGGCCAACTACAACGTCACCGCCGCGGTGCGACAGCCGCGGTTCTTCACGCCCGACATCACCGGCACCTTGAGCATCTTCGCCGAACGCCGGTCCGAATTCGCGATCTACCGGCGCGAGGAGGTCGGCGTCAGCCTGGGGCTGCGGCACGAGACCGCCCGGGTGGTTCCGGTGACGCTGGCCTACCGGCTCTCCTTCGGCGGCACCGAGGCCAGCCCCGGCACCTTCTGCGCGTTCTTCAACGCCTGCACTCCCGAGGACGCCTCCCGGCTGCGGGAACGGCGTCTGCTGGGCGTGGTTACCGGTGGCATCAGCTGGCCGCGCTCCAACAATCCGCTCGATCCCTCGCGCGGGCATCTGTACGCCTTCAGCGTAAGCCACAGCTCCCGCTACACCGGCTCCGCCGCCTTCCAGACTTTCACCCGGGCGACTGGTGACGCCGCCTGGTACCAGCCGTTGGGGCGCTCGGGGGTGGTGCTCAGCTGGCACCTGCGCGCCGGGGCCATCTTCAGCCCGCGGGTCAGCCTGGATAGCGCCACCGGCAACTTCATCCCGCCGGAAGAGCGGTTCTATGCCGGCGGGGCCAACGATGTCCGGGGCTTCGAGCGCAACGGCCTGGGACCGGTAGTCTATGTGCTGCGCCGCGATACCCTGACCGCGGCCGATTCTGCGGCCCTGGCCGACGGTACGCTCCGGCCGAGATTCTCGGCGACGGGGGGAAACACGCTGGCGGTGGGACAGGTGGAGCTCCGGGTGCCCGCCCCGTTCTGGCGCTCGCGGCTCACGCTGGCGGCGTTCATCGATGCGGGTACCCTCTACGAGCGCGGCAAGAGCGAGTTCGCCCCGGTGCAGATCCGGGTGACGCCAGGCGTCGGGCTTCGGCTCAATACGCCGCTCGGACCCGCCCGCCTCGACGTGGGCTACAACGGGTACAGTCAGCCAGCGGGGGCCTTGTACCTCCAGCGGGACAACGGCACCCTGCAGCTGGTGCAGACCGACTTCGTTCAGGAGCGGAGCAGCCGGCTGACCTATCACTTCAGCTTCGGCCAGCCGTTCTGATGCGGCGGATCCTGCTCCGGCTGCTGGTGGCGCTGACCTTCGCCCCGATCCCCGCCGCCCTCGGCACGGCGGCGGCGCTGCTCCATACCGGGGCGGGAAAGGAAGCGCTGGGGCGGCTGGCGGGCAGTGAGCTGAGCCGGGTCTTCCGCGGCCAGTTTTCGGTGCAGCGGCTGGGCGGGGGGCTGCTCGAAGGGGTGGATCTCGAGGGCGTCGTCATCCGCGACACGCTGGGCCGGCCCTTCGCGGAGGTGGACCGGCTCCGCGCCAGCTACCTGCTGCCCAACCTGCTGGCGGGACGGTTCGTCTTCAGTAACGTGGAGCTGGCGGGACCGCGGGTCCGGCTGGATCGCGGGGCGTCGGGCCGCTGGAATTACCAGGAGATCTTCCGGCTGGGCGAGGGCGGCCCCAGCGGGGGAGCGCCCGCGCTGGTGCTGCTGCGCGAGGTCCGCCTGCGGCATGGCGAGATCGAGCTCCGGCTTCCCTGGACGCCGTCGCCGGGGCTCGGCCCGCGGGCGCGGGACTCCGCCATCGCGGCGGAGCGGTCCCGGCCCGGCCGGGTGCTCCTCGAAACCGAGGCCGGGTTCCGGCGGGTAATCCGGTTCGACTCGCTCGAGGCCAGCCTCTCCCGGCTGCAGATCAGCTCTCCGGCGCGGGAGCCACTGACCATCGACATCGCCGCGTTACATGCGCGGATCTCCGATCCCGCCCTGACGATCACCGACCTGGCCGCCCATGTCTGGCAGCGGGGCGACAGCCTTGGGTTCTCGCTCAAGCGGGGCGCACTGCCTGACACCAGGGCCTCGGGCGAGGGCTTCGTCACCTGGCCCCGCGGGCCGCTCCTGTACGACTTTGCGCTCAACTCGCCACGCGTGAACCTGGCGGACCTGCGGTGGATCTCTCCCGATTTTCCGGCAATGATCGGCCGGGGCGACGTGCGGGCTGAGTCGCGTGGCGACGACCTGACGGCTTATGCGCTCACCAGCCTGCGCCTGGGCGGGCGCGGCGGCCGGGTCACCGGTGACGTGACCGTCCTGCTGGACCGGGCCCGCGGGCTCGGCGTCGAGGGCATGGCGCTCGAGCTCACGGACCTCGACCTCGACGTGCCGCGGCCCTACCTCGACACCCTCCCCCTGCGCGGCACCCTCACCGGCCGGGTCAGCGGGGACGGATTCCTCGACGGTCTCGACCTCAACGCCGACGTCCGGTACCTCGACCGCGACATCCCCGAGGGCGCCGACACCCGCCTCCGGCTGACGGGGCGCATCGTCCTGGGTGGGACCAACGGCGCGCTGTTCGAGGGCATGCGGCTGGATACCGCCGACGTGGACCTGCGGACCGTGCACCGGCTCGCGCCGGCGGTCGAGCTGCTCGGCCGGTTGCAGCTGCGCGGGGCGCTGGAAGGTCCGTGGCGCAACGTCCGGTACGACGGTCTCCTGGTCCATCGCGATGGCGCGCTTCCGGAGAGCCGGGCGACGGGCCAGGTGGCGCTCGATACCCGCACCGACACGCTGGGGTTCCAGGCGTCGCTGGCGCTGGCGCCGCTGGTGTTCGACGGGGTGCGGCCAAGCTACCCCGGCATCCCGATCCAGGGTGCGGTCCAGGGCCAGGTGGAGCTGGCGGGAACCCCCGACAGCTTCTTCACGGCGCTGGATGTCTCGGGTGAGCTGGGTCGGCTGACGCTTCGGGGCGGGCTGGAACCGGTGCCCGGCCGGCTCCGGGCCCACGACCTGACGGCCCGCTTCCAGCGGCTCGACCTCAGCCGGCTGTCTGGGCAGGGACCCGCGACGGCCTTCGACGGGGCCCTGACGGTGGACGGCGTCTACGACAGCGCGACCGGCCCCGACGGTGCGCTGCGCCTCGACCTCGGTCCAGGCCGGGTCCGGGAGGTCGGCTTCGACACGCTGCACCTGGAGGCGCGCGGCACCGGCGCGGTAGTGGCCGTTGACACGCTGTTCCTCGGGTGGCTGGCCGGCCGGCTCGGTGCCAGCGGGTCGATCGGCTGGCAGACCGAGGCCGGGACCCGGATCCACGGCACCTTCCTCGCGGAGAGCCTCACCCACTTCGACTCGCTGCTCACCACCTATGCGGGCCAGCCCGACAGCGCCGACCAGGGCCCGCCCCTCGGCGGCCGGATGCAGGGCGAGGTGGACCTGCTCGGCAGCCTGCGGGAGCCGCGTCTGCTCATGTGGGCTCGCGGCACTGCGCTCCGCTGGCGGGGCGTCCGGGCTCCGCAGGCGGCGGCCGGATTCGGGTGGCATCTCGGTCCCCGGCCGGAGATGGGCGGCGCGGTGCGCAGCGACAGCCTGGTGGTCGGCAGGTGGGCGTTGCGCGACCTGAACCTGGTCGCCGGCGGGTACCAGGATTCGCTGCGCTGGCAGGGCGGCGGCACGGTGGGGCCCGGTGCGTCGCTCTCTGGCGGCGGGGGGTGGTGGCGCGCCGCCGACTCGAGCCTGCTGCTGGTGGACAGCCTGGTGGCGCAGCTGCCGGAGCACGCCTGGCGGTTGCGGAACTCCGTGACGGTGGGACTCGGCACCGGCCGCATCACCCTGCTGCCCGTGACGCTGGAAGCCGCCGACGGATCCGGCTTCATCACCCTTCGTGGCACCATCCCCGGCCGCGAGCCGGGCGATCTCACCGTGAGCGTGGCTGGCCTCGGCCTTCGCGACGTGTACACCCTGTTGCAGCGGGATACCACTGGCATCGCCGGCAGCATCCAGGTGGACCTGGCCGTAGGCGGCACCGCCGCCCGGCCGACCCTCCGCGGCACCGGCTCGCTGTCGGATCTCTCCTTCGGCGACTTCGGCTCGCCCTTCGTCCAGGGCATCGTGGATTACGCGGACCGGCGGCTCGAGGCCAATCTGCTCCTGTGGAAGACCGGCCAGCCGGTGCTGCGGGTCGAGGCACAGCTGCCACTGGACCTGGCCCTCAAGACGGTGCCCGAGCGGCAGGTGGACGGGCCGCTCTCCGTCCGGGTGCTGGCCGACAGCACCGATCTCGGCGTGGCGGAGGCGTTTACCCGTAACCTCCGCCGCGTCCGGGGGACGCTCAAGGCCGACCTGACCGTCGGCGGCCGCTGGGAGGAGCCGAGGCTCGGCGGGGAGGTGCGGGTGTGGGGCGCCTCCGCCACCGTCCCGGGCCTGGGCGTCCGGTACGAAAATGTCTTTGCCAGTGCGACCCTGACCGGCGACTCCATCCGCATCGACTCGCTCCTGGCCCGCAGCGGGGAGGGGAACATCCGGGTGAGCGGGGTGTTGCGGGTCGAACAGCTCACCCGGCCGGTGCTGGACCTGACCATGCGCGCGCGCCGGTTCCGGTTCATCGATGACCGGCGGTTCCTCACCCTCGATGCGTCCGGCGCGCTGTCGCTCACCGGGCCACTGGTGCGGCCCCGGCTCAACGGTCGGGTCACCGCCGACGAGGGCGATCTGCACTTCGCTGACCTGATCACCAAGCGGATCGTGGATCTCGAAAACCCCGGCGACTCGGGGCTCATCGACCTCGACCTCGTGCACACCGAGCGGCTGGGCGCCAACTTCCAGAGCCGGTTCCTCGATTCGCTGAGCATCGACACCCTGCGGATCGAGATGGGGGAGAGCTTCTGGCTGCGTTCCAGCGAGGCCAACATTCAGCTGGATGGCTCGCTGACGGTGGGCAAGCTGCGGGAGAAGTACCGCTACGACGGGACCCTCAACGCGGTGCGTGGCAACTACGCGCTCCGGATCGGTGGGCTGGTCACCCGCGAGTTCACCGTGCAGCGCGGGACGGTGCGGTACTTCGGCACCCCGGACCTGAATGCCGATCTGGACATCGAGGCGAGCCATACGGTGATCGCCGCGGAGACCAGCGAGGAGATCCCCGTGGTGGCCCGCATCACCGGCACCATGCTGCAGCCCCGGCTGGAGCTATCCAGCTCGCCCACGTCCAACCGGCCGGCGCTGTCCCAGACCGAACTGGTCTCCTACCTGATGTTCGGGCGGCCCACGTTCAGTCTGCAGGGGCAGGGCGGACAGAGCAGCCAGTATGCGGCGGTGCAGGCAGGGCTTTCCTACCTCACCAGCGCCTTCTCCAGCGAGATTCAGCGGGCGCTGATCAGCGACCTCGGTGTGCCGATCGACTTCATTGATATCCGCACCGGTGCGGGTGGTTCCGTCGGGCTGGCGGGGCAGAGCGGCTCCGCCCAGCTGGCCCAGGTGGCGGCCGGCTGGCAGATCGGGCGGCGCTGGTACGTGACCCTGGTCGCAGACCTCTGCACCAACACCCAGCGGTTCTATCCCAACGCGGAGTTCCGGATGACCCGCGAGCTGCGGCTGAAGACCAGTGTCGAGCCGTCGTACTCCTGCCAGGTGGCGCTCAACCAGCCGGCGCTCTCGGTCAACAAGTATCAGGTCGGGTTGGACCTGCTGTGGGAACGGGAATACTGATGACCCGCGCCCTGATCATCACCAATCCTGCCGCCGCGCGCACGGAGGAACTCAGCATCCGCGCGGTGGTGGAGACGCTGCGGCGCGGGGGCTGGTCGGTCGAATTGCGGGCCACCGGCGGCCCCGGCGACGCGCGCCGGTTCGCGGCCGAGGCGGTTGAAGAGCGGCTGGACGTGGTCGGGGTGTTTGGCGGTGACGGCACCACCATGCAGGCCGCCGCCGCGCTGGTGGGGAGCGCCGCCCAACTCGGGGTGATCCCCGGCGGGACGGGCAACCTGCTGGCGGGCAACCTGCGCATTCCCACGGACCCGGTCCGCGCCGCCCGCGCCATGCTGCGCAGCCGGGCGATGTCCCTCGACCTCGGCCGCATGCAGCGCGCGGATGGCCCGCACTACTTCGCCGTGGCCTGCGGGGCCGGCTATGACGCGCGGGTGATGGCGGAGACAACCACCTCCGAGAAGCACCGCTGGCGCTTCGCCGCCTACATCGCCACCACGCTCCGACTGCTGCCCGAGCTGCGCAGCACCCGCCACCTGATCACCGTGGACGGCGCCGAGTACGAGGCCGATGCGGCGCTGGTGCTGGTGGCCAACTGCGGCGAGATCATCCCGCCGCTGATCCGGCTCCGGCGGGGCATCTCGCCCGACGACGGGCTGCTGGACGTCGTGGTGATCCGGGCCGACGGTGCGGTGGACACCGTGCGAGCGCTGTGGGAGCTGATGCGGGGCGGGCGGGAGGGTCGGCCCGGGCTCGTGGGGTACGCCCGCGGGCGGGTCATCACCGTCCATGCCGAGGAAGTGCAGCCGGTGGAACTCGACGGAGAGCCGCATGGCGTCACGCCCTTCACTGTCGAGGTCATCCCCGAGGCCATTCGCGTGCTGACCCCGGCCGGGTCCCCATGACCGGCTCCCACCTGCCCGCCCTGGGGCGGGTGGCCCATCTGCTGGCCGGCACCGAGGACGCCGCCGGCACGATGACCGCGGTGCTGGATGAGGGGATCCGGGTCTTCGGCGCCCAGCGGGCCGGGCTGTTCCTGCTGGATGAGCAGACCGGCCAGGCCCGGGCTCCGCTTACCATGGGGCTCTCGTCCGCCTATCTCGCCGAGGTGCTGGCGCACTACCGGGAGATACACTCCGCCGGCAGCGCGCTGCGGGGAGAGGCCTACTTCGCGGAGGATGCCCGCGCCGACCTGACCAGCCCGATCCATCGCGCGGTGCTGGCGGAGGGGTTCGCCGGGGTGGCGGCGCTGCCGTTGAGCTACGGCGGGCGGGTCATCGGATGGCTGGCGTTCTACCACGACGCGCCACGCGGGTACGCGGCGGAGGAGCGCACCCTCGCCCGCGCCTTCGCCGATCTCTCCGCGCTGGCCATCGGGCGGAGCCGCCTGGTGGACACCGTCGTGCGGGTCAAGCAGGAGTGGCAGGCGGCCTTCGACGGCACCGGCAACGGCCTGGCCCTGGTGGATGCGGAGGGCCGCATCGAGCGGGCCAACCGCTTCATGGCCGACCTGGCCGGCGTGAACGTCACCGAACTGCCCGGGTTGCCGCTGGGGCGGTTGTTCACCGGCTGGCCGCCCGCGGGCGACCCGCTGGGGGAGGCACGCCGGACGGGCCAGCGCAGCAGCCGCTTCCTCGACACTCGTCTGGGCCGGCACTCCGTGCTCAGCGTCACGCCGCGCAGCGACGGCGGGTTCGTGATCGCGGTGGATGATCTGACCCATTACGTGCGGCTCGAGTCCCGCTACAGCCAACTGGTCGCCACCGCGCTGGAGGCGATCCTGCTCACCGATGCGCAGGGCATGGTGGTCCTGGCCAACCCGGCGGCGGGAGAGCTGTTCGGCCGGGAACCCGGTGGCCTGGTGGGTCAGCCGCTCAGCGCGCTCCTCCCGGAGGAAGCCGCGGAACACAGCGGCGACGCCGCCCGCCGGTACGAAGCCCTGATTCGCCGGTCCGACGGCGTGCGCATCGCGGACGTCTCGGTGGCCCAGCTGGTGGAGCGGGGGACCCCCGCGGGCCTGGTGGCGGTGGCCAGGGACGTGACCGGCGAGCGGCTCGCCACCGAAGCGCTCCGCCGCTCGGAGCGGCGGTTTCGCGCCCTGTTCAACCGGGCCCCCCTGGCCATCTTCACCCTGGACCGGGCGGGGCGGTTCATCTCCGCCAATCGCGCCGCCATCCGCCTGGCCGGGATCGCGGCGCCCAACGCCACCGCCTCGCTCCAGAGCTACGTGGTGGTCGCCGAGTGGCCCTATGTTGCCGGGGAGCTGGAGCGGAGCTTCCACGGGGAGACCCGCGACTTCATGTTTCACTTCCGCCGGGAGGATGGGGTGGTGCGTCAGGCAGCCACGGTGGTGGTGCCGGTGGAAGAGCGCGGCGGACTCCGGGCGGTGCTGGCCATCGGCCGGGACGTCACCGAGGAGATCGAGTTGCGCGAGCGGCTGACGCACTCCGAGAAGATGGCGGCCCTGGGCGGCCTGGTCTCCGGTGTGGCCCACGAGCTCAACAACCCGCTGGCCGGCATCGCCGCGATGGCGCAGGCGCTGCGCTTTGATCCCGGCGACCCCGCGGAGCTCAGCCGCGGGCTGGAGACGGTGCAGCAGGAAGCCATGCGGGCTGCCCGCATTGTCACCGACCTGCTCACCTTTGCCCGGCAGCGGCCGCTGGACCGTCGGGACGCCAACCTCAACGTCCTGGTTCGCGAGACGTTCGCGACCACCCCGGCCCTGGCGGTGCCCGGCACCATCTGGACGCTGGGTCTGGATCCCACCCTTCCGGCGGTGAGCGCCGATCCGGACCAGGTGCGTCAGGTCATCACCAACCTGCTGGTCAACGCGGCCCAGGCCATGGAAGCGGCGGGTCGCCGGGAAGGGCTGGTCCGTACCTGGTCCACCGAGGACTGGGTCGGCTTCGAGGTGCTGGATAGCGGGCCGGGGATTCCCCCGGAGGCGGTGTCCCGCATCTTTGAGCCATTCTTTACCACCAAGCCGCAGGGCAAGGGCACGGGGCTGGGTCTGTCGCTGTCGCACGGGATCATCCGGGCGCACGGTGGGGAGATCCTGGGCGGCAACCGTGTCGAGGGGGGAGCCCGTTTCGCGCTGCAGCTGCCGCGCGATCCCACTCGGATCGCAAGGAGTACCCATGCCTGATTCCGTGCTGCTGGTAGACGACGACGAGAGCGTGCTCCGCGCCATCGGCCAGGTGTTCGAGCGGGGCGGGTACGAGGTCGCCCGGGAAATGGATGCCGAGGCCGGCCTCGCAGCCTACGACCGGCTGCGGCCCGAGGTGGTGGTGCTGGACCTGCGTATGCCGGGCGTGAACGGGCTCGAAGCGCTGGCCCGCTTCCGCGAGCGCAACGCGTCCGTCATCCTGCTCACCGGCCACGCCGACGTCGCCACCGCGGTGCAGGCGATGCAGCTCGGCGCCGAGAACTTCCTCACCAAGCCGGTGGATCTCGACCATCTGCTGGCCGCGGTGGCTCGGGTGGCGGACAAGGTCCGCCTCAAGCGCCTCAACGAGTTGCTGCTCCTGCGGGCCGCGCCCGACGACGCACTCGAGTCGCTGGGCGGCTCCGCCATGATGCGGGAGCTGCTGACCCAGGTGGGGCTGGTGGCGCTGTCGGAGCGAACGGCGGTGCTGCTGCGCGGAGAGAGCGGTGTTGGCAAGGGCTGGCTGGCGGAACTGGTGCACCAGCTGAGTCCGTGCGCCGCCGGCCCCTTTCTGTCGGTGTCGCTCTTCGGCCGGCCCGCGGCCGACCTCGATGCCGACCTGTTCGGGGCCGAGTGGGCCAACGTGGATCAGGCCCGGGAGCGGCGGCCCGGCCTGGTGGAGACCGCCGCGGGCGGCTCACTGTTCGTCGAGGAGATCGCCGACCTGCCCGCCGAACTGCAGCCCAAGCTCCTCCGGCTGCTGGAGACCCGCAGTTTCCGCCGGGTGGGCGGCAGCCGCGACCTGACCTCTGATGTCCGCATCATCGCGGCGACCACCCATGACCTGGCGGCGAGGGTCGAGGCGGGCAGCTTCCGCGAAGACCTGGCGTACCGCCTCAGCGTGCTGCCCGTCACCCTGCCGCCACTGCGGGAACGCTCGCGCGAAGATCGCCTGACCCTGCTGCTGGCGCTGGTCAACCGGTTGCAGCGTAACCTCCCGGGGGCGCCGGCGGCGGTCGGCGCCGAGGCCCTGGAACGGCTGCTGGCCCATGGCTGGCCGGGCAACGTGCGCGAGATGCGCAACATCCTCGAACGGGCGCTGATCCTGGCTCGGGGCCACGCCACCGTGGGGATCGAGCACCTGCCGGCGGAATTCCGCAACCGTCCCGGTCCGGGCGACCGCCGCCACACCCCGATGACGCTGGATGAGCTGGAGCGGGCCCACATCGAGCGGACGCTGCGGCACCACAGCGGCAACCGGACGCGGGCCGCCGAGGAGCTGGGCATCTCACGCGCCACGCTCATCAACAAGATCAAGCGCTACGCCATCACCGGATAGCGACAGGGCCGCCTGGCCCGCGGGCCGGGCATCACAGGTGGAGGGACCATGAAGATCGAAACGAAGGAAAGGGATGCCATGACCTGCCGCGCCTGCGGCCAGGAAGAGCGGGCGTCGGAAGGGTACCCCTGTCAGGGCTGTGGCACGTTCATCTGCCTCATGTGCACCTTCAAGGGGGTGGTGCGTTGCCGCGAGTGCCAGGGAAAGTGAGCACCACGTCCCTCATCGGCCTGGCCGGTGTCGCACCGGTGCAGCGCGAGCCGAGCCTCAGGGCGGAGCAGGTCACCCAGTTCGTCCTCGGAGAAACGGCCCGGGTGGTCGAGGCCCACGGGGAATGGCGCCGGGTGCGCCTCGATCAGGATCGCTACGAGGGCTGGATCCACCACGGCTACGCGCTGGAGACCGACCATGAAATCGCCCGCGCCTGGCGCGACTCCGCCGCCGGCTGGAGCGAGGGTGCGGTCGTGCGGGTGGACGACGGCACTCTCGTCAGGCTGCCGGTGCGGGCCCGCGTCGGGCTGGCGCACCCCCACGTAGACCTGCCCGACGGGCGCCGCGGCCTCGTCATCGCCGGTGCGGTCACCCCGTTCCAGCGAGTCACCGCCCGGGCCCGCGCCTCCTCGCCCGATCTCTGGGCCTTGCGCAGCTTTGCCGGGACGCCCTACCAGTGGGGCGGCCTCACCCCCTGGGGCGTGGACTGCTCCGGCCTGGTGCAGACCACCTTCCTCGCCCGGGATGTGACCCTGCCCCGCGATGCCGCACAGCAGGTTTCGGCCGGGCATGCGGTCGCGCCCGGCGATCAGCGGCCCGGCGACCTGCTGTTCTTCAGCGAACGCGGCGATCGGGTCACCCATGTGGCCTTCCAGGGACCGAGCGACACGCTCATCCACTCGACCGTGGCCTGCGGCGGTTTGGTCATGGAGCCCTGGGGGCCGGGCAGCCGGGCGATGGTCCTGCGCACCCAGCTGGTGGCGGTGAGGCGGGTGGAATGAACAAGCTGGTCCTGCTCGACATTGACGGCACGCTCCTGCTCACGGCCGGCGCGGGCCGGCGCGCGCTCACGGCGGCGCTGTCCGGTGAGCTGGCCAGCGAGCTGGCCGAGCGCTCGGCCCTCGACCGGGTGCGCTTCGACGGGAAGACCGATCCCCAGATCGTCAGCGAGCTGCTGCTCCTGGTCGGCCACCCCAGCGCCGGCGACCCTACGTTCATCCAGGAGGTCTGCCACCGGTACGTCGGCCTGCTGGCGGAGGAGCTGCGCCAGCCCCGTTCGGTAACCACCGTCATGCCCGGCGTCCCCGACCTGCTCGATGCCCTCGAACGTCAGGCGACGGTCCTGCTGGGTCTGTTAACCGGCAACATGGCCGCCGGTGCCGCGCTCAAGCTCGGTGCCGCGGGTATTCCCCCGGCGCGCTTCCGGGTGGGGGCGTACGGCTCCGACTCGCCCCACCGGCCGGAACTCCCGGCCATCGCCGCCCGCCGGGCGCTGCCATGGTTCGGGCTGGAGCCGCGCGGCCACGCCGTCGTCATTATCGGTGATACCCCGGCCGACGTGACCTGTGGCCGGGATATCGGCGCCCGCGCGATCGGGGTGGCCACCGGTGCCTACTCGGTGTCGGACCTCGCCCAGGCTGGCGCCCACGCGACCTTTCCCGATCTCTCCGACACTGCCCGGGTGCTCGAGGCCATCCTTGGCGACTGAACTCGAGCTCAAGGCCCCGGTGACGGATCCCGGCGCCCTCCGGGCCCGGCTCCAGGCGGCCGGGGCCCGCTGCACCTTCCGGGGCATGATGCGGGACCGGCGTCTCGACCTGGCCGGGAGCCTCACCGCACGGGACGAGGTCCTGCGGGTGCGGAGCTACGAGGCCAGCGAGCCGGCGGCGGGCGGCCCCGGCGCGGTGCTGGGGTGGAAGGGCGCGGTGAGCGTGAGTCCGGAGGGGTACAAACGGCGCGAGGAGCTGGAATGCCGCGCGGCCGACGCCCCCTCGCTGCTGGCGGTGCTGGACGCCCTGGGATACCGGCCGGTACAGGTCATTGACCGGTTCGTCGAGATCTATGAACTGTCAGGCACGGTCGTCCGGCTGGAGTGGTACCCCCGGATGGATGTGCTGGCGGAGATCGAGGGCGAGCCGGCCGGGATGGAGCAGGCCATCGCCCGGCTGGGCCTGCGCCGGGCCGACTGCCTGGCGGAGGCGCTGGCCTTCTTCGCTGCCCGATACGAATCCCGGACCGGCCGCCCCGCGGTGCTGGCCGAAGCCGACCTCCAGGATGAGCCGCCGTCGTGGAGGTCCGCATGACCGGCACCGTGCGGCCGCTGCTCATCATCCCGGAGCTGGGGCCGGCGCTGGGCCGCCTGGTTGCGCCGCCGCCGCCGGTCCCTGGCGCCTCCTCCGCCTGGGTGCCCATTGATGATCTTCGGATCGCGATGGTCTCCCAGGTGTTCGATCATGCCGGCGATGCCCGGCGCTGGGCCCGCGAGGGAGATCGCGAACTGGCCCTGACCACTCTCACGCACGCCGCTCTCGAGCAAGTCTGGGTACGCACGGTGCGCGCCGTGGCCGAGCGGGTGGCCGAGCAGGTGAACCTGCGGCTCGCCGCTGCCGCCCGCGAGGCCAGGCTTCCCCCTCGTCACGCCCGCCGGCTGCCGCTCGAGGCTGCCGAGATTCACGCCATTGCCGCCCGGCTCTCCCAGGACGATGCCGGCCTGCGTGAGGCGCTCGCCCGGCTGGACCAGGCACTGTCCGCCGCCCGGAGCGACCGCGCCGCACCGGGGGCGGTGCTGGCCTGGCAGGAGGCCCTGCTCACCCTGGCCCGGCGCCTCGAGGCAGCCTGGCTCGGGCTGGAGGAGGCACTGGCCCGCGAAGGCCGGGAGTGGGATGCCGAGGCGGAGGACATCCGCCGCTGGCGGCGCGCGGGATGGCCCCTGCTGGTAGTGGGGGTGCTGCTGCTCGGGGTGGCCCTCTACTCCGGGCTGGTGCTGGGAGGCTACCTCCCGGTTCCCCCACCGCTCCGACCGCTCGCCGAAGCGATGTGGGCCCGATGGAACTGATCGGAATCGGCATTGACCTGGTAGACATCGCCCGGGTGGAGCGGATGCTGGATCGTCACGGCGACCGGGTACTCGGCCGGTTCCTGACCGCCCGGGAACGTGAGTACGTGGTGCAGAAGCACCGGCCGGCCATGCACATCGCCGCGCGGATCGCCGCCAAGGAGGCGGCCTACAAGGCGCTGCAGGCACTGCCGGGGGCGCGGGCGGTGAGCTGGCAGGACATGGAGGTGGAACGCGAGACCGAAGGCCGGCCTTACCTCACGCTCCACGGCCTGGCGCTGGACCTGATCCGGCGGCTTGGTCCCCTGACCATCGTCCTGTCGCTCTCCCACTCCGACGCCACCGCCGGGGCGGTGGCGGTGGTGACCCGGTCGGACCGCTAGATCCGGCGGCGGTTGCGCAGCAGTCCCAGCGCGCCGGGCAGTGCCTTGAGCCGGTCCCACCAGCGCGGGGCGAAGGCGAACCGCAGGAAGGCGTCCCGCTCCCCCAGGCTTTCGTTGTGGTAGCCGAACCACCACGGCTTGTGCATCCAGTCCAGCCAGTCTCCTCCGATATACCGTGGCCGGCAGGTCTCCAGCAGTCCGTGCTCGCCGTGGGTTCGGCCCAGCCCCGACTGCTTCTGGCCGCCGTGCGGCACCTCGGCGATGCCGACATGACTGGTGGCATCGTTCACCATCACCGCCCCCACTTCCATGCGCCGGGCCAGCGCCCGTCCCCGGGCACGGTCCCCGGTCCAGACGCTGCCCGAGAGGCCGAAGTGACTGTCGTTGGCGAGCCGGAGGGCATGTTCGGCGTCGTCAGCCGGCACGATCGGCAGCACCGGCCCGAAGACCTCCTCGCGCCACAGCGGCGCGTCGAGCGGCAGTTCGGTCACCACAGTGGGCTCGAAGAACGTGGGCCCGAGATCGGGGCGACGGCGGCCACCGGTGTGTACCCGGGCGCCCAGCGCCACCGTCGCGGCGAGCTGCCGCTCGAGTTGCTGCAGCTGACTTTCCCGGATCAGCGGTCCGACATCGCTCCCGGGCGCGAGTCCCGGTCCCAGCTGCAGGGCCTGCGTTCCGGCCACGACCAGGTCCACCATCCGCTCGTACACCGGCCGCTCGACGATCAGCCGCTTGACCGCCACACAAGTCTGCCCGCCATTGGTGAATCGGGCCCACAGAATCCCGCTGGCGGCCCGCTCAAGATCGGCATCGGCCAGAACGATGCCGGGGTCGCTCCCGCCCAGCTCGAGGTTGACCGGAATCAGCTGCTCCGCCGCGCGCGTCGCGACTTTCCGGCCGGTGGCCACGCTGCCGGTGAAGAAGACCTTGTCGGGATCCGCGTCCATCAACCCCCGGCCGGCGTCGCCGGCGCCGGCGATCACCTGGCACAGGTCCGGGGGAAGGCCGGCCTGGTGCAGCAGTGAGACCCCCAGCACGGCGCAGCGGGTGGTGAATTCACTGGGCTTGAGCAGCGTGGCGTTGCCCGCCAGCAGGCCCGCGATGATCTCTCCGAATGGGAGGAGGAGCGGGTAGTTCCACGGGGAGATGATCGCCAGCACACCCATCGGCTCCCAGTGCACCCGTCCGTGCCGCCCCAGCATCGCGATGTTGGCCGGGCGTACCCGCCCGGGCCGCAGGATCCGCTCGGCGTGCCGGAGGTAGTACCGGGCCAGGTCGAGGGTCACCGCCACATCGGTGAGCAGGGCCTCGGCCACCGGTTTGCCGTTCTCCCGGCTGATGAGTTCGGCCATCTCCTGCCGCCGCTGGTAAAGCAGTTGCTGGAACCGGGAGATGATCCGGCGGCGTTCGCGCAGCGGTCGAGCAGCCCAGTCGCGCTGGGCCAGCCGGGCCCTGGCGACCAGCCTGGGGATCTCGGCCAGATCGGTGGCCGGGGTCTCGGTGAAGACTTCGCCGGTGGCGGGGTCAATCGCGGGGATGGTGGCCATGGGCTGAAAGCTAGCGAGGGGGTGGGCGCTCCTCTTCCAAATCCGACGCCGCCGCTCTAGTTTATTATCACCCTACAACTTCGGTTGAGAATGATTCTCATTTCTGCGGTCCCCCTGGTTGCCGCGCTCCTCGCTCTTCCACTCGCGGGCCCGCAGGACGATCAGACGGCCACCGTGCGCCGCATCGCTGCGACGACCGCGCTGGCGGCACAGGAATACCGCCTCGGGGTGAAGGACGGACGGGTGGTCCTCGCCCCTGAGGTGGATGAGGCCCGGCTCTTTCTTACCGAAGCGAGGCGCACCGCGGGGCTGCTGCCGCTGGAGGCCGGTCGCGAGGCCATCGCCGACCTGGACCGGCTGCTCGCCATGGTCGGGCGCACCGCGCCGCCGGATAGCGTGACCGGGCTGGCCCGCGCCATCTCGGCCTCCCTCGCCCTCCGCTTCAATATCTCCCTCGACGAAATACCCGCCCGGACCCCGGCCCTCAGCATGGGCGCGGGGGTGTACCAGACCCAGTGCGCCTCCTGCCACGGCGCAGTGGGACGGGGGGATGGCCCCGCGGCGCTGAGGCTGGATCCAGCCCCGGCCGACCTGAGCGACTTCCGCGGGCTGGCCACCGCCACTCCCCTCGACTTCTACCGGCGGATCACGATTGGCGTCGCCGGTACGGCGATGCCGGCCTACGAGAACCGGTTGACCTCGGAAGAGCGCTGGGCGGTCGCGCTGTATACCTCGACCCTCCGGCTGCCGGCGCCGCGCGGGGAGGTTCCCGCCGCCCTGCGCGAGTTCGCCGGCACCGCCCGCCTCTCCGACACCGAACTGGCCACCGAGGCGGCCCCCGGCCTCGACCCGGCCGCCCCCGAGTCGCGAGCCCGGATCGCGGCGATCCGGGCCTTTGCGGCCCAGGAGACCGACCGGGATGTCGCCGGACCGATCTTCGACCGGGTGCGGGAGCAGCTCGATTCCGCCCTCGGCCTGGCGCGTGCCGGCCAGGGTGAAGGGGCCAGCAGCGTGGCCTTCGATGCCTACATGACCTTCGAACAGGTCGAACGAGCGGTCCGGGCCAAGAACCCCGGTCTGGCCAACGGACTGGAGACCGGCTTCGCCAATTTGCGCACCCGGGCGGCGGGAGGCGCCACCCCGACGGAACTGCGCACGCTTCACAGCTCCCTGCTGGCGGATCTGGAGAATGCCGAGCGCACCGTCGGCGACCGGCTCTCGCCACTCAACCTTTTCCTGCAGTCGTTTGTCCTGCTGCTGCGGGAAGGCCTCGAGGCGATCCTGGTGGTGGGGGCGCTCATGACCTTTCTGGTGAAGACCGGCGCCGGTGAGCGCCGGCGCGACCTCCACATCGGGGTAGTCGCGGCGATCGGCGCCAGCCTGCTGACCGCCCTCCTGCTGGAGACCATCTTCCAGGTGAGCCGCGCCCGGCAGGAGGCGCTGGAGGGTGGTGTGATGCTGGTGGCCACGGTCATGCTCTTCTACGTGAGCTACTGGCTGCTCTCCAAGATGGAAGTGGCCAAATGGAACCGCTTCGTGAAGGGCCGGGTGCAGGACGCCGTCTCGAGCGGTTCGGCCCTGGCCCTGGCCTCGGTGGCGTTCCTGGCGGTGTATCGCGAGGGGTTCGAGACGGTCCTGTTCTACAAGGCGCTGTTTCTCGCCAGCGCCGGCTCGGCGCTGCCCGTGGTGGTCGGGATGCTGGTCGGCGGCGTGGTCCTGGCGATTGTCTACTTCGCCATCAACCACTGGGGCGTACGGATTCCGCTCAAGCCGTTCTTTGGCTTCACCAGCGCCTTCCTCTACTACATGGCCTTCGTGTTCGCGGGCAAGGGGATCGCGGAGCTGCAGGAGGGCGGGGTGATCGGCACCAGTATCGTCCCCTGGGCGCCGCGGCTGCCGGCCTTGGGGATCTATCCTACGGTGGAGTCCCTGGCGCTCCAGGGGGTGTTGCTGCTGCTGCTGGTGGTGGGGTTGCTCTGGACTTTCGTGATCGAGCCCCGCCGGCTCCGGTTGACCCGGGTGATGGTGCCGGAGGAGGTGCGGCCGACTGCCGCCGAGGCGACCATCCCGGCGGAACGTCCGATGCGGCTGGAGCAGGATATCCTCCGGTCGCTGGATCGCATGGACGCCGACTTGGCCCAGCTGCGCGCCGAGGTCGAGCGCCTCAAGGGCCTCCTGATACGAGGTGCCTCCAGGAAGCACGGCACCTGAGTGTCGCTGGCGTCCCCGCCAGAGCACGACAAAACGCCGGCTCTTTCGAGCCGGCGTTTGTCATAGGTGGGGTGGCAGACCGCCCCCTGAGTTTAGACGAAGACGAACAGAATGTTCGCTCCACTCTTCTTCGGCCCGCCACTTCCGGTGGGCGCTTCCCAGCGCCGCTGCCGGAAATGAGAGCAGGCGATGTGCCACAGATCACATTTTGTTAACTAGTTGTTCTCTAACAACTTAACTTTTTCTGTCCTAGCTTTGACTAGGACATTACTGCCGGTCAGGCAAAAACTGCCGGAATAAGTTGCCGGGGCATCAGGTAGCTGGGGTCCTGATCAGGTACGGACCGGGGCTCAGGTTGTCCTCGGTGCTCAGCCGCTGGAGGAGCAGGGCGCCGCCGAGGAGTAGCCCGATGCTCGCCACCTGGGCCACGGTCAGCGGGCCGAAGAAGCGGTCATCCTTGGCGCGCAGAATCTCAATGAAGAATCGCTCGGCTCCGGCACAAAGGAGATAGATCCCGAAGATCCAGCCGATGGCGCGCGCCTGGAGCCTCAGCCGCCACAGCAGCGCGAAGACCCCAAACATGATCGCGGCCTCGTACAGCTGGGTGGGATGCACAGCCAATACGGTGGCCGGATCGGTGCCCGGGGGGACCGCGATGCCGAACTGATGGGTCATCTGCTCTGCCGTCGAGGGCGGCAGCCCCTGCGGGAACTTCACGCCCCACGGCAGGCCGGTGGGATGGCCGTAGTCATCGTTGACGATGAAGCAGCCGATCCGGCCCAGTGCGTAGGCGGCCGCGAGGGCCGGTGCGCACAGGTGGAAGGTCCACCGGATCGGCACCTTGAGCCGCCAGCCGTTGAACATCACCGCCAGGAAGCCGCCGACGAAGCCACCATACCACACCAACCCGCCGCGGGAAAAGAGGCTGCCGCCGTTCATGACCCAGTACCACAGCTTGGCTCCGACGATGCCCCCGATCACCGCCGCTACCGTGATGTCGGCGGCATACTCCTCGTACAGGCCGCGGCGGCGGAGTTCCAGGGTGATGAGCCAGCCGCCCACCAGGAAGCCAACCATCATCATGATCCCGTAGCCGGTGATCTCGAGGGGGCCGACCTTGACGATGAAGGGGTAGATGTTCATCGGGGACTTCCGTGAAGGGTTGGAGTCGTGACCAGACCGGGGAAAGCTAGGTCGGCGCGGGGCTCGAGGTCGAGTCCGGCCGGCGGGTCGTGATCCAGCCGGAACAGGCCCGCCGCCCCGATCATGGCGGCGTTGTCGGTATTGAGGCGATTGGAGGCGACCACCACCCGACCATGAAGCGACTCGGCGATTCGCCGGACAGCGGCCTCGGTCAGGGCGCGATTGCACGCTACCCCGCCGCCGAGTACCAGGGTGTCGTAACCGAGGGTCTCCACGGCGGTGACCGCCTTCTCCACCAGCACGTCGATCACCGCGTCCTGGAAGCCGCGGGCCAGGTGCGGCCGGTCGCGCTCGAGGTCGTCGCTCTGCTGCACCGCCCGGAGCACCGCGGTCTTCAGTCCACTGAACGAAAAGGTGAAGCGGTCCGGCCCCGGTTCGCCGGTCTGGGCCAGCATGGGCCGGGGGAAGCGGTAGCGCTTCGGATTCCCCGACAGCGCCAGTCGCTCGATGGCCGGCCCGCCGGGATAGCCCAGACCGAGCAGGGTGCCCACCTTGTCGAAGGCCTCGCCGGCCGCGTCATCCCGGGTGGTGCCGAGCATCCGGTACCTGCCCCAGGCCGGGACGTCGAGCAGCAGGGTGTGGCCGCCACTGACCAGCAGGGCCACGAACGGGGGCGTGAGCCCGGGGTGCTCGAGGGTCGGCGCAAACAGGTGCCCCTCGAGGTGATGCACTCCGAGGAGGGGAATCCCGAGCCGATAGGCGAGTGTCTTGCCGTACATCACCCCCACCAGCAACGCACCGACCAGTCCCGGTCCCGAGGTGACCGCGACGGCACTGAGTTCCTCGAGCGCGATGCCGGCGTCCTCGAGCGCCTGGTCCACCACCCGCCCGATCGTGGTCAGGTGTGCCCGGCTGGCCAGTTCCGGCACCACCCCGCCGAAGATCTGGTGTACATCCTGGGAGAGGATGATGAGGCTCTTGAGGATGGGATGCCCACGGTCCCGGGTGAGGATCGCCGCGGAGGTTTCGTCGCAGGAGGTTTCGAGGGCGAGCAGCACCTGGCGGGATCCCGGTCCTGCCCAGGCGGACCTTGCCGAGACCGCGGCCGCGAGCCTCACTGGGCCGCGGGGAGGGGCCTGGTTTCCGCCTCGTCTCCCAGCCGGGTGCCCGCGGCCGTGCTGGTGTCGCCGAGCAGCCGGCGGATGAGGGCGACGTTTACCGGGGATGCCCAGTCGTGTGCGCCGATGACCCGCTTCATGATGACGCCGGTGGTATCCAGCAGGAAACTCTCGGGGACCCCGGTGGTCTGATAGGCCGCCTGGATGGCACCGCTCTGGTCCTGCAGCACATCGAAGGTCAGGCCCAGACTCTGGGTGAAATCGCGCACCACCCCGGGGCCTTCCTGGTCAATGCTCACCGCCGCGATCCGGAAACCCAGCGGCCCGAGCGAATCGTAGACCCGCTGCATGGCGGGCATCTCGACCTTGCAGGGAATGCACCACGTCGCCCAGATGTTGATCAGGGTGACATGCCCCTTGTAGTGGTCGCGCAGCCTGACGCTGTCGCCGGTGGCCAGGTCCATGACCTGGAAGTTGGGCGCCCGGCTTCCCGCGGCGACCCCCGCCGCCCCGGGGCCGTACCGCACCAGCGCCGCCCCGCCGATTACCAGCCCGGCCAGGACACTGAGCACCAGCACCCACTGTTTGGCCATCGGTTTATGCCCTCTCGGCGCAGCGCTGCCGGAGCGCGCGCACCGCCTCCGCCACATCCGGCGCGCCGAACACGGCGGTTCCTGCCACGAAGGTGTCCGCGCCCGCCCGCCACGCCGCCGCGATGGTATCCAGGGTGATGCCGCCGTCGACTTCAAGCGTGGCGCGAGCGCCGTGTCGTTCCAGCAGTGCGCGGGCCCGGGCGATCTTGGTGGTCGCCGCCGGCAGGTAGGACTGGCCGCCGTAGCCGGGATTGACGCTCATGATGAGCAGCAGGTCGGTGTCGGCCAGCACCTCTTCCACCAGTGCCAGCGGGCTGGCGGGGTTGAGCGCCAGCCCGGCGGCCATGCCCCGTTCGCGGATCGCCGCCAGGTGCCGCTGCACGTGAGTCGTGGCCTCGGGATGAAAGGTGAACACGTTGACGCCGAAGTCCGCGTATTCGGGGATGAACCGCTCCGGTTCGGTGACCATCAGGTGCACATCCAGCGGCGCGTCGGTGAACCGGCGCAGCGCCCGGATGAGCGGCGCTCCGAAGGTGAGGTTGGGAACGAAACGCCCATCCATCACGTCCACATGCAGCCACTCCGCCCCGCCGGCAAGCGCCGCCTCCACCTGCTCCCGCAGGCGGCCGAGGTCGGCGGAGAGCAGGCTGGGGGCGATCCGGACAGCCATCGCTAGTCCTTGCGTGTGATGATGAAATCCACCTTCGTGCCCCGGGCAACCCGTCCCCCGCCGGAGGGGCGCTGCTCCAGCACCATGCCCTCTCCCCGGCCCGGCAGGCTCCGGCCGGTGACCGTGCCGACCCGCAGGCCCAGCACCTCGAGTCGCTCCCGGGCCACCTGCAGCGGCAACCCGATCACCGTGGGCACGGTAACCTCGGCGGGACCGCTGCTGATGACAAGGGTGATCGGTGTACCGGCGGGCCGGCCCTGGCCCGAGGCGGGGCGGGTCTGGATCACGATGCCCGGCTCGTTGGAAGCCGGCAGCGTGTCCACCCGGCCGATCTTGAACCCGGCGGCAGCCAGCACCCGCTCGGCCAGCAGGCGCGGGAAATCCGCCACGTCCGGCACCGGCACGTCGGGCGGGCCTTCACTGACGATGATGGACACCTGGGTGTTGGGCGGCACCACGACGCCCGGCGGGGGATCCTGCCAGATCACCCCCCCCTTGGGCGTGGACACGTCGGTTTGCTGGTCCTCCACCCGAATCCGGAAACCCTGTGACTCAAGTTTCTGCCGCGCCTCCGTGGCCCCGAGGTCCAGCACGCGGGGCACCGCGTGGTCCTTGGAAAACAGCGGAGCCGGGAAGAGCCAGAAGACGTTCACGAGATAGCCGACCAGGAACGCCGCGACGACGAGGCTGAGCTGCTTGAGCAGCCGGCGCCCGGCGATGGTATTGAAGTATCCCGGCGCCGAGGCCGTCCCACTGGGGCGGCGCCCCCTCATGCCGTCCTCCGCCGCAACCGGGCGGCAAAGCCGCCATCGACGCCGTGGCGCTGCGGCAGGAGCAGCAGATCACCGCGGGGAGTGAGCAGTTCTGCCGGCATCCCGGTGGGGGGGGCGCGGTCAAACTCGGGATGGGCGGCGAGGAAGGTATCCACCTGGATCTCGTTCTCTTCCGGTTCCAAGGAGCAGGTGGCGTAAACTAACCACCCGCCCCGCCGCACCGCGCTACCGGCGCCGGCGAGGAGCTGGGCTTGGTGCTCGGCGAGCCGTCCGAGCGCTTCCACTGAGACCTTCCAGCGGGCGTCGGGGTGCCGGCCGAAGCTCCCGGTGCCGAGACACGGGGCATCGAGCAGCACGACGTCTACCTCGCGACAAGGCGGGTGGGCCGCAGAGGCCAGCACCACGAACTCCCGGCCGCTGCCTGCCCGGGCCAGGTTCTGCAGCAGCCGGGGAATCCGGTCCCGTCTGAGCTCTCCCGCCAGCACCCGCCCGGCGCTGCGACCCAAGGCGATGGTCTTTCCACCGGGTGCTGCGCAGGCATCGTAGACCGTGGCGGCTTCAGGGACCGCCGCGAACCGGGTGACCAGCGCCTGGGCGGCGTCCTGCACCACGAAGTTCCCCTCATCGAACCCCGGCAGCTCGGTGGGCCGACTCGCCTCGACGACGATCCCCGCGTCGAAGGGGGCCCGCCGGGACGCCACGCCCCGGTCCCAGAGGCTGCGCTGCAGGGTGGGGAGCTGGTCGCGGGCTGGCTGCAGGATGAGCGCGGGCCTGCCGTTGTTCCACTGGAGCAGCGCCTCGGTCTCGGCGGCGCCGAAGCGGTCCAGCCAGCGGCGCACCAGCCACGCGGGATGGGAGTAGCGGTCGGCGAGGTGGCGGGCGAAGTCGCCGCTCGCCGGCGGCGGGGCGGCGCGTCCGCCCAGCCCGCGGAGGAGGGCGTTGGCAAAGCGGGCGGCGCCCTCGCCTAACTCGGCGCGGGCCAGCTCCACCGTGGTGGACACCGCGGCGTGGGCCGGGACCCGGTCGAGAGCGGTGAGCTGGTAGGCGCCCAGCCGGAGGATGTCGCGCAGCTCCGGCTGCACGGTGGTCCAGCCGCGATGGACCAGCGGCATCAGCCGGGCATCGAGGTCGTGGCGCTGGCGCAGGACCCCGGCCGCCAGCTCGTGCGCCAGCCGGCGATCGGGTTCGGGGAGGTCGCCGAGGGCGCGGTCCAGGGCCGGCTCGAAGGCCTCGCCGGCGTCGGTGGCGCGGAGCACGCGGTAGGCCGCCTGCCTCGGCGCGACCCCGGCCGCGCCCGGCGAGGGGGACTGCTTCACCATCCTCCCGCCGCCGTGTTCCGGCTCCCTCGCCCGCGGTGCGCGGCCGCGCTTCTTCACCCGGCCATTCCCTTCTCCGGACTGGACGGCACCGCCACCTCACGCCGCGGCATCCGTCCGGCCAGGTAGGCGAGCCGGCCGGCGTGCACCGCCAGCCGCATGGCCATGGCCATACCTGCGGGATCGGCTGCCTCGGCGATGGCGGTATTCATCAGGATGCCGTCCACGCCCTGTTCCATCGTCACGCACGCATCCGAGGCGGTGCCCACGCCGGCATCCACCAGCACCGGCACCTTGAGGCGACGCTTGATGGTCCGGATGCTGTAGGGGTTGAGCAATCCCAGGCCGCTCCCGATCGGCGAGGCCAGCGGCATCACCGCGGCGGCGCCGGCGTCCTCCAGCCGGAGCGCGGTGACGAGGTCGTCGTTGGTGTAGGCCATCACCTGGAAGCCTTCGGCCGCCAGGGTCCGGGTGGCCGTCAGCAGCCCATCGGTGTCGGGGAGCAGGGTCTCCTGGTCTCCGATCACCTCCAGCTTGATGAATTCGTTGAATCCCGCTTCACGCGCCAGCCGGGCGTAGCGGATCGCTTCGTCGGCGCTGTAGCAGCCGGCGGTATTCGCCAGCAGGAAGAACTGCCCGGGGTCGAGGTGATACAGCATCCCCTCTTCCCGGGTCCGGTCGAGGTCCACGCGGCGGACCGCGACCGTTACCACCTCCGCGCCGGAGGCGGTGATCGCGGCGAGCATCTCCTGGTTGTTGCGGTACTTCCCGGTTCCGACCAGGAGCCGCGACCGGAAGGTCCGGCCCCCGATGGCGAGCGTCGAGTCGTTCATGGGGGGAAGTTAAGCGGAAGGCGGGCGGGTGTGCGACCGAAGACGGGGCACTGGAAAGCCAGGCCGGTTCATCCCCCGCCGACGAAATGCACCAGTTCCACCTGATCGCCATCCTGAAGCGCCACTTCGCCGAGCCGAGGCCGGCGAATGATTTCCCGGTTGAGTTCCACCACGACCATCCGCGGATCCAGTGCCAGGTGGGCAAGCAGGTCGCTGAGTGTGGCCGGGCCCGGTACGGAACGCGGGTCGCCGTTGACGATCAGGCGCAGGTCGCTCATGCGCGGGCTTCCGTCCAGGGCGCCATCATCCCGATGGCGGCGGCATACGGATCGTCGGCATACCACAGCGCCGAGATCGCGGCCACGCCCCATGCGCCCGCATCCCGGGCGAGACCGGCGCGCTCGGCTGTCAGTCCGCCGATTGCGATGACCGGCAAGCCCAGCTGGGCCACCTCCTCGACGAAGCCCAGGCCGCGGGCCGGCCGGCCGGGGTGGCTGCCGGTCTCGAAGATGTTCCCCGCCATGAGGTAGTCGGCGCCGTCGTCCTGGGCGGCGCGCGCCTGCTCGGCCGAGTGCACCGAGACCCCGACCCATCCGCGCCAGCGGCCGGCCAGGGTGCGGCGGACCTCCGTCGGCCGGAGATCGGCCTGACCGAGGTGCAGGCCCTGGGTGGCGAGGGCCGCGGCGATGTCGAGGCGGGCGCTGGTGAAGACCGCCGCTTCCGGGGGGGCGGCGAGGCGCTGGATCCGCCCGGTGCGCTGCACCAGGACGCCGGCGGGAGCGGCACGGTCGCGCACGTGGATGGCCAGCGCGCTCCCCACGGCTGCCAGCGCGGCGGCGCGGATGGGCAGGTCCTCCAGGGCGAGCACGGCCCCATCGGTGACTGCGTGGAGGCGGGGCAGCGGCCTCATTCGAACCGCTGGCCCACGGCCACGCCCCGGCCGCGGACCCAGTCGCCGGCGACCATCCGCTTCTTCCCGGCGGGCTGCACCTCGGCCACCTCCAGCGCCCCGATCCCGGCGGCGATGCACAGCGACTCGCCGGCGGAGAGGACGGTGCCGGGGAACCCGCCGCTGTTGGCAACCCGGCCGCCGTAGAGCTTGACCTCCTGCCCGCCCAGCGTCGCCCAGGCGCCCGGATCGGGATCAAAGGCCCGCACCACCCGGGCCAGCCGGGCACCATCCAGCTTCCAGTCGAGCCGCGTCACTTCACGGGTGATCTTGGGGGCGTAGGTGGCCCGGGCGTGGTCCTGCGGCCGGGCCAGGACTTCGCCGCCGAGCAGCAAGGTGAGGGTCTCGACCAGGGCGGCCGCCCCCAGTTCGGCCAGCCGCTCGGCCAGTTCGGCGCCGGTCTCGTCGGCGGCGATCTCGGTCTCGATCCGGTGCAGCACCGCGCCGCTGTCGAGGCCGGCCTCCATCTGCATGATGCTCACGCCGGTGGTCTCGAGGCCCTGCAGGATGGCCCACTGAATCGGCGCCGCACCGCGCAGCGCGGGCAGCAGCGAGGCGTGCACGTTCAGCATGCCGCGTGGGGGAATGGCCAGGATCTCGGGTTTGAGGATGTGGCCGTAGGCCACGACCACGCCGACGTCGGGGTTGAGGGCCTGGAGCTCCGCGGCGAAGTCGCCGACGGGGCGTTCGGGCTGGAGGATCGGCAGGGACTCCTCGAGCGCGACCTGCTTGACGGGCGGGGGCACCAGCTGGCTGCGCGAGCGGCCGTGCGGCCGGTCCGGCTGGGTGATGACCCCGGCCACCTCGAAGCCTTCCTCGAGCAGCGCCCGGAGCGATGGGACGGCGAACTCGGGGGTGCCGAAGAAGGCGACGCGCATCAGGGCCGCTCGGCCGACGTGGAGCTGACGGGCCGGATGTAGCCGGGGTCGTCGGCGTGCTCCTTGCGCCAGCGGGAGAGCATCCGCTGGCGCTTGAGCAGGCTGAGATGATCCAGGAAGAGAATCCCGTCGAGGTGGTCGATCTCGTGCTGCGCCGCACGGGCCGGCAGGCCGGTCAGCTCCCGCTGGTACGGCTGCCCGTCCTGGTCGAGCGCTTCCAGCACGACCCGGTCGGGACGAGTGACATCCCCGAAGTACTCGGGGATGGACAGGCAGCCCTCCTCCCCGGTCTCGGAGCCGCCCACCTCGAGGATCCGGGGGTTGATCAGGACCAGCTTCACATCCTCGACATCAATGACCGCGATCCGGCGTGTTATTCCCACCTGGTTCGCCGCCAGCCCGATCCCCCGGGCGGCGTACATGGTCTCGAAGAGATCGTCCACGAATCGGCGCACCTCGTCGTCCACCACGGCCACCGGCGCGCTCTGTTCGCGGAGCACCGGGGAGCCGAGCAGATGGAGGTCCCGGATCGTCATCCCGGCACTCCGGGGGCGGACTGATCGCCGATCTTCACGATCCGGGCACGCTCCACCACCACCGTGGCGGTCCCGGTCTCGAGTGTGATGCGGGTGTCCTTGACGTCCTTCACCTTGCCGATCAGGCCACCAACGGTGGTGACTTCATCTCCCTTCTTGAGTCCCTTGAGCAGTTCCTCGTGCTTCTTCCGGGCCTGGGACTGGGGCCGGAGGATCAGGAAGTAGAAGACCAGAGCGATGGCCCCGACCTGCAACAGCAGCAGGGTCAGGCCCGATGAGGCCCCATCGGCGGGGGCCATGAAGGCGAGCAGGGGAAGCGTCACGGTTCTCCTCGTTGGTGATAGCGGCCGGACCAGTCGCGGCGGAAGGCCTCGAACCGACCGCCCAGGATCGCGGCCCGCGCCTGTTCGCCGAGCCGGATCAGGAAACGGATGTTGTGAATCGACAGGAGCCTGAGCCCCAGCATCTCCTCCGCCATGAACAGGTGCCGGAGATAGGCCCGCGGGAAACGGCGGCAGGTGTCGCAGTCACAGGCGGCGTCCAGCGGCGCATCGCTCAGCCGGAGGGCTGCGGACCGTACGTTCACCTTGCCGGTGCTGGTCCAGGCGCTCCCGTGGCGCCCATTCCGGGTGGCCGCCACACAGTCAAACAGGTCCACGCCCCGCGCGATGCCCTCGAGCAGGTCGTCCGGAAATCCGACGCCCATAAGATAACGCGGCACGCTGGTTGGGAGATGGGGGCCGATCTGCTCCAGTACCCGGTGCATCACCGGCTTGGGTTCCCCCACCGACAACCCACCGATGGCGATCCCGGTCCACGGCCCGCGGGCCAGAGTCCCCTCCAGCGAGCGGAGCCGGAGGTCCGCATGGGTCCCGCCTTGTAGGATTGGCCAGAGGGTCTGGCGGCTCGCCCGGGACGGCTCCCCGGCTGCCTCACTCAGCTGGGCGTGCCGGCCGCGGCAGCGCTCCAGCCAGCGGAGCGTCCGTTCCATGCCCTCCTCCGCGAGCTCCCAGCTGGATTGGCCGGGGACCACGTGGTCGAACACCATCGCCACGTCGGCGCCCAGCGCCCACTGGATCTCCATCGAGGACTCGGGCGTGATGGTCCGGCTGGAGCCGTCGATGTGGCTGACGAACTCCACCCCGTGCTCCGAGATCTTGCGGAGCCCCTCGAGCGAGAACACCTGGAATCCGCCTGAATCGGTGAGCATCGGCCGGGGCCAGGTACTGAACCGGTGCAGGCCGCCCAGGGCCTGGACCACCTGCTCGCCGGGGCGAAGGTGCAGGTGATAGGCGTTGCCCAGGATGATCTGGGCACCGGCGGCTGCCACCTCCTCCGGGTGCAGCCCCCGCACGGTGCCGTGCGTCCCTACCGGCATGAACGCCGGCGTCTCCACCACGCCGTGCGGCAGGGCAAGCGTGCCCGCGCGAGCGGCGCCTTCGGTGGCGTGGAGGGAGAAGGAGAACATGGCCATAAGCTATCCGCTCTCAGCTATCCGTTGAGTGCCGGGAGACCTGAAGTCGCCATGCGTCCTGCGCGCTCTCCGCCACGCTGATCGCTGTCGGTTCACCCCACCACCATCGCGTCTCCATACGAGTAGAATCGGTAGCCCGCATCGATCGCGTGCCGGTAGGCCGCCATGATCCGCTCATGGCCCCCGAAGGCGGAGACCAGCATGAGCAGGGTCGAACGGGGCAGGTGAAAGTTGGTGATCAGGTGGTCCACCACCCCGAAGCGATAGCCGGGGGTGATCAGCAGCCGGGTTTCGCGGCGGCCCGGCGCGACCATCCCGCCTGGCACCGCAGAACTCTCCAGCGCCCGCACCACCGTCGTGCCGACCGCCCAGAGCCGGCCGCCCCGCTGGCGGAGTTCGGCGATGGCCTGTGCCGCCGCCGCGGGGATCTCATACCACTCGGGGTGCATCGGGTGCCGGGCCGGGTCATCCACTTCGACCGGCTTGAAGGTGCCGGGCCCGACCTCCAGGTCCAGCCGGGCAATCTGGACGCCGTGCTCCTCCAGAGCCATCAGCAGTGCCGGGGTGAAATGCAGACCCGCCGTGGGCGCCGCCACGCTGCCTTCGCGCTCGGCATAGACGGTCTGGTAGCGTCGTTCATCTGCCCCGGTCGGTGCGCGCTCGATGTACGGCGGCAACGGGAGGCGCCCGAAGCGGCTGATCGCCTCCGCATCCGTGACCCCCACGAAGCGCACCTCGCGATACCCTTCATCCAGAACCGCGAGCGTCTCGATGAACGCCTCCCCTCCCAGTGCGATCCGCTTGCCCGGACGCAGGGCACTGCCCGGCTTGCCGAGGGCGATCCAATGCCCGCCTGCCGCCGGGTGAAGCAGCAGCACCTCGGCCGGCCGGCCGCTCGGCCGGGTGCCCAGGAAGCGGGCGTGGCGCACTCGGGTGGTATTGAGGACCAGCAGGTCCCCCGGAGGAATGAGGCCGGCGAGGTCCGTGAACCGGCGGTCGGCCAGCCCGCCCGAGCGCGGCACCACGAGCAGGCGGCTCCCGCCGCGCTCGGCCTCCGGTTCCTGGGCGATCAGCTCAGGCGGGAGCGTGTAGTCGAAATCCGCGGTGGAGAGCGGCATGAGGCGGCAGACGGCTCGGAACGGGGGTCCACCGGGCCAGCCCGGAAGACACCGCGGGTCAGAGCATCGACCCCTGGGCGCCGGCGGGCGGGGTGAGGCCGAAGCGCCGGTAGGCATGCGGGGTCGCGACTCGTCCGCGGGGGGTCCGCTCGAGGAAGCCCTGCTGGATGAGGTATGGCTCGTACACCTCCTCCAGCGTGGAGCTGTCCTCCCCGATGGCGATGGCCAGGGTGTTGAGGCCCACCGGTCCGCCGCCGAACTTCTCGATCAGGGCGGTGAGCAGGCGGGCGTCCATGTCGTCCAGGCCGAACTCGTCCACGTTGAGCCGGGCCAGGGCATCGCGGGCCACCGGGCCGGTGATGCTGCCCTCGGCCTTCACCTGGGCGTAGTCGCGTACCCGGCGGAGCAACCGGTTGGCCACCCGGGGCGTGCCGCGGCTCCGTCGGGCGATCTCGCTGGTGCCTTCGTCGTCGGCGGTGACGCCCAGGATCCGGGCCGACCGCCGGATGATGACCTGCAGGTCTTCCGGTGGATAGAAGTGCAGCCGCTCCACCATGCCGAAGCGGGTCCGCATGGGCGGAGTGAGCAGACCGAAGCGGGTGGTCGCACCGATGAGGGTGAAGCGCTCGATGGCCATGGGAATGGTCTGGCCGTTGGGACCGTCGGCGATGCGGACGTCCACCCGGAAGTCTTCCATCGCCGGGTACAGGAACTCCTCCAGCACCGGCCGGAGCCGGTGAATCTCATCGATAAAGAGAATGTCTCCCGGCTGCAGCGTGGTGAGCATGCCCACCAGGTCGCCCGGCTTCTCCAGCACCGGCCCGGAGGTGGTGCGGAGCTGGACGCCCATCTCCCGGGCCAGCAGCATCGCCAGGGTGGTCTTGCCCAGGCCGGGCGGGCCGAAGAAGAGCAGGTGATCCAGCGGCTCCCCGCGTTGCCTGGCGGCGTCGATGGCGATCCGGAGCGAGGTCTTGACCTGCGCCTGCCCCACGAACTCCTCGAGCTGCGCCGGCCGGAGGGCGGCGTCGGCGCCGCTCTCTTCCGGCAGCGGTTCGGGAGTGGTGATCTGCAGGCGGGACATGGCAGCCTCAGTCCCGGAGGGTCGCGGTCCAGCGCACCGGCCGGTCATCCGGCTCGATGGCATGGCGGGCACGACAGTGCACACAACGGTCGAGGGTCTGGCCGGTGGTGGCGGCGACCAGGCGGCGATTGGTGCTGCCGCAGCGGGTGCAGATCCACTCGGCGGTGGTGGCTGGCACGGTCATGCTGGGACTCCGGGTGATGCCTGTTAGGGTATGCTGAGCTATCAGCTAGCTATCGGCGATCTGCGGGAAGCGAATCTTCCGGTGTCACCGCTTCCCCGCCAGCACGACCAGGGCGGCGCGGATGACCTGGGCGGTGCCGCTGGTGCCGGCGGCGAGCGCCTCACGGACGGCTTCCTCGGCCAGGCCCGGGCTGTAGCCGAGCCGGATCAGCGCCTGGGTGGCGTCGTCGGACGGGCTGGCCGGCCCGGCGGGCAGCTCTCCTGGCAGGGTCGCGAAGCGGTCCGCCAGCTCTACCGCAAGCTTCTCCGCCTTCTTGCGGCCGATCCCCGGCACTGAAGACAACGTGGCGAGGTCCCGCTGCTGGATGCTGCGGACCGCCCGCTCCGGGCCGAGGGTCGAGAGCACCGCCAGCGCCAGCCGGGGCCCGAAGCCCGCCGCGGAGAGCAGGCGCTGGAATACCGCCCGTTCTCCCGGTCGGTCGAAGCCGTACAGCGCCCAGGCATCCTCCCGCACCACCAGCTCGGTGTACAGGCGCACGGACTCGCCATTGGCCGGGAGGCGCTCCAGTACTCCCAGCGGCACCGTCACGGCGTACCCGATGCCGCTGGCGGTCTCGATGAGCACCGTGTCGCCCTCCCGCTCGCGCAACACCCCGCTCACCAAGGCGATCATCGGCCCAGCCGCCGGGCCACCGCGCCCCGGAGCAGGTGGGTGAGCGCCACCGCGACGCCGTCGGCCGCATCGGCCGGAGCCGGCGCCGCACTGAGCCGAAGCAGCTGCGCCACCATGTAGCCCACCTGTCCCTTCTGGGCCGCGCCCTTGCCGGTCACCGTCTTCTTGATCATCGCCGGGGAGTACTCTGCGAGCGTGACGCCCGCCATCTCCCCGGCGAGCAGGATGACTCCGCGGGCATGTCCGAGCACGAGCGTGGTCCGGGCGTTCTTGGCGTGAAAGGCTTCTTCGACGGCGAGCACGTCGGGGTGATGGCGTCGCAGCAGCGCGGCCACGTCCTCATGCAGTTGCCGGAGCCGGGTGGCGAGTGGCGTGCGGGGCGTCGGACGGATGACCCCGCACTCCAGCAGGCGGAGCTCACCCCGGTCGCCCGCGTCCACTACTCCGAAGCCGGTCACGCTGGTGCCCGGGTCGATCCCCAGCACCCTCATCGCACCGGCCCGGGCAGTCAGGCCTCCGCCAGCTCGGAGGCGTCAATATCGAAGTTGGAGAAGACCTTGGAGACGTCTTCCAGGTCCTCGAGCGCTTCCATCAGCCTCAGCATCTGCTCGGCCTGCTTGCCTTCGACCTTCACGCTGCTCTTCGGCACCATCGCGATTTCGGCGGACTCGATCTCCAGGTTGCGGGCCCGAAGGGCGTCCTGCACGGCGTGAAACGCCGGCACCGTCGTCGCGATGACGTACTGTTCGCCTTCCTTCACGAAATCCTCGGCACCGGCCTCGAGAGCCGCCTCCAGGGTGGCGTCCTCCGGCGATTTGGAGGCGTCCAGGAACAGCTGGCCCTTGCGATCGAACATCCAGACCACCGAGTTGGTGGCACCCAGGTTGCCGCCGTTGCGGTTGAAGGCGTGGCGGATCTCGGCGACGGTTCGCGTGGAGTTGTCGGTAGTGGCCTCGATGATGATCGCGGCGCCGCCGGGCCCGTAGCCCTCGTAAGCAACCTCCTCATAGATGGTGCCCTCGAGCTCGCCGGTGCCCTTCTTGATGGCGCGTTCGATGTTGTCGGCCGGCATGTTCACGGCCTTGGCTGCCTCAATGGCGGTGCGCAGCCGCGGGTTGCCGCCCGGGTCGCCGCCGCCGGCCTTGGCGGCCACCGTGATTTCCCGGATGACCTTGGTCCAGGAGGCTCCCCGGCGGGCGTCGGTAATGGCCTTCTTGCGCTTGATCTGTTTCCACTTGCTGTGACCGGCCATGGGCTGCTCCTGCAGGTTCGGGCGGAAGATAAGGCGGGGTAGGGGCGTTAGCCATGCATCCGCCGCCGCCCCGCTTGCCACCACCCCGGCATCCTCGCTACTCTCCTCCGCCTATGAGACACCCCCTGCTCCTCCTGGCCTTGGCTAGCCTGGTAGCCTGCTCCGAGCCCGAACCCAGGTCCAGGGTCGATCTCGGGGAGCGGATCAGCAACGTGCCCATCCCGCCCGGGGCCGAGGGGCTCGGCCGGGATGACGGCGACAACGCCGTCCAGCTCCGGTTCCGGACCCCGCTTCCTGTGGACACCATCGCGGCCTATTACCGGGGGGCCCTCTCGAGGGCGCCCTGGCGGCTGGTCAATGAATCCAGAATGGCGGACGGCAGCGTGGCGTTTTATGCCGAACAGGAGGGCCCCCCACTGTGGGTCAACGTCCGGCCCGCAGAGGGTTCGGGAACGCTGGTCGATGTGGCAGGGGCGAAGGTGAACTGAGGAGTGAGGAGAGCGGCCCTCCGCTATCCGCTGTCCGTCAACGGGGGAGCCTTCCAGGTAGGGCTCCCCTGACTGTTTCGGGGCAGCTCCGGACAGCGGATAGCCGATCGCCGTCCCTCAGCGATCCGGATCCAGTATGTCCTCGAACCGGAGCCACTGCCGGTAGAAGTAGAGGTCCAGGTAGCCGGTCGGGCCGTTGCGGTTCTTGCCCACGATCAGCTCTACGGCGCCTTCGACACCGACCGCAGGCCGGTACATCTCCTCCCGATACAGGGCCAGCACGACGTCGGCCACCTGCTTGACCACGCCGCCGCCGCCCAGGTCTTCCAGCGTAGGCCGGGGGTCCTGCCGGCCGGGACGCAGGCGAGGCAGTTGTGATACCGCCAGGATGGCCAGTTCCTGCTCCAGCGCCAGCTGCTTGAGGAACCGGGCCGTGGATGCGAGGGACTGTTCGGGGGTCTCCCCCACGACCAGCGGCTGGACCAGCTGCAGCTCGTCAATGATGCAGAGGGCGCGCCGGGGCACGGTGCGGAGCGATTCGGCCAGTTCGGCGGGGTCGGGACGGAGGGTGCGGACCATGAGGGGCAGGTCACGCAGGCGGAGGGCGGCGGCCCCGACCGCGGCGCGGGTCAGCTCGTCGAGGTCGCCCTTGCGGAGTGCGTCCACCGGGACGCGCGCCTCGAGGGCCAGGGCCCGTTCAAACAGCCGCTCCTCGGACATCTCCCCGGAGAGGTAGAGCACCGGGGTGCCGGCCCGGGCACTCCGCACCGCGATGGCCAGGGCAAGGGCGGACTTGCCAGCGGCGACATCGCCGGCAAGTACCACCAGGTCCTGGCGGCGGAAGCCGCCGCCCAGCTGGCGGTCAATCGAAGGGAAGCCGGTGACGATGGTCTCGCCCGCCACGCTCGGCACGGGAGCCGTGCGGCCGGGATCGCGGGCGTCGATTCGGGCGACGAGTGCTTCGGCCGGTGACACGGGCCGGTCGGCGGGACGCATGCCTCGAAAGATAAGGTGTCGGTCGCGCTCAGCGAGTCGGGGCCACGGCGAGCCGCTGGCGAACGCTCCGCCAGGCCTGCTGCATGGCGTCCCCGGCCTCTGGTCCTACCGCGTCGCGGGCCGGGGCCACCAGCGCGGCCAGCGCCAGCGCGCACCGCCTGTGGCTCGCCCCTCTCGCAGCTGGAGCAGGGCCGCCGCCAGCGCCCGGCGCAACGGGGGAGGCACCGTCAGACTGGAGAGCCGGGCCTCCAGCGCCACGAGCCGGCGGCGGGCGGCCCGCTCGCCGAGGGGCGGGTCCAGCAGGTAGTCCTGGGCCACCCGGAGCGTGAGCCAGAGCGCGAAGATCCCTTCGCGCCGGGGTCCCCGGCCCGCCTTGGGAAGCAGGGTCAGCAGCCCGACTGCGGCCGGATCCCAGCCACTCACCCCACCCACTCCAGCGTACGAGCCATGACCTCCTCCGGCAGGATTTCGGTGAGGCAGCGATGGTGTTCGAGCGGACACCGGGGTCCGCCCTTGCTGCTGCAGGGGCGGCAGGGGAGGCTCTGCTCCAGGACGGTGGCGCGCGCCTGGTACGGAAAGAAACCGAACTGCTCGACCGTCGGCCCGAACAGCGCCACCACCGGTGTCCGCACCGCCGTGGCCAGGTGCATCGGTCCGCTGTCGCCGCTCACCAGCACCCGGGTGCGCCGGATCAGCGCCCCGCTGGCCTGCAGGTCGAGCCGCCCCGCGGCGCTGGCTCCGTGCCGGCCCAGGGCCGCGACGATCTCGGTACCGGCGGCGATATCGGCCGGCCCGCCGATGACCGCCACGCGCAGTCCCTGGTCGGTCAGCGCGCGGGCGAGCTTCTTCCAGTGCCCCAGCGGCCAGCGCTTGGTCGCGTGGGCGGCGCCGGGCACCAGCCCCACCAGCGGGGCGCCCGGGATCAGTCCCGCCTGGGTGAGCCAGTCCTCCGCCCGCAGTTCGGCGGCCGGACTGACGAACAGGTCGGCGCGCCGCCCCATCCGGTGTGACCTCCAGCGACCGTGCGGCCTCGAAGTAGCGTTCCGCCACCGGTACCCGGGGCCGGTAGGTGTCCTGCCGGGCGTGCAGCAGCAGCTTGCGCTCGCGCCGGCGGGCGTCGTAGCCGTGCCACGCTCCCGGGACCAGCAGCCGGAGCACCCGGCTGCGGACGCTGCCGTGCAGGTCCAGCCGGTGGGTGTAGTCCGCTCGCCGGAGTTGCCGGGCCAGGGCCACCAGCCGATCTCCCGGGGCGGCGGTGATGACTTCGTTGAGGTGCGGGTTTGCGGAGAGCAGTGGCCCCCAGCACTCCTTGGTGAGTGCGGTGATTGTGGCGGCCGGATGCCGGGACCGCAAGACCCGGATCAGCGGCGTCAGGAGCAGCACGTCGCCGAGCGAGCTGAAGCGGACCAGCAGGATCCGGGGAGCGGTCATGTCCCGGAAGTGTAGCAGGATGCCGGGCCGGCGCGCCCGCCGCCCGGAGGCGGTCCCCGCCTATACTTCTCCCATGCCCCGGCCCCGCAGCATCCTCTGGGTGGATGACGAAGTCGAGAGCCTCTCCTCGCAGATCCTGTTCCTGGAGGAGCAGGGGTTCTCGGTGGAGAAGGCCGCGCACGGCGACGACGCCCTGGTCCTGCTGCAGCGTCAGCCCTACGGCGTGGTGCTGCTGGACGAGCACATGCCGGGTCGGCGAGGGCTGGACCTCTTCCATGCCATCCGGGGGATCGACTCCACCATGCCGGTGGTGATGGTGACCAAGTCCGAGGAGCCGGCCACCCTGAAGGATGCCATCGGCGCGGAGATCTCCGACTACCTGGTCAAGCCGGTCAATCCGCGTCAGATCCTCGTCGGTGGTGACCCGGCTGCTGGAGGGGGACCGGATCCGGCAGCAGCGGCTGTCGCGGGACTTCGCCACCCGGTTCCGCGAGCTCGAGGCCCGCCGCAGCCACAGCCTCAACTGGCGTGACTGGACCGAGCTGGTGGTGGAGATCGCCGAATGGGAGGTCCGGCTCGGCCACGCCGAGGAGCCAGGGTTGCAGGAGGCGCTCCGCACCCTGCAGGTGAGCCTGCGCCAGGACTTCGCCCGCTTCATCGAGGCCAACTACGCCGCGTGGCTGGCCGGTCCCCGCGCCGACCGGCCGCCGCTGTCGCACGACATCGTCCCGGAGTTCGTGGAGCCGGCGCTGCGGCAGCACGGCCGGGCCCTGCTGGTCGTGGTGGACTGCCTCCGGCTGGACCAGTGGGAGGCCATCCGGCCGCTGATCAGCACCCGGTTCGACATCGAAACGTCGTATTACTACTCGATTCTTCCCACCGCCACGCCCTTCGCGCGCAACGCCATCTTCGCCGGGCTGCTGCCGCGCGACCTGGCGACCCGATTCCCCGCGTGGTGGCGTGATCAGGACGAGGTGAGCCTCAACTCGCACGAAGCCGAGCTGCTGCAGCGGCAGCTCGACGGCCGCCACGGCCGGAGCGTGCCCGTGCACTACGAGAAGGTGTTCACCGCGCAGGACGGGGAGGCGCTGCTGACCCGGCTGCCGGCGCACCTGGCCAGCGACGGCGTCACCGCCCTGGTCTTCAACTTCATCGACCAGCTGACCCACGGCCGGACCGAGAACTCCACCCTGTTCGAGGTGGCGCGCGACACCATGGCGCTGCGCAACCTCACCCGGACCTGGTTCGAGCACTCGCCGCTGTGGAACGCACTGCGGGAAGCTGAACGCCGCAACGTGCCGGTGCTGCTCACCACCGATCACGGCTCGATCCACTGCCACACACCGGCCACCGTCTACGCCCGCCGGGACGCCAGCGCCAACCTGCGCTACAAGTTCGGCGAGGACCTCCGGGTGCAGGACCGCGATGCGGCGGTCGTGGTGGACGACCTTGCGGCCTGGGGGCTCCCGCCCCGCGGCCCGGGCACCCGCATGCTGCTGGCGTCGGGCGACCGGTTCTTCGTGTATCCCACCAAGCTGCGGGAGTACCAGGCCCGCTATCGCGGCGCGTTCCTGCACGGCGGGGTCACCCCCGAGGAGATGGTGCTCCCCATCGCGCTGCTCACGGCGAGACGGGGGACGTGAGCCGGCTCCTTCCCTGGCTCCGCCCCTACCGGGTCACCCTCGGGTTCGGGCTGCTCGACCACCGCGGTGGCCTCGGCGCTCGATGCGGTCTCCCTGCTGCTGCTCATCCCGCTCTTCCGCCACCTCTTCGGGACCACCGCGGGTCTCACCTCTGGCATGGGCGGCCTCGAGGCGGCGGTGGACCGGGCGCTGGCACCGCTGCTGGCAGGTGCCACGCCCGTGGGGGTGACCGTGCGGCTGGTGCTGGTGCTGTGGGTGGCATTGCTGGGGAAGAATCTCCTCAACTACGTGGCCGGCCAGCTCAGCGTGCGGGCCCAGGAGGGGCTGGTGCGGGACCTCCGCACCGCCCTGTTCGAGCATCTGCTCCGGCTCGACCTGGGGTGGCTGGAGCGGGTCAAGAGCGGCCAGGTCATCGCCCGGGTCATGCACGACGCCGACCAGGTGAAGACCGCCGTCAGCGCCGGACTGGCGTCGTTCGTCCAGAACCTGCTGCTCATCGGTACCACGCTGCTGGTCCTGGGGCAGCTCTCGTTCCGGCTGACCCTGCTCACCCTGGCGGCGGCGCCGCTCCTGCTCATCGGGATCCGGGTGCTGCTCAAGCGGCTCCGCCGCCAGGCCCGGGCCCGGGCGCGACGAGGCCGGCGCCATGACCGCGACGGTGGCGGAGCGACTGCAGGCGGTGAAGCTGATCCGGCTGCACGGGGCCGAGAGCCGTGAGGCTGAGCGGCTTCCGGAGCAGGCCAACCAGCTACCGCACGGGCGGTGGCCCGCACCCAGCGGTTTGCCCAGCTCACCAGCCCGGTGAGCGAGCTGTTCGGCGGCCTGCTGATGGTCCTGCTGGTGGTGGTCGGGCACCACGCCGGCCCTGCTGGGTCAGCCGCTCTCGCCCGAAGGGCTGGTGGTGTTCCTGGTGGCCGCCCTTCGGATGATGGCCCCGCTCAAGGCGCTGACCCAGTTCCCCAACCAGATGGCGCAGGCGCTGGCCAGCGCCGAGCGTGTCTTCGAGGTGCTCGACCATCCCGCGGCGGAGCCGGCGGGCCCTTCCGGACCGCCGGCCCGGTTCGAGCGCAGCGTGGTGTTCGAGGCGGTCTCGTTCGCTTACGTTCCGGGCCAGCCCCTGGTGCTGGACGCGGTCTCGTTCAGCCTGCCGCGCGGCAGCACGGTGGCCCTGGTTGGTCCCTCGGGCGCCGGCAAGACGACGCTCGCCGAGCTGCTGCCCAGGCTGCGCGAGCCGGTCTCGGGCCGGATCCTGCTGGATGGCGTGCCGCTGGCGGATCTCGACCGGCGCGTCGCTGCGCGCGCTCATGGGTGTGGTGGGTCAGGAGACGGTGGTGTTCAACGACACGCGTCCGGGCCAACATCGCCTACGGCCGGGCTGGCGCATCGGATGCCGAGATCGCGGCGGCGGCGCGGGCCGCCAACGCCGATGAGTTCATCGCCCGGCTGCCGCAGGGCTACCTCACGGTGCTGGGAGAACGGGGCACCCGGCTCTCGGGCGGGCAGCGCCAGCGGATCGCGATCGCCCGGGCGCTGCTGCGCGATTCGCCCATCCTGATCCTGGACGAGGCCACCAGTGCGCTCGATAGCGAGTCGGAGCGGCTGGTGCAGGAGGCGCTGCTGCGCCTGATGCAGGACCGCACCACCCTGGTCATCGCCCACCGGCTGGCCACGGTGCGGCACGCCACCCAGATCCTGGTCGTCGACGAGGGCCGGATCGTCCAGCGCGGTACCCACGACGAGCTGCTGCGGGGCGAGGGGCTCTACCGCCGCCTCTCGGCCAGCCAGTTCGGGCTGGTGCCGGCGCCGGATTGACCGGCTGCCCCCCCTCGGCAGGGAACCCGGGGCATCATAGATTCTTTGAGCAGGCACTCATGAGCCGATCCTTCTCCGGACTTCGCATCCTCTTCGTCGCCTCGATCGACGACGCCGACCTGGCCCACAACGGCCTGCGGCGACGTGCGCTCGAGCGGCTCGGCGCCAGCGTCGCCCATCTCGATCCCGACCGGGCGGGCTGGATCGAGCGGTTGGTCCGGCGCGACCTGGGGCACCGGGTGGAGGGCGCGCTGGCGCAGCACCAACCGGACCTGGTCATCGTCGCCGGCGATAAGGTGCTGCCCACCGAGCTGGTGGACCGCCTGCGCCCCGGGCGCGCCACCCGCTGGATCCAGCTGCTGGGCGAGGCGGTGCGCGACCAGGCCGAGGCCAGTCAGATGGCCATGGCCTACCACCACGTCTTCGCCGGATCGAGTCAGGTGGTGCAGGGCTTCGACCGCTTCGGCGTCAAGCACGCGCACTACCTTGCCGTGGGTTGCGATCCCTCGGTTCACAAGCCGCTCCGGGCCCGGGGGCCGTTCCGGGCCAACGTGGTGTTCGCGGGCGGAGCCTCCTCCCGGCGCGAGCGGTTCCTGGTGGAATTGGTGGAATTCGGGCTGGCGCTGTGGGGGCCGGGTTGGCGGAAGACCAGCCTGCGGGACTACTGCCGGGGCGAATTGCCCAGCACCGAGGACTTCGTCCGGGCCTATGCCGGCGCCACGGTGGCGGTCAACGTGCACCGCAGCGGGGCCGAGGAAAAGAACGGCGATGGCGCCGGGGTCAACCGCCGCACCTTCGAGATTGCCGCCATCGGCGCCCCGCAGGTCGTGGATAACCGCGGCGACCTGTCACGGCACTTCGAAGACGGCCAGCGAAGTGCTGGTGTACACCACCCCCGAGGAGCTCAAGGGCCAGGTGAAGCGGGCGCTGCACGAGGACAAGTACCGGGACCGGCTCGCCGCCGGCTCCCGCCAGCGCGCCCTCCGTCAGCACACCTACATGCACCGCATGAGCGAGCTGCTGGAGGTCGTCACCGGCCGAGGAAGGGAGTGAGGTCCGCGGCCGGGCCCCGCCCCGTTCATTCCGTCGTCGCCGTCCCTGTGGGCAGCGTCCCCGTCGCCAGGAACTCCCGGTAGAAGCGCACATATTCCGCCGCCATCGTGGTGTGGCCGAAGTACTGCTCGGCCCGGGCACGGCAGGCGTGCGGGTCCCGCTGCTCCACCAGGGACCGGCCGGCGATGAGGTCCTCCAGTGAATCGCCCAGTTCTGCCACCTCCGGGCTCAGCACCTCCGGCAGCGCGCCGCGCCGGGTTCCCAGCACCGGTGTCCCGCTCCACAGGGCCTCGATCAGTGTCAGGCCGAAGGGCTCATCCCACTGGGCCGGCATCCACAGCACCCGCGCGCCCGCGAGGAGCGCCGCCTTCTTGACGCCATCCACTGCGCCGATGAAGCGGAGCGACCGCGACAGGGTCGGTCGCCATCCCCCCGCCACCACCAGCCGGTGATTGGTGCGCCGGGCGCCCTCCACCGCCCAGCGCCATCCCTTGCTCGAATGCAGGCGGCCGAGGAAGAGATCATACTCGCCCTTCTGGGCCTGGAACCGGAAATCGGCGGGATCGAGTCCGTTGTATACGAAGCTCGAACTCCCGTGCCGGGCGGCGTGGTCACGGCTCACGTAGATCGTGTTCGGAGGCCGGACGGTGCCCGGCCGGCTGGTGCCCTCCAGCGTCCAGACCCACGGCAGCCGGGACGCCAGGCGCAGCGGGAAGAAGGCATGCAGGATGTCGGTGCCGGGGGGGACGTGTGAGGTGAGGTCGGTGGCGGGGTCGCGCAGGTGGCGTGACGCGACCGGGACGAGGCGTGCCTCGGGCACCAGCGTGCCGGGCGGCGCCAGCAGGGCCACCTCGTGGCCGAGGGCGGCGAGTCCGCGCACCAGGGCGACCACGACCCGCTCGGTACCGCCGTATCCCTCAACCGGCAGCCGCGTGTGATGCACGATGGCGATCCGCATATCTTTCTGCCGGCCTTTCTCCTCAGCGACGGAACCTCATGCGCGTCACCGGCTTCAGCCTCGTCGCCAACGCGGTCCGACTCGATTTCCCGATCCGGGAAGCGCTGCGCTCGATCCTGCCCCTGTGCGACGAGGTGGTGGTCAACGTGGGGCCCTCGGACGACGGTACCCGTGACCTGATCGCCGCGATGCACGAGCCGGGAATCCGGATCATCCAGGGGGCCTGGGAGCGCGGGCAGGGCGGCGCGGTGCTGGCGGTAGAGACCCAGCGCGCGCTCGAAGCGGTCACCGGTGACTGGGCAATCTACATACAGGCGGACGAGGTGCTGCACGAGGATGGGGTACCCGCCCTCCAGGCCGCGATGCAGGCGGCGCTGGGGGACCCTGCGGTGGAGGGGCTGGTGGTGGACTTCCGGCATTTCTACGGCAGCACCGACTGGCTGGGCCGGGGCCGCGCGTGGTACCGGCGGGAGGTACGGGTCCTCAGGCCCGGGGCGGGAATCCGGAGCTTCGAAGCGGCGCAGGGGTTCCGGGTCGCCGAGGCGGCCCGGCGGGTGCGCGCCCGGCCGTCCGGCGCGGTCTACCACCATTACGGCTGGGCCAGGCCCGGGGCCGCGCTGGCTGCCAAGGCGGAGGCGGACAACGCGCTGTACTACGACGGCCGGCCGCGTCGAGCGATGGGGGCGCCGCTGCCGTGGGATGTCGGCTTGTCCAGGTTCACCGGCCGTCACCCGGCGGTGATGGACGAATGGATCGCCGCTCGCCGCGACCGAATGACGGATCGCTTCGCGCCCCGGCGCTGGGACGCCCGGCGACTGGCACTGCTGGCCTCGCTGGGCGTCGAGCGTCTGACTGGCTGGCGGCCGTTCGAGTACCGCAACTACGTGTCGGTGTAACCCTGACCCGCCACCAGCAGCGCCAGCCGGTGGGCGTAGGTATGAGACGCCAGCACGTGCGTCCGGCCCGCGAGCGCCATGCGGGCGCGCGCGTCGGGGTCCGCCAGCAGGGTCCGCAGATGCCCGGTCGCCTCTTCCTCGGAGCCGTACCAGCGCGCGTGTACGCCGTCCGCGGCGAAGGCGTCGACCCCTCCAGTCCGCTCCCCCAGGAACACCCCGCCGGCGGCCAGCACGCGCCACAGCCGGTTGGACGTTCCGCCCAGGGTCTCGCGGTTCTGCTCCTCCAGGGCGTTGATGCCGAGGCAGATCGCGGCACCTCGCACGACCCGGGAGAATTCCGCGCCGCGGACCCTGCCGCCGGCCACGGGTACGGCGGCCGGGGCGTCACTCCAGTTGGGGCCACGCACCTGCAGCCGGCACTGCTGTGCCAGCACGGCCAGCAGCCGATGGCGCCGGGCATACTGGCCCGAGCCGACGAACGACAGGTCGCAGAGATACCCGGCTGGCGCCGCCGGCGCCGGGGCATCGAGTTGGGGATCGGCGCCCTGAGGCAGGAACAGGGCGCGCGCGGCCCCCGCCGCGCGGAACGCCTCACACTGATATCCGTAGGTCGCGTACACCGCATCCATACTCGTACCCAGCCTGATCGCCGCTGGGGGCAGGGGACTCCCCGCGTCGAAGTACCAGAATGCCGACGCCCGGTGGCGGAGCAGGCGCCTCAGGCTCGCCGGCTCCAGGCCCGCCGCGTGACGGGTACACAGGACCAGGTCGGGCCCGAACCGGTCCGCCCTCCACTGGAGCAGCCGGTCGGCCCAGCGCCCGAGTCGCCGCCGCCAGCCCGCCACATCGAGCAGCTGGGCCGCGTGTCCGAGCTCGCGGGCCGCGCCGACCAGCGAGTGCTCGGTGCGGCCCGTCCCGGCGGCCCCGACGATGAGGATTCTCATGGCTGAGCGGGAAGATACCGGGTCGCCGCTTCGGGTCATGCTGGCCCTGCATCAGGGGGGCGGCGCAGGGTCAGTCAACTCCGTCCTGCGCCTGGCGCTCGGGCTGCGAGACGCCGGTCTGCAGGTCAGCCTGGCCTGCCCCCCGGAATCGCAGGTGGAGGGCGACGCCCGCGCCGGGGGGCTGGAGGTACACCCGGTGCCCCTGGCCCGGCAGTCCCGCCTCACCAATGCGCGCCAGCTGGCCCGCCTGCTGGCCCGGCATCCGGTGGACCTGGTCAACTCGCAGGGCTCCCGGGACCGGGAGGCCTTCACCCTGCTCGGCGTCCTGCGTCGGCTACCGGTGCCACTGGTCCTCACCCGCCGGTCGTACCCCAGGAGCACCCGTCTGGAGACCTGGTTCGCGGGCCGGGCGGCCGACCGGATCATCGCGCTGAGCGAGCCGGTGGCGGAGGTACTGGTACGGCAGGGCACCCCGGCCGCAAAGGTCGTCGTGATCCACAACGGCCTGCTGGCCGACCGGATTGACCAGCCGGTCTCGACCGAGGCGCTGCAGCGCTGGCGCGAGCGGATCGGGTGGGAGCCATCCCGGCGGACTGTGGGTGTCGTGGCCCGGCCCAAGGACCAGGCGGTATTGCTCGAGGCGCTCAGCGACCTGGTCACCCCGGTGCGGCTGGTGCTGGCCGGACTCGACGGCGCCGCGCTCAGCGCGCCGCTGGCTCCGGTGCCGGAGCGCCACGCGGTGGTGCGGCTGCCGTTCGATCCCGACATCCGGCCGCTGTACGACCTGCTCGAGGTGGCGCTGCACCCGTCGCGCTACGACGCCTTTCCCCAGGCGGTCCTGGAGGCGCTGGCGCTGGGGAAGCCGGTGATCGCGTCCCGCGCCTCGGGCAACGCGGTGATCGTCCGCGAAGGGGTGGATGGCCTGCTGGTGGAGCCGCGCGCACCCCGGGCCTGGGCCAGCGCACTGGACCGGGTGCTGCAGGATGGCGCGCTGGCCCGCCGGCTCGGCGAGGCCGGACGGCGCCGGGCGCGGGAGGATTTTCCGTTCTCGCGCACCGTAGAGCGGACGGTGCGGCTGTACCGGGAACTGGTCCCCCGCTAGCCGCCAGCCCGAGCCTCACTCCCCACATGCCCTCGCTGCTGCTGGCCTACGACTTTCCCCCGCTACCCGGCGGCATCGCCCGGGCGCTGGGAGAGATCGCCCGGCACGCTCCCGCGGGCGAGCTGCTGGTCTCCACTGGCACCCTGCCCGAGGCCGCCTCGACCGACCGTGAGAGCGGCGCATGGATAGACCGCCTGACCGTGCCGAGCCCGCGGCTGCGGACCGTGCCCGGGCTGGCCCGCTGGGCCGTCCGGGCCGACACGCTGGCCCGCCAGCACCGGGTCGGCTTCGTCTGGGCCGGCAACCTCAAGCCGGCCGGCCATGTGGCCCGTTGGCTCCAGTTCCGCCGCGGGATTCCCTACGGCCTGATCGTCTATGGCCTCGATGTGGCCCGGTTGCACGAGCAGGTGGGTGCATCGGGACTCAAACGCCGGCTGGCGCGCGGCATCCTGGCCGGTGCGGCCGGGACGGTAGCCATCAGCGGGTGGACCGCGGCGCGGTTCCGGGAGCTGGCGCGGTCGCTCGGCCTGCCGGAAGTGCAGGCGGAAGTCCAGGTCATCCATTTGGGCGTGGACACAAAGCGCTTTCGCCCCGAGTGCCCGGTGGCCGAGCTGCGGCAGCGCCTGGCGCTGGGCGGGCGCCGCTGGCTGCTCACCGTGGCCCGGCTGGTGCCGCACAAAGGGATCGACCTGGGGCTCGAGGTTCTGGCGGGGCTCCGTGACCGGGGATTCGATGTGGGCTATCTCATTGCCGGCGAGGGGCCGGCTCGCGCCGCGCTGGAACGCCACGCGGAGGCCCTGGGGGTGCAGGACGCGGTGCGCTGGTGCGGCCACGTGGCCGAGCGTGACCTGCCGGCACTCTACGCCGTGGCTGATGTCTACCTCGGCCTTTCCCGTCCGATCGGGCCGGCGGTGGAGGGGTTTGGTCTGTCGCTGCTGGAGGCACAGGCCACCGGCCGGCCGGTGGTGGCTGGACTGGGGGGCGGGACCGGCGATGCGGTGGCCCATGGGGTCACCGGATTCCTGGTGTCGCCGGACCAGGCCGCGCCGGCGATCGGCGCGGTGGCCGAGTTGCTCCAGGACCGGTCGCGGGCAGAGGTGATCGGCGCCGCCGGGCGGGCGCGCATGGAGCGGGAGTTCGGCTGGGACCGGGTGGTTCGCGACCTCGACCGGGCCGCTGCGTCGTTCAGTGGCGCTCGGGCGGGGCGAGCCGGGCGCTGATGGCGTAGGTGGGGCAGTTGCGGACGTACACCCCGTCGAGTGGCGACCAGCTCTGCCCCGGTTTCAGCACGGTCGCCCGTCCGTCGGCGTCCATGGCAAACACCCCCGGTGCATGCATGCAGCAGACTCCGCAGCCGATGCAGCGCTCCCGGTCCACCCGGACCTCCACCCGCCGCTGCGGGTAGATCCCGGGGGCCGCGGGATCGAAATCCGGGCCCAGGGTGTCCAGCAGGTCCAGGGTGGAGCGGTAGCCCTCCTCAATCAACTCCCGGTTGTGGCCGAAGCCGAACAGCGGCACGTGCTCCACCCGGGGATGCAGCAGCACCAGCGGCGGGGTGGCCCAGCTGCGGAGCCGGCTTTCCATCATGGTCTGCATGACGATCTCCAGCCCGCGGATGTAGGTCGCCGCGAAGCCCTCATCCTGCACGTCACTGCGGAGCGCCGAGGTGGCGCCGACGTCTACGGCCACCACCGGGCCCTGGCCGTGAGACGCGGCGACCTGCACCGGCATGTTCTCCACCACCGCGCCGTCCACGAAGTGGCGGCCGTCGATCTCCCGGGGCGGAAAGATCCCCGGCAGCGCACAGGAGGCGAACACCGCATCGGCCACCTTCACGTTGCGGAGCCCGGGCAGGCCCCAGAGCACCTGCATCCCGCTGTTAAGCTCCACCGTGTTGATGACCAGCGGATGGGTGAGCTGCTCGAAGGTGAGGTCTCCCACCAGGGAGTGGATCAGCCCGTCGAGCGGTTCCCGCCGGTAGACTGCCGGCGAACGCATCCGCTTGAACGCCATGTCCACGTGCGCCACCTGGAAGATGTCGCGGCGGCGCACTGCCAGGCCCCGCTCGGACATCTCCTTCGCCTCCATCCCGGCCGCCCACGCCGCCGCGATCAGGGAGCCCATGCTGCTGCCCACGACCAGGTTGGGTGCCAGGCCGCGCTCCTCGAGGGCCCGGAGCACGCCGATGTGCGCCAGGCCCTTGAGCCCGCCGCCGCTCAGCACAAGTGTGAAGGGTGTGGTAAACGCCATTGCCTTGCTTGGGAGAACGTGGTGTCAGTAACGTACGTCGCCGCAGGGAGTTGGGGAACGGGCACCAGAAACCCACGCCGGGGAGGCGCCGTGCAGAACCAGACCGGGCGAGTGCCGCCGCCTCCGGGCGTGGCTGGCAGCGCCGTTGCGCCGGACCCGTCCTACGACCTCACCGAGCTGCGCCGGACGGAGTTTCCCTGGTGTGCCTCGGCCACCTATCTGGACCACGCGTCCATCGGTCCCGTTCCCGAACGGACCCGGCTCGCCGTGGAGGCGATGAACCGGCGTCGGAGCCGGCCATTCGAACTGACCCACGAGGATCTGTTCGGCTGCTTCACGGTGGCGCGGGCGGCGCTCGCCCAGCTGATCAACGCCGACCCCGTCGAGATCGCCCTGGCCACCAACACCGGGTTCGGGCTGGCCATCGCGGCGCGGGCCCTCCCGTTGGCACCCGGAGACGTGGTGCTGATCTCCGATCGCGAGTTCCCCGCGAATGTCTATCCCTGGAAGCGGCTGGGCGACCGAGGGGTGAAGCTGGAGATCGTTCCCTGCACTCCGGAGGGCTGGCCTGACGAGGTGCGGATGCTCGAGCGCCTGGCGGATCCCCGGGTCCGCTGCCTCGCCGTCTCGCTGACGCAGTTCTCCAACGGCTACACGGTGGACCTGGCGCGCTTCTCCCGGGAGACTCGAGCCCGGGGCCAGTTCCTGGTGGTGGATGCCATCCAGGCCCTGGGCCAGATCCCGGTGGACGTGCGCCGGACCCCGGTGGACATCCTCTCCTCCGGGGGCCAGAAGTGGCTGCTGGCGCCGTGGGGGAGCGGGTTCATGTACGTGCGGCGGGAACTGGTGCCCGAGCTGGAGCCCGCCATCGCCAGCTGGATGTCGTTCGAGGGGACCGACGACTTCACCCGGCTCACGGAGTATCGGGAGGCGCTCCGCCCCGATGCGCGCCGCTTCGAGCTGGTGACGCTGCCGTTCCAGGACTTCGTGGGCCTGGTCCAGTCGCTGGGACTCCTCGCCGAACTCGGCGTGACGGCCATCCAGCGGCATCTGCAGTCGCTGCATGCGCCGGTGGAGGCGTGGGCGGTGCGGCGCGGGGTGCGGGTGACCTCTCCCGCCGGGGCGCGGGGCAGCGGCATCATCTGCGTGGCTCCGCCACGGGTGGAGGAGTGTTACCGCGCCCTCCGTGAGGCCCGCGTGTCCCTGAGCCTCCGGGAGGGATCGCTCCGGCTCAGCCCCCACTGCTACAACACCGCGGAGGATCTCGGGCGCGTCACCGAGGTGCTCGACCGGGTGCTCTAGCTGCCCCACCCCGCGCCGCGCCGGCCATGTCCTGGGGCGCGGTCCGTCACCTTCGCCTCGAGGCTGGAATGACCGAGTCCCTGAAGGACACCCTGGAATCCGGCTACGGCTTCCCCAACCCCGCGGTGGTGCTGGGTGCGGCGCTGGAGGGTGCCGAACTCCATCCCGAGCCCAAGGTCCGGTTTCCGCTGGCGATGGTCAACCGGCACGGGCTGATCGCCGGGGCGACCGGAACCGGCAAGACCAAGACCCTCCAGCTGCTCGCCGAGCAGCTTTCGGACGCAGGTGTGCCGGTGTTCGTCGCCGACATCAAGGGAGACCTCTCCGGCCTCGCCATGCCGGGGGAGCCGGGCGAGCGGATCACCCAGCGAGCCGAGGCGACCGGCTGGCCGTGGACGCCGACGGCGTCACCGGTCGAGTTCGTGAGCCTCACCGGCAAGCTCGGGGTCCAGCTCCGCGCCACCGTCGCCAGCTTCGGCCCGCTGCTGCTGGCCAAGGTCATGGGGCTCAACGAGACCCAGACCAGCGTCCTGACGCTGGTCTTCAAGTACTGCGACGACGGACGGCTGCCGCTGCTGGACCTGAGTGATCTCCGTGCTGTGCTGCAATACCTGTCGGGAGATGAAGGGAAGGCCGCGCTGGCGGAGTACGGCGGGATGAGCAGCGCGACCGTGGGCGTCCTGCTCCGCAAGATGGTGGAGCTGGAATCCCAGGGCGCGGAGCCGTTTTTCGGGGAACCGGAGTTTGACGTACGGGACCTGCTGGCCACCACCCGGGAGGGCAAGGGCGTCATCACCTGCCTGGAGCTGGCGGACGTCCAGGAGCAACCGCGACTGTTCTCCACCTTCATGATGTGGATGCTGGCGGAACTCTTCCAGAACCTGCCGGAAGCCGGCGATCTGGAGAAGCCCAAGCTGGTCTATTTCTTCGACGAGGCCCACCTGCTGTTCCACGACGCCTCCAAGGCGTTCCTGGAACAGGTGGAGCAGGTAGTGCGCCTGGTCCGGTCCAAGGGCGTGGGGGTCTACTTCGTGACCCAGAGTCCCAAGGACGTGCCGGCCGACATCCTCGCTCAGCTGGGCAACCGGGTGCAGCACGCGCTCCGGGCCCACACCCCCGACGACGAAAAGGCGCTCAACGCCGCGGTGCGCACCTTTCCCAAGACCAGTCACTACGATCTGGCGGAGACGCTGACCTCCCTCGGCATCGGCGAGGCGATCGTCACCGGCCTCAACCCCCGTGGGGTGCCCACCCCGGTCATGGCGGTGCGGCTGATTCCCCCGGCGTCGCGCATGGCACCACTCACCCCCAAAGAGCTGCAGGCCGACATCCGCCAGTCGGATCTGCTCGCCGAGTACGGCACACCGGTGGACCGCGAGAGCGCCCGGGAGATGCTGACCAAGCGGCTGGAACAGAGCACGCCGCCACCGGCATCCGCGCCGGGACCGAAGAGCAAGGGCGGCTCAAAGGTGAGCACGGGCGGGAAGATCGGCGTGGCGATTCTGGGAGCCCTGGGAACGACGATGGCGCGGACGGTGGGACGGGAACTGGTACGCGGCGTACTGGGGATGCTGGGGGCGAAGCCGAGACGGAGCACCCGCCGCACCCGCTGGTAGGAGCCAGGGGGGCAGAGAGCGGCCGTAGGCCGCCCGCGCCCCGACCGGATTACTTCTTCGCGACGGTCTCTTCCTTCAGCACCTTCTTGGCAAAGATGAACACCAGCCAGGCCACGATGATGAAGTTGATCAGCGCGGCGAGCACGATGCCTACGGCGAAGGGGCCCACCATCATGGTCTGCCAGTCGCCACCGGGCAGGACCATCCCCACCAGTGGCATCAACAGCCCATCCACGATCGCCTTGACCAGCGCGCCCGCCTGTACCCCGATGATCACGGCGATGGCCAGGCCGATGACGCCGTATTCCTTCAGGAACTTCATGAATTCACCCTTCACGCGGACCTCCGATGCTGAGGGACCTCAAGAACCTCTGCCAGCGGCACCTCGTGTGCCGCTGGCGTGTCGCGCAGCGTAGTATAGCCGCCTAACAGATAATTGCCTAACCGTTCTGCGCCCGGCAATCCAGCAGGGCGTAGGTGCGCTTTCCCTTCTGCAGGAGCAGGAATCCGTCGCCGAGGAGATCCGCGGTGGAGAGGATCCGGTCGGCGCCTGCGATGCCGGAGCCGTTGAGGGAAAATCCCCCCTGCTGCAGCCCGCGCCGGGCCTCGCCTTTCGACGCGGCGAGCCCCGCGGTCACCAGGGCGTCCACGATGCCGAGGGTCCCCAGGGCCGACGCCGGCACCGCCACCGTGGGGATCTCGCCCGCGAGGATCGAGTACACCGCGGCGGGTGCGGCCGCCAGGTCCAGCCCGCCGAACAGCAGCCGGCTCGCCGCGATCACGCCCTGCGTCGTGGCGGCGCCGTGCACTCTAGTCGTGACATCCTCGGCCAGCTTCCGCTGGGCCGCCCGCTGGCCGGGGTCGGCGGCGAGCTCCGCCATCACCGCCGCGATCTCGTCCAGCGGCAGGAAGGTGAAGATCTTGAGCAGCCGCTCGGCGTCGGCATCTTCGGTGTTGAGCCAGAACTGGTAGAAGCGGTAGGGTGAGGTCCTGGCGGGGTCCAGCCACACATTGCCGGCCTCACTCTTGCCGAACTTCCCGCCCGAGGAGGTCGTGAGCAGCGGAAAGGTCAGCGCATGAGCCGGGGCACCTTCGCGGCGGGCGATGAGTTCGGCGCCGGCGGTGATGTTCCCCCACTGGTCACTCCCGCCCATCTGCAATTCGCAGCGGTCCGCCCGCCACAGGTGCCAGAAATCATAGGCCTGCACCAGCATGTAGCTGAACTCGGTGTAGGAGATGCCGCTGTCCATGCGGCTCCTGACCGAGTCCTTCTGCAGCATGTAGTTGACGGTGAAGTGCTTGCCGGTGTCCCGCAGGAATTCCATCAGCCCGAGATGGCGGAGCCAGTCGGCGTTGTTCCGCATCCGGGCGGCGTTGGTTCCCTCGAAACTGACGAAGTGTTCCAGCTGGCGGCGGATGCGGGCCACGTTGTGGTCGATCTCCTCCACCGTGAGCATCGGCCGCTCGGCCCGCTTGCCGCTGGGGTCTCCCACCATGCCGGTGCCGCCGCCGACCACGATGACCGGCGTGCCGCCGGTCCGCTGCAGCCAGGCCAGCCCCATCACCGGCACCAGGTTGCCGACGTGCAGCGAGTCGGCGGTCGGGTCGAACCCGACGTAGCCCGCAATGGGTCCCCGGGCCAGGCGATCGGCCAGGCCGGGGGTGACGTCATGGATGAATCCGCGGGGCGTGAGGGCGTCGAGCAGGGTGAGCATGGCTGGCGAATGCTACGGGGGCCGAACGGGTCCGGCAAGCTGGGTGCGAAGCCGTTGCCGCCGGCCCGGGGGGTGCGCGGCGGCTGGGCCGGTTAGATTGTTGCCATGTCGTCCGGCTTTCGGAACACGCTCTCCCGCTGGTGGTTCACGCCCCGCATCCGGAGCTACGTCCTCACCCTTCTGGGCGCCGGTCTGGCGCTGGGATTCGGGCTGGGGCTGGGGGCGTGGCAACGGGCCTGCGCCAACAATGCCTGTCCGTCCATCGCCAAGCTGGTCCATGGAGACCTCGATCCGGCGCAGGCGGCCAAGGTCTACGCCGCCGATGGCCGGCTCATCACCGACCTGGGCGAGGAACGCCGGACGGTGCTCTCCACCGAGCAGATCTCCCCGGCGGCCATCTCGGCATTCGTCACGGTGGAGGACAAGCGCTTTTACACCCACGCCGGCGTGGACTGGGTGCGCTTCATCGGGGCGCTCCGCCGTACGGCGGTGTATGTGCTGTTCGGGCGGGGCCGGGTGCACGGATTCTCCACCATCACCATGCAGCTGGCCGGCAACATCTTTCCCGAGATCGACCGCAACGACCGGTCCATCAAGCGCAAGCTGCGGGAGATGCAGGTGGCCTTCGAGATCGAGCGCAACTTCCCCAAGGACCGCATCCTCGAGCTGTACCTCAACCAGATCAACCTCGGCAACGGCGCCTTCGGCGTCGAGACCGCGGCGCAGCGCTACTTCGGCAAGTCCGCCCGCGACCTCAACGTGGCCGAGGCGGCCACCCTGGCCGGTATCCCGCGCTCGCCCACCCGCTACAATCCCCGGCGCAATCCCGACCTCTCGGTGGAGCGGCGCAACCTCATCCTCGAGCTGATGGCCAACGAGGGGGTGCTGACCCGCACCGAGACGGAGCGCTGGAAGGCCTATCCCCTGCTGCTGTCGGCCCGGTCCGATTTCAGCGAGGTGGCGCCCTATTTCGTGGAGTTCGTGCGCCAGCAGCTGCGCACCCGGTTCGGGTCGGAGCTGTACCGGGCGGGGCTGCGGATCTACACCACCGTGGACCTCGATGTGCAACAGGCGGCGGAACGGGCCCTGTCGCGCCAGCTGGATGACATCGAACGCAACAAGGCGCGGTACGGCACCTATCCCCGCGCCACCTACGCCGACTACATCGAGAAGCGGGACGACGACGCCACCCTCCCGGCCCAGTCTCCCTATCTGCAGGGCCTGGTGGTCGTGCTGGAGACGAAGACCGGCAAGATCCTCGCGATGGTGGGCGGGCGGGACTTCAACGACAGCAAGTACAACCGCGCCGTGCAGGCCCGGCGGCAGCCCGGGTCCACCTTCAAGCCGATCGTCTACACGGCGGCGCTCCGGGCCGGGCACCCCTGGTCCGAGATCGTGCTCGACAACCCGATCAGCGTCGAGATGCTGCCGGGCGAGCCGCCCTGGGAGCCGCAGAACTACGACAGCCGGTTCAAGGGCCCCATGTCCCTGAAGGAAGCCTTCTACGAGAGCCGGAACATTCCGGCGATCAATCTGGGCATGGAGGTGGGCAGTCAGGCGGTCATCGGGGAGGCGGCGCGCTTCGGGATCAGCACGCCGATTCCGCCCTATCCTTCGATTCACATCGGCTCCGCCGACGTCTACCCGATCGAGATCATCGCCGCCTACAGCGCCTTTGCCACGATGGGGACGCGGACCGCGCCGTTCGCCATCGAGCGGGTGGAAGACCGCAACGGCAATACCCTGTGGGCGCCCCGGCCCCGGTCCGAGACCGTCATGGACTCGACCCTTGCCTGGCTGATGCTGGACGGCCTGCGGGACGTGGTCCGCCGGGGCACCGCCTACGGGGCGGTGGGTTCGCAGTTCACCATCCCCGCCGGTGGCAAGACCGGAACGACCAACGACTACACCGACGTCTGGTTCGTCGGCTTCACGCCCGATCTCGTCGCCGGGCTGTGGATCGGCATGGACAAGCCCGAGCGGATCATGGACAACGCGCAGGGCGGGCGGCTGGCCGCCCCCGCCTGGACAGCCATGATGAAGGACATCTACGAGCGGCGGCCGGCGCCCGCCCCGTGGGTGCGCCCGGACGGACTGACGTTCGTGGAGGTGGATCGCCAGAGCGGAGAACGGTTCAGCCCGTTCTGCCCCCGGGATTCGATCTCGGTCGAGTCGTTCCTGCCCGGCACCGAGCCGCGCGACTACTGCCGGATTCACGATCCCTGGGGGGGCGGGGTGCAGGGCAACCCTCTGCAGCCCCAGCCCCGCGATCTGCCCGGCAATCCCCCCGGCAATCCGCTCGCCAATCCCCGTCCACCCCAGTGAGGCAACGGGCCCGCCGCCTCGCGGCGGCCTGGCTGTTCCCCGGAGACCGCCCACCGGTAGCCGACGGCGCGGTGCTGATTGACGCAGCAGGCCGGATCGCGGCGGTGGGACCGGAGCCCGATGTGCCGGCGCCGCCCGGGCTTGCCACCGAACGCTGCTCGGGCGCACTGCTCCCCGGGCTGGTCAACGCCCATACCCACCTCGAGCTGACGGGCCTGGAGGGCCGGGCGGAGGCGGCCGACTTCCCCACATGGATCAGGGAGGTCATCGCCCTCAAGGCACAGCGAAGTCCCGCCGACTTCCTCGCGGCCGCCCGGCGCGGCCTGCGGGACTGCTGGGCGGCGGGGGTCACGACGGTCGCGGACACCGGGGATTCCGGGGCCGTCATCGAGGCGCTGGCGCAGGCGGATGGCAGCGGGATCGCCTACCACGAGGTCTTCGGCCCGCACCCGGACCAGGCCGAGGCGGCCCTGTCCACGGCGCTTCGCCGATTGGATGAGCTGCGGCGGTTCGCGGGCCCACGGGTGCGACTCGGCATCTCCCCCCACGCGCCGTATTCGGTCAGCGGGGCGCTGTTTGCCGGGGTGGCCTCACTCGCCCGGGCGCTTGAACTGCCGCTGGCGGTCCACATCGCGGAGTCGCGGGACGAAACACTCCTGCTGCAGGATCACACCGGCGGATTCGCCGAGCAGTGGCGGACGAGGGGGATCCCGCTGCCCCGTTCGCCGGGACAGACCCCGCTGGCCTGGCTCGATCAGCTCGGCGTCCTGGGTCCGGCCACTCTCTGCATTCACGCCGTCGAGGTGAACTCGGCGGATCTCGATCTGCTCGGCACCCGGCGGGCCACAGTGGCGCACTGCCCCAGGTCGAATCGGCGGCACGGTCACGGGGCGGCGCCGCTCGCGGCGATGTTGCAAAGAGCAATCCCCGTCGGTGCCGGCACCGATTCGGTCGCCAGCGTGGCGCCGCCGGACCTGCTCGCCGAGGTCCGGGAGGCCCGGGCCCTGGCGGGCCTCTCCGCGGAGGACAGCCTGCAATTGGCCACGCTGGGCGCCGCGCGGGCCCTGGGGTTGGACGCGGAGATTGGCAGTCTGACGCCCGGCAAGTGGGGAGATATGGTAACTATGGACCTGCCGGGGCAGGTTGACGCGGGCCGGTTGGCGGATACCCTTTTGTCGCGCCGCCCCGCGGATGTCCGGGCCACCTTCGTGGCCGGCCGCGACGTCTGGCGCCGAGAAGCCACTGTTTGACAGCCGAATACCCGATCGCCGATCCCGACCATCCTCGCACTGTCACGGCCACATGAAACTCCAGCGCCACGCCGCCATCCTCCGTATCGTCCGCGAGAAGCGCATCGAGAGCCAGGATGGGCTCCGGGAAGCCCTGGCGGGGGAGGGGATCTCCGTGACGCAGGCCACCCTCTCCCGGGACATCAGGGAACTCGGGCTGGCCAAGCTGGTAGACCCTGAGGGGGGATCCTACTACGCCAATCCGCACGAGGGCACGCTGCGTCCCGATCTGGCGCATATTCTCCCCACCCTGCTGGTGAGCGTCGAGGGGACCGGCCCGTTGATCGTCATCAAGACCGCGACCGGGGGCGCGCCCGCGGTGGCGGCCGCCCTGGACCAGGCGGGCTGGAAGGAGATCATCGGAACCCTGGCGGGGGACGACACCTTGCTCATCATTGCCCGCAATCCCCGGATGCGGCAGCTGGTCGAGGTGCGATTGGCGGCCCTTGCCCGGTAGTGACCGGGCCGTTGCTTGCGCAGCCTCCCGGAAAGCCGTTACGATTCACCGGCTTCCGGGAAGCAGGAGAGATCACGTGCGCTGTCTGGCGTTGAACGCGTCGTTCGAGCCCCTCACCATGGTACCGGTGCGGCGGGCCCTCAGGCTGGTCATCGAGGGCAAGGCGGAAATCGTCGAAGCGGAGGGCCGGGACGTGGTGCGTAGCGAGCGCCTCGTCCTTCCCAGACCGGCGATCATCCGGCTCGTCAAGTTCGTGCACGTTCCCCGCCGCTTCCGCCGCCAGGTCACCAACACCTTCCTGTTTGCCCGTGATGGCTACCGCTGCCAGTACTGTCACCGCAATCCGCTGGAACTCCGGTCTCGGGAGTGCCTGACGCGGGATCACCTGCTGCCGCTGTCGCGCGGGGGATCCAACGACTGGACCAACGTGGTGACGGCCTGCAGCAGCTGCAACACCCGCAAGGGCAACCGGCTACCGGAAGAATGCGGCATGCATCCGCTCACCCACCCGCACGAGCCGCACTTCGTGCACCTGGCCTGGGCGGTTCGCCGGCTCACCGCCATTCAATCCAAGTACATCAAGCTGTTCTACGGCCAGAACGCCCTGAAGGCCCTGGGCGGATAGCCAACGGGCGGAGCCGCGGTGACCCTCGGCCCCGCCCAACCGCCCAACCGCCTTACGGCCCGACTTCGAACGGCCTCGACTGGCCCCGGAGGCTCAAGGTCGGCAGCCCGGCCAGTCGCAGCACCAGCCGACGGGCCCGGTCCGCCAGGCTGACGGCTCCGCTGCTGCGGGGATCGAGCCCGCTTCTGATCAGGCGCTCGAACTCATCCAGATCCGACTCCGACAGCGTGGTCACCTCCAGTACCGCCGAGTAGTAGTACCGGCCGGGAACGCCCGGGGCGATGCGCAGCGGGTAGGCCACGCCCAGGGCTTCAGCCAGCACCCCGGGAGTGGCGTAGCGATTCTGCAGGATGCGTCCGGGGGGAAGAAACCGGACCACCGAGAACTGGTCCAGCAACGGCTCGTGCCGCACCACCACCGTCCACTCCACCTGCCGCACCAGGTCGTCCAGCCACCCCTCGCGGGAACGCCACAGCTCGGCCCGGTACTGCAGCCGGAGCGGGAGCCCTTGCCGCAGGGTGGACAGCCACGGGGTGTCCTCCAGCAGGTTGCGCGTGCGGACGACCGGATCGCGGGTGCCCGCGCGGGCGCTGTCGAGTCCGACCTCCAGCCTGAGGCCGGCGTCCTGGGCGGCGACCGTCGCCCCTGGGGCGGGGAGCAGGCACAGCCACAGGCCTAGTGCGGCCCGGCGTGTCCGGTTCACCTGCTGGTTCCCGGACCGCCGGGTGTGCGCATCAGAACCGGCGCCCGAGGCGGAGGTACAGGCGCACCGGCTCACCGTCGGTGAGCGCCTTGGCCAGGTAGACGGCGAGGCCGCCCGCGTCGAGTCCCAGGCCCGCGTCAGCCTTCCACTGGGTGACCGACTGGATCCGGTTACTGGGAACCCGGCCCGGCCCGTCGCCGGCCAGCCAGGCGGACCCGGCGTCGCCGAAGAGCACCAGCTCAGGATCCTGGATGCCGATGAACCGCTGCAGCTCGCGCTGCTCGGGATCGCGCACGGTGTACCCGGCCCGGAGCCCAAGGCGCTGCCGGAACTCGACCTGGGTGATCAGCGCCCGGTCGCAGAGCGCGGGCCGGCCGGGGCTGCTGAACCCGGCCGGGGAACAGTCGAGCGCCCGGAACCCGTAGCCCGGCAGGAGGTCGAGCCCGCCCAGAGACAGCCGCCGCTGCAGCGGCAGCGGATCGCCCGAGAGCCACCCGCCGGTCCACAACCGGAAGTTGAGCTGGGCGTCGGGGGTGAGCCGGTTGTAGCGCCGGGCATCCAGCGTGAAGCGGTTGGTGCCGTAGCCGCTGGTGGGGAGCGGAGCACGCACGGTGGTCGGCAGGTCCACCGGCGCCACATCGTCGCTGGCGGCGTGCTCCACCCCGCCGCGCAGCCACCAGCCGGACGACGGTTCACTGCGGGAGTTACGGGAGTCGTATTCCGCGCTCAGGCCGAGGATGGTGTAGTGGCCGTCGTCCACCAGCGGGTTGGGCCGCCAGCGGTCGTCGTTGCGCAACAGCGACCAGGCGTCGTTGGCGCGGACCGAGCCCTGCTTTTCGTAGCGCAGGCTGCCATCGACGCGCACCCGCCGGGTGAGATAGGCGTAGGCGCTCCCGGCCACCCCTTCGCTGGAGAAGTAGTCGCGGTTGTCGCGCTGCAGCAGGAAGGCGTTCCAGCCGACCTCATCCCGGGGCAGGGTGTGCTCCTCGATGCCTGCGATCACCGAGTAGGTGCGGGCGCCCAACCCGAAGCGCGTGGCGCCCAGGAAGCGCCAGTCGGTGCGCACCAGCCAGCCGAGGTCGCGGCGGAAGGGCGAGTCGTCCGGCGCGGTGCGGAGAATGCCGCGAAGGTCCAGCGTCGCGGCCAGCCCGCCCGAGGGCCGCCACTCGAAGGCCGGCCCGAAAACGATGCCGAGGCCCTCGATCCGGTTGTAGGTCTGGGTGGTTGTCAGGCGCAGCGTGGTGCGGATCCGGCCGTCACCGAAGGTGCGCTCGGCGGTGGGCAGCTCGCTGATCGGACGGCGCCGGTCCCGGAGAGCCAGCTGGCCGTCCGACTGGCGGCTCACCGGAGCGGCGTCCCAGTAGATCCGCGCCTGGCCGTCGTGGCTACCCCCCTCGGTCACGATCATCCGGCCGCCCGCGACCAGCACCTCCCCGCGGACCAGCCCGCCCGGGAGGATCTGAAGGTCGCCGTTGATCACCGTGAGGTGGCCCTCGATCGTACCGGCCACGCGGAGGGTGCCCCGGAACGAGGCCACCGGACCGGTCAGCCGCGCCCCCGCGGGCAGGCTGAAGCCGCTGGGGAGCCGCACGGTGGCCGAGTCATTGTAGGCCAGCAGCAGCTCGTTCAGCACCGCCGCCGCCAGCCCGGTGGTGTTCGAGTCCATCGAGGGTACATCGGGGCTGATGACGATCACGCTGTCCTGGGCGTGAAGCCCCGCGGGCAGGGCCAGCCAGAGCAACAGGGCCAGGGTGCCCCCGCCCGCCCGGGTGCGCCGGGCGGCGGGCCGGTCCGGATGCTCCGGGCTGCTAGTCACCCGGCGCCTCTGCGCGCACCAGCCCGAGGCGCTTCATGCGACGGTACAGGTTGGCGCGGTCGGTCTGCAGGGCGCGGGCTGCCTCGGCGATGTTGCCCTGGGCCTGGTCCAGGGCATGGCTGATGAGCTCCCGTTCGTAGCCGTCCAGGGCCTCGGTAAGCGCCTGGCCATTGTGTCCGCTGCCGGGCCCGGCCGAGCGGCCGAGTCCCGGGGCGCGGGGCCGGCCCTCCGGCAGCACCGTTGCCACGTCGGCCTCGCCGATCTCCTCGCCGCCCAGGATTGCCAGTCGCTCGACCAGGTTGGCCAGTTCACGGATGTTGCCTGGCCAGGGGTAGGCGGCGAGCCGTTCCAGAGCCGCCGGGCTGTAGCGCTGGCCCCGGCCGGGCCGGGCCCGTTCTGCCAGGTGGGCCACCAGGGCGGGCAGGTCGGTGAGGCGCTCCCGCAGGGGCGGCAGCTGGATGGGAAAGATGTTGAGGCGGAAGTAGAGGTCTTCCCGGAACCCCCCGGACTGGACCGCCAGTTCCAGCCGGTGGTTGGTCGCAGTGACCACCCGGACGTTCACGTGGGTCGGCTGTTCGGCCCCGAGCCGCTGCAGGATGCCGGTCTCCAGGGTGCGGAGCAGCTTGGCCTGCGCCTCCAGATTGAGGTCGCCGATCTCGTCGAGGAAGAGAGTGCCGCCGTCAGCCAGTTCGAACCGTCCGAGGCGACGCTCGAGGGCGCCGGTGAAGGCACCCCGCTCGTGCCCGAACATCTCCGACTCCACCAGTTCTCGGGGGATGGCGGCGCAGTTGACGGTGATAAATGGCTCGCCCGCCCGCTGGCTGGCGCGGTGAATCGCGGCGGCCACCAGTTCCTTGCCGGTACCCGACTCGCCGGAGATGAGCACTCGCGCGTCGGTCGGGGCCACCTGCGCTACCAGCAGGCGCACCCGCTGCAGGGCGTCGCTGGTGCCGACCATCTCCTCGCGCGGGGCCAGCGCCCGGAGCAGGGCCCGGTTCTGATTGCGGGTACGGGCCAGCTCCAGCGCGGCCTGCAGGGTTACCAGCACGGTCTCGGGCGACAGCGGCTTCTCCAGGAACTGGAAGGCGCCCAGCTGGGCGGCGCGCACCGCATCGGCCAGTTGCGCCTTGCCGCTCATCATGACGACCGGCGTCTGGATGCCCCGGGTGCGGATCTGGCGGAGGGTCTCCAGTCCGTCCGGCCCCGGAGGCATCAGGAAGTCCATGAAGATGGCGTCGGGCTCCAGCCGTTCGAGCGCGATCAGCCCGGCCGGCCCGTTACCGGCCTCCTCCACGGAGAAACCCTCGGCCCGCAGCAGTGCCGCCAGCATCCGCCGGATGTTGGCCTCGTCGTCAATGATGAGGATGTGGGAGGGCATGGCCGGAAAGATACGGGGATTGGGGGAGTTGGAGGCAGGGGTTGGCAGCTGGTGGGATGGATCCCAACCACTTCCACTCCTACCCCCCCATCCCCCGGAGGGTTGCCACGAAGGTGGCCCCGCCGCCCGGTGTCTCCTCGTGTCGGATCCGGCCCTGGTGGGCTTCGATGGTCTGGCGCACCAGCGCCAGGCCCAGGCCGGTGCCGCCCTCCTTGCCTCCGGTGACATAGGCATCGAAGAGGGTGTCACGCAGTTCCGCCGGGACCCCGGGCCCGTGGTCGGCGACGCGGACCTCGACCCCGTCAGCTCCATGGGGCCGACAGGTGATGTCGAGCCGCACCGCGCCCGTGCCCGCCTCCACCGCGTTGCGCAGCAGGTTGGCGAACGCCCGCCGCAGTGGCTCATAGTGTCCGGTGATCCGCGGTGCCGACGGATCCAGCGCGAGCGCCACCTCCACCCCGGGCGGCAGGTTGTTGCGTGCCAGCCCGGCGAGCAGCTCGCTCACGTCCACCTCGGAGGCCGGACCCTCCGGCAGCCGGCCCATGTCGGTGAACTCCCGGGCCAGCTGCTCCAGTCGCTCGGATTCGGCCTGCAGCACTTCCAGCGGTTCGCGCTGCGCCGGCGTGGCGCTGCGGCTGAGCGCCGAGACCGCAAAGCGGATCGGGGTGAGCGGGTTCTTCATTTCGTGCGCTACCCGGCGCGCCACCTCCCGGAAGGCCCGAAGCCGTTCCGCCTCCAGCTGCCGTGCCCGTGCCTCCGCCAGTCCGGCGGCCATCTGGCGGAAAGCGCCCCTGAGCGCCGCAAACTCCGGGGCGCCGCCCTCCCGCTCATCGGAGGGCAGCGGCTCCTCCCGCTGGATATGCGCGGTCCAGCCGACCAGTTCATCGATCGGTCGGCTCAGTTGCCGCGACAGGTAACCTCCCAGCCGGAGTGAGGCGTACACCACCATGCTGCCGAGCCCGAGGATGATGACGGTCAGAATGGCCGAGTAGTAGGTGGAATAGGTCTCCTGCCGCCGGACCCGGGAGAGCGCGGTGTTGAGTGCCTGGGTGTGTGCCGCGAGCGCCCGCCGCTCCTCCGGTGTAAGTCGGAGCGAGTCCACGGTCGTGACCAGCGTCCGCCCGGTGGTGGCCACCAGGGACACCGCGTCGCGGGTCGCCTCGGCCGCGCTCGCCGGGGAGCGCACGGAGAGGGCCCAGCCGATCACGGCGATCGCCGTGGGCACGCTGCCTAGCGCCACCAGGGCGAGGAGCATCCGACGTCTGTAGGTGAGGGCCATCTGTTCGCTGCCGATCCTCCCCGGCGCTGGTGATCGATCTCAGGAGCTCGTGCCGGGCGGGTGAGGCCCGGCGCCCGCCCCGGCCTTCCGTCCCAGCATCCAGCCCGCCAGCCCGCCGCTCAGGCTGCCAAACCACTCACTCCAGCTTCCCGGCGGCAGGCCCGACAGCAGCGTTGCGGCGGCCAACCCGAGGCCGGTCACTCCCACGATCCAGAGGAGAGTGACGGGGCCGTCGCCGCCGGCCCCCAGCCAGTAGCCGGCGGGGAACATCAGGGCGCCGAGCCACAGGGCGGTGAGCAGCGCCGCCTCCGGGCCGAGCCGGTGGCGGAACGGCAACAGCCCGGACCAGGCCCAGCCGGCGGAGAAGGGAACCCACAGCTCTTTCGTTCCCGCCCGCGCCTCCGCCCGCAGCAGATAGTGGTTGCGCACGATACCGCCGGCGATGTGGACCGTATCGCCCGGTGTGTGGCCGGGAAAGTCCGGCATCCGCACCATCTGGCCTGCGAGCTCGGCGGCCACCAGCCCGTTGCGGACCCGGAAGACCAGGTCGTTGTGGTCCTGGCCCAGGACAAAGATCTCCTGTTGCAGGCCGTCGTACACGCTGGCGATGGGGGCCGGGTCGCTGGGTGGAATCCCGCTGACCACCGTCGCGGTGATCAGCACGGAATCCTGCAACAGCAGCCGGCGCAGCTCCCCAGAGTCCTGGACCCGGCCGAAGGCCAGCGGCTCTCCCCCAACCTGAATGTTCAGCACCGTACCGGCGTAAATCGCGAACTGACCCAGCACCGGAGCCCACTGGCCCCAGTAGGTGGTCTCGGGAAGGTCCCGCCGCATCCCGATCGCGGTCGCAGTCACGATGCCGAGCCAGGCCACGAGTCCTCCCGCGGCCATCCGTCTGGCCACCGGGCGGGCGGGCCGGAAGACCGTATGCCACCGGCGCGCCAGGAATACGCCCAGCGCCCCGCCCAGGGTGTTCGTCAGCACGTCCCGGAGGCTGGCATCGCGCCCGCTCAGCCACTGGTACTGGCTGAACTCGATCAACAGGCTCAAGGTGAGGGGGGCCAGCCACAGCCGCCAGCCCGAAACCCAGGTTGCCAGCGCGGCGCCGAGCGGGATGAACAGGACCACGTTCAGGACCGCGTCCCGCAGCCCCTCCACCCCGCAGGGATAGAGGCACAGAAAGGGGCTACGCGCCACCAGTTCGATGTCCTCCGGGGAGGGTCGGAGGGTGAGCCACCCGATCGCCAGCAGGCTCAGCGCCGTGAGGCCGGCGCCGCACCACTTTCGTTGATCCAATGCGACAGCTCCATAGGAGAGACCCGCTTGCGCGGGTGGCATCATAACTGCACTATCCTGCATTCAGATAGTAGTGACGTTCCCCTCTTCCCCCCCCGGAACTCGTATGGCACGACCCAGTATCCCCAGGCATGGCTGGTGTGCACTGGTGGTGCCCGTGCTGGTGGCTCTCGGGGCGCACCCGCTGCCCGCCCAAAGCCTCACCAGTGGGGCCCTGCGGGGAGAGGTCGTGCTGGCCGACGGTACCCCCGTGGGAGATGCCTCGGTCACCCTCGAAGATGAGGAAGGTCTTGACCTGCGCCAGCTTCGCAGCGACTTGCGGGGTCGTTTCAATGTTCCGCTGCTGTCACCCGGCACCTATAGCCTTCTGGTGGAAAAGGTCGGGTATCAGCCGCTTCGGCAGCGAGGGGTCAAGGTCGTTCCCGACCTGATGACCATCGTCCAGGTTCGGGTGGTACGACGCCCGCCTCCGATCACCACGGTGGAGGAAGTGGCCGTAGCCGAACAGCGGTTCTCCAGCGTTTCACCGCGTGTCACCGAGGTGAGCGGTCGGCCCGGCACCATGTGGTTTGCTCCACGCAACGATGTCACCGCCGACGGTCGCAACTCGGCCTTCGCGGCCAGCCCTCGCGACCTGCGCTGGGGGTTCGCCACCGAGCTGGGCGGGCTGCCCCAGTCGTACTCCAGGCTGGTCGTCGACGGACTTCCCGGTTCCTGGGTGCGCCACCCTGCCATCGAAGGGGAGCCCGGGGGAGCGCCGGTGTACCCGCGCTTCCTGTACGATCACTCGCAGGTGGTGCCACATGCCACCGACGCGGAATGGCCGGGGGGGAATGGCGGGACGATGGGGGTGGTCTCCAGGGCGCCCTCGACGCGGTTCCGGTTTGAGCCCTTCGCATTCTGGAGTGGCGGCCTGGGCCTTCCCAAGGCGGAGAATCCCGCTGACTCCTCATTGGCCTCCATCAATGTCGGTGCGACCGTGTCTGGCCCACTGGTGCCCGGCAAGGCGAGCTACCTGATCGGGTTCGGGTACGAAGAGCTGGAGACCCCGACCGCGAATCCCTGGGAAGTGGACACCGCGAGGTTTGGAGGTGTCACCGTTGGACTGGCCGGGGTGCTGGAAGACATTGGCCGCGACAGCCTCGGGGTTTCCCTGGCCACCCACGTCCGCCCGGTGGTCCGGTCCTACCGGGGTGGTTCGGGCGGGTTCAGGCTTGACTGGAAGCTTTCTCGAACCGTCAACGTGATCACCCGGAGCAGCTTCTCGCGATTCCGGGAATGGAACCCGGAGCTCGGGGCCGATCCGTCCAACGGCAGCACCACGCGGCTGGACTCCAGAGACTTTTCCGGGGGGAGCAGCATCGAGTATGCCTCCGGGCCCTATTCCAACGAATTGCGGGTTGGGCTGCGCAAGACCCGCCGCGAGTGGAAAGGCGCCGGCCTGCCGGCCACGACCTTCGCCGAGGAAGGCGCCGCGTTGGGCGGTCTCGCGTCGCTCCCGGGTCACTTCGAGCGGAGCGCGATCGACATCTCGGAGAGTTTCCAGTACGCGTTCGGCCCCGAGGGAGAACATCAGCTCAAGGTCGGCGGGGCATACTCCAACGGGCCGTGGACCCAGCGATACCTGTATGGCCAGCGCGGGGTATTCACCTTCGGCGATGTGAACGGATTCGCCAACCGCCGTGGGGTCTTCTCGGTGGCGGAAGTGGCCAACGACCGCACCCGGTTCACTCTGGTGGAGGCCGCGCTCTTTGGCCAGGTTTCCTGGCGGGTCGCCCGGGGCATGTCCGTCCTCGCCGGGCTCCGCTGGGACCGGCAGATCCTGGCGCAGAAGTCAAACCCGATCCAGCCCAATCCCGGCGTGCTGGGCCTCTTCGGGTTGCGGAACTCGGTGGTGCCAAACGACAACAACAATGTGGCGCCGCGCCTGGGCCTTATCGTTGACAACGGCGGCAGCTCCCCGTGGAGCGCCAGTCTGGCGGCCTCCCGGCACTACGGGCAGCTGAATCCCGCCCGCTTCGCCGAAGCCGTGCTGCATGATGGTCCCGTGACCGTGCGTCAGGCGGTAGGAGCGCTCGGCTCCTGGTCCACGCTGCCCGATACCTCGGTGACCACGGAGCTGGGCCAGCGGATCACCCTGTTCAGCCCCCAGGGCGAGTACCACAACCCGCGGACCACCAAGGTGGATGGCCAGTTCACCCGGGTGCTGACGGGGCTCGGGACCATGGGGCTGAGCGTGGGGTACCACCATACCGACTACCTGTTGCGCCGGGCCGATCTCAACCTCCTGGGTGCGCCGACCGGCCGTACCCAGGAGGGACGGGAGGTGTTCGGCACCCTCGCCCAGGAGGGTGGCGTGGTGGCCGCCGTACCCGGATCAAACCGGCGTTTCAGCGGATTCGAGATGGTGTCGGCGCTCGCCGCGACCGGGTTCCAGGATCACTACGAGGTCGGCCTGACCTTCACCCGCGAAGCGGTCCGGGGACTCTCGCTCTCCGGCGGATATCTCTGGTCGCGTACCCGGGACAACTGGCTGCAAAGCTGGACCGGAGACCCGGCGGACGAGCTGTCACCCTTCCCGGCGGACCCGCCCGGGGACGAGTGGGCCGAGGGCCGCTCCGACTTCGATGTGCCCCATCGCGCGACCGTCCTGGCTACCTGGTCGACCGGGGCTCGGGTGCCACTGACCCTCGGTGTCCGCTACCGGTTCCGCTCGGGGTTGCCCTTCACGCCGGGCTTTCGTCCGGGTGTCGATGCCAACGCCGACGGCTCCGGGCGGAATGACCCCGCCTTTCTCGATCCCGCCTTGCCGGGCATGGCGGGTCTGCTTGCCCGGAATGAGTGCCTCAAGCAGCAATCCGGCGAGTTTGCCGATCGCAACAGCTGCCGGGAGGCGGCCAACCACGCGCTGGACCTGAGTCTCGCCGTCGGTCTGCCGATCCGTTCGCTGGGCGGCCGCCTGGAGCTGCTGGTGGATGTGTTCAACCTGGCCGCCACCACCACCGGGGTGGTCGATCGCGCCGTGCTGCTGGTGGATCCGGCCGGGACGCTGACGACCGACGTCCTGGGCAACGTGACCCTGCCGCTCCTCGCCAACCCGCGATTCGGCAAGCTGCTGAGCCGCCGTACCGAACCCCGGATGCTCCGCCTCGGACTCCGGATCGCGCCCTGACCGAGGTGTCCATGTCTCACGCCCGTCTGGCAACCCTGCTGCTGCTGCCCCTGGCGGGGGTGGCCTGCAGCAACGCTGGGGAGGACCTCGGGATCGGGCTCCCCGGCGCACGGGCGATGTCTGCCCAGGTCTTCTACGACCGGGATTTCAGCGGGACTGCCACCCAGGCGGATACCGCATTCGCGGGCCTGCGAGTCTTCGCGCTGGTGGCGGGCACCCAGGATACCGCGGGCTCAGCCACCACCGATGCCAACGGCCTGGTGGATTTCAGCAACCTCACACCGGGCCAGTACACCATCGCGGTGGACTCGCTCCAGGTGCTCGGGGACACGATGGTCACCACGCTCACGCCCGCCCGGGTCACGATTGCCAATACCGGCGCCGCTCCGTTCATATCCGCACGGGTCGGTTTTCCGGTACTGACGGTGACCGGAGCGCGCACCGGGACACCCGGGCGCAAAGTGGTCGTGGCTGCCACGGTGGTCGCCGGGAGCCAGTCGTTCAGTGACACCACGGTCCATGTGCGCGACGGTGGGGCAGCCATCCGGCTCACCCAGGCCACCGTCACATTCGGCGGCCTGGTACTTCCCGGAGACGGGGTGCGAGTGCTTGGGCGGATTGGCAGCCGGGGTGGCCAGCCGGTGCTGGACACCGCGCAGATTGTCCTGGTCTTTCCGGGCGCCGCGCCGGTGCCGGATACCCTGACCAGTGATGAAGCAGCCCGGGCACTGGCGGGAATCCGGGACGCGGACCTGGTGCGGGTGACCGCTGGAGAGATCACGACCACCTCGCCCCAGGGAGCCGACCTGCAGGTCACGATCGACGACGGCAGTGGCCCGCTGGACGTGCTGGTGGGCGCCGCGCTGGTGGGGCCGTCGGGTCCGTTCGTTCCGGGGGATTCCCTGAATGTCGCCGGCGTGCTGGTGCCGGGCGGCGGCGGCCGGTGGCGACTCAGGCCGAGAGCCACGCAGGATATTATCATCTTCTAGCAGTTGCAGTATCCGACTCCGGCGGTCGCGGTGTACCCGGCGAGCGGACTCACGAGGGACCCAAGGAGACTGGCCATCATGGATCGAGCGGTGAACTCGTCCGGCGGGACGCAGCTGATCTGGAGCTGCCTCGGCATCGTGGGGCTGGTCTTCCTGCTCCTCGGCCTCACCAATCTGGGGACGCTGTGGCTGCCGCTCGAGCTGGGAGATCCCGAGTGGGAACTCGGCACCACTAGCCAGTTCTTTGACACCTTCCCGCTGCTCGGGCTGGGGATGGCTTTCCTGGTAGCCCATGGTGTGGCGGTTGGCCGCCGCTGGCAGATCCGTGCGGTTGCCGCGTTCTGTATTGCGGTCGCGGTCTTCATGTGGCTGTCGCTTACCCTGTACGTGACCGTCCTGCCCATGGCCCTCAGGCTGATTGGTGACCCGGTGGCGCTGACCACGATCAAGAAGGCCGCCGCGAAGACCGGGGTTCAGTCGTTGCTGTATCCGTTTGCTCTGTTGTGGCTTGCGGGCGCGAGCTGGAAGGCCAGTCTGCGGCGTCGGTAGGCGACAGAAAGCCACTTCTGTTGCGGCGGCGCCACAACACTCCGTTCGCTGCCGTCCCACGCCGGCCGCGTTAGTTTTCTCAAGTTGTTGTGTAGCAGGCGTTTAGCATCACCCACAACCCTGCGGGCGATGGCCTGAACCCTGCGATACCATATTGGCGGCCACTGGGACCGCCTACGAGGATGCAATGACCTCATCGCGGATCCTGATCAGAAGCGACGAAAAAAACCGCACCCCGCTGGACCCCGCCCCGGAGATCGGGTGGTACCTCCTCGGCGGAATCGGCTTGGTCTTCTCGCTGGTGGCGCTGGCCGACCTGGTGCTGGCGTGGTACCCTCTCCGGTTAGGCGATCGGGAGTGGGAGTTCGGGACGGTCACCACCGTGTTCGGTGGCCTGCCGCTCCTCGCGATGGGGCTGATGCTGGCCTTCGGGGCGTCGGTGGCCCGCGGCAACCTGCGGCTGTCACAGTTCTGGTCGATCGTCCTGGCGCTGTTGGGGCTTGTGTTGGTGGGGCTGCTCCTGATGTACGCCCGGAGCGTCCCGGTAGCCCTTGAAACCGTGACTGACCCAATCCTCCGGGTCGGGCTGCAGAAGGCGATCCTGAAGACCGCGACGCAAGGGGTGCTGTATCCGGTCGCGTTTCTGTGGGTCGCCGTACTTGGATGGAAGCATGCCCGTCGGGCATGAGCCCATATTGTTCACCAGTTCACGAGAAGGATGTCCCCATGAGTAAGACTCGCCGTTTCATCGCCCTTCTGGGCGGGCTCGCGCTGGGTCTCCCGGCGACAGCATTCGCGGATGGATTCACGTCCTATCGCGTCTGCGGGGGCGGGAACTTCGCCACCTGCGCCGCGGTGACCATCAATGTGGTCGGCAGTGACGTGACGGTTCAGGTCTGGAACCTCTCCGGCAACGGGGCCGCTACCTACGGACAGGGCGCCTCGACGCACGCGGGCACCGTGTTCAACGGTATCGGGTTCTACAACACCAGCGGGGTGAGCGCGGTGCTGGGCTCCCTCAGCCTCTCCGGCCCGGCCCGGCCTGGCGACACTCCGAGCAGCTGGGTGCTGTCAAACAACAGCCGGCTCGGATTCGGCGTCGACTTCCGGACCGTCCCGATGGGCACCAACCTGGACAACGGCATCGCCAGTGGTTGCGCCCAGCCCGGGCAGCTGCCGAGCTCGGGTGGAGAACCCGACCTGTACCTGAATCCCTGCTCGGGGAATCTCGGCAACTCGAATGACTGGGTCACCTTCACCTTCAAGGTGTCCGGCAACTGGAATCCTGCCGGGAGCGATATCGTGATCCGCGGCGGCAACGGCCCCAACGGCCGCACCACCGAGTGCTGGACCGGCAATGACCCCAATACGGGCACAGCCGCCAACTGCACCACGGTCACTCCCGAGCCGGTCAGCATGGCGCTGCTGGCGACGGGTCTGGCGGGGATCGGTGGGGTCGGCGCCTTCCGCCGCCGGAAGCAGCAGAACGTCGGCTGATTCAGTTCCTTCCGCAGTAACTGGTGAACAAGGCCCCGGGGATTCTCGCCCCGGGGCCGCTGTTTTTGGGGGCGTGGAGCTTGCCCCAAACCGTGCGAACCGGAGACAATTAGGGCGTGACCACCACCCCAGCCCGATTCCTGCCACTGCCGCCCGAGCCAGGAGCGCCGCAGCTCTTCTCCGTTGACGTCGAGGACTACTTCCAGGTGGTCGCCTTCGAGTCCCTGGTCGACCGGGCTGCCTGGGATCGCTATCCCTCCCGGGTGGTGGAGAACACCGGCCGGCTGCTGGATCTGCTCGCCGAGCGGCGGGTGCGTGGCACCTTCTTTACCCTCGGATGGATCGCCCGGAAGTTCCCCGCGCTGGTCCGCCGGATCGCGGATTCGGGACATGAAGTCGCCTCCCATGGGGACTGGCATCGGCGGGTGTCGAGGCTGGATGCCGCGGGCTTCCGGACCGAGCTGCGCGACTCCAAGGCGGCCCTGGAGGACGCCGGGGGCCAGCCCTGTCTGGGGTACCGGGCCCCGAGCTTTTCGATCGTTCCCGGGGCAGAATGGGCCTTCGACGTGCTGCTGGAGGAGGGCTTCCGCTACGACTCGAGTCTGTTTCCGGTCCGCCGTCCGGACTATGGCTACCCGGGAGCCCCGGATGGCCCCTGCCTCATCGAGCGCCCCGCCGGCACGCTCCTCGAGATCCCCCTGGCCACGACTCGGCTGTTCGGCGTCCGGCTCCCGGCGGCCGGCGGTGGATACCTGCGGCAGTTCCCCCTGTCCCTGTTTCGGCGTGCGTTCGGGCAGGCCATGGCGAGCGGCGTGAGCGGCATGTTCTACACTCACCCGTGGGAATACGATACCGACCAACCTCGGCTCCCCTGTGGCCCGATCACTGCGCTGCGGCACTATCGGAATCTCCATCAGACCTGGCCCCGGATGAGCACCTTGCTGAGCGAGTTTCCCTTCACGTCCGTGGCGGAGCGGTTTGCCGAGCGGCTGGGCCTGGCGCAGGCGCCGGCGTGGCGGGGCCTGGCGTGACACTCAGCGTCCGGCCGGTGGAGAGCCCCGGGGAAGAGTGGGATGGGTTTGTCCGGGACCAGGCGGGGTGGACCCACTTTCACCTCTCCGGATGGCGGCAGGTCTTCCGCGAGGTCTTCCGGCACGAATGCCTGTATCTGGAGGCCCGGGACGCCGGGGGGGCGCTGGCGGGGGTGCTGCCGCTGGTGCGGGTGAAGAGCCTGCTGTTCGGCCATTACCTGGTTTCGCTGCCGTTCGTGAACTACGGCGGCCCGCTCGGCAGCGATGCCGGCCGTGCAGGCCCTGACCCAGTGGGCCACGGAGCGAGCCCGGGCGGATGGGGTGAAGCTGCTGGAGCTCCGCAGCCGCCGGGAACTGCCGCTCGATCTGCCGGTGTCGCACCGCAAGGTGACGGTCGTGCTGGATCTGCCGCCGGACCCCGAGCGGCTGATGAAGAGCTTCGACTCGAAGCTCCGCAGCCAGGTGCGCCGGCCCGGCAAGGAGGGGGTCACGGTGCGGTTCGGCGCGGATCAGGTGGAGCCGTTCTTCCGGGTGTTCAGCCATCACATGCGGGATCTGGGTACTCCCACCCAGCCGCGGCGGCTGTTCGAGGTGATCGCCGAGGTTTTTCCGGACGCGTGGTTTGGCTGTGCCTGGCTGGGGCAGGAGCCCATTGCCGGCGGCGCCGGTTTCGTGTGGGGCAGGGAGTTCGAGATGACCTGGGCCTCCTCCCTGCATACCCACAATCGGATCTCGGCCAACATGGGGTTGTACTGGGCCTTCATGCAGCGGGCGGTGGAACAGGGGCTCACCCTGTTCAACTTCGGGCGCTGCACCCCGGGCGGCGGCACCCATCGCTTCAAGCGGCAGTGGGGGTCGCGGGATGAGCAGCTGTGGTGGTACCAGGCCGGCGCCCAGGGGAAGGAGGCGGCCACCCCCTCGCCGGACCAGGGGGCCTACGCGTGGGGGCCGCGGATGTGGCAGCGGCTGCCGGTCGGGCTGGCCACGGCGCTGGGGCCACGGGTCGTGCGCTACATCCCATGATGCCGCGCCGGGTGCCGCCGGTCTATTCGCCGATCAGTGCGCGGGCGCTGTGGCGCGGGTTCCGGGCGGCGCTGAGCCCGGCGGCGGCGGCGCGGGCGCGGGCGGAGCTGGACGAGTGGGTCCGGCAGACTTACCGGCCGGCGGAGTGGCTGTGGACGGATAGCGGGACCAGCGCGCTGACGTTGGCGCTGCGGATCGCGAAGGCGGCGGGGCGGCGCCGGGTGGCCCTGCCGGCCTATGGTTGCTACGACCTGGCGACTGCCTGCGACGGTGCCGGGGTGGAGGTGGCCCTGTACGACGTGGATCCGGAGACGCTGGGCCCGGACTGGGGGTCGCTGGAGCAGGTGCTGGACGGTGGCGCGGACATCCTCCTGGTGGCCCACCTCTACGGCCTTCCGGTAGACCTCGGCCGGGCCACGAGGCTAGCCTCCCGCTTCGGCGCGGTCCTTGTCGAGGACGCGGCACAGGGGGTGGGCGCAAGCTGGGCTGGCAGGCCGCTTGGGGCCAACGGCGATCTCGGGGTTCTGAGCTTCGGACGCGGAAAGGGGCTGACAGCGGGGGGAGGGGGCCTTCTCTTGGCCGGCCCCGAATGGGGGGAGAGACTTCGGGCCCATTCAGCCCTGCGGAAGGGCGGCCGCGGCCTGACCGGATTGGCTAAGTCGTTGGCGCAGTGGGCATTCGCGACTCCGTCAATGTACTGGATTCCGGCAGGCCTGCCGTTTCTTGGCCTTGGGGAGACGGTTTATCGGGGAGCAAGCGAACCAGCGGCAATGAGTCGGAGCGGTGGGGGTATCCTGGCGGAAACCACCTCCCTGATTTCCGCCGAGGCCCAGACAAGGCGAGGTCACGGTGAATGGTGGCGAGAACGTTTGCATGGGGACACCCACTTGCAGACTCCTGCGGTTGCCTCCTCTGCCTGTAGCGGCGACCTGAGGTTCCCAGTCCTTCGGGGCTCGGCGCGAGCTGGTGGGCTGTGGAGTCCTTCAGCCGCTCCGCTGGGGGTGGCGCGGGGCTATCCGTTGTCGCTTGATCACCTCGAGGGCTTCGGTTCGAAGTGGGCAGGTTCTTCACGATTCCCGGGGGCCAACAGGATCGCGGCGGAGCTGGTCACCATCCCGACCCACAGTCTCGTCTCGGAGGATGACGTGACACGCCTCGATGAACTGCTGGGAGAGAAACCACCGTTGACCCCGGAAGACCGGGAACGGCCCGGGCGATGACGCTTTCTCAGTGGCTGCAGAACCGGGTCAAGCCCTACGTCGACTATCACCAGCATCGGTACGCGCGCACACTGGCATCGGTGCTGCGTCCGGAATCCCGATGGTTGGACCTGGGCGCCGGGAGTCGCATCCACGGAGGTTGGCTCTCGCCGACACCGCAGGAGCTGGCGGTCGACCAGGCAGGGTGGCTGATCGGCTGCGATGTGCAGGTTGAGCACTTGCGCCTGCATCCGATGCTGGACTCGGCGCTGGTTTCCTTGGGCGAATCTCTCCCGTTCCGATCGGACAGTTTCGATGTTGTTTCGTCGAATATGGTTCTCGAGCACCTCACCGACCCGTTTAGTGTGTTTACCGAGATCCGGCGGGTGCTGAAACCCGGCGGCGCGTTTGTCTTCGTGACTCCCAACCGATCGCATCCCGTGATCTGGATGCTGGCCCTGTTGCTACGGCCCGAGCGCGTCAACTCCTGGCCCGTGTGGTGGAGCATCGTCGCGCCGCAGATCGGATTTTCCTGACCCACTACTTGGCCAACACCTCCCGCGATGTTTCCAGTCTGGCCACAACCACGACTCTTGAGGTGCAATCGTTGGGCGCCTTCAGCTCGCTGCCGATGTTCCATCGGTTCCCACCGCTGCTGGCGATAGAGGCGGTTTGGATCCGATTGACCGCGATGGGGAGCGGTCCGTTTCGCCATGCCGGCTCCAACCTGCTTGGTGTCCTCCGGAAACCTGTCGGCTGGCGGGAGGTCATAACATGCAAGCCAATCATGAACTTCCGGCGCGGATCCCGGACTCGTCGGGGCCCAGGTGATTTCATGAACGGCACTGAGTCGAGCTTCCTGTATTACCAGTTCTGATCCCCGGTCGCCTTGGCGTATCTCTTTGGAACGTCCATCTGCATGGGGTCACTGGCGGGCTTGCGGCGTGGCTATCAGGGCTTGATCATCGAAGACTGCGCACCCGGAGGGGGGCTCGAACGTGAGGGAAGATTCGCCAGTAGCTTCGGTGATTTATCGGTGTTCAGCCTCGGACGCAAAAGGGCTGGCGGGGGCAGCGGCGGGTTACTAACGAGCTCCGCCCAATTTTGGAGTGCCAGAGAGTGCTTGGTCGCTCTTGGGCCTGCGCCTTGGGCTGCAGGACGTCGTTTGTGACCTGCGCCCCTCTTTGCTTGGCGGACCTTGGTTATACTGGCCTCTCGCCGGTGCCGTTCTTGCAGCCGGGCTGAGAGGACCAGCCGGCTACTCTACGGCCTACCCGACGAGTCTAGCGGACCTGGCAGGTTCGGTGAACGCTGCCATGGCGTGGGAGGCTCCTACCCGGGGGCGGAGACGCTCCGTGACCGGCTGCTGACGCGTTCGGTGCACCTTGGCGCGGACATCACTTCTGTGACCGACGCAATTGCCGCTCTCTTGGTGGTGCGAACGAGAATAAGTCTTGTCCGGGCCCACCCAGCGCGGGCTCCGTGACATCGACGTACCAGAACCAGGCCGTCCCGGCGCGCCGTAACTCAGTTGCAAGCGCGTCGCTCGTGCCGCAGCGGGGGAGTAGTACAATGCCGACACCGGAATCCAACCGAAATTCTCCGCTCCGCGCCCGGAGTCTGCGCTGGTTATTGGGGGCGATTCTCGCCGCCGTGGGCGGTCTGGGTTGCGTGGCCGAGCCCCGCAACGCGGGGTTTCCCCCGGGCGGAGCGATCCCTCAACTCGACCTTGCGCCCCAGTCCGTCAGCTTTCATTTCACCCCGGGTGGGGCCGCACCGGCACCCCAGACGGTCGGGCTGACCTCCTCGCCGGGGACCCTCAATGGCCTGGTTGTCGGCACCATCCTGTACGCCCCGATTACTTCCGGGTGGCTCTCGGCGGACCTCGCGGGGGGATCCACCAACACTCCCGGTTCTGTGGTCCTCACGGTGACACCCCCGAGCGATCTGGGTGCCGGTACCTACGTCGCTCAGGTGCCGATAGGCTCGACCGTCGCGGGGGTGTTTCCCCAGAACGTGGTCGCGACGCTCACGGTGGATTCGGTGCCGACGATCGACCTCTCTCCTCGCACCGTGACCATCGGCGTCGCCCAGGGCGGTGGCAATCCCGCGCCCCAGTTCGTTCATGTTGACAACGGCGGGTCGGGCGCGCTCACCGGCCTCGCGGTCGGCAGCATCTCCTACGGAGCGGGGGCAAGCGGCTGGCTGGGGGTGAGCCTGAATCAGGCAACGGCCCCCGCGACGCTCACCATTCAGCCGACATCCACCGGCCTGGCGATCGGGACGTTCACCGCACGGGTGCCGATAACCTCGACCGTACCCGGCGTGGCACCCGACACCCTCACGGTAAGTCTCGGTGTGAGCAGCGTTGCCACGCCGCCGAGCGTGCTGGTCTCTCCCAAGACCGTCGCGGTGAGCGCCACGGCGGGGGGCGCGAATCCGCCGGCCCAGGTGGTCGCGGTGCAGAACGATGGAGGCGGGACGTTGTCAGGCCTGGCCCTCTCGGGAATCGGCTATATCACTGCCCCGGGCGGATGGCTCACGGTGACCCTGAACCAGACGACCGCTCCCGCGACGGTCACGGTGCAGGCCACGACCGGCACCCTGCCGGTCGGAACCCACTCGGCGAGGGTGCCGGTGACCTCGTCGCTGTCCGGGGTGACACCGGATACCTTCTTCGTGGAATTCACGGTCGCCTGGCGGGCTCGGTCACCGCCGGCCATCAACCTGGCGCCGGACGCCACGACGTTCATCGCCAACGCCGGTGGCTCCAGTCCGGCGGCCACAACCGCCCAGGTGACCAACGGTGGCGGCGGCAGCCTGTCGCTGCTTTCATTGGGGACCATCGCTTTCGGTCCGGGGGCTAGCAGCTGGCTGAGCGCAAGTCTCTCGAACACCACGGCACCGGCGTCCATCACCCTTACGCCGACGCTCGGGGCGCTTCCCATCGGCACGTATACCGCGACCGTTCCGGTCCAGTCAGGGATCGTGGGCGTGGCGACCATGAATCTGGTTGTCGCGTTCCAGGTCGTGGGTCCGCCGGTTCCCGCTTCCATCGGCTATTCCCCCACGACCGTGAGTTTCAGCGCCCCGGGGGGCGGCGGAAACCCCACGGCCAGGACGATCACCATTACCAACGCCGGCGGCAGCACCCTGAGCGGTCTGGGTGCGGGGCCGGTGGCGTACGGCGCGGGGCAGCCGACGGGGTGGCTCGGGACGACATTGGCCCAGACCACTGCCCCGACGACGCTGACCCTCAGCCCGGTCACCGGCGCCCTGGCTCCGGGGACCTACAATGCCACCGTACCGATCACATCGGCCGTGGCGAACAACAGCCCGAGGAACGTCACCGTCAGCTTCACGGTGACCGCTCCAGCGAACCTGGTCCTGACACCCTCCGCGGTCACCTTCACCGGGACGACTGGGCAGCCCAACCCCACCCCGGTCACCGTGGGCATCTCCAACAGCGGGGCAGGTACGCTGTCAGGGCTGGCGGCGGGCGCCGTGAGTTACGGGGCGGGGCAGCCGACCGGCTGGCTCACACGCTCGCTCAGCGGCTCGTCCTCGCCGGCCACGCTGGTGCTCACGGCCGCGACCGGGAGCCTCCCCGCGGGCAGCTACAGCGCCACCAGTCCAGGTGACCACGACCACCGCAGGGGTCTCCCCCAAGAGTGTCTCCGTGGGCTTCCAGGTGGCGGCGCCTGCGGGCGGATTGGTGATTCTGCAGGGTAACAACCAGTCCGGACTGGTGGGAACGACGCTTCCCGCGGCGCTCCGGGCGCAGGTCCTGGATGCCAGCAGCAATCCGCGGGCTGGCGCCTCGGTCATCTGGCAGGTGAACAATGGCGGCACTCTGCTCAATCAGGTCAGCGTGTCCGATGCCCAGGGCATCGTTTCCGCGAATTGGAAGGTGGGTCCGCTGGCGGGTACGCACACGGCCACCGTTTCCAGCGCGGGTCTGCCGACGCAGACTTTCTTCGCGGATGTCCTGCTGCCCAGCAACCCGAACGCCCACCCCAACGAGCCTGCGGGCTTTGTTGCCTTTGCAGAGCACAACTTTACCTCGTTACCAACCGGTACGAACAGCCTTGGGGGCCTGCTCGGAAAGTGGTTCAGCACCCAATCGGGCAATCTGACACTCATCACCCCGGACCTGACAGCCCCTGCGAGCGTTCCCAATACCATGCAGAGCAGGTATCCGGCCGGCCTAGTAGGAGGCAGGGCGCCGGTCCTTGTCAGTGGCTGGGATGCGAACAACAGGGCCTATTCGAAGTTCTACATGAGTCTGTGGATCAAGATAAGGGGCCCCGATTACGAGAATCACCCGGTCGGTACGAAGCTGGGGTTCATCGCATATAACCAGAATCAGGGGACGGCCCAGAATCAGGGGACCTTCTTCCTTACAGGCAATTCGACTGTAAACATAGCCTCGTCGTTCCAGGTGCAATTCAACCAGCAGTCCCCCGTAAACCGGAATCTGAAGCAAAACGTTTCGAGTCAGAAGGCGATGACCGTCGGCCCTTGGCACCACTGGGAAGCGGTGTTTGAGGCGAATACTCCAGCGGTCCCCAACGGCGTCTTGAAGATGTGGATCGACGGCTTGAAGGTCATTGACTACAGCGATGTCCTCTACCTTGATGCCGCCCGTACACTCGGGTTCTACAAGTGGACGTGGAACCCCACATGGGGGGGCATCGGATCTACGAAGACACGTGACGATTTCATTATCATCGATCATGTCTATTTTTCGGGGCAGTAATCTCGTTGCCGCGGGCGCCCTGGCTTGGGGTGTTCTCGCCTCCATACCGGAGGCCGTCGCCCAACGTTCTCTCACTCCGAACGAGCCGCCGGGCTACCAGCCTTTCGCGAGTTACGATGGCTCGGTCTTGCTTGGGGAGGGGGCGCTGAGCGGTGGCGCGGGTGAATGGTACGCGTTTCCCAAACGTTCTGAGCGATTGACGCTCGGTCAGGATTCGGGTGCGCCAGCGAGTCCGCCGTGCGTGGTCCGGACCATATTCCCGGCGGGCCTGCGCGGCGGGAGAGGACCGGTGCATTTCGGGGGTTGGGAGAAGCTCGACGGGCCGGCCGCCGAGAAGAGCAAGGTGTACCTCTCTCTGTGGATCAAGATCGAGGGCAACAGCTTCGAGAATCATGGGGTGGGCACCAAAATGGGCTTCATCGCTTATGGGCGCCCAACAGGTGGATCACGGAACCAAGGCACCTTCATGCTCAGTGGTCGCAACGCCCGCCCCACGGTCGCCGATAGGTGGCTGGTACAGTTCAACCAGCAGTTTCCGGTGAACCGCAACATTCGGCAAAACGTCGGCCGGCGACCGCTGATGACCGTCGGTGTCTGGCATCAGTGGGAAGCGGTGTTCGAGCTCAATCGGCTCGGCCAGGACGACGGTGTCCTCCGGTTTTGGATCGATGGCCAACTGGTAATGGACTACCGCAACGTCAGGTACATCGTGCCGGGGGATACCGTCGGCTTCAACCTATGGATCTGGAATCCAACTTGGGGGGGCATGGGCGGGGTGCGGAGTCGCATAGACGTCATTGTTATCGATCACGTCTATCTCTCTGGGGTCCGCTACGAACCGAGGTAGGCGGGCGAGGCTAATGGGCCACGGGTCGGCGCTGGCCTGTGAGTGCGCGGTGCACCTCTCGAGCGAGCATACCGGCTACTACCCCAGAGCCTTCGGCCGTGAAGTGGGTGAAGTCTGCGAACAGCTCGCTCCGGCCTGTCAGCGACCCTGCCAGATCCACAACCCCGATGCCGCGTGAGGTCGCGAGCGCGCTGGTCGCGGTCGCGGCGGCACGCTCGAAGTTGAGCAAAGCCACCTCGGTAGCCCGCGGCGTGAAACTTCGCCACGCGGTCAGCAGGTCTCGCTCTTCGCCCGACAACTCCGTGCCGAACCGCATCGCATGTGTTGCCACAATTGGTGTGGCCCCGCGGTCCTGGATGTGTTGTACGAGCGTGTCGATGTCTCCGGTCCAGGCGGCAAGTCGATCGGTGGGCACGTCGGTGAAGACCACTCGCGGCTTGCCCGCGACCGCCCCGTCGATCTTGTTGGCCACGCGCCGACGCTGGATAATCGCAGGAAAATCGATGCGGGCGCGAAGCCGTCCGAGAAATCGTGGGATCCACCACGGTGCCGGGGGGATGGGAGAAATCCCTTCGGCATCACTTGGCGTACGCGCCGTTGCCCCGCCAGGTAGAATGCGGGGGTGGGGTAGAGCACGACCACACGGGCTGGAATGTGCTGACGTAGTGGTCCCAAGACGTGATCATCCGGGCCAATGTCATGCCTGCCACGGCCGCATTGATGACCTCGATGCACCCGTCCCCGCCAAGCGAATCGGCAAGCTGGGCTGGAAACTCTTGGCCGTCGGGTTCGAGTATCCAAGGGTCTCGGAAAGCTCCGATCGATATGACCCGTGGGCACCCTGAGGCCGGTAAGGAGTCCATCTCCCCATGCCGAAAGCCGAAGCGGTTCAGGCGCGCGCTTCCCAACCGCCCGTTGGGCCGACCGCGGATTCCGAGAGAATCCCGCCACTGGAGGTCGAAGCTATTGTCGGGAGACGCGGTAATCGCGATGCCGTGTCGGAGTTGGTCATCAACGCGGGAGGCAGCCTCGGCGCTGAGCAATGTGGCGAGGAGGAGAGCCAGGGCAACTGCCAGCCGGCGGAGTCGGTGATGCATTCGGGTAATCTCGCTCGGGGCGCGCGGCGCGCGCAGTGTGGTGTCTAAAAGGGAGCGGCGACTTACTCTGATCCGGGCCAAGCATGCTCTTCAATAGCTTCGAGTTCTTGCTCGGGTTCCTGCCGATCACCTACGTCGTGTTCTGGATGCTCAAGACGGCGCGGGCCCGCTATGCCTGGCTCGCGCTCACCGGCTATGTCTTCTACGGCTTTTGGGATGCGCGGTTCACGGTCCTGATGGCCTTCTCCACTCTGGTGAGTTATCTCGCCGGCCTGGGGTTTCTCCGCTGGACGGATCCACGCCGCAGAAAGCTCTGCCTCGTGGTGCCGATCGTCGGTGACCTTGCGCTCCTTGGGTTCTTCAAATACGCGAATTTCACGATGTCGGTAATACGGGACGCCGCCGCGTCTCTTGGCACGCCGGTCTCCGTCCCGCACCTCGACATCATACTGCCTATCGGCATCTCATTCTACACGTTTCACACCATTTCCTATATCGTCGATTGCTACCGTGGTGTGGTGCGACCGACACGAAACCTTTTCGAGTTCGCGGCATACGTCTCCCTGTTCTCACAGCTCGTCGCGGGGCCCATTGTCCGGTTCCGGCAGATTGAAGAGGACCTCGAGAACCTGGGCCATGCAGACCGCACTCGCTGGCTGGGTCGAGGCATCTCGTTCTTCGTCATCGGACTGGTGGAGAAGGTGGTGCTGGCGGATGCGCTGGCCGCGTTCGTCGATCCCGCCTTCGCCCAGTACGCCGCGCTCAGTACTGGCGGTGCGTGGCTTGCCGTGCTGGGCTATACCTTTCAGCTGTACTTCGACTTCTGTGGGTACAGTGACATGGCCGTCGGCCTAGGCCTCATGTTTGGGCTCCGTATTCCGCAAAATTTCAACTCACCCTACAAAGCCCTCGATCCGTCGGATTTCTGGCGCCGATGGCACATCTCCCTCTCGATGTGTCTCCGTGACTACCTCTACATTCCACTCGGCGGTAATCGCGGTACGGAGAGGCGCACCTATATTAATCTCCTCCTTACGATGCTGATCGGCGGGTTGTGGCACGGGGCCAACTGGACGTTCATCATCTGGGGTGCGTATCACGGCCTGCTTCTCGCTGCCTACCGCCGGTTTGCCCGGCTGTGGGACCCGCTTCCAGCCCTTGTTCGCCAAGTCTCGATGTTCGCCCTAGCGACCATCGGATGGGTCTGGTTTCGCGCTCCCACGCTTGGGGCGGCAAACATCTTGTTCCAGAAGCTGTTCGCCCCGGCTTCCGGTGTCCTGCCCGCTGGTGCATCGGTGGGGCTTGTCGCCTTTGGTCTGGCGATTGCAGTCCCATGGGCGATGGGTGGCCTCAATGCCCACGAGATTGTCGCGAAGCGACCGTACCGCCTCTGGCGCGCCGTAGCAGTTGCCGCTGCGTTTGGAGCGGTCATCGCCATCATGGCCGGCAGCGGCTCCTCCCCCTTCCTTTACTTTCAGTTCTAGGGTCGGCCTCAGTGTTCCCGAGCCCGATCCGTTCGCACCCAGCCGCGGGTCCTCGACCGGATTAGTCCCCGGAAGACTATCGCGACCCTCCACGCGGCGTAGCCGGGCAGGTACAATGCGGCGCGCAAGGTGGCGCCTGGTTCGGGATGTGCCCGGAGGGCCTGGGCCGCGTAAAGCAGCGGCTGAACCAAGCCGCTGGCGAACATCACGGTGATGGGAACACCGAACGGCAACGCCAGGAGAAGACTGGCCAGGACGCCGGTCACTGACAAGGCTCCCCGCAGCACCGGGCCCGGACTACTCAGTTCGGCGAGGAGGTCGAGCCGTTGTAAGAGCGGCACTTCCGGCGCTCGCAGAATCCCTCTTGCGTACAGTCGCAGCACCTCGAATCGCCCCGCGGCCCAGCGCTCCCGCTGGCTGCCGCTCTGGCGGAGCGAACGCGCCTCCTGAGCGTACACCACCGGAGTCGGCGCATACCCGACGTGATGGCCGGCGAGCGTCAGTCGGGCGTAGAACTCCCATCCCTCGGTGATCGTCTCCACCTGCCATGGGTGCATCGCCAGCAGGCCTCGCCCCAGAACCAACCCGTCCCCAGTGAGGGGACAACTGAGGTTGGCGCTGACCTTGAGCGGGAGCGCGACGTCGTAACGGCTCCGGGTCAGCAGGCCGGCGAGTCGAGTGAGCCAGTTCTCAAACTCGTTACTGGCTGTGTCGTACGTCTGGAGTGCTTTGCCGGTGAGTGGCGCCCACCGCATCAGTTCCCTGGCGAAATCAGGCCGGACGATTGTGTCGGCGTCGATTACCACCACCGCGCTCCACGGGCGCTCTTCCAGTTGCTCAAGGCCCCACCGGATCGCATGTCCCTTGCCCCGTAGGCGTGAGTTCTCGCGCTCGAGAACCAGGGCTCCCGCGCTACGCGCCAGGGCCGCCGTGTCGTCGGTACAGTTGTCAGCCACCACGGCGACCGTGAGGAGGTCGGGCGGATAGTCCTGCCCCAGGAGGGACCGCACGCAGCGCTCGACCAGGAGGGCCTCGTCATGAGCTGGCACGAGCATCAAGAGGGGCTCCGTCGTGTCCGAATGTCCCGGGAGACCGGCGCGCCCACGGCGGCCGACCACCCACGCGGCAACGTCCACGATCGCGGGGAGGGCAACCCAGAGAGCGATCGGGAGCAGGACCAGGGCGAGGAACAGACTCATCTGGATTCCACTAGTCGCAGATATGCTGTGTTCATTGTCGCCCCAATCCTGTCCCAATCGTAGTGTACTTCCATCGTGCGTCGTGCAGCCGCGCCCAGCCGGGTCCTGAGTTCGGGGTCGCTGAGAACTCGGGCCACCGCATCGGCGAATCCGGCTGGGTCGTCTCGAACAATAATGTTCTCGCCATCTCTTGCCGCCAGACCTTCGCAGGCGATGCTGGTGCTCACCACCGCCTTGGCCATTGCCCAAGCCTCGAGGATCTTGATCCGGGTTCCACTCCCCATCCGGAGGGGTGCGATGCAGCAGGCGGCCTCGCGAAGATACGGCCGGGTGTCTGGCACATGTCCGGCGAGATGGACTCCGGCCCGGACAAATGCGTCCCGTTGGTGCGGCCCTACGGTTCCGACCCAAGTCAGGGCTGAGCCAGGAGACAGGCTGCGGAGCAGAGGCTGGATCTCATCCAGGAAGAACGTCATCCCATCCAGATTAGGAGGCCACCCGGCGCTCCCCACGAAGAGCAGCCCGCCTCCCTCCGTTCCCAGAGGAGCGTAATGCCGGAGGTCCATTCCGTTCGGAACCACGAGATACCTGCCAGTTGGAGCAATTCTGGTGAACTCGTTCCGGTCCACGTCCGAGACGCAGGTGTTTAGGGCCACATCGGGGCACCACCGGCGTTCTTCCGCAAGCATGAAGCGCGATTGGACGGCGAGATACCGGCGACGCGCCCAGGGGCCCTCGTGTGCCGCGCGCCGAGCCAGTAGAAGGGATTGCACATCATGATGGGCGCAGATCAGCGGTAGACTCCCCACCTCGTCAAACCAGCCCGACAGATCGAGGCTGTCGGCGTGCACCAGGTCGAACCTGCCATGATGCACGCACTCCCGGAGTCGTTGCCCGAATGCCGCGGCTCGGTGGGCGGCCACGGTGTAGACCCGCCGGGTCGTGAGACTCCGGATGTGATCAAGGAGAAGCCGAAGATGGCTGTGTTCCTGCGGGATAGCGAAGCCCTCGACCCGGCCGACATCCGCAAGCCCGGCCAACGCCGCATCCAGCCCTGCGGGCGTCAGCGTCGCCTGCCGGTAAAAGCAGAGTGCGGTGACATCGAAGGAACGGGCGAGTTGCCGGAGCAGGTTTGCGGTGCGGCTCTTGGCCCCGCTGTCGGCGGGGTGCGGCAGCGTCTGCGACAGGACAAGGAGTCGAGGGCGCGCCATCGGCCGCCGCGTTAGCTTTCCCGCACTCGCGGCGCGAGCGCGGCGATACGGGAGGTGTCGTAGCGCGGTACCGAGAATACCTTTGCCACATTGATCGCTGGGCGCCCGGGCCGGAGTACCTTCTGGAGCAGCATGGCACCCCAGGAAAGTGGTATCAGCACCGGGGGCCAGAGCCAGACTACGCTGATGTCCGGATTGCGCTGGCGGAGGCGGTCGAGGAGCTGTCGTTTGGTAGGTAGATCGGGATCGTAGAGGTTAAGTACCCGGGGAGCGTCCTTGTGGTTCTGCACCATCCATGCGAGAGTCGCCGCGGCAAAATCGAGATCCACGACACCTAGGCGCTGCCAGGGGAAGCCCACCGCAACGAAGACATTGCCCAGCCGCTTGCCAAGACGGCCCGGTGGATCGAAGTCGCTTGCGTCGATGATCGCGGCTGGTCTCACGATCCACACATCCAAGCCGAGTTCCTTGCCGCGCTCGACGGCCAATCGCTCCGATGCCAGCTTCCCCCAGACGTAGGGACCGGAGCCCCGCTCCTTGGGCTCAAGAGGTGAACTCTCGTTGATCGGGGTTCCGCCGCCCTGGGCTTGGACCGCACTACTGCTCACGTGGATGAGTCGTCTCACGCCCGCAGCGTGGACTGCATCCAGCACGTTATCGGTTGCGTCCACCGAATTGCGCTGGTGATCCTCCCAACCCCCGGCGGTCTCGGCGGCGGCGTGGATCACCACCTCAGCGCCCGCCATGAGCGCCGGTGGCACTCCGCTTCCAAGATCCGCGACAGCGTATTCGACGCCCGGGACTTCTTCCCAGGCGGCCGGCAGGCGGCGTGCCAGCACCCGCACGCGGTGGTTACTGGCGAGTAGGGCCTTCGCCGTCGCCTTGCCCAGGAACCCGGTGCCGCCCGTCACCACGACGAGCGGCCCGCTGGCGGTCCGCACGGCCTGGCCCCGCCGCTGTTCAGTCGTCTGAGTGAGGGCGTTGGCCACTGCTTCGCAGATCCTGGTGGTGCCGAGGATGTTCTCTCGTGACACCGGTGCGGGACCCTCTTCCCGGATCGAGCCGTAGAAAGCGGCGAAGAGTTCGGCGAGCCCGGGATAGCTCCGTTGGCGCTTGAGCACCCGTCGGGTGAGGGCGGAAGTGGTGCCGCCGAGAAGCTGACGCGCCTGCCGGTAGGGCGCGAGAACCTTGTCGATGCCTGAAATACCTGGACCAAGGTTCCGTTGAACGGTACCCCGGACGAAGTCGGCGCAAACGGAGCCGCTGGTGCCAACAAGGCGGAGATAGTTTTCTACCGGTCGGCCTTCCAGCGTCACGATGAGCACACCGGTGATTCCTCCTCGACGAACCAGGGCGTGCACTGTCCCCGCAGGGCTCACTTCGAGCGACGTGAGCTCAGTCTGACCGGGCTCGTGAGCCAGGGACTGGAGGAGCAAATAGACGGGGTGTGGCAAGATGTCGAGCAGCTGGAGGTCGGCCCGCAGTGGAGCCCGCCCACCCGGTGTTCTCCGGACTGTGCGGAAGGAGAAGTAACTTTCGACATGCACCAGCCGCCCGAGGGCCGGGCGCAGCCGTGATGCCTCGAGGGCCGGTGGCTCGAACAACAGCTGATGGCCGGCGCAGACCTGCACGTGTCGCGCCTCAGCCAGCGCGATGACCCGCTCGGCATCGACGAGGGTTTCCACGAATGGCTTCTCGACGTAGATGTGACACCCAGCGGCAATCGCCAATTCTGCCAGTGCAGCGTGGGTTGCCGGGGGAGTGCAGATGTGAACCACGTCAGCCGCCTCATGGGCGATCAATTCCGGGAGAGAGGGGAAGACTGAGATCCCCGGAACGATCTGGCGCATGGCGTCCGCGGCTGGACTCGAGGGCTCGGCGATGGCCACCAGCTCCGCCTGGGGTGAGAGGCGGAGAATGGCCCGAGCGTGGTGTTGGGCCATCTTGCCGGCTCCCACGAGTGCGACGCGAAGGGGAGGCACGCTGGTCATGGTCTGGTCCAAGGCTCGGAATCCTTTGTCATGATTGAACTTAGCCCGTAACTGCCTTAGCAAGAAGTGGGCCGGGGACTGATGCCTGGCCCGAAGCCATCGCGGTGACGTCGATGACGCGCACTATCGACGTCAAGAGGGCTGGCCTTGGACTTGCTCCACGAAGCAGATCTGAAGTAATTGCTGTAGCATCGACTGGGGGCGGGTGTGAAATCAGGCGTAGTGGTGCAAAATCTCAGAGCGAGCTCAGACGCATACCGGAACATCCTGTCCCTGCTGATGATCTTCACCATCAGCCGGATCCATCAGCATTTCGGGTTTCTCAACCCCTTTCGGCCCCTGATGCTGCTGACCCTGATGGCAGGATTCTACGCTCTGGCGAATCCCCGCTTTCTGGCCACCGAATTCGCGGTGAAGTCCCGCAGTTTCCACCTCATTATGGCCATGGGGGTGGTGGCTTGCATCTCGACCCCGTTCGGGATTTCGATGGGTCACTCGGGGACGTTTATCTTGACTGAGTACTCAAAGGTGCTGTTGTTCAGCGTCCTGGTGTTGCTCGGCATCCGACACAGCAATGACCTCTACCGGTTCATCTGGGCGTTCGTGGTCGCCGCGGGATGCCTCGCCTATCTTGGCGTCTTCGTGTTCAAGATGCGAGGCGGGCGAGGAGACCCCTTTGTCCGCATTCAGAACGCCTACAGCTACGACTCGAACGACCTTGCTTTCGTCTGCGTGCTCGGCCTCGTCCTTTCGCTTCTGACGTACACGGTGAGTAACAAGCGCGGGAAGCTGGTGAGCCTGGTGGTGCTTGCCACCCTCGGCATGACACTCGCCAAGAGCGGGTCACGGGGTGGGTTTGTCACCTTGATCGCTGTAGTCGCGGTGCTGCTGATCTTCCTGCACACGGTCTCTTTGGACAAGAAAATCGCTTTCGTGGCAGTGGTTGGCCTCGGCCTGGCACTAGCCGCCCCGCCAGGATACTGGGAGAAGATGGCCACCCTCACCTCGCCGAAGGAGGACTACAACTGGACCTCCCAGACCGGCCGCAAGGAGGTGTTCCTGCGTGGGATGGGATACATGCTGTCCCATCCGTTCACGGGACTCGGCATAAACAACTTCGGGCGTGCTGAGGGAATGATCAGTGAACGCGCTCAAGCGCAGGCAGAGGATCCGACACTCCCGGGGATCAAGTGGTCCGCGGCCCATAACTCCTACGTTCAGGCCGGCGCGGAGATGGGACTCCCCGGCTTGGTGGTATTTCTAGGGCTCGTCTTTGGGAGCATCTTCCAATGCGTCAAGCTCCGCAAGCGGATGCCGCGGAGCTGGGGAAGGGGTGACCAGGAGCAGCGTTTCCTTCTGGCGACATCACTCTACCTGCCGGTCGCTATCTGGGCTTTCGCAGTGGGTTGCTTCTTCGTGTCGTTCGCCTACCTTGATCCAATCTACGTGCTAGTTGCCTTCGTCGGCGGACTCCACATCTCCTTTGAGGCTCGGCTACGCCGAGACGCGCTCCCAGGAACGCACGCGAATGGCGCGGCGCCCGCCGAGGAAGTTCCCGTTCCGCGCCGCTACCGTGGGGGCCTGCCGCCACTGCAACCCACCCGGACGAACGCGTTGCCGCCGCCGGTGGTCGTGCCACACACTCGATGAGCCCCCGCGCGGCCGCCAAGTCGCTGCTCGAAGCTCTGATGGTCGGTCTGGGGCCCGCTGCGCTTGCGCGGCGGGCCTTCAGGCACCGGGGGGTGGTGCTGGCATACCACAACGTCGTCCCGGTGGGAGAGCGGCCCGCGGCCGACCGCTCACTGCACCTTTCCGAGCGGGCCTTCAAGGCCCAGGTCGATCTACTCGAGCGCAATGCGGAGATCGTGCCACTTTCCGAGCTGCTCGTAGGCGGGCGCCGGGAAGCACGCCTGCCGCGGGTGGCGATTACCTTCGACGACGCCTACCGGGGCGCGATTCAGATCGGACTCGCCGAGCTTGCCCGACGCGGCCATCCGGCAACGCTCTTCGTGTCTCCCGGCTGCCTGGGCGGTGAGGGGTTCTGGTGGGACCGGATCAGCGCGCCGGGCACAGGTTTCCTCCCGGAGTCTTTCCGGGCGGCTGCACTGACAGCTGCTCATGGGCGGACCGAGGCGGTCTTGACGCTGGCCCACTCAGGTGGCCTTGCAATCGGGGTGGTGCCGGCCCATGATAGAATAAAAGATGCTGTAGTTAACGCAACTGGTGGTAAACTTAAGTGGGGACTATCGGCTGCTGGCTTTCTTCCGCCTGATATTTTTAATATTTCTTCAGAGATATGGGGTTGAGTTAATGAGCGGGTTTGGGATGACAGAAGCAACCGGGGGAATAACAATGACGCCTCCGTTTCAGTATCGTGAAAACTCGCTTGGTAAAGCTTTACCCGGCATTGAAATTAAACTTGGTGAAGATGGTGAAATATTGATCCGCGGCCCATATGTAATGCTAAATTATTATGGTCAAAAGTTTGAAGAGACTTTTGATGCCGATGGCTGGCTGGCAACCGGCGATGTTATGCGAATGGATAAAGATGGATTTATTGAAATTATAGATCGAAAAAAAAGAAATTTATAAAAACATTAAGGGAGAAACGATTGCGCCGCAGAAAATTGAAAATTTATTTCGTGATTTTGAATTTGTTAAACAGGTCTTTCTTGTCGGTGATCATCGTCCTTATAACACTGTTTTAATATTTCCTGATCTAGAATCTGAACAATCTCCACTAAAAAATATGGACGAGCAGCAAAGACAGGAATATTTTTCAACAGTAATTGTAGGTGTAAATAATTTTCTTGCGCCATTCGAAAGAATCCTTGATTTCAGAATTGTCACACGTGCTTTTGATGATGCTACACGGTGAACTGACTCCCAAGGGCACTTACAAGCGAAGAGTTATCGAAGAAGAATTTTGCAGATCTTATTCAACTCGATGTACCAGAAAGATCATCTACTTCTCTCCGCTTGGCAAGTATGAAGTTAAAATTCCAAATTGGTTCTTGCGTGAAAAAGGTGCTTTGAGTCGTGACGTTTTTATAAAAGGAAATGTTATATCTATCCCAAAACTTAATTCAACTTTGGTGATTAAAAGCGTTAATGAAGAAGAAAACATCTTTCAGATAGGAAATTGTTCTTATCAAATAAACACAAAACAAATTGATTTGCAAGATGTTTTAACAAATCCCTTTACTGGCTTGGAAATGTTGAGCTTGTTGAGTTTGCCGGACAAGGAATTTATAGGTGGTATAGAAAAACAGAAGCTGAAAAAGACATCGCATTTTATGAGCGAATAACAGAGGTTAAAAATGATGATAACACAAGAAACATCTTTTCAGAAATATTATCCGCAAAGGAAATATCTATTTTCGGCTTGCACTTTGCAATGCTTATGCTTCAATCAGATCTTATTGAAGATAATAATAAGGCTGTTGAATATTTTTCAGAAATATTAAAGGACTCAAAATCAACTCACTACAAACTTGCTGTTGAAATTGCTTTTGGCCCACGTTGATAAAGGAAATATCATCTAAGCGTAAAATGTTTTTAGCTGCACTTCAGACAATACGGAAAGATAATTTCCGGAAATTACTTGAATTGTACTCCTTGCAAGAATACAATTTTATAAATGATGATATTATTAATCATAAATAACATCAGCCGCGGTGATGAAAATTTAAAAAAAATAGAATCTGTAATTGAAAATCTTATATCATCTGTAACGCCCAATACATACTTAAACAAAACTTCAATACCAAATCTTTTTGAAATGCTCGTAAGTTATGGTGTTAATCATCCATCAAGCTATGAAAAAATAAGAAGAATCTTTTTGCAGTATGAACTTTACGGAACCACAAAAGATATTCAGTCTGTTGCATTAGAATCACGAATGGAAATTAGAAACCAATTCACAAATTGGCTTGGCCAAAATCATCGTGTCTCTATTGATCCTGAAACAGGGGAAGAATACCGCTGGGAAGATGTTTTAATATTTGATCAGGCTATTTCGGAAGCAGATCAAGCCATTCTTAGAAAAGCTATCAGTGAAAAACAAATTATTCGTGAAGCTATTTTCCTTTTTTCTGGACATGTTCTTATTTCATTAAACAATATTCTTCCATCTGGTGTCTGGATAAGCAAATATTCTGAATCAGAAAAAAGATCAATATTTCGGGTTACGGTACAAACAAGATTTTTAGGTGGGTTTGATCTTACAATTCATCTCAATCACAGCGAACCTTATGAAATGATTCAGGAAGAAATTAAATGGAAGGTTATTGCTGGTACGGAAGTAAATGGGGAAAGCTTGCTGCAAAATTCGGTGGATTGTGGGAAGATTATAATTTGTGGACAGAGGAGTTTGTTGGAGATGAATCTGTTGAAAGATTTATAAGACGTGAGTACAAAAGAAATGCTGAGTTTACGTTTGAAAAGCTAAGAAACCTCTGGAAGTTTTTTGTTTGGAATGCTGCCTCGGCTTATGTAAAATTCTGGAAGTTGTCAGATATGAAAATGGAGCTAACGGAAACAACTCCGGAAGGACTAATTATTTCGCCTCACGATTATCAAACCGGTTGTATCATTACTTCTTTCTCAAAACGTAAAAAAACAGAATCTACACTTTCGTTTGTGATGAATTTTTATGAAAGCTTTGTAAAGCAAACGGAAGAAAAATATCCCCAGATTAAAAAAGCCTCCGTCTGGAATGCAATCTTTTCAGGAATAATTGAAGCAGAGGGAGTTGATAGCGGTGTTCACATGATTAATAATTTTCGTCATGAACTAGGTAACTCAAATTTCGAAAACAAAAATGATATAATTTCTAGAATTGATTCCTTTGTCCATAATATTAAAAATCATGGTTTCCTGCCAAAGCAGCTTTACTTTGCTGTCAAAAGATTTCATAGGTGGTTCATCTTAAATAGAAGTGCTTCTTTATCGGCACAGGCAGAAATGATTTACGAATTATACGAAACTTATCGATTGTTTGATGTTGAAGAACAGTATCCTGCGGCACGTACAAGATTTTTCCTGGAATCAGTCTTTTATAACTCCTCACAAAGATTTAAAGATGTGTTGCGCGAGCTGGTAAGAAAACAGAGACATCGTAAAATATCTAAAGATGAATCATTAAAACTTATTAATGCATTACACTTTGAATTTGAATTGGATGAAAAGGAAACCTACTTTATTACCCGCCTTGGTTATCCACATCTTAAACCATCAGATACAGCCGCATTGTTAAGTACAAAATCTGAAATTGCAGCACAGCCAAATCTTGTTGTACAATTACAGGATGATGACGGCAATATTTATACGATACGAAATCCAATTAACCCCAAAGAGATTTCTAAACTGCATCAGCTTTATCTTGAAGCAAATCTTAATGTAAACTTCAGACCGGAACATCAATTTCTTGTTGCATTGTCTGAGCGCGGCTTTATTATTGGCGGTACTTTTTATTACCAAGCGGATGAAGAAACGGTGCACATGGAAAAAATAGTTGTATCAAATCGTTATAGGCGAAAAGGAATAAGCGAAGGTGTGATGAATGAACTTTTCAACAGACTTAAATCGGAAAATATTAAGTTTGTTACTACAGGTTTTTTCCGCCCGGAATATTTCTATCGTTTTGGTTTTAAGATTGAGAGAAAATATTCCGGCTTGGTTAAAGAGTTGTAAACTTTGGTATTCTTGAAAATGACTAGTTAAAAACTTGTAAAGCACTATTATTTAAACACTATCGAGAATAGTTTGTTTCTATAATTGATATTATTTCCAAATTTTCAGTCATTTAGTTACTTTCACACTCAACATTTTATTCAATAAGGAGATTTAATGAGCAGAGAGATTCACCGCTGGTATAGTCCTAATTTAAATAAGGAAATGGAAATTGTTGTTTACGGACATTACGGATATGCCTTGTTAATGTTTCCTACTGCAGGAGCAGATTATCTTGAATATGAAAGATTTAAACTTATCGATTCAATCGGCGGATTTTTACGTGATGGAAAACTTAAAGCTTTTTCAATCAACAGCATAAACAACGAAAGCTGGCGAAATAATCATATGCATCCCGCTCATAAAGCTATTCGCCATCAACAGTATAACAGATACATCGTTGAAGAAGTTGTTCCATTTATTCATAATCATAGTAAAGGGTTGGTCCCGATTATAACAACTGGGGCTTCTCTTGGTGCACTGCACGCTGCAAATAATTTTTTTAGACGTCCGGATATTTTTTCCGGTACGATTGCAATGAGCGGAAGTTATGATTTGAAGAGTTATACAAAAGGATATTTTGATGACAATGTTTACTTTAATTCGCCGGTAGATTATTTGCCAAGATGGGATGATAATTTTATGTTCGATCATATGAGAAAAGGCAGGATTGTAATAGCCTCGGGACAGGGAAATTTTGAGGCTCCCGATGCATCAAGACAATTATCAAATATTCTAAATGCACGTGGAGTTAAACACTGGTTAGATTTGTGGGGTTACGATCAGCCACACGATTGGCCAACATGGAGAAGTATGCTTCCGTACTTTTTAGGGAATATAAAATTTTAATTCATATAGTCATTTCGAATCCACTTTGGTGGATGAGAAATCTTTTATATATAATGGAATAGATTTCTCGTCGTTAAACTCCTCGAAATGACTTTTAGAATTTGGTTGACCATTATTTAAACATTTATGTACACAAACGTATGCACTGGAAAGAATTCTTAAAAGATAAAAGAAACAGAGTTGAAGTTTTAATAACCGGGATTCTGCTATCAATTGTTTTAACATCTTTAACAAACTTCTTAAACTATGTAGAAGCGCGTAAAGGTGCCGTTCTACCTATTCCATTTTAAATCTGTTTAACCCAATAGATTTAACCTGGCTAACATTTGCATTAATATATGGTTCTATTGTTGTAGCAATTGCCACGCTTTCTAAAAATCCCAAGCGATTAATGTTTGCAGTACAACTTTATACACTAATGGTTACAGTAAGAATTACTGCAATGTATTTACTTCCTTTAGAACCACCATTAACGATGATAATTCTAAATGATCCATTTGTAGAATTTTTTGGGACAGGACAAACACTAACTAAAGATCTTTTCTTCTCAGGGCATACAGCAACTCTTTTTATTTTGTTTTTAGTTTCTGAAAAAAAAGTTATTAAATCAGTTTTTCTGATAAGTACAATTGTGGTTGCAATATCGGTTATATTGCAGCATGTTCATTATTCAATAGATGTATTTGCGGCTCTGTTTTTTACTTATGCTTGTTATAAATTGCTTTTAAAATTTAAGATTAGTTATTCTTTATGAATGAAGAACTAAATAAAGAAGAGATCTTTTCCATACAAAAATTTGTTTCAAAAGATTTTGTTAAAAATGATTATTCATCATTAGTTCCAAATAATGATTATGAAAGACTTGAAGAGTTTTAAAAAATATCTTACCGAAAAGATGAAAGATATGCTTGATAAGAATTATAATCTCTTAATCAATACACTTTACAGAATAGACATAAGTGAAAAAAAATTAGCCGAGTTATTTGCCGCTAAAAATAAAGAATCCATTCCCCAGAAACTTGCAGATCTTATTATTGAAAGACAGATTGAAAAAATAAACTTCCGTAAACGCTACCGAGAAAGAAATTTATGACTGCTTTCAGAGACTGAAATCTTGTGTAAGATTTACATGGTGTAAAATTTTGTTTAATTGAAATTTAGCATCACAATACCTAATTTCATCTTTAGTTTTTATACAATTATCTAATATTTTCGCTAATATAGGCAGACTTAATAGGAGCCATTATGGGTTTGTTTGAGAACAAAAAACTACGGGAATTAGAGAAAGAAAACGAAGAACTTCTCTTTAGAATTAACAGCATAGCCGAGAAGGAAGATAACGTTCGCAATCTAAATGATGTTCTGAAAAAGATGCGGATGGAAGTCTCTGATTTAAACGAACGTAAGCTTTCTTTATCCGGTGAGATAGAATCACTGCGTGAACAAAAAAGACAAAATAAAGCAGATATCGAGGCATTCAATAAAGAAATTCTTAACCTGCGCCAATTAAAATTAGAAGAACAAAATACTCTGCTTGATTATTCCTCTCGTATAGATCGAATTAAAAATAAAATAAGCAATGATGAAAACTTAAGAGATATGAACTTTGATACAAGTGATGAGATAATTAGTGATAGAAACAAAGAAATTGAAGCTCTGAGTAAAGAGTACGATGAACTTAAAGATAAAATGTTTGCTGCAGAAGAAAAGATAGATGAACTTAATTCGCTTGAAGATGAATTGAATGAGAGAATAAGTACAAAGAAAAAGGAACTTGAATCACTAAATAACAAAAAGCTTAAAAAGTCCATTAAAGATATTAGTGATGTTGAAAATAAGATAAGTGAATTGACAGAGGAACAGCACAGAGTTTTAAATGAAATTCACGAGAAGGAAAAAGAAATAACAGAGTTAAACAAGAAGTTATTTGATCTTAAGGAAAAAGAAAATAAATCTGTTACATTGATAAAAGAGCTTGAGGAAGAGGTTAAAGAAAAGACAAAACAGGCGGAGTTTCTTGGGTCAAAAATCTCTACACTTTATGAAGAAGAGGAGAATAGAAAAAAACAACTTCGGGAATTGGTAAGACAGGCAGACGAACAAAAGCAAAAAGTTGAAAACTTACAATCTAGAATATATATTCTTGAAGAAGAAGAAAACAAAAAGAAATCATTGCTGTCAAAAGTATTTGATCAGCTTAAGTTCAAAGAACATCTAACAGAAGATAAAAAACAGAATCTTGAGGATCTTGATAGAGTTGGTAAGGAAAGAATTCAGTGGATTGAAGAATTATCGCGTGAAGCAAAAGAGCAGGAACTAAGGCTTGAAGTAATCAATTCTGAGATTGCACGACTATCTGAAGAGGAAACATCAAGAACTAAAAAAGTAGATGAGCTCAACGAACTTATTCGTGTTAATGACATCCAACTGAATGAAAAGCAAACCCGGGTTAAGGAACTTGAATTACTGGAACAGGAAAGAAAAGATAAAGTTGATAAATTATCTGAAGAAGAAATATCAAGAACCAAATCTGTTGACGAACTAAACCAGCTTATTAAAGGAAATGAAACCCAATTAAATCAGAGACGGACCGAGTATAGAGAACTTGAGTTATTGGAACAAGAAAGAAGCGAAAAGATTAGTAAGCTTTCTGAAGAGTTAGAATCAAGAACTAAAAAAGTAGATGAACTCAACGAAATTATCAATGTTAATGAAGCCCAGTTGAATAAAAAGCGAATCGAATTTAGAGAACTTGAATTAATGGAACAGGATAGAATCGAAAAGATTGAAAAATTATCGATTGACATTAAACTAAATGAAACAAAATCAGATGAGCTAAGAAAAGAACTTTTAATTTTAGTTGATGAGATTGAAAATAAAAAAGCAATATCGGTAAGTTTATCAGATCAGATAAAAAATGATGAAGCTTATCACAATGAAAAAATCTCACTAAATAAAAATCTTGATTCTGAGGAACGGGAGAAAGTTTTTAGAATTGAAGAATTAAATATTGAAATAGAGGGAAAGGAACAGAAAGCTGAACTAATAAGGGAAAATTTATCACAACTGGCAAAGACAGAAGAACAAACAAAGAGCGAGTTAGAAAAATTAGTAGCTAAATTGAATGCTACAGAATCCTTGTTTATAGAGGAAATTATTCCTGCAAAATCAGAATTAGAAAAACTTACCATTGAAATCAATAATAAGAGTGAGAGATTAGCAGAGTTAACAACACAAATAAAAAGCGAGGAATCATTTTTAGAGAAGCAAAAACAGCTTGTAAATGAATTAGATTCTCAGCAAAAATTATATTCCGAAAAACTTGAGAAGTTAAGTGATGAAATAAAATCCCGCCAACAGAAGTGTGATTCATTAAAAGCAGTTATCGGCAAGAATTCACATCAGAAGAAGAGATGAAGAAGAAAGTAAGTTAAATGAACTATCATTTGCTTTGGTTACAAATCAAGAACAGATTGATGAAAAAGTAATTAGATTATCTGCGCTTGAAAAAGATGAAGAGGATATAAAGCTTAGAATAGAAAATCTTTTATTCAGAGTTGAATGAGGAAGAGCAAAAATCCGAAATTCTAAAAAAAGAAGTTGAAAAATTAACAGATGAAAACATTCAGAAAAAAATTAAGCTTGAAGAAATAAGTGCAGAAATAGATGAAAAGACGGCTGGTGTTACAAATAGAATTATGGCTCTTGAAAATAGCGAGAGTGAAAAAAGACTTGCTCTAGAAGAGCTAACAAATCAAATAGAACTTCAAAATGCTGAAGCGGATAAAATTAGAAATATATTATCGGAACTTAATCAGGCAGAGAAAAATACCCGGTTAAAAGTTGATGAACTTACGGAGCAGATTAAAGAAAAAGTTGATCGGTTGAACCAAATAGAAAATAGTTATGCTGCGCGTGAAAATGAAGCCCAGCTTTTAGAATCTCAAATGGCTGAGAAGCTGAGAGAAATGAATGAAACTAATGCCCGCCAGCAAAAAATATTTGAGATAATCGAGAGCAAACAGAAAGAACTTTTTGCCACTGAAGAATCACTAAGCATTAAAACAAAACGATTAGCAAAGCTTAGCGTTGAAGTAACTGAAATAGAAAACCGCCATAAAGAGCTCTCTGATGAAACAAAACGTCTTGAAGAACTTAAGAACGAGTTACATAAACGCACTATGCTTGAGCAGGATTCTTTTGACAAACTGAACAAGGATAAAGAGAAAATAAAGGAGATACTCCCTCTTTTAGAACAGCGCCGCGAAGAGATTGAAAAAGGCAACATAGATCTTGAAAACAGATTCACAAAGATGTTCCAGAAATTTAATTCTGAAATGAATGAGATAAGTAAAAAGAGATCGGTTATAGATCAAATCGTTCAGAAGAAGGAAAAAGATATTGAAGAAAAAGATCAGCTTTTATTTGAAAAGATAAACGCAATTGAAGAAAGCGATCGCTTATTAAATATGCGGCAGGCTGAGATCGATTCATTTGAACAATTGCTAAAATCATTTAATGAAAAAAAGAGCAGCTTAGAAATGAACTATTAAAACTTGATGAACAGATAGTTGAAAAGAAAAACTCTAATGATGATATGAAACTCGAGGCAGAATTGATTTTAAAGAAGAGAATTT
>CAVOGH010000001.1:0-465105 GCA_963695185.1 uncultured Gemmatimonadales bacterium | reverse complement strand
TGTTCGCCTGGGCGGGCCGGCGGGTGTTCGCAAACACCAGACCGTGTCCGCCGGGATCGGCCGGCTGGTGCAGCGCAACATCCGGGTGCGCGGTGAGCTGGCCTGGGATACCGAACTGGAGGAGGCCCGGCTGACGGCGGGCCTGGTCGCCGCCTTCTGAGGCCCGCCCTCAGGGCGCCTCCACCGGCAGCTCCGCCCGCTGGTTCCAGTCAATGAAAGAGGCGTCGTACAGACGTGGCGTCAGGCCCGCCGTCCGGGCCACGAAGTAGAGGAAGCTGGACTGGACCCCGATGCGGCAATACACCACCACCTCCGTTCCTGGCGTGGCGCCCCGCTCGGCCAGCAGGGCGGCGATGTCGCCACCGCTCTTGAGCAGGCCGGGCTCCGGCGTGGTGAGGGTGTAACGCCAGAAGAGACTCCGGGCGCCGGCGATGTGGCCGGGCCGGACCACGCCGGCGCCGGCGGTCTCGCCCCGGAACTCCGCCTCCGGACGGGCATCGAGGAGTACCAACCTCGGATCACCCAGGCGGCTCGCGATCCAGCCAGCGTCCACCACCAGTTCCGGCCGGGGCTCGCGTGTCAGGCGCCCGGGAGCGACGGGCGGCGTCTCGGTGCTGATCGGCCAGTCCCCGCTACGCCAGGCCGCCAGCCCGCCATCGAGCAGTGCCACCCGATTCCCCATGCCGAGATAGTCCAGGGTTGCAAACAGTCGTGCGGCCGGCAGCCAATCGCCCGCGATCACCACCCGACTGGTGTTCGAGACGCCTGCCAGCTCCAGCAAGGAATCCAGCTGGGCTACACCGGGAATCTCACTGGGCAGCCCGTCCCGCTCTACGACGACGTCCTGAAACCGGAGCAACCGCGCTCCCGGGATGTGGCCGCCGATGTAGGCAAATGAATCCCGGTCCACCTGCAGGATCACCAGCTCGGGGCTTCCCAGCCGCGCCGCCAGCCACTCGGGGCTGACCAGCAGGGAGTCGCGAGCCGATGCGGTCTGGGCCCGCAGGGCAGTGGGGATCACGAGCGCGGCGAGCAGAGGCAGGAGACGACGGACCGGCATGGGACCTCGGCACGGGCAGGGTGGCGGTCCTCAAGGCAGCGCGATTATCTACCTGAATAATGCGCCTCCATCACCTCGATGTCACCCGTACCGCGCGCTACTTCGCGCTGGGCCCCGAAGACGGTTCCGCCACCGAGGTGTGGATCGGTCTCCACGGCTACGCCCAGCTCGCGTCCCGGTTCCTGCGGTGGCTGCTCCCCCTCGATGACGGCCGGACGCTCATCGCCGCGCCGGAGGCGCTGTCGCGATTCTATCTCGAGACCGGTATGGATGGACGGCACGGCAAGGCCGTCGGCGCCACCTGGCTCACGCGGGAGGATCGTGAGGCGGACCTCCGCGACCATGTCGGGTATCTCGACCGGCTGCATGGAGATCTGCTCGACAGGTGTGCGCCCCGCCCGCGGGTGGTGCTGCTGGGGTTTTCGCAGGGTGCCGCGCTGGCGGCCCGCTGGGTGGCAGCGGGTGGCGTGCGGCCCGACCTGCTGGTGCTCTGGGGAGCGCCGCCGCCGCCTGACGTGACGCCGGCGCAGCTGAGCGAGCGCCTCGCCGGTCGGCCGCTGCAGCTGGTGGCGGGAGACCGGGATGGCTACCTGCCGGCCGGCGCGCTGGAAGCGGCGGCTGCCCACTTCAGCGAGGCAGGCGCGGCCGTGACGGTGACACGGTTCCCGGGCGGACACCAGCTGGACGGGCCCACCCTCCTCGCACTGGCGGGGCGGGCCGGTCCCTGACGACTCTACCGCCGCCGGAGATCGGCTACTTCACCACCTCAACCGATTCACGCAGCATCTCGTCCGCGGTGCGGAGCACCCGGAGCTGGGCCGAAAAGGCCCGCTGGGCGATCAGCATGCTCACCATCGCGGCTTCGAGGTCGGGTGCGTCGGGCGTGCCGGCGCCGGCCGCCGGCGCGGGTTCGCCCTCATCATCGGCCGTGACATCGGCGAGGCCGGCAAGCGCGATCCGCTCGGCCGCCCGGTCCACCTGCCGGGTGTAATACCTGAGTGCGCTGAGCGCAGTCGAGATTGCGGTGCCAGTGACGGGCATCAGGGGAGGCCTCGGTCGGACTGTCACACGGCCACACTGCGGGTCATCCATGGACCCGGGGCCGCTAGTACGGACTATCGGCTTGGGCCCCGGAAACTTGAGGGTTACTCCCAGTCTCCCTTCTTCCTGAACTCCTCCAGCCTCCGGCGGTCCCGCTTGGTGGGCCGTTCCTGGGAATCTGTGACGAAGAGCACATGAGCCGCCTTCAGGTTGAAGGCGACCTTCTCCCGGCCCGCGATGCTCTCCGGCGTCTCCTCGTACAGCCGGGCCGCCACCTCGGCCGGGCCGCGTCGTTCGGACAGATCCCGTACCAGCACCGTGTGGGCGTAAGGGCCGAGCTGAATGTCGACGCGGTCCCCGAGCCTGACCAGCCGGGCCCGCTTCACCCGTTCGCCATTGAGCCGCACCTTGCCGCCGTCGATGGCCGTCACGGCCAGTGGGCGGGTCTTGAAGAAGCGCGCCGCCCACAGCCACTTGTCGAGCCGGACTCCGGGGGCCGTGCTCATGCGCGGTCAGTCTCGGTGTCGGCCACCGGCCGGAAGAGCAGGTCGAAGGCCAGGAAGACGGTCTTGGAGAACGGATAGAGCAGGAAGGGCAGGGCCAGCATCAACCCACCACCGCCCCACAGCAGCAGGTCCCAGGGCGGATCGGGCCAGGTGCGCGCCAGGATGAGCAGGAACGCCATCGTCCAGAGCAGCTCGGCCGCCACGATGTTGAACATGTAGGCGCCCACGACGTAGCCCTGTTCGCCTCGCTCGGTCCTCAATCCGCAGGCACGGCACGCGGGCAGCATCCGGAACCACCCGGCGAACAGCGCCCCCGCACCGCATTGCGGGCAGCGGAGCCGTACCGCGCGGCCGAAGGACCGCAATCCATCGCGCACGGCTCAGAGCCGGCGGGACCAGGCCCGGAAGCCCAGCGACGAGTTGAGCCAGCGCACCAGCGGCGTCAGGGCCCGGAAGTCGCGCTCCAGGGTTGCCGGCAGCCGGGGGGAGAGCACGTCGCGCTCGGCCAGGGCGCGCCCGGCGGTGAACGACTGGTAGCGCAGCCAGGCCGCGGCCGGGTGGTCGGCGGCGTACCCTCGCGGCAGCCGCACCAGCATCGCCTCCGCGTCCAGCCGGCCGAAGCGGCGCCGGAAGGCGGGCGCCAGCACGATCCGCTCGAACCCCTTCCGGTCCTCTGCCAGGGTCTCCCGGATCCGGTTGAGTGAGGGCCGGGGCGGCATCCAGATCCCGGCGCCCAGGAAGCACTCGCCCGAAGCGATCTGGAAGTAGAACCCGGCTCCGCCCGACGCCTCACCCCCGACGCCCCGGCCGGCATCGGCATGGTAGAACCAGCAGGCGGCGTTGGTCTTGTAGGGGGACTTGTCCTTCGCGAACCGCACGTCCCGGTGAATGCGGAAGAGCGACCGGCGCGGATCTCCCACGATTTCCGGGGCGAAGCGGGCCAGCCGGAGGTCCACCTCCTCCACCAGCGCCTTGAACGGCTCCCGGACCTCCGCCTCGTACACGGAGCGATTGGCCTCGAACCACGGCTTGCTGTTGTGCCGCTTGAGCTGCCGCAGGAACCGGAGCGCGGCTGGCCGGAGCCCGGTGAAGGGCTGGGTGCGTCGTTCGGGTCGGGCTGCCTTGGCCACGAGGAATTCCTCCTTCTCGGCTCGGGTCCACTGCTTGATGGCCCATTCGCGCCGGAGCGCGGCGGAACGGTCGCGCGCCGGCTCGGCGTGCACCAGGGTGACCGGTAGCCGGGTGCGGGTGTAGCGGGCCCCGCGGCCCGCATTGTGGGCCGCGATCCGGGTGCGGGCGTCGCGCGCCACGCCGGTGTAGAGCGTGCCGTCGGCGCACCGGGCAAGGTAGACGGACCAGGGCATGGCCAGAAGCTACACAGCAGGCGGCGGCGCGTGGACTGGATGGCCGTCGCCCGTCGCGTCGGGGCGTGGTCACGGGCTACTTTTATCGTACGCTCATGACATCGCCAGTCGCCCGGCCGCCCGATCGCGCCCTGCCCGACCAGAAGACCATCCTGACTTGGGTCCTGGTCGCACGCGTGGTGCTTGCCCTCATCGCCCTGGTGCTGGCCTCGCTGGCCCGCAGCTCCGAGCCGGCCTTTGCCTTCTCCGCCAGCCTGGGCGTCCTGCTGGCCCTGGTCCTCGCCGCGTACGGCTACTGGTGGGTGTGGCTCCGGCAGCGCACCGCGGGCGGGCTGTTCTTCTTCCTGCAGGCCCTGGCCGACATCACGGTGATCACCCTGCTGGTGCACGTCACCGGCGGGCCCCAGAACGCCTTCCCGGCACTGTACATCCTGGTGATCGCCGCCTACGCCCTGTTGATGTCCTTCAGCGGCGGCCTGGTGGTGGCGCTGCTGGTGGCAGCGGCGTACTTCGCCGAGAGCACCTGGCTCCAGCCACCCCGGCTGGGCCACATCCCGGAGGTCCCCGACCTGGTTTTTTGGGGCCAGGTGGCGGTGTTCATCGCGGCCTACGTGCTGCTCGGGGCGCTCGCCGCCCGGCTGCGCGCCGCCGGCGCCGAACGCGAGTCGCTGCAGACCGAGCTTCGCCGCGTCCGGCTGCGCGCCGACGAGATCCTGCGCAACATCCGCTCGGGCGTGATTACCCTGGACGACGCCGGCCGCCTGGCCTTCATCAATCCGATGGCGGAGCGATTGCTGCAGGTGGATGGGGAGACCACGACCGGCCTGCCGGTGCTGGACAAGCTGAAGCTGCGCTCGCCCGAGCTGTGGGCCGCCCTGGTCGCGGCCATCCGCCACGGCCGCAAGGTGAGCCGGGGCGAGGGCACCGTGCTGCACGAGGACGGCCGCATCTTCCCCATCGGCCTCTCTACTACCACCTTCGAGCGTGACTCGGACGGCCGCCCGTCGGTGACCGCTATCTTCACCGACATCAGCGACCTCAAGCGGCTCAACGAGCTGAACCTTCGGGCCGAGCGGCTGGAGGCGGTGGCGGCGCTCTCGGCCTCCCTGGCGCACGAGATCCGCAACCCGCTGGCGTCTATCCGCAGCAGCGTCGAGCAGCTGGCCCGCTCGGCCCACGGGGACGAGGATGACCGCTATCTTGCGCAGTTGATCGTCCGCGAAAGCGACCGGCTGAGCCGGCTGCTCTCGGAGTTCCTCGACTTCGCCCGGGTGCGGGCCACCGACTTCTCTCCGGTGGACCTGCAGGCGGTGGTGACGGCCGCGGCCCGGCTGATCCGGGAGCACCCCGATTGCCGCCCCGACATCGAAATCCGGGTGCAGGGCTCCCGGGTGGTGCTGGATGGAGACGAGGATCTGCTGCACCGGGTGGTGGCCAACCTGCTGCTCAACGCGGTCCAGGCCGCTCACGGGTCGACCGTCGTGAACGTCTCCACCCGGCCTGCTCGCCCGGGCGAGTTGCCCGTCGGGTGCAGTATCGAACAGCCGGTCTGTCTGGAGGTGCGGGACGACGGACCGGGCATCCCCGAGGATCTCCGCGAGCGGCTGTTCCAGCCGTTTGTTACCGGGCGGACCGGGGGCACCGGCCTCGGGCTCGCGATCGTGCAGCGGGCCGTGGAAGCCCATCGCGGCCTCGTCCTCCTCGACTCCGGTCCCGGCAAGGGCACCACCTTCACCATTTTCTTTCCTGCCAGGCGCGCGGCGGAGGAAGCGGCATGAGTCAGAAACCAACGGTCCTCGTCATTGACGACGAATCTGGCATCCTCGACACCCTTCGGATCCTGCTCCGCAAGGAGGGCTTCGAGGTGGCCACTGCCCAAGGCGGCAAGGCCGGGCTGGAAGCCATCAAGGCGGGGACCCATGACCTGGTTCTCACCGACGTGCGGATGCCCCAGGTCAGCGGGCTCGACATTCTGACCGCCGCCCGGGAACAGGACCCCATGACGCCGGTCATCCTCATGACCGCCCAGGCCTCGCTGCAGACCGCCATCGGCGCGGTCAACGCCGGGGCGTACTACTACATCCAGAAGCCCTTCGCCAACGATGAGCTGGTGGCGATCCTCCGCCGGGCCTGCGAGTACCGCGCGGTGCGGGTGGAGAACAAGCAGCTCAGGCAGGAGATCAAGCGGCGCGACCGGGCCGGGGTGAGCCGTCCCATCGGCAAGTCGCGCCGGTTCATGGACGTCATGAAGCTGGCGGAGCAGGTCTCGCCGACGGAATCCACCGTCCTGATCCAGGGAGAGAGCGGCACCGGCAAGGAGGTCATTGCCCGGTACCTCCACAACCTGTCCGCCCGGAACGAGGGGCCGTTCCTGTCCATCAACTGCGGCGCACTGCCGGAGAACCTGCTGGAGAGCGAGCTGTTCGGGCACGTGAAGGGGTCGTTCACCGGTGCGGTGCGGGACAAACAGGGCCTGTTCGCCGCCGCCCGCGGCGGGAGCTTCTTCCTCGACGAGGTGGGGGAGATGCCCCCGCCCCTGCAGGTGAAGCTGCTGCGGGTCCTGCAGGAACGGGAGGCGATTCCGGTGGGAGCCACCGAGGCGATCCCGGTGGATGTCCGGATCATCGCTGCCACCAACCGGGACCTGGAAGAAGAAGCCCGCCATGGGCGCTTCCGCTCCGATCTGTTCTACCGGCTCAACGTCATCACCATTCACCTGCCGCCCCTCAGGGACCGCCGGGAGGACATCCTGCTCCTGGTGGAAGCCACGCTCCAGCGGCTCGCCACCGAACAGGAGACTGGCCCCAAGGCGCTCTCCTCCGAGTCTCTGGACGCGGTCATGGTCTATGACTGGCCCGGCAACGTCCGAGAGCTGGAGAACGCCCTCGAGCACGCCTGGGTGCTGAGCCGGGGTGATATCATCGAGCCGAGCACCTTGCCGGAGCGCATTACCCGCCGCCGCAAGGAGCCGCTGGTCGCGGAGCGCGCCTATCCCAATCCGACCCTCGAGGTGATCGAGCGGGCCTACATCATGTACGTGCTGCAGGCCGAGGGTGGCAACAAGACCCGCGCCGCCGAGGTCCTGGGGATCGATCCCTCCACCCTCTACCGGAAGCTCTCCCGTTACGAGGAAACCGGCAGCACCGAATGACCTCCACCGGGCGGGAGGGTTCCTGGCGCTGGTACGCCGCGGTCGCCCTGGCGGCGATCCTTGGAGCGGTGACCAGTCTCGGCAACCGCTTCGCTCAGGACGACATCCCCGTCATCGTGGACAACCCGCGCCTCCACTCCCTGGCCGGGCTGTGGCACCGCTTCGCTGAATCCTACTGGCCGCCCGAGGTGGTGGCCGTGCTCTACCGGCCGGTGACCACCACCGGCTTCACGCTCCAATGGGTGCTGGGCGACGGCTCCCCCTTCCTGTTTCACCTCGTCAGCATCGGGTTGCTCGTCGCGGTCTCCCTGCTGACCCTCGCCTGTTTCCGCCGACTCCTCCCTGCGGCCGCAGCGGGCCTGGCGGCGCTGCTCTTCGCAGTGCATCCGGTACACGTCGAAGTCGTTGGCAACGTCTCGGGCCAGTCCGAACTGTGGGCCGCCGGATTCGCCATTCTGGCGGTGCTGCTGTACCTGCAGGGCCGGCAGGGAGCTGGACTCGGCCCAGCGCGGTGGGGAGCCATCGTGGTGTGTGCCGCCGGCTCAGTGTTCTCCAAGGAGCACGGGGCCGTGGTGATCGGGTTGCTGGCCGTGGCCGAGTGCACCGTGGTTGTCGACGGCCGCCGCCTCGGGGACCGACTGCGCACGCTCTGGCTCGGGTATGCCGCGCTGGCACTGGTCGTGGCGGGGTACCTGGCCGCCCGGACTGCGGTCCTGGGTGGCGTGGTTGGCGAGGTGCCGCATATCGTGCTGCGGGAGGTCGGCGGGGGACAGCGGAGCCTCACCATGCTCGCCGTGGTCCCTGAATGGGTGCGGCTCCTGTTCCTCCCGCTCCACCTCCAGTCCGACTACATGCCACAGGAGCTTTCCCTCGCCACCGGGTTCGGCCCCGACCAGCTGCTCGGCTGCATACTGCTCCTCGCCGTCCTGCTGCTGGCCTGGCAGGCCAGGCAGCCCGCGCCGGCCGTGACGCTCGGCGTGTTGTGGATCGGGCTGGCGATCTTCCCGGTAAGCAACCTGCTGGTCCCGACCGGGGTGCTGCTCGCCGAGCGGACGCTGTTCCTGCCCAGTGTCGGAGCGCTGCTGCTCCTCGGCGGTGCGCTCACCTGGTGGCGGGCCGCCACACCACCGCTCTCGCTCCCAGCCGCCCGGCTCACCGCCGCCTGTATCCTCCTGCTCGTGGGGGCCGCCCTGGTCCGCAGTGCCCTGCGGCAGCCGGTCTGGCGGGATAACCCGACCCTGTTCGCCCAGGTGGTCGAGGATGCCCCGCTCAGCTACACCGCCCACTGGGCCCAGGCGGGGGTGCTTTACCGGAGCGGGCTCCAGCGGCAGGCGGAGTTGCACTACAGGATGGCCCTGCAGCTCTACGACGCGGATGCGGATCTGCATGAAGACTTCGGTGACCGGTTCTTCGAGCACGGACTGTACCCACAGGCTGCGCTCTTCATGCGTCAGGCCCTCGCCCGGGAACCCCGGAAGTGGAAGGCGCGGAGCAAGCTCATCTTCTCCCTGATTCACATCGACAGCCTGTCTGCCGCGGAGGCGGAGCTCGCCCTCAAGCGGGCGCGGGGTGAGCCGGACGTCGCGCTGGTGAGCCAGGCGGTAGACAGCGCGCTGCAGTCCCGCCCGGGCAAAGCCCCGTAACAACCCGGCAGTTTTCGGCACCGGGCGGCAGCTTTCCGTGCCCCTCGTCCCGCCAGTCCACCCCTATCTCTGGCACCATCCTTTACCAGGATGGAGTCGATGCCGTGCAATCGTCGTGGCGTCAGCACCGTGGAGTGCCTCGTCGCCCTCACGCTCCTCGCCATCGCCGCACTGGGCAACGCCGCGACTTCGGTGTATGCGCTGCGGGCCATCAGAGAAGGGAACCGGGCCATCCGGGCTGCCCGCCTGCTCTCGGCCCAGACCGGCCAGCTCCGTCTCGCGGTTCGGCTGGCGGGCGGCAGCTGCCAGCCCCTGGCCAGCAGCCAGATGTCGGGAGGCCTGGGTGCACAGCTAGCCTGGCAGGTGAGTCCCGCGCCCGGCGGGCGGAATATCACCTACGTCGTCAGCTTCTCGACAGTGCGCGGACAGCATACCGACACCACGGCCGGTTTCCTGGCATGTCTGTAGGCGACCGTGGCGGGTTTACCCTGATCGAGATGCTCATCGGGCTGGTTCTGCTCTCCCTGATCGGTGGGGTCGTGGTGCGGATCGGTCTCGGGGCCGAGCGGTCAGTTCGGCTCGCCCAAGCGGCGGCCCAGACGGAGCGCAGCTTCGATACCGCCCTCGACTTCCTCGAGAGCGAGCTCGCCGACGCCGGGACTGATGGGTCTGGCACCGACCTGGTCCGGGTGGGCCGTGATTCCCTGACCTGGCGGGCCAGCCGGGGCGTGGGTCTGGCCTGCCTGGTGGCACCCACCGAGGTGCGACTGCTGCAGAATCAGTGGAGCGGCCCCCGGTATCCGCAGCCGGGCCGCGACAGTCTCATGCTGTATGTCGGGGCGGATTCCACCCGCGCCGATTCGGTCCCCTGGCAGGTGCTGCCGATCCTCGGAGTCTCCACCGGCACCTGTGCCGGACTCTCCGCACTGGTCCTACACACAGCGGTGGACACCTCCCGGGCGTCTCCGGGATGGCTTCCCAGCCTGGTCCCCGCCAGGGTGTTTGAGGTCATGCAGGTACGGCTGTACAGCTCGCTGGGCACGTGGTGGTTCGGTACCCGGTCGGTGAGCGCCGGCGAGGGAATCCAGCCGGTGGCCGGTCCCCTCTTGCCCGGCGGGCTCCATTTCACCTTCCGTGACTCCACCGGCCAGGTTACGGCGGCTCCGGGGCAGGTGCGCTCGATCTCAGCGGTACTGAGGGGCGCCGTTGCCGGGCATACAGACAGCGCCTCGGTTGTGCTTGTGCCCGGGAACCTCATCCCATGAACCGAACCGGCAGCGCTCTCCCCGCCGCCCTGCTGCTGATCATCCTGCTAGGCGGACTGGGCGGCCTCGCCCTCTCAGCGGCCAGGCTTCGTGCCATGACGGCAACCCGGAGCCTCGCCCAGGCCAAGGTGCGGACAGTTGCGGAGGCCGGGCTGGAGCGGGCCGAGGCGGCTTGGGATCCGATCCTGGCCAGACGCCTCACGGTGGGCGCGGCGCAAGGGCTCCCCGGGGCTACACCGCCAGGCGCACCCGTCTCGCATGACACGCTGCTCCGCTTGGGGAAGGGCCTGTTCCTGCTGCGCTCCACGGGCGAACAGCGGACCTCGGGCGGCCACCTCCTTGCCCGGGCTGCCCTGGCCCGCCTCGTACGCCTCGAGGGGCTGGCGGTCCCGGACAGCGTGGCGGCCCTGGTTGTCGCCGGCGTCAGCATCGCGGCAGACCGTGGGGTTCAGGGAGAGGACGCCGTGCCTGCAGGATGGGACTCGGTCTGTCCCCCTGTGGGAGCGCCCAGCCTGGCACTGGGGCTGGCGCCGGGGGCTGTCGCCTCCCTCACCTGCCCGGGCCTGACCTGCCTGAGCGGCACTCCACCGATCGCGGCGGACTCGGGCCTCCCGGCGGCCCTCTTCGGGGGGCTCGGCCTCTCCTCCCTGGCTACGCTGGTCGCGCATCAGGATGCGGCGGTGTCGGGCGTCGTCATGCCCGCACCTGCGCAGGCGGGCGGTGTGTGCGACCGAACCCAGCGAGACAACTGGGGGGACCCCCGCAATCCCGGTGCTCCGTGTGGTGATTACTTCCCCATCGTCGCTGCGACCCCGGGGACGGAGATCTCGGGTGGCGCGGGCCAGGGCCTCCTGCTCGCAGCCGGTGACCTGCTGCTGAGCGGCTCGGCCCGCTTTGATGGCGTGGTTCTGGCGCTTGGAGACGTCACCCTGCGTGATGGGGCGGAGGTCTTCGGCATCACCCTGGTACAGGGGAGCCTGCTCGTGGCGGATTCGGCTCGGGTCGGGCGGTCGGCCTGCGCCGTCCACCGTGCGGTGGACGGCAGCGCCAGACCACTCAGGATGGTGCCCCGCGGGACCTGGCGCGGGCCCTGAAAAGTCTGGCAAGTCGCCGAGAGGGGAAAGAATTCCCGCAAAATCCGGCACATCGGCTGAATTGCGGGGAACCGCCGCAGACTGCAAAAATCAAGTTAACGCTATGTCCCCCAACCATTTATCGCTATTCGACTGGTTGTGGCATATGGGTTGCCCCCTGAGGGGGTGAGCATCAATGGGTTGGGCGGGTAACCATCAGTCATCCAGGGGGAGGCAGTATGAATCGCAAGGGCTTTACTCTTATTGAGCTTCTGATCGTGGTGGTCATCATCGGCATTCTGGCCGCCATCGCGATCCCGAAGTTCGCCAACACCAAGCAGAAGGCGATCGTTGCCTCCATGAAGTCCGACCTGCGCAATCTGGTGACCGCGCAGGAAGCGTTCTTCTCGGATAACAACGACTACGCCGGCAGCCACAACGCGCTGGCCCAGACCAACGGCACCGGCGGCGCTGGCATCCTGGTCTTCTCGCCCAGCACGGGCAACGTGGTGACCATCACCTACGTCGACGCTGCTGGCTGGAGCGCGACGGCGACCAACCCGGCGGTGACTACCTCCCCGACCGAGTGTGGTGTCTTCACCGGCCCGGTGGCCAACTCCCCGGACCCGGCCGTGACCCAGGAAGGCGCGCCGGCCTGCTACTAGGCCTCCGCTGACCGGCAGGCGGCGGGCGATCCTCACGGGTCGCCCGCCGCACTGTCTTTGCTCGGCGAGAGCCCGGGGGCTGGCCTCACAAGGGCCTACCTGGGCTTTTTCCGCTTAGTCGTTTGATTACAATAACTTAAGCTTAGCCACCTCAACTAAAGCAGCTTGGGGGCCGATACTAGCCCAGGATTGCGGTACGAGCCCTGCTAGTAGGTCTGAAAAGGGGCGATTACCCTCAAGCTGTGTATGACTAACCGCGACATAAGTTGCATTTTTCCAATGGGTTGGTTGTTTTGACTTCAAGCAGATTGAGAGCTTGACAAAATCCGGGGTGGGTTGTAGCGTAGCCTGCCACTCCCTATCTCAGCTTCAGACCTGGTCGGACACTATGGGGCTCTTCAGCCGCAAGAAAACCACTGTGGCCCTGGATATTGGATCGGGCCTCATCAAGCTGGTGGCCATCACCCATGGCACCGGCGATCCGGTCCTTACCAAGGTCGCCTACACGAGCGTGGTGGACGACGCGATCGTGGAAGGTGAGATCATGGACCCCGGGATCGTCGCGGACGCCATCAAGGGGCTGCTCGCCTCGGCGGGGGTCAAGTCCAAGCAGGTGGTCATCGCCGTGGGTGGGCGGGACGTCATAATCAAGAAGATCCAGATGGACCGGATGAAAGAGGCCGATGCCCGCGAGGTGATCCGCTGGGAGGCCGAGCAGCACGTCCCGTTCGACATGGAGAATGTGGAGCTGGACTTCCAGATCCTGGACCCCGAAGGTGAGGGGCTCCAGATGACGGTGCTGCTGGTGGCCGCCAAGCGGGAGCTGGTGGAGAACAAGGTGGCGCTGCTGGCGGAGGCTGGGCTGGCCCCTGGCATCATTGATGTCGACGCCTTCGCCCTGCACAACGCCTTCGAGGTCAACTACCCGGACGAGATGCGGGGGGTGGTGGGCCTGGTGAACATCGGCCACGAGATGACCAATATCAACATCCTGGAGGACGGCATTCCCGTCCTGACCCGGGACCTGCCGGTGGGGACCCGGCGCTTTCGCGAGGACATCCAGCGCGAGCGCGGGCTGTCTGCGGAGGAGGCCGATCAGCTGCTCCAGGGCTTCGAGCGCAATGAAATCCTCGACCCCTTCCTCGAGACCCGCGGCGAGGAGCTGGCCGTAGGCATCGAACGGGCGGCGGCGTTCCTGCAGTCGGCCAGCCGGTCGGCCAGCGGAATTTCCCGGCTGTGGCTTACCGGGGGCGGCGGTCGCATCCCCGGGCTCAACAAGGTACTCGCCGACCGGCTCCGGTTGCCGGTCGAACTGGCTAATCCGCTCGCGCGGCTGCGCGTGGCAGAGGGTGTGTTCTCCACCATGAACATGGACGAGATCTCCCCGCTGCTGATGCTGCCGATCGGGCTCGCGCTCAGGTCAGCCGCCTGATCCCCGCGCCCGGAGACCGCTCCCTATGATGATCACGGTCAATCTCCGACCCGGCCAGAAGCGCAAGGCCGCCGGTGGTGGTCCGCGGCAGATCCTCGAACGGATCAAGGCCGCCGGAACCAAGGTCAAGGACCCCTTCCTCGTCGGCGCCGCGGCAGCCTGCATCGGTGTCGCCGGCTGGCTGGGCTGGTCCTTCGTCACCACCAACCGGGAGTTCAGCTCCCTCGGCCCGCGCCTCGAACAGGTCCGCGACGAGCACAAACGGTTCGACAACCTCCTCAAGCAGAAGCGCCGGGCGGAGGCCATCCGCGACTCACTGCTGGCGCAGATCTCGACCATCCGCGGCGTGGATGGCGATCGCTACGTCTGGCCGCATGTGCTGGATGAAGTGGCCAAGGCCCTGCCGCCGTATACCTGGCTGGTGGATGTGCGGACCCAGAGCACCGGCCGTCCGACCGCGGACACGGCGGTGACCGTCAAGAAGCCGCCGCTCCGGTTCCGCATCGAGGGCCGGACGATGGACCTGCAGGCCTACACCCGCTTCATGCGGCAGCTGGAAGCCTCCCCGTGGCTGGCGGAAGTGACGCCGCTGGAGGCCAAGACCATTCTGGAGAAGGAGCGCGCGGTGACCCAGTTCGTGATCACGGCGCAGTTCCAGCGGGCGGATTCGGCCTATATCCGCACGGTCCCCCTCAGCCAGTCGGTGAGGTAACCCATGGCTGGTATCCCGCAGGACAAGCAGGTCCCGCTGCTCATGGTGTTCCTGGCCGCGGCGGTGGGCTACCTCGGCTACACCGGGACGGGGCTCGATACCCTCGGCCTTCGTGGCGTGCGGCAGACTCAGGACAGCGTGGCCGCCCGGCAGAAGTCCATCGACTCGCTCAGCGCTCTGACCGACACCGCCAAGAAGCTGCTCGCCTCGGGCAGCGTCGAGGACCTGCGGCGCCGGCTGGGGGGCTACCGGGCCAGTCTGGAACTGCTCCGGCGGCTGGTGCCGGACCGCAACGAAGTGGCTAACCTGATGGACGAGATCTCGACCCGCGCCAAGATCCGGGGGGTCCAGGTGGCCACCTTCCAGCCGCTCCCCGCCGAGCCTGGGCCGGCGCCGTTCGAGACCTACAAGTACCAGTACGCCGTGGTGGGTCGGTACGACCAGCTGGGCGAGTTCATCTCGGATGTGGCCAGCCTGCAGCGCATCATCGTCCCGGTGGAGCTGAGCATTGACGCGGTGGATCTCAATCGCGCCAAGGCGCTCGGTGACAGCTCAGGGGCGCTGCTCGAGGCCCGCTTCCAGATCCGCACCTTCGTGAAGACTCTCAGCCCGGAGGACACGGCCAGTGGCACCTGAGACGCTATGGCGCGCCGCGTTTCTGGGTCTGGCGCTGGGGAGCCTGGCCTGCGGCGAGAAGAAAGAAGCCGCGTCGGTGGACCTCGCCGCCAATCGGGCGCGGCGGGATTCCCTGGCGCGGGCGGCGGCGCAGGATTCCACCCTGCGCGCCCGCTTCACCACCTGCAGCGACTCCGTGGTCCAGGTGCTTTCCCGGAGTGCGGAGGGCAAGCGGCGAATGGCGTCCGCTCCCAAGGGAATGATCCAGCCGGAGGTGATCCAGGCCTGTGGCAACCCGCCCGCGGCCAAGCCGGCTCAGGTAGCGACCAAGCCGGACTCTGGAGCCCAGCCGGCCCGGCCCGATACCACCAAACCGGCAGCCACTCCGGCCAAGCCGGCGGCCACCGCCGCCAAACCCGACACGACCAGGCCAACGGTGGCCGCGCCGGCTACCAAGCCCGCCCTGACTCCGCAGCAGCAGCAGGTCATGCGTGCCGATTCCATCCGTCAGGTGCGGGAGCGGGCCAAGCAGGACTCGCTCCGGCAGCTGGCTGAACGCGCCCGTCAGGACTCGGTCCGCCGGGCCCAGGCCGACAGCATCCGCACCGATTCCCTGCGGCTGGCGCGCGAGACTGAAGTGCTGCGCGAGACGTTCACCTACAGCGGGGGCGCGCGCGATCCGTTCGTGTCCCTGATCTCCCAGGACAAGATCGGCCCCGAGTTCGGCGATCTGCTCCTGGTCGGTGTGTACCTGGATCAGCGCCGTGCCAGCAACAGCGTCGCGGTGCTGCGAGACAAAACGACCCAGAAGCGCTGGAGCCTGCGCGTGGGCGACCGGCTTGGCCGCCTCAAGGTGGCTCAGATCCGGCAGTCAGATGTGGTCTTTACCGTCGAGGACATCGGATTCGAGCGCCAGGAGACCCTGTCGCTCCGCAAGAGGGAGGAGCAGACCCCATGACGCGTACGTTCCCCACCGCCCCCTGGCTGGCACTCGGGGCCTGCCTGCTGCTGTCGCCGCTGGCCGCGGCGCCGCTGCGGGCCGACGACCACGACCCCGCCGGCCAGGTGACGGCTGTCAGCCTCGTCGCCACGCCCGGCCACGCCGAGATCGTCATCGCCGTCGACGGCGCGGTGGAGGTCCGGGACTTCGTCCTGCGGTCTCCCGATCGCCTCGTGGTGGATCTGGTCGGCGCCACCCTCAAGCGCACCGGTGCCAACTACGACGGTGTCCAGCGCGCCGGGATCCGGGATATCCGCTACTCGCAGTTCCGGCCCGACGTCGTGCGGATCGTCATCGATCTTGACGCGGCGCGCGACTACCAGCTCGACCGCGGCAACGACGCGGTCCGGGTGCGCTTCGGCGCCGACCGGACCTTCCTGTCCTGGTCGAGCCTGAGCCCGGCGGAGCTGACTCCGCCTCCCGTTCCGGCGGTGTCCCGTGCCCGGCCCGAAGTGCGGCTGGCGGCGGAGCTGCCGGCCACGACCCAGCAGCCGGCGGCCCGTATCACGGTGACCTGGGACCGGGCCAACATCGGCGACGTCATCGCCGGCTTCGCCGCCTTCTCCGGCCGGACCATCATTCTTGGCAAGGACATCAAGGGCGAGGTCACGGCCGAGATCAAGAACCAGCCGTGGACCGAGGCCTTTGCCGCGGTGCTGGCCACCCAGGGCCTGCAGGCGATCCAGCTGCCCGGCGGCATCATCCGGGTGGACTCCCCTGCCGCGCTGGCCTCGCTGGACTCCCTGGAGCCGCTCACCACCCGCATGGTGCCGGTCAACTACGCCAGCGCCAGCCAGCTGCTGCCCAGCGTCAAGTCGGTGCTCTCCAAGCGGGGCACCGTCGTCGCCGACACCACCACCAACTCCCTGATCATCACCGAGACCGGCAGCAAGGTCGGGACGGTCAGTGACTTCGTGAAGAACCTCGACATCCGCACGCCGCAGATCTCGATCCAGTCCAAGATCATCTTCGTGGACCGGACCAACATCGAAGCGCTCGGGGTCAAGTACGACCTCGGTGCCGACGACGGACCGTTCTTCAACAAGCTGCGCCAGCGCACCGATCCTTCCACCGGAGACGCGTTCAGCCCGAACACGATCGTCTTCGCCGGCGAAGGCATCGGCGCCATGGCCAACGCCGAGGCCCTCATCAGCTCCCCGGCGCTGAACCTGATCTGGAGCGCCACCATCGGCGGCTTCAAGTTCACCAGCTTCATCGACGCCCTCCAGCGGGTGGACCTGGCCGATGTGCAGGCCGAGCCGTCCATAACCACCCTCGACAACCGTGAGGCGATCATCAAGGTCGGCGAGGACATCCCGGTCCGCATCGTGGACTTCGGATCCGCGGGCGCCGGCGGCGGGGCCACACAGCCCCAGGCCACCGTGCAGTTCAAGGAGACCGGCATCCAGCTGAAGGTCACGCCGCACGTCACCAACAACCGCCAGGTGCTGATGCAGCTCGAGGCGGAGCGCTCGGACATCCGGCTGCTGTCGGCGGTGGACCTCGGCTTCACCATCCGGAAGCAGAACGCCAAGAACCAGCTGCTCGTCAACGACGGCGAGACCGCGGTGATCGGCGGCCTGACTGTCACCGAGGTCACCAAGACCCGCAGCGGTGTGCCGCTGCTCTCGGCCCTGCCGGTGGTAGGCGGCCTGTTCGGATTCAGCCAGACCACGGAAAGCCGGCGCGACCTTATCATCCTGGTCACGCCCAGAATCATTGACGACGGCAGCGAATAGCGGCCGGCTCAGACGGAGTTCCCGAGCGAGCCCGGCCACTGGGTCGGGCTTCGCTGTTTACAGCTATCTGCTATCGGCTACCAGCAGCGCGGGCGGGGGGCCGAAGGCCCTCCGCCGCCTCCCCCCGGGCCGACACTCTCGCCGCTGGCCGGCACTCGATAGCCGATAGCCGATAGCTGATAGCTGATAGCATTCCGCCCATACCGACACCACCGATGCCCCTCCGCCTCCTCACCGCCGGCGAGTCCCACGGCAAGGCCCTCGTCACGATCGTGGAGGGGCTGCCGGCGGGGCTGCCGGTCACCGCCGAGGCGGTGGACCGGGAGCTGGGGCGGCGGATGATGGGCTACGGGCGGGGAGCCCGGATGAAAATCGAGAAGGATCGTATCGAGTGGCTCTCGGGTGTGCGGGCCGGCGAGACCTTGGGCAGCCCCGTCGCCATGGCCGTGCACAACCGGGACTGGACCAACTGGGAGGAGATCATGGCGGCGGAGGGCACCCCGGGGGAGGCGCGGCGCCGCCGCCTCAATCGGCCCCGCCCCGGGCACGCCGACCTGGTCGGAGTGCTCAAATACGACCGGACCGATGCCCGCGACGTCCTGGAGCGCGCCAGCGCGCGGGAAACGGCCGCCCGGGTGGCGGCCGGGGCGCTCGCCCGGCGGCTGCTGGAGGAGTTCGGCGTCGAGGTAGGGAGCCATGTGGTCTCCCTCGGCGGCATTCACGTCCCCCCGCCTGCGGGCGGTGCCCAGGACCTGCCGGCGCCGCTCAACGCCAGTGCCGACCGTTCCGAGGTGCGGGTCCTCGACCCCAGCATCGAGACGGCGATCATCGCCAGGATCGACAAGGCCCGCAAGGACGGGGACACCCTGGGCGGCGAGTGCCAGGTGGTCGTCCGGGGGCTGCCGGTGGGGCTGGGGAGCCACGTGCACTGGGATCGCAAGCTCGATGGCCGGCTGGCCGCCGTACTCATGTCTATTCCCGCGGTGAAGGCGGTTGAGATTGGCATGGGGTTCGAAGCCGCCCGGCGGCCGGGGTCGGAGGTGCACGATCCGATCGACGCTGCAGCCACTCCCGGCGTCCCCGCGCCGACCCCGGCCCTCCGCGGTGGTTACCGCCGCCGCACCAACAACGCCGGCGGCCTCGAAGGTGGCATGACGACCGGTGAACCGTTAGTCATCCGCGTGGGCATGAAGCCGATCGCAACGCTCATGTCGCCCCTGCCCACGGTGGACCTCCGCACCGGCCAGGCGGCGAGGGCCCAGAGCGAGCGCTCCGACGTGACCGCGGTCCCCGCGATGGGCGTCATCGCCGAAGCGGTAACCGCACTGGTGCTGGCAGAGGCGATGGTGGACAAGTTTGGCGGGGACTCACTGCGGGAAATGCGGCGCAACTTCGACGGTTACCTCGCGCAGCTGGCCGAGCGCTGGACCGCGGTCGGCGCCGCCGGGGCACCGGAGGAGGATGGATGAAGCGACACATTGTGCTGATCGGACTGCCCGGGGCGGGCAAGACCACCCTGGGCCGGATGCTGGCCGAGAAGCTGGGCGCCCCGTTCGTGGACACCGATGCGGTGATCGTGCGCCGGATGCAGAAGCCGGTGGCCCAGGTGTTCGCCGAGGACGGCGAGCCGCGCTTTCGCCAGCTGGAGGCCGAAGTCGTGGCCCGGACGCTCGAAGGCCCGCCCACGGTGATCGCGCCGGGCGGTGGCTGGGCGGTCCAGCCCGGGGCGCTGGATTCGGCGCGCACCAGCGGATTCGTCATTTATCTGAAGGTGATGGCTACGACCGCCGCGAACCGCGCGGGCGGCGAGGGCACCCGGCCGATGCTGGTGGGGAGCGACCCCGTGGCCCGGATGCGGGACCTGCTCCGCGAGCGCGAGCCCTTCTATAGCCAAGCGGACTATGAGGCTAAGGGAGATGCGCGCACTCCCGCCCAGGTGTTGGAGAACCTCCTCGAGGTGGTCCGCACCCAGGCCGGCTGGGGATCGTAACTGGTTGCCCAGAAGCGAGTTGAGAAGTCGCTCCTTGCCAATTTGCTACAGGACGCGTTTTCTTGTGTCCGCTCGGTGAGGATCCGCCGATGACACTCGCTGGCTAGATCGGGAGCGCATGCCAACTACCAAGAAGCCCAAATCCGCCAAGCCCGCCAAGTCGCCCAAGGCTCGCAGCGCCGCCAAGACGCCTGCGGCCGCGGCCCCCGCGAAGAAGCCGCGGGCTCCGCGGCGGAAGTCGGTGGAGACGGCTGATGTTCCCAGTGGCAATGCCCTGGTCATCGTCGAGTCGCCTACCAAAGCCAAGAGCATCGGCAAGTACCTTGGCCGGGGCTATGAGGTGAAGGCCACCGTGGGGCATGTCCGCGACCTCCCCACCCGCAAGCTCGGGGTGGACGTGGACAACAACTTCGAGCCACAGTACGTCACCATCAAAGGCAAGACCCAGACGCTGGCGGACCTCAAGAAGTCCGCCAAGCGCGCTTCTGCGATCTACCTCGCCACCGACCCGGACCGCGAGGGCGAGGCCATCGCCTGGCACGTGGCCAGCCAGCTCGACACCGCGGCGCCGGTGCACCGGGTCCGCTTCGAGGAGATCACCAAGGAGGCGGTCAAGGCCTCGATGGCCAAGCCGGGCGTCGTCAACGACGACCTGGTCAACGCCCAGCAGGCGCGCCGCATCCTCGACCGGCTGGTGGGCTACAAGGCCAGCCCCATCCTCTGGCAGAGCATCAAGACCGGCCTCTCCGCCGGCCGGGTGCAGACGGTGGCGCTTCGGCTGATCGTGGAGCGGGAGCGGTCGATCCGGGCGTTCACCCCGGTCGAGTACTGGACCATCGAGGCGGAATGCGCCAAGGGCGGCCAGACCTTCGAGGTGGAGCTCAAGAAGGTCGACGGCCACAATCCGGTCCTGGGTACCGCGGCCGCGGCGGAAGCCGTGGTCCGGGACCTGAAGCAACTGCCGTTCATCGTCAGCAAGGTCGAGAAGAAGAACCGCAGGAAGCGCCCCGGTGCGCCGTTTACGACCAGCACGCTGCAGCAGGAGGCGGCCAAGAAGCTGGGCTTCTCCGCCCGCCGTACCATGCGCGCGGCGCAGGATCTCTACGAGGGCATCGAGGTCGGTGAGGACGCGCCGGCGGGTCTGATTACCTACATGCGGACCGACTCGGTGCGGGTCTCGGATACCGCCATTGCCGCGGTGCGCGAGTACATCGCCAGCCAGTATCCCAGTCCCTACCTGCCGGCCTCCCCCAACACCTACACCTCCAAGTCGGCCCGGGTACAGGACGCGCACGAGGCGGTCCGCCCGACCGATGTGCGCCGGCGCCCGGAGGAGATGCAGCAGTACCTCGAGCCGGACCAGTTCCGGTTGTATCAGCTCATCTGGCAGCGGTTCGTCGCCTCCCAGATGAACCCAGCAATCTACGACATGACCATCGTGGATTTCGACCTGGGCCGCTATCTCCTGCGCGCCACGGGCTCGGTCATGATCTTCGACGGCTATCACATCCTCTATACCGAGGGGCGGGAGGCCGAAGAGGGCAAGACGATGGACGATCTGCCGCCGATTCCGCCACTGGCCCAGGGCGATACGGTCGAGGTGCGCGCCATCACCCCGAACCAGCACTTCACCGAGCCGCCGCCCCGGTTCTCCGAAGCCAGCCTGGTCAAGGAGCTGGAGCGGCTCGGCATCGGCCGTCCTTCGACGTATGCCCAGATCATCAGCACGCTCACGGCGCGGGAGTACGTGAAGGTGGAGCAGCGTCGCTTCACGCCCACCGAACTGGGGGAGACGGTCGAACGGATCATGGTGGACAGCTTCCCCTCGATCTTCAACGTCGAGTTCACCTCCGGTATGGAAGAGGAACTGGACAAGATCGAGGAGGGCGAGCTCAAGTGGCAGCGCGTGCTCTCGGACTTCTACGGTCCGTTCTCCAAGGCGCTCAAGGAGGTCAACCTCGGCGCCATCGTGGCCGAAGCTCACGGGCTCGATACCGAGGAGCTGGCCAAGGAGAAGTGCCCCAAGTGCGGCTCCCAGGTGGAACTCCGCACCGGACGGTTCGGGCCCTACTTCGCCTGCGTCAAGTACAAGGACACCTGCGACTATGTGAAGTCGCTCAAGAAGGCCCGGGCGCCGGACCGTCCCACCGACGAGAAGTGCCACCTGTGCCAGGCGCCCATGGTGATCAAGACCGGCCGTTTCGGCGAGTTCCTGGCCTGCACCCGCTATCCCGAGTGCAAGGGTACCCGCTCGATCCCGCTGGGCATGAAATGCCCGAAGTGCGATGTCGGCGATCTGGCGGAGCGCCGCACCAAGAAGGGCAAGTCGTTCTGGGGCTGCATCCGCTATCCCGCCTGTGACTTCTCCACCTGGAACCGGCCGGTGGTCGAGACCTGTCCCAGCTGCGGCTGGGTGGGCATGGAGAAGAAGATCAGCAAGGCCGAGGGAGAGACCCGCACCTGCCTCAAGTGCCAGCACCGGGTCGTGGTGATGGACGTGGAGGAGGCGGCGGCCACGTGACCGTCCGCGTCGTCGGCGGGGGACTCGCGGGCTCCGAAGCCGCGTGGGCCCTCGCCGAGCGCGGCATCGAGGTCCAGCTGCACGAGATGCGCCCCGCCGTCTCCACCCCGGCGCACCAGACCGGCCGGGTGGCCGAACTGGTCTGCAGCAACTCCTTCAAGTCCACCGACCTCAGCAACGCCCACGGCCTGCTCAAGAACGAGCTGCGCCGCCTGGGAAGCCTCCTCCTGCCTATCGCCGACGAGGCCCGGGTGCCCGCCGGCTCCGCCCTGGCGGTGGACCGCGAGGTCTTCTCCCGGCTGGCGCACGAGCGGATCAGCGCCCATCCGCGGATCACGATCGTCACCGGTGAGGTGACCGCGCTGCCGTCGCCCGGCGTGGTAGCCACGGGTCCGCTCACCTCCGAGCGGCTGGCCCAGGTGATCCTGCGGCGGCTGGACGATTGGGCGATTGGGGGATTGGGCGAGTCGGCCTCGGGGCGGGCGGGGGGGAGGCATCCGTAATCCGGGAGACCCGGCGGGCTGCTGACGCCGAAAGGCCCGAAGTTGGCTCCGCGGTCGAATCGCCCAATCGCCCAATCGCCCGATCGCTTTCCTTCTACGACGCGATCGCTCCCATCGTGAGCCGCGAGTCGCTGGATGAGTCGCGGATCTATGCCCTCTCCCGCTACGGCAAGGGCGAGGGCGACGACTACCTCAATGCCCCCTTCTCCCGGGAGCAGTACGAGCAGTTCATCGCCCTGCTCACCACCGCCGACCAGTTCACCGCCCATGAGTTCGACGCGGTGCCGTACTTCGAAGGCTGCCTTCCGGTGGAGGAGATGGCGCGCCGCGGCCCGGAGACGCTCCGCTTCGGGCCGATGAAGCCGGTGGGTCTCCCCGACCCCCGGACCGGGCGAGAACCCTACGCGGTGGTGCAGCTCAGGCGGGAGGACAAGGCGGGACAGATGTGGAACCTGGTGGGCTTCCAGACCCGGCTGCGCATCCCGGACCAGCAACGGGTCTTTCGCACCGTGCCGGGGCTCGAGCAGGCGGAGTTCCTGCGCTACGGCAGCATCCACCGCAACAGCTACCTCAACAGCCCTGCCTGTCTCGGCCCCGCGCTGACCGCGCCCGACGACGACACCCTGTTCTTCGCCGGGCAGTTCACCGGGGTGGAGGGCTATACCGAGTCGTTGGGCACCGGGCTGCTGGCCGGGATCAACCTGGCCCGGCGGCTGTCGGGAAAGCCGGTCTCCGTGCCGCCGGCCACGACGATGCTCGGCGCACTCTATCGCTATCTTCGGGAGGCCGACCCCCGCCACTTCCAGCCGATGAACGCCAACTTCGGCCTGGTGGAGCCGCTGGCCGACGATCCGACAGCCCGACGCGCCGGCGGCCGGAAGAGAGAGAAGAAGGAAGAGAAGAAGGAGCGCCTCGTGACTCGAGCAACCGCAGACTTTGATGACTGGCTCCAGGGCCTGTCATGAGCTCGAAGCGCCGAGTCGCCGAGTCGCCGGGCCGACCCGAGGTCGCCGCGTTCCTCGAGCACCTCGAAAAGGAACGCCAGGTCTCGCCCCACACCCTCACGGCCTACCGCCGTGACCTCGAGGCATTCACGGAATTCCTCAATCGGCACACCGGCGGCGAGTGGGATTTCACCACGGTAGACCGGCTGGCGCTCCGCGGCTTCCTGGGCGAACTGGAGCGCCGCGGCCTGGCCCGCCGGTCCATGGCCCGCGCCCTCTCCGCCATCCGTGCCCTGTACCGGTTCCTGCAGACCCACCATGGCCTGGAGCGCTCGCCTGTTCGGGCCGCGCGCACGCCCCGGGCGGCGCGGAAGCTACCCGGGTACCTGGACCGCGATCGCACCGAACTCCTCTTCGAGAGCGCCGAACAGCGCGCCGCCGGGCCGGACCCCGCCGGCCAGCGGGACCTGGCCATCCTCGAACTGTTCTACTCGAGCGGGCTGCGGCTGTCGGAGCTGACCGGCCTCAACCTCTCGGATCTGGACCTCCTCTCGGATCAGGTAAAGGTGCGCGGCAAGGGCCGCAAGGAACGGCTCGTCCCCCTGGGCTCCCGCGCCAGCCGGGCCCTCCGCGGCTATCTGAAGCGGCGGGAGGAGGAGACCCGGACCGTCCGGGGGGACCGCCACGCGGTCTTCGTGGGGCGGCAGGGACGGCGGCTCACTCCGCGCACCGTCCAAAGGGTGGTGCACCGCGCCCTGGACAGCATCGGCGCGGAGGGACTCAAGACTCATTCCCTGCGGCATACCTTCGCCACCCACTTGCTGGACGCCGGCGCCGACCTCCGCGCCGTGCAGGAGCTGCTGGGCCACGCCAGCCTGAGCACCACCCAGATCTACACCCACACCAGCGTGGAACGGTTGAAGAAGGTGTACCAGAAGGCGCATCCGAGGGCGTAGGACAGCCATCTGCTCTCCGCTCTCAGTTGTCCGCGGCCCGAGGGTGGGGTTGCCCGTTTCCGCCGCACCCGCTATCTGATAGCCGATAGCTGACAGCTTTCCCTCCCCCTCCCCCCACCCCCGAGCCCATGGCCACCTACCACGGCACCACCATCATCACGGTCCGCAAAGACGGGCGCGTCGCCCTCGGCGGGGACGGTCAGGTCAGCATCGGGGAGACCGTGGTGAAGGCCAACGCCACCAAGGTCCGGACGCTCAAGGGGGGCAAGGTGCTGGCAGGGTTCGCCGGTTCGGTGGCCGACGCACTGACGCTGTACGAGAAGTTCGAGGAGAAGTTGGAGCGCTTTCCCGGCAATCTGCCACGGGCCTCGGTGGAGCTGGCCAAGGACTGGCGCAGCGACCGGATCCTCCGGCGGCTGGAGGCGCTGCTGGTGGTGGCAGACCTGCAGCACACCTTTCTCCTTTCGGGAGGTGGCGAGCTGATCGAGCCGGATGACGGGATTCTGGCGGTGGGATCGGGCGGCAACTTTGCGCTCGCGGCCGCCCGGGCGCTCCTGCCCGATGAGCGGCTCGCCGCCCGGGAGGTGGTGGAGCGTTCCCTGGGCATCGCGGCGGACATCTGCGTCTTCACCAACCGGAGCCTCACCATCCTGGAACTGTGAGCCGGCGCCTGGACGCGCCGCGCCAGTCGCCGTCCTGAATTCAACAATAGATGCGGCGGGTCCCGCGGACGGGACCGGCGCCGCAGTGCTGGAGGAGTTCGCGTGACCTCGACCCCCGATCCGGTCCCTTCGACGTCCGAGCAGGGCGCGCCGCCACCCTGGCTGGAAGAGCTGCCCCCGCCGCAGATCGTGGCGGAACTCGATCGCTACATCATCGGGCAGACCGCCGCCAAGCGGGCGGTGGCCATCGCCATCCGCAACCGCTGGCGCCGGGCCCAGACGCCCGAGGCCATCCGCGACGAGATCACCCCCTACAACCTGATCCTCATCGGGCCCACCGGCGTGGGCAAGACCGAGATCGCCCGCCGCCTGGCCCGGCTGGCGGGGGCGCCGTTCATCAAGGTGGAAGCCACCAAGTTCACCGAGGTGGGCTACGTGGGCCGGGACGCGGAATCCATGGTCCGGGAGCTGGTGGACGCCGCCATCACCATGGTGCGCGCCGAACGCGAGGACGAGGTCTACCCCACGGCCGAGCAGCGGGCCGAGGAGCGGCTGCTGGACATTCTGCTGCCGCCCGCCCCCGAGCCGCCGCCGGGGGCCGAGCGCGCGGGCCGACCCGGGATCTTCGTGGTGAGCCCTGGCGGGCAGGCGCGCCAGGAGGCTGAGGGGGAGGGGGAGGGGGAGGCGGACCGGCGGGATCGCTCGCGCGAGAAGCTCCGCCAGCTGCTGCGCGACGGCCGAATGGACGAGCGCGAGGTGGACATCGAGGTCACCCCGCAGGGCTACCCCATGCTGGAGATGATGCAGCCCGGCCAGGGGATGGAGGGGGAGCAGATCAACTTCATGGAGATGATGCAGGACATGCTCCCCCGGCGGAAGAAGCGCCGGACCGTCCGGGTGCCAGAGGCGCGGCGCATCCTGGTGGACGAGGAGCTCAAGAAGCTGGTGGACATGGATGACGTCGTCAACGAGGCGCTCGACCGCACCGAGAATCACGGCATCCTGTTCATCGATGAGATCGACAAGATCGCGGGTGAGCGCGGCACCCCGGGGCCCGATGTCTCCCGCGAGGGGGTGCAGCGGGATCTGCTGCCCATCGTCGAGGGCAGCACGGTGCAGACCCGCTACGGCTACGTGCGCACCGATCACATTCTCTTCATCGCGGCGGGGGCGTTCCACGTCAGCAAGCCCTCCGACATGATCCCCGAGCTGCAGGGCCGCTTTCCCATCCGGGTGGAGCTGACCCCGCTCACCGAAGCGGACTTCGTCCGCATCATGACCGAGCCGGAGAACTCGCTCACCCGCCAGTACATGGCGCTGGTCGCCGCCGAGGGCGCCGAGCTGGTGTTCACGGAGGACGGCATCGCGGAGGTGGCCCGGGTGGCCTGTGTGGCCAACGACCGCATGGAGAACATCGGCGCGCGCCGCCTGCATACGGTGATGTCCACCGTGATGGATGAGGTCCTGTTCGAGCTGCCGAATTACCCGGAGAAACGGATCGTCTTCGACCGGGAGCGGGTGCGGCAGCGGCTGGAGAAGATCATCGATGACGGGGATCTGCGGCGGTATATCCTCTAACCCGGTTCCCCGATCCCATGCCCCTCGCGGCCCGCCTTCTCCTCCCGCTGAGCCCCGCGTCACGGCACCATGACTGACGCCCAGGTGAAGCTTCGCGGCCGGCTCCCCCAGACCGCCTCCTCCGCCTCGATCCGGCCGGACGGCAGCCTGGTCATCGAGCTCTACGATTTCAGCGACCAGGCACAGCAGTCGCTGGGGCGTGATGCCGCGTTTCTCATGATTCTGGTACCGGAGCAGAAGGCCGGCCTCCTGAACCTGCTGGCCGCGGAGGCCGGGACACCGCCGTTCACGCTCTCCGGCGACACAGCGCTCCTGGCGCTGATTCAGAAGCGCTTCGAGGACTACTACGACGTGAAGAAGTGGCTGGACGGACTGGGCATCCCCTACGAGAAGGATTTTGATTCCTGGGCCTGAGCCCGGCTTCAGGTCCTCTGATACTTCAATCCGGCACCCAATTCTGAGACAACGTCATGCCCATTGACCGCCGCCACTTCACCGGCCTCCTGGCCGGCGCCCTCGGCGGCAGCACCCTGCCGCTCCGCGACCTCCTCGCCGGCCAGCCGCCCCAGGCCGATCCCTGCAACCTCCCCGCGCCGGTGCAGGCCCTCAGGCCGATGACCGAGGGGGTGGTCCCGATCAGCCCCGAGGAACGTCGCGCCCGCATGGAGCGCGCCCGGCGCCTCATGCGGGAACAGGGCGTCGGGGCCATCCTGATCGAGCCCGGTACCAGCATGCAGTACTTCACCGGCGTGAGCTGGTGGCCCTCGGAGCGACCCTTCGTGGCGGTGCTGCCGGCGGAGGGGGAGCTCGCCTTCGTCTGTCCCGGGTTCGAGGAGGCCCGGGCCCGCCAGCTGATCAAGTTCACCGAGGATGTGCGGGTCTGGCAGGAGGACGAGAGCCCCTACCGGGTGATCGCCGGGATTCTCAGGGATCGCGGCCTCGCCGCCGGCCGGGTCGGAGTCGAGGAGCGGGTGCGGTACTTCATCAGCGACGGGCTGCGGCAGGCCGCCCCCGCCCTCACGCTCCAGAGCGCCGACGGCATCACGGCGGGCTGCCGGATGTTCAAGTCTCCCGCCGAACTTGCCCTGATGCAGCGCGCCAACGACATCACCATCGCCGCCTTCAAGGCCTCGTTTCAGCTGTTCCGGGCCGGCATGACCCAGTACGACCTGAGCGAAATCCAGGAGGCGGCACTCAGCCGGTTGGGCGGCCGGGACACCTGGGTGCTGGTCGGGTTCGGAGAGGCCTCGGCGTTCCCGCACGGCTCCAACGTGCCGCAGACGCTCAAGGAGGGAGACATCGTCCTCATGGACTCGGGCTGCGCCGTAGAGGGCTACCAGGCCGACATCACCCGTACCACCGTCTTCGGCACGCCGACAGCGCGCCAGACAGAGATCTGGAACCTGGAGCGGCGGGCCCAGGATGCCGCCTTCGCCGCCGCCCGCGTGGGCGCCACCTGCGAGTCGGTGGATGCTGCCGCCCGGAAGGTGCTTACCGACGCCGGTTTCGGACCCGGCTACAAGGTGCCCGGGTTGCCCCACCGCACCGGCCACGGCATCGGCATGGACGGCCACGAATGGACCAACTTCGTCAAGGGAAACTCCACCCGTATTCAGCCGGGGATGTGCTTCAGTGACGAGCCGATGATTGCAATCTACGGGGAGTTTGGGGTGCGGCTGGAGGACTGCCTGTACATCAGCGAGGATGGACCGAGGTTGTTCACGCCCCAGAGCCCGGCGGTGGACCGGCCGTTCGCATGACTGAGGCGTCCCGACGGACTTGCGGCCCGCCGCGTCTCCGCGTTTCTTCTGTCACCTGTCACTTGATGATGTCCCGCCCCCAGAGGATGCTGCCCTGACCACCGCCGCCCGCGCCTGCCCGGCCTGCCACACTCCCCTGCCGGCTCAGGCGCATTTCTGCCTTAACTGTGGCACCGCCACTCCGACCGAACCCGGGGTCCCGCCGCGCACGGCGCCGACCGGTGCGGTCGAGGTCTCGCGGCTGACCCGGGCGCTGGCCGACCGCTACCGGATCGAGCGGGTGCTGGGCGAAGGTGGCATGGCGACGGTCTACCTGGCCGAGGACCTGAAGCACCGGCGCAAGGTGGCGGTGAAGGTGATGCGGCCGGAGCTGGCCGAGACCCTCGGCACCGAGCGCTTCCTGCGCGAGGTGGAGATCGCCGCCAAGCTGAGCCATCCGCACGTGCTGCCGGTCTTCGACTCCGGCTCCGCCGGAGATTTCCTCTACTATGTGATGCCCTACGTCGAGGGAGAATCGCTCCCGGCCCGGCTGGCCCGGGAGCGCCAGCTCCCCGTCGTCGAGGCGGTCCGGCTCGCGCGGGAGGTGGCGGAGGCGCTCGCCTATGCTCACGGACAGGGGATCATCCACCGCGACATCAAGCCCGCCAACATCCTCCTGAGCGGCGGGCACGCGCTGGTGGCGGATTTCGGCATCGCCCGGGCGCTCGCCGGCGACGGCAAGACCCTCACCCAGACCGGGCTCGCGATCGGCACCCCGCAGTACATGAGCCCCGAGCAGGCGACCGGCTCCGGCAATGTGGACGGACGGTCCGACATCTACGCGCTGGGGTGCGTGCTCTACGAGATGATTGCCGGCGAGCCGCCGTTCACCGGTCCCACCGCCCAGGCGGTCATCGCCCGCAGCATGACCGAAACGGCGCGCCCCCTCGATGGCACCCGCCAGGGGCTTTCTCCCCGTGTGGTCTCGGTGGTGACCCGGGCACTCGCCAAGGCGCCGGCAGACCGCTTCCAGACCGCGGTGGCCCTGACCGAGTCGCTCGCCGCCGCCGAGGACTCGGTCCGGACCGGAAGCACCGAGACCCCGGCAGCGGGTGGTGCGGCGGGTAGCCGCCTGTGGCTGGGCTTCGGCGTTGCGGCGCTCATCGTGCTGACCGCCTTCGTCGTGTCTGCATTTCGCCGGGGGCTGCCCCCGTGGGTCCTCGGGGTGGCGGGTGTCCTGATCGTGGGGGGGGTCGGGACCCTCACCCTGACCGCGCGGGCGGAGCGCCGCCGCCGCGCCGGTGTCTCGGTGCGGGGCTGGGAGGCCCTCCTGACCTGGCGGAACGCGGCGCTGGGCGGGGTGGCGGCGCTGGCCGTCTGGGCCATGACCGCGACGGTGCTGGCGATGGGCGTCGGATCCGGGGTTCCTGGCGGGAGCTCGAAGCGGGTGGCCATCCTCCCCTTCGAGAATCAGGGCGCCCCCGATGATGCCTACTTCGCCGACGGCATCGTGGACGAAGTCCGCGGCAAGCTGGCCAAGGTGGGCCAGCTGACGATGATCGCCTCCACCAGCGCCAACCAGTATCGCAACACCACCAAGTCGGCGGTGGAGATCGCCCGTGAGCTCCGGGCCGACTACCTGCTTATCGGCAAGGTCCGCTGGGCCGGCGCGGCCGGCAGCGCCCGGCGGGTGCAGGTAGTCCCGGAACTGGTGGATGGCCGTACCGGTGCCACCACCTGGCAACAGTCGTTCGACGCCGATCTGACCGACGTCTTTCAGATGCAGACCACCATCGCGTCGCGGGTGGCCGGCGCGCTGGGTGCGGCACTCGGCAGCGCCGACCGGCAGCAGCTGGCGACTCGTCCCACTCAGAACGCCGCGGCGTACGACCTCTACCTCAAGGGCAAGGCCATCAGCAGCAATTCGGCCATCGCCCAGCGCCAGGCGGCCGGTTTCTTCGAGCAGGCGGTGGCGCTCGACTCCACCTTCGCCGAGGCCTGGTCACTGCTCGGCCGGTCGCTGACCTCGGTCTATACCAACGGAATGCGGGACCCGACCGTGGGACGGCGCGCCAAGGAAGCTGTGGATCGTGGCCTCGCGCTCGGACCCCGGACCGCGGTGTCCCACCTCGCAGCGTCCCGCTACCATTTGCTCGTCGACCTGGATCCCGATGGTGCCGACCGGGAAATGGACCTCGCCCTCGCTGCCGCTCCCACCGATGCTGACGTGCTGGCCCAGTCCGCCAACCTGGACTTGCAGGCCGGTCGCTTCGAGGCAGCCCTTGCCAAGCTGACCCGGGCGCGTGATCTGGACCCGCTCTCCGAGCAGACGCTGTCGGTTCTCCTGACGGCCATGGTCTACCTGCGCCGGTTCGATGAGGCCGTGGCGATCAGTCGGGAGGCGCTCGCGCTCGCGCCGACCGATCTGGGTACCCTCAGCTGGGCGGTGTTTGCCCATGCGGGGTCAGGCGACCTGGCCGGTGCCCGCGCCGTGGTGCGCCAGGCCATCGGGCCGACCGCCGCCACAGAGGTGGTGGCCTACCTCGCCGGGTACAACGAACTCGCCTGGGTGCTGGAGGACCGCGAACTGGATCTGCTCTTCCGGCTGACGCCGGCGGCGTTCGACAACGATCGGGCCTGGTGGGGCCAGGCGCTGGCGATCGCCGCCTCCCAGCGGGGCGATGCGGTCCGCGCCAGGGCCTACGCCGATTCCGCCCGGCAGACCTCGGCGGAACAGTCGGCGGCCAACCCCGACGACGCCCAGCTCCATGCGCTCTATGGGGTCATGTTGGCGTATCTGGGGCGGTCGGCCGAGGCCATACGGGAGGGGGAACGGGGCGTCGCCCTGAGCCGGACGCAGCGCCGGACCCGTACCAGTCCCTATGCGACCTTCCAGCTGGCGCGGATCTACACCGCGCTCGGTCAGCAGGACAATGCGATCGGGATCCTGGAGGAGTTGATCGAGCAGCAGTATACCGTCTCGCCGGGTCTGCTCCGCCTCGACCCGACCTTCACGCCGCTCAGGGGGAACCCCCGCTTCCAGCGGCTCCTGGCCACGACGCCCGGGAAGACCCGCTAGCCGGTGGGTCCTGGAAGCAGCTCAGACCGCCCGGGTCGGCAGTCTGAGCAACACCGCAATCCATCCGATTCCCATCCCGCTGATCAACACCTTGCCCACGATGTGCGGGATGAAGAACACCACCGAACTGCCAATCGTCACCAGGATGAAGAACACCGCCATCGCCTTGTGCCGGGGCGCCACTGAGCGGTGCTCCCGCCAGTTGACGATCATCGGGCCGAAGGTGCGGGTGTTGAGCAGCCAGTTGTAGAACCGGACCGAGGCGCGGACGTAGCAGGCCGCTGCCAGCAGCAGAAAGGGCGTCGTGGGAAGGAGCGGCAGAAAGGCTCCCAGCACGGCCAGCCCGACGCTCAGATGCCCCACGCCCAGCAGCCACAGGCGCACCGGCCCCGATGCGACCAGCCGCACCTCGTGACTGAAGTCCCGCTTCCCCTCCGATTCCGCCATCCGTGCCCTCCGTCTGGGCCGCCAGCCGCGACCGCCTCAAGTATCAGTCCGAGGGCCACACCTTGCTAGTGTCGGCCAACCTTGGGTAGACTGCTCTGCCAAAATGGCCGGATTCCATGAGACCGCAAGCCATGCCCAAGCGTGACTTCCTGGCACTCAGCGACCTGACTACCCCGGAACTGGAGGGGGTGCTGGCCCTCGCCCTTGCCATGAAGCGGGGGGAGGACCGGAGCCGGCCGTTGGCCGGCAAGGCGGTGGCCATGATCTTCGGCCAGAGCTCCACTCGGACCCGGGTGTCCTTCCAGGTGGGGATCTCCCAGCTGGGTGGGAATGCCCTGTACCTCTCCGCCCGGGAGCTGCAGCTCGGCCGGGGTGAGCCGGTGCGGGACACCGCCCGGACCCTGTCGCGCTACGTGGACGGGATCATCATCCGGACCCACGCCCACGGCGAGGTCGAGGAGCTGGCCCGGTTCGCCACCGTGCCGGTGATCAACGGCCTGACGGACCTGCTGCATCCCTGCCAGGTGCTGGCCGACCTGCTCACCGTGCAGGAGGCGCTGGGTGGCTGGCGCGGCAGGGTGGTGGCCTGGATTGGAGACGGGAACAACATGGCCAACAGCTGGCTGGAGGCGGCGGCCCTGCTGGGCTTCGAGCTGCGGCTGGCCTGTCCCGAGGGCTACGAGCCCAACCACGATCTGTTCGAGGCGGCGGCGCGCCGGACCCGGGTGACGATCACCGAACTGCCCGAGGAGGCCGTCAGCGGCGCCCACGTGGTCACGACCGATGTCTGGACCTCAATGGGCCATGAGGGAGAATCGAGATTCCCGGGCCCAGGCCTTCCAGGGCTACGGTGTGGACGAAAAGCTCATGAGCCTGGCCGACCCGCGCGCCATCTTCCTGCACTGCCTCCCCGCGCATCGGGGCCAGGAGGTGACCGATGGCGTTCTGGAGGGCCCGCAGTCGCGGGTCTGGGAGGAAGCCGAGAACCGGCTGCACGTGCAGAAGGCCCTGCTGGCGACCCTGATCGCGCCGAGCGGATGACTCACTTGTCCGCCCCTTATTCCCCGTTTCCCCGTTCAACATGACCACTCTGCTCCGCACTCCGCTCTACGACGTACACCGCCTGCTCGGCGCCAAGATGGTTCCCTTCGCCGGCTGGGAGATGCCCGTCCAGTACCCCACCGGCATTCTCGCCGAGCACAAGGCGGTCCGGGAGGACGCGGGGCTGTTCGACGTCTGCCACATGGGCGAGTTCGAGGTTACCGGTCCCGACCGCAACGCCTTCGTCCAGCGGATCACCTGCAACGACGTCGGCGCGCTCGAGGCGGGCCAGGTGCAGTACTCGGCGTTCCTCACGCCGCAGGGCACCGTGGTCGACGACTGCACCGTCTACCGATTCGATGACAAGGTGATGCTGGTGGTCAACGCCTCCAACATCGCCAAGGACTGGGAGTACGTCGTCGGCCACAAGGGCGGCGCCAACGTGCGCATCCGGAATCTCTCGGAGGAGGTGGGGCTGCTCGCCCTGCAGGGCCCGCGGGCTGAGGCGGTGCTGCAGCCGCACACCGATACCATCCTCACGGACATCGGCTACTACCGCTTTGCGGTGGGCAACGTGGCGGGCGCCGGCTGCTTCATCTCCCGGACCGGCTACACCGGCGAGGACGGCTTCGAGCTGTACTGCCGGGCCCAGGACGTCATGACGCTCTGGAACACCCTCTGCGGCCCCGGCAAGGCGCACCCGATCGGCCTGGGCGCCCGGGACACCCTGCGGCTCGAGGTGGGCTACGCCCTCTACGGCAACGACATTGACGAGACCACGACGGCACTCGAGGCCGGCCTCGGCTGGATCGTGAAGCTGGACAAGGGCGCCGAGTTTGTGGGCGAGGCGTCGCTCAAGTACCAGAAGGTCCAGGGGGTCACCCGGCGGCTGGTCGGCTTCCGGATGGTGGGGAAGGGCATCCCACGCCACGGCATGGTGACCGTGGCCGATGGCAAGCCATTCGACATCGTGCGCAGCGGCACGATGAGCCCGTCGCTCGGCTACGCCATCGGCACGACCTACCTCCCCGCCGCCCTGGCCAAGCCCGGCTCCCGCTTCCATGTGGACATCCGGGGCGAGCAGTATGAGGCGGAGGTGGTGAAGCGGCCGTTCTACACCAAGGGAAGCGTGAAGAAGTGAGGCGAGCCCCCAACCGGCCATGATTCGCCTCGCTATCCTCACCATCTCCGACGCCGGGGCCCGCGGTGAGCGGACCGACGGCTCCGGCGACGTCATCGCCGAGTGGGCCGCCCAGCGGGGGCACTCGGTGGTGGAGCGGGCGCTGGTGCCGGATGAGCTGGGGCCGATGGCCGAGCATCTGCGGCGCTGGGCCGATACCGGCGCCGCCGACCTGGTGCTCACCACCGGCGGCACCGGGCTCACCGCCGGGATATCACCCCCGAGGCCACCCGGCCGGTGCTGGAGAAGGAAGCCCCCGGAATCGCGGAGGCGCTCCGCATGAGTGTGTACCCGCGGTTCCACCGGGCCGCTCTGTCCCGCGGTCTGGCCGGAGTCCGGGGCAGGACGCTGATCGTGAATCTTCCTGGCAGCCCGAGCGGCGTCCGCGACGGCCTGGCGGTACTGGACGACCTCGTGGGCCATGCCGTTGATCTGCTGCGCGGGGAACGGACCGGTCACTGATCGGGACGCGCTCGCACCAATCGCCCAATCGCCCGATCGCCTAACAATCACCGAGCCTGCAATGTCCGCCAAGATCCTGCTCACCATGGACGACCTCGAGACCGCGGTTCGGGTCAATGCGGCGCTCGAGGCTGCCGGTCATCCCACCGCCATGGTCTCGGCGCTGGACGATGCCCGGGGCACTCTGCGGCGGGAGTCGCCCGACCTGGTGATCCTCACGGGGGCGGTCTACGAGCAGCCGGCGCGCACCCTCGCGGCGCTGGCCCGGGACGCGGAGATCTCCACCCTCGCCCTGCTGGAGCCAACCGATCAGCATGCCGACCGGGAGCACCGGACGGTGGACGTCACCGAGGTGGCGCTCAAGCCGATGCCGCCGGCCGAGGTGGTGCACCTGGTCGAGCGGCTGGTGGCCCGGCGCGAGCTGCAGCTTCGGACCGGAATCATCGGGGAGAGCGCGGCGATCCAGGAGTTGCTCATCCGGATCGAACAGATGGCGCCGGTCTCCAGTACCGTGCTGGTGCAGGGCGAATCGGGTACCGGCAAGGAGCTGGTGGCCAAGGCCATCCACGATCTCTCCCCCCGGCGCGGGCGGCCGTTTATCGCCGTCAACTGCGCCGCGCTGCCGGAGACGCTGCTGGAGAGCGAGCTGTTCGGCCACGAGAAGGGCGCCTTCACCGGCGCCGCCGAGCGCCGGCTGGGCCGCTTTGAGCTGGCGGACTCCGGGACCATCTTCCTGGACGAGATCGGCGAGATCCCGGCCAGCGTCCAGGTGAAGCTGCTGCGGGTCCTGGAGACTCGCACCTTCTTCCGGGTGGGTGGGGTGCAGTCCATCAAGGTGGACGTCCGGGTGGTGGCCGCCACCAACAAGTCCCTCCGGGAGTCGGTGGCCCTGGGCGAGTTCCGGGACGACCTGTACTACCGGCTCAACGTCCTCAACCTGTACCTCCCCCCGCTCCGGGAGCGCCGGAGCGACGTGACCCTTCTGGTCCGCCGGTTCATCCGGGAGCTCAGCCAGCTCCATGAGCGGCCCTTCCGGGGCATCACCGCCGACGCCATGCGGCTGCTCGCCGAGGCCCCCTGGCCGGGCAATGTGCGGCAGTTGCGCAACCTCATCGAGTCCATGGTGGTACTGGCCCCGGGGAGAGAAATTCGGGCATCCGAGATCCCGGCGGACGTCCTGGAGGGGGCGGGCCGGCTCTTGCCCATGCGGGTAGCCCCGGCGGGGGGGGGTGGAGGGGGTCAGGAACTTGAGTTTATCTTACGTAATATCATGGACTTACGCCTCCAGCTCGAGGAGCTTCGGCGGCGGCTGGACAGCCGCCCCCAGCGGGTCCAGGTCATCGAGCTGGGGGAGAGCCAGTCGGTGGCCGACCTTTTGCCATCTGATGAGCCTGAAGAGCGGGGGTCGGTGGTCTACCGGCCGGGGATGACCATGGCCGAGGTGGAGAAGGAAGCCATCTCGGCGGCTCTGACCCAGCACCGGGGGAACCGCCGCAAGGCGGCCGAGGTGCTGGGGATCGGGGAGCGTACCCTGTACCGGAAGATCAAGGCTTACAAACTAGAGTAGGTGAATAGGCGTAAGTCCTGAATTGTCTGAGGCTTCTGGCTGTCGAGCCAGCTTGACACCCGGCCGGCCGGCGCGCATATTGGCGTGCCGAGACCCCAACCTTACCTCAGGGTCTTATTCGGTGATTTTCTCGATCGATCCTTCGGCATGCGTGGCGTGTCTGGCTTGTGTGCGCGTGTGTCCGACCGGTGCGGTGGAGGTGCAGGAGCCGCTCGTCCGCATCGCGGACGAGGCCTGCATCCGCTGTGGGCTCTGTGTGCCCGCCTGTCCGCATAACGCGATCGAAGTGACGGGAGAGATCGGCCGGGCGGTGGCGGTGGCGGGGCGGGGCGGGGGCGTACTCATCCTCTCCCCCGAGGCGGCGGCGCACTTCTACCCGGCCACACCGGAGCAGGTGGTCAACGCCTGTTATGCAGCGGGATTCCGGCTGGTCAATCGCGGTGTCCTGGGAGATGAGCTGGTTGCCGAGGAGTACCTGAAGCTCTGGCGGGACAGCGGGTGGGGCACTCTCATTCGCTCCACCGATCCGGTCGTGGTAGACACGATCCGGCGGGAGTTCCCCGAGCTGGTCCCCTATCTGGCACCGGTGACGATTCCGGCGGTAGCCGAGGCCCGCTACCTGCACGCCTTGCTGGGAGAGGGGCTGGAAATCGTCTTCGCCGGGGTGTGCCCGCCGGCGGGGCGGCCGGAGCTGGAGGCGGCGATCACCTTCCGGGACCTGGAGCAGCTGTTCCGCCTCAGGGGCGTGGACCCGGTGCAACAGCCCAACTTCTTCGTGCGGGTGCCGAGTGAGCGGCGGCGCTATCTGAGCACAGCCGGCGGGTTGCCCATCGAGATGCTGGAGGAGGTGCCGTACTCCAGCCGCCGGTTCCGGAAGGTGCGGGGGCTCAAGGAGCTTCGGGGCCTCGCGCGGGCCATCTCGGTGGACCGCATTGAGCTGGGGTTCGTGGATATCCTGTCGCATGAGGGGCAGCTGGACCACCCGTTGTCGGGGCCCCGGGAGGAGCTGTTCTGGCGCCGGATGGTGGTGGAGAGCAACGAGCCGCCCCGGGCGCATCATCCGGTGGTGGATACCGGGGTGCTGGCGAGCTACGGGGCTACCTTCCAGATTGAGCCCCGGCTGGTCCAGGCCGACCCGGCGCGCATTCAGGAGATCCTCGAGGAGATCGGTCCCGGCCCCAACGGCAAGCCGTGGGACTGCCGGGCCTGCGGGTTCGAGACCTGTGCCACGTTTGCGGACGCGGCGGCCCGTGGTCGGGCCTCGCTCCGGCAGTGTCCGCCGCACCAGGCCCACCGGGTGGAGGCGGCCGAACGGGACGCGGCGGTGGACTCGCTGACGGGTTTGTCGGCCTACCGGATCCTGTACGACCGGCTGGCCTATGAGATCGAGCGCAGCAAGCGAAGCCTGGAGGGGTTCGCCCTGCTGTTCATCGACCTGGACTACTTCAAGCAGGTGAACGACCAGTACGGTCACGAAGCGGGCAACGCGGTGCTCCGGGCGGTGGCGTCCGAAATCAAGAACGCCATCCGTGCCTCGGACCTCGCGGCCCGCTATGGCGGGGACGAGTTCGTGGTCATCCTCACCCGGACCGAGCTGGCGGGCGCCAACCGGGTGGCCGAGGCGATCCGCGCCGGTATCGAGGGCGTGGGCCGCCGGCTGGGGTATCCCGTGGGGCTGGTGACGGCGAGTATCGGCGTCGCCGAGTATGATGTGCGGCGGCCGCACGAGGGAGACCTCCTCGTGGTGGCCGACCGGGCCCTCTACCATGCGAAGTCCGCCGGGCGCAATGTCGTCGCCTGAGCGGGTGGACACCCGGAGTGAACCATTGTGACTGGACCGTCTCCCATCCGTCATCCTGACACCCTCCCGGCCCGCGCGGCCGGGGGCGGCGCCTTCGAGAACACCCCCGATCCGTGGGGGGTGCGCCGGGCGGAGAACCTGCTGACCAGCCTCGAGGGGGTGCTGTCGGCCCGGGTGGTGACGACCCCGCTGGGAGAGGTCTCGGAGATCCACATCCTGGCCCAGGCGGGCCTCCAGGCCAAGCAGCTGGTGCGGAACATCGAGTCGGCGCTGCTGGCGCAGCTCGGCCTCAAGGTAGATCATCGCAAGATCAGCATCGCCCAGACCGCCGAGGTGCGGCCCATCGAGGTGGTGGAGCGGGGCGTGGCGCGGGACCGGGCCATGCGCCGGGCGGCGCTGTTCGAATCGCTGTTCGTGGCACCGGGCAAGCGGCCGCACCGGGTGAGCATCGCGGTGACGCTCTCGTTCGCGGGGCGGACGGCCACGGCGGAGGAGGAGTCGAGCGACACGCCGCGCAGCAAGGTGGAGGCGGCGGCGCGGGCGGCGATCCAGGTGCTGGACCAGCTCCTGTCGGACCACTCGGTGGCGCTGGAGGGTGCCAAGATCGCCGAGGCGTTCGACCGGGAGTTCGTGCTGGTGGCGGTGCAGGGTCTGGGCGGCCGGGAGGCCGTGCTGCTGATCGGCACCGCGGAAATCAAGGAGAGCGCAGAGCGGGCGGCGGTGTTCGCCGTCCTGGATGCGACCAATCGGTGGACGGAATCCCGGCGGCCCGGCTGAGCGGGCGGCCCTCACTTTTTTTCAGGATCAATCGGAACCAAACGGCAGCGGCCCTGGTCTCTGTAGCACTGTAGTGTAGTAGCGGAGATTAGCGGAACAATTGTAGAGCGGAGCGTCGGCTAAACCATAGCGGGGTTTGGCTCCTTCCCGAGGTAACATTTCCACTCGAGTTAGGAGACGCTCATGTTTGCAAGCGTATGGACCCTTGTCGCGGCATTCACCGCGCGGGCTCTGGTGAAAATAATCACCGTGTCCGAAGGCGCAGTCTGGTAGTCTGAGCAGGCTCGCCGTTGCTGGGGTCGCTGCCAACTCTATCCTATGCCACAGTTGCGCAAGATCCAACTGTTTGTCCTCGTCGTCGTAATTGCGGCATTTGCAGCGACGGGCATCGCGTACGTCCAGCTATCCGATGTTCCCGGGCTGGTGGGGGCTTTGCTCGTTCATGATCGCGGCCATCCTCCTTGAGCAAACGAACAGCCCCTTGAGAGTTGAAGCACGAGGGTCAACCTCGTTCATCGTCCATATGGCTGGAGGGCTGCTTTTCGGCCCGTTCTGGGGTGCGGCAATCGCGGCCGCTTCAACGGCGATCGTCCAGTCCGTCACCCAACAGCCTTTGGTGAAGATATGCTTCAACACTGCGCAACGCGCTATCTGTGTTGCGGTAGGACTGCTCCTATACGCTCAGGTTGGCGGGAATCTTCCCCCCGAGTACTTGCGTCCAGGGGTTCGGCTTGGCCACTGATGGCGGGCGTCTGGATCTCGTCCTCTTCCTGGTCTTCGCAATATCGTATTTCGGTATTAACGCTTTTCTCGTCAATTTCGCAGTATCACTAAGTTCTGGACGACACTTCCGTGAGCTCTGGAATCTTAACGCGCGCGGGGTGCTAGGATACGATCTCGGCGCGAGCTTCTTGGCTGTTGCACTTGCATGGCTCTATTTCAGATCAGAGCAGTCATTGGGGTTCGGCGCCCTTGGGCTTCTTCTTGGTCCTCGCCCCAATCCTGGTCATTCGGCACATCTACGGACTGTACCGCAAGCTGCAGAGTTCCGGGCGAGAGCTGCTGGACCTGATGGTCAAGGCCATCGAAGCGCGCGATCCCTACACCTCCGGTCACTCGGTGCGAGTGGCCACCCTGGCCAAGACCATCGCCCAGGAAAGCAAGATGTCGGCGGAGGAGGTCGAGGAGGTCTTCACGGCGGCCATCCTGCACGACGTTGGCAAGATCCACGAGGAGTTTGCTCCCCTGCTCCGGAAGGACAGCAAGCTCACGCCGGAAGAGACCGCGCTGCTGCAGACCCACTCGGTCAAGAGCGCCGACCTGGTCGGAATCATCTCCAGCTTCCGCGGCACCATCCAGAACGCGGTGCGGAACCACCACGAACGCTGGGATGGCGGCGGGTATCCGGACGGGCTGGCGGGGGACGTGATTCCGCTCGGTGCCCGGATCATCATGATCTCGGACACCACCGATGCGATGACGACCGACCGGCCCTATCGCGGCCGGCTGCCGCTGGAGGCGGTCATCGGTGAGCTCCAGAAATACCGCGGCACCCAGTTCGATCCCAAGCTGGTGGACCTGGTGGTCAACTCGGTGACCGTGCGGCGGGTGATGGCGGAGATGGTGGCGGGAAGCCTCAAGACAGATGACGGAGCCGCCGAGGGCGGCTCCAAGCGGGTTCAGCCGCGGCCGATGAGTCTGCTCAGGGGCCGTGGCCAGTTGGCCGCGTATAAGGGCCTTCTAGGTTAGCATACCCAGCCTCCGCAAGTGGTCGGTTGCCTCCGATGGCAGTCGATTCAAGGCTTGGTCCAATTGTTGCGACAGCTTACGCCGTGGGTGCCCCCGTCCGCTGCGCTAGATAGCGGGATGCTGCCAGAATCTCGGCCCTATCGAATGAATCGTGGTCGTTAAGTTCTAGGCTGAGTGATCTCAGCGCCACGGCCGCCTGCTCGCGGATCCCCTCCCCGACATCCGACAATAGCGACCCATCGAGAAATCACAGCCGGCATGGGCCGTCGAAAGCGGCATTGGGCCATAGCGCTCAATCGCAGACGCAGCCAAGCGGACCGCGCGCTTGCGTTCTCCGCAAACGAAGTAGAGGTCACTGGCGAGTGCTGCACCGGCTTGCCGGTTCCAGGTCCTAAAGTCGCGATCCAGGTGATCTTCCGCCTTCTCCATGGTCTCAACTGCCTTCATCCGGTGCCCGAGCATCACGTGTGACCAAGCCATGTGTGTGAGAACCCTGAACCATGGTAGCGGTGACTGTACATTCTTCAATATTGAGCTGGCGCGAGATGCCCATAGTTCTGGGCCCTGAAATCGCCAAGTCTACCGGCACACATTGCCACGTTGTCTGAGGCGATGGCCGCGCTTACCTCGTCTAGTCGCTTGTTGGCAAGGGACGTGGCCTTCTCATAGGCCCTCAGGCCAAGCGAATAATCACCCTCCGCCGTCCTCATGCAGCCCTCTTGATTTGCTAGGCGCGCAACGCTCAGGGTACTGAGGCCTAGTGCTGCGCATTCCGCTTGGAGATCGACCGCCCTCTTCAGCATCACCAACATGATCTCTCGTCTCCGGCTCATCCAAGCGAGAGCTGCCATCGAGGCAACCAGCATGGCGCGGTCAGTCAGGTCAGTCGTGATGCCGTCGATACGGGTGGCGGCTTCTAATAGTCGGCGAGCTGCATCTCGATCTGTCAGGTCGAGTGACAGCCTTTCGGCGCTACGGATCAAGTTCACCGCGATGGTCGGTTCCGCTTCACGGTCGAGGAGCCGCTCTATCTCTATCAGTTGCTCCTTCGCCGTTGCTGCGTCGTCCAACTGAGCACTGGCGGCACAGATGCGCAGTGCAACCCGTTTCCTGGAAAGGGCCCCCTCCGGCATCTCTTCCCGCTCCAGCGCCTTCAGGGAGTCCGTCCATCGGCCCTGCTCCTGTAGCGATTCCGCCATGATCAGCACCGCGGTCGGGCGGGCGCCGGGACCGACGTTGGGCATCCCGGTCCGGAGCGCGAACTCTGCGTCGTAGGGCGCGCCCTCCTCGATCGCCTCCCGGGCTCCCCGCAGCAGGTGCGGCACAGCGCGCTCACCGCGCCCGGCGCGGAAGCAGTGCCAGGCGAGCATCAGTCCCGGCACCCGCTCGCCCCGCGCCTCCGCCGCCACCAGCCGGTCGGCGATGAGGCCGTGCAGCGCCCGCCGCAGTGGTGAGGGCACCTTGAGGTAGGCGTAGTTCCGCAGCAGCTCGTTGCGGAACTCCATCTCCCGGCCGCCGTCCCGCAGGACCCGATGGGCCGCCAGTTCCGCCATGCCGGTCAGCGTCTGGGCCAGGGTGAGGTCCACCATTTCGTACATGGAGAGATCGTTGAGCCGGTCCCCCAGAATCGCGGCCAGGTTGAGGACCGCCCGGGCTGGCGGCGAGAGGTCGGCCAGCATGCGCTCGAAGATCCGGTGGTAGACCTCCCGGCCCACCTCCCCGCCGGCATCCACCGTCATCGCCCCCACCGCCAGCGCCAGGCATTCATCGGCGTGGACCCGCCAGTCGTCGAACAGCAGCTCCGCCAGCATCGGCACACCGGTCGAGGCCCGCAGCAGCGCCCGCCGCACCGCCGCCGGCACGGTGGCGTCCACCGTCCGCGCCAGGGCGGTGATCATCTCGTTCATCTCGTCCTCGGTAAGCGGCGGCAGGTCCACCAGCGCCAGGCCGAGCGCGGCCTGCTGCTCCAGCAGCCGGCTGGCATGCGGCGCCTGCGACAGCTCGGAGTGCCGTGCCGTGAGGATCACCATCACCCGTTGATCCTGGACCCGGCGCATGAGCAGGTGCAGCACCGCCACGCTGACGTCGTCGGCCAGGTGCACATCGTCCACTACCAGGATCAGCGGGTGCTCATAGGCCACCGCCGAGACCAGCTCGTGCACCGCCTCGGCCAGGCGGAGCCGGGCCGATTCGCCCGCGCCCTCCTTGGGTGGTGGCAAGTTGTGATAGCGCTCCGTGACGCCCGGGACGAACCGCGCCAGCTCCGCCAGCCACTCCGGCTGGGTGGCACCCGCGCCCGGCCGGTCCAGCAGACCGCGCATGAGGGTCCCGATGGCGGCGTAGGGGAATTCGCGCTCCACTTCATAGCATTGGACCCGGCTGGACACGGCGCCTTCGAGCCCCGCGGCCGTGACCAGCCGCTCCACCAGCGTGGTCTTTCCGATCCCGGATTCTCCCACTACCAGCCCGTGCCGGGCCCGCCCCTGGTTGGTCTCCTCCCAGCGCTCGTACAGCACCCGGTACTGCGAGGCGCGGCCCACGAAGGGCCGGTTCCGCCACTGATCGGTGTGCACGGTGGGGATGTGGGCGGTACCGGGCGCCTCGTAGCCCCGCTGCCGGAGCCGGAGCGCAATGCCGTCCACCATGGCCGAGGGCGATGCGCCCAGCTCCCGCGCCAGCCGCTCGCGCCAGGCCTGGTAGATCCGGAGCGCGGAGAGCCGGTCCCCGGCAAAGGCCCGCGCCTCCATCTTGGCGCGGATGGCGTCCTCGTTGAGCTCGTCCAGCGCCAGCAGCCGATCGGCGTGGCCCTCGATGCGGGTGAAGTCGCCGCTGCGGCGGCAGCGGTCCATCAGGAGGGCGAGGGCGGTGCGGATCTGGGGGAAGAGCCGGGCTCGCATCACGTCGCGCCAGAACATGTACTCCGGCGCCCGGCCGATGTCGAACTCATCGAGGAACCCGGCCACTTCGAGCGGCGGGGTGAGGTCGTCACCCAGAATGTCGCCCCGCGCCAGGCGCTCAAGGTCTACCTCGAGGTCGGCCGCCACCAGGCGCACTGTCTCCCGGGTGGTCTCCAGGCACCGCGGACCGAGCTTGCCGCGGATCACCGAGAGCGCGGTGGCCAGCGAATGGCGGCCTTCGGCGTGCGGGGCGTCGGGCCACAAGAGGTCTGCCAGCCGGTCCCGCCGATGGTGCTGTCTCGGCTCCACCGCCAGGAAGATCAGCAGGGCGAAATGCTTGCGGGTCCGGAAGCGCACCGGCTCCCCGCCCGGTGAGCGGAGTTCGGGTGTGCCCAGGCACCGAAGGAAGGGATGTGGCGGCATGAGTGATTAGGTAACCCCGGAAGCTCAACCGACCGTCAAATCTGCCGAGCCGGGTCCGCCGGCCCACCCCCGTAGCGATCGCTGCAGAATTTCATCGGGTCGCACACCCGCTGCCCCAGCCTGCGCCAGGAGAAGTGCTGGCCGCAACGCGCGCGGCCGCGGGCGGGGCGTTCGGAGGGGGGGCCGGTGGCGGGGCATGTCAGGATTCTGCCGCCCGGCCCGGCCGCCGCAAGGGCCCCAAGCCGCCAGCGAAAAACCTTTCCACTCCCGGCCCGTAGGAGGAACGGTCCCACACCGGAACGTTACATGCCGCTACCGCTGCTCCTCGCCTCCCTGACGATTGTCGCCCCGCCAGCGAGCGGAGTCGCCCCACTCCCTGCCGATACCCTCCGCCCCCCGCGCCGAGCTCATCACGGCATGGTCTACGACCAGGCGGGTGGCCGGATCCTGGTGACCGGCGGCAGCACCCCGCTCGACGACGGCCGCCGCTTTGAGTTCTTCGATGATCTCTGGGCCCTCGAAGGCGAGCGCTGGTCACCCCTGGCCCCATCGGGCGGCAGGCTGTCGGGCAGCACCCTGGCGTACGACACCCGGCGACAGCGCATCGTGGCCTTCGGCGGGTACGATGGCCGCGCCTCGCTCCCCATCACCCGGGTGCTCGAGCGTGAGGTCTGGCAGGATCTCCCCGCCCATCCCCAGTTCGCCGCCGCCGAGCCGGGGTTCGTCTACGACATGCGGCGGGACCGGTTCCTGACCTTCGGCGGCTCCCCCGGCCCCGGCCAGGTCAATGGAGAGACCTGGGAGTTCGATGGCTCGGCATGGTCCCGGTTGGCAACCGCCTCGCCCCCGGCCCGGCAGGCCCACGCCATGGTCTACGATGAGCACCGCGGCCGGATACTGGTCTTCGGGGGCATGGGGCAGGGAAGCGCCGGTCAGCGCCCGCCCGCGCTGGGAGACACCTGGGAGTTCGACGGAGCGGCCTGGACCGAGTACCATGGCGCCGGGCCGTCTGCCCGCAACGGCGCCGGCATCGCCTACGACGCGAAGCGCCGCCAGGTGATCCTCTTCGGCGGACTCGACAGCAGCGGATTCAAGGGGGATACCTGGGCCTGGGACGGCACAGCGTGGCGGCAGCTGGCCGATACCGGCCCGGAGTCCCGCGCCATGGGATACCTGGCCTACGACCGGCGGCGGGATCGGATCGTGCTGTTTGGCGGTCGCAAGGGATGGCCCGACGGAGATCTCAACGACACCTGGGAGTGGGACGGTCAGCACTGGAGCCGGTTCGAGGGCTGACCGCCGCGGCTCGGGACTTTCCGCCGGGCTGCGGCGGACTCGCCAGGCTCTCACTACTCCACCGGTGCCCATTTGCTTGCGCCCCAGCGGCCTTCCGGTGCGTCCCCGCCTCCTGACCACCCGTCCCACTCTCTTGACCACGGAATGCACGTTCCTTCCGACGGGCCCCACATCCTTGTCGGGCGAGTTCAACTCTCTGACCGCGGCCCCCCACCTCCTGACCACCGAATTCACCATGCTTCCGACGGACCCCATATCCTTGTCGGGCGAGTTCAACTCTTTGACCGCGGCTCCCCACCTCCTGACCACCGAATTCACCATGCTTCCGACGGACCCCACATCCTTGTCGGGCGAGTTCAACTCTTTGACCGCGGCTCCCCACCTCCTGACCACCGAATTCACAATACTTCCGACGGACCCCACATCCTTGCCGATCGAGTTCAACCCTTTGACCGCTGAGCCCAGCGTCCTGACCAGGGAATCCACCCCATTTCCGGCGGAACTCAGCTCATTTCAGGGAAATCCCCGTGGACCGTTGGCTCACCCTCCGGGCTCCGCCGCTCGGATGAGCGGTCCGATAAGGGGGATGCCAGTGTGGGATTGCCCGCACAAGCCGCTGTCGGCCATTTTTCCGGTCATGAATCGCCCATCCTATGCCCTTCTTCTCGCCGCCCTCCTCGCCGCCTGCGGTGAAGTCACCGGCGGCACCGGCGGCATCGGCCCCTCCGCCAGCCAGGCGCTGGAACTCACCCTGGCCCTCGAGGACGAGGTGGAGTCCGCCACCGCCGCCCTCACCGTCGCGCGGCTCGGCACCCCCCCGGTCTGGACCCCGCCGGCCGGCTGTCCCACGGTGCAGGGCAGCACCGATACCGACAGTGATGGGATCCTCGACAACGCCACCCTGACCTTCACCGCGCCCCCCTGCGAGCTGGCCTTTCGCCGGGGCGCGCTGCAGGTGACCGGAGTGGTGGAGATCCTCGATCCCAACTTCGCCAACAACCAGGGCTTCAACCTCACCTACGACGACCTGACCTGGGCCTACGTGGATTCCATCGGCGACCGCGACTACGCCGCCACCCGCAACGGCACCCGGGCCCGTCTGGGATCCAGCAACGCTGCCACCCTCACGACGGGCATGACGATCGTCCGCCAGCGTCCCGGCCGGGCCAACGCCACGGTGACCCTCGACCTGACCCACGCCTTCACCGCCGCCACACCGGGCACCCTGCTGGTGGGTCAGCCAATTCCCAGCGGCAGTCTCAGCATCACCGGGACCGCCGGGTGGCGGCGGAGCACTGAGGACTGGTCGCTCACCGTGGCCACGCCGGTGCCGCTGGCCTACTCCGCCGCCTGCACCGTCACCCCGCGTCTCACCGCCGGCGTCCTGACCCTCACCGGAACCATCAGCGGGGAGAGCGGGGTGCTGCAGTTCAACTGGTCCCAGTGCGGGGTCGAGCCGGTGCGGACCTGGACACCAACCCCCTAGGGCCCCAATTGGTGCAAGTCACCGCGTTGCCGAATCCCGATTCGCCGTGAGAACAACTTTTGCCGGACGACGTTCATCATCCGCACGGGTCAGATCTCACGGCGCGGCCCGCCCGATCCTGCTAAGCTGCAGATTGGCAACGGCTTCAACCCCCGCCCCTGCGCAATCCCCAGTCTACGGAGGTGATCAGATGACACTCAGGAATCTCAGGCCTTTTGCCGTGGGTCTTGCTGGCATGCTGGCGCTAGGCGCCTGTGGTGGCGGTGATGGCGGCGGCGCCTCGACCTCGATTGACCCGAATGAGGCGGCGGTGGTGGGTGGGGCGGCCGCAAGCCAGATCAGCGCCATGACCTCGGGCCTGGTCAACTTCAGCTCCAGCACCGGGTCACTGGGTGGTGGGTTCTTTGCCCCGGCGAGCGCCACCGGCAAGATCCTCGACCGGGTCATGAAGGGCGTGCCCTCGGCCAGCGCGCGGCTAGCCTTTGCGCGGGTCCGGATGGACCCCAACTGCATTCCCTCCGTGGATGATGAGACCGACAGCGACGCCGACGGGATCCCCGATCACGCGACCTACACCTTCAACTGCGCCTACACCGATCTCGATGACGGCAGCAGCTTCACCGTCACCGGCACCATCCATCTGCTGGACAGCCAGGACATCGCCACCGGTTTCGGCTTCGACATCAACTTCAACACCTTCAAGTTCAAGCTCACCACCCCGGGCCAGAACGGGAACACCGTGACCGAAGCCATCATCAACGGCTTCTACAACGCCGACGTGGTGGCCAGCGCCGCGGGTGCGTCGCAGGACCTGACCTTCGTCTTCCGGTTGAATGGCCGACGGCTGTTCTACAGCTCCTGGGACTGGGCCATCGACTTCACCCCCAATGGCACCATCGACTTCGCCGCGGAAGACATGCCTCCGGGTGATTTCGGCGTCAACGGCAACTTCGTCTTCCAGGGAGAAGCCGGTCAGCGCAGCGGCGACTGGGCCTTCAGCCTCAACACCATCAGCCCGCTGGTCTATGACGGCAGCTGCGACCTCGAGCCGCCGTTCGCCTCGGGCACCATCGAGGGCGCTATCGTGGCCCGCAACAGTGTGGGGTTCACCGTCACCTACACCGGCTGCGGTCAGCTGGAGACGATCGCCGCGTTCGACAACAACAGCTGAGGACGACGGTCAGGGGGTACGTTCGAGGGGTCGGATTCCATGCGGAATCCGACCCCTCGATTCACTTCACCCAATCACCCAATCGCCGAATCGCCTACCCCTCCCACCCCTTCACCGCGATCAGCTCCCGCACCAGGTCCTCGCCGGTCCGCCCCGCCGCCTCGGCGGCGAAGTTGGTGACCACCCGGTGCCGGAGCACCGACAGCGCCACCGTACGCACGTCCTCGAGATCGGCCATGGGCCGGCCCGCCAGCGCTGCCCGGGCCTTGGCTCCCAGCACCAGGTACTGCGACGCCCGCGGGCCAGCGCCCCACTCCACGTACTCCCGGATGAAGGGCGGGGCATCGGGGTCGCCGGGACGGCTGGTCCGGGCCAGCGCCACCGCCGCCCGCACCAGCTGCTTCGAGACCGGGATCCGGCGCACCAGCTCCTGCATGCTCCGCACCGTCTCGGCGTTCAGCACCGCGTCCAGTTTGTCGGGCCGAACACCGGTCGTCTGCTCGACGATGTTCTCCTCCTCCGCCCGGCTCGGGTACCCCACCCGGAGCTCCAGCATGAAGCGATCGAGCTGTGCCTCGGGCAGCGGGTAGGTGCCCTCCTGCTCGATCGGATTCTGCGTGGCCAGCACGAAGAACGGCTCGGGGAGATGCCAGGTCTGTCCCCCGGCGGTGACCTGGTGTTCCTGCATCGCCTGCAGCAGCGCCGCCTGGGTCTTGGGGGGCGTACGGTTGATCTCGTCCGCCAGCACCACGTTGGCGAAGATCGGCCCCTGCACGAACCGGAACGCCCGCTTGCCGGTGGTCAGATCCTCCTCGATGATCTCGGTGCCGGTGATGTCGCTCGGCATGAGATCCGGGGTGAACTGCACCCGGTTGAACGAGAGCTTGAGCGCCTCCGCCACCGTGGAGACCATCAGGGTCTTGGCCAGCCCCGGCACCCCGATCAGCAGCGCATGCCCGCCGCCAAGGATGGCGGTGAGGATCCCGTCGATGACCTCCTGCTGCCCCACGATCCGGCGGCCGACCTGGGTCCGCAGCTGGTCCACCGCGCGCGACAGCTCGGCCAGGGCTTCGACATCGGAGGTTGCAGATGGCGTCATGGGCGGGGGTGCAGGAGAGATCGTGAGCGAGGCGGACATGTCTGCTCGGTACGGCAGGGAGGTTAGCGGGTTTCGGAGTGGGCGGCAAATTGGGCGATTGGGCGATTGGGCGATTCGGTACCACGGGCCCAGGCCGTGCTCCCGCCCCGGGGGCCTTCCGTGCGCAGCCTGAGCCCGCCCATTGGAGGGTGCCCGGGCCGCCCTTCCGAGCCAGAGCCGCGGCCGAGCGCCAGCCGCCAACCCCCCGCCCGGGGAGTTTGCGAAATATTTCACAAGCCGGTACTTTTACCCGGCTTATGGACCCAGAAGAGCCGGCTGGAAGGGCCCTCGGGGCGGGCTACAAGTACGTCTCGATCGGGATGACTTTCGCTGGTGGCATCGTGATGTTCATGGGGCTGGGCTGGCTGCTGGACCGCTGGCTGGGCACGTTGCCCCTGTTCCTGATCGCCGGCGCCCTCGGCGGCTCGGTCTTGAGTTTCATCTGGGTCTTCCAGAAGCTCAAGCTGGACGAGACCCGGTACGACGAGGAACACCAGAAGTCGACTCGGCGACTGGGCGACTCGGCGACTCGGCCGGATGATCGAGGTCCGGTGTGAAGGTGGTCGGGGCCGGGCTCGGGCTGACCCTGCTGGTCACCGCGCTGCTGGTGGGGCTGATCGGGCGTTCCGCGCTGCTGCCAGGACTGGTGATGGGCGCCGTGGCGACAGTGATCGAACTGGCCGCGCTCCGGGCAATGCGCCGCGGACTGGCCAGCCAGGCCACGGACCGGTTCTTCGGGGGTATCGTGACCGGGTTGATGCTGAGGCTCGCCGGCGTGGTGGTCTTTGCCGCGCTGGTGCTGTGGGACCGGACGCTGTTCCCGCCGCTGGCGACGGGTCTGGGATTCGTCGGGGTGCTGATCCCGTTGCTCTTTCTCGAGGTGCGATTCATTCGATGACGCTGCTTCAGGCCGAGAAATTCGACGTTGGGGAGATGATCTTCCACCACACGGCGGACGCGTGGACGATCCCCTTCTATCCCTTTGGTGAGATCCACCTCCCACGCTGGCCCGACCTCCACATTGCGGGGATGACGGTCAATCTGTCGCCCACCAAGCACGTGGTGTACATGCTGGTGGTGGCCGTGCTGGTGTTCCTCACCATGAAGCTCGCCGGCCGCACCCTGGAGCGGCAGCGAGCCGGGGAGAAAGCCCCCAAGGGTTTCGCCAACGCGGTCGAGGGGATGGTGCTGTTCGCCCGCAATGACATCGCGCTGGCCAATATCGGGCCCGACGGCGGCAAGTTCGTGCCGCTGATCATCACGCTCTTTTTCTTCATCCTCTACGCCAACCTGCTGGGCCTGGTCCCCTACGGCGCCAGCCCCACCGGCAACCTCGCGGTGACCGGAGCGCTGGCGCTGCTGGTGTTCTTCACCGTGGAAATCAGCGGCTTCCTCAAGCTCGGCGCCAAGGGCTACCTGGGGACGATCTTCCCGCATTTCCCGGGATTGCACGGTGCCGGGGCGGTGGCGATGGCCATCTTCATGTCGCCCATCGAGCTCGTCGCCAAGCTGGTCAAGCCGTTTGCATTGGCGGTCCGTCTCTTCGGCAACATGACCGCGGGTCACTTCGTGATCCTGTCGCTCTTCGGCATCACCTTCATCTTCGGACAGCTGGGCGCCGTCAGCTGGGGCATCGGCATCCTGAGCGCGGTGGTGGTGCTGGGCGTCATGTTCCTGGAGCTGATCGTGGCGGTGCTGCAGGCGTATGTGTTTGCCCTGCTCAGCGCGGTATTCATCGGGCTGATGCAGCACGAGCATTAGGCGACTGGGCGACTAGGCGATTGGGCGATGAGTTGCCCGATCGCGAATCACCGTCTGGCGGCGGCGTCCAGCCACCAGGCGTCGTACTCCACCGAATGGTGGATCAAGCTCGCTGGCCTTCGGGCCGTTGGTGGGCCGCGGTAACGGCGTCGAGCCCGGAAGACTCGGCGGTCCGGCCGGTGGACGTGAACCGACAACCGATCTTCCACGAATTTCTCTGGGGAGTCACATGCTGAACATGCTCGCTCTGCTGCAGGACGTCGTCGTGCAGGTTCCGAACTACGGCCGTCTGGGTGCCGGCATCGGCATCGGCCTGGCCATCATCGGCGCCGGTCTGGGCCTGGGCCGTATCGGTGGCGCCATGGCCGAGTCCATCGCCCGTCAGCCGGAAGCAGGTGGCGACATCCGTGGCGCCGGCCTGCTGATCGCGGTGCTGCTGGAAGGCGCCACGATCATCGCCCTGGTCTTCGCGCTGCTGTTCCTGTTCCTGTAAGAGGGGACCATGCTGCTCAACCTGCTGGTGCTGGTGCCGGAGGGGGGGGCCGGAGGCCCCGCCTCTCCATTCGAGGTGAACTTCGGGCTGTTCTTCTGGACCTGGCTCGTGTTCATCGGGCTCGTGATCCTGCTCAAGAAGTACGCCTACCCGGCCATCCTGAAGGCCACCGAGGACCGCGAGCGGACCATCGCCCGGTATCTCGGCGAGGCCGAGAAGGCCAACACCGAGGCCAAGTCGCTCCTCGATGAGAACCGCAAGCTGCTCGGCGAGGCCCGGGCCCAGGCCCAGGCGATGCTCGCCGAGGCCAAGTTCGCTTCGGAGAAGGAACGGACGGCGGCGGTGGAGAAGACCCGGCACGAACAGGAAGAGCTGCTGGCCCGTGCCCGCCGAGAGATTGCGGCGGAGAAGGACAAGGCTGTGACGGCGCTCCGTCGGGAGGCGGTGGATCTCTCCCTGGCCGCCGCGACCAAGCTCATCGGCCAGAAGCTGGATGGCGCCGCGGACCGGGCGCTGGTGGAGCAGTACCTCTCCACGCTGGGGCAGGGCAAGTGAGAGCCGAGACCATCGCCCGGAACTACGCCGAGGCGCTGTTCGAGTTGGGGGAGAAGAGCGGCCGCACCGATCAGTACGTGGACCTGCTGGACGCGGTGGCGGTCGGGATCGCCGCTGCGCCCCGGGTCACCGCGGTGCTCAGGTCCCCCCGGGTAACCAAGGCCGCCAAGGCCGGCCTGCTGGCCAAGGCCCTGCCGGAGGCGCCGCGGGAGTTCGTGCTGTTCCTGCAGGCGGTGGTCAAGCGCGGCCGTCAGGACCTGTTGGGTGCGATCTCGCACGAGCTGCAGGGCCTGGTGGACCTGAAGCTCAACCGGTTGCGGGCGGCCGTGACACTGGCCCGGCCCGCGGACGAGGCGCTCCGAAAGGCCGTCGCCGCTCGGCTGACGGAGGTCATGGGCAAGCAGGTGCTGCCGCACTTCCAGGAGGACGCCGGGATCGTGGGCGGAATGGTCGTCCGGGTGGGAGACCGGGTGTTCGACGGCTCGGTCAAGCGGCGGATGACCCTGCTCCGGAGGCACCTGCTGGCGGGACCGTAGGGCTCCTGCTCGGCAACGTGGAACCTGCGCGCCTCTCCTCGGACGGGGTGCCGCAAGGGATAGGTGAGATCGCTTGGCGGCGACCCCGTCCTTCCTTGCTGCCCGCACCCGCGCCCTATCTTGTTGGCCAAACTGCCAAACTGCCCAATCGCCGAAACTCCCCGCCCGGCCCTCCGTCGTTCCTGCCTTAACTATCATTCGGAATGCACATGATGCTTCCTCTCCTCGCGGTGGCGCTCCAGCTCCCCGCCCAGGCCCCGCGCGCGCCCTATTGGCAGCAGGAAGTCCGCTACGAGATTCAGGCCTCCCTGGATGAGGGCCGCGGCGTCCTCGGCGGCAGCCAGCGGCTCTGGTACCGGAACCACTCGCCCGACAGCCTCGACCGGATCTCGTTTCATCTCCATCTCAACGCTTTCCGGCCGGGTTCACGCTGGTCCGACGCGGACTCGCTGGAGGGGCGGCGACGGTTCAACGACCTCAGGGATCCCGACTACGGCTACAACCGGATCGGGAATGTACGGATCAACGGGCAGACCGTGACGGCGATCTGGCCGCTGGCGCCGGACAGCACCATCGTCCGGTTCCTGCTGGCGTCGAAGCTGGCGCCGGGCGATTCCCTGGTGGTGGAAATGGACTGGGAGGGCCGGCCCTCCACTGTGGCGCGCCGGCAGGGACGGCGGGGGCGGCAGTACGACTTCGCCCACTCGTATCCCAAGGTGGTGGTCTACGACCGGGCCGGGTGGAACGAGCAGCCCCTGGAGCCCGCGGGAGAATTCTACGGCGAGTTCGCCACCTACCTCGTGGAACTGGATGTGCCCGCCGACCAGGTCGTGGGCGCCACCGGTGTGCCCATCTGCGGCGACCCCGGGTGGGAGCAGGCCAACCGGGTGCCGGACAGGCCGATCCAGTACCGGCGGGACTACTACCCGCGCGCCCCGCGCTATGCGCTGATCCGCAATCGCTGCTACCGCAGCGGGGGTGAGCCGCGTGACGTGGCTCTGCCTCCACCCGCGCCCGGCGCCGCCGCCCGGAAGAGCGTGGTGTGGTACGCGGAGGACGTGCACCACTGGGCGCTTTCGATGAATCCGGAGTACCGCTACGAGGGCTCCGTGTGGGGCAACGTGGCGATCCACGTGCTGTATCGCCCGGGGGACGAGCAGACCTGGGGCGGGGGCATCGCCACCCAGCGCACGGCCCGGGCACTGGCCTGGCTCGACTCGTTCTTCGGTCCCTTCGCCTGGCCCCAGGTCACCAACGTGCACCGCATTGACGGGGGCGGCACCGAGTTCCCCATGATGATGCACAACGGCTCCGCCTCCCAGGGCCTCATCATCCACGAGCTGGGCCACAACTACGTCATGGGCATCCTCGCCAACAACGAATGGCGCGAAGGCTGGATGGACGAGGGCTTCTCCGAGTTCCAGGGCCAGATGTACGACGAGTCGGTGTCCGGCGGGGACGGCTGGCCGTGGCTCGAGGCACGCAACACTGCGCTCGACCTCGACGGCATATCCGAGCCCGCCAGCCTGGTGTCGGGCGCCTACCGCGACTTCACCAGCTACAACATCAGCATCTACTCGCGTGGCGAGCTGTTCTTCCACCAGCTCCGCTACCTGGTAGGCGATGCCGCCATGCGGCGGATCATGCGCACGTACTACGACCGCTGGAAGCTCAAGCACGTGGACGAGGGAGCGTTCAAGGAAGTGGCGGAGGAGGTATCAGGCATGGACCTCTCCACCTTCTTCGCGGAGAAGCTTCACACGACCGAACTGGTGGACTACGCGCTGGGGAAGGTGCAGGTCAGGCGGTCCGCCGGTCAGGCGGCCGGGGACGGCTGGGAGTCACGGGTCGAGGTGCTGCGGAAGGAATCCGGCCGGATCCCGGTGGACGTGTGGGTCTTCGGCGAGTCCGACACCGCCGTGGTCCGCGTCGCCGGCCTGGCCGAGCGGGAGTGGGTGACGGTGCGGACCCGGTCGAAGCCGAGGGAGATCACCCTCGATCCCGGGATCCGGACCCGCGACTGGAACATGCTCAACAACAGCTGGCGGCGGGGTTGGCTGTGGCCGTCCCGCGAGCCGAAGCGGAGCCGCTACCTGGACACCTGGTTCAGCGAGCCGGTGCACCGCGACCGCAGGGCACAGGGGTTCCTGCCCATCGTGTGGTACAACGACGCCGCGGGGATCACCCTGGGGCTCCGGACCAGGGGGAATTACGTCGGGCGGTTCGAACAGAACCTCACGTTCATGAGCGTGGGCACCAGCTGGGAGAGCGACCGGGACGTGAAGGACACCGATTTCCTCGTCCGGTTCCAGAACCCGACCTGGCTTCGGAGCCCGGGGCTCCGGCAGACCCTGGAGGGCTACAACGTGGAGGGCCGCTTCGGGGCGCGGCTCGAGCTGGAGCGGACCCGTCGGCCCCATCTCAGCTTTGGGCCGACGTACCGCTACGGAGCGTCCCTCACTTGGATGCAGCCCGACGACTTCCGCTATCTCGGCACCGGAGAATGGGAAGATGCGGGTACGGTCGAGCTCGGCCTGAGCGCCGGTGTCAACGACAACCGGAACGGCTGGGCGCTGGCCACGACCGTCACGGCGGCGGGTGGTCTTGCCTATAACCGCCGAGGGCTGGTGGCCGCGACGGGCCGCACGGAACTGGACCCGTTCTATGGCCGGGGGACGCTGGAGGCGACGGCTCGGCGGAACCTCTCCCCGAAACTGCGCTTTGGCGCCCGGTTCTTCGCCGGGCTCAGCACCAGCGGAGAGCTGCCGGTCAGGCAGCGGCAGATCTACCTGGCCGGCGCCGATCCGCTGGAGCGCTTCGGCAACCCCTTCCTCCGCTCCGACGGGGCCCTGCTGGTCCGCGAGGACGTGAATTACCACATGACCGGCGGCGGCAACCTCCGGGCGTTTTCCCCGGGGCTGACCGCAGAGGGACTGCTGGCGCTCAACCTGGAGCTGGAACGAACTCTGTACGTCCGGCCCAGAGGGAAACTCTTCAACCGCATCGGCGTGGCGGTGTTTGGCGACGCCGGCCACGCCCTGGGAGAGCGGTCGCTGGACCTGGCGGCCGATGCCGGCGTGGGGCTCCGGGCAGCGCACCGTGTCGGCCAGACCAGCTTCACCACCCGGTTCGACGTGCCGCTGTACGTGAACCGACCCGCCTTCGCGCAGGATGCGGATGCGACCAGCGAGAAGGTCGGGTTCCGCTGGCTGTTCAGCTTCGAGCCGGGGTGGTAGACACTCGGCGACTCGGCGATTCGTGCTCGGAGTCAAGATCATTGCCCTGCGGGACTCGGGGCTTGCGTTCCCGTGGTGAGCCCCAGACAGTCGCCGAGTCGCCGAGTCGTCCAATCGCCGTTAGTCTTCCCCCATGTCCCTGTTCTCCTCCACCCCTGATCGGCGCGACCTGCTCCGGACCAGCTTCAGCCGCTGGCTGGAGCAGACGGTCGAGAAGGCCGAGCGGCGGGTGGTGCTGGAGCGCCGGCTCCGGCCCCCGGGGGCGCTGCCCGAGATGGCCTTCCTGGCCGCGTGTACCCGCTGCTCGCTGTGTGTCGAGGCCTGCCCGCCTTTTGCCCTGCGGAAGCTTCCGGCGCACGAGGGGCTGGCTGCCGGCACACCCTACATTGACCCGACCCTGCAGGGCTGCACCGTCTGCGAGACGATGCCCTGCGCCCGGGCCTGCCCGACCGGCGCGCTGACCCTCCCGCCCGACGGCTGGGTTGGGTATCGTCTGGCGGCGCTGGAACTGGTTCCCGAGCGCTGCGTCACCTTTCAGGGTACGCCCTGCCGCGCCTGCGCCGACATCTGTCCAGTGGGGCCGGCGGCTCTCGACATGGATGAGGGCGGGCATCCGGTGCTCAAGGTCGAGGGATGCGTGGGCTGTGGCATGTGCGTTCGGGCATGCATCACGACGCCCGCCTCGTTCATTCTCCATCCGCTGGAGGGCTGATGCCGGAGGCGCCGTACCGGGTGGACAAGCCGTGGGGATATGAGCTGATCTGGGCCCGGACCGACCGCTACGTGGGCAAGATCCTCCACGTGAAGGCCGGCCACATCCTCAGCCTGCAGTACCACAATCACAAGGACGAGACGATGCATGTCCTGCGGGGGGAATTGATTCTCCGGACCCGACCCGGGGACACGCTTGCGTCACGCCCGTTCCGCGCCGGGGAATCGGTGCACATCCCCGCCGGGCTGGTCCATCAGATCGAGGCCGTGGTGGACACCGATGTGCTGGAGGCCTCCACCCCCGAACTCGATGATCTGGTCCGCCTCGAGGACCGCTACGGAAGGAGCTGACCCCACATGCAGGTGATCATTCCGCTGGCCGGCAAGGGCACTCGGCTCCGGCCGCACACCCACCTGATTCCCAAGCCGATGCTCAAGGTCGCGGGCCGGCCGGTGATGGACTGGGTGATGGACACCCTGCAGGGGCTGGGCGTGAGCGAACTGATCTACATCACCGGGCACCTCAAGGAGCAGGTCGAGGCGTACGCCCGCGCGCGCTACCCCTATCCCAGCCGGTTCATCGAGCAGAAGGTGCAGGACGGCACCGCCGGGGCGGTGAACCTGGCTCGGCCGTTCGTCAAGGAGCCGGTGCTGATCGTGTTCGTGGACACGGTGTTCGAGGCGGACCTCTCGCTCATCACCCGCACCCAGGCGGACGGCATCATCTGGGCCAAGGAGGTGGAGGACTACCAGCGCTTCGGAGTGGTGGTCACCGACGCCGATGGGTACATGACGAAGATCGTGGAGAAGCCATCGGAGCCGATCTCCAAGCTGGCCAACATCGGGCTCTACTACATGAAGGACACCGAGGCGCTCTGGCGCGGGGTGGATCACGTGCTGACCAGCCCGGCCAACAAGGGGGAGTTCTACCTCACGGACGCCTTCCAGCACATGATCGAGCACGGCCGGAAGATCCTCACCGCCGAGGTGGGCGGCTGGTACGACTGCGGCAAGCTGGACACCCTGCTGGAGACCAACGAGGTGCTGCTACGAAAGGGCCAGGCCCGGCGGCGGGAGTTTCCCGGCGTCACTATTCACGATCCGGTGCTGATCCAGGACGGGGTGGTGATCGAACAGAGCGAGATCGGGCCCAACGTGACGCTCGAGGCGGGGACCCGGGTGCGGAACAGCCGGTTGCAGCATACCATCGTGGGACAGAAGTGCGTCATCGCCGACAGCGTGCTGCACCACTCGATGGTGGGCGACCGGGTCACGGTGCAGGGGTTCAAGGGGGCCACGACCCTCGGCGATGACTCCGAGGTGGTGTCGGACTGAGGCCTACGCCACCGCCTCGATCTCCCCCATCAGCCGTCGGATGTCGTCCTCCGTCGTACGGAACCCGCAGGAGCAGATCCTCAGCGCCAGCGCCCCACGGATCCGGGTGGTGGAGATGAAGAAGTGTCCATTGCCGTTCACTCGCTCCAGCGCCTCCTGGTTGAGCCGGTCCAGGGCCGCCGGGTCCTCCACCCCGCGGGGGTGAAGCCGGAAGCAGCAGATCCCCAGCCGCGCCGCCGAAAGCAGTTCCAGCCTCCCACTCTCCCGCACCAGCCGTTCCGCCAGCTCCGCCCGGGCCATCCCGTCCGCGATGGCTGCGGCAATGGCCCCGGTGCCGTAGTGCTTCACGCACAGCCACACCTTGAGGGCCCGTGAGTACCGGGAGAGCTGCTCGCCGTAATCCGAGAAGTTGACCTCGCCGCCGGTGGTGGCGAGATCGCGCAAGTAGTCGGGGAGGATCTTGAACGCCGCGCGGAGCCGCTCGGGCTCACGGAACAGCAGCGACCCACACTCAAACGGGACATAGAGCCACTTGTGCGGGTCCAGGGTGACGCTGTCCGCCAGCCCCAGTCCCTCGAGTGCGTCGCGCCCCCGCGGGGTCAGGGCCGCAAAGCCGCCATAGGCGCCATCCACGTGCAGCCAGAGATCCTGGTCCCGGCAATACGCCGCCAGCTCGGGGAGCGGATCGGTGGCGCCGGTGTTGACGGTGCCGCTGGTGGCGAGCACCCCGAGAGGGATGAGTCCGGCCTGCCGGTCGGTGTGGACAGCCGCGCGCAGCAGGTCGGGACGGAGGCGGAAGGAGTCATCGGACGGCAGAATGCGAATGTTGTGACGGGGAATGCCGGCGATCCAGGCCGCCCGGATCAGGGAACTGTGCGCCTGGTCCGAGGTGTAGACGGTGACCCGTGGCAGCCTCTCGGCATCCTCGCCGACGGTACGGTGCCGCGCCGCCACCAGTGCCATGAGGTTGGCGGTGGACCCGCCCGAGGTGAGCAGGCCGCCGGTGCCCTCGGGCATTCCGATCCACTGCCGGAACCACTCCAGTACCGTCACCTCCAGCATGGCCGGACCGCTGGCCACCGCCCAGGCGCCGCCGAAGAAGTTGTACCCGGTGGCGAGCCAGTCGCCCAGCACCGCGGGAAACGTGGGGCAGCTCTGGACGTAGCCGAGGAAGCCGGGATGCGGCTCCGGGGTGTGATGGGGAAAGACCCGCTGCGACAGGAACTCCAGCAGTCGCTCGAAGCTCTCTCCTCCGATCGGTGGCGGAGTGTAGATGAGCGGCTCCGCCTCGCTCCGGGGAATGGCCTTGAAGAGCCGCTGGTCGCGCAGGGTGGCCAGATGGGAGGCCACGTGGTCCGCCACCAGGCGGCCAAGGCGCTGCATCGTGGCGTGGTCGAGCTCGAGGGTCATGGGCGGTGGTTCGGCGCTCGGCGATTCGGCGATTCGATAGGTGAGCCGGTGACGAAACGACGCAAGATAGCCGGGGGATCGCGGTGCGGGGAGACAACGGCCTGGGGTGGACCGGCGGCAATTGCCTTACCCTGGTGTGCGGCACCCCCGTTCCCCGTTCCCGCTTCCCCGTCTATACTCCCCCTCCATGTCCGCTACCGGCGACCTGTACCGCTCCTATCTCGATACCCGCTGGCACTTCGACCCGGCCGAGGCGACCGCCGCCGGGTTGAGGGTCCACGCCGGTCGACTGGGAGACTTTTCCGCCGAGCCGATGCGGACCCATCTCGTCGCCCTCAAGGCGATCGCCGCCGCCGCCGAGCAGCTGGAGGTGGAGGAGCCGGAAGAGGAGATTGACCGAACGGCATTCCTCGATGAAGTGCGGATCACCATCGCCCGCTTCGAGCGTGAGAAGCCGCAGGTGCACGACCCCGGGTTCTGGCTCTACCATCTCTACACCGCCTTTCACACTACCCTGCGGCGACGCGACCTCTCCGGTTCCGAACGCGCCGCCAGCCTGCTCGGCCGGCTTCGGGGCGCGCCCGCGTTCCTGCAGGCGGCACGGGACACCCTGCGCGAGCCGCCCCAGATCTTTCTCGACACCGCCACGGCCCTGACCGAAGCCGGTCCCCGGCTGCTGAGTCAGGCGGCCGAGGCCATCCGGGACGTGGATCCCGGCCTGGCCGATGCGGCAGATGATGCCCTGGCCGACGCGGAGACTGCCCTCGCCCGGTTCGGGTTGGCGCTTCGGAGCGAGCTGCGGGCCCATCACGACGATCTCTCGTTCGCCATCGGGGAGGACCAGTTCAACCGCCGGCTGCACCATGAGCATGCGTTGCAGTGGAGCGCCCCGGAGCTCTATCGCTTTGGCCTGCACCTGGCCGACGAGGTCACTGCGGAAGTGATCGAGCTGGCCCGGCAGATTGACCCGGCGATGCCGTGGCGCGCGGTGGTGGAGAGTCTCCGGGCCGAGGCGGCACCGGGGCCCGATCTGATCGGGCACTTTCGTGAGGCGGTGGCCCGCGCGCATGGGTTCCTGCAGGCGCGCAGCCTGGTCACCCTCCCCCTTGGGACGCTGGAGGTGCAGGAGACACCGGCCTTCCTGCGGCCGCTGATGCCCTTTGCCGCCTACCTGCCGCCGGGCGTGTATGGCGAGGAGCGGGTGGGCCGCTTCCTGGTGACCTCCCCCCTCCCGGGTGAGGCCGATTGCGGCTACTCGCTGCATGAGATCGCCGCCACCGTGGTGCACGAGGCCTGGCCCGGGCACCACCTGCAGATGCTCACGGCCCGCGAGCTGCCCTCGGAGGTCCGCCGGGTGAGCTGGACTCCGGTGACGGTGGAGGGCTGGGCGCTCTACTGCGAAGAGCTGATGGCGGAGCAGGGCTTCTTCGCCTCGGTGGAGGAACGGCTCTTCCAGCGACTGCACCTGCTGTGGCGCGCGGTGCGGGTCGTCCTGGATGTGGGACTGCACACCCGCGGGATGACGCCGGAGGAGGCGGTGGACATGCTGGTGGACCGGGTGGCGGTGGACCGGGTCCGGGCCCGCGCCGAGGTGAGCCGCTACTGTGCCTGGCCCACCTACCAGCTCTGCTATGCAGTGGGCCGGCGCGAGTTTCTCGAACTGCGGGAGGCCTGGCGAGAACGCGCCGGGCCCGGCGCTCCGCTCCGGGAGTTTCATGATACCGTGCTCGCATACGGCGGCCTCCCGGTGTCGCTGATTCGCTGGGGGATGGGGCTGGGGATCGAAGACTAGGAGCTAGACCCCCAACCCCCAACCCCCACATCCCGACTCCCATCCCTCCCCCCGCCGCTGCCCCGATCCCGAGGGTCGTCAAGGGCCTCTCGCTGGTCTCGCTGCTCAACGACTTTGCCAGCGAGATGGTCTACCCGCTGCTGCCCGCGTTCATCGTCACCACTCTGGGTGGCAGCGCCACGACTCTGGCGGCCGTGGATGGTGCCGCCGACTGCGCCGCCGCGGCCACCAAGTGGTTGAGCGGCGACCTGTCCGACCGGCGGGGCTGGCGGAAGCCGCTGATCGCCATCGGCTACTTCGTCGCCATCCTCGGCCGCCCGGTGATCGCGCTGGCCAGCGCCGGTTGGCAGGTGGTGGGGCTCCGGGTCCTGGACCGGGTCGGCAAGGGAATGCGGACGCCCGGCCGGGACGCGCTGATCGCCGACTCCACCCAGCCAGAACTCCGCGGCCGCGCGTTCGGCTTCCACCGCATGGCCGACCACTTCGGCTCGATCCCGGGAGCCCTGCTGGCCTGGTGGCTGTTGAGCCAGGCCGTGGATGTCCGTACCATCCTCGGCCTGAGCGCGGTGCCGGGCATCCTGGCAGGGATCGTCCTCCTCCTGGTGCTGGGCCGGGCCCCGGACTTTCCCGCCGAAAAGACCCACCTGGACGCCAGCGCCGACGCCACCGGCCGGGTCTTCTGGGGCCCGGTGCTCGCCCTCGCCGCGTTGGTACTGCTTCGCCTGCCGGAGACGCTGCTGCTGTTGCGGCTGCAGGACCTCGGTGTGGCGGGGACGTTCATCCCGCTGGTCTGGGCTGGGCTGCACGTGGTGCGCACCACGGTCTCCTATCCCGGTGGCTGGCTGGCCGATCGTTTCGGTCCGCGGGTGCTGGTTGCCCTGGGCGGCGTTGCGTTCGCCGCCGGCGCGCTAGGGCTCGGGTTGGTCTCCCATCCCGCTATTGCCGTCGCGATCTTTCTGGCCCTCGGGGTGGTCGCCGGGCTGATGGAACCGGCGGAGCGGAGTCTGGTCACCCGGCTGGCCCCCAAGCGCACCGGGCGGGGCTTTGGGGCGTATCATGCGGTCACCGGATTCGTGGCCCTGCCGGCGGCGCTCAGTTTCGGTGCAGTGTACCAGCAATTGGGGGGCGGCGTGGCACTTCAGCTCTCGGCCGGGGGTATGATCGTGGCGGCTTTGGGGTGGCTGGTCGTCACCTATCGCCAGCAGTTTGCGCGGTAGGCCCGCTCCGGGCCGTCCGACACGTACGCCTATTCCAGGGGCTCTCATGAGAGTGTTCTTCCACCCGCCGCTGGGCGGTGCGCTGGTGCTGCTTGCGCTGTCGGGGATGAGCGCCGAAGCCCAGGTGCAGATCCGTATCGGGGACCCGACCCGGGTGACCTACTCGGAGATTCATGAGGGGCTCCGGCCGGGCACGCCGGCGGCGGATTCGGTCCTCGGGATCCTCCGGGAGACCCGCTCCGCGCGGCTGTGGCCGATTGCCCACCGCATGCTGGCGGGCAAGGTGGACTGGAACTTCGGCCTCCTCATCCTCACCCGCATCGCCGAGCTCCGGCATCCGGCCAGCCTCGACAGCGTGCTCCGCTGGCGCGAACGGATCGTCAACGACGAGATCCCGCCGCCGCCGGCCACCCGGCTCCGGGACGTCTTCCCCGTCCTCCGGGCGATTCAGCTGGAGCTGGAACGGAAGGCCAAGGGAGACCAGGCGATCCTGAACGATTTCCTTCCTCGCATTCCCGAGGAGTACTACGACCTGGGGGATGCGTGGGTCTTCGGCCGGCTGGGCGCCGGGGCGGCGGACAGCGTGGCCCGACGCTTCCTGGAGACCTCGGATCGAAACCTCCGCCTCCGCTACCTCACCCTGCTTTCATTTTCTCAGGACACGATCCTCATTCCGCTCCTGGCCCGCATCTACGTGGCGCCGGACAGCTTCGACCTGCCGTTGCGCGCCGCGACCCGGGCGTCGGACGGGCTCACCTGGATTGGCACACGGGACGCGCTCACCGCGCTGCTCGACGCTCGCGCCCGCGCCCGCGAGCGCGGCATCTACGATGATCCGAAGCTGGGCCGCGCCGATCTCGATTTCCTGGGGAACGACAGCTCGCTGGTGGTCAGCCGAACGGGGCAGTGGCTCGACGCCTGGCTTGCGGTGCTGCGCTAATCCCTGCCGTGCTACGGCGTGAGACTTGATCCCCTCGCCGATCCAGGTCATTGCGGGCCGCGTGCCGTGTTCGCAGGTTGGGCGAGACGGGAGTGAGGGCAGGGTGAGGAGGAGGGAGCGATGCGATATCGGGTGGCGCTTGTCGTGGCGGCGGTGATCGCGGGCTCGACCGGATGCGGCTCCTCTGCGCTCAGCCCTTCCGAGGCGTGGGAACTAGGCCAGGCCCGGGCCAGGTGGAAAACGCACGGCCCGGCGCATTACACCGTCGAAATGCGCCGGGGATGTTTCTGTCCGCCGGAAATCTCCGACTGGGGACGGATCGAGGTGGACGGGGACACGCTGGTGTCAGTGATGCTCCTGGACGGGACGGTGGTGCCCACCTCCTACTGGTACGCCCGCCCCCCGGTGCCTCGGCTCTTCGAGGAGATCGCCTCCACCCGCGGGAGCTGGCTGGACCACATCACCGCCCGGTACGACCCCGACAACGGCATCCCCACGAAGGTCCGCTTTACGTCCAGGGGGAACGTGCAGGATGCGGGCTACGTGATCGAGACCCGAGGCCTGGTCTCACTCGACCCCTGATGCTCTAATCCTTGCCCACGTCCGCCACCCCCCCTGATACCACGAAGGTCATCACCTTGGCGCTGGGTGCGTCCAGCGGCGTGACGCTGTCACGGGGAAAGACCAGCGTCTGCCCGGCGAAGTTGTACGACTGCGGCAGGTAGACGGTCACCCGGTCGGCCAGGCCCAGTTCCGCGAGCGAATCCTGGGTGAGAAACCCGATCGCCTGGGCCCCCGTTTCCTTGCTCAGGGTGACCAGCACCGGCTGCCGGAACCGCCGCTTCTCCCCCACGAAGGCCCCGAACACATCCTTGATCCCGGTATAGAGGAACCGCACCCCCGGCAGCCGTTCCAGCATGTCCTCCACCCAGGTGAGGATCCGCCGGGTCAGGAAGTTGGTGGCCAGGAAGCCGAGCAGCGTGATCGCGGCAATGGTCACCACGAAGCCCACCCCCGGAATGGGGATGCGGAGCCATCCGTCCACCGTGGTGAGGACGAACCACACGGCGTAGAGGGTGAGCGCCACCGGCGCGGTGAAGATCAGGCCGTTCAGGAAGTAGCCGACGAGTCGTTTCATGGCAGAGCGGCCTCGCGGCCGTGGGGTTGAGTGGTCAGCAGCAGCGGGTGGGGCCGTCGCCGTAGCGGGTGGTGAGGTACAGGTCGAAGTACTCGCGCTCGCTGGGGATGGGCCAGGCCGGGTGCATCAGCCGGAGGTGGCGGACATACTCCTGGTAGTCCGGCATGCCGGAGATCTGCCGGATGGTCGCCAGGCAGCCGGCCAGGCCGTCCCGGAGCTGGAGCCACAGGCCGGAGGGGGAGCGGTGCCAGGGCGCCTCAGCGGCTGGGCGACTCGGCGCCACGTTCTCCGGGCCAGCCCCCTGCGCCGGGCGTCGACCGGGGATCGAATCGCCCAATCGCCGAGTCGCCGAATCACGCCCCATACGCCGACTCCACGATCGGGGCTTCCATGAGCCGGGGCACCTTCCGCCCCTGGATCACCATGTACCACTCCCGCGCCGAGGCGATCACCACCGCCAGCACGATCACCACGAAGATGCCGGCGACTACCGCGTTGAGCTGCGCGTTGAAGAGCAGCCGGGCTCCCCGTTCCGCCTCGATCGCGCCGCTGGCGATCTCTTCCCGGAGGGCGGCGGCGTCGGTCAGGAAGCCAATGCGCCGCTGGGGCGAGAAGATCTTCTGCCAGCTGGCGGTCAGGGTGACGACGAGAAGCCAGGCCAGCGGCAGGAGGGTCACCCAGGCCTGGCGCACCTTTCCCGACTTGATGATCAGCGTGGTGCCCACGCACAGCGCCACCGCCGCCAGCAGCTGGTTGCTGATGCCGAACAGCGGCCAGAGGGAGTTGATGCCGCCCAACGGGTCCAGCACCCCCTGTACCAGGAAATAGCCCCACCCCGCCACCACCGCCGCCGAGGAGAGCACGATACTGGGATACCACGAGGTGCGGCCCAGCGGCGCCCAGACATGCCCGGCCAGCTCCTGCAGCATGAACCGCCCCACGCGGGTGCCGGTGTCCACGGTGGTCAGGATGAACAGCGCCTCGAACATGATGGCGAAGTGGTACCACAGCGCCAGCAGGTGCTCGCCGAACAGGCCGCTGAACAGCGTGGCCATGCCCACCGCCAGCGACGGGGCCCCGCCGGTCCGGCCCAGCAGGGAGGCCTCGCCCACCGAGCGCGCCAGTCCCTCCATCTGCTCCGGCGTCACCACGAAGCCCCAGCCGCGGATGGTCTCGGCGGCGGCCGCCGCGTTGCCGCCCAGCGCGCCCAGCGGAACGTTGATCGCGAAGTAGACGCCGGGGTCGAGGACGGCCGCCGCGCACATGGCCATCACCGCCACGAACGATTCCATGAGCATCCCGCCGTAGCCGATCAGCCGGGCGTCCCGCTCCTGCCGCAGCATCTTGGGCGTGGTGCCGGAGGCCACCAGAGCGTGGAAACCGCTGATGGCCCCGCAGGCGATGGTGATGAACGCGAAGGGGAAGACCTTGCCCGCGAAGACCGGCCCGGTGCCGTCGATGAACGGCGTCAGCGCCGGCAGCTTGAGCGGCGGCATCACCAGGAGGATCGTCACGCCCAACAGCAGGATCGTGCCGACCTTCATGAAGGTGGAGAGGTAGTCCCGCGGGCACAGCAGCATCCACACCGGCAGCACGCTGGCGATGAAACCGTAGCCGATCATCGCCGCGGCGATGGAAGTGCCGGACCAGGTGAACAGCGGCGCCAGGGTGGGGCTCGCGGCCACCTGCTGACCCGCCACCAGCGCGAGGAGCAGCAGGATCAGTCCCGCCACCGAGGCCTCGACCGTGCGTCCGGGCCGCCAGACCTTCATCCAGAAGCCCATCAGCACGGCGATCGGGATGGTGCAGGCGATGGTGAAGAGCCCCCACGGGCTGTCGCGCAGGGCGTTGACCACCACCAGGGCCAGCACCGCGAGGAGAATCACCATGATCGCCAGGATGGCCACCATGGCGGCCAGCCCGGTGAGCGGCCCGATCTCCTCCTTGGCCATCTGGCCCAGGGACTTGCCGTCGCGGCGCATGGAGCCGACGAGGATGATGAAGTCCTGCACCGCTCCGGCCAGCACCACGCCGAAGACCAGCCAGATGGTACCGGGCAGGTAGCCGAACTGAGCCGCCAGCACCGGGCCGATCAGCGGCCCGGCGCCGGAGATGGCGGCGAAGTGGTGCCCGAAGAGCACCCAGCGGGTGGTGGGGACGAAGTCACGGCCATTGTTGAGCCGCTCCGCCGGGGTGGCCCGCCGGTTGTCGAGCCCGAAGAGGGTGTCGGCGAGGTACCGGCTGTAGAAGCGGTAGGCGATGAGATAGGTGCCCACGGCAGCCAGGACCAGCCATGCGGCGCTCACGGTTTCGCCGCGGCCCAGTGCCAGCATGGCCCAGCCGGCCGCGCCGGCGAGGGCCACGAGAGACCAGACAAGGGTACCCATCCCGAAAATGTAGGGCCGTCGGGCGCCGCCCGTCAGGGCAATGTGGGGGCGCGCATGTGCCGGGCGCTGGCTTGCCCTCCCTCACGCCCGCCCGTACCTTGGCCTTCTTATGCCTGCCTTCTTCGATGCCCACGGGTCTGGCGGTTGGGAGCCGGCGTCGGAATCATCCGGCACCACCCTGGAACAGCCACTCCCTCAGCCGGTCTCCTCGGGATTCGCGGGGAAGGTCGCGGTGGTGACCGGCGGGGCCACCGGGCTGGGCCGCTGTATCGCGATGGAGTTTGCGCGTCTCCGGTGCCGGGTGGCGTTCTGTTTCGTGGATCTGCCCGGGCGGGACGTCACCGAGATGGCGCTGCTCACCGAGACGGCGTGCACCGCGATGGGCGCCGAGGTGTACGCTGCGCGCTGCGACGTGCGGGACCGGCACGCGGTGGACCGGTTTCTTGCCGACGTGATCGCCCGGTTCGGCACGGTGCACTACCTGATCAACAACGCCGGCATCGCGATTGACGGTGCGCTGTGGCGGATGAGCGACGAGGCGTGGCGCGAGGTGCTGGACACCAACGTCACCGGGGCGTTCAACTGCATCCGCGCCACGGCCCCCATCTTCCGCAAGCAGCACTACGGCAAGATCGTGAGTGTGAGCGCCCACCAGGCCGGCCGGCCCGGCTTCGGCGTGGCCAACTACGCCGCCAGCAAGTCCGCCCTGGAGGGCCTGACCCGCGCCGCCGCCGTGGAACTCGGCCCCGCCAACATCAACGTCAACGCCGTCGCGCCGGGCTTCATCCGCACCGAGCGGATGAGCATGCTGCCGCGCGAAGTCATCGAGCGGGCCCAGAAGCACAGCGTGCTGGGCCGGGTGGCGGAGCCCGAAGACGTGGCCCATGTAATCACCTTCCTGTGCTCCGACGAGGCCCGGCACGTGACCGGGCAGGTCCTGGTGGTGGACGGAGGGCTGTCGCTGGAATAGGCGACTCGGCGACTCGCGGCGGGCGCAGCTCGCCGCCCGGCGCCTCCGCACCCGGTCCCCCGTCCGGTCCTCGTCCCCGTTCCCCGTCTTCCCTCGCCCGTTTACCTTCCCCGCGTGCCCACCCGTCGCGCAGGTTCGTGGCCCGTCTTGCTGGCCCTGTCCGCTATCGCCTGCGGAGGAAGTCCAGCGCCCCCGGCCACCGGCCCGGCCCCCCTCCCCGTCCGCGAGCCGGTCAAGCCGCTGGTCACAACGCTGTTCGCCGGCCAGCAGATCGCGGTTACCCCGATCACCCTGGTCATCGCGGGAGAGAGCCTGACCTCCGTTGAGCCGTTCCCCGACCGGGCCGGCGCGCTCCGCTGGGCGGACTCGGTGGTCGGGGAGGCGCTGCTGGCGCGGGGGCCGGAGGTGAAGTGGGTCCTGCCCGCCGAGCTTCGCAAGATTGCCCGCCGTGCTCCCTCGGTGGCCCCGGATCCGGACCGGATGGGACAATCGCTCCTGCGGGCCCAGAAGCTGGAGCAGGTGCCGGATCCCTTGCGCGGGCAGTTGCGTTCGCTGATGGCGCTGGTGGGCGGCCGTTATGCGCTGGTGCCGGCGGCGCTCTACTTCATGACCGATCCGGAGGGCGGAGTGCGCGCGGAGCTGTCGCTCGCCCTGGCCGACACCCGGACCGGGCAGGTTGTGTGGCGGACCCTTGCCTGGGGGTCCGGGCCGACTCCCGCCAGCGCGCTGGGCCGATCCCTCGAGACTGTCTTGCCTGTGGGGCTGGAACTTCAATGACCTACAATGTCACGCTCATTCCGGGAGACGGCATCGGGCCGGAGATCACCGCCGAGACGGTCAAGGTGCTCGAAGCCACCGGGGCGTCGTTCACCTGGGACGAACAGCTGGCGGGGGTGGCCGCGGTGGACGCCACCGGCACCCCGCTGCCGGATGCCACCATCGAGAGCATCCGCCACCGGAAAGTCGCGCTCAAGGGGCCGCTGACGACACCGGTGGGAACCGGGTTCCGCTCGGTGAACGTGCAGCTGCGCAAGGAATTCGAGCTGTTCGCCAATATCCGCCCGGCGCGGTCGTTTGTGCCCGGCGGGCGCTTCACCGACGTGGACATCGTGATGGTACGGGAGAACCTCGAGGGGTTGTACGTCGGGGTGGAGCATTTCATCGCCATCGGCGGCGATCCCCGGGCCGTGGGCGAGTCCATGGCGATCGTCACCCGCGCCGGCTGCGAGCGCATCATCCGCTATGCCTTCGAATACGCCATCCGGCAGAAGCGCAAGAAGGTCACGATCGTCCACAAGGCCAACATTCTCAAGATGGTGAGCGGCCTTTTCCTCGAGGTTGGCAAGCGGATCGCCAAGGAGTACGAGGGGCGGATCCAGTCCAACGACATGATCGTCGACAACTGCGCCATGCAGCTGGTGCTCCGGCCCGAGCAGTTCGACGTCATGGTCACGACCAACATGTTCGGAGACATCCTCAGCGACGAGGTCTCCGGTCTCGTGGGTGGCCTCGGGCTGGCGCCGGGCGCCAACATCGGCACCCACGCCTCCATCTTCGAGGCGGTCCACGGCAGCGCCCCCGACATCGCCGGCAAGGGTATCGCCAATCCTTCGGCCCAGATCCTGGCCGCGGCGATGATGCTGGACCATCTCGGCGAGTCCGCCCGGGCCCAGAAGATCCGCCAGGGCATCGAAGCGACCATCGTCGAGGACAACATCCGGACCCGGGACCTCGGTGGCTCGGCCTCCACCCGGGCGTTCGGGGATGCTGTCGCCAAGCGGGTCGGCTGAAGTCCCCTGCGCCCGCTGCGGCGCCCGCGTCGCCGGGCTCTCCTGGGGTGAGGCCTGTCTCGAATGCCGGAACCGGCGGGCCGCCCGTGCAAGCCGTCTGGCGCGCCGCATCTCCCTGCCGGCTACCCTCCTGGTCGCACTGTACGTCATCCTCCGCGTGCCGCCCCTTCCGCTGGCGCGGATCTACGGCGTCATCGCCGTGCTGGTGACCTATATCGTGGTCGGGAAAGTGGTGTACCGGGTAGCCTTGGAGCTCATTCAGGACTGACATCCAGGGCAAGGGAGAACGCATGCGAATTCGGTGCTTCGGCGCTTCGGCGCCTCGATCACTGGTGGCGGGGGTCCTCACGTGGCTGTGCCTGAGCGCGACAGGCACTTCCCTGGCAGCCCAGGCGCCCACCAGCCTCACCATTTACAACGACGGTCGAGTGCTGGTCCGCCGGGAATTACCGGTCGAGATCCGCAAGGGAGAATCCGAGCTGCTCCTGCCCCTGGGCCCGGTGGATCCGGGGACGGTGCTGCCGCTGGACGGGGGCATCGAGATCCTGGCGGGCGCCTATGACGGCGGCGTGGACCAGGGCAGTGTCTATCGCCGGGCCGTCGGCCGGCGACTCACCTTCCGGATCGGCAAGGACACCGTGAGCGCCGTGCTCGCAGGAGTGAACCCGGAGCGCTACAAGCTGGCCGACGGCACGATCACCTTCTCACCGCCGGGCATTCCACAGTTTCCGGCGGATCTCGTCACGCTGGACCCGACCTATCGGGTTCGCATCCGAAGCGCCCAGGCCGCCTCGAAGCTCCGGCTTGGCTACTTCACTCAGGGTGGCGGCTGGAACGCCAGCTACCAGCTGGTCCTCAATGGCTCCATGGGCCGCCTGTTCGGCACGGCGATCGTCAACGGCGGCGGGATCCGGCAGGACGGCGTGGAACTGCAGCTCCTGGCGGGTCAGGTGAGTCAGGCGCCCGCGGGCTATGCCCCCAGGCGGGACGAGTTGCGGGCCCGCCCCATGATGGCCAAGGAAGCCGACGGGCTTCCCGCCCAGCAGAAGGTCGGCGAGTTCCACCTGTATACCCTGCCGGGTCGTTACGCCCTCGATCCCGGCGTCACCACGACGGTGGGGCTGTTCGAGCCGGCCGACGCCCCCGTCCTGAAGTCCTTCGAGATGACGGGGCAGCTGCCCTACTGGGGCGGGTTGCCCCAGATGGGGGAGGAAGAGGAAGTTCCGGTGAGCGTGATCTATACCGTGAAGCGACCCTTCAAGACCCCGCTGGGAGATCGCCCGCTGCCGGGCGGGGTGGTGCGGTTGTTCGAGGCCGACAGCGCGGGCCGGTTGCAGCTGATCGGCGAGAGCGCCATCGACCACGCTCCCGCGGGCGAGGATCTCCGCCTCGGCGCGGGGGACGCCTTCGACCTGACCGCCAAGCGGGTGCAGGCCACCTACACGACCCGTCGAGACAGCCTGCCGCAGGGCGGCTGCTGCCGGACCATCGCCACGGCCGATTACCGGGTGACGATCAGCAACGCCGGCGACACCCCGGCCACCGTGGACGTGCTGGAGCAGCGGGGTGGGGAATGGAGCGTGGTCTCCAGCAGCATCAGGGCGGAGAAGCTCTCCTCTACCCGCACCCGTTTCCGCGTGCCCGTGCCGCCCAAGGGCAAGGCCACCCTCACCTACCGGGTTCGAGTGATCTGGTGACCGATACCATCATCGCGCACATCTCCGACATGCACTTCGGCGGGCGAGCAGATGAAGTCCAGCTCGACGTCCTGGAGCAGTTCCTCCCCGGTCTCGCGCCTACGGCCATCGTGGTCTCGGGCGATGTGGCCCTCCGGGCGCGCCACGGCGAGTTTCAGGCCGCCCGGCGCTACCTCAACAGCCTCAGGCGCACCGCCCCGGTGCACCTGATCCCCGGCAACCACGACGTGCAGTGGTGGCGGAGCCCGCTGGGCCTGCTGGGCCAGCGGGTCAAGTGGGGCAAGTGGCGGCGCTACTTCGGGGAGGACCTTACCCCGGTGCTGGAGCTGGACCACGTCGTTATTGCGGGCATGCTCTCCGCCCACGGTTTCGCCTGGGGGTCGCTCACCCTCAACCCGAACGACACCACGGTCCGGGGCTACCTGCCCCGGCGGGAAGTGGAGCGGGTCCGGCGAATCTTCGCCGCCGCCCCGGCCGAGAAGGCCCGGCTGGCGGTGCTGCACCACAACGTGCTTCCCGGCGTGATCTCCAATCGCTGGGGACTGGCCCGGCCGCGGGCCGCCCAGCGGGCGCTGCTGTCGCTTGGGGCCGATGCCATTCTGTGCGGGCACGACCACACCGAGGGCGCGGGCCAGATTGACGGTACGCTGGCGGTGAGCACCGCCGGCACTCATTCCATGCGCACCCGGGGGGGCCGTCCGTCGGCTTTCAACCTGCTCCGCATTGACGCCACCCGGGTCCAGATCGAGCATTACCTCTACTCCCGCGACAGCACGAGCTTCCGCCGGGGCGACACGGCCATCTACGCAAGGCATCGGGGTGCAGCTCGGTCTGTTTGACGGACTCCTGGCCCGCTGGCGGGGCCCTGTCGCCGAGACCGCCGCCGCAGTCGCGCCGTCCGCTGCGGAGCGCTCCCTGGCCCGCCGCCTGACAGACCTGGGATTGCCGCCCTTCCCGCGGATCGTCACCCATCGCAATGAACAGGTCATGCTGTCGTGGACACCGGGAAAGGTGTTCCGGGTGCACGAGGGCTACCTCCAGGCGCCGGATGAGGTGCTCCAGGCCATCGTGCGGTTCGTAAGGCCTGGCACCCGCCGCGACCAGCGGGTGGCCGCCCGGCAGCTGTTCCTGGCCTTCCCCGTCGAGCGCCACGCCCCGCCACCCGCCCGGCCTGCTGCTCCGGTGAGCATCCGGCCGGCGGACCGTCCGCAGCTCGACCGGCTGGCGCAACTGCATGGGGAGCTCAACCGGCGCTGCTTTGAGGGGGCGCTGGCCGAGATTCCGCTCCGCCTTTCCCCCCGCATGCGCCGCCGTCTGGGCGAGATCCGGCTGGAGCCCGGCAGCCGCCGGCCGGTCCACATCGCCATCTCCCGGCGTCACATCCGCCGGGACGGCTGGGATCGGGTCGAGGAGACCCTGCTCCACGAAATGGTGCATCAGTGGCAGGCCGAGACCGGCCGGCCGGTGGACCACGGCGCGGAGTTTCGCCGCAAGGCGCGGGAGGTGGGCATCGAGCCCCGCGCGGTCCGGCAGGACTGGTAGCGGCGGGCGGAGCGCGGTGAGGGTGGGTATGTTCAGGAGCGGCAGCCATCGGCATCGGCGGTCAGCGATCCGAAGGTAAAGTTCGGCTTCGATGTGCGCCCCCGGAGAGATCGCTACCGGATGCTCCATCGCCGATAGCGCTCTCCTGTCACACTTTACTCCGATCATCACCAACCCATGCCCCCCTTCTCCGGCGTCGACTTCTACAACACCGATTCCCTCCTGTCCGAGGAGGAGCGGGCCGTTCGGAACACCGTCCGGGCCTGGGTGGAAGAGCGGCTCATGCCGGTGATCGGCGACTGTTACATCGAGGGCCGCTTTCCGCGGGAACTGATCCCCGGGCTGGCCGAGCTGGGAGTGCTGGGCGCCAACCTGCCGGAGGAGTACGGCTGCGCCGGGCTCAACAATGTCGCCTACGGGCTCATCATGCAGGAGCTGGAGCGGGGGGACAGCGGCATCCGGTCGTTCGCCTCGGTGCAGGGCGCTCTGGTGATGTACCCCATCCATGCCTTCGGCAGTGAGGCGCAGAAGCGCCGCTGGCTGCCGGCCCTCGCCGCCGGAACGGATATCGGCTGTTTCGGCCTGACCGAGCCGGATTATGGCTCGAACCCCGCCGGGATGATCACCACCGCGCGCCAGACCGGCGACGGCTGGCTGCTCAACGGCGCCAAGATGTGGATCACCAACGGATCCCAGGCCAGCGTGGCCGTGGTCTGGGCCAAGACCGGCGCCCTCGACGATGCCAAGTCAGTGCGGGGCTTCATCGTGCCGGCCGACACCAAGGGCTTCAGCGCCCGGGACCAGAAGGGCAAGCTCTCGCTCCGGGCCTCGGATACCAGCGAGCTGATCCTGGAGGATGTCCGGCTGCCGAAGGACGCCCTGCTGCCCGGGAGCGGTGGGCTCAAGTCGCCGCTGATGTGCCTGACCCAGGCCCGGTACGGAATCGCCTGGGGAGCGACCGGCGCCGCGATGGCCTGCTACGACGAAGCGTTGCAGTACGCCAAGCAGCGGGTCATGTTCGGCCGGCCGATCGCCCAGACCCAGATCCAGCAGGTGCGCCTGGCGGAGATGCTCACCGAGATCACCAAGGCGCAGCTTCTCAACCTGCAGCTCGGCCGCCTGAAGGACGCCGGCACCATGACGCCGCAGCAGGTCTCGCTTGCCAAGCGCAACAACGTCCACATGGCCTGCGAGTGCGCCCGTGAGGCCCGCCGGCTGCTGGGCGCCAACGGCATCCTGGCCGAATATCACTCCATGCGGCACATGGCCAATCTGGAATCGGTATATACCTATGAGGGGACCCACGACATGCATTCCCTCATCCTGGGTGAGGCGGTGACAGGCCTGGGGGCGTACTGAGTCCGTTGTGACGCAGGTGGTGGGAGTCCAGCATTCCAACCGCCTACCTTGACCATGCATTTCGCCGGCAGGCAGCCGTGACCGACCAGCACCCCGGTGCTCCGAAGGAGTTTGGCGGGCGCTACACCATCCAGCGTGAGCTGGGGCGGGGCGGGATGGCTGTGGTCTACCTGGCCTACGACTCCCAGCACAAGCGGGAGGTGGCGCTCAAGCTGTTCCAGATCGAGGCCGGTTTCGACGAGGGCAAGGACCGGTTCCTTCGAGAGATCCAGATCGCCGCCCGCCTGGCCCATCCCAACATCCTGCCCGTCCACGATTCCGGCGAGGCCGAGGGCCTGCTGTACTATGTCATGCCGTACGTGCCGGGTGAAAACCTGGCACAACGGCTCGCGCGTCAGGGTGCGCTGCCGGTGCACGACGCGATGCAGATCGCCGCCCAGGTGGCGGGCGCGCTGGCCTACGCCCACAGCCTGGGCATTGTGCATCGGGACATCAAGCCAGACAACATCCTGTTCCTGGCTGGCCAGGCGGTGGTGGCCGACTTCGGCGTGGCGCGCGCTATCAGCGCCGGCGGCTGGGATGAGACCCAGCTGATCGGGCGGGTGGTCGGGACACCGGCATACATGAGTCCCGAGCAGGCCAGCGGCAGCTCCCGGATTGACGGCCGCAGCGACATCTACAGCCTCGGCTGTGTGCTGTACGAGATGCTGACCGGTGTGGCCCCCTTCCGGGCCACCACGCCTGATGGGCTGGCTGCGCAGCACCTGGAGCAGGAGCCGGAGCCGGTAAGGGCCCATCGTCCGGCCCTCAGCCCCGAGCTGCAGGCCCTGGTGGGCAAGGCGCTGGCCAAGCACCCCGCGGACCGGTACCAGACCGCCCAGCAGTTTGCCGACCTGCTTCAACCGCTGGCCGCACCGGAGGTCCGGGCCACCTCGGTGGCCCAGACGCTGCCGACACCCCGAGCACTGTCGTGGCGACTCCCCTGGGGCTGGGCGTTTGCGGCGGTGCTCGCGGTGATCCTCGCTGTGGCCAGCATCACCGATCAGCCGCCGTTCGGCGGCCGGATGGACCCGGCGCTCCACCTCGTGGCCCCCTTCGCCCACCGTGCCGATGCCGCCCCCCGGCTGCTGAGCGGCGACCAGTGCAGCCGCCTGGTGTACGGCAGTCTGGCCCGGTGGCAGGACGTGGCCCTGACGGACTCCCGCTGGACCGCCGACCAGTTGGCGCGGCTGGGCCGGGAGCCGTCGCTGGACGATCTGCTGCGCATCGCCCGGCGGGCCGGCGCCGGCCGCCTGATCAGCGGTGAGGTCTGGTCGTGGGGCGATTCCATCCGGGTTCGCGGCGTGATCTACGATGTCAATCACCGCGGCCGAATGCTGCACGAGCTGACCCTCAGCGTGGCGGGAGATCTCTCCGACGCCGAAGCCCGCTTCGCCGAACTGGCGGACTCGCTGCTGCTTCCCCGGCCCCGGGCAGCGGTCGCGCTCCCGGGCGCGCTGGGAACCCGGGTGCTGGGGGCCTGGGTGGCCTACGACTCGGGTCACGCTGCCCTGACCGGCTGGGACTTGGTGGAGGCGGCCCGGCACTTCCGCGCTGCCCTCGCGCTGGACCCGGATTTCGCGCTGGCGCACCTCTGGCTGGCCCAGACCGGCAGCTGGCAGGGTGAACCGGCCTCGATCTGGCGTGGGCATGCGCTGGCCGGGGCGGCAGCTCCGGCTGAGTTGCCGGCCCGCGATCGGGCCTGGGCACAGGCGCTGGCCGCGCTGGCCGATGGCCGGTTCCTCCGAGGCATGCGCCGAGTACGACTCGATGATCCGGCGCGATACCCTGGATTTTCGCGGCTGGTATGGCCGGGCGGAGTGCCGGTCGCGGGACCGGCTGGTGCTGGCCGATCCGGCCAGCCCCTCGGGGTGGCGCTTCCGGAGCAGCCTCCGTCAGGCGATACGCGACTACCAGCAGGCGCTCACCCTGATCCCGTCGGTCCACCGGGCGTTCAAAGGCGCGGCGTTCGACCGGCTCACCCGGCTGCTCTACACCCAGACCAACCAGGTCCGCTGGGGCGAGGCCGGCTCGCCGGACTCGGGGTTCTTCTCCGCCTGGCCGGTATTGCTCGCCGATACGCTGGCCTTCGTGCCCTACCCGGTCGCCCGCTTCGGTGCCCTGGAGGGCGCGGAGTTGTATCCGGCGAGCAATCCCACCGCGATCAACCGCAACCGGATCGCGCTCCGCCAGATCGCCGATGCCTGGGTCCGCGAGTTCCCCGGCAGCGGCGCCGCCCTGGAGGCGCAGGGGGCGGTGCTGGAGATGCAGGGACTGCTGGACGCTCCCAACGACGAGCCCGCGGCGCTCATGCGCTACGTTCAGGCCGCAGAGCTGGCGGGAGACGGTGCGACGCGCCTCCGGCTGGCCCTCGCCCGCACCCGGGTACTGCTCAAGCTGGACCGGCTGGAGGAGGCCCGGCTGCTGGCCGATTCGGTGCTGGGCACCGGCTCTCCCGACGGGGAGGCAGCGGCCCTCCACGCAGGGCTCGCGGTCCTCACCGGACGTCCCAGCCTGGCGGCGACGCTGCTGCGCCGGTCGGCGCCGGGGTTCACCCCGATGGACACCGCCGGGCGGGAGCTGAGCGTGCCGCTGCGGCTCAAGGAAACGGCGCTGTCGGTGATCGCTTTCGCCGCCGTCGGCTTGCCGGCGGACAGCCTCCGGCGGCTGTTGAACGAGGGGGACCAGCTGGCCCGGGCGTTCGCCGCGGCGGAGGATCGGGCCAGCGTGCAGCTGGCGTTGTTCGGCGGTGCCCGGGGGCAGCTCTTCCCGGCTCCGCTGTCGGTCCTCCAGCATGATCCCCCTGCGTCGGAATACCTCCTGGCGCTGCAGGCGGTGTTCCGCCGTGGCGACACGGCTCTGGTGCGGTCGCGGCTCCAGGGGCTGACCCAGGCGCGCCGCTACCGGACCCCCGGCACGGTCTCGCCCGATTTCGCACTCCAGGAAGCACAATTGTACCTTGCGCTTCGGGATTCGACGGCTGCGGCCGCCCGGCTGGACGACCTGCTGGTGGGACTTTCGAGTCTCGGCCGCGACCTGTTTTCCCAGCCGCTCCAGACCGGGGCGCTGGTGCGGGCCATGGCGCTCCGGGCCCGCCTGGCCGATCGGTCTGGCCAGCGGGACCTGTCGCGGCGCTGGGCGGCGTCGGTGCTGCGCCTGTGGCGGCATGCGGAATCCTCGCTCGGTCCGGAGGTGACCGCGATGCGGCAGCTGGCCCGGGAACCATCGTGATCCGCTGGGACGCGGAGAATCACCAACCAGGGAGGGTGCGTGAAGGACTCATCACCACCGGGACGTCCGGATCTGCGCGGGTACCACCGGGGCGCGGCCCTCGCCCTGCTGCTGCTGGGCCTGGCCTCCTGCGGCGGCAGGCCTCTGCCGCAGCCGATCCCGGTACCGCCGACCAGGCTTCCTGAGGGGCGGCAAGGCCTCATCGAGGTGGGTCGGGGCCAGCAGTACGATGCCAATCCGGGGGCATCCGACCAGACCAACTGGGCCGAGGGGATCGAGGTGACCGTCGAGCCGCAGGACGGCGCGTACCGGCTCACGGTGGGTGAGCTGGGCCAGGGACGGGTGGTGGCCAGGTTCATCAATCACAGCGACCAGGCGGTGAAGGAGCTGGCGCTGCCGGCCCGGGGCACCAGCTTCTGGGTGGTGTACCGGGAGCGCGGGGCCTGGTACTCGGCGTTCATCGCCGACACGAAGGACCCGGGACTCGACCGGCTGGCGATTCCAACGATGTACCATGTGCCCACCCGCGACTGGCGGCAGTCTATTGCCCAATGGCAGCTGCCGGGCGTGATTGGTGACAAGGCCCCGGGAGGCGGCTTGCCGCTCCTGAAGGCGGCCGGCGGGACGCCCTGGGTCACCTGCTCTTCGGCGGGATGCTGCAAGCCGGAACTCTGAGCCCGCCAGGGCATCGGGCCCGGCGCCGGCTCGAACCGACCCCGGTCCGCGCAGCCGACGGAACACAGGGCGTGACCCAGGTGTGACGCCGGGCCGGTCCGCGCGTATTATCTCCCATCATGGCGAACCTCCCACCAACAGCCCTTGCAGGTCCTGCCACCGCCCCCCGGCCCGAGCTGGACGCGCGCTGCGGGCAGTGGTATGAGCGACATGGGCCGGAGGTCTATCGCTACATCCGCTTCCAGGTCAGCAGCGCAGATGTGGCGGAAGACGTCACCTCCGACGCCTTCCTGAAGGCGTTCCAGGCCGCCGACCGGTACGATCCGGCGCGCGGCCAGGTGCGTACCTGGCTGTTCCGGATCGCGCAGAATACCCTCCGCGACCATCAGCGCCGTGCCCGCATTCGGCGGCACCTCCCCATCGGCAGCCTGCGGGACCTCGCCGCGGAGGCGCCGTCCCCCGAGGAGCGGCTGCTGTGGGAGGAGCAGGTGAGCCGGCTGCTGGATGCGGTCGCCATGCTGTCGAGGGCGGACGCGGAAATCATCAGCCTGCGCTACGGCAGCGGGCTCGACAGCGCCGCCATCGCGGAGGTCCTGGGGGTCCGGGAGAGCGCGGTGCGGACCCGGTTGTGGCGCGCGCTCGGCCGCCTGCGCAGCCGGCTCAAGGAGGAGGAGTGAATTCGCCCGACCCGTCCACTCAGGATCTGGAGCGACTGCTCGAGGCAGCGCGGTTCGAGCCGCGCGCGTCATTGGGCCCCGAGATTCGGGGCCGGTGGGAACGGGGGGAGCGGGTCAAGCCGGCCGGGGCCAGGCGGCCACCATTGGTAGCGGGGCTCGCCGCGGCGGTGCTGCTGCTCGCCGCAGCCGCATTCCTGCTGCTGAAGCCGCTGCCGGTGCAAACGGTGGATCGCTGCTGCCAGGATCTCGACGGCGGAGGAGAGCCGGACGACGGGCTGCTGATCGAGGCCCGGGGGGGCACCGTGGTGCAGCGGCTGGCCATCTACGAGGACCGCGACGGCAGCCGGAGCTTCACCGCCGGGGACCGGATACGTTTCGAACGCGGTCGGGTACCGGCTGTTTCCCTGCCCGTGACCGACGGCGTCCGAACGACGGAGTTCTGCTGCCTGGATTACGACGGCGGTGGTCCCGACGATGATGCCCTGATTGTCATGGGGCAGCCGCCAGACCGAATCACCATGGCGGCAATCTATGAACACCGGGGCGCCCGCAGAGGGACGCTCCGGCTCCGGTAGTTCGTTCGTCCACACCCGAACCAGGTCAATCTGTGAAGCCTTCACCTTTCGCACGGTGCGCCGTGTGCGTCACTGCTCTGGCCCTCGCGGGATCACCGCTCCTGGCGCAGCAGCCCGACAGCACCCGCAGGGACAGCACGGCGGTCCAGCTCAAGCCGATCGAGGTGATCGGCTCGATCCTCGCGCCGGCGGGTCCCCGGATCGGTTCGGGCGTCCCGGCACGCACCACGACGATTTCCCGCCGGCAGCTCGAGGAGAATGAGCCCCGGCTGCTGAGCGATGCGCTAACCACCCAGGCCGGCTTCTCCAGTTATGACGATCTCGGGGCAAGCTACAAGATGTCGCTGTCTTCGCGCGGCTTCTTCGCCTCCCCGATCGTCGGGTTGCCGCAGGGCATCTCGATTTTTCTTGACGGCGTCCGGCAAAACGAACCCGACGCGGCGCAGGTCAACTTCGACCTGCTCCCCATGGAGCACGTGGAGCGGGTGGAGATCCTCTCCGGGACGGCCTCGCTGCTGGGCCGCAACTCGCTGGGCGGGGCGATCAACCTGGTTTCCAACAGCGGAGGCGGTCCTACTCACGGCGAGCTCGAAGTCTCCGGCGGCAACTACAAGACCTTCGGGGCCGACGGCTCGATCGCGGGCTCGGCCGGCAACGGCAGGTGGAGCTACTACGCCGGCGGTGGCTACGACCGGGAAGAGGGATGGCGGCAGCTGACTGATGGGGAGCAGTACAACGGCTTCTTCAATCTGGGGCGGCTGACGCAGCGCTGGGGGGTCCGGCTGCAGGGATACGGCGCCAAGTCGCGCTCCGAGACGGCGGGATCGCTCCCGGAGAGCGTGTTCCGGGCCCGCCCCGACTCCAACCTGAGTGCAGGTGACTTCGAGGATCTCAACAACCTGCAGTTGTCGGTGAGCGGCTACAAGCGCTCGGAGCGGGGTCAGTTTTCCGCCTCCACCTTCATCCGGCGCCACCGGGCCGAGCGGTTCAACGTCAACCAGGAAGATGACCCGGACAACCTCGGCACCTCCCGCAACCTCATGATGGGCGGGAGCGCCGACTACCGCTGGCAGGCGACCGAGGCGCTCGGCGTCCGGGTCGGTGCCGAAGGGCTCTTCGCAGCCGCACCGAGGTCGTGCTGTTCGCCGATTCCACCAAGTTCAGCGGGCCGGTGCTGCAGACCACCTTCGTGAAGAGCCCCACCTGGGACATCGGCACCTATGGCCTGGCAGACCTCACCACCGGGCGGGTGACGTTTTCGGCGGGGCTCCGCTACGACTATGTGCGCATTCCGTTCGCGAATCAGCTCGACCCCACCCGCGATACCACCAGTTCCTACAGCCGCTTGAGCCCGAAGGGCGGGGTCAGCCTCCGGGTGAGCGATGGGCTGACCGTGTACGGGTCGGTCGGCGCCGCCTTTCGGGCGCCGGCCGTCATCGAGCTGGCCTGCGCCGACGAGGCGGAGCCGTGTCCGCTGCCGTTTGCTCTCGGCGACGATCCCCCGATCAAGCCGGTCCGGGCCACCACCTACGAGCTGGGCGGGCGGCTGATCGCCGGCCAGGCCATCCTCAGCGCCTCGCTCTACCGCACCGACGTCCAGGACGACGTGTTCCTGTTCGCCTCGGACTCCTCGCCCTCCGGCTCGACCATCGAGGGATATTTCGACAACCTCGACCGGACCCGTCGGGAAGGGGTCGAGCTGTCGGGGCAGCTGTTCCTGGCGGGAGGCCACTCGCTGTACGCCAACTACGCCTACACCAGCGCCACCTTCCAGAGCGCAGCGGAGATCTTCTCGCTGCGGGAGGACTTCGGCGGCGACAACGATGTCGCACCGGGGGACGAGCTCCCGCTGGTGCCCGCTCACCAGTTCAAACTGGGTGGCTCCTTCCGACTCCCAGCCGGCCTGTTCGCGGGGGTGGATGGGCGATACATCGGCAGCCAGTGGCTCCGGGGCGACGAGGCCAACGAGGAGCCGAAGCTCGACGCCTACTTCGTGGCCGATGCCCGGGTGGGCTGGCGCGGGGCGGGCTGGGAGGTGGTGGCGGTAGGCAACAACGTGTTCCAGAGCGGCTACGCCAGCTTTGGGACCTTCAACGTGAATCAGGGCGCGGGCGGGGTGCTGGAGCGGTTCCTCACGCCGGGGCACCGGCGCGCGGTCCGCCTCATTGTGCGGCGCAGCTTTGGTGGCGGAGACGACTAGCGCCCCACCGGCCGTCGTATGCGCCTTCAGATCACCTTCATTATTCGGGTTGGCATCTTCGTTACCGCTGGCTACCTTTTCGGCGGCCGAACACCGGCCATTCCCGAGCGAGGTGACCAGTGCGCATTGCAGTGTGTCTCAAGCGGGTCCCCGATACCACGGCCAAGATCGCCATCGCGGCCGATGGCAAGTCGACCGAAGAAGCAGGGGTCAAGTTCGTTCCGAACCCCTATGATGAATACGCTCTCGAGGAGGCCCTGAAGCTCAAGGAGGCGGCCGGCGCCGGCGAAACCGTGGTGGTCTCCCTCGGCGGGGATGCCGCCCAGGAGACGATCCGGGCGGCCCTGGCGATGGGCATGGACCGTGGGGTGCTGCTCCAGTCCGCCGGTTCGGCCGACGGCCTCGAGGTGGCGCGGGCCCTGGCTGCGGAGCTCAAGGACGGCGGCTTCGACTTGATCCTGTTCGGCAAGATGGCCGTGGACGACTACAACCATCAGGTCGGCGTCATGGTGGGGGAACTGCTCGAGCTTCCCTGCATCACTGCGGTGTCGCACCTGACGGTCACCGGCGGCCGAGTGGAGGCGGACCGGGAAATCGAGGGCGGGATCGAATCGTCCTCCTGCGCGCTCCCCGCGGTACTCACCTGCGACAAGGGCCTGAACACCCCCCGGCTGCCCTCGCTCAAGGGGATCATGGCGGCCAAGAAGAAGCCGCTCGAAGTGAAGCCCGTGACCCTGGGGCCTGGCTCGGTGGCGGTCCTTGGCCTGTCCTATCCCCCCGACCGCAAGCCCGGCCGCATCGTCGGCGAGGGAGCGGACGCCGTGCCGGAGCTGGTACGCCTGCTCCGCGAAGAAGCGAAGGTGCTCTGATGCCGACGATTTTCGCGGTGACGGAGCAGCGTGACGGCGCGCTCCGCAAGGTGTCGCTGGAAGTAGTGACCGCTGCCCGGCGGCTGGCCGACGGGCTGGGCGGCGAGGTGCACGCCGTGGTGCTGGGGAGTGGTGCGGTGAGCGGCACCGACCAACTCGGCGCCCACGGGGCGGACCGGGTGCTCTCAGGCACCCATGCGGACTTCGGGCTCTATAACCCGGACGGCTACGCCGCCACCATCGCGGCCGCCGGCAAAGGCGCGGCCGCGATTCTCTTCGCGGCGACCGCCACCGGGCGGGACCTCGCGCCCCGGGTGGCCGCCCGGCTGAGCGTCGGCCTGGCCACGGACGTCACGGAACTGGGTTCGGAGGGTGGCAAGGTGGTGGTCACCCGCCCGGTGTACGCCGGCAAGGTCCTGCAGCGGGTCCGGCTCGACGCCGCACCGGCGCTGGTCTCGGTGCGGCCTAACACCGTTCAGCCCGTGGCTCAAGCCAAGGCCGGCACGGCGGCAACACTTGCGGTGCCGGCGTTCACGGCCCGGGTCAAGGTGACCGGAATAAAGGCCGCGGCTACCGCCGCGCTGGACGTGGCCGAAGCGCCGGTGGTTGTGTCGGGAGGCCGGGGACTGAAGGAACCCGAGCAGTTCGTCCTGCTCGAGGCGCTGGCGGCGGCGTTCGGCAACGCCGCCGTGGGAGCGAGCCGCGCAGTGGTGGACGCCGGCTGGCGGGATCATGGGGCGCAGGTGGGGCAGACCGGCAAGACCGTGAGCCCCAATCTCTACGTGGCGGTGGGCATCTCCGGCGCCATCCAGCACCTGGCCGGCATGCGGACGGCCGGGACGATCGTCGCGATCAACCGCGACAAGGATGCCCCGATCTTCAAGGTGGCCGACTACGGCATCGTGGGCGACCTCTTCGAGGTGGTCCCGCGCCTGACAGAAGCCGTGAAAAAGCTGCGGGCCGAGTAGTCATCGGCCCGGAGGTCCCCGCGCTCCGCCTCGCTAACCCGCCGCTGCCACCATCTGCTGGATCCGGCGGACACCCTCGGCCACCGAGGCTTCCTCCGGCCCGAAGGAAAAACGCACATACTGCCGGAACCGCGAAGGCCGGCCGCTGCGCCGCTTGCCGGGGTTGATGTCGAAAAACTCTCCCGGAACGCAGATCACCTTCTCCTTCAGCGCGGCCTTGAAGAAGCTGCGGCCCTCGTTGATGGCCGGTGGCAGCCCCGAGACATCGGCCCAGCAGTAGAAGGTGCCCTGAGGCTCAAGGTCGATGCGCATACCACAGCCCGTGAGCGCTCCCAGCATGATGGCCTTCTTGCGCAGGAAGGCAGCCCGGATGGCCGCGGTCTCGGCCCGGACCACCTCCGGGGCCAGGAGTGGCACCGCCGAGCGCTGCAGCGGCTTGCTGCCGCCACCGTCGAGAAACGACCCGGTACTCGAGACGGCATCGATCACGGCACGGGGCGCGACGATCCAGGTGCAGCGCCACCCGGGGTAGCGCCAGTTCTTGGTGAGCCCGTCGAACAGCACTATCGGGTCACGGTCGACGTCCTCGACATATCGCGCCGCCGAGACCGGCTCGCCATTGCCAGGGTCGGCCGCCGGATCTCCGCTGCCCCACACATAGTGGGAGTAGAATTCATCCAGCAGCAGGGCGCACTGCAACTCGCGCGCGGTGGTGACCCATCCTTCGAGCTCGGTTCCGCGAATCACTTTCCCGGTCGGATTGTTCGGGTTGGAAAGCAGCACCGCCGACAGCCCGCGGCCGGTAATCTCGCGGCGGAGGTCCTCGAGGGTGAACTCGTAGCCGCGCGCGCCGTCCAGCAGGATGGGGATGGAGGTAAACAGCTTGAAGATGTCCAGCAGCTCCTCGTAGGCGGTGTAGTCGGGCAGGAAATGCCCGAGGTTGACCTGGCCGAGCGCGGCCACGGCCCGCGTCAGTGAGGCCCGGCCGCCGCCGCAGATGCACACGTTCCGTTCGGTGTATTGCGAAGCCTTGCCCCGCCGGTACAGCGAGTTGTAGAGCGCCGCGACCGCCTGACGCAGCTCGGGGATGCCGGGCACCGGCGCGTATTCCTGATCATCCAGCGCGATCTCGACCCGGTCCACCCGCGGCGGGGCCCCCGGCAGCGGGCCCGTCTCCGGCATGCCCTGGCCGAGGTTGCACCAGTCGGGATGGCCGTAGCGGTAACCCGAACGGGCGGCCTCGGCCATCACGTAGATCACCCCCGTGAAGGGGACTGGGCGGAAACCGGGGATGTCGGGAGGGTGCATGGCGCGGTCCGGGATGGTGGGCGTGTGACTCGAGGTCCGGAGGGCCCCGGACTCGATGCGCCGGAAAATACACTCACCGCGCCCCCATACGGGCCGAAAGGGGTGACCCGCCGAGGGCGGAGTGCCGGGTTACCGCGCTGACCGGATTGGGGGGATCAGCTTCGGAACGAACCGTCGCCATACTCAGGGATTCCTTGCGGCCTCCAGAATCATACTGCCGCTCCAGCGCGGTGAGCGCCGGCCACCGGCGCGCCTAGTATATTCCGCCACCCATGCCATACTCAAAGGAGAGGCTCGTCGTGACTCCCATCCTGCCCAGCCGCCACCAGCCCAGCCTGCCGCTGGAGCGCCTGATCCTGCCCGATGCGCCGAGCCCCGAAGCCCTCGAAATGGACGTCCTCTTCGTCGGCGCAGGGCCGGCCGGCCTGGCCGGCGCCATAGAATTGGCGCGGCTGGTCAAGCGGGACCAGGAGGCGGGTGGCGGTATCGGCGAGCTGAACATCGGCGTGCTGGAAAAGGCCGGCAGCCTGGGAGAACACAGTCTCTCGGGGGCGGTGATCAACCCACGGGCCTTCCGCGAGCTCTTCCCCGGGATGCCGGACAGTGACTTCCCCTTCCGCCAGCCGGTGTCGGGGGAGGCGGTGTACTTCCTGCGGGAAGCGGGCGCGATCCGCCTGCCCACGCCACCCACGATGCACAATCGTGGATTCTACACCGCCTCACTCTGTGAGGTGGTGCGCTGGCTCGGCGAACAGGCCGAGTCGCTGGGTGTGAACATCTTCCCGGGCTTCCCGGCGGAGGCCTTGCTGGTGGAGGGCCAGGCGGTGCGCGGGGTCCGCACCACGCCCGCCGGGCTCAATCGCGAGCGCGCGCCGACCGACAGCTACCAGGAACCCACCGACATCACGGCCCGGGTCACCGTGCTGACGGAAGGCACCCGCGGCACGCTGGGCCAGGCCTGGCGCGCCTGGCAGAAGGTGGAGTCGCCCAATCCACAGATCTTCGCACTGGGGGTGAAGGAGGTCTGGCAGGTGAAGCGCCCGCTGGACCGGGTCATCCACACCCTCGGTTGGCCGCTCCCGAACGATGCCTTCGGGGGGACCTGGATGTACCCTCTTGGCCCGGACCTGATCTCGCTGGGGCTGGTGGTGGGGCTCGACTACCGGCAGGCGGGACTTGATGCCCACGAACTGCTGCAGCGACTCAAGCTGCACCCGCTGGTGCGGCCGTACCTCGAGGGCGGCGACCTCGTCGAATGGGGCGCGAAGACCATCCCGGAGGGTGGCTACTACGCGCTTCCCGCCCGGCGCGGCGGAGCGGGCCTCCTCATGGCCGGCGATACCGTCGGCTTCGTGGATGTCCCGTCGCTCAAGGGCATCCACTACGCGATGCAGTCGGGGATGTACGCCGCCCGGACGGCCTTCCAGGCCCTCAAGTTAGGCGACGCGTCGGCGGAGGCACTGGCGCCATACGACGAGACGGTCAACGGCAGCTACATCGTCGCGGACATGCGGCGCACCCGAAACATGCGGCTGGCGTTCAAGGACGGCCTGTGGCTCGGCGGGGTCAAGGCCGGTCTCATGACCCTGACAGGGGGCCGGTTCCCCGGCCGGAGGATCACCATGCACGCCGATGCCGACCAGCCGCGTGAAGCGGCGGCGAGGGGTACGGCTACCGCGCTGGTTCCCGATGGCCGCCTCACCTTTTCCAAGGTGGATGCGGTGTTCAAGTCAGGCAACGCGACCCGTGACACCATCCCGTCGCACCTGATCGCCGGGGACGCGATCCCACCTGATGTGGCCGAGTTCTACGCCCATGTCTGCCCCGCGGGGGTGTACGAGCGTACCCCGGACGGGCTTCGGGTCAACCCACCCAACTGCATCGACTGCAAAGCCACCGATGTGCTCGGCCCCCGCTGGACTCCCCGCGAGGGGGGCAGCGGTCCCAAGTATCGGTTGATGTAGCCACCCGCATGCCGGAAGCCTTCCAGCATTCCCGACGACGGTCCCGGGCGCTTCCCGCGGCGGAGCCTCCGGTGCTGCCGGCACGGCCACCGCTGTGGCGTCGGCTGCTTACCCCGCCGGACCCGCTGCAGATGGACGCCGGTGCGGAAGGAGAGCTGCTGGTGGCCCGGGTGCGGACGCTGCTGATCGGGTTCCTGCTCCCCGTTCCGATCGTCAACCTGGTGCTGGATGCCGATCTGGCCGCCGGTGTCGTGGGTATCACCACCGTACTCGTGGCGTTTGGGCTGGCGCTCCTGGCCCAGGCGCTGCTGCGCCGGGACTTCTACCGACCGTGGCTGGGTATGGCGACCAGCCTGCTGGATGTGACGCTGGTGAGCGCCGCGCTGGGGGTGTTCCTGCTGCTGGGGCAGCCCATCACCACCACCAATAGCCGGCTGCTGTTCGAGATCTACTTCCTCGCCATCGGGGCCACGGCCCTCCGCTACGACGCACGCGTCACCCTGCTTGCCGGTATCATGGCGATCGTGCAGTACGGGGTCATGGTGGGCCTCGCCTGGAATGCCTACGACCTGTACGATCCCAGGCTGGAGCTCCGGGGCTACGGGGAGTTCGACTGGGGGACCCAGGTCTCCCGCATGCTGCTGCTCGGGGTCGCCACGTTACTGGCGCTGGCTATCGTGCTCCGCAGCCAGCGGCTCCGGCGGCAGTCGCGCAGCGACCGGCTGACCGGATTGCCTAACCGCAGCTGGTTCGACGAGCGCATCCTGGCCGAGCTGTCCCGGGCGCGTCGCTACCGTGAGCCGGTGGCGCTGGCCATGCTGGACATCGACAATTTCAAGGCATTCAATGACACCTGGGGCCATGCCGCCGGCGACTACGCCCTCCGGGCGGTGGCGGGCGCGATCCAGGGCGCGGTGCGCCTGAGCGACATGGTCGTGCGTTACGGCGGCGAAGAGTTCGTCGTCCTCTTGCCGGGCATGGATGGCCCCGCGGCGGTGGAGCGGGTCGAAGCCATTCGCCGGCAGGTCGAGGCATTGTCCATCGTCCTGCCGCGGCGGCCGGAGGAGCTGCACATCACCCTGAGCGGCGGCGTGGCGGTGTACGGTGCGGATGGCGTCGAGGTGGAAGAACTGCTGGACCGGGCCGATGAGCGGCTCTTCGAGGCAAAATCGGCGGGACGCAACCGGGTCTGTGGCCCCCGCGACAGCGCCGGAACTGCCGGACCCGTCAGCCCAGCCGTCGAACCGTCATAAATCCTTGCTGCGATGTGAGTTGGACGGGTGAGCCGGGGCACAGCGCGAGGGTCGCCCGGATGGCAGATTGGCTCGTAATGTGCCGAGAAGGAGCCGGACTGCAGCATTCAACTGGAGAGAGGAACTGTCCCATGGTGCGAACCGACCGGTCTGGTTCACCCCGCCGCCTGGCGATCGCGGCCGTGGCCGTCCTCGCCGCCTGTGGTGGAGGCAAGGACCCTTCCGGGCCGGGCCCGCTGGCGACCGTCAATGTCCAGGTGACCGGCCTCCCGGTCGGCACGGCAGCCCGGATCACGCTCGTGGGTCCGGACGGCATGGTCCGGCCGGTGACCCTCAGCAGCCTGCTGAGCGGTCTCGCCCCAGGCGCGTACGTCGCCACGGCGCGTTACGTGATCGCCCAGAACCAGACCTGGAATCCGCTGGTGACAGCTGACACCTTCGACGTGGCGGCGGGGGACACCGTGGTAGTCCCGGTAGTCTACGCCGCAGCGCCGCTTCCATCGGTGAACTACGGCATCGCCGGCTACATGCTGATGCAGAGCGTGCAGCGGGCCGACAACAGCATCCCGATGGTGGCCCAGCGTGCCGCCTTTGTCCGGGTATTCGCCACCGCAAGCGCGCCTAACACCACCCGGGCCACCCTCAGGATCCGGCTCTACAGCGCCGGGATCCAGGTGGACAGTGTCGACGTCCTGGCGCAGACGGCGGCGGTGCCGCAAACGGTGGACACCTCCACCCTGAGTTCCTCCCTTAACGCGATCATCCCCGCCGCCAGGGTCGTGAGCGGCCTTTCGTTCAGCGCCGAGCTGGACCCGGACGACGCCATCCCCGAGACCGACAAGGCCGACAACCGGTATCCTGCCTCGGGCACCACGCCCATTGCGGTGCAATCGGCCCGGCACCTCGATCTCCGCTTTGTCCCGGTGAACCAGAGCGTCAACGGCCTGACCGGCGCCGTGACCGACCTCAATAAGAGCACCTACTCTGGCCTGACCGAGCGGATGATGCCGCTTGGCACCACGACAGTGGATGTGCGGACCCCCTTCAGCACCAGCGCACCGGTGCTGGACGCGAACGACGCCAACGGCGCCTGGTCACAGATTCTGAGTGAGATGAACTCGCTCCGGGTCACCGAGGGCGCGACCCGGAACTACGTCGGGGTGGTGTCCGTGACCTACGGTGGCGGCATCGCGGGGCTGGGCTACGTTGGCGCGCCTGCCGCGGTGGCGTGGGACAAGACCCCGAGTGCTCCGGAGGTGATTGCGCACGAACTGGGGCACAACTTCGGCAGGAACCACGCGCCCTGCGGCAATCCCGGCGGGGTGGATGCCCAGTTTCCATATCCCGGCGGCGGAATCGGCGTCTGGGGTGTGGACCTTGGGCTGATGCAGCTGCGGTCGCCCGTCACCTACAAGGATCTCATGGGTTACTGCAACCCCGATTGGATCAGCGACTACACCTACCTCGGGGTCCTGGCCTGGCGCGGGGCAGGGCCGGCCGTCGCAGCGGCGCGGGTGCCGGCGGCACCCGGGCTGCTGGTCTGGGGCCGGGTCATCCAGGGACACGTGGTGCTCGAGCCGGCGTTCGAGGTCTTCGCGCCCGCCGTCCTGCCGGCGCGCGCCGGCCGCCACCGGGTGGAGGGATACGACGCGCAGGGCGCACGGCTGTTCGGAATCTCCTTCGAGGGCGATCTGGTGCCCGATCTTCCGCGGGGTGATGAACGCCACTTCGCCTTCGTGGTGCCCCTCGGCCGGGCCGAGCTCGCGCGGCTGGCGTCGCTCCGGCTGGTCGGCCAGGGACTCACCGCACAGCGCATCGGCAACGCGGCACTCCGGGCCGGGCCGGCCTCCACCAGGAAGGTTTCGGCCCGGGCAGTCGGCCGGAGCACCCGGGTCCAGCTGGAATCCTGCCTATCCCCTGGCCGTCATCCGCGACGGCGCGAGCGGCGAGATCCTGGGTTACGGGCGGGCCGGAGTGAGCACGGTGGAATCGGGCAGCCGGGCGCTTCGGGTGGAGCTGTCAGACGGGGTGACGAGCGTGCCTGGAGATATCGCGCCGTAATGGGGGCGGGGCGCTGAGGCGACTCGGCGACTCGCGGAAGTGAAGACGTTCGGAGTCAGAAGGGTCCTGTCTGCAATCTTCTGACGCACGCGCCCTGGCTGCCGTTCGTAGCTTGTGGCATGCCTGGACCTCGAAGCACCACTCCACCCCATGAGCGGCTGGAGGCCTGGAAGGCCTGCCACGAGCTGGCGCTGGTGGTCTATCGGTCAACCGCCGTTGGCCGACCTCGGAGCGGTACGGTCTGGTTTCACAGATTCGACGCGCGGCGATCTCCGCGGCAGCCAACCTGGTGGAGGGGACGGCTCGGACTGGCGGTCGGGAGATGAAGCGATTCACGGAAATCGCGCGCGGGTCACTCGCCGAGACGGAGTATCTGCTCACCCTTGCTCGATGACGTCGGACTGATCGAGAAGGATGAGTTCACTCTCCTCCATGAGTTCGTCCAGCGCGCGGGCATGCTGGTTGGAGGGCTGCACCGGGCCTTGCGCCGCAAGACTCGTTCCCTCGTAGCCCTCGAGTCGTCGAGTCGCCTACCGCAGCAACTCCTCCAGCCGCACCGCCGTCTCGGTCTTCTCGTCCCGATACTTGACCACCACCGGCGCCGACAGGGCCAGCCCCATGCTCCGGCCCGGCTCCGCGGTCACCGGCCTGGTGCCGGGGACCACCACCGCCCCGGCGGGGATCTCCAGCGGTTGGTCCCCTTCGCGGCGGTAGCGGGTGTTCCGCACCAGGTCGTAGACCACCGAGCCGCCGGTGAGGATCGTTCCCGGGGCCAGCACGGCGCCCTCCCGCACGATAGTCCCCTCGTAGATCCCGCAGTTGCCGCCCACCAGCACATCGTCCTCGATGATGACCGGCAGCGCCCCCACCGGCTCCAGCACTCCGCCGATCTGGGCGGCGGCCGAGAGGTGGACCCGCTTGCCGATCTGGGCGCAGGAGCCGACCAGGGCGTGGCTGTCCACCATGGTCCCCTCATCCACGTAGGCGCCCACATTGATGAACGCTGGCGGCATCACCACCACGCCACGCGCCACGTGGCAGCCGTCGCGAATGGACGTGCCGCCCGGGACCACCCGCACTCCGTGCCCCAGTGTGACCAGCTTGAGTGGCCAGCTGTCCTTGTCAAAGAAGGGGAACAGGCCTTCCTCGCCGATAGGCCGGACGACACCCAGCCGGAAGCCGAGCAGGATGCCGGCCTTGACCCACGGATTGACCCGCCAGGTCCCCGCGGCATCGCGCTCGGCGGCCCGGATGGTCCCGGCATTGAGGCCCGCCTTGAGCTGCTCGACCGCGTCGCGGGCCTGAGGCTCCCCGTCTGCCGGGATGCCCGCGGCAAACCGCTCGACCTCCTGCTGGAGCGTCTCGGGCATCAGGCGTCTCCCGCAGCCGGGAGGTCGACTCCGGCTTCACGGAGCGCGGCAAGGAGCGGGGCGCGCCTGGCTTCGGACAGAGGGACAAGCGGGAGCCTGAGCATGTTCTGGATCCGTCCCATGGCGGCCAGTGCGGCCTTGGCGGGCGCCGGGTTGGTCTCGATGAAATTGGCCTCCAGCAGGGGCAGCACGGTGTAGAGGATTTCCCGGGCTTCGGCCAGTTGGCCCCGGAGGGAGTGGTGGACCAGGCGGCTCATCAGGCGGGGCACCTCATTCGAGGCCACCGAGATCAGCCCGTCTCCTCCCGCGGCGATCACGGCCAGGGTCATCCAGTCCTCCCCCGAGAGCACCGCGAACCCCTCGGGCCGGCCCAGCAGCAGGTGCTGCACCTGGGCCAGGTCACCGGAGGACTCCTTGATGCCGATGATGTTGGGATGCTCGCTCAGGCGGAGCACCGTGCCCGGCTGCAGGTTCACCGCAGTGCGTCCCGGCACATTGTAGAGGCAGACCGGTACCTGGGAGGCGTCGGCCACGGCGATGAAGTGACGGTAGAGTCCCTCCGGGGTGGGCTTGTTGTAGTAGGGCGTGGCCGACAGGATCCAGGTGACGCCCAGCGCGTTCATTCGCCGGGCCTCTTCCACCGCCTGCCGGGTGTCGTTCGAGGTGGCCCCCGCCATGACGGGCGCGCCTGCCGCAGCCTCCACCACCGTCCTGACGACCAGCTCTCGCTCCCCGGCCGAGAGCGTCTGCGCCTCTCCGGTGCTGCCGCAGGGGACCAGGAAGTCCACGCCCTCTTCCACCTGCCAGGCGGCAAGCGCACGGAGCGCCCCCACATCCACCGCCCCGTCAGCCTGAAACGGCGTCACGATCGCCGAGCCGAGCCCGCCCAGCGCTCGTCATCGGCCGACTCCGAACAGCATCTCGTCGAAGGTGAAGACCCCGGTGCGACCCGGGAGCCACCGGGCTGCCGCGAGCGTGCCGGCCGCGAAGGCCTCCCGGCCGCGTGCCGAATGTCGCAGCCGGATGGTCTCGAACGCCCCGTCGAGCACCACCTCGTGGTCGCCCGGTGCGTAGCCGCCCCGGCTGCTGCTGATCGGCCAGCTGCGCCGGGGGTCACCCCGGATCAGCGATTCCGCCAGCAGCCGGGCGGTGCCCGAGGGCGCGTCCCGCTTGGCGACATGATGGTGCTCGGTCACGTAGCCGTCGAACTCCGCCCGGCCCGCCAACTGCCGTGCGAGGTCCTCGGCCACCCGGAGGAAGAGCTGGGCTCCGATGGAGAAGTTGGCGCTGTACAGGAGTGCGCCGCGGTGTTCCTCGACTGCGTCGGTCGACCTCCTCCAGCTCCTCCAGCCAGCCGGTGGTGGCGCACACCGTCGGGATCTTCCGCTGTGCCAGCGCGATCAGGTTGTCGGGAGCCGCCTCGGGTCGGGTGCACTCGATGGCCACGTCCACGCCCGTCAGTCGCTCGGCGGTCAGCGCCGCCCCGCCCGCGTTCTCGGCGCCGGTGACGATCGTGGCGATGGTGTCGCCGCGCGCCTCCGCCAGGCGTCCCACCAGCTGGTTCATTCGGCCGTAGCCGACAAGGGCGATTCGCATCAGGAGCCTCCGGGTCAACGCACCCAGCCGCGGGCCACCAGCAGCTCGGCGTTCTGGACCGCGGCGCCCGCCGCGCCGCGAATCGTGTTGTGGGACAGGAGCACCAGACGGAGGTCCAGCAGCGGACAGCGCCGGACCCGGCCGACGGTGACCGTCATCCCGTTGCCGCGGTCGAGGTCCAGCCGCGACTGCGGCCGGTCGGGGCGGTGATCCACCTCCACCGGGCGGGCGGGGGTGGAGTGCAGCCGGGCGATCTCCTCCGGTGCGCGGAACCCCTCCAGCACCGCGATCGCCTCCTCGGGGGCCACCCGGCGGGAGAAGCCCAGCGAGACCACCTCCAGGTGCCCGTCCACCACCGGCACCCGGTTGGTGTGCGCGCTCACCACGATCGGTGCCTCGGTCACCCCGGTGACGGTGGCCACGCCAAGGATCTTCCGGGTCTCCTGCTCCAGCTTCTCCTCTTCTCCCCCGATGAAGGGAATGACGTTGCCCAAGGTGTCCAGCGAGGCCACGCCCGGATAGCCGGCGCCGCTCGCCGCCTGCATCGTGGCGACGAACAGCTTCTCGATCCCGAAGGCCCGGTGCAGCGGGGCCACGCCCAGCACCAGTCCGGCGGTGGAGCAGTTCGGGTTGGCGACGATGCCGCCCGGACCAGCCCTGCTCCCGCTGCTGGCGGGTGAGCAGGTCGAGGTGGTCGGGATTCACCTCGGGGATGAGCAGCGGCACCGCCGGGTCCATGCGATGGGTCTTGGTGTTGGTCACCACGAAGACGCCCGCCTGCGCGAACGCCCGTTCTACGTCCCCGGCGATATCGGCCTCGATCGCGGAGAAGGCCACCCGGCCCGGCAACCCCGGCTCGGCGCGCTGCACGGTCAGGCTGGCGACCTCGGGCGGCAGCGGGCTGCTCTCCCGCCAGCGCACGATATCGCCGTAACGCTTGCCCGCGCTCTGCCCCGAGGCGGCGAGGGCCGCGATCTCGAACTGGGGGTGCGCCGCCAGGAGCCGGACGAACTTCTGGCCCACCGTGCCGGTGGCGCCGAGGATGCAAACGGGGATCCTGCCGCTCATGGATGCTCCATCTCAGTTTCCGTCCTGTGACATGCGCCGGCCGGTCGGGGCCTCTCGCCCCGCCAGCAGTTCACGCGCCAGCCTGACGTAGCGCGCCACCCCTTCGGTGAGGTCCGCCTTTGCGATGCGCTCCTGGTCGGTGTGCGCCACCCGGATGGTGCCCGGCCCGAGCTGGTACCGCGCCCCCCAGGTCTCGTAGAATGGGAGGTCGCTGGCATAGCTCACGACGGTGGTCTCCCAACCGGCCGGTGCGGCGGAGCTGGCCTTGAAGCATGGCAGCTCGGTCGGGAAGGTGATCCGGACTCCGGGCACCACCGCTGCCGCCAGCAGCTCCCGGATCGGTGCCGAGGGTCCCACCAGACGGACCAGCAGCTCGGCCCGGGCGTGGGCCGGGATCACGTTGGGGGCGACGCCACCCTCGATGATCCCGACGTTGAGCGTCCCGCTGCCCAGCAGCGGGTCGCTGGGGAGCGGCAGCCGGCGGATCCGCTCAATGCTGTCGAGGATCGGCAGGATCGCGCTCTCTCCCTCTTCGGGATAGCCGGAGTGGGCGGCGCGGCCCGTCGGCCTCCAGGACCACCTTGAGCGAGCCCTTCTGGCCCACGCAGAGCCGGTTCTCGGTCGGCTCGCCGTTGATGAGGAAGCGGCCCTTCGGCTCGAGCGCTCCAGCGGCGTGAGCGCCGTCGGAACCGTTCTCCTCTCCCACGACGAACAGCAGCCCGATCCGGCGCTCGCCCGACTCCGCGAGCTGCTCAGCGGCCGCCACCATGGCCGCCGCGAGGCCCTTGGCATCGCAGCTGCCGCGCCCGTGCAGGTGGGTCGCATCTTCCCGGAGCGGCAGGTAAGGCGGGACGCAGTCCAGGTGGGTGGAGAACACCAGCTCCGGCGGCTCACGGAAGGCGTAGAGGTTCTCCCGGCCCGGCGTGACCGTCTGCCGCACCACCCGGTAGCCCCGGCCGGCGAGCAGCGTCGGCGAGCAGGGCCGTGGCCGGTCCCTCGCGACCGGTGGGGGTCTCGAGGGCCACGAGTTCTCGTGTCAGGGCGATCGGGTCGAGCAAGGCGTCTCCTCGGGAGCCTGGAAAAACAGGACGCCCCGCCGGTGAGCTGCGGCGGGGCGTCAGAATCCAGTCAGGGGTACGTACTCAGACCGGCCGTCGCTCGCCGCGCGCGGGATTGGGCTTGAGCATCCGCTTGGTGGTGAGGCAGGCCGGCGTCATGGGATTAAGCTAGGAGCGGGGCCGGGATTCGACAAGAGCCCGGCGCGCGTGCCGGGATCACGCCGCCTCCGCCGCCCGGGCCGCGCGCTGGCCTTCCTCCACGTCCACGAAGTGCAGCAGTGCCCCGCCCACGACGAAGAAGGCCACGATGGCCAGGATGGCGATCCGGCTGCTTCCGGTGATCCCGATCACCCGGGCGAAGATCAGCGGTCCGAAGATGCCGGCGAACTTCTCCACCACGGCGAAGAACCCGAAGAACTCGGCCGAGCGGTCCTTGGGAATCATGCTGGCGAAGAGCGAGCGGGAGAGGGCCTGGGTGCCGCCCTGCACCATGCCCACCAGGATGGCCAGGATGAAGAAGTGGGTGGCGTTGGTCATGTAGTAGCCGAGCACGCTGATGCCGGCGTACACGACCAGCCCGCCGAAGATCGCCCGCTTGGCGCCGATCCGGCTGGCGAAGCTGCCGAACAGGAAGGCAAAGGGGATGCCCACGAACTGCACGATCATGATCGCAGCGATCAGCGACCCCTGGCCGATCCCGAGCTCGGTGCCGTAGATCGTGGCCATCCGGATGATGGTGCCGATGCCGTCGTTGTAGATCAGGAACGCCACCAGCATCAGCGCCGCCTGCCGGAACTGCCCCAGGCGGCGGAACGTGGCGCCCAGTTCGCGGAAGGCCCCCCGGATGTCGATGCGTCCGTCTCCGGTCGGCGCCGGCTCGGGGACGTGCCGAAACAGCGGGATGGAGAAGAGCAGCCACCAGACGGCCACCGACACGAACGCCAGCCGAGTCGGCAGCGTGGCCTGTGCCGGAGTGAGGTCCGGACCGGAGGGGAGGAAGAACCACTCCGGCTTCTGGATCCAGGCGAGGTTGAGCGCCAGCAAGAATCCCGCCGCCGACATAGCCCAGGGCGTACCCGGCGGTGGAGACCCGGTCCATCTCGTCCGGCCGGGCGATATGCGGCAGGAACGAGTCGTAGCAGACGTAGCTCGCGTTGACGGCGATGTTGGCGATGACGAACAGCACCGCGGCGTAGAGCCACTGGCCCTGCTGGATGAAGAACATCAGCCCCACCGCCACCACTCCGATCAGGAGCGAGATGCCCAGTAACCGCTTCTTCACCCCCGCCCGGTCGGCGATGGCGCCGAGGATCGGGGAGAGCACCGCGATGATCGCCAGGCCGATGGTCGTGGCGTCCGCCAGGCGCTGGGTGGCCTGGGCGGGGGCCAGGTCGGCGGCCGCCACCTTGGCGAAGTAGATCGGGAACACCGCCGTGACGATCGTCGTCACCATGGCGGAGTTGGCCCAGTCGTACATGGCCCAGGCGCGGAGTTCGGGGCGGTGCAGGCCCAGCCGTTCGAGGGTGGTCATTGAACCCAGAGGGGGAGGGTGACGGTCCAGGGCGTCCCGGCGCCCGGGGCATGCATCTCGAGGCGCCACCGGCCGGGTCCGGGCGGGCGGAATTCGACATCCGCCGTCATTCCCGGTCCGGTCATCAGCCGAGCCTCGGCCATGCGCCGCTTGTGCTGGCAGGCAGCGCTGCACCGTCCACGGCGAGCCTGCGCCATTGCCCCGGAGCAGAATCCCGTCGGAGCGAGAACTCGATGCGATGATCGGCATCAATGCTGATGAGCCGCAGGCGATGGGACCGGCCAGCCTGAAGCCTCATCGGGGCGGGATCACGGCTGCCATTGACCAGCGCCTTCAGGCTGTCGGGTTCCACGAACACGCCGCCCATGCCCACCAGCACCACGTGGTCGGTGGCCGGATCGGGCCGGGTGCCGGGCTCCACCACCAGCAGGGGGGCATACAGCCCGCGGGAGAGCTGCTCCAGTTCGTTGCTGTGCGAGTGGTAGATGAACGTCCCGGCCCGCTTCGGGGTGAACCGGGCAGTGAAGGAATCTCCCGGCTGGATGGCCTGGAGCAGCCGGGGTGGAATCCCGCTGATGCCCGGTACTCCATCGGGGTAACTCTCCAGCTCCATGCCGTGCCAGTGCACCGCTGTGGGCTCGGTGAGGCGGTTCACCACCGTGATGGCCACCGGCCTGCCGCGTTCCAGCGTCAGCGTGGGGCTGGGAAACACGACCGAGTCTGGCGCCGGCTCAGCAGCGCCGGTCTGGATGAGGTAGCCCAGCGCCGGACCGTCCACGAGCGGATGGCGTCCGGCCTGCACCAGCAGCCGGATCTTGCGCGCCGGACCGATCTCCGAGGAGATGGTGTCCGCTGGGGTCCGCGGGACCGCGTTGACGCCGAGCACCAGGCCCAGCCATCCGGTGCGTCACCACCGGCGTGGCGCGCCGGTCCATCGAGACCTCGGGTGAGACGTGAAATGCAAAATGGCAGTGGAAGGGCCAGTTGCCCGGCTCGGCGGCCGCCCACCGCATGGTCATCGTCCCACCCTCGTGCATCAGTTCGGTGACCAGCAGCGGCCGCTCACCGGGCGCGTAACTCGTGTCCCGGGCCCAGTCACCCCGATGGTCCACCAGGAAATAGACGCCGTGCAGATGCATCGGATGGGTGCTGGCGCTGGGATTGACCACTCGCCAGTGCACCGTGTCGCCGACGGTCTGCTGCAGCCGCTCGGTGTGGGGCCAGGCCAGGCCGTTGATGACCATGACCTCCCCGATCTCGGGCTCGCCGGCTCTGGCCGTGTCTGCCAGATGGGTCCAGATGCCCAGCACGAAGATGCGGTCGGGGTTGGGGGCGGAGGTGGAGTCGATCACCAGGGCGCCGCTCAGCTGGTCGTCGTGCCATTCCCGCTCCGCCATGCCCTTGCCGGTGGTGGATCCCCAATAGAAGTAGGTACCCGGTGTGCCGGCGGGGAAGACGAACTCCCGCGTCTGGCCGGCCGTGCACCTGCAGCGTGTCGGTCACGGTGCCCGGGCGGGTGTGCAGGCCGTAGAGCACCAGGGTCGAGTCGGGCAGCGGGTTGGTGATCGTCAGGCGGATGACGGTGCCCGGCGGGACCCGGATGAGCGGGCCCGGGTATCGTGGCCGGCTGGCCCCGTTCTGCGAACGCCTGGGTCGGCAGGCCCGGGGCGCTGTCTCCCCTCGGGGAACCAGCGCACCCACCGCAGCTCGAGATCGAGATGCAGGGTGTCACCCTGAAGGCGGCCGGCTGGTCTCCGGTTGTCGTTGACAACGGCGATCTCGAGGGCCGGCGGGGGAGCATCGCGGCAGCCGCCCAGCGCTGCCAGACCCAGCCCCAGCAGGCCCAGCCAGCGCGCTGGCAGCGCGTTGGCCGCGGTTCGTGATGACGGGGTCACTGTGGCGGTACTGCGTAGAAGGCCCCCAGCCGGGCCGCCAGCGCCCGGGGTGCGAGCCGGGTGCCCCAGGCCGCCAGCCGGAAGGGGAGGAAGGTGATGGTGTGGCAGTCATCCCGCTCGTAGGCGCGCAGCCCGCGCGCTGCGACGGTCTCGGCCGATTGCATCAGCCACCTGGGCGGTCGGGCGGTGAGCTGGTTGGCGTCGAAGAACGGGGTGTCCACCGGACCCGGGGAGACGCACACGCAGCGGACGCCGGTGCCCCGAAGGTTGGCCCAGAGCCCCTCGCTGAAGTTGATCACGTAGGCCTTGGAGGCCGCGTAGACCGGCAGCCACTTGAGCCCCTGCCACGCCGCGGTCGAGGCGATGTTGATGATGCCACCCCGCCGACGCTCGATCATGCCCGGTAGCAGACGCGCCGCGAGCTCGGTGACGGCGCGGATGTTCACATCTATCGTGGGGAGGTGGCGCTCGGCGGGGAGCTCATGGAACCGGCCGTGCGGCCCGACTCCCGCGTTGTTGATCAGGTGATCCACCACGATTCCGCGGGCGGCGAGCGACTCCATCAGGCGCGACGGCGCAACGGGATCGGCCAGGTCCAGCGGGATCGTAAGCGCCGTCACGCCCCGGGCGCGAGCATCGTGGGCCACTTGCTCCAGGGCCTCGGCGCCGCGGGCCACCAGGACCAGGTTCACGCCGCGGCGTGCCAGCAGGCCGGCAAACGCCGCCCCGATGCCTCGGGAGCCTCCGGTGACGAGCGCGGTGGTCCCGCGCCAGAGATCGGTCATGAGCGCACCGTGAGAGGGGTGGGCAGCGACCCACGTGGCCGCCACGCGTGCGGCGGGAACAGCGGCGCTGCCCCGCCGGCCCATAATGCCATCGCCCGCGCCTGGCCGCCAGCGCGGGCTGTTACGCCGGCGTGGCTCGGGGCTTGAGCAGCGACAGCGCGATGGATCCGGTCAGGATCGTGAGGATCACGAGCAGCGAGAGTACCGTGGAAGGATGTATCCATGCCGACAGTACCATCTTGGCTCCCACGAAGAGCAGGATGAGCGCCACGCCCGGCTTGAGATAGTGGAACTTGTCCAAGGCCCCGGCCAGCACGAAGAACAGCGCCCGGAGTCCGAGAATGGCAAACAGGTTGGACGAGTACACCACGAACGGGTCGCGGGTCACCGCGAAGACCGCCGGGATGCTGTCGATGGCGAAGACCAGGTCGCTCCACTCCACCACCAGCAGCACCAGGAAGAGCGGGGTGGCGAACCACTTGCCCGACACGTTCCGGATGAAGAAATGGCTGTCGGCATACGCCGGGGTGACCGGGATGACCTTCCGGGCCAGCCGGACCAGCGGGTTCTTCTCCGGCTCGATCCGGACCTCCTCGGACCGGAACATCTTGAGGCCGGTCAGGACCAGGATGCCGCCAAAGACGTAGACGATCCAGGTGAACCGCTGCAGCAGCAGCACGCCCGCCCCGATCATGATGGCCCGCATGATGATGGCGCCGAAGATGCCCCACTTGAGCACCCGGGGCTGCAGCTCGGCCGGGACGGCGAAGTACTGGAAGATCAGCAGGAAGACAAAGAGGTTGTCGACGCTCAGCGACAGCTCGATCAGGTAGCCCGCGTAGTACTCGAGTGCCGTCTTCGAGCCGACCTGCCACCAGAGAAACGCGCCGAACAGGAGCGACAGGGCCACGATCCCGCCGCTCCAGCTCAGGGCCTCCTTCTGGGACAGGACATGCGACCGGCGATTGAGGACGCCGAGGTCGAGGATCATGAGGATCCCGACCACCCCGGCGAAGACCCCCCAGACCGTTGGCGAGTGGGTCGTCACCTCAACGGCCCGCAGCCATCGCCTCGAGCCGTGCGACCCGCTCTTCCGTCGGCGGGTGGGTGCTGAACAGCCTCATCATGCCCCCACCGCCCATCGCCGCCAGGGGATTCACCTGGGCCAGCGGCGCGGCGGCCGGCGCCACGTTCATCGGAATCCGCTGCGCCATGTAGTCCAGGCGGCGGAGCGCCTTGGCCAGCGGCAGCGGCCGGCCCAGGATCTCGGCGCCCACGCGGTCGGCTTCGAACTCGCGCTGGCGGGAGATGGCGAACTGAATGAGCATCGCGGCGATCGGTGCCAGGATCACCAGCCCGATGGTCACGAACGGATGGCGGTTCCCATCATCGCGCGACCCGCCGAAGAAGAGCAGCAGCCAGGGCAGGTTGCCGATCATGCCGGCGATGCCGGCCGCGATCGTGGTGATGAGCATGTCCCGATTCTTGATATGGGCCAGCTCATGGGCGATGACACCCTCCAGCTCGTCCTGCGGCATCCCCTTGAGGATGCCGGTGGTCACCGCCACCACCGCCTTGGACGGGCTCCGCCCGGTCGCAAAGGCGTTGGGCTGCTCGTGCGGCGCCACTGCCACCACCGGCATGGGCAGGCCGGCGCGCTGGCGCAGGCGGTCCACCATCTGGTACAGCGCCGGCGCCTCCTCGGCGGTGACCACCTTGGCGCCGTACATCCGGAGCACCAGCTTGTCGGAAAAGAAATACATGAAAAAGTTCATCCCGAGGCCGAGTACGGAGCCCAGGATCAGTCCCTGGGTGCCGCCCAGGAGCTGGCCGGCGGCCATCAGCAGGGCGATCATCCCAGCCATCAGCACCGCGGTCTTCAGGTTGTTCATCAGCATCTTGCTGCCTCCACAAATGAGTACGAGACCTTCATCGGGCCCGGCTCGGGGCGCCCAGACGGGCTCCCCTGCCACTCCCAATGAAGGTCTCGCTTTGATGACGGGTACTCCCGTCAGCCTGGCCGCACCGTGCCGCGCCATTGGCGCGACAGTCCTGACGATGGGCCCTCCGCTCTTGGCGGACAAGCTACTCCCCTTCAGGGGGGCAAAGCTAAGAAGGCGCCTCTACGGCGTCAACTGACCCCTGGGGGGACGGCTGCCCGCCGGTCGCCTCACGCCCGGGGCCACCTCACCATCCGCACCGCGACGCCGCCATGGGTAGCCCGGGTGAGGGTGTCCCACCCCAGCCGGGTGTCGTGCTCAAGCGGGGTCTCCGGGAGCAGGAGGGTGGCCCGCCAGCCGGCAAACCGCTCCTGGAGCACCTGCCCGAGCCGGGCATACAGGTCGCGCAGCGCCCGCTGCTCGCCGATACGCACGCCCCAGGGCGGGTTGCTGACCAGGGAGCCGGTACCCGGCGGCGGCTCCAGGTCGGAGATCGCCGCCCGCCGGCACTCCAGGTCCCCCTCCACCCCGGCGCGCTCGGCGTTTTCCCGCGCCGCCGTCACCGCGCCGGCATCCCGGTCGGCAAGCACGATCGGCGCAGGTGCACTGCCTCGCACGCCGCCGCGTCCCTCCGCCAGCACCTGATCCCAAACGGCAGACACCCAGCCGGGCCAGTGCCTGAAGCTGAAGTCGCGGGTCAGGCCGGGCGGAATCCGGCGTGCCAGCAGGGCGGCCTCGACCCCGATGGTGCCCGATCCGGCGAAGGGATCCACCAGCGGGGTGTCGGGGTCCCACTCGCTGGCCAGGAGCAGGGCTGCGGCCAGCGTCTCCCGCAGTGGTGCCTTGGCGCCGGCGAGGCGGTAGCCCCGGCGGTGGAGGTGGTCGCCGGAGCTGTCGAGGCTGATGCTGCAGACATCGCGCATCAGCCGGACCACCACCAACTGCCGTTCGCCGGCCCCCTCGGCGTCCCCCTCGGTCCCGCTGAGTTGGGCACTGGCGGTCCGCGCCTCGACTCCAGCCGCCCGCGCCAGCCGTTCAGCCACGGCTTTCTGGTGGTAGAGCCGGGACTTCTTGGAAGTGACACGGAACTCCACCGGCAGGTCCGCCGGCAGCCACCGATCCCAGGGCAGCTGCCCCGCCTTGCGCTCCAGCTCGCCGAGGGCCCGGACAGGAAACTCGGCACAGCGGAGCAGGATGCGGCTGGCGGTTCGGAGGTGGAGGTTGGCGCGGGCCAGGTCCCGGAGCGAGCCCTGGAAACTCAATCCCCCCGGCTCACCCAGCTCCGGCGTGATGTCCAGGCGGCGGAGTTCAGCGGCGGTGATCGCCTCCAGGCCTGGTTGGGTGACGACGTACAGCGGAAGCGGGGGGACCGGGGGTGTCGGCGGCTGGGCGCCCATCGGGGGCATCAGAAACCGGGTTCCGCCTGATGCACCGGATCGTCGAGGCGAATGGCGCGGGCGGTGGCCCCCGGGGCGGTCTGGTGCTGTCCCTCAGGGATGATCAGGAGCGCATTGGCGCGGACCATCGAGGTGAGGATGCCTGACCCCTGGGGGCCGGTGAGCCGCACCTCAGGCAGCTGCAGTCCGGTGGCGGGTTCCGTCACGATGGCGCGGAGAAAGTGCTGCAGCTTCGGGCCCACCCGGATCGGCTCGGCAACGGTCACCTCCACCGATCGGCGGAAGGGCGCGGGTCGCCCTGACAGGAAGCGGATCGCCGGGCGGACGAACAGCTCGAAGGTGACCATCGTGCTGACTGGATTGCCCGGGAGCCCGATCCACGGCACCGCCCCCAGCATACCGAATCCCACCGGGGCCCCGGGCCGCATGCGCAGCTTCCAGAACTTGAGCTCACCGCCCAGCTCCGACAGGACGGACCGCACATAGTCGTGCTCGCCCACAGAGATACCCGCCGTGCTCACGATGAGATCCGCGCTCAGGCCGCGCTGGAAGTGCTCGCGGAGGCTCTCGGGAGTGTCCCGGGCGATGCCCAGATTGACCGGCTCGGCTCCGGCCTGGCGCACCAGCGCCGTGAGGGTGTGGGTATTGGAGCTGGCGATCTTCCTTCCGCTGAGAATCTCATCGGGCTGGTCCACATCCACGATCTCGTCGCCGCTGCCGAGGATGGCGACGCGAGGCCGGCGGTAGATGAGCGGATGGGACACCGCCACCGACGCCAGCACGCCGAGTGCGGCGGGGCTCAGCTCGGTTCCCGCCGGCAGGGCAACGGCGCCCTGCCGCAAGTCCTCTCCCGCGAGCCGGATGTTCACCCCGGCGTCGCGGTCCTTGAAGATGGTCACGACTTCGCTGCCGCCGTCGGTGTCTTCCTGTCGCACCACCCCATCGGCTCCCTTGGGAAGGGGCGCGCCCGTGAAGATCCGGGCACAGGTCCCGGCGGTGATCGGGCGGGCTGGGAAGGCACCAGCCGGAATGCTCTCGATGACCTTGAGCTGCCGGGGAGCGGCCTCGCTGGCGCCCCGGACGTCTTCTGCCCTGGTGGCGTAGCCATCCATGGCCGAGTTGGTCCAGGCGGGGATGTCGAGCGGGCTGACCACGTGTTCGGCGAGCACGGCGTCCAGCGCGTCGTCCAGCGGCACCCTGAGGGCGGGTTGCCGGGCAAGGTGCTGCAGGATCTGGAGGGCGGCGTCGCGGGCGGCGAGGGGGGGCGTCATGGCCGGGAAGATAGGCGCGACGCCCGCCGGCTACAGGATCGCCGCCCGTTCCCAGGCGAGGTTGGCCAGCAGCTGCAGCCACATCGTGTCGCGGAAGCGGAGCACGGGGCAGGGTGCCTCGAACTTTTCATCGTCGGTGACAATGGCGACCCACTGATCGGCGCTGGCGGCGGCGGGGTCGAAGATCGGGGTGCTGCTGGCCGCCCGCCGGAAGACCTCGATCTTGGGTAGCGTGGCCTTGCGGAATCCCTCGACCAGGACGATGTCCGCGCCGTCGAGGTACCGGCGGGCGAGGTCGCTGGGATCGGTGTCGTCCCGATGGCGCTCGAACAGCACCCGCATGTCGGGCGCCACCAGCAGGGTGCGCTCCGCCTTGCCCTCGTGGAAGTGCCGGTGGCTATCGGTGCCGGGACGGTCGACGTCGGCCGGGTGGCTGGCGTGCTTGATGGTCATCACCCGGCGGCTCTTGCGGACGAACTCCGAGGCCAGCGCCACCGCCAGGGTGGTCTTGCCGGCGTCCTTCTTCCCGATCACCGAGAGGATGCGAGTCGCCACCGCCGGTTTGCCTCCGCGAGGTCGTCTGCCGTGTTCACGTTGAAGAACAGGGTCTCCGGGTCGCCAGACGCCTGCACCCGGGCGAGAGGGAGGATACTGATATTTATGCGCTCGTGGAAGCCGATCGCCCGGCGGTCCCCGGCGGCGAGCGCCGCCGCCATGGCCGGTCCGGCTGCCGGCCCGTAGGCGGCGCACATCGGCTCCATGCCCCGGCGGTTGTCGCTCGCGGGCAGGCAGGCGTCCCGGTCGCCGAGGCCCGCGGCCAGGTCGCTGATCAGTGCCGGCGGGGACAAACGGCATGTCCCACGCCACGCAGACTACCGGGGCGGGCGCCTCCAGCACGGCGGTGTAGAGCCCGCCCGCCGCGCCCGCGCCGGCGATTCGGTCCGGGCACCACCCGGAGGTCGCCGCGCCAGCTGGCGGCGTCGGGGTCGTTGGCCACGAGCAGCGGGAGTCTGGCCCAGGGCTTCCTCGAAGGCGACGACGAGCCGGTCGAGGATTCGCGCCCCGCCCACCACCTCCAGGCCCTTGGGACGGCCCTCGAAACGGGTGGCCCCACCGCCGGCGATGATCGCCCCGCGCATCAGTACCGGCGGCCGCGTTTGCGCTCCAGCACCACGTCAAACCCGACCAGAAAGCTGAGCACGTGCTGTCCCCTGGGTGGCGCTGGCTGGCGTGAATGCCGGCGCGCCGCTGGTGGCGCCGGTGACCACCGGTACCCGTATCCAGTTGTCCCGGACCTCGAAGCGCAGCTGGTAGCCCTGGCCCAGGGCCGCGACCACGCCACCGCCGAACGAAAGGTACGGCTGGATGTTGCTCGGGGGCGTCGTCGAGGTAGATCGGTGAATCGGCCTCGCACGCCGCCGGCCGCGGGCGTCGTCGCCACCATCTTCAGGAAGCTCTGCTGGCTCACCACCATTCCCGCATTGGCTCGCACGTACGGATAAATCGAGGCCTTGCTGAGGATTCGATAGACCGCCCCCACCGATAGCGATCCCGAGGAGGTGCCCCGCGCGCTGGAATTGATGTTGGCACAGGCGGCCTGGGTCAGCGCACCGGGGGGATCCTCGGTGGAGACGATTCCGCAGCCATCGCGGCTTCCCAGTCCGAGGAGCTGGGCCTCGGCGTTGATGCCCAGGTTGTTACCCGGGAAATAGGTGGCGCCGAAGGATGATGTTGAGGCTGCGCCGGAAGGACCGGCTCAACGCGAGGGTATCGCCGTTGAAGGGTTGCCGATCCACCTGCCACAGCTCGCCGCCTCCGGTCGTCTGCCCCAGGCCGATGCCGAACACCAGTCGGGCCTGGTCCGCGGTCTGTGCGGCCAGCGTCGGGGCCGCGAGCGCCAGCAGCGCCACGATCAGGGGAAGCCTGCGTCTGCATGAGTGACCACCGACGGAGGTGAGAAAGGGCAGGCGGCGCGACCCGCATTCCGCGAATCAGTCCGTGGCGCCGTGGCGGTGCGGCGACCCGCTCACCGCCCGCCCGACCAGGATCATGCCGCTCCGCCGGGCGATTTCTACCGCCAGCGTGGACGGCACCGAGGGGGTGGCCACCCAGGCCAGCCCCGCCCGGGCGGCCTTGAACGCCAGCTCGGCCGAGATCCGACCGGTGACCAGGAGGCCCAGCCCCTCCACCGGTCGGCCCGTCAGCAGGGCCGCCCCGAGCACCTTGTCCACCGCGTTGTGGCGACCGATATCCTCGGCGTGGGCCAGGAGGGCGGTGCCATCGGTCAGCGCGGCGGCGTGGATCCCGCCGCTGTCCTTGTAGCGCTCGCCCTGCTGAAACAGACTCTTGAACAGCAGGCGCAGGGTTTCGGTCTTCGGGGGATTTCCCGCGGGCTGGCTGGCCGGTGATCGTGGCAGGGTCCGCCAGGTAGGTGGAGACGGCCCCGCAGCCCGATGCCAGCACAGGTCGGCGGCGCTCGCCCTGCACCGCCTCCAGCCGGCCCGGTTCAATTTGCGCCCAGAAGCCCAGGTCGGTGGCGCAGGGCCGCAGGGTCACGTCTCCCGCCCGGCTGATGTAGCCCTCCCCGAACAGCCACCCCACCGCCAGCTCCTCGAGCTGATCCGGCGTGCACATCCAGGTCACGACCGGCAGGCCGTTGAGCTCCAGCCAGACCGGGGTTTCCTCCACTGCGGCCCCCTCGGCCAGCCGGCCTTTGGTGCGCGCCCGCGGGTTCAGCTCACTCGAGTCCGGTGCATTCGGCATGGAGCGTGGCATCCTCGGCGACCCGGACGCGGGTGAGGGAGACTCCCGCAGGGAGGCGGGGGGACAGGCGGGCAAAGAGGTGCTGGGCAAGCGCCTCGCAGGTGGGGATTGGCCGGCCGCTGCGGAACGGATCGACGTCCCGGTTGAGATCTCTTCCGCCCAGCGCCCCCGCGATCTCCTCGCTCAGCAGCTCGTCCAGCCGGGCGAGGTCGATGATCATCCCACTCACCGGATCCATCGGTCCCGCGACGGTCACCTCGCAGGCGTAGTCATGGTCATGCGGCTCGGCCAGGGTACCGAAGGCTTCCCGGTTCTGCTCCGCCGTCCAGTCGGCCCGCCACAGCTGGTGTGTTGCGTGGAAGCGGACCAGGCGGGAGAGGCTGGTCGGCACGGGGCTAGAAGGTGAATCCCAGCCCCACGCGCAGCTCGCGGGCGCCGGACCATTGGTCGCGTTTGCCATCGGGGAGGACGGCGTTGGGCTTGTCCGGGTCGCTGGACGGCTCGGCCCGAGGCTCGAGGGTATAACGAACCGGATACTTCAGCTGCCAGAACAGCTGGCGGGCCTCGAGGCGGAGGTGCAGGGTCTTGCCGATGAACACCCGGAACCCGACCGCCGGCGCCAGGTAGAGGCGGCCGCCGAAGTCGAAGCCGCTGGAATCGGCGACGCTGGAGGGGAGGCCCGAACCATCCGCATACCCCAGCGAGCCTCCCACGAACGGCGCGAGATGATGCCAGGCCTTGCGTCCGGTGAGGTTGAGCTGCACCGCGGCCTCGAACATCGTGACCGCCTGGTCCACTGGTCCGTCCACCCGATTGCTCACGCTATCGTCGGCGCTGACGACCAACCGTTCCAGCTCGGCCCGCGAGAGGCTGATGCCGAATTGGAGCGGGGCGCTCAGCCGGAGGTCGAACCGGATGCCATAGGACCGTCCATTATGCGGCCCGACCCCGATGCGCCCGCCATCCCCGCCAACGTCGCCATAGAAGACCCAGAGGGACTTGCCACTGGGAATGTCTCTGTACGGCGAGGATGAGGGCCGGTGTCCGACCTGGGCGGCAAGGGGCGTCGCGAGGGCGAGCAGGAGGAGCGGCAGAGAATCGCATGCCGGAATCTATATGGGGGGAGGCCACCCGCGGCGACCTGGCGGGCGCCGGGTCCGGGTGGAGGGTCAGGGAAGCCGCAGGTCGCGGCCGCCCATCTCCGTGGGCGGCTCGATGCCCAGCAGCCGGAGCACCGTCGGGCCCACGTCGCAGAGCGCGCCCCCGGCCCGGAAGGGGCCAGGGATGTCTCCCACGGCCACGAGCGGCACCGGATTGGTGGTATGCGCGGTGTGGGCCCCGCCGGTGGCCGGGTCGATCATCAGTTCGCAGTTGCCGTGATCGGCCGTGACCAGCAGGGTGGCGCCGGCGCGCTCGGCGGCCGAGACGATCCGGCCCAGGCAGGCGTCCACCGTCTCCACCGCCCGCAGCACGGCCGGCAGTACACCGGTGTGGCCCACCATGTCGGCGTTGGCGAAGTTGCAGAGCATGAAGTCGTGGCTCTTGCGCTCCAGGGCCTGCACCAGCACGTCGGTGATCCCCGCGGCGCTCATCTCGGGCGCCAGGTCGTAGGTGGCCACCTTCTGCGAGGCGACCAGCGAGCGTTCCTCTCCCCGGTACGGCGGCTCGTAGCCGCCGTTGAAGAAGTACGTCACGTGCGGGTACTTCTCGGTCTCCGCCGTGCGGAGCTGGGTCCGGCCGTGCTCGGCGAGGACCTCGGCCACGATCCTGGCCATGGTGAAGGGCGGAAACGCCTGGGGGACTGGAAAGGTGCGGTCGTACTGGGTCATGGTGACCATGGCCAGCCGGGGCCGGTCGGCCACCTCGAAGCCGTCGAAGCCCTCGACCATCAGCGCTCGCACGATCTGCCGCATGCGGTCGCTGCGATAGTTGAAGCAGAACACCGCGTCCCCATCCCGCAGCGGAGCCACCGGCTCGCCGCCGCGGGTCATCACGATCGGCTTGACGAACTCGTCGGTCTCACCCCGCGCTAGGGCCGCCTCGACCGCCTGGACCGGATCCTCGGCGAGATGGCCGCTGCTGCGGACCATGGCGTCGTAAGCGATGCGGGTGCGCTCCCAGCGGCGGTCCCGGTCCATGCCGAAGTAGCGGCCGGTGAGGGTGGCGATCGCCGCCCGGCCGGGCGCAAGGCGGCCGATATCCTCCTGCAGCCGGCGCACCACCTGGGCCCCGATGCGGGGCAGCGTGTCGCGGCCGTCGAGGAAGCCGTGGATGGCGATCCGGGGGACGTCGTGGCGGACGCCGAGCTCGATGCAGGCCAGCAGGTGCTGGTCGATGGCGTGCACGCCCCCCGGGCCCGAGCAGACCCACCAGGTGCAGGGTGCCGCCGCGGGCACGCAGCGCGGCGCACAGGTCGACCAGGGGCGCCAGCCGGTAGAATTCTCCCGTGGCAATGCTCTGGGAGATCCGCACCAGGTCCTGCGGCACGACCCGGCCGGCCCCGAGATTCAGGTGGCCGACCTCGCTGTTGCCCATCTGGCCCTCTGGCAGCCCCACCGCGAGGCCGCTGGCCTCCAGCAGAGTGCGGGGCGCCCGCTCCCACAGCCGGTGCCAGACGGGCGTGGCGGCCAGCTCAATGGCGTTGCCGTCACGGGCCTCGCGGTAGCCCCAGCCGTCCAGAACGAGGAGCACCACCGGACCGGCGGGGCCGCGGGCGTTTGACATGACACTCCAGCGTTTCTACAATCGGGTCTGTGATTGACGCGCCACAATCTAGTCCGCCCCCCAGCCGCCTACCAGCCTGCGCGGCGTTGGTTCTGCTCCTGTTCGCGAGTTCGCTCGCGGCGCAGGCGCCGGTTCGGCTCACCCAGGAAGCCCGCTTTTACAAGGCGCCCCGGACCACCGCGCTCGGCACCCTGCTGCCGGGGCTGGAGGTGCGGCCCGGCAAGACCTCGGGAGGAGCCGTCGAGGTGACCTTCGAGGGCTGGCTCCCGACCCGCTCGCTGGGCGCCTTCGATCGGGACGGGTTCGACGCGGTAGTGACTGTTCGGCCCTCGGAGACCCTGCGCGCCTCGGCCGAGGGCGCCGCCATCGCCCGGTTGCAGACCGGGGTCGGATTCGTGAAGGTGGAGGCCAGCGGGAGTTGGACCAGGGTCCGGCGAACGGCCTGGATCGACGTGAAGCTCCTGCCGCCGCCCCCGACCTTTCCGGAGTCCTACGCCGCCGATCGCGCCGAGCTGGTGCAGAAGGCTCCCCTGGCCATCGTGCCTCAGGGCTCGGCCATCGGCTCGGTGGATTCGGGGGCCGGGGCTCGGGTGATTGCCCGCTCGGGCGGCTGGAGCCGGGTGCAGATCGAGGCGTGGATTCCCGACAGTGCCCTGCGCCCGGCCGAAGCGGGGGTGCTGGTGGGCGTGAGCCAGGCGGAGGTGCGCGCCAACCCGTCGCGATACGTCGGGCGGGTGGTGGAGTGGCGGCTGCAGTTCGTCGCCATCCAGAAGGCGGACGAACTCCGGCCCGAGATTCCCGCCGGGCAGAGCTACCTGCTGATGCGGGGGCCCCTGCCGGAACCGGGATTCGTCTACGTCATTGTACCGCAGAACCAGGTGCCCCGGTACGAGCAGGTCCCGGCGCTCCAGGAACTCACTTTGCGCGGTGTCATTCGCGCGGCCAGCACGCGGTACCTGCCCACTCCGGTGCTGGAGCTGGTGGCCGTCATGAGCGGGCTGGGGGAGTAGGGCCCCGGGCTCGACGGTGAATCCCGGTTTGCGCCGGCCCCGTCAGGAACCATATTGCGCTGATGGCCGATAGCTCGCAGCTCACCTCCAGGCCCCCATGAACGATCTCCTCCGTCAGCGCATCCTCCGGCGTCTCGAGTCGCTGCCGGAGGAGCGCGCCTACCAGATCCTCGACTACATCGAGTTCCTCGAGAGCAAGTATGCCGAGCGCTCGGCCCCGAGCGGGATCCTGGCCCGGATCACGGAGACGGTCGAGGATACCATGCGAGCCGCCAAACTTCCGGTGACGGCCATCAGCGGCACCGCCAGTGCGGTGGACAGCGCCAGCCGCATCATGAAAGGCCTGGCCGCCGCTGGACAGGCGGTCGTGGAGGAGGCGGTCAAGGTCGCGGGCGGCAGCGGCGAGCCGAAGCCACCAACCCCGCCGGTGCCGCCTGCCGCTGCCAGCCCCCCGCCCGCCGAGAGCCCCTGACGCCGGGGTCGTCTACTCCGGACCCCATTCTCCTCCAACGGATGCCGCCGCCCGGCCCCGCGCCGACGGCCCGCCCCATGTCGCCAACAGAAGACGCCCCGGCCTCGGCCGGTTTCGTGCAAGGCATCGGCCCGCTCGCCGCCATCTCCCTGGTGGTCGGCACGATGATCGGCTCCGGGATCTTTATCGTCTCGGCCGATATCGGCCGGCAGGTCAACGCCTGGGGCCCGGGGGCGCTGCTGCTGGTGTGGCTCATGACCGGCCTGATGACGGTGGCCGGTGCCCTGGCCTACGCGGAACTGGCGGCAATGATGCCCAAGGCGGGGGGGCAGTACATCTTCCTGCGCGAGGGGCTGTCGCCGCTGGTGGGTTTTCTCTTCGGCTGGACCCTCTTCGCGGTGATCCAGACGGGGACGATCGCCGCGGTGGCGGTGGCGTTCGGGAAATTTCTCGGTGTGTTGCTGCCGCAGGTGACACCCGATGTCTATCTCTCGCTCGGGCATGTGCCGATGCCGGGCGGGGAGATCGAGCTGGGCTTGTCGCACCAGCGAGTGGTGGCCCTGGGTATCGTGGCGCTGCTGACGGCCGTCAATCTTCGCGGTGTGCGGCTGGGCGCGCGGGTGCAGACCACCTTCGCCGTGGCCAAGGTCGCTGCCATGGCGGTGTTGATCCTGCTGGGACTTACGCTGCTCCGGGCGCCCGGGGTGTGGAGCGCCAACACCGCCGAGTTCTGGGGCACGGCGCCGTGGACCCTGGCGCTGGTGCCGGTGCTGGGGGCCGCAATGGTCGGGTCCCTTTTTGCCGCCGACGCCTGGAACAACGTCACCTTTGCGGCCGCGGAGGTGCGCGCCCCCGAGCGCAACCTGCCGCTGGCGCTCTTTGCCGGCACCGCCACCGTCATGACGATCTACCTGCTGGCCAACCTGGCCTACCTCCACCTGCTGCCGTTCGGCGGGGATCCCGCCGGCGCCGACGCGATGGCGCGCGGACTGCAATACGCGGCCCAGGACCGGGTCGGGACGGCCGCCGCCGAGGTGATGCTGGGCCCACTGGGCGGTGGCCTGATGGCGGTGGCCATCATGCTGAGCACCTTCGGCTGCGTCAACGGACTGGTGCTCGCCGGGCCGCGGGTCTATTACGCCATGGCGCGGGACGGGTTGTTCTTCCGGCGGGCGGGGGAGCTGCACCCGACCTACCAGACGCCGGCCTTCGGCCTGGTGAGCCAGGCGGTATGGGCCATGGTGCTGTGCCTGAGCGGGAGTTATTCGAATCTGCTCGATTACGTCATCTTCGCGTCGCTGCTGTTCTATGCCGTGACCATCCTGGCGCTGTTCCGGCTCCGGTTCACCCGGCCAGAGCTGCCCCGGCCGGTCAAGGCCTTCGGCTACCCGGTGCTGCCCGGGCTGTACCTGCTGAGTTCGGCCGGGCTCATGGTGATCCTGCTGATCCAGAAGCCGCTCTACACCTGGCCCGGACTGCTGATTGTGGCGCTTGGAGCGCCGGTCTACCTCATCTGGCGCCGGCGGTGACCGCCCCGCCGGCCTGGCGCCCCGCCCGCAGGCTCCGTCCGGGACGCCCCGCCTTGCGCCTGCCCGCGCTCGCGCCGTAGACTTAAGGATGGAACACCGATTCCACTCTGGGACAGCCCCCGCATGAGCGCTCTCCGCCCCGGGCTGGCGCTCACCTTCGACGACGTCCTGCTCGTCCCACGCCATTCGACGGTCCATCCGCGCCAGGTCTCGGTCCAGAGCCGTCTCACCCGCGCCATCACCCTGAACGTCCCGCTGATCTCCGCCGCCATGGACACGGTGACGGAGGCCGACATGGCTATCGCCATGGCCAGGGCCGGCGGGATCGGCGTGGTGCACAAGAACATGACGGTCGCGAAGCAGGCCGAGGAGGTGGACCGGGTCAAGCGGAGCGAGAGCGGGATGATCCGCAACCCGATCACCCTCACCCCCGAGCGGCCCCTCCGGGAAGCGGCCACCGCGATGGCCCGGTTCAAGATCTCCGGGGTGCCGATCGTGGACGCGGCCGGGAAGCTGGTGGGCATCATCACCAACCGGGACCTGCAGTTCGAGCCCAACCTCGACCAGCCGATCCGCGAGGTGATGACCAAGGAGCGGCTGGTCACGGCACCGGTGGGCACCGATCTCGATGAGGCGGAGCGGATTCTCGCCCGGCACCGCATCGAGAAGCTGCCGGTGGTGGATGCGGCCGGCCTCCTCAAGGGGCTCATCACGGTCAAGGACATTTTCAAGCGCAAGCAGTTCCCCGATGCCAACAAGGACCAGCACGGCCGGCTCCGGGTGGCGGCCGCGGTGGGTGGCAGTGCGGAAGCGAAAGACCGGGCCCGGGCCCTGCTCGACGCCGGCGCCGATGCGCTGGTCATCGACTCCGCCCACGGGCACAGTGAGGGTGTGCTGCAGACGGTGGCCCTGCTGCGGGAGGCGTTCCCGGATGCCCAGCTCATCGCCGGCAACGTGGCCACCGAGAGCGGCGCCCGGGAACTGGTCCGGCGCGGGGCTGATGCGGTCAAGGTCGGGGTCGGCCCGGGGAGCATCTGCACCACCCGGGTGGTCACCGGGGTAGGCGTGCCGCAGGTGACCGCCCTGGCCGACGCGGTGCGCGGCGCCGGCGAGGTACCGGTGATCGCCGACGGCGGCATCAAGTACTCGGGTGACGTCGTCAAGGCGCTGGCCACGGGGGCCTCGTCCGTGATGATGGGGTCCATGCTCGCCGGCACCGACGAGAGTCCGGGCGAGTCGATTCTTGCCGAAGGGCGCCGCTTCAAGGCCATTCGCGGCATGGGCAGCCTGGCCGCCATGCATGACGGCTCGGCCGATCGCTACTTCCAGCAGGGCGAACTGGCCGCCAACAAGCTGGTTCCCGAGGGCATCGAGGGGCGGGTGCCCTACCGTGGCCCGGTGTCGGAGGTGCTGTTCCAGATGGTGGGCGGGCTCCGCAGCGGCATGGGCTACTGCGGCGTCGCCACGATCGAAGAGCTCCGGCGGGACGTGGAGATGATCCAGATCACCAGTGCCGGGCTGCGGGAGTCCCACCCCCACGACGTGCACATCACCCGGGAAGCGCCGAACTATAACGTCTGAGGTGCCGGGACGACCGGCATCCTGGGGTGGCAGGCAGCGGGACGGGGCGCGCGCTGAAGGCCCCGGCGCGGTCCCCGGGCAGTGAAGCTTTGCGCCGGCCGGTTCACGGCCGTGCGCACTTACCTCTTACCAGGACTCCATGCCCATGAGTCTCTTCCGCACCAAGTCGCTGGCCGAACTCATGCCCGAGGACGACGAACACGGGCTCAAGCGCGCGCTCACGGCTACCAACCTGGTCCTGCTGGGCATCGGCGCCATCATCGGCGCGGGCATCTTCGTGCTGACCGGCACCGCGGCCGCGCAGTACGCCGGACCGGCGATCGTGCTCTCGTTCGTGCTGGCCGGGTTCGGCTGCCTCTTCGCCGGGCTCTGCTACGCGGAGTTCGCCTCGATGATTCCCGTGGCGGGCAGCGCCTACACCTACGGCTACGCCACGCTGGGTGAGTTCGTGGCCTGGATCATCGGCTGGGACCTGATCCTGGAGTACCTGTTCGCGGCCTCCACCGTGGCGGTGGGCTGGTCAGGCTATTTCACCGCTTTCATGGCCGAGTTGGGGATCCCCCTGCCGCCGGCGCTCACCGGCTCGCCGTTCAGCGTGGTGGGGACGCACACGCTGGTCCCGTCGCAGATCTGCGTGGATCCGGCGACCGGTGGCGTGGCAGTCAACGAGATCAGCCGGACCGCGGTGCCGATCGCCGACTGCGTCGCGAACAACTTTACCCTCACCCAGGGGTTCCTGAACGTCCCGGCCATGGCGCTCATCTTCTTCATTACCGCGCTGCTGGTAGTGGGGATCAAGGAGTCGGCCAGGTTCAACAACATCATCGTCTACGTCAAGGTGACGATCGTCCTGCTGGTCATCGGCTTCGGCTTCAAGTACGTCAACACCGCCAACTGGCAGCCGTTCATCCCGGCGAACACCGGGGAGTTCGGGCACTTCGGGCTGAGCGGCGTGGTCCGGGGCGCCGGGGTGATCTTCTTTGCCTACATCGGCTTCGACGCCGTCTCCACCGCCGCGCAGGAAGCCAAGAATCCGCAGCGGGATCTGCCGATCGGCATTCTGGGGTCGCTGGCTGTCTGTACGGTGCTCTACATCCTGATGGCGCTGGTGATGACCGGCATCGCCCACTACAGCGAACTCGATGTCCCGCACCCGGTGTTCGTGGCCATCCAGAAGGCCGGGCCGTCGCTCGCCTGGCTGGGGTACCTGGTCAACATCGGCGCCATCGCCGGTCTGGCCTCGGTGGTGCTGGTGATGCTGATGGGCCAGCCGCGCATCTTCTACTCGATGTCCCGTGACGGGCTGCTCCCGCCGGTCTTCGGCAAGGTGCACCCGAAGTTCCGCACCCCGTACATCGCCACCATCATCACCGGCGCCGTGGCGATGCTGATCGCCGGCCTGTTCCCGATCGGCCTGCTGGGCGAACTGGTGTCCATCGGCACCCTGCTCGCCTTCGTCATCGTCTGCGGCGGCATCCTGGTGCTCCGGCACACCCAGCCGGATCTCCCCCGGCCGTTCCGCACCCCGTGGGTGCCGGTGGTCCCGATCCTCGGCATCCTCATCTGCGGCTACATGATGTACGGCCTGCCGGTGGACACCTGGCTCCGGCTGGGGATCTGGATGGCGCTGGGCCTGGTGATCTACTTCCTGTACGGGCGGCGCCATTCGGCGCTGAACCGCTAACGCGCCGGCGGGGCGACCCGCCGCTCTTCCCAGGGGGAACGCTCGGGGCCGCGGCTTGCCGCGGCCTCGACCTTTCCCGGGAGCGCACTATACTTACGCCCAAATGACGGCTCTCTCCCGCGCACGCCTCCTCGAGGCCAGGGCGTTCACCGAGTGCCTGCGGCCCGGCCAGCGGATCTGCATCACCACTCACGTCAACCCCGATGGCGACGGCCTCGGCAGCGAGGTGGGGCTGGTCCACCTGCTCAAGGCGCAGGGGATCAACGCCCTCGTCACCAACCCCTCACCGACGCCGGACCGGTACCACTTCCTCTTTGCTGACCTGCCCGGGGTGGACTGCAGCCAGAGCGCCGTGAAGGAATTGCGTCGGGCCGATCTGATCCTGGTGCTGGACATCTCCGATGTGGGCCGGCTCGGCATGCTCAGCCAGACCGTGCTGGAGCGTGGGGTGCCGGTCGCGTGCGTGGACCATCACGTCAGCCAGGGTCACCTTCCCGACGGGCCCCGTTACGTGGATCCGGAGGCCTCGGCCACCGGCGAACTCATCTTCCAGCTGGCCGAGGCCAACGGCTGGCCGCTCACCCGGGCAGCGGCGCGAGCGCTCTACGTCGCGATCCTCACCGATACCGGCGGCTTCCGCTTCAGCAACACCCGGCCCGCGGTGCTGCGCACCGCCGCGGCGCTCCTGGAGGTGGGGCTGGACCCGGAACAGATCTACCTCGACGTGTACGCCAACGCCCCCGAAGGCCGAGCCCGGCTGTTCGCCGAGACCCTGCAGACCATGGTCGTCGAGCCCGAACATGGGCTCGCCTGGGTCACCGTGCCTCCCGGGGCACTGGAGCGGCACGGGGCCACGGCCGATGACCTTGACGGTATTGTGGAGGTCCCGCGCAGTATCTCCGGCGTGCGCATGGCGCTGCTGTTCCGGGAGATCGCGTCCGGACGGGTCAAGGTCTCGCTCCGCTCGGTGGGGATGGTGGACGTGGCTGCGTTCGCCAAGCCCTTTGGCGGTGGGGGACACACCAAGGCCTCCGGACTATCGCTGGAAGGCTCCCTGGCCGAAGTCCAGGCGCAGGTGCTGGCGGCAGCCCGCGATTACCTCGGTGGCAATGGCGCCCGTTGACCGCGCGGCGACAGGGCGTTTGTTTCCCTCGCATGAGCAGCGACGTTGCAGGCAACCAGACCGATCGTATGACCGAAAACACAGCATCGCCGGATATCTTTGAACGCATCGAGCACACCCTCGATACGCTGCGGCCGTACATCTCCTCCCACCGCGGCACCGTGGAAGTGGTGGATTTCGACGAAACGCAGGGCCTGCTGCTGCTGCGCCTCGGCGGTACCTGCCACGGCTGCTCCGCTTCGACCGTGACCCTCAGGCAGGGCATCGAGACCCGGCTGAAACAGCTGGTACCTGAGGTGCGGCAGGTGGAGGCGATCTAACTGTCAGCGACTCGCTGCTCCCTCCCTCCCGACCCGCTATCCTTACCGCATGACTGATTCCCTCGCCGCTCGCGTCAGCGCTGCCCTTGCCAGGATCCGGAATCCCCGGCTTGAAAACGACCTGCTGTCCGCCGGAATGGTGCGGGACCTGGTCGTTACCGAGGAGGGAAAGGTGTCGTTCACCTTCCTGCTCTCCCGGGAGGATCCCGCCACCCTGGTGCGGGATGCGCGGGTGGCGATCCGATCGCTGGACGGGGTCAAGCCGCAGGAGCTCAGGATCAGCGTCGTGGATCCCGGTGGCCCCGCCCGTTCCACCCACCCGCCGCCGTCCGGCCAGCCTGCGCCGGGGCAGACCCACGGCCAAGCCGGCATGGTACCGCCGCCACCGGCGCCGATCGACTATCCCAACCTTGGTCGGATTATCGCGATTTCGTCGGGCAAGGGCGGGGTGGGCAAGTCCACCGTCTCCGTCAATCTCGCGGTGGCGCTGGCGCAGAGAGGTCATCGGGTCGGGGTCATGGACGCGGACGTCTACGGCCCCAATATCCCGAGAATGTTCGGTGTCTTCGAGAAGCCGCCGGTGATCCAGGGCCGCATCCAGCCGCTGCTGGCGTGGGGTGTGAAGCTCATGTCGCTCGGGCTCCTGGTGGACCGGGATGCGGCGGCGATCTGGCGCGGTCCGATCATCATGAAGATCGTGCAGCAGTTCCTGCGGGACGTGGAGTGGGGCGACCTGGACTACTTCATCGTGGATCTGCCACCGGGCACCGGCGACGCCCAGCTCTCGCTGGTGCAGTCCTGCCAGGTGGCCACCGCGGTGATCGTGACTACTCCGCAGGAAGTGGCGGTGGGAGACGCGCTGCGGGGAGCCAAGATGTTCGAGCGGGTGAATGTGCCGGTGGCGGGAGTAGTCGAGAACATGAGTCCCTACACCGACCCCGCCACGGGGGTGCGCCTGGCCATGTTCGGTGAGGGCGGCGGCCAGCGGCTGGCCGACGAACTGTCGGTGCCGCTGCTGGGTCAGGTCCCGCTCCAGCCCGGGCTGGCGGATCTCGCCGATCGCGGCAAGCCCATCGTGGTGGCGGAACCGTCGAGCAGGGCCGCCGAGGCGCTGCTTGCGATCGCCGGGCGCCTGGCTGAGGCCGGTGCTGGCAGGGGCATGCCGCTCCCGATTCTGCGCGGCTGATTCGCCGCGGGATCAGTCCCGCAGGTGCTCCACCTCCAGCACGGCGTCCACGTCCCGGCCCACCCGGCGCACCACCTCCAGCGCGGCGGTCAGCCCCTCCGGGGTCGCCGTCCCTGCGCGAAGCCGCAGCAGGTCCAGCCGCAGGGTGTCGAGTGCGGCCAGAGTCTCTGCCAGTCGGTGGGCCACCAGCGCCCGCTGCTGCTCGAACTCCCGCCGCACCGTGTCCCGGGCGGCTTCATCCGGGGCACCGGTGGCCGCAATGGCAGTGGCCAGATCGGCGTCTCGCGCCCTCAGCCGCACCGCCTCCCGCGCCAGGCGCTCGATCGTGGCTCCCACGTCCGCCAGCCGCTTCCGCTGCTGGCCCGGCAGCGCCTTGTAGAGCGCGAGCGCCTGGTCGGCGAGGAACAGCTCCGTCGGCTGAGCATTGGGCAGGGCGGGCACCGCCCGGCGGGGGAGCAGGAAACCGCCGAGCCGGAGGAGGAGCCTGGCCTTCATGGCGGCGAATCGGCTGAACAGGCCGGCCTTGCCGTCCCGGGGTTCCTCCAGGCGACTGCCGTACCAGCGCCCCAGAGCCACGGGGATGCCGAGGGCGGCCAGGTCTATCAGGAGCGCGAGCGGGCCCTCCAGGCTGGTCAGCAGGGCCTCCCGCGGGCCCAGCCAGAGCGCCATGCATGCGGCGAACCCCGCGGCAAAGAGCAGCGTGGCCCGGGACCGGCTCATGCCGGATTGCCCCTCGAATTCCGCCGTGCGAACGTCCTCCTGGATGGCTTCCTCCAGGTCCCGATAGGTCCAGCCTTCCTTTGCCGCCTGGCGTGCGAGCCGGGCGGCACCGATGCCCTTCAGCGCCGTGAGGCTGGTCAGCAAAAGGGCGATACCGATCGCGTAAACCTGTCCCATGCCCAGAAAGTCCGATTGCGCCGTGATGGCCTGCGAGAGCAGCACGACGCTGGCGAGGGTGCCATAGCCGACGAGATCCACCCCCAGCGACGAGGTCTCTCGCACCAGGTGATGCAGCACCGGCGGCGTGGTGGTGGTGGCCGCCGAGCCTGCGTGGGCCAGCGCACCGGCCAGGGCCTCGCCGGAACCGAAACGGAGCGCCGGGCTCTTGGCGAGGCATCGGTCGATGGCCTGGGCCAGCACCCGCGGAATGCCGGGCCGCAATGTGGCCACAGGTGGCGCCGGCGCCGTCAGGTGCTGGGCCAGCAGCGCGGCCGGTGCCTCGGCATCAAACGGGGCCCGGCCAGTGAGGGCGAAGAAGGCGGTGACACCCAGCGAGTAGAGGTCGCTCCGGCCGTCGGTGGATTCTCCCGCCGCCTGCTCGGGGCTGGTGTAGCGCGCGGTGCCGATGAGATCGCCGTGCGGCGTGACCGGGGTGGCTTCCATGAGCCGGGCGATGCCGAAGTCCGCTACCAGGGCCCGGCCGGTGCCGCGCTCGATGAGGATGTTCTCGGGCTTCACGTCCCGGTGCACTACGCCCTGCTGATGCGCATACGCCAGCGCCCAGGCCACCTCCTGCATCATGCGTGCGGCCGCGGCCGGCGTCAGCGGTCCCTCCTCCCGCACCCGCTCGGCGAGCGTCTGGCCGGGGACGTAGGCCATGGCGAACCAGACCAGCGCCCGGTCCCCTTCCACCGCATAGATGGGAACGATGTGTGGGTGGGCCAGCCGGGCGGCGGTACGGGCCTCGCGCAGGAAGCGTTCGCGCAATTCCGGAGTGTCGGCGAGGTGGGGTGGCAGCAGCTTGAGCGCCACCGGCCGCTCCAGGGCGATCTCCCGGGCCAGGAATACCATGCCCATCCCCCCCCGGCCGAGTTCGCGCTCCAGCACGTAGCGGCCGCGGAGCGCCGACTGCAGGGCGAGGAACTCGGGGGACAGGGTCATTGAGGGCAAGTTAGGGGTGGGGTGCCGGACCGCCAGCCGGCGCCCGGCACTGGCCGGGCGGTTGCGGTCCCTTACCTTGGTGTGACATGGCGATCATCACCCTGCTGACCGACTACGGGACCGCCGACTCCTACGTGGGCGAGGTGAAGGGGGTTTTGCTCTCGCTCACACCCGGCGCGATCCTGGTGGACGTGACCCATGAGATCAGTCCGGGCGACGTCGCCGGTGCGGCCTACGTGCTGGCGCGGACGTGGCACCGCTATCCGAAGGGCAGCGTGCACCTGGTGGTGGTGGACCCGGGCGTAGGAACCGCCCGGGCGGCGCTGGCGATCCGGGCTGGCGGGCAGGGCTTCGTCGGGCCCGATAACGGTCTCTTCGGAGGCCTGGCCGAGCTGCCGGATCTGGAGGCGGTGACCCTGGCCGTCCCGCCGCGTGCCTCGAACACGTTCCACGGTCGGGACGTCTTTGCCCCGGCCGCCGCCGCCCTGGCCCGGGGTGTTCCGCTGAACGACCTGGGCACCGCCAGCGGAGAGCGCCTGACACTGCTTCCCGCCAGGACGCCGGTGCACGAAGGCAAGATGGTCGTCGGGGAAGTCACCTATGTGGATCGCTACGGGAACCTGGTCACGAACCTGACCACCACGGTTGTCCCGTCCTATGCGATCCTCGAGCTGGACTCGCTGGTGATCGGGCCGCTCCGCGGAACCTTCAGTGACGTGCCGCCGGGCGGACTCGTGGCCTACGTCGGTTCCGGCGGCCGCGTGGAGATCGCGGTGCGTGGCGGGTCGGCGACGCGTCGGCTCGGCCTGGGCGTGGGCGGGAAGATCCGGGCCCGGCTCGGGTGAGGACGCCAGCGTCGGCCGCGCCCCTGGGCCATGGCATCGTGGCCACCCCGCCGGCTCGCGTCCGTCGGGCATCGCCGGTGGGCAGTCCCTCACGGGTCGCGCCGCGGCCCGATCCCCTTACGTCCTCGAAGCCCAACGCCAGCGTCACCCGTGCCGGTGCCCCCTCCCGAGCTCGCCATGACCCTTGAAGTCACCGCAACCGGCCGGCTCCGGTCCGTGGACATCCTCGTCGCCGGCTACAACGCCGTGCTCGCGGGAGTCTGGTTCTCCCAGTCCGCGCCGCCGGCGCTCACCCTCGGCGCTCTCCACCTGGTGCTGGCGGCGCTGCCGCTGCTGCTGCGCCGCCATGACCCTCACCGGATGCCGCTCCCCCTTCGGGCGCTGCGTGAGGTGTACCCGCTGCTGCTCCTGGGCTTCTTCTGGACGGAACTGGGATGGTTGTTTGCCGCCCGACAACCGGCGTTCCACGACGGATTCATCGCCCGCATCGACCTCGCCTGGTTCGGCGAGCACCTGAACCTGACCTGGATGCCGGCGATGCCGTCGCTGTGGTTCAGCGAACTGATGCACTTCCTGTACTTCAGCTACTACGTGGCGGCGTTCCTTCCCCCGGTGTACCTGGCGGCCTTCGGGACCCGTCTCGCCGCCGCCGACGGGATCGTGCGCCTCCTCGCCACGTACCTCACCTGTTTCCTCTGGTATCTGGTCTTTCCCGTGGTCGGACCGGCGGAGCTGAGTCCGCACTTCGAAGGCGACACTCACCCAGGGGTTCTTCTACGGCGTAACCCACGGTGCCCGTGCCGCCGGCGATTCCCTCGGCACGGCCTTCCCCAGCTCGCACGTGGCTGGTGTGACCACCGCCGCGATCATCGCGTGGAAGTGGCTGCCGCGGTCCGGTGGCGTGGCTGCTGATCGTGGATGCGGCGGGCGTGATGGGGGCTGCGGTGTATACCCAGAATCACTACGCCATCGATGTGGTGGCGGGACTGGCCTGGGCCGTGGCGCTGCAGCTGGCGGTGATCCCCCTGGCGGTCCGCCTCTTCACCGGTCCGCTGGAAGGGACCACTCACTAGACGTGGACCCGGCGAGTTTGACCAGGCCGACGCATGCATCACCCTCGAAACGCCAGCCCTACAGCGGTGGCGGCGTCCGATCGCGCGGCGGACGCTTCACGGCGGTCACGCCGAACTGCGGGGTGGCCCAGAGGTACTCGTCGGTCAGTGCCTCCTGCGGCAGCAGCCGTCCGGCGAAGTGCTCGCGGAACCCCGCGCGGGAGAGCAGCGACGCCCCGAAGCCCACCGTCGCCAGCAGCCAGGTGACCAGCAGCGCCGTGGCCAGCACCAGCGTTCCGGCGATCGGCACCCACCCGAAAAGCACCCAGGTCAGCCAGAGCACGGCTACGGCCGCCGAGTCCGACCGCCACATAGCGGTAGCTGTTGGCATTGGCGATCGAGGCACCCCGGGCCAGCTGCCGGCGGGTGAGCGTCTCTCCCATGGCGTGGGCGATGGCCAGGAACCCGCCGAGCACGGCCACGATCAGGAGCAGCGCAAAGACGATCACGGCGAAGGGCACCAGCAGGATCCCGGCAACCGACAGGATCAGCCCCACCACCAGCATGCCGAACGTGGGCAGCACGAGCACCTGACCCAGCAGCCCCACCAGGAACGACCGGCTGAACGAGTGGAGTACGGTGTCGCTGACCACCTCCAGCGGTGGCCGGGCGAACAGCACCAGGCCGAAGCCGACGGCGAGCAGGCTCAGAAGCACGCCAGCCACCCCGGCGGCGTTCCGCGCCAGCCGGATCCAGCCCGACGCGGGTGGGGCCGCCGGCGCCGCGTTGCGGGCGTACGGGGGGCATCGAGGGTGCGAATCTCGCCGCCCACCTCGCCGCCGAGATCACGGACCTGGCCCGCCACCGCCAGCACATCACCCGTGATGACCGCCCCAGGGTGGATCACGACGTCCCCTTCCACCGTGGCCAGGTTGCCATCGAGGGTGCCATAGATGTTGGCGTCTCCCCGGACGATGAGGTGATGCCCGGTACGCCGCTCCAGGGATCCGACACTGAACATTCCGGCAAAGGCCTGGCCACCGGGGACGGTAATCCGCAGCGCCGGACCCCGGAGGGTCGCGGCAGACCTCAGGAGAGGGGCCAGCCGCTCCGGGCTGGCTCAGGTCGGTGAGATCAACGCTGAGTCCGCCCGGGGGCGCGGTCTCCAGTGCCTGGGGCGCGAGCAGTGCGCCCGGAGGCGCGGAGAGGGAGGCGACCTCATCACGAAGCAGGGCCGCGGCGGCGGCCTCCTCCCGCGAGAGTCCTTCCGGCTGCCACGCTCTCAGCAGCGCTCAGTGCGGCGGGCGCATCGCTCCGGGTGGCCGTCCTGCGCCAGCCGCCGCCAGGCCGCCTCCAGGGCACCGCCCACGGGGTAGCGGCCGACCGAACGACCATCGATGCGGACCTCTCCCCGATCCAGAGCGAGCGTCAGCCCGCCGCCGTCAGCATACTCGAACGTGAGCGCGGTGCTGCCGGCGGCCAGCGAGACGATGTGGTCCCGCACGATGCGGCTGGGACCGTCCTGCAGGATGTGGGTGAGGTACTCGAGATGAGACTTCCAGGCCGCGGAGGCGGGGCGGGGTTCATCGGCGCGCGCCACCGCCGGGAGGATCAGGAGCAGTGCGGCGCACCCCCAGCCCGCCGCCAGTGCGGCGCGCCTACGCGGCGGCACGGGCGACCTGGCTGTCCGGCAAGCGCGAGCAAGCGGCGGAGCGTCAGGACCCCTGCGGCATACATCGCGGTGACCGCCGTGAGCAGGACTGCGGCGCGACCCGGAGTCAGCGCGCTGCGGACCGGCTCATACCAGGGCTGCGCCTGCAGACTGCCAACGCCCTGCCAGAACCACACCTCTCCGTGGAGCACCACCCAGTTCCCGACCCCGGTGATCAGGTCCTGGTTGCCGGCCGCCCAGGCCGCACTGGCCGCCATGGAGCCGCCCAGCAGGACCGCCACGCTCGCGGCGATCCCGACCGCCACCGGATTCCGCTCGAACCGGCTCGCGCCACAGTCGCCAGGCCCCGGCGACCGACGTGACCGGCACGTCCACCCGGTCCAGGACCCGCATGGAGAACCCAGGCGCCGGATCGAACAGCGGCAGCCGTTCCAGCTGGAGCACCAGCAGCCGCTCCGCGTTGGCCAGCGTCTGGCACTCGGGGCAGGACCGGAGATGGGCCTCACGCGGGGCGGGGAGGGCGCCCTCCACCCAGAGATCGAGGTCCTCAGGCTTCAGGTGGGCTGCGGCCGGGGAGAGCTTCAGGCCCGCCACGATGCGATCGGCGAACAGCTTCCCGGGGGCTGCCTGTGGCAGCTGGGCGAGATGCTCCACCAGCTCACGAGTCTCTTCCGCAGCCAGCCGGCAGAGGTCGCACGTTTCGAGGTGTGACGTTCGGTGATCGGGGAGACGGTGGTCCAGGTAGAGATCGAGCTCTTCGGGATCGAGGTGCAGAGATGCGTCTGACATACGGGGACTCTTACGGCCTCGTGGAAGAGGGGGTTTCAGTCGCGCAGGTGCGCGAGTGAGTCCCGCAGTTCATGCCGGGCCCGGTGGATGTAGGTCTTCACAGTTCCCAGCGGCAGGTCCAGCAGCTGGGCGATCTCCTCGTAGGCCAGTCCCTCGACGTGGCGGAGCAGGATGCAGGAGCGGTACTCGGGACGGAGCTGCCCGATGGCCTGCTCGATGGCGGTGCCGAGTTCGCGCGCCTCCAGCGCCGCCAGCGGGGTGGCCCCGCGATCTCCCACCTGCAGCACGGTGGCCTCGATCTCGTCGGCGGTGGTCGCATTGGGCGAGCCATCGAGGGAGAGGGTCTCGAGGTCCTTGCGGCGCAGGTGATCGATGGCCGCGTTGTTGGCGATCTTGAAGATCCAGCTGGAGAACTTGAACTCGGGCCGGTAGCTGGCGATGGCGTTCAGCGCCTTGATGAAGGTCTCCTGCGCCAGGTCCTCGGCCAGCTGGCGGTTGCGCACCATGCGGAGCACCAGCGAGAAGATCGGTCGCTCGTAGCGGCGGATCAGCTCGCGATAGGCGGCCTCCCGGCCTTCCCGGGCGAGGACGACGATCTCCTGATCCGTCAGGGATGCGAGATCGATCGCGTCAGCCATGGGGGCTCACGCGGCTTGCCAAGCCGCTTCGCGGAGGACTACATTCTGCGCCTATGTTAGCCACGGATAGGAAGTTACCGCTCTCCGGCGGTCGGGAGAAGCGGTCATATGTCCGGGCGATGTTTACCGCCATCGCCCCGCGGTACGACTTCCTGAACCATCTCCTCAGTCTCAACATCGACCGGCGCTGGCGCCGGCAGGCGGTGGCCCGGCTGGGCTGGGAGCGGCGCCCCGGGGGGCTCTACCTGGATCTCTGTGCCGGCACCCTGGATCTGGGCGTTACCCTGGCCCGCCAGCCGGGGTTCCAGGGCCGGGTGATCGGCGCCGACTTCGTGCTCCCCATGCTGGCCGGCGGCCGGGGCAAGTCCGCCCGGGTGGCGCCGGTCAACGCCGACGCCCTGGAACTCCCCTTTCCCAGCGAGACGCTTCGACGGTGCCACCGTCGGGTTCGGGGTGCGCAATCTGGCCGACCTCGATAGCGGCCTGGCCGAAGCGGCGCGGGTGCTCCGAGCCCGGCAGCCGGCTGGTGATACTGGAGTTCACCACCCCCCCGCGCCAGCCGCTCCGGGCGCTCTATTTCTTCTACTTCCGCCGGATGCTGCCGTTCATCGGCCGCCTGGTGTCCCGGCACAGCGACGCCTACACCTACCTCCCCGAGTCGGTCCTGGCCTTTCCCGAGCCGGAGGCGCTGGCCGGGCGCATGCGGGACCAGGGCTTCCACGATGTGAACTATGAACGCCTGCTGGGCGGGATCTGCGCGATCCATGTCGGAACTCGGGGATAGGTTCGGGTCATGGCTAGCGCCAGGCGATCGGCCATCAGCCGCTGTCCACGACTGGCTGACCGCCGATCGCCGATAGCTCTGCTCGCCAACATCAGGCCAAGGCCACATGACGCTCGACACCCTGCAGGAATACATCGCCGCCATTGAACGGATGGGCGAACTGGTGCGCATCGCCGAGCCGGTGAAGACCCGGCTGGAGATCGCGGAGATCGCCGACCGCTGCATGAAGAGCCCCGGCGGTGGCCCGGCGCTGCTGTTCGAGCATCCCGTCCTGGACGATGGCCGGCGGAGCGAGTTCCCGGTGGCGATCAACCTCTTCGGCTCCATGCGGCGGATGTGCCTCGCCCTCGGGGTGGAGGACCTGGACGATATCGGCGGGCGGATCAGCGAGCTGCTCAACCTCAAGGTGCCGGACGGCCTGATGGGAAAGCTGTCCATGCTGCCCAAGCTCGCCGAGGTGGCCAAGTTTCCTCCCCGGACGCGGAGCGGGCGGGCGGCCTGCCAGGAGGTGGTGTGGCAGGGTGACGGACATTGACCTCGACCGGATTCCCTTCCTGACCACCTGGCCCAAGGACGGGGGGCGCTACATCACCCTCCCGATGGTGATCACCGTGGATCCCGAGCGCGGCATCCGCAACGTGGGGATGTACCGGGTGCAGGTGCAGGGGAAGGACACGCTGGCGATGCACTGGCAGCGCCACAAGGTCGGGGCGCATCACTGGCGGCTGCTGGCGGAGCAGGGGCGGAAGATGGAGGTGGCCATCGCGATCGGCGCCGATCCGGCCAGCGTCTACTCCGGGTCGGCGCCGCTGCCGCCGACCATCGACGAGTTCATCTTCGCCGGCTTCCTGCGCAAGGCGCCTGTGGAGCTGACCAGGGCCATCACCGTGGACCTCGAGGTGCCCGGCCGAGGCGGAGATGGTCATCGAGGGGTTCATCGACCCGGCGGAGCCGCTGGTCACCGAGGGCCCGTTCGGGGACCACACCGGGTTCTACTCGCTGGCGGATCTCTATCCCCGGGTGCAGGTCACCGCGGTGACCATGCGGAAGAAGCCGGTGTACGCCGCCACGCTGGTCGGCCGCCCGCCGATGGAAGACTACTACCTGGGTCACGCCACCGAGCGGATCTTCCTGCCGCTGCTCAAGCTCACCACGCCGGAGGTGGTGGACTACCACATGCCGGCCTGCGGCATCTTCCACAACCTCGTGTTCGTGGCGATCGACAAGCAGTACCCCGGCCAGGCCTACAAGGTCATGAACGCGCTCTGGGGGGCGGGGCTGATGTCGCTCGCCAAGGTGCTGGTCATCGTGGACAAGGAGGTCAACGTCCGCGACCCCGACGAGGCGTGGTGGATCGCGCTCAACAACATCGATCCCGAGCGCGACGTGCGCTTCACCAAGGGGCCGGTGGACGTGCTGGACCACTCCAGCCAGCACTTCACCTTCGGCAGCAAGATGGGCATCGACGCGACCCGCAAGTGGAAGGACGAGGGCTTCACCCGCGAGTGGCCGGAGCTGATCACCATGGACGAGGCCACCCGCAAGCGGGTGGATGAGCTCTGGCCCCGGCTGGGGATCCGGCTGGGCCATGAGGGCTGCACCGGCGATGACCCCGCCCGCCCCGCTCCCCGCCACTCCCGCCGAGGGACAGACCATCGCCGGCGGATCGCTGCTGGTCCGTTACGCGAATTTCGTCAAGCTGCCGCACACCATGTTCGCGCTGCCCTTCGCCCTGCTGGGCGTGCTGGAGGCGTCGCTGAAGGTCGGGGTCCAGGCGCGGACCGTGGCGCTGGTGGTGGTCGCGTTCAGCGCGGCCCGCTGGGTGGCGATGGGATTCAACCGGATCGTGGACCGCGAGTTCGACGCGCGCAATCCGCGCACCCGGAACCGGGAACTCCCCCGCGGCGCCCTGAGCCTCAGTCAGGCGTGGGCTTCGGTCATCGTGGCTGGGCTGCTGTTTCTCGGGACGGCATACCTGCTCAATCCGCTGTGCTTCTGGCTCAGCCCGCTGGCGCTGGGGTGGATCATGCTCTACAGCCTGAGCAAGCGCTTTACCTGGTGGCCGCACCTGTGGCTCGGCATGTCGCTGGCCATCGCGCCGGTGGGCGGATACCTCGCCGTCACCGGGGCGTGGAGCGACCCCTGGTGGGTACTGGTCGCCATCACGGTCGCGGTCGCCACCTGGGTAGCCGGTTTCGATATCTTCTATGCGCTGCCGGACCGGGACTTCGACACCGCGGAAGGGCTGCACAGCGCCGTCGTGCGCCTGGGAGAGCGGAACAGCATCCTCCTCGCCAAGCTGCTGCATGGGGTTACGATTCCTGCGCTGGCGGCCTTCGGCGTGGGTGCCGGGTTCGGGATGTGGTATTTTCTCGGCATCGCCGTGGCGGCTGGAATCCTCTTCTACGAGCATCAGCTGGTGAAGCCGGGCGACCTGTCCCGGCTGGATGCGGCTTTCTTCACCATGAACGGCGTCATGAGCGTCACGGTGTTCGGCTTTGCGCTGGTGGACCGGCTGGTGGGCTGAGCCGGCCCGTCGGAACTTCGATCACAGGGGAGTACAGCATGAGCAAGCGACCCAAAGAATCCCTGATCCCCGTGCGCGGCCGCGGCAAGCCGCGGCCGGAGCAGGAGGCGCGGCAGCCCCGGGTGCCGCCGCCCCAGCCGGAGCGGCATCCGGTCAAGAAGCCCACGTCCAATCGCCGGGGCGGCTGAGCGTGCATCCGGTCGTGCTGGCGGTGACGGGCGCCTCCGGGGCGCCCTACGCCGTCCGGCTCATCGAGGTGCTGGCCGGCAACCGTGTCCCCACCTGGCTGATCGTGTCGAGCCACGGCTGGCGGCTGCATCAAGGAAGAGACCGGCATCGGGGACGAGGCGGCGCTCCGCGCCGCCACCGGCGGTGACTGGTCCAGCATCACCGTCTTCTCCGATACCGACCGCGGGGCCCGGCCCGCCTCAGGCTCGGCGAAGAGTCACGGGATGGTGATCTGCCCCTGCTCCATGGGCACGGTGGCCGCCATCGCGGGCGGAACCAGCCGGTCGCTGGTCGAGCGCGCCGCCGACGTGGTACTCAAGGAGCGGCGGCGCCTGATCCTGGTGCCGCGCGAGTCACCGCTGTCCCTGATCCATCTCCGCAACCTCACCACCGTGACCGAGGCCGGCGCCGTGGTCCTGCCCGCGGCCCCGGGGTTCTACCACCGTCCCACCGAGATCGCGCAGCTGGTGGACTTCGTGGTCCAGCGGGTGGTGGATCACCTGGGCCTGGAGATCGAGATTGCCAAGCGGTGGCAAGGGTGAGAGATCTCCGCATCCGCCCTCCGCGATCCGAATCGGATAACGGGTAACGGATAGAGCCCCCATGCGCCTCGGCATCATCGCCGACACCCACGGCCTGCTCCGCCCCGAGGTCTTCGACGTATTCGCGGAGGTGGACCACATCCTCCATGCTGGAGACATCGGCTCGGCGGAGCTGCTCACCGAACTCGAAGCCCTCGCCCCGGTTACCGCCGTGTACGGCAATACGGACGGTTGGGACCTCCGGCATCGGTTGCCGGCAGTGATCCAGAAACGGATCGAGGGCCTCGACTTCGTGCTGATCCACGGCGACCAGTTCGGCACGCCCACCCCGCAGGCGCTGCACCAGCATTTCCCGCACGCGGAAGTCATCATCTACGGTCACACCCATCGCCCGCTGCTGACCACCATTGATATGGTGGTCACGGTCATGAACCCCGGCGGCGCCGGGCCAGCGCCGGTTCGACCTCGTCCCCTCCGTGGGGATCATGGAGCTGGAGGCGGGCCTGCCGCCCAGGGCCAGGCTGGTGCCGCTGACGGCGGCAGACGAGGACTAGTGCGCGATCGGGCGCGTCCGGAGCCGGGGCCCGGCTCTTGGGACCGAGCCCGACACCCGCGATCTTCCCGGAGCTGTCGAACACCCATCGCACCACCAGCGGCTCGTCGGTGAAGCCGTCGAAGCGTGCCTCACGCCAGTACTGTGGGTAACCCTGGCGCAGCGTCATCTTGTCTTCAATGAGTTCGACTTCGCCGCCCGCGCGCATGACAAATCTGGCGCACTCCTCGCGGACCCCGTCCACACCGTGGATCTCCGTCTGGAATTCCTCGGTCATGTGGGCGAACAGGCTGTCGGCTTCGGCGGTGTAGAACCACAGGGTGTACTGGCGGCCGAGGGCGAGCAGTGTCTGCGCATCTGGCGGGGTGGGGGCGGCGGTCTGTGCCGCGGCCGGGAGTGCGGCCGTGGTCAGCGCCGCGGCGACGACGAGGGTTCGGAACATTCAGGCTCCTGAACAGGGTGAGCCGCCGCCTACGGAGCCCAGCGCGTGGAGGTTTCTGGATGAAACACGTGAAACGCCGGGGGGCGCCGATGCGTATCTAGCGGAGTCAACGCCAATGCTGACCTGCCTGCTGCTGGCCCTGCTTGCTCCGTCACCGGACACGCTCCGGATCTCTGCGAGCCCGGTGCCACCGGCCTTCGACGGGGTCGCGAGCGAGGGCGAATACGGGGCGCCCATCGCAATCATCTCCCGACCGCAGGGCGCGGTGCGGATCTGGGCGGTCGAGAGCCAGGGGTGGGTGTACCTGGCCGTGCAGCTACCGGACACGTCGTTCTATTGGGGAGATGACGTGGTGATCAGCCTCGATGTGTGGGGCGATCGCGGCGCGGCACCGGGGCACGACGACTTCCAGTGGTATTTCCGCCGGGTGCTCGACAGCAGCGTGGTCTACCGCGGGGAGCAGGGAAAGTGGCGGGTCCCGCGGCACGATCCCGACTGGCGGCTGGGGGCGGAGCGGGAGGGCGGGGGCTGGGAGGTCCGGTCGGTGTCAGGCGCAGGGGGATGGTCGCTCGAATTCCGGCTGGACCGGGCCTACTTCCTCGAGGCCAAAGCAGGGGACTCCGGCCATCGCCTTTCGGGTCTACGACGAAGCGCCCCACGGTTGGCACACCTGGCCGGCCCCTGCCGGGGTCCGGCACCCGACGGAAGTGGAGCGCTCGGCCGGAGCTGTGGGTGCCGGTCATCCTCACTTCGAGTCCCTGACCTCCAGGCGCGTGAGGACCTCGCCCGTGCTCCGCTCGACGAAGTGATCTCGATCTCCAGCCGGTAGTCGCCGGGCCGGAGGCTGGCGAGGTCGAGCGTCCGCGTGACCCGCGTCACCCCCGCCGCTGCGCCGCCCCTCCCATCCCAGCCTGAGCACCGGCCGGCGTCCGCGCCACACCACCAGCCGTGCGCGGTAGGCCTCCTCGGGCGCGAGCCCGTAGATCTCGTGGTAGACCTCCAGCACATCTCCCGGCTGCCACCGGGCCCCGGGCGTGAACCAGGCGGTATCGGCCCGCGCGGCGGCCCAGGGCACGCTTACGTCGCGCCGGCCCAGCACCAGGTCGCTCAGCACCAGCCGCCGCCCATCCACCGGTTGCGGATTGACCGAATCGGTGGCGAAGACCCGGCCGGTCGAATCGTCGGTGATGATGGCGAGCCGGTAGCGCCATGGCCCCGGCGGCACCGTCACCGCCACTCTCCCGGGCACAACGACGGTGTCGCGGGTGGCGCGGGTACTGAGCGACACCGTGGTGTCCACCCACCCCACGGACTGTCCGGCACTGTCGAAGAGGGCCAACCGCACCCGCGCCACGGTCCGGAGGCTGAGCGAGGAATCCATGTCGGGCGGCCGGGCCATCAGCAACTGCCAGACGGCGTGGACCACGGGCTGCCCCGCCGTGCTGCCCACGGCGAAGAGCGCGGCGTCGCCACGAGCTGTCGCCGGAAGCGGAGCTCGTGGCCGTCGGTTTCGGTGGCGAGTGTGGTGCTCTGCGCCCACCAGCTGCTGTTCGTCCGTAACGATCTTGATCCCGCCGAATCGCCCCCAGCCGTTGTACTTGCAGTAGGGCTCGTAGAGCGTGCAGCGGCTCTCCAGCAGCACCTCGAGCGCGGTCTGGCCTGCCGGGCCCCCGGGCCGGATGATCGCCCAGAGGCTGGGGATCAGGCGGTAGTCGTGGATGTCACCGCCGGTGCCCAGTTCGTAGCTGCCGGCATTCGCGGCGAAGTGCAGCAGCAGGTCTCCGTCGGCCCGGCGATAGTGCCAGGTGAGGTTGGGCGGCAGGCCGAAGCTGACGCTTGACGCGACGTCGTCGGGGTCTCCGTACCGGACGAACACGATGCCGCGATCGTCGAAGCGGAGCGAGCCCGAGCGATAGCTGTCCCAGGCATGATGATAGCGCCGGTTCACCTCCAGCCCGAAGCGTCGTTCCGCCTCCGCGATCCGCCGGTAGTGCTCGGCCAGCCGCTGGCCCTCGGGACGGAGGGCCGCCTGATCCCGGTCCCGCCAGAAGCGGCGGAGGAAATCCACCCGCGCGCCGCCCCGGCTGGAGTCAAACTCCACGAGGGTGGCGCCGTCGGCGATCAGGGCGAGGTCCTCGCGGTAGAGCGCCACGCCGAGTGAGTCGTCGTAGCCCGCTCCCTCGAAATAGAATCCGGCGGCCTCCGGGTCGCCGGCGAGGAATCCGCTCCAGGCCAGTTCGCGGAAGGTGCGGGCCGAAGGCCCCGCCAGGGAAAGCAGGCGATTCGAGGCCTCCAGCGCCGCGTGCGGGTCGCCGAAGCTGCGCTCGGCGCCGGATCCGCGACAGCAGGACCATGCTGTCATAGGCGGCGGCCGGAGACTGGGCCAGGGCGGGAAGGAGCACGCCGCGAATCCTCGCCGTGTCCTTGAGAAGGATGACGGTGCCGGCCAGGTCCCGGAGTGCGGGCACGAAATCGGGCTCCAGGGCGAGGGCTCGCTGGAAGTAGCGCACGGCCTCTTCGTATGCGCCGAAGCCGACTCGGGTCCCGAGATTCAGCCCGTCCCCGGCGAGCCAATCGCCCTCGGCGCGCTTGGCCCGCCCCCGCCCGTACCAGGCGAACACCCAGTCCGGCCGAAGCCGGCAGACGACCTCGAAGTCCCCGTTGGGGACCGAGCTCTTGGCCCCCAGCTCGATCAGCCGGAGCCCGACGAAGCCGAGATGCAGGCGCGGAGCGCGCCGAGGGTGCTGTCGCTGTCGCTGCGCTGACGGAGCGTCCGCGCCACGCGCTCGAGCCATTCGCGGTCGTCCGTCTCCGCCACCTCGGCCACGATGCGTTCGACCTCGACGCGCGCCGGGCCCTGCTGGGCGGTCAGTCCTCCGACGGGCCCAGTAACGCCACCAGTCCCAGGGCGGCGCAGCGCCTAATCGGAATCGATCCGCCGGAGGATGGTGGCCGCATTGCCGTTCTGCGGGTTGAGGTCGAGCGAGCGGCGGTAGTTGGCGCGCGCCAGCGTGGTGTCTCCGGCGGCCAGGTACGCCTCTCCCAGGCTGTCGTAGGTGTTGGCGCCGGCGGGGTACATCTCGACGTTCAGGCTGAAGATGGCCACCGCGTCCGCGGTCCGGCCGCCGCGGAGCAGGGCGTAGCCCAGGGTGTTGAGTTCGGGCTCGTCGAAGACATATGCCTCTGGTGTGCGGGCCCTGGTTTCCCGGTACTTCCGGATGCCTGCACCCACGCCCTCCGCCCTGATGACCGGCAGGAGGGCTCGCGCGATGGACGGGCGCGGCGTCTCGTAAGGGAGATTGTAGAGAATCTGCCGGATCCGCTCGTGCAGCGGAGATCCCTGCCCGCTGTTATCCAGCCAGATGATCGCGATCCCGTCCTCGGGGATGCGGTAGTTCATGGCCGCGAATCCGTTGATCCCGCCGCTGTGCGATATGGCGGTAGCGCTGTCGCGCTCCGCGCCGCGGTCCACCCGCTCCGAGAACCAGCCGTAGCCGTACCAGCCGGGGCCGGCGCGCACATGGCCAGTCTCCATCAGCCGGGAGGACTCGGCCGAAAGGAGCTTGTGCTCGGAGAGTGCCTGGTCCCAGCCCCACAGGTCCTCCACCGTGGAATACATCGCGCCCGCGGCGTACGGTAGTGACATGTCCAGGTACTCGGCGTGCCGGAGTCCGCCCAGCGTCATCAGGTAGGCGCTGGCGCGCTCGGGAATGATGTCCGCGCTCCAGTCGTAGCCGGTGGCCTTCAGGCCCGAGCGGCTCAAGGATGCGACGCCGAAGCACCCGGTCGTACGGCTCTCCCTCCAGCCGCTCGATGATGGCGCCGAGCAGGAAGTAATTGGAGTTGCTGTAGTTGAACGGCACTACCGGGGACGAAGTCGAAAGGCAGGGTATCAAACAGCCGAACGAAGTCGGCCGGTGTGGCCGGGTTCCGGCTCACGTCGGCCATGAATCCCGGCAGGTCGGTGTAGTTGGGAATCCCGGAGGTGTGTGTCAGGAGTTGATGGATCGTGATCCGATCGCCCTGGGCCGCGCGGTATTCGGGCAGGTATTCGCGGATGGTGCCGTCGAGCCGGAGCTTGCCCTCCTCGGCCAGCATCAGGATCAGCGTGGCGGTGAACTGCTTGGTGATCGAGCCGATGCGGAAGCGGGTGGTGGGGGTATTGCGGACCTGCCATTCCGCGTTGGCCCAGCCGAAGCCCTTGCGGTAGATCACCCGGCCGTGGTGGGCCACGAGGACCGTGCCGTTGAAGCGGCTCTGTTCGCGTAGGCGCGCACCAGCGCGTCGATCCGCCGCCCCGGCGACTGCGCCTCGAGCCCGGACGCGGCGGTCAGGGTCGCGAGGAGTAACGCACCGGCCAGGCAACCGGGCGGCCTGTCGGAGCCCGGGGGATGATTCAGGTATTGCAATTGGATTCTCCCTCGCCGACCGCCCCGCATCATCTCACTCCACCCAGCTCTCCAGCTTGCTGGTTCGGCGGAACGCCTCGGGGTGGCGGCGGAACCAGGCCATCACCAGCAGGATTTCGTCGAGCTGCTGGAATGGCAAGGGGCCGGGCGGCGGGCGCCGGCCTGGACAGTTCATCCTGCACCACACCCCGGAAGGCTTCATGCTCGATCGGGGTGCCCGGCCACGGATAGCTGGCGCGCACCACGCCATGGCGGATCAGGTGGGCCCAATCGTCGCCAAAGTCGCCCCGGTCGCGGTACACAAAGGTGAGTCCCGCGATGGCCGCGCGGGCCCGGCTGGTGGCGGCGAGCAGCCATTCCAGCTCTTCGAAGCGCTCCCGCCACTTGGCGGCCCGCTCGAACTCCGCACTGGCCGCGGCCTGCTGCATCTCCCGGACGGTGCGGTCCACCGGCTCGATGCTCCGGCCCTCGAGGAAGGCCACCGCCTTGCTCACCTGACGGCGATAGTCCAGTTCGGTGACCAGCGCCGCGCAGGGCCCGGTGCAACTGCCCAGTTCGTGCCGCATGCAGGCGGCCTGCTGTGCGGTGCTGAACAGGTCGATCTGTCCGGCGAAGACGATGGGCATGGTGGGCGCGCAGTCGCGGAGCTTGAGCAGGTCGTTGAGGGTGCGCACGCCGGCCTGCACCCGCGCCGGGCTCACGAACGGTCCGTACCAGCGCTGGTCCTCGCGCCCGGTGGCCCCGCCGGCCGAAACCCGTGCCGCGCGGTCGCCGGAGACCTTGATGAAGAGGGTGCGGCGGGCCCGGTTCATCTGGTGATTGTACGCGGGGCGGTGCCGGGCGATCTGCCGCAGCTCGCCGAGGTGCGCAGAGAACTCGCTGGAGCAGTAGTCCCAGGTGATGTCCGCCGCGGCGTGGATGATCCGGGCCGCCTTGTCCTCGGGGAAGCGGGCCCGGAAGTAGGACATGAGCCGCGCGCGGAGCCGCTTGGCCTTGCCCACATACATGACCCGGCCCAGCGGATCCAGCATGCGGTAGACACCGGGACGTGGCTCCGCCAGTCGGCGGACGCGCTCCCGCAGCTGATCGAGATCAGCGGTGGGAAGCGCCAGGCGGAGGGCAGTGGCCATAGGGCGGTCTTGGGTTTCGGCAGTCAGCGGCGCTCGGTCTAATAGGTGAGTGAGCGCGCTCCAGAATATACGCCGGTCGGCCGCCGCCCTGGTTCGGGCGAGAGTTCACCGCACCCAACTCGGGTGACCATGACGGCGAATCCGACGGCGCCGGCACCCCCTGCGCCCCCCCCATGTCGGTATCCTCGATAGAACTGCGGTTCCCCGGTCGACCACGGCTCGCACCCGTGCGCCCGGTCACCCATCTTTCCTCCCGGCGGTTCCATCATGTGGCAGGACTTCCTGCGCGCTCCCGCGCCCCGAGGTGCCCGACCGATGCTCGCCTGTCTCCTTTCCCTGGCCACCTCCGGCCTGCTGCTCGCTGGCGGCTGCCGCGACACCCTGGATCCCTTCGATCGGCTCACGCAGGGCCCGGGGGGCCGGCTGGTCACGGTGACCGACACCCTCCTGCCCGAGGCGGACACCTACATCCGGAAGACCCTGCCCAATACCAACTGGGGGGCCGACACCGCCCTGCAGGTGGGCGGCGGCGGCAAGAACCGGGTGCTGATCCGGTTCGACTCGACCGCGCTCCGGACCGTGGTAGGGGCGGGGACGCTCGACAGCGCCTGGCTGGAGTTCACCATCCAGGCCGGCCCAAGCGGCTGGGGCACCAACGAGCGGACGGTGGACCTGCACCGCGTGCTCAAGGACTGGGCCGAGCTGGGCGCCACCTGGAACTGCGCGGTGGATGCCAACACCGGGAACGGGGTCCCCGACTGTCCCACCCAGGGCTGGGACATGACCAATAACGGCAACGGGACCTTTGCGCCCGCCAAGACCGACCGGGTGACGGTGAACAACGGGCAGACCGGAGTGATCCGGCTCAATGTGACGGCGGATGTGCAGGGCTATCTGGGTGGCACGCTGCTGGACCAGGGCTGGGTGTTCCGGAAGACCAGTGAAGCGCAGGGCGGCGAGGCGATGGTGTTCTCCCGGGAGTCGGGGAGCCAGCCGAGGCTGGTGGTAAGGGTGACGGGGGTGGACACAAGCACGCCTCTATTGCCCAATGATTGGCATCCGAGTACCGACTCGACCCTAACGGTGGGCATCGGGCCCTACCGCGGAGTACTCATCTATCGAACATTTGTCGATGTCGAGTTCACTCTCTCCGCGGACGGCCCGGCAATCCGGGCGTTCATGGGGAAGTATGGTGCCACAATCGCCGGTGGTCTGCCCATGGGGCCTCGAGGCGTCTATGTGTTCGAAATTCCTGACCCGGGTCCCTCCCTCGCTGCCGTGGATTCAGTGCTAGCAAAGATGAGTCTGGAGCCGGGTGTCAACAGCGTCTCGCGTTTGTATTACCGCAGCCCACTTGTTCCTCGTGGTCGATATCCTTCGGATGGGTTACTTAGTCCTCGGGCCGCCTGGTTTGATACCTCGCGTACCACGGTTGCCTGGCGCGCCATGAGGGCCCCGCTCGCATGGGGGTGTGAAAATGGGGAGTATGGGACGAGTACCCCCCTTATTGCCATCCTCGAGACTTCCCTTGACGCGCAGCCCGACCTGACACCCTCCCGCCGCGTCGTCGCCCCCAATCAGGATACGTCAGGAATCGTGTATGGGAACTCCGCAGAGGCGAAGAACCTCCGATCTCATGGCCTCGCAATAGCGGGAATTCTGAAGGCACAGGGGGACAATAGTGCTGGTGCCGCTGGATTCTTGTGGGGAGCGCCGTCCACGGCCTACGCCTACGGGACGCAAGATTCGGTAACGAAGAGCAAGACACGCTGGATGGAACTCGTGGTGCTTCCGGACCTCGTTGCATCCGGATCTCATCTCTTGGTCACCTCCTCCCCTCACGGTTACAGTGCCGACTCCATTGATGTTGCTCGACAGAAAGCCGTTCTGGAGACTTGGCTCACAAGCAGCTCGCAGAACCTCCTGGTGTATCCGGTCGATGACCGGGTCATCACCTTGAGCAGTGTGGCCGCAGCCAGTGACTCGGTGACCTTGGCAACGGATCGAGCCGTCGCCCAGCTTGCAACGCAATACCCCAACCAGGTCCTCCTGGTGGGTGGCTCGAACCCGGGTTCACGCACCTTCAGGAGCGGCTACTGGACGGGTGCCGGTGGAACTGCAATCCTGGCTCCCGCGGATTCAGTCCTGGTCCTCGTGAACCCAAGCGATTTTCCCGGGCAGGACGCGCGCCCGGCGAGCGGCAATTCGTACGCCGCCCCCATGGTGGCCGGCGTGGCCGCGCAACTGTGGTCCATGGACCCGACGCTGACCGCTGCGCAGGTGAAGGACTACATTGTCCGCGGCGCGGCCCTGCCAAAGTCTGACCCCTTCACTGGGCAGCACCTCACCTCCGTGGCCCTTCAGATTCAAGTACCTGGAGCCGCGTCGCCAGCCTACCAACTCGACGCCTACGGTGCCCTCAGCCTCCTCTCAAGAGAGCGCCCCGGCACCCCCATCTGCGGCTACGACGTCCGCTACGTGGACAGCGCGGTGGTGCTCGACCGCCCCGGGGGAACCCAGTCCATCTACCCCATGCCGGCCCCGTACCACTTCGGCAACGGGTCCGTCTCGGTGGCCCAGGGGGGCCGCCGGATCGCGGTGAGCAGTTCCATCTACGACACCTACTCCCTCAACGGCCCCGGCGTCACCGTGATCAACCATCAGGGCAGCGTGATTCAAACCCTGCCCAACGTCCACCGGCGGATGTACCTGGAGCGGGACACCGCCGATATCCGTCTTGTGGATCCTCAGAATTCCGTCTGGGGCAACGCCCGGCCACTTCTCGACCTCACCGGCCCGGGGCGCGGTCCGGGCGACATGAACCAGGGCATCCTGAATCCCTTCGTCTCGGGTGACCTCTTCTACGCCGGCTGGATTGTGGTATCCCCGACCGGAGAGTATGCCGTGGCCCCGACTGCGGACCTTGTGCTTACGTCATGCCCCGCCGGGGGATCGGGGGTTTTCAGCTCCACACACCTCCGGGTGATTCCCCTCGATGGAAGTACCCCGGTCTCATTCCATTGGCAACCGGAGGACACCTGTGCGCCGAGCTACGTGGACGCGTACGCCGGCAACGAACAGGCCGCGTTCAGCCACGATGGTCGCGGGGTGGTGTTCGGGGTGGCCTTTCTGGACAGCGACCCCAATGCCCAGGGCAACGACGTGATTCGAACCCGCCTGTACCGGTACGACTTCGGCGTCGGCACGACTTCGACGGACGTCGTCCCGGGCTGGTACGTGCAGGGGCCCCGGTTCGAGGCGGATGACAACGTGCTCCTCGCCTACGACTTTGACGGAGGGTTCCCGACCGCTCCGCCCGGGGGCCCCTGTCGCGCCGTATCCCGGCAGGCAACCAGTCTCGGCTCCACGATTGGGACTCCGCTGTCGCTCCCGCTCTCGGCGTGCTACCCGCTGGACCACGGCACGATCGTCCGGAGCAACCTGATCGCCTCACGGCCCCCGGGTCTCCGGCGTGGGTGGTCGCAACCGATCCGTCGCACCCCGGCGCTCCCGGGCAGGACCGGGAGGCACTGAGGGGATTCGGGGTGCGGTGTCCCGCGGGCAGGCGGGGCAGGGGCGAGGGCGCGTCGAGGGGCGTCCTGACTCATGAACGGGGCGGACTCCTCGCGGGTCCGAGCCGCTCCTACCGCTGGCACCGCCAGCAGAACACCGTGATCCGCGCGTCTATGTCGTGGGTCCCCGCCAGCCGGGTGCCGCACACCCGGCAGTGCTCCCCCTCGCGCTCGTACACGTTCAGCTCCAGCTGGAACGCGCCGAACTCACCGGTGCTGGTCCGGTAGTCGCGAAACGTCGTCCCCTCGGCGTCAATCGCGGCCTGCAGGATGCGACGCGTCTCATGGTATAGCCTGAGATAACTCTCGCCCCTGACGCGGTACGCCGGCTTCGAGGGATCGATCCCCGCCGAGAAAAGTGCTTCGTTGGCGTAGATGTTTCCCACCCCTACCAGCTTCTTCTGGTCCATCAGGACCTTCTTGATCGCCGCACGGGAGTGTCGGAGTGCCTCCGTGAACTGCTCGACGGTGAGCGCGGGGTCGAGCGGCTCCGGCCCCAGGGCCCGGTCGTAGCGCTCCCAGCCGCGCTGGTCGAGCAGCCGGAGGGCGCCGATCCGCCGCACGTCGCGGAAGACGAACTCGCCGCCATGCTCCAGCCGGGCGCGGAGGACGGCGTAGCGGGCCTCCGCGGTCGCAAGCGGCCGATCGTAGATGAGCAGGTTGCCGGTCATGCCCGGCTGGAGGATGAAGAAACGACGGGCGGACGACCGGATCCCAAGGGACTCGGTCGGGCGCGGGTCGCCGCGAGCGGCTCCCAGGCCCCCGGTCGCAGGCCGTCGGGTGGTCGCTGCCCGGGGCTCACGGATCTCCAGTTCCAACACCCCGTGCTTCGCACGCCGGAAGACCCGGTGGATCCGGGCGCCGGTCAGCGCGGCGAGCAGTTTCGGCCGGGTGACGCCCCGGAGAATGTCGGTATGGGAAAGGGTGGCGGACCGGATCCGGACCCCCTCCAGCGCAGGCCGGATCCCGCGCACCATCGTCTCGACTTCGGGGAGTTCGGGCATGAAGTGAATCTAAGGCGGCCCGCAGTTGGGCCCCGGCGGCGGGTCGAGCCCTAGCGGCGTCGAGCGGCCTCCCGCCAGCCGATGTCGCGGCGGAACACCTTCCCGGGAAACTGGATCGCGCCGGCGGCCGCCCGGCTCCTGGCCTGGGCCTCCGCAAAGGTCGGGGCCACCGCGGTGACCGTGAGGACCCGGCCGCCCACCGCGCGGAGCGTCCCGTCGGCGTCACGTGCGGTGCCTGCATGGAATATGGTGACCCCCTCTGGCAGCTCCGCGGGAATGGTGATGACCGCCCCCTTCCGAGGGCTGTCGGGGTACCCCTCCGCGGCCAGCACGGTGGTAACGGCTGCGCCCGGCGACACCGTCAGGGCGGACGGGGCCTCGCCCCGGGCCACGCGATACAGGCACTCGGTGAGGCCGCCACTCACCAGCGGCAGGACCACCTGGGTCTCGGGATCGCCGAGCCGGCAGTTGAACTCCACCACGCGGATGGCGCCATCGGGAGCGATCATGAGCCCGGCGTACAAGACGCCGTTGTACGGCGCGCCCTCCCGCGCCAGCTGGGCCAGCATGGGCGCGAGCACCTCCCGCCGAGCCCGCTCGAGCAGCGCCGGAGTGGCGATCGTCACGGGTGCATAGGCGCCCATCCCGCCGGTATTCGGCCCGGTGTCCCCCTCGCCCAGGCGCTTGTGATCCTGCGCCGCGGGCAGGAGCTCCACCGACTCGCCGTTGGTGATCGCCAGCAGCGAGAGCTCTTCCCCCAGCATGAACGCCTCCACCACCACCGTCCGTCCGGCGTCGCCGAACTTGCCCTCTCCCAGCATGGCGGTCAGGGTTGCACGCGCCTCCTGCCGGGTGGCGCAGACCACCGCCCCCTTGCCCGCCGCCAGACCGGAAGCCTTCACGACGAGCGGTTCCTCGTGCGCGGCGACGTAGCTCAGCGCCTGGTTGAGGTCGGTGAAAGTGCGGCTGGCGGCCGTGGGCACGCCGGCACGTCCCATCACCGCCTTGGAGAACGCCTTCGACGCCTCCACCTGCGCCGCCGCCCGGCTGGGTCCGAAGACCACCCGACCCTCCGAGCGGAGCCGGTCCGCCAGCCCCTCGGCCAGCGGAGCCTCGGGTCCGATGATGGCCAGGTCGATGCCGTAGGCGTCGGCCGCATCGGCGAGGCGGTCGAGGTCGGTGGCGGCGATGGGGAGATTGGTCGCGAGCGGCGCGGTGCCGGGATTGCCCGGGGCGGCGTACAGCATGGCGGCGGGGTCTTCGCGGGACAGCGCCCAGACGATCGCGTGCTCGCGCCCCCCGCCACCGACAACCAGGATCCTCACTGCTTCTTGGCCTTGCGGAACGCCTCTCCCACCCGGCCCGCGGCCTGCTTCGCCGCGTCCACCACGTGGCCGATGGTCTCCTTTGCCTCCTGGCTGTAGTACTCCTTGGCCGCGCCGAAGTCGTCGGCCAGCGGGCGTTCGCGCTCGGCGGTACCGCGACGGCTGTACTCCCCCCGCAGGATGCGGTCGTAGTCGCCGCTCTGGATCCATTGCTGCAGCTCCGCCGCCCGCACGGTGTGCATGGGATGGCTCAGCATCAGGGTGGCGGCAACCTTGTAGACGACGTCCAGCCCATCGTTGCTCTGGCTGTATTCGTGGGCCTGCGCCATGAAGGTGTCCAGGTCGAGCTGCCCCTGCTGCAGCGGCGGACGGACGCCGCCGGCCATCTGCATGAACAGGCGCTGGGAGGCGATCGGATCCTGGGAGCCCAGCAGGCCGGCCCGGTCGCTGGACAGCTCCGACTTCCGGGACCACTCCAGAAAGGCCAGCCGGACCGGGAGCAGGGCGATTCCCACCAGGCCCGGGAGGGCGGAAGCGCTTACCAGGAAAAGGATTGCGGCGATGGTCCGGTAGAAGGCGTGGCCGCTGATGACGTGGCCCAATTCATGGGCCAGGAGCACCCGGGTCTCGTCATCATCCAATAGCTCAAGTGCAGCCGAGTGCAGGACGATAAATGGGTTGTCCACCCCGTAGGCGCCGGCGTTGAAGACCGGCGTCTGGGAGACGTAGAGCTCAGGGATGGTCGGCCAATCGAAGGTGGTGCACACCTCCACGTGCGTGGTCCAGAGTTTGGGGAACTGGGACGGCCCCACCCGCACGGCATTGGCCTGGAAGAGGAGCCGGATCCCGCGCTCCCCGCCAAGGAAGGCGAGAATCTTCCGGGTGACTTCCTCAAAACCGGGCACAGAGCGCAGCGCCTGCAGCGCGGCACGGTCTGCGGGATGCTCCCAGGAAACGGCAGCGATCTCGGGGAGGGTGCGCCGGGGGCGCGGGGCGGGCAGGGTCATAAGGGACTCAAGGTAAGGGGCGACCACTCTACGCCCGGAACGAGGGGCAGTTTCATGCTGAGACGGACCTGGTACGACGATGGCGAGGGGAGACGGGCGAGTGCCGCCTTCGTGGACGCCCGGCCCGGCCGCCTCCCGGGCCCGTTGTCAACCGAGCGCCTGCTCCAGGTCTGCCATCAGGTCCGCCGTTTCCTCCACTCCGCACGACAGCCGAATGAGGCTGTCGGTGAGGCCCATCGCCTGCCGGAGCGCCAGGGGCACTGCCGCGTGCGTCATGCTGGCGGGATGCCCGATCAGGCTCTCCACGCCCCCCAGCGATTCGGCCAGGGCGAAGACGCGGGTGCGTTCCACCACCTGCCGGGCGACCGCGGGATCGCCCAGTTCCACGGAGATCATGCCACCGAATCCCGTCATCTGCCGGCATGCCAGATCGTGCTGGGGATGATCGAGGAGGCCGGGGAAGTAGACCTTGCGGACCCGCGGGTGGCGGGTCAGCCATTCGGCGATGGCGCGTCCGCTGGCGTCGTGCTGGCGCATTCTCAGGGGCAGGGTCTTGAGACCCCGGAGGCAGAGCCAGCAGTCCATCGGCCCCGGCACGCCGCCGGCGGCGTTCTGCAGGAATCCGATCTTCTCGGCCAGGTCGTCGCGGGAGGTGACCAGCATGCCGCCGACCATATCGCTGTGGCCATTGAGGTACTTGGTGGTGGAGTGGAGGATGATATCCGCGCCCAGCTCCAGCGGCCGTTGGAAGTACGGGGTGGCGAAGGTGTTGTCCACCGCGAAGGGGACGCCACGAGCCTGGGTGATGTCGCCGATGGCGGCCAGGTCGGCGAGGAACATCATCGGGTTGGTGGGTGTCTCGCCGTAGACCAGCCGGGTGTGAGGGGTGATCGCTCGGGCCACGTTCTCCGGGTTGCGCATGTCCACGAACGAGAACGTCAGCCCCAGCGGCTGGTACACCCGCTCCATGAGCCGGTGGGACCCGCCGTAGAGGTTCTCGCCGGCCACCACGTGGTCACCCTGTTTGAGGAGCTTGAGCAAGGTGTCGAGCGCCGCGAGGCCGGAGCCGAAGGCAAAGCCGTAGCGGCCACCCTCGAGGCTGGCGATGCAGCGTTCCAGCGCCTCCCGGGTGGGGTTGTGGGTCCGGGCGTACTCGTACCCCTTGTGCCGTCCCAGCCCCTCCTGGACGTAGGTGGAGGTCTGGTAGATCGGGGTCATGACCGCGCCGGAGAGCGGATCGGGCGACTGGCCGGCGTGCACGGCACGGGTGGCGAAGCCGTGGGCGGAATCTTCCTGCCGGAGCTGAGTCATGCGAGCGGGGCTGAGGGAGGCGGGAACGTAACCCACGGGCCGGGGCAGCAGCAAGCCAGCGGCGATGCGGCCGGGAGATCCTGATGCTGTTCGACCAGATTGCCCAGCGGCTGGAGCCCAAGGCCCTGGCGCCGAGATGCCTGGTCGTGGACGATGATGCTGCCGTCCGGCATGCCATCGCCCGCGTGACGGAACTCACGGGGCTCTCCGCGCTGGAAGCGGGGGACGGCCGGGAGGCCCTGAGACTGCTGGAAACTCACGGCGAGGTGCCGCTGATCATCAGCGACATCAACATGCCCGGCCTCAACGGGCTCGGTTTCCTGGAGGAGGTGCTGCGGCGCTTCCCTGACACGGCCGTCATCATGCTGAGCGGCGTGTCCGATGTGACCACCGCCGTGGCCTGCCTCGACAAGGGCGCCCTCGATTACATCTCCAAGCCCGCCGTCATCGACGAAGTCCGCGTCCGGGTGGCCAAGGCGCTGGAAAAGCGTGACCTGCTGATGCAGAAGCGATTCTACCAGAAGAATCTCGAGCTCCGGGTGCGGGTCCAGGCCGGGCGGATCAAGGAGCTGTTCTTGCAGGGGGTCCAAACCCTGGCCCACGCGCTGGAAGCCAAGGATGCCTACACCAGCGGCCATTCGATGCGGGTCAGCCGCTACGCCGTCCAGACCGCCATCCAGCTCGGCTTCACCGGCGAGCGGCTGGAGGAGATACGGCTGGGAGCCGAGCTGCACGACATCGGCAAGATCGGCACTCGAGAGGCCGTGCTCAACAAGCCTGGCGCGCTCACGGACGAGGAATTTGCGCACATCACCGAGCACACGATCCTGGGCGAGCGGATCCTGGCCCCCCTGGCCCGGGAGAACCCCACGGTGCTTCGCATCGTGCGCAACCATCACGAACGTATCGATGGGGGCGGCTTTCCGGATCGGCTGGCGGGGCAGGAGATCCCCATCGAGGCTCGCATCGTCTGCGTGGTAGACGCGTTCGATGCCATGACCACCAACCGCGCCTACCGCTCCTCGCGCCAGCCCCCCGAAGCCTACCACGAGCTGGACCGCTGCGCCGGCAGCCACTTCGACACCGAAGTGGTGCGGGCCTTCAAGGCGGCGTTCCCCGATTCCGAGGCGCTGCCTCTCTCCATCTGAGGCTTGCCCCGGCCCGCTGCCCGGGTCTTCGCCCGGCGCCTCTCACGGCCTGGCCCTCCTCGGCTCCAGTCTCCCTGTTGGGTCCCACATGGCGTGGCTACCTTCCCGCCATGTCCGATACCCTCATGATCAGTGTCTCCGGCATGCGCGGGATCGTGGGCAAGGACCTCACCCCCGAACTCGTGGCCCGGCACGCCGCGGCGCTGGGCGCATGGGCCCGGAGCAACGGCCGGCCGCTGGTGGTTCTGGGTCGGGACGCCCGGACCAGCGGGCCGATGTTCGCCCGGGCGGCCACCGCAGGCCTGATGTCGGTGGGTGCGGATGTCATTGACGTGGGGGTAGCCCCCACGCCGACGGTCCAGCTGGCGGTGGAGCATCATCACGCCGGGGCGGGACTCATTCTCACCGCCAGCCACAACCCCATCGAATGGAACGCGCTCAAGCTGGTGGGGCCAGACGGGATCTTCCTTGACGGGGCCGAAGGCTCCCGGGTCCGGAAGCTGGCCGAACTGGGTCCGGCCCGGACCAGCTGGGACGGGGTGGGGACGGTCCGGGAGGATTTCGAGGCGATCGGACGGCATCTTGCCCAGGTCTTGGCATTGCCGCATATCAATCTGGAGGCGATCCGCGCCCGGCGGTTCCGGGTGGCGCTGGACTGCGTCCGCGGCGCGGGTGGCACCATCATGCCGGCCCTGCTCGAGCAGCTGGGGTGTGAGGTGCGGGCCATCAATACCGAGACCGACGGTCGGTTTCCCCGCCCGCCCGAGCCGGTGCCTGAGAATCTGGGCGATCTCTCCCGTCTAGTCAGGGAGACCGGGGCCGAGATCGGCTTCGCCGTGGACCCCGACGTCGATCGACTGGCCCTGGTGGCTGAAAACGGAGCACCCATCGGCGAGGATTACACCCTTGCCTTCGCGGTGCGGGCGGTGCTGGGACACCCTCCGGCGGCGAGGCCATCCTCGCCCCCTGCGGTTGTCGTCGCCAACCTCTCCACTTCACTGGTCGTCGAGGACGCTGCCAGACTGGGGGGTGCCCGTTTCGTCCGGGCGGCGGTCGGGGAGGCCAACGTGGCCCGGAGCATCCGGGACGAGGGGGCGGTCATCGGGGGAGAGGGCAACGGGGGCGTGATCCTGCCCGCCCTTCATATCGGGCGGGACGCCCCGGTCGGTGTGGCACTGATCCTGCACCTGATGGCCGCCACCGGGCAGTCGGTCTCGCAGCTTGTGTCCAGTCAGAATCGCTATCGGATTGTCAAGGCTAAAGCCCCACGCGGCAACGAGTTAACTCCAGTGTACGGCCGGCTCCGCGCCCGCTTTCCGGAGGCCGAGGTAGATACCCGGGATGGGCTGAGGCTTGCATGGCCGGATCGCTGGGTGCATGTACGCCCGTCAGGCACCGAGCCCATCGTACGGTTCATTGCCGAGGCTCCGACCCAAGCCGATGCCGAAGCACTGGTGTCGGTGTGTCGCGAACTCTTTTCGACCTGAGGACCAGCGCAGATGTGCGGCATTGTCGGTTACGTCGGACCCCGCCAGGCGGCGGCACTGCTGATCGAAGGGCTCCGGCGGCTGGAATACCGGGGTTATGACTCCGCCGGCATCGCGGTGCTCAACGGCCGCGGGCTGGTTGTGGAAAAGCAGGCCGGCAAGCTCGCCGCCCTGGAACTGCAGCTGAAGGACCACACCCCCAAGGGCACGGTCGGGATCGGGCACACCCGCTGGGCCACGCACGGTCCGCCCAACACCATCAACGCCCACCCGCATACCGACAGCACCGGGAAGATCGCGATCATCCATAACGGCATCATCGAGAACGCCGGGGCGATCAAGACGGTGCTGGAGCAGCGCGGGCATGTCTTCAAGTCCGACACCGACACCGAGGTGCTGGCTCACCTCATCGGGGTCTACTATCGGGGCAACCTCGAGGAAGCGGTTGCCCACGCCCTCCGCGAGGTGGACGGCGCCTATGGCATCGCCGTCATCTCGGCCGACGAACCGGATGTGATCGTCGCCGCCCGAAAGGGCTCACCGCTGCTGGTCGGAGTGGGAGACGGAGAATGGTTCGTGGCCTCCGATGCCTCGGCGATCCTGGCCCACACCCGGTCGGTGGTCTACCTGGACGACGGCGAAATGGCGGTCCTCACCCGTGAGGGGTATCACGTCCGCGACTTGGCCGCCACCCGGATCGACAAGCCGGTCAACCAGATTGAGTGGGATCTCGCCACGATCGAACGCGGCGGTTACGACCACTTCATGCTGAAGGAGATCTTCGAGCAGGCCGACACGGTGCGGAACACCATGCGGGGGCACCTGCTGGATGAAGAGGGCACGGCCCGGGTCAGCGGCCTCAACCTGGCCGACGACGAGATCATGAAGATCAACCGGATCGTCATCACCGCCTGCGGCACCTCGTGGCACTCGGGGCTCATCGGCGAGTACATGCTGGAGGAACTGGCCCGCATCCCGGTGGAGGTGGAGTATGCCTCGGAGTTCCGCTATCGCAATCCTGTGGTGGACGACCGCACCCTGGTGATCGGCATCTCCCAGTCCGGCGAGACTGCCGATACGCTCGCTGCCATCCGCGAGGCCAAGCGGCGCGGGGCCCGGACCATCGGCATCGTGAACGTCGTGGGCTCCAGCATCGCGCGGGAGGTGGACGGCGGGATCTACCTGCACGCCGGTCCCGAGGTCGGAGTGGCCAGCACCAAGGCCTTCACCAGCCAGGTGATCGCCCTGGCGCTCATTACCCTGCGGTTCGGGCGGCTGCGCAGTCTCAGCATCCTGCAGGGCCGGCAGATCATCCAGGCGCTCCGCGCGCTGCCCGGACAGGTCCAGCAGATCCTGGATCGCGGGCCGGAGGTGGAGGCGCTGGCCGAGCGGTTCTGGCGCACCAATAACGCCCTCTACCTCGGGCGCGGGGTGAACTTCCCGGTGGCCCTGGAGGGCGCGCTCAAGCTCAAGGAGATCTCCTACATCCACGCCGAGGGGTACCCGGCGGCGGAGATGAAGCACGGACCGATCGCCCTGATTGACGAGAACATGCCGGTCATGTTCATCGCGCCCAGGGACGGCGTGCATGGGAAGATCGTGTCCAACATGGAGGAGGTCCGGGCCCGCGGCGGCCAGGTCATCGCCATCATGAACGAGGGCGACGACCAGATCCGGCGGCTCGCCACGGCGACGTTCACCATCCCGGACACCATGGACCTGCTCACCCCGATCCTGACCATCATCCCGCTGCAGTTGTTCAGCTACTACGTGGCGGTCCGGCGGGGCTGCAACGTGGACCAGCCGCGCAATCTCGCGAAGAGCGTAACGGTGGAATAGGTCGGCCGTCCAGCGAGACTTGAGAGGGGGCCCCGCAGGTCACGGGGCCCCCTCTTCGCTCTCGAAGCACTCCGTGCGGCCTACTCCTTGACCGCCTTGACCATCCCTGAGCGAAGACTCCGCCACAGCAGTTGCCAGAAGGTATCGCTCGGCAGGACGCGATACCGGATCGGTGCGGTCGGCCTGATGTCATTGCTGTCCGGCAGGTTGCTCGCCTGAGTCATGGTGTTGGCGACGATCGATGCCAGCCGGTCCCCAAGGCTCTGGCCTCCAGTCTGTTTGTTCACCTTGCGGAGGCCGAGCCCTTCCCAGGCGGCGCGGAACTGGCCCCGGGCCCACCCATCGTTCACCTTGAACTTGAAGCTGGCCTTGTGGAGTTCCCCGCCGGTGACTTGCACGCCGGCGGACGGATCCAGGAATTCGTTGAAGAGGGCGATGGGCATGGCGCCCATCTGGCCCTCCACATCGGCCCGAAACGGGCCTTCGCTGACCGGCACCGCAATCGTCGTCTGCAGCCGGCCCTTGTCGTAGATCCGCGCATCGGCGCTAATGACCACCGGGCGCTCTCGGGCCACCGAATCATTGGAGGCGTTGGTGATGCGAGCGTGGATATTCGAGAAGCTGATCGACCCCGCCAGCGCCCCGCGATAGAGTTCGGTGTACCGGATCCGGCCCTGTTCGAGCACCACGGAGTCGGCTCCGACCACCCAGTCCAGCGCCGCGAACCGGGTGGGCCAGAGTCTCCGCCGCCCTGTATGCGGTGGTCCGTCGACCCGGCGGTCCGCCACCACATCGAGATCCGCCGTCCCGATCCAGATCCCGCCTGCCGTGATCCGGCGCCGGCGGACGTTTTCTTCAGTAAGGCCGAGGATCTTGACGCCGGTACAGAGTGCTCGTATCACGGTCGAGCGGGGGGCGGCGTGCCGGAAGAAGTTCGAGTCCGAGGCGAGCGGGCCGTACATCAGGGTATCGATGGTGAGGATCCGGCGCGCGTGGGAGCGCCGGATACCGGCGGCACGGAACGAATGGCCGCCGCGCTCCGGGCCGGTGCGGATCTCGCTGACGGCGAAGGTCGTGTCGTTCGCATTGAGCGTGAGCGAGACGCCACGGATGATCAGGCTGTCAGCTCCGCCGGGCGTGGCGTGGGAGAAGTACGCGAGGTCGAGCGCACCGCCCTGGAAGACGCGATGCCGGGCGGAATCGAGCGCCAGGCCCCGGAGCCGGACGAAGAGGCCGCTGGTGGAATCGGTATTCTGCGCTTTGCCACGGCTGACCATCGAAACGGCGGTCGCGTTCTCGACCCGGAGATCCTCGATCCGGCCATGACGGATCTCGTCAGGCAACCACCGTGACAGCGCGAGGAAGAGCAGGGAATCAGGTGGTGGCAGGGTGACCGGCAGGGTGTCGCTTTCCCCTGCGACTGGCGGCGGGAGCGTGTCGGCGGGGCCCTCATCGCGGTGCCGGACGACCGGCGATTCGACCCGGACGCCCGAGAGCCGGAAGCGTCGGTGCCAGATCATGTCGGAGAGATCGACGCCACTCAGGATCACCTCAGGCGCGTCGGCCTCGAGCTGCCGCTGCCGCTCGCCATCCTGCCGGATATAGCGAATGCTGAGACCGTGCAGGTCGAGGCGGCGGGCAAAGAGGTGCAGATTGATTTCGCGGATGCCCACATCCAGCCCGTCGGCTTCCTTCGCCTCCATCATGGCCAGCGCGCGGGCCCGAAGGTAGGCGTCGATTGGTGTCCGAAAGGCCGCCTCGAGCACGATGTCGAGCGCGAAGATGCCGATGCCGCACGCGGCCACAGCCAGGGCGACGCCCCAAAACCACCGCCTACGGTTCATGCCGAACCCTAGCGACTACCGCGGGGCGCTCAAAGGCCTGCCCGATTCCGCTGCATGAACGAGGAATGAAACTGCGATCCAGCTTGCGGATGCACCCAGGTTTGGCCCACTTCGGTCAACACGATGCGCCCGCGCTCCGCGCCGGCGGCGGCCAGGAGCCGCGAGACGGGCTCGTGCATCGGCTCGCGGCTCAGCCGGAAGGTGGAGTGGTGCACCGGCAGGACGTACTGCGCTCCCAGGTCCCGACCGATCTGCCACGCCTGTTCCGGGCTCGCGTGGTTGGCAATCCACGGGTTGTAAGCTCCGATCGGCAGGATGGCGAGGTCCACGCCACTCGGCTCGGCATAGCGACGGAAGACGTCAGTGGCCGCCGTGTCGCCGGTGTAGATGACCCGGGTCCCGTCCTTCTGCAGCAGGAACCCGCCGTACCCGCGATAGCCATCGCTGAGCATCCGGGCGCCCCAGTGCCGGGCGGGCGTGGCCTCGATGGTCACCTCGCCCACCCGGGTGCGTTCGCCCCAGCGGAGTTCCGTCACATTCTCGAAGTGACACAGCAGATCCCGCAGGCTGGCATGGGCCACGACCGGCAGGGAGGCTGGCAGCCGCCGGAGGGTCCGGGGATCGAGGTGGTCCATGTGCGCGTGGGAGATGAGCAGCGCGTCGAGCCGCGGCAGCTCGTCCGCGCTGAGCGCCGGCCGCACCAGGCGCCGGGGGCCGAAGGCGGTGACGCCGAGATCGAGCCCGATCCGTGTCCGGAGCACGGGGTCGGTCAGGAACCAGGTGCCGTGAAGGTTGAGCAGGACGGTGGCGTGGCCGAGCCAGGCGGCCGCCAGCGCGTTCGCGGGCCATCCGGCCGGATCGGGGCGATGGGGTGCCGGCTGCACCGCACGCAGCCAGTCCTTGCGCCGATGGAACAGCTCATCGCGCACGTAACGGCGGGCGAACGCCAGGCGGGTCGGAATCATGCGATGGAGGGTATCCTCCCGGCGGGCCGGCCTACAAGGGCCCCTCGCCTGCGGGAGGTCGGCCGTTACTATTGACCGACTGACCAGGCCCGATCACCCGGACCGGCAGGCCGGTCCCGGGAGAACTGCGGGGAGAATCCATGCGAGTGGTGCTGCAGCGGGTGTCGCAGGCGGGGGTGAGCATCGGGGGTCGTGTGACCGGCGCCATCCAGCGCGGGTTTTGCCTGCTGGTGGGATTCACTCACAGCGACACCGCCGCCGAGTCCGACTGGATGGCGGAGAAGATCGCGGGGCTCCGGCTGTTCACCGACCAGGAAGGAAAGATGAACCTGGGACTGGAAGACGTGGCGGGGGCGGTGCTCGTCGTGTCCCAGTTCACGCTCTATGGCGACGCCCGCAAGGGCCGCCGGCCCTCGTTCATTGACGCCGCCCGGCCGGAGGTGGCGATCCCGCTGTACCAGCGGTTCATCGCGGCCCTGCGGGCCCGCGGCCTGCGGGTTGAGACCGGCGAGTTCGGTGCCATGATGGACGTGGAGATCCGCAACGACGGGCCGGTGACGCTGGTCCTCGAGCGTGAGGCGCAATGAGGCCGATACCGGTGATTACGCTTGCCTCCGCCTCCCCCCGGCGGCGGGAGCTGCTCGCCATGCTGGGCATTCCCTTCGAGGTGCGGCCCTCCCACATCCCGGAGGAGCGAGAGCCGGGGGAGACGCCCATCGCCTATGTGGAACGCCTGGCGCGGGAGAAGGCCTGGAGTGTCACCGGGCAGGTCGTCCTCGGCGCCGACACCACCGTGCTCCTGGGTGACCAGCTGCTGGAGAAGCCACGCGACGCCGGGGAAGCCCTGACCATGCTGCGACAGCTGCAGGGGCGCTCACACGAGGTGATCACCTCGGTGGCGCTGCTGGCCGACAGCGTCACCCGCCAGGCCACCGATGTTACCTCCGTCACCTTCCGCCCGACGGGGGACGCCTTTCTGCGGGCCTATATCGCCACCGGCGAACCGCTCGACAAGGCCGGCGGCTACGGCATCCAGGGCTACGGCGCCGCCCTGGTGGAGCGCATTGACGGCGACTTCTTCGGGGTAATGGGGCTGCCTGTCCGGCTGGTGCTCCGGCTGCTGGAGGAGGCGGGGTACGAGTATCGGTTTGGGAGGTAGGCGATTGGACGAGTGGCGCCGGCACTGGCCGAGCCCAATTCGCCGATCCCCCGATCCCCCGATCGCCTAACCGCCCAACCGCCTACGGCGTCAGCGGTCCCTTCGGCTCCAGCTTCGCCGCCCACAGGCCGCTGTTGAAGTCGGTGAACAGGATGTGTCCCTTCCACGGCATCGCGTTCATCACAAAGGAGGCGTTGGGCGTGAAGCCCTCCGGATCGAAAGGCTTGTAGACCGCGATCTCGCGCCGCTGTTCGGCCAGGTTCCCCACCAGTTCGCCCGAGACATCCACCACCCGGACGCCGCCGTCGTAGTAGGCCTGGTACATGATGTCGTCCTCGACGATGATGTCGTGGGCGCCGAACTCCTCCTGGTGGTACTTGGCGATGTTCTGCGGGTGCTGGGGATCGGTGAAGTCCACGATATGGGTGTACCCGGCCGAGGTCTGCGGCACGCCGCCCCGCCGGGGCTGGGCGGTGAAGAGGTCCCGCATGTAGTTGGTGCCCTCCCACACCCGCCCCTCCCGGGACATGATCTCGTCGCCCAGGAAGAGGTACACCTTGCCGGTGGCCTTCTGCACGTAGGGGAAGATCTCGTGGGTCGCGCCGCTGGTGGTGGGAAAGGTGCCGATGAGCACCGGCTTTTCGATGCTGCCGCCGTACTTGCCGTTCCCGACGTCCACCGCGACCACGCCGGTGCCCCACTCCGACGAGTAGGCGATACCGTCACGCACCCAGACGTCATGCACGTAGGAGTCCGGGTGGTCGTACTGGCCAGCGTACTTCGGGTGGTAGATGTCCCGCACGTCAATGATGATGTAGCGTTCCCCGCCCGAGATGGCAAAGAGGTAGTCGTCAGTGGCAAACATGTTATGCACGCCACCGGTCAGCTCCTGATCGAAGGTCGAGGCGACCGTCGGGTGTGCCGGATTGGCGAGGTCGAGGATCACCACGCCGTTCACCCGGTTGGACGCCCCTTCCCGCGAGAGCACCCCGTAGCGCCCGTCCGGCGAGACGGTCACGTCGTTGATGGTCCGGGCATCCACCTTGATGGAGTCGGTCCGCACCAGGTTGGTGAGGTCGGTCAGGTCCACGACGTAGGCCCAGCCGTCGCCCCCCCAGGTGCCCACCAGGGCGTAGTCCCGGCCGTCCTTGCCGGTCCAGGGCCAGAAGTCCGAGGTGTGCACGTGGGTGACCGACCCCCGGCCGGTGACGGTGATCCGCCGGCGGACATCGCGTGGCTTGACCTCCAGTACCGAGCGGCTGGTGACCGTGCCCGCCGAGGCCAGCAGGGTGTAGCGTCCCGGAACCTCGGCGGCAAAGAGCCCGCGATCGATGACGCCGGTGGCGCCCGGCGCCGCGATGGTGTCGTCGGGCGCGTAGGTGTAGCTCCAGGTGATCGGCACGTCCCGCACCGGGGTGCCGGCGGCGGTGCGGGCGGTGGCATTGAGGTGGATCACGTCGCCGGTGCGGACCGAGGCCTGGCCCAGGTCGATCGCGAGGCTTCGCACCGGGTTGGCGACCACCTGCTGGCGCAGCGCCGCCTGGACGCCCTCCGTGGCGGCGGTAATGGTCACCGCCCCGGGCCGGTGGGCGGTGACGTACCCGAAGCGGTCCACGCTGGCGATGGCCTCGTTGCTGCTCCGCCACTGCCACGTCAGGTCCGAGCCGGGCCGCTCGCTGTTGTCGGCATGGAAGGCCCGGGGCCTGAGCGCCAGCGTGACACCGCTATAGAGGCGGCCGGGGGCCGCCTCGACGCTGGCACGGTCCAGCCGGGGCCAGGTGACCCGCACCGGGATGGTGACCGACACCGGACTCGTACCCGCGCTGTTGACCGCGCTCAGGACGATGTCGAACTCCCCCGCGGCGAGCCCGGTCACGCTCGTGCGGGTGAGCCGGAGGGCCCGACGCGGTGCGCTGGCGCGGATCGCCGGTTCGGTGATGACATGGCCCTGGGCATCGTAGGCGGTCATCGTCACCGGGGTGCTCTGGCCCACTTCCACGGTGATGCTGGCCGGCTCCGGCACGATCCGCGCGATCGGTGTCGGCGGCGCCTGTTCCTGCGCCATCGCCTGGCCTGAGGGGGTGACGGCGAGCAGCAGGAGGGTGGCGAGGGTGCACGACGGCGACGTTAGATTGAACACGGAGGCTCCCTGAGTGAACCATGCGCCGGTGGCGCGATGAACCGAACGGGCCGGACCCGCGGGGCGGGGCGGCTCTCTCCGAACGGATAGTGATGCGCTGCTACTCCTCATGCAAGCCGGGCCCGCTCTGGGCCGGCGCCGGGCTGCTCCTGCTCCGGGTCGCGCTGGCCGGGGCCCAGTCCCCGGCGGGCCCGCCGTCCGCGTCGGTCCCGACCAGCAACTACTGGGTCTACGTGGGCGCCGAATCGGCCGATCTCATCCACCGGATCCGGTTCGGGCCCGACGGCACGGTGCTGGAGCGGAGCATTCCGGTGGGCGAATCGGCGGTGGAAGTCGAGGGGCCGCACGGCCTGCAGATCTCGCGGGACGGCCGATTCCTGCACCTGACCACCGGTCACGGTTCCCCCGATGGCAAGTACTGGCGCTACGCCCTCGGCCCCGACACTCTGGTGGGGCCGGGGATCTTCCTGGGCCGCTTCCCCGCCTCCCTGGACGTGACGCCGGACGGTTTGTACGCATTCATCGTGAACTTCAACCTGCACGGACGGATGGTGCCGTCCTCGGTGTCGGTGGTCTACACCCCCAGTGGGATCGAGGTCGCCCGGACGGAAACCTGTACCATGCCCCATGGCAGCCGGGTGAGCCCCGACGGCATGTGGCAGTACTCCGCCTGCATGATGGACGACCAGCTGGTCGAGCTCGATGCGCGGAGCTTCGAGGTTTCCCGGCGGTTCGGCCTGGCGGCCGGACGGGAGGGACCGGTGGAGGCCACCACCGGCCATGCGGACCACACGGCCGGCCACGACATGCCCAAGCCCACCTGCTCTCCCACCTGGGCCCAGCCCTCCGCCGATGGCGCCCGCATCTACGTGGCCTGCAACCGGGCCGATGTGATCGTGGAGGTGGACCGTCGCACCTGGGCCATTACCCGGCGGTTCCCCACCGGCCGCGGCCCCTATAATCTGGCCGTGACCCCGGACGGCGCCCTGCTCGTCGCCACCCTCAAGCAGGGCGGAAGCGTGCAGGTCTTCGACCTGGCCACCGGGCAGAGTGTCATGCTGGAGAAGAGCTCCACGACCATCACCCACGGGGTGACCATCAGCCCGGACTCGCGCTACGCGTTTGTCAGCAGCGAGGGGGTGGGTGCGGCACCCGGCATGGTGGATGTGTGGGATCTGGTGGCGCGGACGCGGGCGGGATCGGTGGCCGTGGGGCAGCAGGCGGGCGGGATCGCGTTCTGGAAGACGGCGCCGGCGCACTAGGCGGCGCTAGAGCTTCACCTTCCACACCGGGACGGCCTGGGCCCGGTTCTTCACGCTCAGCGGGTCCCGGGCCTCCACCGGGGGCTTCTGCTTGAGGACCTGGTAGAGCGGATCGCTGATCAGGATCTCCCCACCCTTGGCGTTGGAGCAGAGCCGGCTGGCCACGTTCACCGCGTCGCCGATGACCGTGTACTCCAGCCGCAGGTGGCTGCCGATGTTCCCCGCGAAGGTCTCGCCGTAGTTGATCCCGATCCCCACCCCGATCTTGGGCCGGCCCTCTTTTTCCCAGGCGTCGTTCATGTTGCCGATGGCCCGTTGCATGGCGATGGCCGCCGCCACGGCGCGATCGGGGTCATCGGCGTGCGGGATGGGCGCGCCCCAGAGCGCCATGATGGCATCGCCGATGAACTTGTCCAGCGTGCCGCCGTTGGCAAAGATGATGTCCACCATTTCGGTGAAATAATCCGACAGCAGGCCGGCGATCGAATCGGGGCTCATGTGCTCCGACATGGTGGTGAAGCCACGGATATCGGAGAAAAGAATGGTGACGGGGCGCTTGTCGCCCCCCAGCTTGACCGCGCCCTGCTGCATGGCGATCTCGGCGGCGACATTGGGTGCGAAGTAGCGCTCGAAGTTGGACCGGACCATGGCCTGCCGCTGGATCTGCTCGGCGAAGCGGCTGTTCTTGATGGCGATGGCGGCGAGGCCGCCGAAGGCGATCAGGAACTGCAGGTCCTCGTCGCTGAAGGAGTTGGTGGCGGTGAGGTTGTCCACGTACAGGATGCCCAGCACCTGCTCGGCGCTCGCCATGAGCGGGATGCACATGGCGCTCCGCACGCTCTGCAGCAGGATGGACTGGCCGCCCTTGAAGCGATCGTCCGCCGCGGCGTTGTCGGTCAGGATGGCCACCCGCTCCTCCACCGCCTTGCGGGCGATGGTGCGCGGCACGTGCTGGGCGGAGGAGTCTCCCAGGCGGCTCTTGGATACCCGGGGCACCAACTCGCCGGCCTCGTTGGCCAGGAGGACCGACACCCGGTCCACGTTCATCACTTCGAACGTGGTGGTCACCACCCGGCCGAGCACCCGGTCCAGGTCCAGCTCTCCCGACAGTTTCTGCGAGATCTCCAGCAGCAGTGACAGCTTGCGGGCGGTCCGCTCCACCGCGCTGGCGGCGTCCAGCTTGAGCTGGCCGGCCGCGGCCGCCTCTGCCTCCGCCGCCTGCTGCCCGGCGATGACCGCCTGGACCCCTCCGCTCATCGAGATCTGCTTGACGATCGTCCCGCCGGCCTGCGGGAGCGACTGGCCGGTGTTGCCGGGCCGTGAGGGAGCCTGGTCCGGTGAGGTGAGCTGGAAGACGACCTTGCCGAAGGTCACCGAGTCGTTCGCCTCCAGGGTCCCCTCGGTGACCTTGGTGCCGTTGATGAAGGTGCCGTTGGAACTGCCCAGGTCCTTCAGGCTCACTCCGCCCTTGACGACCCGGAGCTCGGCGTGCCGGCGGGAGATCGTGGGGTCGAAGATGGGGATGTCGCTGGTCACCGCGCGGCCCACGATGTACACGTGGTCCGCGTTCAGTTCGAAGTCCTGATCGCCGGTGAAGGAGACGAGTTTGAAGGCCATGGAATCCGCAATATAGGGCTGGAGTCGAAGCGGCGGAACGGCGCGGCTACCCGGTCCGCCCGGCCAGCCCCAGCGCCGCGAGGACCGCGCGGGCCTTCGCTTCGGTTTCGCGGAATTCAGCCTCGGGATTGGAATCCGCCACCACCCCCGCGCCCGCCTGGACCCAGGCCCGTCCCCGGCACATGACGACGGTCCGGATGGCGATGGCAGTATCCAGCGTCCGTGCCCCCCAGGCGATGTATCCTACCGCCCCGGCGTACACCCCCCGCCGCACCGGCTCCAGCTCGTCGATGATCTCCATGGCCCGGACCTTGGGCGCCCCGCTGACGGTGCCGGCGGGGAAGCAGGCGCCCAGCGCCGCCAGCGCATCCAGCTCGGGCCGGAGCGTCCCCCGCACCTCGCTCACCAGGTGCATCACGTGGCTGTACCGTTCCACGGTCATGAACGAAGTAAGCCGCACGCTGCCGAACTGCGACACCCGCCCGACGTCGTTGCGGCCGAGATCCACCAGCATCAGGTGCTCGGCGCGTTCCTTCGGATCCGCCTCCAGCTCCGCCTGCAGCGCTCGGTCGGCCTCAGGGGTGGCGCCGCGCGGGCGGGTGCCGGCGATCGGTCGCACGGTGAGTTCGCCCTCCTCCACCCGCAGCAGCACCTCCGGCGAGCTGCCGACCACGTGCAGGTCGTCGCAGTGGAGGAAGTACAGGTAGGGGGCGGGGTTGAGTGCCCGGAGGTAGCGGTAGGTCAGAAACGGCTCCGGCGCTTCCAGATCGATGCGGCGCGAGAGCACCGTCTGGAAGGTGTCCCCGGCGGCGATGTACTCCTGGATCTTCCGCACGCCCGCCTGATAGTCGCCGGCGGCAGTGGGCGAGGTGCAGGCCGGCAGCGCCGCCGCCTCCTCGATGGAGAGCGCTCCGAGCATGCTGGGCTGCGCCAGCCGGGCCAGCCAGTCGTCAATCCGGGCGGAGGCGGCGTGGTAGCCCGCCTCGACCGCGGAACGTGGCATGCCGGCGGTGACCTCCACGTTGGCGATCACCGTCGCCCGGTTGAACAGGTTGTCCAGCACCAGCACGGTGTCGGCGACCATGATCACCGCATCGGGCAGGTCGCGATCGTCGGGGGGCGGAGCGGGGAGCCGCTCGAGGCTTCGGACCACGTCGTAGCCGATGTAACCCACTGCCCCACCGGTGAACCGGGGCAGCCCGGGGAGCTGCACCGGGGGATGCTGCCGCATTGTCGCGGCCATGTGATCCAGCGGCGCCAGGTCGGTCGCGACCGTTTCCCACCCCGACGCGTTGGTCCAGCGGGACACCTCCCGCCCCCGGTAGCGATAGACCTCGCGGGGGTCGGTGGACAGGAAGGTGTAGCGGGCCCACCGCTCGCCCCCCTCGAGCGACTCCAGCAGGAACCCGTACCGGCCCTGGTGCAGCTTGGCGAAGGCGGAGACCGGCGTGTCGCCGTCGAGGACCACCTGGCGCGTGAGCGGCACCATCCCGGGGCGGGCGGACGCGAGGAACTCGGCGAGGGTCATGAGGTGGGGTGAGGGGGAGTCGGCTAGCAGTTAGCAGCTAGCAGCCTCGAATAGAGGTAGCGGGTGTGGTGTTCCTTGCAAAGACCGGTCTGCGAATCCGCCTCCGATGGCCGACGGCTGAGAGCTGCTGGTTGTCATCTGACCCCCGCCACCAGGTAGGTGCCCGGTCCGGGCAGGGGGGCGCGCAGGTTGTCGGAGGCGGGGCGGTCGGAGGGGAGCAACGCAAACCGCTCCCCCTCAATCCGTCTGGCCACGCTCAGGGTCCGCTCGAACCGGACGGCCGATCCGTGCTTGCGGAGTGCGGCCACGGGAGCCAGGAAATGCACCGGATACTTGAACCGGATGGTCGCGCCGCGCCGGGGCGTGGCGCTCAGGCCGAGGTCGAGCCCGTAGACCCCAGGCCGGGGGTTGATGGTGGCGGTCACCGAGTCCGGGAACTGACCGCCCTGGAAGACGGAGTCGGGGAAGTGGAGCTCCACGAACACGGTGTTGTCCGGCGGGCCGTGCCGCAGAACGATCGTCCTCGGTTGGCCGCTGCGGAAGGTGACCACCGTGTCCTCGGGCGGGATGCCGCGCATCTCCAGGACGTACAGCTGGGACAGCGGCCGCACGCGCGGTGTGTCGTCGCCGTCGGGATTGCCGCCCCCCTGGGTGGTGGCCCGGCCGCAGGCCGCGATGGCCAGCGCCAGGAGCACACTCCATGATCCGCCTCTCACGCTCACCTCTTCCGGGCTGGGCATGTAGCTTACGCCGATGCGGGTACTTCCGGCGTTTCTGGTGCTGCTGAGCCTGCCCGCGGCGTCGGTCGCGGCGCAGGAATGGAACGACCCCGGGGTGCTGGCGCTCATCGAGCGCGGCGTCGCGGCCCGGCAGCGTACCCAGCCCGACTCCACCCTGACGAGCTACCGCACCCGGGCGCACGGGTTCGTCTTCTTCCTGGCCCAGGCGGGCCAGGGACTGGTCCAGCCCCCGCGCCTGATCAAAGCCGATGAACTCGACGTCGAAGTGTATTGGCAGGCCCCGGCCACCAGCAAGCAGGTGATCCTCGGCTGGCGGGATGGCCGCTGGCTGCCGACCGACATCAACTACCATCGCGATCATCTCGGCATCGTCACCAACGACTTCGGCGACCGCATCCGCATCGGCGAGGGCGACGAGGTCCGCGACGTGATCCACCCGCTCGCGCCCGACGGCCCGGCGAGCTACGAGTACCGGCTGGCCGACTCGGTCCGGGTCACCGGCCGCGACGGGGTGCTCCGGCTGCAGGAGGTGGAGGTGCGCCCGCGCGACGGCCACCTGCCGTTGGTGGCCGGGACCCTCTCTCTGGATGCCGCCACCGGTACGCTGGTGCGCTTCCGGTTCAGCTTCACCCCGGCCGCCTACCTGGACCGCTCCCTGGAGGACATCAGCATCGTCCTCGAGAACGCCCGCCTCGACGATCGCTGGTGGCTCCCCTGGCGGCAGGAGATCGAGATTCGCCGCCGGGTCACCTGGCTCGACTTTCCGCTCCGGTCGATCATCCGCGGGCGGTGGGAGATCGGTGATTACGAACTGAACGTGGCCGTGCCGGCCGCGGTGCTTCGCGGGCCGGCGATCGCCGGGCTGCGCGCCCCGCGGGACAGCGGCCAGGTGTGGCCGGCGCCGCTCGCCGACGCGGTCACCCAGGTCGCCCGGCCGGTGGAGGCCCAGGACATTGACGCCGTCCGGAGCGAAGCGGCACGCATCGCCGGCGTGGGGATGCTCAGCGGACTGCGGCGGGCGCGGCTCGGGGTTCCGGCCCTGAGCGAGCTGATCCGGGTGAATCGGGTGCAGGGCCTTACCTTGGGCGCGGGTGCCGCGCTCGACCTCGGCCGGGGGGCGACCCTGCGCCCCCGGGCGGCGTTCGGCACCAGCGACGCCCGCCTGACCGGCGAGCTCCGCCTCGATGCGGCCAGCGGCGAGGTGAGCCTGGGGCTTGCTGTGGGGCGCCAGGTTCGGGACCTCGCCGACCGGCCGCTCCTCTCGGGAGTGGTCAACTCCCTGCTTGCGCAGGAGGCGGGCCGCGACCACGGCGACTACGTGCTGCAGGACCGGATTGGCGCCACCCTGGCCGCCCGGCTCAGCGGGGTCGCAGCGGCGACCCTGGGTGCAGCCTACGAACGCAGCCGTACCCTCGCCGTCGAGGCCACCCCCGCCACCGGCCACTATCGGCCCAATCCGGCGCTCGGCGCGGGCCGCATCGGGGTGGGGAGGCTCGGGCTGCGGATTGAGCGGGCCAGCCTGGATCGCCGCGCGGACGTGGACCTCGAATTCAGCGTCGAAGGAGGCACCGGGAGTCGAGACTATCTCCGCAGCACCCTGCGCTTCAGCGGGCTCACCCCACTCGGCCCCGGCGGTGTCCGCCTGCGAATGCAGGCGGGAACGGGCTCGGTGGAGCTGCCGGCCTACCGGTCCTTTGCCATCGGCGGCTGGGGCACCCTTCCCGGCACCCCGTTCCGGGCGTGGGGGGGAAGGCATATAGCGCTGGCCTCTCTGGAATACCGGATTCCGGTTCCGGTCCCCGCCGTGTCATTGGGGCCGTTCGCGTCCACCGGTCCGGCGATGACCCTGGCGCCGTTCATCGCCGCAGGCTGGGCGGGCGGGGCCGTCAGCGAGGTGCCGTGGCGTCCCAGCGACCGCATCCGACCGGTGGCCGGGCTGGCCGCGGAATGGTTCCATGAGCTGCTGCGTGTGGACCTGGGGCTCTCGCTGGAATCTGGTCGGCTGGGCCTGATGGTGGATGTCGGTCGGGTCTGGTGGGAGATCCTCTAGGACCCATTGCCCGTTCCCCCAATCCACGGCCCCGACTAACTTCAAACACTTCCCTTTCATGGCCTTGCATGCAGTTCACCGACGAGTGGCTGGTCCCCACAATCGAAAAGATCCTTCCCTCGGAATCGATAGACTCGCTTCGTCAGGAGCCTGGGAAGGAGCCGGTATCGCTCTGGGCCACCGTGGTGCAGCGGAAGCTCGTCACCGACGACGAGGTGCTGCGCGCGGCGGCCGCGCGGTTCCGGCTGCCCGTGGCCGATCTGAGCCTGCTCGACCGCTCCATCCGCGACGCGGTGCCTGAACCCCTGGTGCGCCGCTTCGGGATCCTGCCGCTCCGGCTCACCGACTCGCTGCTCGAGATCGCCACCGCCAATCCCGTTCGACATCGACGCGGAGAAGGATCTCGCCTTCGCCACCGGCCGCGAGGTGCGGACCTTCCTGGCCTCGCCGGCCCGGATCCGGGAAAAGATGGAGGAGCTCTACCGCGGCGGCGGCTCCGACGTGATGAAGGCGCTGCTGGGCGGCATGGACGACGACCTCCAGGTCAAGCACCTGTCGGAACAGGATGAACTCGCGGACCTCGCCGCCTCCGCGGACGAGGCCAGCCAGCGGCCGGTGGTCCGGCTGGTGGACCTGATGCTCTCCGACGGAATCCTCTCGCGGGCCAGCGACATTCACGTGGAGCCGGGCGAAGCCGGGGTGGCGGTGCGCTACCGCATCGACGGTGTGCTGCGGCAGGTGATGAACATCCCGCGCACCGCCGGCGCCCCGCTCATCTCCCGCATCAAGATCATGTCGGGTCTGGATATCGCGGACCGGCTGCGGCCGCAGGACGGCCGGGCGCGGGTGGCGGTGAACGGGTCGCCGGTGGACCTCCGGGTCTCGACCCTGCCCGCCTCCCTCGGCGAGAAGGTCGTCATCCGGATCCTGAACGCCAAGGCGACGGTGCTCACGCTCGAGTCGCTGGGCATGTCGCAGGAGGAGCGGGAGCCGATCCTCTCGCTGCTCAACCAGAAGGAAGGCGTCATCCTGGTCACCGGGCCCACCGGCTCGGGCAAGACCACGACGCTCTACTCGCTCCTGCGGGTGGTGCAGAGCGAAGGGGTGAACATCGTCACGGTGGAGGACCCGGTCGAGTACCGGCTGGGGAAGGGCATCGTCCAGGTGCAGGTGCACGAGAAGGCCGGCCTCACCTTCGCGTCTGCCCTGCGCTCGATCCTGCGGCAGGACCCGGACGTCGTGCTGGTCGGCGAAATCCGAGACCGCGAGACCGCTCAGATCGCCGTGCAGGCCTCACTCACCGGCCACCTGGTGCTCTCGACCCTGCACACCAACGACGCGCCCAACGCCGTCACCCGGCTGGTCGACATGGGTATCGAGGCCTACAAGCTGGCCTCGGCGCTGCGCGGCGTGGTGGCCCAGCGCCTGATGCGGCGGCTGTGCGCCACCTGCAAGGAGATCACCGACCAGGAGCTGCCGGAGCGGGTCCGTCGCTACATCCCCAGGGGCACCAAGGTCTATCGCTCCGTCGGCTGCCCGGACTGCTCCATGACCGGCTACCGGGGCCGGTTCAGCGTCGTCGAAGTCCTGACCATGAACCTGGAGCTGGAGCGCATCATCGGCGCCGGTGGCACGGCGGAGAAGATCGCCGACGCGGCGCGCGCCAACGGCATGCGGTCGCTCTTCGACAGCGGGCTCAAGCACGTGCTGGCCGGAGACACCGGGGTGGATGAGCTGCTGCGCGTGGTGGACGTGCCCATGACCGACACTCCCGCGAAGCCTGCGGCCGCCACGGCCGCGCCGCCGCCGGCCCACCCCGGCGGACCCGGGCGGCGTGCCACCCCGGCGTCATCGCCGGTCGTGCCGGGTGCCCCGCCCGAGGCGCGGCATGCCGCGGGGCCAGCGCCGGATATCAGCGGCGCCTTCGACCTCCTGGACGTCGAGGAGGAGGAGCCGAGTGTCACCGAGACGCCGGCTCCCCGGCGCGCGGCCGGTCGCGGCGCCACCGTCCTGCTCGTCGACGATGAAGACTCGCTGCGCCGGGTCATGAAGGACCTGCTGGCCCGTGATGGCTACGAGGTCGTGGAAGCGCGGACCGGGGCCGAGGCCCTCGACCAGGTGGACCGCCACGCGCCGGATATCGTCGTGCTGGACCTGAATCTCCCCGGGATGGACGGCTACTCGGTGCTGTCGGAGCTGCGGGCCCGCCCCGCCACCGCGCGCATTCCGGTGATCGTGCTGACCGCCAAGGGAGACGAAGACAACGAAGTCCGGGTCTTCGAGCTGGGCGCCGACGACTTCCTCAGCAAGCCGTTCCGCGCCAAGGCCCTCTCCAAGCGGCTCGAGGTCATGCTGGCGAGAAAGAAGGACTGAGTGCCGGCGGGACAGGTGCGCGCCTTTGGCCCGGCCAGCTGAGGGTGACATGAATCCGCGGCCCGCCCCGCCTCCCCCGTCACCCCGACCGTTCACCCCCGTTCGCCGATTCCGCCATGGCCCTGGGGCTGATCAAGCCGGCGGTGCGGGCGCTGGCGGCCTACACCCTCGAGGCTCCGCCCGCCCGGCGCAAGCTCAACCAGAACGAAGCGCCCGACGACCTTCCCGCCGACCTCAAGCAGCGAGATCCTCGCCCGCGCCGTCCGCGCGCCGTGGCATCGCTACCCCGGATTCACCCCCCAGCACCTCACCGAGCTCATCGCCGCCCGCCACGGCTGGTCGGCCGACGGCGTGCTGGTCGGCAACGGCTCCAACGAGCTGATCCAGGCGGCGCTCGCGGTGACGGTGGGGCAGGAGGACGTGGTGGTGGCCCCGGAGCCGACCTTCTCGCTGTATCGCCTGCTCACCGGCGTGTACGGTGGCCGCTACGTGCCGGTCCCGCTGCGCCCCGACTTCGGCTTCGACGTGGACCGGCTGATCGAGACGGCGCGCCGGGAGCAGGCGCGGGTGGTCGTGCTCAACTCACCCAACAACCCGACCGGCTCGGCGCTGCCCGATGGCGCCATCGAACGGGTCCTGGCCGGAGACCGCCGCGCTGGTCTTCTGCGACGAGGCCTACCAGGAGTTCGGCGGGCCCTCGGCGCTGGCACTGCCGGAGCGCAACGCCCGGGTGATCGTCTTCCGCACCTTTTCCAAGGCGATGGGCATGGCCGGACTCCGCTTCGGGTACGCGCTGGCCCACCCCGAGGTGGCGCGGGAGATCGCCAAGGGAAAGCTGCCGTACAACGTCAACGCGATCACCCTCGCTGCCGCGGAGGTGGCGCTGGGGCAGCCCGACCGGTTCGCGGCCCGGGTCCGGGAGATCATCGCGGAGCGGGAGCGGCTGATCGGCCGGCTGGCCGCGCTCCCGGGCGTTGAGGCCTTTCCCAGCGCCGCCAACTTCGTGCTCATCCGCTTCGCCTCGGTGCCGGCCGAGACTGTCTTCCGGCGGCTCATCGAGGAGCACCAGATCCTGATCCGCGACGTCTCCCGGGGGGCGGGGCTCGCAGCAGTGCCTGCGGGTGACGGTGGGCACCGCCGAGGACAACACGGCGGTGGTTCAGGCGCTCCGGGACATCCTGGCCTGAGGCCGCCCGTGACCGGCGCAGTCCCGTGATCCCCCGGTCGCCCGTCGCCCCTTCTCCACTTAGCTTCCGGCCATGACCCGCACCGCAGAAATCTCCCGCAACACCAAGGAAACCCGGATCCGGCTGGTGCTGGGCCTGGACGGCTCGGGCCGGGCGGCCATCCGGACCGGCATCGGCTTCTTCGATCACATGCTCGAGGCCCTGGCCCGCCACGGACTGCTGGACCTCGAGGTCGAATGCGCCGGCGACCTCCACGTGGACGGCCACCACACCGTCGAGGACGTCGGGATCGTGCTGGGGCAGGCCATCGCCCAGGCCCTGGGGGACCGAGCCGGCATCCGTCGCTACGCCGATGCCATGGTGCCGCTGGACGAGGCGCTGGTCCGGGCGGTGGTGGACGTCTCGGGCCGGCCCTACCTCTCCTATCACGTGGACATCGCCAAGTGGCAGATGCTGGGCGACTACGACGTGCTGCTCACCCCGGAGTTCTTCCGGGCCGTGGTGCTCAACGCCGGGCTGACGGTGCACCTCGACCTGATCCGCGGTGACAATCCCCACCACATCGTCGAGGCCACCTTCAAGGCCTTTGCCCGCGCCCTGGAACAGGCCACCCGCCTCGATCCGCGTGTGGTTGGCGTGCCGTCCACCAAGGGTGTCCTGTGATCGTGGTGGTGGACTACGGCGTCAACAACCTCCGCAGCGTGGTTCGAGCGCTCGACGCGGGGGGGCATCCCGCGGCGCTGTCGGCCGATCCCGCGCTCGTCCGGCGAGCCGATCACCTGCTGGTGCCCGGGGTCGGCAACTACGGCCAGGCGGCGAAGAACCTCGCCACCAGTGGGCTGGGAGACGCCGTGCGGGACGTGGCCGCCGCCGGCCGCCCGGTGATGGGCATCTGTCTTGGCATGCAGCTCTTCTTCACCAGGAGCGAGGAGGCCCCGGGGGCCGCGGGACTCGGCCTGCTGACCGGCGAGGTGCGCCGGTTCCGCACCGAGCTGCCGGTGCCGCACGTCGGCTGGGCCGGCGTCGACCCTCACCGCCTCGGGCGAGCGCCACCCCGTCCTCGCCGGGCTGTTCGGCGGGACGATGCACTTCTTCTATCACGTTCACAGCTTCCATCCAGCCGCCCTCGCCGAGGGTGCGGCGCTGGCCACCGCCGACTACGACGGCGCCTTTCCGACGATGGTGGGACAGGACAACATCCTCGGCGCCCAGTTCCATCCCGAGAAGTCGCAGGCCGACGGGATCGCGCTGCTGGCCCGCTTTGCCGAGTGGCGGCCGTGACCACCTTTCGGGTCGCGTTCGTGGATGTCTATGTGCTGCGCCCGGGCCCGGCCGGACTGGAAACGCTGGTATTGCGCCGGGCTTCCGGCGGTCGCTGTCCCGGCTCGTGGGAAGTCGTCCACGGGAGCATCGAGGGGAACGAGACCCCGATGGCGGCCGCGCTGCGTGAACTCGTGGAAGAAACCGGGCTGGTCCCGGAGCGGCTCTACAACCTGAGCCGCACCGAATCCTTCTTCCGCCACGCCGCCGACGAGATCGGGTTCATCCCGGTCTTCGCGGCGTTCGTCAGCCCGGCGGATGTTGCTCGCCTCAGCGCCGAGCACGACCAGACGGAATGGCTGTCGCTGCCGGCGGCCCAGGGCCGGCTGGCCTGGCCCCGTGAGCGTCGCGCCCTGGAAGACATCCAGATCCTGCTGGCCAGGGGGAACGCCGGGCCGCTGGAGGATGTGCTCCGGGTCGCACCCCAGTAGACGCGGATAGCGGACACCTGGTCGTCCTCTCACCCCAACCCCAACTCACGCCCCCCAATGCTCGCTCGCCGGATCATCCCCTGTCTCGACGTGGCCAAGGGGCGGGTGGTGAAGGGGGTCCACTTCGAGTCCCTCCGCGATGCCGGCGACCCGGTGGAGCAGGCGCGGCGCTACGATGCCGAGGGGGCAGACGAGCTGGTGTTCCTGGACATCACGGCCAGCCATGAGGGGCACGACACGACGCTCGAGATGGTCTCGCACGTGGCCGATGCCATCTTCATTCCCTTCACGGTGGGCGGAGGCATCCGCTCGGTGGAGGACGCCGGTGCCGCGCTCCGGGCCGGGGCGGACAAGGTGGCGGTCAACACCGCCGCCGTACGCGACCCCGCCCTGGTGCGGCGGCTGGCGGACAGCTTCGGCAGCCAGTGCGTGGTGGCGGCGGTGGATGTGCGCCGCGATCCGGCATCCCGGAGCGGCTCCACCCCACGCTGGACGGTGCATGTCAATGGCGGCCGCGAGCCCACCGAGCTCGAGCGGTGTCGAATGGATCGCCGACCTGGAACGCCTCGGGGCGGGCGAGATCCTGCTCACTTCCATGGACCGGGACGGCACCCGCTCGGGGTATGATCTCGAACTGCTGCGCACCGTGGCCGGCCGGGTGCGGATTCCGGTGATCGCCTCCGGGGGGGCGGGCTCACTGCAGCACCTGGCCGAGGCATTCGACGCCGGCGCCCACGGTGTTCTCGCCGCGTCCATTTTTCACGATCAGGGCCGCTCGCTACCCGAGGCGCGCGCCTTCCTTCGCCACCGTGGAATACCGGTGAGGCCATGACACGATCGCTGCTTCTGTTGCTGGGGATGATGGCCGCCGTTGGCGCCGCCCCGTCGCGCACGCCGGCCGGTGCCGGGAACGCGGCTTGCCTCCGCCTGGACCGGGCCGGCACCACCGTCACCGGCGACGTGAAGATCTGTCCGGGACGCTACCGGATCATGGACCGTGGCGAGCGCGGAATCATTGTGGTGACCGGTTCGGGCACCCGGGTGGACCTGACTGGCGTGACCCTGGAGAGTGGCGACTCAGTGGCCAGCCGGTTCGTCGGGATGGGGATCACCAGCCGGGGCGCGGACAGCATCTACATTCGGGGCGGCCGGATCCGGGGCTTCCGCTACGGCATCCGGCTGGAGGGCGGGAAGGGGCACCGCATCGTCGGGATCGACCTCTCCGGCTCCCGCAGCCAGCAGCTCGGTTCCACGCCGGAACATTTCGACGAGGCCGACTGGCTGGACATCTTCCGGCCCGACACCTTCGAGACCTACGGCGCGGGACTCTACCTCCGGCGCACCACCGGCGCCCAGGTGACCGGAGTGACCGCTCGCGGCAGCCAGAACGGTATCGGGCTGTTTGAGAGCCGGGACGCCTGGCTGGCGGACAATGACGTCTCCCGGAACTCGGGCTGGGGGATCCACCTCTGGAAGTCTTCGCGCAACACCATCGTGCGCAACAATGCCAGTCACAGCGTGCGCTGTGAGAGCTCCCGCTATCAGCGCGGCTGCGACAGTGCGGCGCTCCTGCTGCGGGAACAGAGCGACTCCAACGTCATCACCGACAACGACCTCACCTGGTCGGGAGACGGGTTCTTCCTGAGCGGCCACCGGCCACTGGTCTCCCCCTCGATCGGCAACCTGGTCTACCGGAACGATGCCTCACACGCCTGGCATAACGCGTTCGAGGCCACCTTCAGCGCCTGGAACGTGTTCCTGGAGAATCACGCCGACAGTTCGGGCTACGGCTTCTGGCTGGGCTACTCGCGCGGCACGGTGGTGCGGGGGAATATCATCCTCGGGACCCGGACCGCGGCTATCGCCATCGAGCACGGCGGGGAGAATGAACTGGCCGAGAACGTCATCATTGGCGGGGAAACCGGCATCCACCTCTTCGCCCCCGATGAGCATGGGGAGGCCTCGACCCTCTACCGGGTGGACGACAACACCATCGCCAAGGTGGCGCGCGGTATCGTGCTGGAGCGCACCACCCGGGTCAAGCTCCGCGGTAACCTGCTGGATGGGGTCGAGGACGCGCTGGTGGTGGACAGCGCCGGGGCCGACGCCGAGCTGTCCGGCAACGTCTTCCTCTCGGCCCGGCGCTGGCTCATTGACGCCGTCCAGCTGGATGCCGGCGGCAACTACTGGGGCGGCCGCGATCCTGCCACGGTGGGCCGGCAGGTGCGTGGCCGGGTCAACCTGCAGCCCTTCCGGCAGGCCCGGGACGCCGGGTACTAGGGCGAGGTCCACTCCGGCCCCAGGGTGCTCACGACCGGGCGCTCTCGCGAGTCCTCGGAAGCAGGTCCCCGAGCGTCACTGCAGCCGAGAAACCTCCCGTCCAATCTCGCCGCCCTGCGTCGGTCAGCCCTCGAGCAGGTCGCCCACCACGGCCAGCAGGTCCCGGGGCAGGAACGGCCGGGGCGCCACCGCCAGCCCCCGGCTCCGGCAGCGGGTGGAGAGCGCCGGATCGCTGGTCGCGACCACCACTCGGCTGCCGCGGCTCGACCCCAGCTGGTCCACCAGCAGCCGCTTGCCGTCCGCCGACAGCGACCCGTCCAGCACGATCACGCTCCAGGCCTTCCCGTCCAGCTGCTCGGCACCGGCCCCTGCGGTCCGCGCCACAGTCACGGCATACCCGGCCGGCTCCAGTAGCGCCCGCACCACCAGTTCCATTCCGGGATCGGCATCTATCAGCAGGACGGTGCGCTCCGCCCGGGCCGTGGTGGGGGCAGGCGAGCTGTCAGGCAGGTCCGACTCGGCCAGCGGCAGGCTGAACCAGAACTCCGCCCCGCCGGCCGGCCGGGGCACGTAGGCCAGGCGGCCCCCGTGCGCCTCGACGATCCGGTAACTCAGCGAGAGCCCGAGCCCGGTACCCTCCCCCGGCGACTTGGTGGTGAAGAACGGGGTGAAGATCTCGTGGACCAGGGCAGGGTCCACTCCCGGTCCGCTATCCTGCACCCGCACGATGCCGGTGCCGGCCTGGCCCGCGGTGGTCAAGGTCACCTCCCGCGGGGCGCCCTCGGGCAGGTCACGGACCGCGTGGATGGCGTTGGTCACCAGGTTCACCACCACCTGCTGCAGCTCGTCCCGGCTGCCACGCACCGGCAGTGGGCTCCCGGCCAGGTGCTGCACCAGGGGGATGCCGCGCAATTCCAGTTCGTAGGCGACCACGCGGGCGGTGCGCTCTACCACGTCGTTCAGGTCCACTAGCGCGTCGCTGGCGGCCCCCCGCCGGGCGAAGGTCAGCAGGTTCTGGACGATACGACCCGCCCGTTCCGCCTGCTCGTGGATCACCCGCAGGTGCTCCCGCTCTTCTTGCAGCCCGGGCCGCTCCTGCAGGAATTCCGACAGTCCTGCGATCGAGGTCAGCGGGTTGTTGAGTTCGTGCGCCACGCCGGAGACGAGCTGGCCGACGGCCGCCAGCTTTTCGCTCTGAATCAGCTGGGCCTCCAGCGCCCGCTGCTCGGTCACGTCCGCGACCAGCACGACCACGGCGGCTGTCTCGGATGGCTCGGCGAGCGGGGCGGCCGTCAGCCGCAGGACCCGGCCCAGGACCTGGCTACGCAGGGTAAGCGGCGCGGGGCGCTCGCCCCGGTCGGCGGCACCGATGACCCACTCCTCCCCCTCCGTATCTCCCACCACCTCGGGCCAGAAGGCGCGGCCAAAGAGGGCCGGAGCCGGGATGTCGAGCAGCCGGGCCAGCGCCCGGTTTCCACGGGCGATCATGCCGCGGCGATCCAGGACCGCGATGCCTTCGGTCAGCGCGTTGAACGCCGTCTCCCACTCCTCCTTGGCCTGTCGCACCATCTCGAACAGCCGGCTGTTGGCCAGCACCACCGCCACCTGGGTCGAGACCGTGGATAGCAGCCACAGATCCTCGGCGCTGAAGCTCCCCGCCCGGCGGTCGGCGACCGCGAGAACCCCCATGGTCAGCCCGTGGGCCCGCAGCGGCGCCGCGGCGCCGCTCTCTACCCGGTGGCCCGGGAGGAGGTACATCGGCTCGGCTCCGGTGCTCTTGCCCACCTCAATGCGCTCCGTGGCGACCGACCGCGCCACCAACGAGGGTGGCTCATCGGTGATGTCCCGGCCGGCGAAGTCCGCCAGGGTGCCCTCCGCCGCCGCCACGGTCAGGCTCCTCCCGTCTTCCGCCGTGAGCGCGAGGGCCGCCCCCTCCGCGTTCAGGAAGCGGGTGACAAAGTGGGTGACCCGTTCAGCGATTCGCTCGCTGTTGAGGGACTCCGCCAGGACGTAGCTCAGCTCCTGGAGCGAGAAGATCTCGTTGATGCGCCGGTCCACGGTTCGGGCCAGGTCGTCCCGCTCCCGCTGCAACCGGTCCAGCTCGCGCCCATGCTCGGCCAGCTCCAGCGCCAGGCCCATCAGCGTCATCACTCCCGCCAGGGCACCGGACCAGCCCTCCCAGACCGCCAGCGCGAGGGAGAGGATGAGGCTCACCAGGTAGAGGACCGGCGGCCGGATCCGGGCGGGGGGAAGCAAGAGCGCGAACAGCGCCGCCAGCACCAGCGTGGACTCGATCGACCCGGCGCGTGGGCCACCGGCCTTCCACAGCGCGCCGGCGGCGAGGAGCCAACCCAGGGTCGGGAGGAGGCGGATGACGCGCTGAGCTCGAGCTGCGCGGGTCATCGCGGCGAGGAAACGAGGGAGGAAGCCATGTCAGGAGTGAGTCTAACGGGCCTGAGGGTCGCAGCGCCAAGCATTACCGATTGACGGAGTCGGGAATATCGGCTAGGTTGAACGTACATTAGATGAAAGTCATTCTCAACTAATCTCCCGGAACGATTCGTGGCCGCTGCCCTGACGAGCTACCCTCCCCGACTCACCCTTTCCACCACCCTGCTCTTTCTCCTTGCTCTCCCGGCGCCCGCCGCCGCGCAGGATGACGCCAGCCGGACCACCCTCGGTGGCTACGGTGAAGTGCATTACTCCAACGCCACCGGACCCCGGACGCCGGGGGAGGTGAACGTCAAGCGATTCGTCCTGTTCGTGGCCCACGCCTTCAGCGACCGGATCACCTTCCGGTCCGAACTGGAACTGGAGGACACCAAGCTCGAAGGTGGCGAGGACGGCGGCGAGGTGGCATTGGAGCAGGCCTACCTCGACTATCGCTTCTCGGACGCGGTCACGCTCCGCACCGGACTCGTGCTGGCGCCGATCGGGATCATCAACGAGACCCATGAACCGCCCACCTTCAACGGCGTGGCCCGGCCGCGCTTTGATCGCGAGGTGATACCCAGCACCTGGCGTGACATCGGCCTCGGGCTGGTTGGGAACCTCTCGGCGGTGAGCGGCCTGAACTACCGGGTCTACCTGGTGAGCGGGCTCAAGGCGGAGGGGTTCGGCGGCGGGACCGGCATTCGCGGTGGCCGGCAGGAGGGGAAGGAAGCCAGCTTCGCCAATCCCTCGCTCACCGGGCGGCTGGAATGGGCCCGGCCGGGCCTGCGGGTGGGCGGCTCGTTCTGGTACGGCGGCTCGGCGGCCCAGGACTCGGTCCTGGGGGACGGCGCCTTCGACAGTCCCCTCTTCCTGCTCTCGGCCGATGCGCGGTATGATGTGGGGCCGTTCGCCTTCCGCGGGGTCCTGGCCCGGATCGCCGTGGCCGACGCCGGCGACATCAACGCCCGCTTCGGCACCGACATCGGCAGGCGCATCCAGGGTGGCTACGTCGAGGGCGCGGTGAACCTGCTGCACTACCTCGCTCCCGGCACCACCCACAAGCTGAACGCCTTTGTTCGTCACGAGCGCTACGACCTCCATGCCGCGGTTCCCGGCGGCACCGTGGAGAACGACGCCTATGCTCGGCGGAACACCACCTTCGGCCTCTCCTACAAGCCGCTGTGGAATGTGGTCTTCAAGGGTGACTACCAGCTCTTCCGCAACGCGGCCTCTACCGGAGAATCGGAGATGATGAGCCTCGGCGTCGGCTACCAGTTCTAGATGGGCACATCCGCTGGCCGGCCGGCCGTGGGCGGTGGGTCGTCGTGGTGGCGCTGGGGACGGGCGCCGGCGCTGCTCGGGGCGGCGCTGGCCGTCCTGCCCCACGGCCCGCTCGCCTCACAGTCGGCCTCACCGAAGAAGGTCCAGGCCGCCATCGCCCGGGTCTACGGGAGCGATCTCCGCACCGACACCCTGGTCATTGACGGCGCCACGGTCTACCGGGTGGCCCACGGCGGCGCCTTGCTGGGTTTCGCCCAGGTTCGCAACGTGAAGGGCAAGGACCAGCCGATCACCTTTCTCGTCGCCACCGATTCCGCCCTGCACCTGAGGGACATCGACATCCTGGTCTATCGCGAGGCGTACGGCGGCGAGGTGGCCTACGAGCCGTGGCGGCGGCAGTTCCGCGGCAAGGGACCAGACGATCCCCTCAAGCCCGATGCCGACATTCGCGGCATCTCCGGCGCCACGATCAGCGTGCACGCCGTGACCGACGCAGTGCGCCGGACGCTGCAGGATTTCCTCCGCTGGCGGGGCGAGGGCCGCCTGTGAGCGCCATGACCGTTTCCTGGCGCACCCTCCCGGCCACCTTCCGGTCCATCGGCCGCTGGGTGACCATCCTCCAGGTGGTCGGCTACACCACCGCGCTGGTGTATGTCTGGCAGACCACCAGGCTCATCCCCTCCGGTATCGTGGATCACTACCGTGGCAGCGAGAGCACCGAGGGGGTGATGCACTTCCCCAAATCCTTCTCCGAGATGCTCTCCATTACCCACACCCACCTGCTTGCAATGGTGGTGATCTTCGTCCTGAGCGGGGTTTCGCTGGCGCTGTGCGAGACGGTACCGGAAGGTCGCAAGCGGTTCCTCATCACCGAGCCGTTCGTCGCGCTGCTCGTTTCCTTCGGCGCGATGTGGCTCATGCGATACGCCGATCCGCGCTTCAGCATCCTGCTGGCGCTCTCCAGTGGCATCATGGCGGCGACGTTCTACCTGCAGTCGGGGCTGGTCCTCCGGGAACTCGGCTTTCGGGAGCCATCACCGGCGCAGGAGCGCTGACGTGGAACGCCGGCACTTCCTCTCCCTGCTGCCGTCGGCGGTGCTGGCCCTTCACGAGGCGCCGAGTCGCCGAGTCGCCGAGTCGCCGAGTCGCCTGATTGAACGCTGGTCCTGGGCCATGGGGCAGCCGGTCCATCTCCGGCTCTTCGCCGATTCGGAGGACCGCGGCATGGAGGCGGCGCAGGCGGCATTCGCCGAACTCCGCCGGGTCGAGGGGCTGCTCTCGCGCTTCGACCCTGCCAGCGAGCTGAACGAGCTGCACCGATTGGCGGGCCGGCGGCCGCTGGGGGCCAGCGCCGACCTGGTGGCGGTGCTCGGCGCGGCGGCGGCACACCGCGTGGCCTCGGGCGGGGCTTTCGACATCGCCGTCGAGCCGCTGATGCGGGTGTGGGGGTTTCGGGAGAGCCGGAAGGCCCCACCCGGCGCGAGGGAGCTGGCGGAGGCCGAGGTGGCGCTGGCGGCCGCCCAGATCAGGCTCGGGGAGGGGCGGGTCTTCCTGCCCTCGGTGCATACCAGGCTCGACCTGGCCGGGATCGGAGTGGGTTACGGGCTGGACCGGGCCGGAGCGGTGCTCCGCCGCCACGGCATCCGGCGGGCGCTGCTCGAGATCAGCGGCGACATCCTCGCCCTCGGCGCACCGCCGGGTGAGCCCGGCTGGCCGGTGGACGTGGTGGCGCCGGTCCCGGTCCCGGACGATGCGATCCCGGCGGTCAACCGTGAGGCCTCCGGAGTGATCACGCCCGCCGCACCGGTGCTGGCCACGGTCCGGCTGGCCGACCAGGCGCTGGCCACGAGCGGGCAGTCGGCGGAGCGCCGCCGGCTGGGAGCCCACACCATCGGCCACGTCATGGATCCCGGCGCGGGCCGACCGGTCAGCACGCGCTGGCAGGCCACCGTGGTTGCGGCGACGGGACTCCAGGCGGATGTGCTGGCGAAGGCGCTGCTGGTGAGTGGTGAGCGGACCCGGGGGATGCAGGCGGCCTGGGTGGTGCCGTCACCGCGGTCCATGCTGTAGTCGGGCGCGCCACCACGGCGCGGCGGGCGCCCGATGCGGATCAGTCCCGTGTAGTGTCGCTCCGTTCGCGCTCGGTCTGCCAGCGGGCGATGACCCGGGCCCGCTCCCGGTCGATCCGGCGGAGCGCTTCCTTCCACGCGCTGGTGCTGCTGCTGCCGTACGCCACGCCAAACTCCTCGAACACCGGCAGCGTCTCGTCGAAAATGTAGATGGCCGTGGCGCTCTCCCGCACGCCCAGCTGGCGGCTGGAGAAGTTGGCGGTATAGGGCAGGATGGCCGAGGGTCGGCGGAACTGATTGCGGTAGAGCAGGGTGAGGTTTTCAGGCTCGAAGCGGGCGTCTCGCCGGAGCGCAAAGAACGATACCAGCGCCAGGCCCGGGTTAGTGACGCCATTCTGCCGGGCGAGCGAATCGATCTTGGCCTGACGCTCCGCCACCAGGCCGTGCAGCGATTCGTAGGCGTCATTCGCCAGCAGGCGGAGCAGCCGCTCGTCCAGCGGCATGAACCGCACCTCCAGGTCCTGGGCGCCGAAGCGGATGCTTAACTGCTCCTGGTTGAACGAGCCGTAGCCCACCGGCGGCAGGCCGGCGGTGACAGTGCCGTTCTGGGCGCCTGCCCGCCCGGCACAGGCAAGCAGGATCGGCAGGGCGGCGGCCCAGGGCCAGCGCAGGGGTCGGGTCACGGTTTCTCCGGGATGGCCAGGGAGAGGAGGCTCGCGCCCAGGTTGGCGATCCCCTCCCCGCTGGCGCTGCTGGTAAGCTGAACCTGCTCCTCCGGGAGCGCCAGCCGCAGCATGACGTCCGCCAGTCTCTTCTTCCGCTGTCCGAAGGGCAGCTTGTCGCCCTTGGTGAGCGCGGCTAGCACCGGCACCCCGGACTCGGCCAGCATCTCGCCGTACTCCCGGTCCGCCGCGGTGAGGTCGTGCCGGACATCCAGCAGCCACAAGACCCCGCTCACGGTGGTGCGCTTCTGCACCACGCCGAGCACCAGCCGCTGGTAGCGTTCCCGCTCGCTCTTGGACGCCTTGGCGAAGCCGTAGCCCGGCAGGTCCAGGAGGTAGAACATCGGGAGCTGAAAGACGTTGATATGGGCGGTGCGGCCTGGGGTGTTGCTCACCCGGGCCAGCTTCCGCCCGAAGAGGGCGTTGATGAGGCTGGACTTGCCGACGTTGGAGCGGCCCAGCAGGACGATCTCCGGCAGCCGTGGCTCCAGTACCCTCGTAGCGTCGGGGAAGCTGCCCACAAAGACCACGGGGAGGTCGGCGAATGGCGCGTCGCTCTCCTGGGCCGGCGGGTAGGTGACGACTTTGGGTTCTTGGGTCACAGATGCCTTCGGTACACCGGAGGATGACCCGGGGTCCATGGGATGCTGATCATGAAATGCTCTGGAACGCTACGCGGGGCGGGGTATCCGCCGCACGCTGCAGTTCGCCTGCCCGGGGGAGATCCCAACCCACGTGAGGCTCACTGACGCGCGCTCTGGACACCCCGCCCCGCTTGCTTTCCCGAGTCCGTAGTCTTCCGTCGCCGAGTCGCCGAGTCGCCGAGTCGCCGAGTCCGCCCGAGTCGCCGAGTCGCCGAGTCGCCGAGTCGCCGAGCTACGCTTCCCGCTTCTGCCGGGCCCGCTCGGTGACCACCAGCGGCGGCTGGCCTTCGGTGACGCACTCCTTGGTGATGACTACCTCCCGGACATCGTCCCGGGTGGGCAGATCGAACATGATGTCGGTCATCATGCCCTCGAGGATGGCGCGCAGGCCGCGCGCCCCGGTGCCGCGCTTGAGGGCCTTCTGGGCCACCGCGCGCAGCGATTCCGGGTCGAAGGTCAGCCCGACCGATTCCATCTCGAACAGCTTCTTGTACTGCTTGCTGAGCGCGTTCTTGGGCTCGACCAGGATGCGCATCAGCGAGTCCTCGTCCAGTGCTTCCAGCGCCACCGCCACCGGGAGGCGGCCCACCAGCTCGGGGATCAGCCCGAAGCGGAGCAGATCGTCCGGCTCCACTTCGGCGAACGGGTTCTTCTTGTCGAAGGCCGGGCCGCCGGCGCTGTCGTTGCCGAAGCCGATCTGCTGCCGCCCGGTGCGGGCCTGGATGATCTTCTCCAGCCCGTCGAAGGCGCCGCCGCAGATGAACAGGATGTCCTTGGTGTTGATCTGGATGTATTCCTGCTGCGGATGCTTGCGGCCGCCCTGGGGCGGGACCGACGCCACCGTCCCCTCGAGAATCTTGAGCAGCGCCTGCTGCACGCCCTCTCCGGAGACGTCCCGGGTGATGGACGGGTTCTCCGACTTGCGGGCGATCTTGTCGATCTCGTCGATGTAGACAATGCCCCGCTCGCACTCGGCCACGTTGAACTCGCCCGCCTGCAGCAGCCGCACCAGGATGTTTTCGACATCCTCGCCGACGTAGCCGGCCTCGGTGAGAGTGGTGGCGTCGGCGATGGTGAAGGGGACGTCCAGGATGCGGGCCAGGGTCTGCGCCAGCAGCGTCTTGCCCACGCCGGTCGGGCCGATGAGCAGGATGTTGGACTTGTCCAGCTCGACGTCCCCATCGCGGGTGTTGGCGGCGTTGATGCGCTTGTAGTGGTTGTAGACAGCGACGGCCAGGGTGCGCTTGGCGCGCTCCTGGCCGATGACGTACTGGTCCAGCACGGTCTTGACCTCACCCGGGGTGGGGACCTGGGTGATGGTATCGGCAACTTCCCGCTCCTCATCCTCCGCCAGGATCTCGTTGCAGAGGGTGATGCACTCGTTGCAGATGTACACCGACGGGCCGGAGATGAACTTCCGGACCGAATCCTTCGACTTGCCGCAGAACGAACAGCGGAGGTGCTTGTCGTTGGACATGGGTCTGTGGTCCGTCGGTGGAAGTCGTGGGGGGAGCGACAGGAAGTCTGTCCCCTCCCCGGGAACAGGTCAAGAGCCGGCGATCTTGGCCGGCTGGATATCGGTGCGCTTTGAAATGACGTTGTCGATCAGGCCGTAGTCCCGGGCCTCCTCGGCGCTCATGAACCGGTCCCGGTCCATGTCCCGTTCGATCGTCTCGATGGGCTGCTCGGTGTGCAGGGCGTACAGGCCGTTGAGCTTGGAGCGGAGGTAGAGGATCTCCCTGGCCTGGATCTCGATGTCCGAGGCCGTGCCCTGGGTCCCGCCCGAGGGCTGGTGGATCATGATCCGCGAATGCGGCAGCGCGCTCCGCTTGCCCTTGATCCCCGCCGCCAGCAGGAACGACCCCATGGAGGCGGCCATGCCCATGCAGATGGTGTTCACCGGGGCCCGGAGGTACTGCATGGTGTCGTAGATGGCGAGCCCGCTCGACACCACGCCGCCCGGCGAGTTGACGTAGAGGTAGATGTCCCGCTCGGGGTTGTCGGCCTCGAGGAACAGGAGCTGGGCGATGATGATGTTCGCCACGTCGTCGTTGATCGGCGCGCCGAGAAAGACGATGCGGTCCATCAGCAGGCGGCTGAAGATGTCGTACGACCGCTCGCCGCGGCTCGACCGCTCGATGACGTACGGAGGAAACAGAGTGGCCATTGGGGTGCTCACGCGTCTACCACAGTGGATTGCTGGAGGAGCCAGGCAAACGCCTTGTCCTCAGTGAGTGAGCGTTCCAGTTCCCGGAGCCGCCCGGCCTTCTCGAGCTCGGCGTAGAGCTTACCGGCAGGCAGGTTCCGTGCCGCCGCCAGCTCCGCCACTCGGGTGTCAATATCCTGTTCGGTGGCCGCCAGCTTCTGGCTGTCCACCACCGCGTCCAGCACCAGCTCCCGCCGGACCTGCTGTTCCGCCACCGGCCGGAACTCGGCCGAGAACGTGTCGAACTGCTCGGTCGGGATCTGGTACGCCTGCATGTACCCTTTGATCAGCTTCTCCACCAGCGACCCGGGGGCCGGAATGTCGTTGGCGGAGTACAGCTGCTGCAGCAGCTCCTGCCGGACCCCGGAATCGGCCTGGGCCCGGGCGTCCTGCTCCAGGTCCGCTCGAAGCGCCTGGCGCAGGGCGTCGAGGGTGTCGAAGTCGCCGACTTCACGGGCAAAGGCGTCGTCCAGGATGGGCAGTTCCTGCCGCTTGATCTCGTGGAGCGCGATCCGTACCCGGCGCGACTGCCCCCGGCGGCTCTCGTCCGGGAAGTCATCGGGAAAGCGCACCTCCGTATCCACCGACTCCCCGGGAAGGAGCGTCATGACTCGCTCCTCGACATCCGGAATGGCGCGTCCTTCTCCCAGCACCATATTGTACGGCTGGGCGGCACCAACTCCCGCTTCCTCGATCGGGGCCACCTCCAGCCGGACCATCTGGCCAGGCGCGGGCTTGTCGCCCTCGACCGGAATCCAGGTGGCCTTGCGCTCCTGCAGGTCTCGGAGCCGCTCCTCGACATCGGCGTCGGTCACCGGCTTGACCGTCCGCTGGATGGTGAACCCGCCCGGACGAGCGAGGGCCACATCGGGACGGATCTCGACATGGAACTCGAACTCCAGCGGCTGGCCTTCCTCGAACTTGAGGTGGTGGATATGCGGCTCGGCGATGGGCTTGAGCGACTCGGCGCTGAGCGCGGCGTCCCAGCTCTCCCGGATGAGCTCCTCCAGGACCGTCTGGCGGATCGCCTCCCCGAACCGGCGGCGCACGATGGCTTCCGGCGCCTTGCCCTGGCGGAATCCCGGCAGCCGGGCCCGCTGACTGTAGTACCTTATGGCGTTCGATTCCGCCTTCTGGATCCGGTCCACCGGGACCGTTACCTGGAGGGATTTCGAAGCCACGTCTTCCTTGGTCGTTACTATTGAGATGTCCGACATGGGCGGCAATCTACCCCGCCCGATCCCCGGGGGTCAAATGAGATCACCGGGGTGCCGATACTGAAGCGGTAGCCGGTGCCCGGGCCGCCCGGGCATCCCGACGGCTCCAACCAACGCCTTGCCGCCCAAGGACTTGTGCTGACTGTTCTGGTCGTGGATGACGAAATCTCGATGCGCCGGGCACTCCGGGCGCTGTTCGAGCGCGCCGGCTACCGGGTCACCGAAGCAGCCTCCGCCGCTGAGGCGCTCCGGCTGGTCGCCGAGCCGCCGGGTCCCGACGCCGTGGTGAGCGACGTCCTCATGCCGGAAGTCAGCGGGCTGGAGTTTTACGACCGGCTCATGGAGCGTGCCCCAACCCTGCTGGGCAGGGTGGTGTTCCTCACCGGCGCCGCCCGCGACCCGAAGGTCCATACACCCATCGAGCAGCGAGGCGTTCCCCTCCTGGCCAAGACGGACGACCTCCGCCTGGTGGTGGATGCCGTCCGTCTGGCGCTGCTGCGTCGTTCCGCGGCCCAGGAGCCGCCTCCCTGACCGGTCGGCCCGGGTGGTCGCGGCCGACCTGGCGGCCGCTCACCGTACCAGCAGCACGCCCGTCTCTCCGCCGAAATCGTCTCTCATGACCGGAAGCCCGGGAGGCACCACCCAGGCGCCCCGGTCATAGCGGACGTTCAGGCCATACGCACCGGGCGGGAGCCGAAGCCTGAGGCGCCAGCGCCCGCCGCCGGCCCGGACCAGGGGCACCGGCAGCCAGTCGGTGAAGTCGCCCATGAGCTCCACTTCCCGGGCTCCAGGGGCGGTGATCAGCATCTCCTGGAATCCATCGGCTAGGGACTTCAGCTCCACCGTCCGGGGACGTGGAGCGGGGAGGGTGGCGGCGGCCTCCCGTCCCCCGCGCGGGAGCGCCGCGCTCAGGCCCAGCTTGAGGAAGCGGCCCCCCGGAGTGCGGAGCGACCCGTCGGGCGGCTGATAGCCGCCGGAGGCGAGCAGTCCCACCTGTTCTGTCAGCCAGAGGCGCCCTTCCACGGTCCACCAGGTCACCGCCCTGGGTTTGCGGGTGGAGAGCTCGAGGAGCGGATCGCCGGTGCCGGGGGCGTTCCGTCCAACGGCGGGTGCGGGTTCGACGACGCCGAACCGCCGCCCCAGGGCACCCGCCAGCTGAATCGGGCCCCGGCGCCAGTGGAGCCAGGTGCCGATATCGGTGTGGACCCGGACCTGCTCGCGGAACAACGTATCCGGCCGCGGCGTGAGCGTGTCAGGCGCCACATCCTCTCGGCGCACCAGGTCGATCGCCGAGGTCTGGGACCCCTGCAGCTGCACCCAGAGATCACCGATGCGTTGCCAGGCGGCCGCCTCCCAGCGTATGGTAGGGCCGCGGCCGTCCCGGCCCGCCTGGGCGCCGGCCCAGAGTCCCCGCCGGCTCTCGACGAGGTGCAGGCGAGCGCCGGCATCCCCCTGGCCGCGGGCGCCGGAGCGGAGCGCGGTGCCGCGCCCCTGGCCCGTCAGCTCTATAAGGAACGGCGAGCCCAGCCGCCCGAACCACGAGCCCTCGAGCTGTCCCTGCGCCCCTTGGCCGATGACCGCGAACTCGCCGTATTCCCCCTCGGCCCGCAACCGGTAGGCCCCGGACTCCCACAGCAGGCTGGGCGCTACCGACCAGAGCGCCGCAGCCCCGGGCCGGCCATTGCCCGGACCGCCGACGCCCAGGTCAACGCGCGCCGCCACCTGGGCCTCCGCGCCGGTGGCGAGACCGGCGAGCAGGAACAGCGAGTAGGGCTTCACGGCCGCTCTCGGCTCGCGGGGATCGGGGCTCCGGGCGGACGCTCCACCGCGGGCGGGAGCGGGCGCTCGCCACCCATGGGAACCATCTCATCGCGGAGCCGGAGGAAGGCGGCGTCGCTGGCGCCGCGGGAGGCCATCTCCCGCACCGACGACCAGGCCCGTTCCGGGACGATGCCGGCGGTGAGCAGGTCCGCCAGCACGCTGAGCGGCACGGCCAGCGGGTCGGAGCGGCGGAGGTTCCGCAGGGCGGTGAGCGCCGCCGGCTCGGCGCCGGCCCGCAGCGCCGCCGCACCGGCCACCAGATCGCCGGCCGGTGCCGCGCTACCGAGTGCCTGCCGAGCGCCGCCGAGTGAGGCGGCCAGGATGCGCACCGCGGTCACGATGCGGGCGGAGTCGGCGCCCTTGCTCCAGCCCTCGAGCGCCTTCTGCACCAGCGGATCGGCGGGGAGACCCTCCCGGGTGGCGCTGTCTATGGTGGACTGGACCGCGCGGGCGACCCCGCCGGGGAGTCGGATGGTCAGGCGCGGGTCCTGGGCCTCGAGGCGCGCGGCGCCGAGGAAGCACAGGGCGCCCAGGGCCAGCGCGGAGTACAGGCGGTCAGTTGGCAACGGTGATCACCGAGGTTGGAGTGCCGAACTCGTCGGGCGCCGCCGGGTGGCTGGGGTCGTTGAACCAGCGATCTCCGTCCGCCACGAAGGCGTAGCGGTAGCGGCCCGGGGGCAAGCGAAGGGTGACGCTCCATTCTCCGTCCCGGCGGGTGAGGGGGAGCGCCCGGGGATCCCAGTCGTTGAAGTCTCCCACCAGCGCCACCGCGCCGGCCGGGGCCTCGAGGGCAAACCGCACCGGCGCCCCGGCGGTTGGTCCCGGGCGGAAGACGCCGAGTCCGATCACCGCCACCAGGCCGGCGGCGAGAGCCAGGGCGGTGACCACGCGCCATGCCTGACGACGAGCCCGGGCGGGGCGGGCGACCAGCTCCGCCATGGCGCGGTCGAGGTAGCCGTCTCCCAAAGAGACCGGACGCCGGAGCTCGGCGGTGACCGGGCCCAGCCAATCGGTGGCACCGGTATCGGACATGTTGTCAGGCACGATAGACGTCCTCCAGCAGCTCCCGCAGGCGGGCACAGGCGCGGTTCACCCGCATCTTGAGCGCGGGGATGCCGGCTCCCGTGAGTTCGCTGATTTCCTCATAGCTGAATTCCTCGACGTGCTTGAGCAGGAAGGCCTCCCGCTGGTCTGCGGGGAGCCGGCCGAGCGCCCGGACGATCTCTTCCCGCCAGGCCTCCTCCTCGGCTCGAGGCGGTGAGGCGGCGCGGAGCAGGGCTTCCTCTCCGTCCGGCCCCCGGTCAATCCGATCCTGGCGCGACAGCCGGCTGCGGCAACGATTGACGAGGATCCGGAACAGCCAGCTCCGGACGCGGTCCGGCTGCTGACATTGATCCAGCGCCTGCCAGGCGCGGACCAGCGAATCCTGCAGCGCCTCTTCTGCGTCCTCCCGATTGCCCAGCAGCCGCATGGCGTAGCGTTCCAGACTGGCGCGGTGCCGCGCCAGCAGCGCCGAGTAGCTCGCCAGATCGCCCGCGCGTGCCCGAACAACGAGCTCGGCGTCTGTCGAGATCATGTCAGTAGGACCCGGGCAGGGCGTGAATGGTCACAGGGTGACTTCCGGCGGAGGTGCGGGGTCTGACGGTGTGATCGGGGCCGCCGATCGGTGAACTCAGCCGATAGCGGTGACGATCCGACGCGGGCCGGCCGACACTAGAGGCCGGCCCTCTCCCCGTCAGGCCATCCCGCCGGACGGGCCCATCGATTCGACGGTTTCCGAGGAGGCTACGATGCGGTCGCGGTACTGGTGGAGCGGGGCCCTGTTCATCGGGCTGATGGCTGGATGTGGAGAGCAGGCGACCGACCCCGGGTTGAGCGGTGGTTCCTCCATCGGCGGGAACGGCAGCTCCAGCATCCAGGGGAGGGTGGTCACGCTCAGGTTTTCGCCGGACAGCGCCACCATCCCGGTGGCCGGCGCCCGGGTCTCGATCTATCTCGTGGATACCATCCCGAGCGATACCACCGGCACGCCGCCCGACAGCGGCATGGTGCCGCTGATGCAGTTCATGGCGATGCTGGATCCGCTCCCACCGATGGACACCCTGCGTCCGGATTCCGGCCCGCCGCCGCCCCCTCCTCCACCGACCGACACCATTCCGACGGACACCAATCCTCCGCCGCCCCCGCCGCCGGTGGGTTGCGGCCGGACCGGTGAGCTGGTGGGAGTGGTGGAGACCAACCGTGAGGGAAGGTTCCGCCTCCGGGGGCTCCGAGCCGGGAAGTACGACCTGGTGGCGCAGGCCGATTCCGCGAAGCGGTTTGGGACCGGCTATTTCTGCGGCGTGCACCTGCTGGAGGGACAGCGGGCGGAGGTGAACATCTTCCTGCCGCCGCGGCGGTAAGAGGGGTCGAAGGTTCCGACACCCGATGGGGAGCGGTGGGTTGTGACCGAGGTGTCAAGCGAGGGATTTCCGGGGCGGCTCGGCCTGGAGATCCCTCGCTGGCGTCTGGTTTCTGAGGAAGGCCGTTCCGTCCCTCAGCCCAGCCGGACCTCACCCTGTTCGACGTGGGCATCCGCCTGATTGTTGATGCTCAGCGTCGCCTTGAGACGCAGCGTCTTCCCCGCGCCAGGGGTCCGTGCGGCGTCCTCGATGGCCCGCTGGGCCGCGACCCCGAACTGCTTGAGGAATCTCCGGACTTCGAGGTTGGTGGCGTCGTCGGTCATGGAGCCTCGGCGGTGGGAGGGGATGCGAACGCCGGGAGTCGAACCCGGACCCCTTGCGGGACAGGATCCTAAGTCCTGCGCGTATACCAGTTCCGCCACGTTCGCGTGGGAGGAATATAGCCAGCGAATTCGGCTGGCCCAGAGTGCTCCAGGGGCGGGAGCGGGGCGCCTCGGTGCGGGGGGAGATGCCGCGGTCCCTCGAGGCGCATGACATGAAGTGGAACTGAACCCGCCGCCAACGCATCGGGCCATTGGCGGCGGGGTCAGGCGGGAGACTCCTGGGTCATCTAGTTCCTCCGCGTTCAGGACGCGACGGCGGGCGGGGTGCCGTCCGACGGCGCTGGCTTGCGGGCCGGGTGGGGCCACGGGACATCGCGGGCGCTGATCCAGGCCGCCAGCTTCTCGGGATCGTCCCGGAAGCGAAAGTGATTCATCCCGTCCAGCTGCTGCACCACGGTCAGAATCCCCGCGGCCAGCTCGTCCAGTTCGGCGTTGGCGCCGACGTGGGCCCGGCTGGCTGCAAAGGTCTGCTGCACCGCCGCCTCGTACTTCTCGACCGACTGGGTCAGTCCGGCCGGCACGGTGGGCGGCTTCCCGTGACTCAGGAAGAACTCCTCCCTCGTCTTGAACAGGTCCGCCGTGGTACGAATCACCCGACGGAAGGTACCGATCCGCGCCTTCACCGAGGGCACCTGCACCAGTTTGGCCACTTCCGGCTCCTCGGCCTCCGCCCCCTTGCGATACGCGCCAGCGGGCGGAGTAGATCGCCGCGGAGGACGTGCCGAGGCCGCGACGGATTCGAGTGGCAATGCGCTCGGCATTCTCCCCGGATGCGGCCTGGGCGTCCAACTCCAGCGCCCGGGCCAGCTTCTCCGCCAGGCCGGCGGCGATGGCACTCTCGGCCGGAGTGCCGAAGGGGTGGGCCTGCTGGAAGGCATCCGCCCGCTCGCCGGATTCTACAATGTTGCGTGTATCGCGGTTCATATAACCCCCTTTCGGGGAGCGGGGCGGCGGTTGGGCGCCGCACCGTGTGCCTGACAAACCCGTGGGGCCGGGACGATTCCCCAACAAAAGACCCGGCCGGATTTGCTGGGAAGCGAGGTTCGTGCCAGCGTGCCAGGATGATCGTGCATGCGGTGGCGCACCACCGAAAGATCGTCAGGCGAGACCCGCCGGCGGGATCGGCTAACATCCGACGAAGTCGGGGTTCATCGGTCAGCCCGGGATGGAAGGCCCATGCCTGGAGCGGGCGAGGGGCCCGGCACCCGGCGCAGCCGAAGCCTCTGGCGCCAGGGCCTCGAGGGAGGCGAAGGCGCCTCCGGGTCCCGGAGGCGGCCCTTGCGGGTAGGGTAGGCGGCACGATCCGGCATGATTGACACCTAATCATCCCCGGTGCTCGCCGCAGGTCTCACGCGCGACCCCGGGGCGGCGCGGCCGCCGACCCGCCCAGCGCAAAGGGTGGGATCCTCTCGGACCCCACCCTCGGCCAATCGCCTAACCGCCACTTCCTCGCGCCGCGCGCGCCCTCCTGGCGCTCGGGCGCCGCCCTACTGCAGCCGCACCCGCTCCACCCGGCTCCGGCCGGCGCGGGGGTTGTAGACCTTGAGCGTCACGATGGCGCCCTTGCCGGCCTTGCTGAGCGCACTGCGGAGCTCGGCGTCGGTCCGCACCGGCGTGCCCTCGACGCTCTGGATGATGTCGGGCCCGCCCTCCTCCGCGGTGAAGAGCTGCGAATAGGCCGGCCCGTTGGGATCCACCGCGGTGATCAGCACGCCGCGGATCTCGCGGCCGAGCTGCAGCTCCTGGGCAGATGGCCGGAGTCAGCGTCTGCACCGAGGCGCCGAGCGCGTCCATGCTCACCGACTCATCGGTGTTCTGGTCGGGCGCATCTGCGTCCTCCCCGACGGCCAGCTGCGGCTCGGAGGCCTGCTCCATCAGCCGCACCGCTGAAGGTCTTGCGCAGCGCCGCCCTTGCGGGCGACCTCCACCTTCACCGCCTCACCGGGGCGGCGGAAGCCGACCAGCTGCTGCAGCTGGGCCACGTAGCTCACCGGCTGGCCGTCCACCGACACGATCACGTCTCCCACCTCGAGCCCGGCGCGCTCGGCCGGCGACTGGATCCCGGCCGGGAAGGCCGAGACCAGCACCCCGCGGATGTCCTTGAGGCCGACGTAGGCCGCGTCGTTCTCGGTGGCGTCCCGTACCTCGATGCCCAGCGCGGCCCGCTGCACCTTGCCGCTGGTGACCAGCTGGTTCATGACGGTGCGCGCCAGGTTCATCGGAATGGCGAAGCCGTAGCCCATGTAGGTGCCGGTCTCGCTGGCGATGGCCGAGTTGATGCCGATCACCTCGCCCCGCACGTTGATGAGCGGGCCGCCGGAGTTGCCGGGGTTGATGGCGGCGTCGGTCTGGATGAAGTCCTCGATGGCCGCCTGGCCCCGCTGCAGCGCCCGGAGGCTCCGGCCCTTGCCGCTGATGATGCCGGAGGTGACGGTGAAGGTGAACTCCTCGCCCAGGGGATTGCCCACGGCCAGCACCCAGTCGCCGATCCGGGTCTCGTCGCTGTTGCCGAACGCCGCCGGCACGAGCCGCGGCGCATCGATCTTGATGACCGCCACGTCGGTCAGCGGATCGGTGCCGACGACCGTGGCGCTCGAGCTCGCGCCGGTCGAACAGCTTGACCGTGACCTTCTCGGCGCCCTCCACCACGTGGTTGTTGGTCAGGATGTAGCCGTCCTTCGACACGATGAAGCCCGACCCGGTACCCGCGCTGGACTTCGGGGCGCCGGGGGGCGTTGCCGGAAGAACTGCTCCATGCCGGGCGGAATCCGGCTGGCCCGCTCGGTCCGCTGGCTCCGGATGAACACCACGCTCGGCCGGACCTGCTCGGACACGGCGGCGAAGGCGTCGGAGAGGTCCGACAGCATCTCGGTCTGGCGGGATGGACGGCGCCTGCGACCGGCTGGATGGCGGCGCGCCGGCCGGCCCTGCTCCTGGGCGGTGGACCGGCTGGGTAGGTCGAGCAGGCCGGCGAAGAGGAGGCCCAGCGCGAATGCCAAGGTCACCAGGCCGCCGAACTTGAGCCAATTGAGTGAACGAACCGACATCTGGGTCCTCCGCTAAGGTCTGTCGAATCTAATGTATGTCCGATGCGTGTTCCGGGTTCCGTCGCAGCGGGAAACGGTCCGGGAACGGAACGCGAGGGATGCGGCCGGGGGGTGACACGCGGGTCAGAAGGCGCGTAGGTGCGCAAGACCACCGCCACGCGCATCCAGCGCCTGGAGACCCTCCTCCGCCGTGGCGCTCCCCAATCGCTCGTATCGCGTCCCGCGGTGACTTGACTTCTTGCCCTCGTCCACGATCTCGTAGTCGGCCTCCACCACGTCCTCCTTCGGGCGCCCTCTGGCCGTCAGCGGCGCCGGCGCGGCGCCTCGGTGCTGCCGGTCGACGCCTGGGCGCTCTGGTACAGTGACGCGCCGGCCGCCGAGTAGGCGCCGTTGAGTTCGTCGAGCGCCGTCTTGATGCGGTCGTGGTCGCCGGTCTTGAGCGCCTCCTTGGCGCCTTCGACGGCGTTGTCGAGCCGGCTCTTGGCGTCCGCCGCCAGCCGGTCCACCCACTCCTTGCTGTCCTTCTCCACCTTGTAGACCAGGCCGTCGAGCTGGTTCCGGCGCCTCGATCTGCTCGCGGCGCTGCCTTGTCCTCCGTCGCGTGCGCCTCGGCGTCCTTGACCATCTTGTCGATCTCGGCGTCCGACAGGCCGCTCGAGGCCTCGATCCGGATCTTCTGCTCCTTGCCGGTGGCCTTGTCCTTGGCGGAGACGTGCAGGATGCCGTTGGCGTCGATGTCGAAGGTGACCTCGACCTGCGGCATGCCGCGCGGTGCCGGCGGGATGCCGGTGAGCTGGAACCGGCCGATCGTGCGGTTGTCCACCGCCATCTGGCGCTCGCCCTGGAGCACGTGGATCTCCACCGTGGTCTGGTTGTCCTCCGCGGTGGAGAAGATCTCCGACTTCTTGGTCGGGATCGTCGTGTTCCGCTCGATGAGCACGGTGGTGCACCCCGCCCAGGGTCTCGATGCCGAGCGAGAGCGGCGTCACGTCGAGCAGGAGGACGTCCTTCACCTCGCCGGCCAGCACGCCGCCCTGGATCGCGGCGCCGATGGCCACGACCTCGTCGGGGTTGACGCCCTGTTGGGCTCCTTGCCGAAGAACTCCTTGACGATCTCCTGGACCTTGGGAATCCGGGTCGAGCCGCCGACCAGGATCACCTCGTCGATCTCCTTCGGATCGAGCCCCGCGTCCTTGAGCGCCTGCTGCATGGGCGGGATGGTGCGCTGGATCAGGTCGTCCACCAGCTGCTCGAACTTGGCCCGGGTGAGCGTGATGTTCAGGTGCTTGGGCCCGGACTGGTCCGCCGTGATGAACGGCAGGTTGATGTCGGTCTGCGTGGTGCTGGACAGCTCCATCTTGGCCTTCTCGGCGGCTTCCTTGAGCCGCTGCAGCGCCATCGGGTCCTTGGACAGGTCGATGCCCTGGTCCTTCTTGAACTCGGCCACCAGCCAGTCGATCAGCCGCTGGTCGAAGTCGTCGCCGCCCAGGTGGGTGTCGCCGTTGGTGGTCTTCACCTCGAAGACGCCCTCGCCCAGCTCGAGGATCGAGATGTCGAAGGTGCCGCCGCCGAGGTCGAAGACCGCGATCTTCTCGTCCTTCTTCTTGTCCAGGCCGTAGGCCAGCGCCGCGGCCGTCGGCTCGTTGATGATGCGCAGCACCTCGAGGCCGGCGATCTTGCCGGCGTCCTTGGTGGCCTGGCGCTGGGCGTCGTTGAAGTAGGCGGGCACGGTGATGACGGCCTTCTCGACCTTCGTGCCGAGATAGTCCTCGGCGGTCTGCTTCATCTTCTGCAGGATCATCGCGGAGATCTCGGGCGGCGTGTACTTCTTGCCCGGCGATCTCCACCGCGGCGAGGCCGTTGGTGCCGGCCTCGACCTTGTAGGGCACCCGCGCGGCTCTCTTCGGTGACTCTCGTTCATGCGCCGGCCCATGAAGCGCTTGATCGAGAAGATCGTGTCTGCTTGGGGTTGGTGACCGCCTGGCGCTTGGCCACCTGGCCCACCAGCCGCTCGCCGTCCTTGGTGAAGGCCACGACCGACGGCGTGGTCCGGCCGCCCTCGGCGTTGGGGATGACGACCGGGTCGCCGCCCTCCATGACCGCGACGACCGAGTTGGTGGTGCCGAGGTCGATGCCGATGATCTTCGAGCTCATGAGGGTCTCCGTATTCAGGTCAATGGCGGGCGCTCCGTGGCCGGAACTGCCCGCCGAGGTCTATCGGAGACCCATTGGGCAAGTGATGTACCGGGATTTTCCGCCAGATTGGCAGAAATTGGCAGGGGAGAGGGCGGGGATTGGGCCGGGAGGCCGGCGATGGCAGGGATTGGCCGACTCCCCGCGCGGGTGCCTGCGCCCATGGGGGCCGCCGGGCGCCTCGGGGCTCGGTCCAGGGACCTCAGAGAGCGGCGGCGCCTGCGCCCCTCTCGTCGGGCGCCTGGCCGCAAGGGATTGGATGGATCGCCTAGCGGCGGGCGGCGTCCTTCCTCGCTGGGCGCAGGTGCCGCCTGCCTTGCGTCGATGGTGGACCTGACCGGGCGCGACGGCCGGCACCGGTGCCTCGCGAGCCGCCCGCCGCTCGGCAGCTCACCGATCCCTTGCGGCCAGGCGCCCGAACAAGAGGCATGCGGGGCGCCGTCTGCGCGAGCAACGAGCTCGTCGGCTCGCCCTCCCCGGCCTCCTCCACCGCCGCACCACCATCTGCACGGTGTACGAATTCCCGGGGCGAGCCGTAGCCGAGCTTCGGCCCGTAGACCGCCAGCGAGCGGGATGCCCACCCACTCCAGCTCCTGCGAGCTTGGCGCTGCCGGCGGGATTGTCGAGGTGAGGTCCACGCGCATCGGCACCACCCCGGGCGCTGGAGCAGGGCCACGATCTCCTCCCGATGCAGCACCGCCGCCTCCAGGGCCTTGCAGTTGAGGCACCACTCGGCGGTGGAAGTCCAGGACGATGACGTGCTCGTCTGCCACGGCCTCGGCGAAGCGCTCCGGCGGTGTAGTAGACCCAGGTGATCGGTCCCGGGCTGCTGAGGCTCCGGCCCAGCCCCGCCGCCGCCAGAACGCCGAGCGCGCCACGAGCGCTCCGGTCCATCGCGGGCCGCGCACGCCGGGCGAGTTGCCAGCTGCGAGTCCCAGCCAGCCGGCGGCGGCGCCGAGGAATCCGGCTACCACCCACCAGTCGCTCGAGTCGCCGGATCGGGCGGGGTCTGGAACCAGGCCGACGCCGAGCTGCCGATGAAGAACGCCGCCACGGCCAGCATCAGGAGCCGATGACCTCCTTCACCACCACGCTGGCCGGGCCCGCCTTGGGCAGCCTGCGGATCAGGCCGGGGTGGAGGGTGAGGAGCAGGTAAGGCAGCGCCATCCCGGCGCCGATGGCGGCGAAGGTGGTGAGCGTGGTGGCGGGCGACTGCGTGGCCGCCCATGCCGCCGCGCCCGCCATGAAGGGCGCGGTGCACGGCGTGGAGAGCACCGCGGTCATCACTCCGAAGGCGAGCGCTGCCGCTTACGGTGTCCTGCCTGGGCGCGTACCGATAGATCCCCTGCGGCAGCCAGACGTTCACGCCGCGGAACATCCCCAGCGCCATGACCGCCACGACGGTTCCCACCAGTGGCGCGAACCACGCGGTCTGGAAGAGGCTGTTGATGGCGGTGAAGCCGGCCACGAAGGCGATCGCGCCGCCCAGCGCCAGCCAGAACAGCACCACCCCCGCGGACATGGACAGGCCGAGGAGTCGGAGCCGAGCCGGAGCCTGGGCCGCCTGACTGAGGCCCAGGACCTTGATCGGGATGAGCGGCAGCACGCAGGGCGTAAAGTTGAGTGCGAAGCCGCCGAGTGCGGCGAGGAGGAGCAGGAGCGACATCCCGGCGGCGCCGTTGGGGTCGAGCGAGAAAGACCAGCCGAAGACGTTCATCGTCACCGGCGGCGCCGGACATGGAGCCGGTCGCGGCGAAGCCCTCGATGCCGAAGCCGCGGAAGAGCTCCGGCTCGTTGACCGTCGCGGCCGCCTCCTGGTCCGCCGGGATCACCAGGAACTCGGCCCCGAGTTCCGTGGTCTGGGGGAAATAGCAGATGCGCTCGTCGCAGGTCTGGCTCCGAACGGTGAGCGGGATGCGGGTGGTCCCGGTCCGGGTGTCAGGTGCGAGCTGGATCGGGACGTAGACGATCGCCCGGCCAACGTAGGAGAGCAGCGCAACCGGTGCTCCGGTGTACAGCACCGTCACGGTGTCCGGGGCGGGCCACTGCATCGGGCGGAGCTCGGCGCCCGGCGGCAGCGCGCCCACCGTGACCGTGGTGGCGATCGGCACTACGCCGGCGAACTCCGGCGGCACCACCGGCCGGTTGGGCCAGGTGTGGAAACCTGCGCGGTGGTCCAGCACCACGGCGATGACCAGCTGGTCTCCGGGCCGCACCGAAGGCCGGGCGGCCACCGCTCGGATCTCGAGGGCGCCCGCGGGCGGCGCCTGCGCCGGGAGGGCGGAGGCGGCGATGAGGAGCAGGGCGGGGAGAATCGGCCGGATGGGGGAGCGCCTCATGGCGGGCGGTTGGACGGTTTGCGCGCGGGCGATGGCGAATACGCCGCCTGATCGCCGTACTGATCTCGAGGTGGCGGCGCCGAGGCAGGGGTGGGTCGGAGGGCGCTTAGGTGCGAGACGGACAACCCACCTTGCCACCCGCACCTCCAGGGCCAGGAGACCCATCCCCGCCTCGGCGCCGCTGAGATGCCGAACAATAATCTCGCCCCGTGCCGCGCGGCGAGCTAATATCCGGCGTTCCCGGGGATCGGGGCCGCCCAGCGGCCACCGATCCCGCTGTGAACCCGAGCCGAGCCCTGCCGTGTTCCCCATCCGCGACGACAACCCGACGCTCCGAACCCCGGTGGTCACCTGGCTGCTGATAGCGGCCAACGTGGCGATGTGGTTGGTGGTACAGGGGATGGGGAGCGAGCCCGGGCTGAGCCGGTCGGTATGCGAATTGGGGATGATCCCGGGCGAGTTCCTGCAGCGCCTGCCGGTGGGATTCCGGATTCCGCTTGGCCGGGGCACGGCGTGCGTGGTGGTGGAGGGGCGGTCCTGGCTGGCGCCGCTCAGCTCGATGTTCCTGCACGGAAGCTGGATGCATCTGCTGGGCAACATGTGGTTTCTGCACATCTTCGGGAACAACGTGGAAGACGCCATGGGCCGGGGCCGGTTCCTGGGCTTCTACATCCTCGCCGGGCTGGCGGCGGTGGCCGCCCAGGTCGCCGCCAATCCGTCGTCCGCCGTCCCGATGGTCGGCGCCTCCGGCGCCATCGGAGGAGTGATGGGGGCCTACGTCCTGCTCTATCCCCGCTCCCGGATACACACCTTCGTCTTCATCTTCTTCCTCGAGATTCCGGCGTTCTTCATGCTGGGCTACTGGTTCCTGCTGCAGCTGGCCGGCGGGTTCGTGTCGCAGGACGGCGGCGGTGTGGCCTTCTGGGCTCACATCGGCGGGTTCGTCGGGGGGGTCCTGCTGCTGCCGCTGTTCCGGGACGAGGCGCTGGTGGCGCTGCACCGGCAATCCGCGAGGCTCCGGTTCCGAGGGCGTCGAACCCTGCCTCCCTGGCTGGCACGGCTGGGTGAGCGGCGCGACATCGGCGCATTGCTGGACCACACACTGCTCCGCCCCGAAGCCACCGAGGCGGACATCCTCCGCCTGTGCGACGAGGCAGTCGGTCTGGGATTCGGTCACGTCTGCGTGAACGGGCAGTGGGTCGGAATCGCGAGCCGTCGTCTGGGCACCTCGGCGACGCGGGTGGTTGCCGTGGTGGGATTTCCGCTGGGGGCGTCCGGAATGACGCAGAAGGTGGCCGAGACCCGGCTCGCCGTCGCCGATGGCGCTGCCGAGATCGATATGGTGATTTCGCTGGGCTCGGCCAAGGCCGGCCGCTGGGACCAGGTGGGAGACGAGATTGAGGCGGTGGCGCATGCGGCCCAGGGCCGCACGGTCAAGGTGATCGTCGAGTCGGCGGCGCTGCCTCCCGGAGCGGGACCCTGGCGGTGCGGACGGCGATCGAGGCGGGGGCGCGGGCAGTGAAGACCTCCACCGGGTTCCATCCAGCGGGCGGCGCGACGCCCGAAGGCGTGGCGCTGCGCGCGTCAGGCGGTCGGGCCGAGCTTGGGGTCAAGGCAGCGGTGGGATCCGGACCGCGAGGATGCGATCGCGATGCTCCGGGCCGGCGCGAACCGGATCGGCGACGTCGGCGGCGGCAGGATGGTCGGGCGTGGTCGGGCCGACGCGCCCCATCACTGAACTGCTGGCGGGCTAAGACGCAGGACGCTACTCGGGTCGGACCTAACGCCGTCCGCCCCCGACATGCTCGGCGGCTCGATCACGACCTCGCGCGCCATCACCTTTTCCAGCAGATCCGCCTGCTCCTCCGCGCCCCAGCACTCGAGCGACAGGTCGGCACCGGCGTAGCGCGGCACCGCGCTGAGGGTGAGCCGGGTGGGGCAGAGTTCGATCGTCACCTTTTCCACGATGGCGGTGTGGCCGCGGTCGAGGCCGTCCGCGACCCGGAGCATCCCGGCGAGCCGCCGGACGATCGCCTGCTCCTCCCTGGGCAGCGCGGCGAACTCCTCGTGCTTCTTCGGGGCCCGTGCGCCGATGGTAGCGGCTGACCAGCGCCACGATGCTGGCGCTCGCGGGGCGAGAAGGGCAGCCGCTCGGCGTGCATGATGAGCTGGTAGCTGTGCTTGTGGTGCTTGCGGTAGCTCACCAGCTGGCCGACGTCGTGGAGCAGGGCGGCGGCCTCCAGCAGGTCGCGTTCCTCCATCGCCGGCATCCAGCTCGTCGCCGAGCGGTCGAAGAGCTTGAGCGCCAGGATGCCGCACGTGCTCGACGTGGCGCCGGTCGCCGTGGCAGCGCTCGACGAACTCGCGGATCAGGCGGAGCGGGTCGACCGCCGCCGGCGCGGCGTCGGCGCCGACCATCTCCAGCAGCAGCCCCTCGCGCAGCCCGAAGGCGCTGACCGTCACCTCCCGGCCATCGATCCGCTCGAGCAGCTCGGCGGTCACCGCCAGGCCGGCCAGGATGATGTCGGCGCGCTGCGGGTTCAGCCCCGGCACCTCGGCGCCGCTGCTCGGGCTCATCCCGCGCCAGCCACTCCAGCAGGTGCTCCACCTCGGCCGACCGTGACCGCGATGCCGTGCACCGGGTCGGCGGCGGAGAGGCCGCGCCGCGCGGCCGCCATCCGGCCGAGGTTGGTGAACGTGCCGCCGGAGCCGATGAGGGTGAGCGCGCCGACCAGTCGCGGACGGGAGCTTCCTGCGGACTGGCGCCGGAGGTACTCCCGCAGGCTTCCGGACGCGCGGTGCGGGTGTCGCTCCGCCGGCAGATGCAGCTCGGTGAGGCGCACCGCGCCGAAGGGCAGGGAGACGCTGTGCTCGACCAGCCCGTCCACGGCGCCGATCAGCTCGAGGCTGCCGCCGCCGATGTCGGCCACGAGGGTGCGGCCGCCTTCCAGCGGGAAGTGATGGGCCACCGAGCGGTAGGAGAGTGCGGCCTCGGTGCTCGGCGTCGATGACCCGGAGGTCGAGTCCCGCTCCTCCCGCACCCGCCGGACGAACTCGGCGCCGTTGGTCGCCTCGCGCACCGCCGAGGTGGCGACGGCGGCGATCCGGGTGACCCCCCGGCGCTCGGCAGACGCTCCCGCATCCGCGGCAGCGCCTCGATGGCGCGCTCCATGGCGGCCTCGTCCAGCCGGCCGGTCTGGGCGACGCCCGGTGGCGAGCCGGGGCTGGTCCTTCACCTCGTCGATGACCGTGAGGCCCGGTCGCGGCCCGTACTCGGCCACCAGCAGGCGGATCGAGTTGGAGCCGACGTCGATGGCGGCGAGGCGCTCGCGCCGTCGGGCAGGGGGACGCGGTCATGCGATCGTCGGGCTCCGGTGGCGCCGGAGGCGCGCGCCTCGCCCCGATCCTCCGCGTGGTGCTTGATGGACTTGCCTTCCACCAGGAAGACGACGTCCTCGGCCACGTTGGTGGCCAGGTCGGCCACCCGCTCGAGGTTGCGGCTGACCAGGAAGAGCTCCATGCCCGGCGCCGATCATGTGCGGGTCTTCCATCATGTGGGTGAGCAGGATCCGGAACACCGAGCGGTGCAGGGCGTCCACCTTGTCGTCCCGGCAGGCAGATCTCGCGGGCCGCGGCGGCATCGCCGCGGATGAACGCCTCGAGCGCGTCGGAGAGCATCTCGCGGGCCAGCCGGGCCATCTCGACGATCTCCGGCTCCGGCGTGATGGGCCGCGCCTGGGCCAGCCGCTCGGCCGACTGGGCGATGTTGACCGCGTGGTCGCCGACCCGCTCGAGGTCGTTGGCGATCTTGAGCGCGGAGGTGAGCATCCGGAGGTCGCGCGCCATCGGCTGCTGCAGCGCGAGCAGGTTGATGCACTGCTCCTCGATCTCCACCTCCATGGTGTCGATCACGCGGTCGCCCTGCGATGACGCTGCTGCGCCTTCTCGGTGTCGCGCTCGAGCAGCGCCTCCACCGCGAGCGCCGAGCGCCGCCTCGGCCTCGCCGGACATGGTCAGGAGCCGGACCTTGACGTGGTTCAGCTCGTCGTGGAAATGGCGGTGGGTGTCGATGCTCATCCGAATCTCCCGGTGATGTACGCCTCGGTGCGCTCGTGGGCCGGGGCGGTGAAGATCTGCTCGGTCTCGCCGAACTCGATCAGCTCGCCGCGGTCGAAGAAGCCGGTCGTAGTCGGACACCCGCGCCGCCTGCTGCATGTTGTGGGTGACGATCACGATCGTGTAGTCCTGCTTCGAGCTCGAAGATCAGTTCCTCGACCCGCTGGGTGGCGATGGGGTCGAGGGCCGAGCAGGGCTCGTCCATCAGCAGCACGTCGGGCTGGTTGGCCAGCGCCCGGGCGATGCAGAGCCGCTGCTGCTGGCCGCCGGAGAGGCCGGTCGCCGGCCTCGTCCAGCCGGTCCTTGACCTCGTCCCACAGCGCCGCGCTGCCGGAGGCAGCGCTCGACCAGGTCCGGCAGGTCGCGCCGCGGCCACCAGCGCGTTGAGCGCGGGCCCGTAGGCCACGTTGTCGTAGATCGACTTCGGGAACGGGTTGGGCCGCTGGAACACCATGCCCACCCGCTGCCGCAGCGTCACCAGGTCGGTGCCCGGCGCGAAGACCGACGCGCCGTCACCAGGATGTCGCCCTCGTGGCCGGTGTGCCGGGATCAGGTCGTTCATCCGGTTGATCGACCGCAGGAAGGTGGACTTGCCGCAGCCCGACGGGCCGATGATGGCGGTGACCGCCTGCGCGGGGCAACGTCGAGGCCGATCCCCGTGAGCGTCGAGGTGGCCCCGCCGTACCAGAAGCGGAAGTCCCGGGCCTCGCTGGCCGCCGCGCGGGCGCGGCGCCGCGTGCCGGGCCCGCAGGGGCAGGGGTGCGAGCAGGGCATCGCGCCTGGGGCGCGGGCGGCGAGCCCGGCGCGTCGAGCGTCTGGGTCATGGGCTCATCCGAACCGTCCCGTGATGTAGGCCTCGGTCTGCTCTTCGCTTCGGGGCGGTGAAGATCTGGCGGCGTCGGCCCGGTCTCGATCATGGTGCCCAGGTAGAAGAAGCGTGGTCGTGTCGCGACACCCGGGCCGCCTGCTGCATGTTGTGGGTGACGATGACGATGGTGTAGTCCTCGCTTGAGGTCGAAGACCAGCTCCTCGATCCGCTGGGTGCCCGGCCGGGTCGAGCGACGCGGTCGGCTCGTCCAGCAGGATCACCTCCGGCCGCGGCGCGATGGTGCGCGCGATGCAGAGCCGCTGCTGCTGGCCGCCGGAGAGCGCCAGCGCGCTGGCGCTGCAGCCGGTCCTTCACCTCGTCCCACAGCGCCGCCTGGCGCAGCGACCGCTCCACGACGTCGTCCAGCTCCGCCCCGGGGCAGCCGGCCGTTCAGCCGCAGGCCGGCCGCCACGTTGTCGTAGATCGACATCGTCGGGAACGGGGTCGGCTTCTGGAACACCATCCCGACCCGGCGGCGCAGCTGCATCGGGCTCACCCGCGCGCGCGTAGACGTCCTCCCCGTCGAGCAGCACCCGCCCGGTGATCCAGCCGCCGGCGGTCATCTCGTGCATCCGGTTCAGGGTGCGCAGGAAGGTGCGACTTGCCGCAGCCCGACGGGCCGATGAGCGCGTGGACCGCGATTGGCCGCGAAGTCCGAGCGACACGTCCTTCACCGCGGTGAACTTGCCGTACATCGCGGTGAGCTGGTCCGGTGGCCGAGGCGATGTGACCGGCGGCTCAGCCATGGCCGGACGAACCTTCTCCCGGGTGGCCAGCCGGGCCGCCGATGCTCAGCACCAGCACCACCAGGATCAGCACCAGCGCGGCCGCCCACGCCAGCTGGTGCCACTCCTCGTACGGGCCGGTGGCGTAGGTGTAGACCGTCAGCGGCAGCGCCGCCATCGGCTGGTTCAGGTCGCAGCTGCAGGAACTGGCTGCCCAGCGCGGTGAACAGCAGCGGCGCCGTCTCCCCGGCGATCCGGGCCACGGCCAGCAGGGTCCCGGTGACGATGCCGGGCAGGGCGGTGCGCACCACGATGTACAGGCGTGGTGCGCCAGCGCGGGATAGCCGAGCGCCAGGGCCGCCTCCCGGAGCGAATCGCGGCACCAGCTTGATCAGCTCCTCCGTGGTGCGCATGACCATCGGGATCATGAGCATCGCCAGCGCGCACGCTCCCGGCCAGGGCGGAGAAGTGCTTCTGGCGCGGCCACGATCAGGGTCCAGGCGAACACGCCGACCACGATGGACGGGCGTGCCGTTCATCACGTCCGCCACGAACCGGGTGACCGTGGCGAGTCGGGTGCCCGGGATACTCGGCGCAGTAGATCCCCGCGCCGATGCCGATCGGGCAGCCCGATGAGCGCTGGCGAGTCCCGACGATGATCGAGGGTGCCGACGATGGCGTGGGCCACCCCGCCGCCGGTCTCGCCCGCGGGCACGGGCATCCGGGTGAAGAAGCCAGGCGACGAGGCTCCCGGCGCCCTTGACCACCAGGTTGACCAGGATCAAGAAGCAGCGGCAGCACCGCCAGCGACCACGGCCAGGCACCATCAGCCCGACCATGCACGTTGCTGACCTCCCGCGGCGGAAGCACTGGCCGGTTCATCAGCGCCTTGCCTCCCGGCGGCCCGCGCGCCACCCGCCAGATCAGCAGCCGCGCCGCCGGCGTTCACCAGCACCGTCACCAGGAACAGCACCAGCGCCACGTAGGTCAGCGCGGACGAGGTGGATGTCGGTCCGCCGCCTCGGTGAACTCGTTGGCGATCACCGCCGCCATCGTGTAGCCCGGGGCGAAGAGCGAGGCGGCGATCTCGTGCCGGTTGCCGATCAGCATGGTCACCGCCATCGTCTCGCCCAGCGCCCGGCCCAGCCCGAGGATCACCGCGCCGATGATGCCCGAGCGCGGCGTACGGCACGATCGCCGGATCACCGCCTCCCAGCGGGTGGCGCCGAGCGCCAGCGCCGCCTCCCGCTGGCTGCCCGGGCACCGCCAGCAGCACCTCGCGCGACACCGACATGATGAACGGCATGATCATGATGGCGAGGATGATGCCCGCCGCCAGCATCGACGGGCCGTAGATCGGGCCCTGTGAAGAACGGGAGGAAGCCGAGCGCGTCTCGCAGGAACGGGAAGACGTGCGTCGTGCAGGATCGGGATCAGGACGAAGATCCCCCAGAGGCCGTAGACCACGCTGGGGATCGCCGCCAGCAGCTCGATCACGAAGGCGATCGGCTGCCGGATCGCCCGCGGGCGCGAACTCGGTGAGGAAGATCGCCACGCCGAGCGAGAGCGGCACCGCGATGAGCAGGGCGAGCAGCGGAGGAGAGCAGGGTGCCGAAGATGAGGGGCAGCGCGCCGAACTCCTCGGCCACCGGGTCCCAGGTGCTCGGGTGACGAACCCCAGCCCGAACCGCTCGATCGCCAGCTGCGGAGCCGACGTACAGCTCGTAGACCAGGAAGCCGAGCAGGACCGGGATCGTCAGCGGCGGCGAGCGTCAGCACCGCCCTTGAAGAGCCGGTCGCCGTCGGGAGCCGGCCAGCGTCGAGGCGCCGTCGGCGGGCTCGGCCGGATCGGGTCCAGGGGCGATGGTCGTTGACATGACGGGGAGTTTACCGGTGCCCCCCCCTGGCTGGTCACGGCATTGTAACGGATGGTGACTCGGACGACGGTGCGGGCCGGGGACCCCAGTTCGATGGACGCCGCCGGATCCGGGCATTGCGCCGGCTCGCCAGCTCTCGCAGGCTGCTGGATCCGCTGCGCGACCAGGCCGCGACCTCCGCCGGCAGCGGCGCGTAGTGCAGCTCCGCCGCCATCGCCTGGGCCTCGTCGCGTGATCATCCAGGTGAGGAAGTCCCGGATCAGCTTGGCCTTGGCGCGCGTCCGGTGTCGAGCCGGACCAGCAGCCAGGTGAACGAGGCGATCGGGTAGGCATCGGCGCCGGGGGCGTTGGTGATCGAGACCCGGAAGTCGGTGTCGGCCGGCAGCTTGACGCCGGCCGCGGCGGCGGTGACCGACTCGAGCGTCGGGCGCCACGAACTTGCCGGCCGCGTTCTTGAGCTGCGGCGTAGGGCAGGTTGTTCGCCATCGCGTAGATCAGCTCGACGTAGCCGATCGCGCCCTCGACCTGCTTGACCTGCTGGGTGACGCCCTCGTTGCCCTTGCCGCCGAGGCCGACCGGCCAGTTCACCGACGTGGCGAGCCCGACCTTGTCCTTCCACTCCGCGGAGACCTTGGTGAGGTAGTCGGTGAAGACGTACGTCGTGCCCGACCCGTCGGAGCGGTGGACCACGATCAGGTCCATGCTTGGGCAGCGTCACGCCGGGGTTGAGCGCGGCGATCCGCGGGTCGTTCCACTTGGTGATCCGGCCCATGAAGATGTCCACGACCGTCGGTGCCGTCGAGCTTGAGTCTGGTCGCGCCGAGCGACGGCAGGTTGTAGGTCACGACGACCGCGCCGAGCACGGTCGGGATGTGCACCACGTTGCCGGCACCGCCGCGATCTGCGTCGTCGTTCATCGGGCCGTCGGTGGCGCCGAAGTCCACGGTGCCCTCGGTGAACTGCCGGATGCCGCCGCCCGAGCCGATGGACTGGTAGTTGATCTGGATGCCGGTCTTCTTGTGGTAGGCGTCGAACCACTTGGTGTAGACCGGATTGGGGAAGGTGGCGCCGGCGCCGGTCAGCTTCTGGGCGGCGACCGGGGGTCGTCAGGGCGGCCAGCAGGACGGCCAGCGAGCCAGGCGAGCCGGACATCTTACGAACGATCATGGAGTTTCTCCTTATCATGGACGACCGACCGGGCCCGGTGATTCGGGCCGGCCGGAAGAAGCGGGGGCGGTCACAGACACGGCCGCGCTTCGTGTCACGAACGCGTCACGCGCCTAGAAACTGACGGTCAGGGCGGAGCGGACGCCGGTGATGCTCCTGGCGCCGGTGGCCTGGAAGCTCTGGCTCTCGTACTCCGACCCGGAACTGGGCCCGGCTGGAGACGTAGAAGCCGAGCGTCGCGGTGATCAGGGTCGGCGCCGTTGTCGCTCACGTCGGTGTCGGGGTCGGCGATGTCCACCCGGACCGAGGGCTCGATGGCGTAGAGCCAGCTGGTGGGGCTCTGCATCCGGATGTTGTAGGCGGCGAGGCGCCTGGAACCCGGTCATCCGGGCGTGCCGGCCACGGCCCGCTCGCCGCTCAGGTACTCGGCCAGCGCGAACAGACCCGGGTCGCCCACCTTGCCCCACTGGGCGTCCACGCCCCAGGCGGTGTTGCGGAAGGCCGAATCGCTGCCGAGGATCTGGTCGTGGGAGAACACCGAGCCACCGATGCTGAGCTTGCGGTACACGTCGGCGCTGCCCCGGAACCCGAACGACTTGGCGTTGTTGTTGTCGTTGACGCTCTCGCCCCGGCCGTTGTAGACGCCGGCCGTCAGCACCACCATGCGGCCGGTCGCATCCAGCTTGTGCTCGATGCGGGCATGCGCACCCACGTCATGCGACAGGAAGCCGGCGCTGCCGAAGAGGTCGTTGCTCTGCGACGCAATCAGCCCTTTCCCGCCGCCCCGCTCGATGGACGGGAGGTTGTTGGAGGAGATCAGCTCGTAGCGGCTGAAGGGCCGCTTCTCCTGGCCCGCGCGCACGATGAACGCCGTCCGGGTCTCCGGCTTGGTCAGCCGGACATCGATCCAGGCATCCCGAAGCCGCACGCCGCCGCTGCCACTGAAGGGGCAGTTGACGGAGACGGTGTCGGGGAGCGGACCGGCCACCACCACCGGGCTGCAGCTGCTGCTGCCGGAGACCGCCCGTCCGCCTTCGAACGACGGCTGGATGAAGAGGCTGATGTACTCGTTGATCTGCCCCTTGGCCTCGATCCGGGCGCGGCGGGTGAAGAAGTTGCTCTTCGGGCCGGTGCTGCCCGCGTAGTCCTCGTTCCCGAAGTAGTAGAACTGCTCCTGCAGCCGTCCTGACAGCTTGACGTTGGGGAAGGTGGTCTGGGCGGGGAGGTGCGGGGTCCCCGACAGCAGGATCACCGCGGCCAGGGACAGGAACAGACGAAACTTGCTCGGCATGTAGGTCCTCGTGACGGTGTGGTTGCCTGAATCGCGGAGCAATGAAGCGCAGGCGGGGTCACGAATACCGCTGGCGGCTGTAACGATGCCGTAACTTGTCCGGTTCGGCCGCCTCGGGCCGGTCGGCCTAACGGCTGCTGGGCACGAAGTCGCTGAAGGGATCCCGGAAGATGTCGTCCTTTGAGGCGGACATCCCGATTTTCGTGAGGCGGGTCGGTCCGGGGGCGCGCGGAGGGGGCGGTCAGGAGCAGCGTATCGCCTCGAACCGGGTGGGTGGGGACGTCACGGTCCAGCCTCCCCGATCCCCCGCAAGCTCGGTTGCGGGGGTCACGAGCGGGCGCGGCGGGCGTCACGGTTGGGTGAGACCTTCCGGCCCTCCATCGGGGAACCAGCAGGAGATCTCGGTGCCGTGCCCCACTTCACTCCTGGCCGTGGCGCTGCCGCCGTGGGCCTCAACCAGGTGCTTGACGATCGCCAGCCCCAGGCCGGTGCCGCCGTCGTCGCGGGAACGGGCGGGGTCGGCGCGGTAGAACCGCTCGAAGATCCGCGGCAGGTGCTCGCGGGTGATCCCGCTGCCGGTGTCGCTCACCCCCACCACCACTCCCCCGTCGTCCCGCCGGGTGCGCAGCGTGATCCGCCCCCCGGAGGCGCTGTGCCGCAGGGCGTTGTCGAGCAGGTTGCTGAGGACCTGGCGGAAGGCGTCGGGGTCGGCCCGCACCTGCTCCGCGCCCTTGCCGATGCTGGTGTCGAACTGCACCTGGCGTTCCTCGGCGCTGGCGCTCAGCAGCGCCCAGACTTCCCGGGCTACTGAACCCGCGTCGAGGGTCTCCGGCTCTGGCCGCCAGCCGCCCGACTCGATCCGCGAGAGGTCCAGCAGGCCGTCTACCAGCCGCTGCATGCGACGGGCGTTGCCCAGGATGACCTGCAGGAACCGGCGGGTGGTCTCCGGGTCGGCTGATTCGTGCACCAGCGTCTCGGCGTACCCGGAGATGGATGTCAGCGGCGTCTTGAGCTCGTGCGACACGTTGGCCACGAAATCGCGCCGGACCGTCTCGAGACGCCGAAGGGCGGTGACGTCGTGCAGCACCAGGAGGGCGCCGCCATGGGGCAGGGCCCGGCCCGAGATGAGTACCGTGGAACCATCGAGGTCCAGCTCCCGCTGTTCCACTGTGGCGCCCCCCTCGAGCACCGCGTCCACCAGCTCTCGCGCCGCCTTGACCCGGAACAGCTGGCTCAGCGCGGGCAAGGGCTCCTCCTCCCCATAGCCCAGCAGGCGGCGGGCTGAATGGTTGGCGGTCACGATCGCTGCCCCGCTGATCCGTGGCGATGACCCCTTCTGTCATCGCTTCGACCAGCGCGGCGCTTTCGGCCCGCTCCTGCCGGAGTTCGGCGAACCGCTGCTCCAGCTGCTGGTGCATGTCCCGGAGGGCCCGCACCAGGCCATCGATGTCGGGAATGCCGGAGCGGGGGAAGCGGGGTTGGGCGCCCTGGGCGATCTCCCGCGCCGCCAGGGTGATGCGGGTGAGCGGCTGGGCGATCGAACGGCCGGCCACGGTGGCCAGCGCGATGGCGATGGCCAGGGCCACCAGCGCGGCGCCGAAGATGGACCGTTGCGCGCCACCCACGATGGCCTCGACCTGGTCCAGTGAGGCGGCCACCCGGACGGCCCCGAAACTGGCCGGAATGGCCACGTACATCAGCGGACGGCCCAGGGTGACGCTGGTCCGCCGGGCCGAGCCGCTCTGACCCGCCAGGGCGGTGCGCACCTCCGGCCGGCTCCCATGATTCTCCAGGCGCTCCACCGTCTCGGCCGGTTCGGCGCTCTCGGCCCGGACCCGGCCGGTCCGGTCAATCAGGGTGACCCGGTGTCCGCTGCGGGTGGCCAGTTCCTCCACCGACCGCTGCCACCGGAGCGAGTCATCCGGGAGAGCCGCCGCGATCAGCCGTGCCTCCCGCTCCAGCTGCACCCGCACGTCCTCCTCCAGCGCCTGGCGGAGCGTCGCATCCACGCCGATCACATGGGCGACGATCGCCGCCGTGGTGATCAGAATGGACCCCACGATCAGTCGGCCGGCGAAGTTCATGCGCGCCGCGTCCCCCGCTCCGCGGCCCGGAACCGGTATCCGAACCCCCGGGCGGTTTCGATCAGCTGCCCGGCATCTCCCAGCTTGGTCCGCAGCCGCTGCACGTGCATGTCCACCGTGCGGGTCTGGATGTCCGGTTGTGCCTCCCACACGGTCTCCAGCAGCTGCGGCCGGGATTGCACCCGGCCGCGCCGTTCCACCAGGGTCAGGAGCAGCTTGTATTCGGTGGCGGTGAGCTCGATTTCCCTGCCGTCCACCGTGACCCGGTGGGCGGAGCGGTCAATGGCCACTGGTCCCGCGGCCAGGGTCGAGCCGCTGGCCACCGCCGGCGCCGCCAACCGGCGGAGCAGGGCGTTCACCCGAAGGGCCAGCTCCGCGGGCGAGAACGGCTTGGTGAGGTAGTCGTCGGCGCCGAGCGAGAGGCCCCGGATCCGGTCCGGCTCATCCCGCCGGGCCGTGAGCAGGATGACGCCGACTTCGCGGGTCTCCTCCTGTCGTCGCAGTTCGGCCAGGACATCATATCCCGACGCACCCGGCAGCATGACGTCCAGGATCACGATGTCCGGTCGCTCCTCGCGGGCGGACTTGAGCGCGTCGGGCCCGTTGGCGGCGGTGGAGACCCGGTACCCGGCCTTGGCCAGGTGATACGCCACCAGCGCGGTGATATCGGGTTCGTCGTCTACGACGAGGACACGGTGGCTCATGCGGGACGTCCTTCGAGGTCGGTCTCCGTCCGGGCCTGGGCGTGACGGCGGCTGCGCTGCAGGGCACTGGAACGCTCGGCACGGAGCGCTGAATCCTGCAGCGCAGATTCCAGCACCGCGCTCAGGATGCGCTGCTCCGGCCCGGATACCCGGCGCAGCCGGTACAGCACGAACTGTCCGATCGGGGTGTCGCGCACCACGCCCTGGTCCCGGAGCACCTTGAGGTGCCGGGAAACGGTGGGCTGGGGGATCTCCAGCAGCGCCTGCAGGTCGGACACGAACAGCGGTGCCGCGCGCAGGCAGTTGACGATCCGCAGCCGGGTCGGCTCGGCCAGGGCCGTGAGCAGGTCCAGGGTGGCTTGGGCGTCGGCTGACATATGCGGCAAGACGAATACACCTGCGGCGGCGTTCGGGCAAGGGGCGGCGGCCGGTTGATACCGGGTTGTGATAGCCGACATTGCGCCCCCTCCCTCCCGCCCGGATATTGCCGCATGCTCACCCTGGCGCTGTTCGCGGCGTTGCTGACCACTCCGGCTGACACCGTCCGCCTGGTGCTCGTGGCCACCACCGACCTCCACGGCCAGGTGACCGCCTGGGACTACGTGCAGAATGTCCCCGCCCGAGATGGACTGGCCCGTGCCGCCACGATCATCGACTCGCTGCGCGACCGGTATCCCGGACAGGTCATCCTGGTGGACGCGGGGGATGCACTCCAGGGCAGCCTGTTCGCCGCCTACTTCGGCGGTGATGCGTGGCGCGATCCGCACCCGGTCGTGGACGCGATGAACACCGTCGGCTACGATGTCGCGACGCCGGGCAACCACGAGTTCGACTTCGGCCTTGATCGGTTCCGGCGGGCGCTGTCATCCGCGACCTTCCCATGGGTCAGCGCCAACCTGCGGCTCCTCCCCGGCGATACCCTGGCCCTTCCCCCGTTCACCCTGCTGCAACGCAACGGCGTGCGGGTGGCCGTGGCCGGCTTCACCACCCCCGGCACGATGGTCTGGCAGCGCGACCGGTTCCGCGGGGAGGTCCGGGTGGCCCGCATCGAGAACGCCGCCCCGGGCGTGCTGCGGGAGATGCGCCGCTCCGCCGACCTCTCCATCGTGCTCTCGCATAGCGGCCTCGACGGCCGGTCATCGTACGATACCACCGGCATCGGGGGCGAGAACGTGGCGGCGGTGCTGGCCACCGGCCCGGATCGGCCTGACGTGGTCGTGGTGGGGCACTCGCATGCCGAAATCACCGACACCGTGATCGGCGGGGTGCACTTCGTCCAGCCCGGGCCGCGGGCGGAGAGCCTGGCGGTGGTGCACCTGTCCCTGGTGGAGGCGGGCGGCGTCTTCAAGCTGGTGCGGGTCTCGGCCACCACGATTCCGGTGGGGAACACCACCCCCAATCCGCGGCTGGTCCGGCGCCTGGCCGATCCCCATGCGGCCGTGGTCACCTGGGCGTCCGGTGTTGTAGGGGAGGCCGCCTCGGCGATGCCGGCCATCACCGCCCGGGTGGAGGACACTCCGCTGCTCCGATTCCTGCACGACCTGCAGCGGCGCACCACCGGTGCGGACCTCTCCATGGCACCGGTGTTCGATCTCCGCGGCGGGTTCGACCCCGGCGAGATCACCATGGGGGAGGTGTTCCGGTTCTATCCCTTCGAGAATCGGCTGCGGGCGGTGCGGTTGAGCGGGGCCGCCGTGCGCGCGTGGCTGGAGCAGAGCGCCCGGTACTTCTATGTGGACAGCGCCGGGGCGGTAGCGATCAACCGGTTCATCCCGGGCTACAACTACGACATCCTCGGTGGTGCGGCGTATACTGTTGATCTCAGCCGGCCCGCGGGCGAGCGGGTGACCCGGTTCGAGATACGCGGCCGGCCGGTTCAGCCTGGCGACAGCCTGACCGTGGCGCTGAGTGACTACCGCCAGCAGGGGGGCGGGAACTTCAGCATGCTGGCGGCGGCGCCGGTAGTGTACGACCGGGGCGAGAGTGTCCGTGACCTCATCGTCGCCGAGATCCGCCGGCGCCGCCGGTTGCAACTCGCCGATTTCGGGGCCCCGGCCTGGCAACTGGCTCCGCCGGACCTGCAGCAGCGGGCGCGGGCGCTGTTCGTCCGCGACAGCTCGGTCGCGGTGGCGACCCCCGCTCCGGCCCCGCTGATCCTCCCGCCCAGGCCCGCGCCCGAACCAGCCCACGAGTTTGCTGATACCGCCGAGCGGGCCCGGCAGCGGGCCGATAGTCTGACGCGGACGCCGGTGGCGGCGCTGCGGCTTCCCGCCGAACCCGGCGCCGGTCGCAGCTTGCCGCGGCTCCTGGCCGACTCCTATCGCCATGCGCTCCGTGCGGACGTGGCAGTGGTGGCCGTAGGCGAGGCCGCCGCCCGGCTCCCGGCCGGTGGCGTGCCGGGTTCGGTGGTGGCGCTGGCCGCGCCCGGGGAGCGGCCGCTCTATAGCATCCGCCTGACCGGCGAGGAGCTGCTGCAGGTGCTGGAGCATGCCGTGGCCGGTTCCACCCCTTGCTGCGAGGTGGCGGGTCTCCGCGTCGAATTCGACCCGCGCCGCCGGGAGTACGACCGGCTGCGCCGCGTGCGGCTGAACTCGGGGAAGGAAATCGAGCGGCGGGAGACCTACCTGCTGGCGCTGAGCGGGGCGCTGATCGAGGGCGATACCAGCTTCAGCCTGGGGGCTTCCGGCTGCCGTCCGGTGCAGGGCTGCGCCACCCCCGGACTGCTGAGCCGATGGGTGGTTACCCGAAGCGACCTGCGCCCGGGCCAGGCCCTGGCCGACTACCTGAGGGTGTTGCCCCAGCCGCTCACTCCGCCGCAGGACCGCCGCCTGGTTCCAACCCGCTGATGGCCGACGACCTGCCGGTCTTCGTGAACAACCGCCCGGTCCTGCTCACCGCAGGTTCCCTGGTCCGGGACGCGATCCGGCTCGCCGAGCCCGCGATGCTCTCCCTGTGTGAGTCGGGCGAGGCTACGCTCACCGACGGTCGCGGGCTCCCGGTCGGGTTGCATGATGCGCTGGCCGCCGGTGCGATCCTCCGGGTGGCGCGCGCCACCCGCCGGGGATCGATGGACCAGGCCGATGGCGGTGGTTGACCGCTTCCGCCGGCTGCCCAAGGCGGAGCTGCACGTGCACCTCGACGGCTCCCTCCGACCGGAGACTCTGCTCAACCTGGCCGGCGCGGCCGGGGTGCCGCTCCCCTGCCATGAGGCGGAATCGCTCCGCCGGTACATGCGGGTGGAGGACGCGCGCAACCTCGACGATTACCTCGCGCGCTTCACCCTGACGGTGGCGGTGCTGCAGACTCCCGAAGCCCTCGAACGAGTCGCCTACGAGATGGTGGCCGACGCCGCCGCGGACGGCGTCCGGTACCTGGAGGTGCGCTACTGTCCCGCGCTCAGTCGGCACGCCGGTCTCAGCCTGGCCGAGGTGACCCGCGCCGAGCGGCGCGGGCTGCGGCGGGGGGAGCAGGAGTTCGGGGTGCGCACGGGCATCATCCACTGTTCCCTCCGGCACTTCGATCCCGCCATCTCCGAGGAGATCGCCGAGGCCGCGGTGGATCTGAAGGGTGAGGGTGTGGTGGGGTTCGATATCGCCGGCGGTGAGGCCGGACATCGGGCCCGTCCCCATCGCCATGCGTTCGAGATCGCTGCCCGGGGCGGGCTGGGGATCACGGTCCACGCCGGTGAGGCGGCGGGGCCGGAGTCGGTGGCGGAGGCCCTCTTCGAGTGCGGGGCCGGCCGGATCGGGCACGGCACCCGGCTGATCGAGGACCCGGCGCTGGTGGAGTACGTCCGCGACCGGGCGATCCCCATCGAAATCAACCTCACCTCCAATGTGCAGACCCGTGCGGTCGCGGGGATCGGCCGGCACCCGCTGCGTGCGTACCTCGATCGCGGCCTCACCGTCACGCTCTGCAGCGACAACTGGCTCATGAGCGATGTCACCCTCTCCTCCGAATACGCCTTGGCCACCTCTGTCCTGGGAGTTTCTCCCGCGGAGACTCGCGCCCTCGTGCTCGCCGGATTCCGGGCGGCCTTCCTCCCCGCCCCCGAGCGTGAGGTACTCGAAGCGGAGGCGCTCCGCGCCCTGGCGGAGGTCCCGTGATCCTGGCTCAGGCCGCCGCCCGGCTGGCAGAGCTGCAGTCCGGACTGTCGCTGCCGCTCGCCGAGCGGCTGGTGGGACTGGTCGGCGTGCTCGCCATGGTTGGCCTCGCGCTGGCGCTCTCCGCCGACCGCACCCGGGTCAACTGGCGACTGGTACTGGTCGGAGTGACGCTGCAGTTCGCCTTTGCCCTCCTCGTCCTCAAGACTTCGGCCGGCCGGAGCGCGTTCGAGGCCGTGGGCTTCGCGGTGACTCGGCTGCTCGGCTTCCAGCAGGAAGGGGCCCGCTTCGTCTTCGGGAATCTGGTGGACAATGCCGTTCCGGTGACCTGCGAGGCCGCCCCGTGCACCGGCCCCCGGATGATGGCCAACACCGGCGCCTTTCTGGCCTTCAGCGTGCTGCCGACCATCGTCTTCTTCTCCTCCCTGATGTCGGTGCTCTATCACCTTGGCGTCATGCAGCTGGTGGTCAAGGCGCTCGCCTGGGTCATGCAGCGCACCCTGAGGACCTCGGGCGCCGAGACTCTGTCGGCTTCGGGCAATATCTTCCTGGGCCAGACGGAGGCCCCGCTCCTGGTCAAGCCGTTCGTCCGCGACTTCACCCCCTCGGAGCTGTTCGCGGTCATGACGGGCGGGTTCGCGACGGTGGCTGGCGGCGTGATGGCCGCATACGTGGGCATGCTGTCCGGCATCCTGCCCAACATCGCCGGCCACCTCATGGCGGCCAGCGTGATCAACGCCCCCGCCGGGCTGTACCTCGCCAAGATCATGCAGCCGGAGACCGGCCAGCCGGTGACGCGCGACGCCCCGGAGATCCGGCTGGCCCGCACCGACGCGGGGTTGATTGACGCCGCCGCCGGCGGGGCCCTGCAGGGCGTGCAGCTGGCGATCAACGTGGCGGCGATGCTCATCGCGTTCGTGGCGATGATCGCCCTGGTCAACGCCGGGCTGGGCTGGCTGGGAGGGCTGTGGGGCCAGGAGGGCCTGAGCGTGCAATGGGTTCTGGGGTTGCTGCTGCGGCCCATCGCCTGGGTGCTGGGGGTCCCCTGGCAGGACACCGCCTATGTGGGCGGCATGATCGGGCTCAAGACCACGCTCAATGAGTTTGTGGCCTACGCGCAGTTCGCCCGCGACTTGCAGGGCGGTATTGATCTGCAGCCGCGGAGCACACTCATTCTGACCTACGCCCTGCTCGGGTTTGCCAATCTCGGATCGATCGCCATCCAGATCGGCGGCATCGGCGGGCTGGTGCCGGAGCGGCGCTCCGAGATCGCCCGCTTCGGGCTCCGGGCCATGATTGCCGGCAACCTCGCGGCCTTCACCTCGGCGGCGATCGCGGGCATGCTGGCCTGAGGAGTCTCATGCATCCTGCCACCTCCCGATCCCGGAGTGCCGAATGACCGCCGCGAGGGCGACCGGCACCGTGAAGCGCTGGCTGGCCGGCGACTGGCCCGACGTGGCGATCGTGCTCGGCTCCGGGCTGGGATCGCTGACCGGGCGCCTCACGGGGGTCCGTCGGCTGCCGTACTCGGCCGTTCCGGGCTTCGCCGAGGTGGCGGTGTCGGGCCACGCCGGTGAGCTGGTGCTGGGTCGGCTGGGCGGTGAGCTGGTGCTGTGCCAGAGCGGCCGCTTCCACGGCTATGAGGGTCACGATGCGGCCATGGTCGCCCTGCCGGTGCGGATGTTCGCGGAGCTGGGGATCGGGATCCTCATCCTCAGCAACGCTGCCGGCAGCATCCGCCGGGATTTCCGGCCCGGCACCCTGATGCTCATTGCCGACCAGATCAACCTCACCTTCGCCAACCCGCTCTTCGGCGCGCGAGTTGCCGCGGAGCCGCGCTTCCCCGACATGGCCGCGCCCTACGACGCCGAGCTGGCCGCCCTGGCCCGCGCGTCCGCCGGGGAGGCCGGGGTGCCGCTGGCCGAAGGAGTCTACGCCGGGGTGATGGGGCCGAGCTACGAGACCGCGGCGGAGATCCGGATGCTGGAGCGGATGGGCGCCGATGCGGTGGGGATGTCCACGGTGCTGGAGGTGGTGGCCGCGCGGGCCCGCGGGATGCGCTGCCTGGGTTTCTCGGTGATCGCCAACGTCGCGACGGGGCGGAGCCCGGCTCGCCTCTCCCACGACGAGGTCACCGCCGCCGGGCGGGCCGCGGCGGATGCGTTAGGCACGGTCGTGGCCGGGGTGGTGCGGCGGGTCCAGGCGTAGGCCCCTCAGGAAGCCCGCGGTCCCGGCACCCCGTGGTGCAGGGGACCGTGTCCGGCGCCCAGCCCGGGAGCCGCCAGCAGGGCGCGGTGCACGTAGTCCAACCCGTCGGTCACGGACTGTTCCAGCGCCCGTCCCTGTGCCAGGCCCGCCGCGGTCGCTGCCGAGAGGGTACAGCCGGTGCCGTGAGTGGAGGTGGTGGCCACCCGTGGCCGCTGGTAGCGGCGCACGCCGTGCGGGGTCACCAGCAGGTCCACCATCGTTGTCCCGACCAGGTGGCCCCCTTTGATCAGCGCCGCACCGGCGCCAAGTTCGAGGAGGCGGTGGCCGGCCCGCTCCATGCCGGCCGGATCGCGCACCTCGAGGCCGGTCAGCACCTCGGCTTCATCGAGGTTGGGGGTGACCAGGCGGGCCAGCGGCAGCAGCAGCTCGCGATAGACCGCCTCGCCGGCGGGATCGAGCAGCCGGTCGCCGGACGAGGCGACCATCACCGGATCGCAGACGGTGTCCCGCCATCCATACTGGCGAAGCGCCTCGGCCACGACCGTCGCCAGCTCGGCGGTCGCCAGCATGCCGGTCTTGCAGGCGGACGGGGGAAGGTCCCGGGCCAGCGCAGCCAGCTGGGCCCGGAGGAAGTCCGCCGGCGGCAGGTGAATGGCATCCACCCCGATGGTGTTCTGCGCGGTGAGCGCCACCAGCGCGCTGGTGCCGTAGACGCCGAACTGCTGGAACGTCTTGAGGTCGGCCTGGATGCCGGCGCCACCACCGGAGTCGGAGGAAGCGATCGTGAGCGCGATCTTCATGGGAGGCGGGCAACCAGCGTGGCGTTGATCAGCACCATCAGGGATCTCCACCGCCGCCGGGGGCGCGAGCGCCGGGGCCTTACCCTGGCCGAAGGGGTGCGCCTGGTCGAGGAGGCGCTGGCGGCACGGGTGGTCATCCGGGGCGCGGCGGTGGCTCCGGCGCTGGAAGGTACACCACGGGGGGCCGCCCTCAAGGCTCGGCTCCTTGCCATGGGCACACCGCTGGAACAGCTGGCCGATGACGAACTCGCCGGCGTGGCGGACACCGAACACCCGCAGGGCATCGTGGCGGTGGTCGAGCCGCCGGCCTGGCGGCTGGAGCAGATTGATCCCGGCCCCAGGGGAGTGGTGCTGGTGCTCGACGGGGTGCAGGACCCGGGCAACGTGGGCGCCCTGGCCCGGACGGCGCTGGGCCTCGGGGCCGCCGGCCTGCTGGCCTTGCCGGGAACGGCGGACCTGCGCAACCCCAAGGCACTTCGCGGCAGCATGGGGGCGCTGTTCCGGCTGCCGACGGTGCACGTCACCCCCGAGGAATGCCTGGCCTGGGCCCGGCAGGCCTCGGTGGAACTCTGGGCTACGGCCGCCGCCGGCGTGCCGGTGGGCCAGGTCCGGCCCACCGGACCGGTGGGGTTGTTGTTAGGCAACGAAGGGGCGGGTCTCAACCCGGACCTTGTGGCCGCGGCCGGGCGTACCGTGGCCATCCCGCTGGCCGGCCCGGTGGAGTCTCTGAACGTGGCCGTGGCGGCTGGCATCCTCCTCTACGAGGTGACCCGTGAGCGGTGAGCTGTTCTTCCTGGTCATGGCCGGATTCCTGGGCGCCATGCTCGGCAGCTTCCTCAACGTCTGCATCCTCCGCTGGCCCAGGGATGAATCGGTGGTGCGCCCCCGGTCTCACTGTCCCGGCTGCGACCAGCTCATCGCCTGGTACGACAACATCCCCGTGCTCTCCTGGCTCCTGCTCCGGGGTCGCTGCCGGCGCTGCAAGGCCGGTATCTCGATTCAGTATCCGCTGGTGGAGCTGGTGACCGCGTTCATCTGGGGCGGGAGCGTGTGGCGCTTCGGCCTGACATGGGAGGCGCTCGCCGGTGCCGTGTTCGGTACCATCCTACTCGGCATCGCCATGACCGACGCCAGGGAGTACATCATTCCCGATGAGTTCAGTCTGGGCGGTCTGGTCATCGGCCTGCTGCTCAGCCTGACCGGCGGGGTGGAGGGCGTCGTCTTCTCCGTGGTCGGGGCCGTGACCGGGTTCGCCCTGCTGTGGAGCGTGGGCGAGCTGGGGACCCGCCTCTTCAAGAAGGAAGCCATGGGCGGCGGCGACATCAAGATGATGGCCATGGTCGGTGCGTTCGTCGGCTGGCAGGGCGTCCTCCTCACAGTGTTCCTTGGGGCCCTCCTGGGTACCCTGGTCTTCGGCCCACTCTCACTCATGGGCCGGGAGAAACAGGTGCCCTTCGGCATCTTCCTCAGTCTGGGCGCGGCGGCCACCTGGCTGGCCGGACCCACGGTGATCGCATGGTACCGCGCCTTCGTGCTGCAGTCGTAGCTGGCCGCCTCGGCCTCGTGCTGCTCCTGGCCGGCGCCTGCCGGGGGCGTCCGCCGGTCTCCGGCGAGGTCGCCGTTGCCGAGTTGGTGGACAGCCTGGTCCCCGCGGTGGAGAAGGCGGTGGGCTTGCCCTTTCGGCAGCCTCCCCGCTCCGCGGTCCGCAGCCGTACCCAGGTGCGAGCCTATATCCTCGGCAAGCTGGATCAGGAACTCTCGGCCGATAAGGCGCGCGGGCTGCAGGCCACCTACCGCCTGCTCGGGATTGCTGCCCGACTCGCTGGATCTCCGAACCCTGCTGCTGGACCTGTTCACCGAACAGGTGATCGGCTACTACGAGCCCGATTCCAGCACCTTGTTTGTCGTGGCCAATGCCGACCGGGCGGTGCTCCGCCTGACCGTGGCGCACGAGCTGGTGCACGCCCTCCAGCATCAGTACACCCCGCTCGACTCCATCCTGCGCCAGCGGGGCGACAACGACCGCCTGGCCGCGGCCCAGGCCATCCTCGAGGGACAGGCAACCCTCGCCGGGCTGCAGGTGATCGTCCCGGAGCAGAACCTCTTTGCCATGCCCGAATTCTGGGAGACCTACCGGGAGCAGTTCCGGTCGCAGCAGACCCGCATGCCGGTCTTTGCTCGTGCCCCGAGGATCCTGCGGGAGAGCGTGATCTTTCCCTACCTGGCCGGCGCCGACTTTCTGCGCTGGTGGAAGGGATCGGAGCTGCGCGACACGCTTCCCTACGGGCCCCGCATGCCGGTCTCCACCGAGCAGATCCTCCATCCGCATCGGTATGGGAAGGGGGACCGGCCGCTCACGGTGCGGTTTACCCGCCCCGAGCCCTCCGTGATCTACGAGGACGTCATTGGGGAGTTCGAAATGCGGGTGCTGGCGGCGGAACTCAGCCCCGCCGGCTCGGTGGCCGAGATCGCCACGCCCATGGCGCTGGGATGGGGTGGGGATCGCTTCCGGATCTACGAGACGCCGGCCGGTCCGGCGATGGTCTGGTACGTTGCGTGGGACGACGTAACCGCCCGGACCCGGTTCCAGGGGGGCACCGGGACCCGGCTCGGCTCCAGCCGGCGCCTCGGCTATCGGCTGGAGGTCTCTCCGCTGAAGCTGGGCTCGACGCCGGCAACCCGGATTGTCATCGCCCCGGGGGCCTGGGCGGGATGGCAATCGGTGGTGCCCGCGGAGATCGTCGCACCGGTCCGGCCCTAATGCAGCGTGGGTCGGCCGCTCGCGGCGCAACGCTCCCGCAGCACGGTGGTGATGGCCCGGGCCGAGCTGGAGGCGACCTCCAGCACAGAGGCGATGAAGTCCAGCCCCAGGCGGAGATCGCGATCAGAAAACCCGCGGGCCGTGGCCACCGCCGCGCGGGGACCGTGCATCAGGGCATCCGCGAGCGCGTCGGCGACCCGTACGGCGAGGTCTTCACGGTCTGTGTCTGGGGCGGCGAGCGGCAGGGGCACGGGCTTCACGGCATGCTCCGGGTGAGGGGTGCCGCACGCTAGCAGGCCTGCCTCATCGGACCCTCAACCGATAAACGCGAGGCGGTACGCCGTTACGCACCGCCTCAGCGGAACAGCATCCCGACCCCGAACGCCACCAGCCCCACGATCCCGCCGAGCCAGTAGCCCAGATTGACGATCAGGTCCAGTTCCCGCTGGGTCACGTTGCGAACGATCTCCTCCATCCGCTGGGTCGAGAAGCCCAGCACCTTCTGCTCCACCATCTCCTGCACCGACAGCCGTTCGATCAGCCTCGGCACCTGCTCATTGACCCAGCCCCACGCCGCATCGCTGGCCCCCCGGGTGATGGCGGCGGAGGTCGCCGGTCCGAGCCACTGCGCCGGCCGGCCCAGCGGGCGGCCCAGGAGGCTCCGGGCCAGCTCGAGCACCGTGTCGGCGATCCAGCCGCGGCCCTCAGCGCTGGCCAGCGACTCCCCCAGGATCCGCGCCACCTGCGGAGCGGGCAGGGCACCAAGCAGGTCGCCCCAGGTCCGGCGATCCGCTTCCTCCAGGAAGCGGTCCAGGGCCTGGCTCAGGACGCTCCGCGTGGTCTGGCTCCGCAGCGTGTGCAGCAGCAGCTCCGTCAGCCCCCCGGCCAGAGCCGCCCGCCGTTCCGGTCCCAGCCGGCTGAGCCGCTCGCCCAGGGGAACCTGCAGCGCGGTCTGCACCGCATCCCCCACTGCGCGCCGCACCTGCACCTGCAGCGGGCCACCCCGCAGGTCGGCGGCCAGCCGGTCGGCGCCTGCATTGGCGAAGGAATCGAGCAGCCGGGTCAGTGCGTCGTCGGTGACGACCAGCTTGGCGAGGAAGCGCTGGTGCAGCATCAGGTCCTGCAGCGCGTGATTGATCCCGCCGCGCAGCACCTGCAGCACCTCCCCGCGCGCCTCCGGGCGGGCCAGAGCGTCGCCGACCCGCTCGATGATGCCGGGCAGCGAGTCGGCGATGGCCTGCTCCACCGCGTGGATCAGCCCTTCCGGCAGCCGCTCCGCCAGCGGTCGCGGGTCGGCGGCCAGCCGCTCGAGCTCGGTCGCGATGACCCGTCGGAGCGCGCCCGCCAGCTCGTCGCCCCCGGCGACGTCCGCCGCCCAGCGCTCCACCCGCTGCTTGAGGGCCTGACGCTCGGCGGGGTTCAGCGCGGCGCCGATGGGTGTTTGGCCGAGTTGGACGCTCAACTTGGCGAGCAGCCGCTCGACCTGTTCCACGAACGCCGGCGAGCCGAGGTGGTCACCCGCCCGGTCGGCGATCCGTTCCGCCAGGGCCGGCAAGGCCGATTCGATGGCTCCACGGGCCTCGGCGCCGAGCGCATCGGTGAGGGGGCCGTGCTCGCGCTCCAGCATCTCCTGGACGGCCCCGCCGATGGTCCGGTCGAAGGCGGCCCGGAGGGTGGGGTCGATGAGGCGCTGGGAGAGATCCGCCGATGTGAGCAGCCGCTCCCCCACCACCTTGCCAACGCTCTTGGCTAGTCGGGACTTGTTCTTGGGAATGGCGCCATGGACGGTGAAGGGGCCGATCCGCGCGGGGTCGTGGGGGTGGAACAGCATCCACACCGCCACCGCGTTGGTGATCCCGCCCGAGAGCGCCCCGACCCCCACGGTCACGGCTCCGGCGATGAGGGTCTGAGAGTCCATGAGGGGAAGATACGGAGGGTTGCAGGGTGAAGCTTCAGCGGGGAGGGAAACGGCTCCCCGGAAGCCGGCCTGCGGGCCGGCTTGCCTAAGGGCTCTAACCCCTCTATTTTCCGGGGCTTATGTTCGATGAGCTGTCCGCCAGACTTACCGCCGCGCTCCAGAAGCTCTCCGGGCGCGGCGTGCTTACTGAGGAGGCGGTCAAGGACGGCCTCCGCGAGATTCGTCGGGTCCTGCTCGAAGCCGACGTCAGCTTCGACCTGACCCGTCAGTTTCTGGAGCGGGTCGAGCAGCAGGCCGTGGGTACCCAGCTGCTCAAGGCGGTTCGCCCGGGCGATCAGCTGGTCAAGATCGTGTACGACGAGCTGGTGACGCTGCTGGGAGAAAAGCAGGCGCCACTGGTCTTTGCGTCGGTGCCACCCACGGTGATCCTGCTGGTGGGGTTGCAGGGGTCGGGCAAGACCACCACCGCCGGAAAGCTGGCCAAGCGGCTCAAGCTGGAGCAGAAGGCGCCGTTCCTGGTGGCGGCGGACGTCTACCGGCCGGCCGCCGTGGACCAGCTGGTCACCCTGGGCGGCCAGGTGCAGGTCGGGGTGCACGCCGAGCCAGGCGGGAGCGATGTCGTCGGGATCGTGCGGCGCGGCATCGAGGCGGCGGGGAAGGCCCGGGCGCGGACCGTGCTCGTGGACACCGCCGGCCGGCTGCAGATCGACGCGGCCATGATGGACGAACTCAAGGCGCTCAAGGCGGCAGTGACGCCGCATGAGATCCTGCTCGTGGCAGACGGCATGACCGGTCAGGATGCGGTCCGGATCGCCAGCGGCTTCCATGAGGCGCTCGGCCTGACTGGGGTGATCCTCACCAAGATGGACGGCGATGCCCGCGGCGGCGCGGCGCTCTCCATTTACGGTGTCACCGGGGCGCCGATCAAGTTCATCGGCGTCGGAGAGAAACTGGACCAGCTGGAGCCGTTCCGGCCGGATCGCCTGGCTGGCCGGATTCTGCAAAAGGGAGACATTCTCACGCTGGTGGAGCGGGCCCAGGCCAGCGTGGACGCCGGGGAGGCGGAAAAGCTGGCCCGGAAGGCGGTCTCCAAGAAGGGCCTGGATCTGCAGGACTTCCTGAGCGCCATGAAGCAGATGCAGAGCATGGGGCCGCTCAAGAACGTGCTGGGGCTCCTGCCGGGGGTGAATCCGCAGATGCTCAAGTCCGCCAATCTGGACGAGAAGCGGATCAAGCACGTGGAGGCGATCGTCCTGGCCATGACGCCGAAGGAGCGGACCGATCCCAGACGTGCTGAACGGGTCCCGGCGGCTCCGCATTGCCAAGGGGTCGGGCCGCACGGTGCAGGAAGTCAACCAGTTGCTGGCGCAGTTCAAGCAAATGCAGAAGCTGATGAAGTCCGGCGGGAAGGGGCTCAAGATGCCGTTTGGCCGCGGCCCCGGGATGTTCGGCGGGTAGGGTCTGGTGCCCTGACCGCACAGGTGGGTCATCACACACAAGGTGGGACAAGCATGGCAGCCAGGATTCGTCTTCGCCGGGTCGGGCGCAAGGGTGTACCGCTGTATCGCATCGTGGTCGCAGACAAGGAATCGCCCCGCGACGGGCGCTTCGTGGCGACCCTGGGCACCTACAACCCCCGGGCTGCGGTGCCGGCGGACAAGGTGCAGCTCGACGCCGACGAGGCCAAGGCGTGGATCGCCAAGGGCGCCACGCCGTCGGACACCGTGCGGGCACTGCTCGAGCGGGCCGGCGTGATCGCGGCGGCGCCCAAGGCGTGACCGATTCGGGGGGCGCGCGCTACCTCGCGGTGGCCCGCCTTCGCAAGCCGCACGGCCTCAAGGGAGATTTCGCCATCTTCCCGCTCACCAGCGACCCCGAGTCGGTGTTCGCGGAAGGGCGGCAGCTGGTGCGGATGGGACTGGATGGACAGGTGCTGGGCGAGCCGGTGGAGATCGAGCGCAGTCGAGGCTACCACCGGGAGTGGCTGCTCAAGTTCCGCGGGGTGGCCTCCCGGGATGTGCTGGACAGCTGGCGCGGCCAGTTTCTGGGTGCCCCGGCGGAATCGCTCGCCCCTCCCGAGGAGGGAGAGGTCTATCTTCACGAGTTGGAAGGATTCGCCGTCCGGGGGCAGGACGGGGCCGCGCTCGGGCTGGTGACCTCGCTGTTCGAGCTCGCTTCCGGCCTGACGCTCCAGGTGCAGGGACCCAGGCGCGAGTTTCTGCTGCCGTTCAAGAAGGAGTTTGTCCGCCGGGTGGACCGGGAGCGGCGGCTGCTGGAGGTGGAGCTGCCGGAGGGACTGCTGGACCTGGAGTAGCGGATGCAGATCAACGTCGTGACGCTGTTCCCCGAGGCCATCGCGCCCTACCTGGCGGCGAGCATCCCGGGGCGGGCGGCGACGGCGGGCCGGGTGGAGTACCGGCTGCTGCAGCTCAGGGACTTCACCCACGACCGGCACCAGACGGTGGACGACTATCCCTACGGTGGCGGTGCCGGGATGGTCCTGAAGCCCGAGCCGTTCTTCGAGGCGGTGGGCAGCCTGGACCAGGCCAGCCGGCAGGGACCGATCGTCCTGCTGTCGGCGCGGGGCCGGCGCTTTGGGCACGATGATGCGGTGCGGTTCTCGCTGGGCGAGCGGCTGACGCTCCTGTGCGGGCACTACAAGGATGTGGACCAGCGGGTGGCGGAGGGCCTGGCCACGGAAGAGATGTCGCTCGGCGACTTCATTCTCTCGGGTGGCGAGCCGGCCGCGCTCTGCCTGATTGATGCGGTGATTCGGCTGCTCCCGGGGGTGCTGGGAGATCACGAGTCCGCCAGCGGCGATTCGCACTACGACGGGCTGCTGAGCCCGCCCAGCTTTACCCGGCCCGCCGTGTTTGAGGGGCGGTCCGTACCGGAAGTGCTGCTGTCGGGGAACCACGCGGAGATCGCCGCGTGGCGGCAGGCGGAGGCGGAACGCCTCACCCGTGAACGGCGGCCGGATCTGTGGGCAGACTTCGAAGCGCGCCACCCATAGGCGCGCGGATCTTGAGGAGGAAGACAATGGAGCGCATGGCGGCGGTGGCCCGTGAGGGCATGCGGACGGACATCCCGGCCTTTTCCCCGGGCGATACCATCCGGGTCATGGTGCGGGTGCGGGAGGGAGACAAGGAGCGCCTGCAGGCCTTCGAGGGCATGTGCATGGGCAAGCGGGGCGGCGGCGTGAGCGAGACCTTCCGGGTGCGCAAGGTCTCGGCGGGCGTCGGCGTCGAGCGGGTCTTTCCGCTCCACAGCCCCAGCATCGCCACCATTGACGTGGTGCGCCGGGGCCGGGTCCGCCGGGCCAAGCTCTACTACCTGCGGAAGGTCAGCGGCAAGGCCGCCCGCATCAAGGAAAAGCGCGAGCGCGTCTAGCTCGAGAGGCGGCCGTGCCCCCGGCACCGTCGCTGCATTGGGAAGAGGCGGCGTGGTCACGCCACGCCTTCCTGCTCGGCGTGGATGAAGTCGGCCGCGGCCCCCTGGCTGGTCCAGTGGTGGTCGCGGCCGCTGTCTTTCCCCTGCACGCCCGCCGGGTCCGCGGCGTCCGCGACAGCAAGTCCATCTCCGCCATCCGCCGCGCCCGGCTGGTTCCCCGCATCCTGGCCAGTGCTGCCACCGTGTGTGTGGCGGCGGCTTCGGTCCGGGAGATTGACCGTCTCAACATCCGCCAGGCCACGGCGCTGGCGATGCGGCGAGCCATCCACCGGGCCAAGGCGGTACTGGGCCCAGCGGCGCACGTGGCGGTAATCATCGATGGGCTGCCGCTGCCCGAGTGCGGCCACGAGCATGAGGCGCTGGTGCAGGGCGATGCCCGCTGCTATTCCATTGCGGCGGCGGGCATCGTGGCCAAGGAGGTTCGGGACCGGCTGATGCGCCGGCTCTCAGGCCGCTACCCCGGCTACGGCTGGGAGCACAACGCCGGCTATTGCACCGAGGCTCATGTCCTCGCTCTGGGGCGGCTCGGGGCCACGCCGCATCATCGCCAGAGTTTTGCCCCGGTGGCCCAGCTGACCTTGGAACTGCTCACCGGCTGACCACGGCGGCCCGGACCCGTCCTAGGGCAGCAACCACCCCGCCACTTCTTTCAATGCCTCGGCGGCCTGTAAATCGTCCTGCAGGCGGGGCACGGACACCACCGGCACATTCTCTGCCAGGCGGAGCAGGGCACCCGCGTTGGTGAGGGTACTGTCGTCCGCCTCGCCGGGCTGGTTGAGGACCACGCCGAGCACCGGGACTCGCTCTGCCGAGAGCACCCGCAGCGCCATGAGCGTGTGGCTGAGAGTTCCCAGCCGGTCGGCGGCTACCAGCAGGACTCTGGCGCTCAGGCTGTGCGCCAAGTCCAGGTGATTGTCATTCCACGTCAGCGGAGACATCACGCCGCCTGCCCCCTCCACCAGCAGGATCGTGCCGGGGGCGGCCAGGCTTCTGGTCCGCGCCACCAGATCTTCGTAGTCGATCGTCACTCCCGCCTGATCGGCCGCGATCGCCGGCGCCAGCTGTCCGGGGAGCCGGAGCAGGGCCCGCAGCGGCCCGGTCTGTCCGGTCGCCGCGGCCAGCCGCATGCCGTCCTCGTTCGGGCTCGGCTCCTCCTCACAGCCGGTTTCGATCGGCTTGACGGCCACCACCGCCTGCCCCGCGGCCCGCACCGCGCGAGCCAGCGCCGAGGTGACGAAGGTCTTGCCCACGCCGGTATCGGTCCCGACGATCAGCGTGATCGCCGGCTGGGGCTCGGCCACGGCCGGTGCTTCCCGGGCGGCCTGGGGCAGGGATACCCGCTTGGGGGTCGCCCGCTTCGCCCGGGGCACGCGTGGGGCGGTCATTCGCACACCTGCCGGATACCGGCCGCGATGGCCTCAATGAGCATGGTCAGCTCCGTCGTCGTGATGGTAAGCGGCGGCATCAGCACGATGACGTCGCCCAACGGCCTCAGAAAGACCCCGTGGTCCCGGGCGGCGCGGCAGACCCGCTGGCCGCGCCGTTCGGCGGCGGGGAACGGCGCCCGGCTACCGCGATCCGCTACCAGCTCGATCCCGGCCGAGAGCCCGAACTGGCGGATGTCCCCCACCGATGGTCGCAGCGCCAGCCTCGCCAGCTCCATCTTCAGCCAGGCGACCTTCTCCGGCAAGCCCGCGAGGATCCGGTCGGTCTCGAACACCCGCAGGGTGGCGAGCGCGGCGGCGGCGGCCAGGGCGTTGCCGGTGTAGGTGTGGCCGTGGAAGAAGGTCCGCCCCTCCGCCGGGGGGCCCAGAAATGCCCCGAAGACCCGCTCGGTGGCCAGGGTGGCTGCCATGGGGAGATAACCGCCGGTGAGTCCCTTGGCGAGACACAGCAGATCGGGGGTCACACCTTCTCCCTCGCAGGCGAACATCCGTCCCGACCGGCCATAGCCGGTGGCCACCTCATCGAGGATCAGGAGCGCGCCGGTCTCGTCCGCGACGGCGCGGGCGCGGCGGAGGAATCCCTCCGGCTGCACGATCATTCCGGCCGCACCCTGCATGCCGCTCTCCAGGACAATCGCCGCCAGCTCCCCGGCATGCGCCCGCGCCATCCGCTCCAGCTCGCCCGCGCAGGCCACGCCGCAGGTGGGGCGTTCCAGCCCCAGCGGGCACCGGTAGCAGTACGGCGGTGGCGCCTCGAGGGTATCGAACAGGAGTGGCCGGTAGCGCTCGTGAAAGAGCGGAATGCCACCTACCGAGACCGCCCCCACGGTGTCGCCATGATAGGCCAGGCCCAGCCGCAGAAACCGGGTACGCCGCCGCCCGGCCGGGTCCGGCTGCTGCTGCCAGAACTGCAGCGCCAGCTTGAGGGCGGCTTCGGTGGCGGTGGAGCCGTCATCCGAGAAGAACACCCGGGTGAGTCCACGCGGGGCGATCTCCACCAGCCGTCGCGCCAGCTCCACCGCCGGTACCGACGCGTGGCCCAGCAGCGTGCTGTGGGCGATCCGGCCGAGCTGCTCGCGGATCGCGGCATCCAGCTCCGGCCGGCGATGGCCAAACAGGTTGCACCACAGCGAGCCCACCCCGTCGAGGTAGCGCCGCCCCTCGATATCAATGAGATAGTGGCCTTCGCCGGCGGCCACCAGCAGCGGGTCCTCGTCGCGGTAGACGCTGTGCGGGGTAAACGGATGCCAGAGGTGCGCCTCGTCCCAGGCCCGGAGTTCCCCGGCGGTGGCCGCCGCGTCGCGGCCCGGTCGCGGCATGGCGCCCACTACAGCGCCGGCACCAGTTCGGCCACGCGGAAGCCCAGTCCCGCGATCATCCGCATATCCGCCTCGGGGCCCTGGCCCGGCGTGGTGAGGTACCCGTTGCAGAAGAGCGAGTTGGCTGGATAGAGTGCCAGCGGCTGCAGGTCGCGGAGGTTCACTTCTCGTCCGCCAGCCACTCGGATGTCCCGGCTGGGATTGACGAAGCGGAACATCGCCAGCGCCCGCAGGCAGTCCTGGGGCGAGAGCCGCGACTGGTCGCCCAGCGGGGTGCCGGGACGAGGATCAAGGAAGTTGACCGGGATGGACTCGACCTCGAGTTCGCGGAGCTCGAAGGCCAGGGCCACGCGGTCCTCCGGGGTCTCTCCCATTCCCATGATGCCGCCGGAGCAGGCCTCCATGCCGGCGGCCCGGGCGGCGCGGACCGTCCGGATCCGATCGTCGTAGCTGTGGCTGTGACAGATCTCTCCGAAGTGCCCGCGCGAACTCTCGAGGTTGTGGTTGAACCGGGTGACCCCGGCCGCGGCGAGCCGCTCCGCCTGCCCCTCCCGCAGCAGGCCGAGGGAGGTGCAGACGTTGATATTGAGCTCCGCCTTGATCTGGCGCACCGCTTCACAGATGACATCCAGGTCCCGGTCCGACGGACCCCGGGTGCTCGTCACCATGCAGTACTTGACCGCGCCCATCGCCGCGGCCTCGCGCGCGCCGGCCACCAGTTCCGCCACGCTCTGCAGCGGATACCGGTCCACCCCGGCGTGGAACTTGATCGACTGGCTGCAGAAGGCGCAGTCCTCCGGACAGAGCCCGCTCTTGGCGTTGCGGAGGACGTGGATGCGCACGTCCCGGCCGTGATAGCGGAAGCGCAGCCGGAAGGCGGCGTGCAGGACCAGCAGCAGGTCGTCATCGCTCGAGCTGAGCAGCGCCAGCGCCTCATCGCGGTGCGGGACGTCGCCGGCCAGGACTCGATCGGCGAGGTGGTTCCAGTCAGGCATGGAGGGTGGGGTGGGGGTGGGTACCAGCTATCGGCTACACGCGATCAACTGTCGGCAAAACGCCTGTTCGAGAGGGAGCCGGGGCGAGGTCGGTTCGCACCGCCCGCCGATCGCTGATAGCTACCTCGGCGGATGCACCAGCAGAATCTGCTGGATCGTCCGGATGCGGGCGGCGAAGTCCAGCGCCTGCAGTTCGTAGACCTCGTCGTCGCTGCCCGTCAGCGCATTGATGGCCCCCCCGGCGCCGGCCCCCTCGCCAATGCGCATTAGCGACTTGCGGATCAGCCGGAGTTCGCGAACCTGCTGCACCCGAACGGCGCCAAGGGTGTCTCGCTGCCGGAAGACCAGGGAATCCCCTGCCAGCCGGACCAGGCGGATGTCCCAGACGTAGTCGCCGCTTTCCAGTGCAATCTGCCAGCGTTCATCGTCCCTGCTCTGGGCCGCGGCTGGTGAGCCTGCGAGCCACAGCGAAAGCCAAAGCAGCTGAGTGATGCGCATCGCCCCTCCCGGGTCCTCCGGCCTTGAGTTTCCCCGCCAGCCCCCCCACAATTGGCTGCCGCGGGGGCGTAGCTCAACTGGTAGAGCAAGAGACTTTTAATCTCTAGGTAGTGGGTTCGAGTCCCACCGCCCTCATTCGTACGTAGCGCCGGCGCGGGGGCCGGCCGTCGCCGCTCGCCCCTATCTACACCCGATCCGCGGTTGCCGAAAGTGGGCCGGCTGGCACCCGGGTCTGCCCTTCCAATCCTCATGCCGGCCCGCGACATTCACCGCTCGTCAAACCGACCAGACCCACTCAGCCTGCGACTGGCACAAAGGATACGTCCGTGACGCTCATCTACCTCGACGGGCAGTGGCTCGACAAGGAGTCTGCCCGGGTTTCGGTCTACGACCACGGTCTGCTCTACGGCGACGGCGTCTTCGAGGGGATGCGGGTCTACGGAGGCCGGACCTTCCGGCTGGCAGAGCACGTGGACCGGCTGTATGACTCGGCCCAGGCGATCATGCTCAAGGTGCCGATCTCCCGGGAGGCCATGATCGCAGCCACCGAGGAAGGGGTCCGGCGCGCTGGCCTCCAGGATGGTTACCTGCGGCATGTGATCACCCGCGGCGTGGGCGACCTCGGCCTCGATCCACGGAAATGCCCCAAGCCGACCGTCATCATCATCTTCGACGTGATCGCCATCTGGCCGCCCGAACGCTACGAGCAGGGCCTCACCCTGATCACCGCCGGCACCCCGATCAACCAGCGGGAGGCGCTGTCACCGCGCATCAAGTCGCTCAACTACCTGAACCACATCCTCGCCAAAGTGGAAGCCACCAACGCGGGGGCGGACGACGCCATCATGTTGGACGCCGCCGGCCATATCGCCGAGGCCACTGGCATGAACCTCTTCGTGTGGAAACGCGACGTGCTGTACACGCCGGCGGTCTACGCCGGACTGCTCAAGGGCGTGACCCGGGATGTCATCATCGAGATCGCCCAGGAAGCCGGCTATCGGGTGGTGGAGACCCTGCTCAACCGCTACGACCTCTACACCGCCGAGGAGGCGTTCCTGACCGGTACCGCAGCGGAGGTGGCGCCGATCCGCATGGTGGACGGGCGCGTCATCGGTGCCGGTAAGGCCGGTCCGGTCACCCGCGACCTCCGGGCCCGGTTCTTGAAGATGGTGCGGGGGGAGTAGGCGGGATCACCCGCCGGACCCTGCCCCCGGCCGGAAGGGCCGCCCGCCTTGACACCACCGGGATCGCGGGGCACATTCGCGACCCTTGCCGATCTGTCGAGTCATTGAATGTCGTGGAAAGAAGTCACCGTCGGCGACACCACCTGGACGGTGGCGCCCGTCGCCGAAAAAGTAGCAGATGCCCACGCCTGGCGGCTGGTGTTGAGTTGCCGCTGCGCCGGGGCCAGCCGCCGGGCCGTGTACGCCAGCACCGGGCTCCACTCCAGTTCCCGCTCCGATTTGTACGCCCAGGCCGATCGCCTCAGCGATGCCCGGGTGGCCGCCGTCCTCGCCAGCCACCTCGACCCCTCCGCCTCAGACCGCTAGTTCGGCCCGGCGTTTCGGCATGGTCCGCTGGCAGTCCACGCAAGCTCGTGGAATGGTCAGGCATCACATTCGGCCGGGTCAGCCCCGCGGCAGCACCTCAGGGCACGAGATTCGCATTTCCATGAGCTGATACGAGATAGGCACATCCGTCCCCGTCCCTGCCCACGCCGACCATGGCCGCTGCTTCCAGACTCCCGGATCGCGTCAAGTTCAATGACTTCGTCCTGAACCGGCTGCCCAACGGCCGGTGCCGGGCCAAGGTAGTGCTTGGCTGGCTGGACGCCGAGGAGTATCAGGGGGAGTCGGAAGGTCTCGGATCGCAGGCCGGAGAACTCCGTTGCGCCGCGGAAGCCTGCGTCATGGCTCTCGACAAAGCGGTCAAGGGGGAACTCAAGTTCGAGCTGCTGGGGGTGAAGGCGGTACGCGCCTTCGACTCGAACGTGGTGATCGTTTCGCTGGCCATCCCGCAGGAAGCCGCCGGGCAGCGCCTGGTCGGCTGCTACCTCACCCCGGATGCCGATCCCTCCAAGGGGGCGGCCCTCGCAGTCCTCAACGCCACCAATCGTATCCTCGGTAACCGTTTCTTCATGCGCTGATGCGTCGGTGCTCCCCCGGGGGGCATCTGGAGAAAGTCCCGGTTGGTCTCAATTCGCCCGGGGGCGGTCGACGACCCCTGCCCACCCCCCGAACGAGTGCCGAACCGGGGTTCCCTTTTCCGCCGCTCGCAGGTTTCTTGCACGCTATCCCGGGTGCAGCCGCCGGATGGCGGAATCGTTCACACTCGTCTCGATCCTGAACACCGCGATGGCGGTCGCCTCACCCCGCCGTCTCCCGTTCGAAAGGCAGACCGGACCATGAAGCTTCCTGGCCTGGCCATCCTGCTCCTGCTGGCCGCCTGTGTCGGCAGTGCGCCGCCGCCGAACCCGGCCCCGAGTCCGATCGATGCGGCCACCCCGGCTCCGGCCGGCGCGGCTGCAGTAGCCCTGCGGGCCGACAGCACCGCGCTGGCGGGACTCCCGGAGGCCCCGTCGGTGTCCGAGGTGGCCGACTCGGCCGCAGATGCCCGGATCCTGGAGCAGCTGGCCGATGCCCACCCGGCGGCGCAGGACTCCGGGTCCGATGACAGCGACGCGGAGTCGGCGCCGGGAGGGGCCAACGCGGTCCCGACCGAGGTCACCTACGATATCGACGTCTCGACCTACGGTTCCCACGCGCGGGTGCAGTACTACCTGGACTTCTTCCAGGGTCCGGCGCGGGAGCGCTTCAGTATCTGGCTGCAACGGCTGCCCCGGTATGAGCCGATGATCCGGGCCAAGTTGCGCGAGTACAATGTGCCCGAGGACATGGTCTATTTGGCCCTGATCGAGAGCGGGTACTCCAACACCGCCGTGAGCCGGGCCCGCGCGACCGGCATGTGGCAGTTCATGCGCGGGACGGCCAAGCTCTACGGGCTGAAGATCGACACCTGGGTGGATGAGCGCCGTGACCCGCTGCGGGCCACCGACGCCGCCGCCCGGCACCTCGCCGACCTGCGCGACCGGTTCGGCTCGATGTACCTCGCCGCCGCAGCCTACAACGCCGGCGCGGGCAAGGTCGGCCGGGGCCTGCGGCGGTTGCCCGGGGACGAGGACGACGACGACAATGCCGATGCCACGTTCTTCCGGCTGTACGACACCCGGTACCTGCGCCGCGAAACCAAGGACTACGTCCCCAAGTTGATCGCCGCGGCGCTCATCGCGAAGCAGCCCGAAAAGTACGGTTTCGAGCGGGCGGCGGGCATTGACGAGATGGCCTACGACTCGATCATTGTGCCCGGTGCCACCGGTCTGGATGTGCTGGCGCGGCTGGCGGATACCTCGGTGATGGCGCTGCGCGACCTCAACCCGCATTTCCTCCGGCTGGTGACGCCGCCGAAGCAGGTCACGGTGGTCCGGCTCCCGGTCGGCACAGGCGATATCGCCGTGACCCGCTTCGCCGAGCTGCCGGAGAAGGACCGGGTGCACTTCGTCGAGCATGTGGTGACCCGCGGGCAGACTGCCGGCGGCATCGCCCGGATGTACCGGGTGTCCACCGCGCTGCTGGGCCAGGCCAACCCGGGTGTCCGCCTCAGCCGGCTGTCGATTGGCACCCGGCTGGTGATTCCCACCAGCTACGTGCCCGCCACCGCGGAGTCCACCGCCCCGGCGGTTCGAGCCACCTCGGGTACCTCGACGAGCATCCGCTACAAGGTCCGCAGCGGTGAGACTCTCTCCGGCATCGCCCAGAAGTACGCTACGACGGTCACCCGGCTGCGGAGCCTGAACGCCATGGGTCGTAGCGACATCCTCCGGGCCGGACAGGTGATCCGGGTCCCGGCCCCGACGGCGGCCGTTGCTCCCGAGGCGAGCTCCAGCGTCGCCGAAGCGGGCACGTCGGCCGCCCGCCCCTCCAGCCATCTGGTCCGCCGCGGGGAGACGCTGTCGGGCATCGCCCAGAAGTACGGCGTCACCCTGGCGGCGCTGCGGGGGGCCAACGGCATGACGTCGCGGTCGGTCCTGCAGGCGGGCGCCCGGATCGAAATCCCGCAGTAGCGGGCCGCGCGAGCCCCTGAACGACAGAGAGGGTGGGATCCATGGGGATCCCACCCTCTCTGCTTTCGTCTGGCGCGACCGAGTCGTCCTACGGCCGGTGGCTGGTACCCCGGAGCACCGCTTCCGCGTAGCCGTTGGCGGGATCGCCACCCTGGAGCAGGATCTCCTCTACCCGCCCCGGCCCCCGGTTGTAGGCCAGCAGCGCGAGCTCCATGTCCCCGCCGTAGCGGCGCAGCAGGTCCTTGAGGAACCGGAACCCGATCCGCAGGTTCACATCACGCTGGTACAGCTGATCCTCCGACAGTCCCGGCTCGTAGAACCGTGCCGTGGCGATCTGGACCTGGGCGAACCCGATGGCCGCCTTGGGCGAGAGCGCCTTCGGCTTGAAGTTGCTCTCCACCTTCACCAGCCGGAACGCCACCTCGGGGTCAATCCCCTCGCTCAGGGCGATGTCGTAGATGTCCGCGGCCAGGTCCGCCGGGATCTGGTACCGGCCCGAGTAGCGGATGACCGCGTTGGCCCGTTCCACCTGGACCCGGCTGATCGCGAGCTCGCTCCTGGTGGACTCGAGCCGGCGGGCGACCGCCCGCACTTCATCCGCGACCATCCCCAGGGTCGGCGGCAGGGCTTCATCGGCGGCGCGCACCCGCGCGTTCGAGCCGGCCAGCGCACTGACCAGCAGCGTTGCGCCCAGCAGGGCGGCGCCACGAGCCAGCAGCCGGCGAGTCCAACGGTTCCGTCCGTACGGATCAGGTTCTTCGATACTCATAGTCCTCCTGAATGAGGGCGACGGGCGTCGGGTCCACGGGTGTGCAACCCCGCTAGGGCCGGTGCCAGTCGCCACGAGTACCGCCGGTCTTCTCGACCAGGCGGATGCTTTCGATATTCATCCCGCGGTCCACCGCCTTGACCATGTCGTACACGGTCAGGCATGCTACCGAGACGGCGGTCAGCGCCTCCATCTCCACTCCAGTGCGGCCCGTCGCGACGGCCCGGGCCTCCGCCCGCACCCCCGGCAGCCCGGGGTCCGTACGGCACTCCACCACCAGCGTGTCCAGCGGCAGCGGGTGACAGAGCGGAATCAGGCCGCCGGTCAGCTTGCCGCCCATGGTGCCGGCCACCTCCGCGATCCGCAGGACATCGCCCTTGGCGATCGCGTTCTCCCGCACCAGGGCGAAGGCCTCCTCGCTCATCCGCACCGCGCCCTCGGCGACGGCGGTCCGCCGGGAGACTGGTTTGTCTCCCACATCCACCATGCGGGCCCGGCCACCCTCGTCCACGTGGCTCAGGCTCACAGGACCTCGGCGAGGTCGTCGGCCAGCGCCATGAGCAGCAGCTGCGGGTTGACGTTGCCCTGCGCCGCGTCCCTGGCGCGTGCCACCCGATCCTGCGCGGCCACCAGCGCCCCGACCGGCCGCAGCTTGAGCAGCAGCTCCGGCAGCGAGTGCCTGGGCCGTCCACCGGTCGCCAGCCGGGCCGCTTCGCCAAGGCTGTCCGCCAGGGCGTCCAGCATGGCGGTGAAGTCTCCACGAGCTGCCCACGGCCCCTGCTTCAGGGCCCGTTCGGCCCGGGCCGACCCACCGCCGCTCACTGCACGGAGCAGCTCTTCCACCGCCCGGTGGGCCTTGGCGGTTTCCTCGCTCAGGCCCAGCGCCCTCCCCGGGGAACCCTCCGCCACCGCGGCAACCCGGCTGACCTCCGGCCCGGCCGGCTTGCCCCCGAGGACCAGCACTTCCTCGACCTCTGCCGGCGTCAGCCGACCCAGCCTGAGCGGAACCAGCCGGGAGCGCACCGTGGGCAGCAGCCGATTCGGATCGGCCACCGTCAGGATGAACTGGCTGTCGGCCGGTGGCTCCTCCAGCAGCTTCAGCAGGGCGTTCGCTGCCTCCTGGCTCGACTCCTGTGGCACCAGTCGGTCCGCCTCCGCCACGATGAACACCTTCCACCGGCCCACCACCGGGGTCAGGGCCGCCCGGCGCTGCAGCAGCCTTGCGGTGGCGACGAAGTGGCCGGCCAGCCCGTCCGGCGCCTGGTAGAGCGAGCTCTGCCGCCGTTCTCCGATCACCTCATTGACCAGATCCGCCAGTTCCTCCACGGCCTTGTCCGGATCCGCAGCCTTGGGCCTCGGCACCGGCATCAACCAATGCAGGTCGGGATGTCCCAGCCCGATCACCTGGAAACAGGACTGGCACTCCCCGCAGGGCCGATCCCCGGTTCCCTGGCAGAGGAGCCCCTGTGCCATCCATAGTGCGAAACGCTGCTTCCCGACTCCCGGTGCCCCAGTCAGCAGGATCATCTGAGGGAGCCGTTCGCCCTGAATTGCCTTGCGGACCTGGTCGCGGGCGACGTGGTGTCCAACCAGCGGGTGAGTCGACATGGGCACAAAGGTAGAGGGGTAAGCTCAGACCGGTACTGGGGTCCGATGTAAAGGCATTTTGAACATGGACTTAGACGCCATTCCGGCAGCGCCGAATTCGGCTGAAACGATGCTTGCTCTCACCCTTTGTAAATGTGAGCGCTCACATGCCTATTACTTATGCGAGCAACTGCTCGCCAACAGTGTAATGTGTTGCAGTGAAGGTACTTCTGGGATTGGTCGTCGCTAAGCATTATGGGATGATTTTCGGCCCAATGTCCACTACAGTGCTGGGTGGGCAGGTCGGAAAGGCATGCAACTGCTACGATAGTGCCGTCATACTGTCATTATACTGGCTCTGTGAGCAATGACCAAGCGCCCGCTTGATCTATAGGTGCGGTGTTGGTATTCTCTCGCGCCTTCCCGAGTAGCTCAGTTGGTAGAGCAGCTGACTGTTAATCAGCGGGTCGCAGGTTCGAGTCCTGCCTCGGGAGCTGATGGGCCCACACAAAACGATAGACACCACAACGGCTTAGGCGTTCGCCAGGCCGTTCTTCTTTGCCCCCCCCACTCTGATGTCTCGGCCGGCGATCTGCGCGGCGCCCCAGGGAGCAAGACCTGGCCGCTTGATCGGGCACATCCTGTGGGCCGAGCTTCGTTGTCCGTTCGGGCTGGATGGACTCTGGGCGGTGGGGTACTCGTACCGATGGCTTGGATAACGGAAAGCCTGGAGGCACAGAGGACCATGGGCCCAGGGTTGGGAGCCCGCTCGACTGAGGACCGAAGCTATCCGCCGGAATCCTGGGAGGTTTCTGCGGCCCGCCTCCTGCTCCAGCCCCAGTTCACCAATCCGAGCAGGAGAGTCGCCACCAGAACCACGGATTCCTTCTGGGTCATCCGGGTCGCCATGAGCAGGGAGAAACCGACGCCCAGGCCAGCCCATACCAGCCCCCATGGGAGGACCAGGCCTGCGGGCCGCACCGATGACTCGGCCGGGCGGTGGTCGCGGGCCCGAAACACCGGGAGGGCGGCACACACCAGACCATAGGTCAGCAGCCGGGAGACCGCGGACAGTGTGAGGTTCTGGAGAAAGCCGCTGAGTGAGGCAAGCAGGAAGACCAGGCCCGCGAACACCGCTACCGAGACGTACGGAGTCCTGAACCGGGCGTGAACCCGGCCGAGGATTCCGGGCAGGTCGCCACGCTCGGCCATGGCGTAGGTCAGGCGCGGAACATTCACCATCGCCCCGGCGAGGTAGCCGTAGACCGAGACGAGGGCGGCCACTGCCATGAAGGTGGCGCCGGTGGGGCCGAACATGGCTCCGGCCGCGGCGGCCAGCGGCCGGTCGGTCGCGGCGGGGTCGGGCAGGGCGCTGTTGACCACAACCTGCACCAGGAAGTAAAGGGCGGCGCAAACACCGAGATTCAGGAAGAGCGCGAAGGGGGCATCGCGCCGGGGCTGCCGGGCCTCCGCGAGCGGCACCAGCGCTGCCTCGAACCCGCCATAGGCGAAGACCAGGAGCAGGATGACGTCGAGCCAGTCGCGCAGATGTGGGGCGACCGCGACGGCCGGCACCGCCGGGTGCGGCAGCGCGAGGGTCAGTCCTGCGAGGACGAAGGCCGTCAGGGGGAGCAGCTTGAGCACGATCATCCAGTTGCTGAGCCGGCTTCCGTGCCGGACGCCGCGATAGTTGAGCAGCGCCAGCGGCACGATGACCACCGCAAGCACCAGCCGAGTCGCCAGCGGGTCGGCCGCGCCAGGCCAGAACTCGCCCAGATAGATGACGAAGAGGTTGGCGTTGGTTGCGGAAGCGGTGAGCCGGGTCAGGTAGGCGAACCACGCCATCTGGATACCGGCCAGCCTCCCGAAGGCGGCGTGGGCGTAGAGGTATGGGCCGCCGGCCTCCTCGAAGCGTGAGGCCACCTCCGCGAAGCAGGCGATGATCACCCCGATCCCGACGGCGGCGAGCAGCCAGGCGTACGGGCTGGCGGGGCCGAGGCGTCCGGTGATCACCGAGGGCAGGCCGAAGACGCTGCTGCCGATGACCCCATTCAGCACCAGCGCGGTGAGGCTCCAGCGCCCGATGTCGCGTACCAGGGCCGGGGTCGTAGGCATCGTCTCGTCCTTCACCGGTGCGAGAACTCGATGATTCCCCGGAGGGTGGGCATTGCCAAAGCCTCAGTCGGGCATGAGGTTTGCTCGGTGAAGCTGGCGACAGCGCCGGGACGGCGGCAAGGGCGATCGTCGCCTGGTGATAATGCGCCGTCCGCATTCGGTGAGCAACCCACGGGGTGGGGACTCAGGGCGGGAAGGCGGATCGCGGCGCCGGGCGCAGGGGAGCACCGGCTCGTGTCACGATGGACCCCGTGCCATGATGCTCACGATGTTCTCCGACCGATGCCGGTGGCCCGGCCCGTGATTCCCGAACCGAGGATGTGCCCTTGTTCATCTTGCGCCTCCTGCCGGGCACCCTCAGTATCGCGCTGACGTTTGTGGTTGTGGCGCTTGCGTTCACGGGAATCGGCCTTGCGCTCCGGCGGGGATTCGGACTCGTCGAGGTTGCCGTCGACGACTGCATCGTGGCATTCTGGATGGGGTTTGCCACCGTCATCCTCTTCCTTCTGCTCTGGAACTTCAGCTACCCGGTCGGGGCGGGCGCCCTCACCGTGGTGCTCCTCAGTGGGGCGGCTGGTCTCGGTCTGGTCCGAGCGCCGCTGGGGGCGTTGGTCCGCTCCCACCGCGGCCGAAGGGCCTACTGGACCGTCGCGGTCGTCCTGCTCGCCGGCTGCTGGATCGCGAATCTGGCGACCGGATCGATGTCCAACTGGGACACCTCGCTCTACCATATGCAGGGCGTCCGCTGGGCCAACAGCTATCCGGCGGTACCGGGCCTGGCCAACCTGTTCGGCCCGCTCGGGTTCAACAACGCGACCTTTCTTTACGATGCGATGCTCGATGCCGGACCTTGGGCGGGGCGTGCCTGGCACGTCGCCAATGGGGTCCTGGTCTTCGCGCTGGTAGCGCAGGCCCTGGTGAGCGGGGCACGCCTGCTCATCGCTCCGGCCACGGGCACCGCGTCGGATATGTTCGCCTTTCTGCTGCTGGCGCCGGCGCTGGACCTTGCGGTCACGGATCCCCTCACGAGCTTTGTTCCCGACCTCGGGCTGACCGCGATACGGTTCGCCACCGTCGCCCTCTGGTTTCGCCTGCTGCAACGAAAGGGCACTCCCGCCTCGGATGCCTACGGCATCATTTGCCTGAGTGTGCTTTCGGCCGCGGCGGTGACGATCAAGATGAACGCCGTCGTGTTTGCCGCCGCGATGCTGGTGACTGCCGCGGCGGTGTGGTTCGGCCGGGCGACGGCGACCGGCGGGCTCCGCGCGCGGGCCCTGCAGTGGTCCGTGGTCGCGGCAGTCGCCTTCGGCCTCGCATGGGGAGCGCGCGGCGTGGTCTTGAGCGGGTACCCGGCGTTCCCGAGCCAGTTTCTTGCGGCACCGGTCGAGTGGCGGGCGCCGGCAGCGCACGCCCAGGCCGAGTTCGACTACGTCGTGCATTCGACCCGGGTCACCACCGGCAACGTCGCCTATATCACCGGTGAGATCACCGGGTATCGCGCGTGGCTGCCGCGATGGCTGCAGCAGCTGGCTCGCGATCCATACAACGCCGTGGTCCCGGTCATTCTCATACTCGCGCTCCTGCCGTTCCTGCTGGTCGGATGGCGCCGTGCCCCACCGGAGGTCCGCGCGGCGGCTCTGCCGGGGTGGTGGCTTGTGCTGCCGAGCCTCATAGGATTGGTGGCCTGGATCGCGGTAGCGCCGGCGCCGCGGTACGCCGCGGCGCTGTTCTGGACCGTTCCGGCGCTGCTGGGTGCGCAGCTGTTCGCGCTCTGCCAGCGGCCCGGCGGGGCCCCCTGGATCCGGTGGCTCGGCGTGGCCGCCCTCGCGGCCGGGATCTCTCCCCCGATCGTGGACCCGCTGGTCGAATGGCGGCGGGCCGGAGCGGCCGGCAGCCCGATCGAGGCCATCCTGCACCACAATCTGGAGATTCCTCCCCAGGGCCAGTGGTACCGCGGCCCGATGGGGCAAGCGAGGCTGCAGGAGTATCAGACGGCGAGCGGACTCCGCCTCCTGGTGCCGGAGCATCGCTGCTGGGACAGCGAACTACCCTGCACACCCAACCCCGCCCCGAACCTCCGGTTGCGGGTGCCGGGACGGATCGAGCGGGGCTTTGTGGTGGACGGAGAGTGGCAGATGCTCCACTGGCCGGAGCCGTGGAAGGGGAAGTTCCGGGCGGCGTGGGAAGAGTCGAGGCGCCGGGCGCACGGCGCGAAGTGACCTCGTACCACCGATGAGCGCCTCCACCCAGACGCAGGATGGTCCCGGCGATCTGCCGCTCGTCCCCGCACGTCTGGGCCACAGCCCCGCGCTCGACGGCGTCCGGGGCCTGGCGATCCTGCTGGTGTTCCTGGTGCATTTTCGCCTTCGAATTGACGCCTCGATTCTGGATACGCTGGTCGACAAGGTGTTCCGGGCCGGGTGGGTGGGAGTGGACCTGTTCTTCGTGCTCAGCGGCTTTCTGATTACGGGGATTCTGCTCGACACCCGGTCCGACCGCCGCCACTTCCGAAACTTCTACGTCCGGCGAGTGCTGCGTCTCTTCCCGGTCTATTACACGACCCTGGCCGTCCTGTTCATCCTGCTGCCCCTGACCCTGCGATCGGCCCCCGCCGAACTGCTCGCGCTGGTTCCGTTCCAGGGCTGGTACTGGACCTATACCGTCAATGTCTTCCAGGTCCTGACCCACGGGCAGATGAGCTACTTCAACACCCTCCACCTCTGGTCGCTGTCGGTCGAGGAGCAGTTCTACATCTTCTGGCCTCTCGTGGTGCACATGGCCTCTCCACGGGGACTGGTCCGGATCTGCCTTGCGGCCATCGCCCTCGCGTTCGGGTTCCGGCTGGTGGCCACGGGATGGAACAGCTGGGCGGCCTATGTCCTGACCCCGGCGCGCATGGACGCTCTGGCAATGGGCGGGTGCCTCGCCGTGCTTGCCCGCGACGGCCGAGCCAGCGCTCTGATCCGACGATCCTGGGGCTGGCTGGGAGCGCTGAGCCTGGGCGGCGTCATGGTCATTGTGGCGCTCCTCAGAGGCTACCATGAGGATGACACTCTGGTACTGACCGTGGGCTATCTCCTGAATGCGGTCGTGTTTGGCTCGTTGCTGGCGGGCATCCTGGATCGGCCGAATCAGGCCCTGTTCCGGCCCTTTCACTGGCGCTGGCTGCAGTGGGTCGGGCGGGTGAGTTACGGCGCTTATGTCTATCACCTGCTGCTGCTGCTGCTCACGGCGCCCGTCAAGCGGGCCTTCATGGCGCTGCCGCCACTGCTGGGGACCCAGATACCGGCACAGTTCGCCTGGTTGGGACTCATGAGCGGCATCACCCTGACGATCGCGGCGGTGAGTTACCGCTGGCTGGAGCTGCCGTTCCTGAAACTGAAGGACCGGTTCGCACCCGCCTCCTAATCAAGGGTGGACGCCCAAGTGACGTTGATCGCGCCATCTCACCGGGTAGCGGAAGGGATCCAGTGCGCACATGGTGGCTGAATCGCACGACCGAGGCGGTCGTCAGGCATCGCCCATGACCACGCCGCGCCTGCGGGAGTGGTGGGCTCTGCTGGCCCGCCGGCCGTTCCTGGCAGCCTGCATCGGGCTGGCCGCGATGTGGTCGCTCGCGTCGCTCACGCTCCCATTCGGATGGGATCAGGGGATCATGGCCACCGTCGGCGACGTCGTCGTCCACGGTGGCATGCCGTATCGAGACGCGTGGGATATCAAGGGACCACTGGCACACCTCTGGTTCGCCGCCGCGCAGGCGGTGTTCGGGCGCGGCCAGGCCGGTATCCGGGTCCTGGATCTCCTGCTCCTCGTGTGGGCGGCAGTGGCGCTGGGGGCGGCTGGCGCCCGGCTCACCCGCCCGGCGGCCGGCCCGTGGATCGCGCTCGGCCTGGTCCTGTGCCACAGTTCACTCTCGTACTTCTATTCGGCCCAGCCGGACGGGGCCATGTCGCTTGCCCTGGTGCTCGGGCTGGCGCCGTTGCTGGCGGCGCCGGCGCGTCCCCGCCATTCGGTCGTCGCCGGCCTGGTGGTGGGTCTCGGAATCCTGCTGAAGCCGCTCTACCTGGCGTTCCTGGCTCTGCCGCTCGCGGTGGTGCTCTTCGCGCCCGAGGTGCCGCGGCGGAAGCGCGCCGGGCAGGTCGCGCTGGTGCTGGCGGCCACGCTGGCCCCCATCGTCTGCATGCTCATCTGGTTTGGGGCCAGGGGAGCGTTGAACGACCTGATCGCGGTCTATCTCCGCTACAATGCCGAAAGTTATTCTGGGGTGGATCAGCTCGACGCCCGCAAGCGTCTGGCCGAGTTGGCCCGGTATTTCTGGTCTGGCCCCCGTGCGCCGGCGCTGGCGTTGCTGGTCTTCGGGTCTTTCCAGGCCTGCCGTCGGAACCTCACCAGCGGCGCGATCATCATTGGCTGGCTGCTCGCCGGCGTGGCGCTCGTCGTGGTCCAGGGGAAGTTCTTCGTCTATCACTGGACCGTGATCTTCCCGGCGTCGGTGCTGCTGGTGGCGGTGGCCATCGACGCGCTGCTTCCCCGGCCGCCGGTCCACTCCGCCTCGACATCGGCGGTCCCGGGCACCCGCTCATTGCGGGTACTGGCCTATGCGGCGCTCGCAGCGATTGTGCTGCCACTCGCGGTACAGCCGGCGTTCGAGGTCAAGAACTGGCTTCGCCTGGTGGCGCGGGTCGACAGCGCGCCGGCCTACTATGCCCGGTTCAGCGACGCCGGATTCTCCGCAGCCGATCAGATGGCCGCGGCCGCCTACCTGCGGGCGCACACGACGGCCGGAGACCGCATCGCCATCCTCGGCTATGACGCCCCGGTGGTCTACCTGTCGGGCCGTACCAACGCCACCCGATTCGCGTATGCGCTTCCGCTGGTCGGGTGGCGCTCGGCGCCGGCGACCCGAGAGGCGTACCAGCGTGAGTTCCTCGCCGGGCTGACGCCACCGCCTGCCTATATCATCGTGGGGCTGTTGTTCCCGGGCAAAGCGCAGGCGCTGTCGGTGTTCCCGGAGTTTGGGGACCTGCTCGCGGCGCGGTATGCACTGGAGCGGTCATTCGGCGTGGTCGATCTCTATCACCGAGTGCGCTGACACCGTGCGACCCCCCGTTCACGTGGACGGGTCTGTGTGGCAGCCTTGGGTAGGGTGAAAAGGCCCCACGCCGGGCAAGTGGACTGCTCAGCGGGAGTCTGGGGCGCGCGGGCCGCATCGAGACGCGAGGTCGGGCCTGATCCAGAGCTCCAGCTCAATGGTCGGTACACGATGCTTGTCCGGCAGGAGCAGGAAGGTGGTGCACAGCTGAAAGCCTCGCGTGCCCGCCGCCCCACCCGTCGCGCGGGGCCAGCCGGGCGGGATGTGCCTCAGCGCGAACGCGGGGTGGAAACGGTTCCACGCGTTCCGGTTCAGAAAAGCGCCGATGTTGGGGTCGCCGCGCTCAGTGATGGCGAAGAGCTTCGACTCAAGAGCAAGGGTGGGTCCGCCAAATCCGATGATGACCTGATCCTCCGGTGGCAGCCCGTCGGTGAGTGCGGCGACGCGTCTGGCCGCGTCGAGGACGGTTTGCTGCCCAAGCCTGAGATTGAGGGAGTACCGCACGGGCTCGAGGAGCAGGAAGATCGGCATCAACCAGATGAGGCGAGCGGTCGCGGCCGTCCTGAGCAGTTGAAACGGCAGCAATAGGGTCGCAAGACTCCCGCCGAGGACGGCCGCAATCCAGAGTTGCGACCATCGAACGGGGACAACATCAATCCCCAGCCACATGCCGAGGGCGATCGTGGCCCACCCGAGCCCCCCCCCCCAGCAACGCTCCGCTCAGAGCTCGTCGGGCGGCACCCACCGGGGATGCCTGGGCTGGAAGGCGCGGTGCCGACGGGCCTTCCACCGCTGTGGCACAGAGGATGGCGAGGGGGACGGACAGGAGCAGGAATCGGCGGTCGGGCTGATAGTTGATGAAACCGAGAGAGAGCAGCCCGAAGCCGAGCCAGATCCAGGCGATGCGCTCGATGTCATCGGGGCGATCGCTCCTCATCCGTAGCCCTCGCTGCCAGACCAGGACCCCCACTGCCACGACCTGGACCAGCGACTGCTGGGCGAACCCGGTGGCTGGCAGTCGGAACAGGCCCGGGATCAGGTCGACGCGCGGGGTGTAGGCAATCTCCATGAGGCTGCGCAGGCTGACGACCAGGTAGCCCCAAACGAAAGACCAATTCGCCACCACCACGATCGCGACCGGTATCGCGATGAGAATCGCGCCCACACCGAACCAGGCGACTTCGAGCCAGGGCAGGCGCAGCACAGGTGGTTCGTCGTCTCTGGGTGATTGTCGCCAGAGCCAGTACCCCAGGACGATCGGGAACAGGAGGAGCGCCGACGGCTTGACCAGTTGAGCGAGCGCCAAGCCTACCCCCCCGAGCAGCGCCCATCGCGGCGTCCGGCGGGCCCAGAGCACGCCGGCGAGGCCGGTCACTGCCCAGAGCAGCTGATGTGCCTCGGTGAAAGCCACCCTCTGGTAGCTGATGACGAAGTAGCTCAGGGCGAAGATCAGGGTCGCACTTAGGGCACGGCCGGGAGTTCGGATCGCTCGAACCGCGCCGTACAGGATTAGGCAGGAGAGGATACCACTGGTCGCGCTGACCAGCCGGGTCGTGACCAGGCCAAAGCCCAGAACCCGGTAGAACGCCGTGAGGACCAGGGTGTAGAGCGGTGCGAGCACCAATGGCGGGTTGTGATCGTCAGCCACCCACACGCCGAAGAGTTCATGAACCCGTGCGTTGTGGGCCCACAGACCTTCATCCGGAAAGAAATGTGCCTGGAGGTCCGTCGGTGGATCGGTCCCAAGGACGAGGAGCCTCGTTGGGATCGCTACCAGGAGGAGCAGGACCGTGGCCATCAGGTCCGGGTGGGTCTGCCACGCTCGGCGGAGGGAGTTCGCAGTCCGCTGCGCGATGCCGGTCGTGGCTGATGTCATGTCACGCGCCTCGTATGCATTCTGAGTCTGACATCAAGGCACGGAGTTCGATGTCCCCGCAGGGGTGCGCAGTGCCGCGTGCTGGACTGAAGGACCAGGGCGCTACTTGCGGGTCCTTCGTCGGCCCGGTCACGAATGCTCAAGGGCCGGCTCGGTTCAGCGTTCCGGAGGAGCGCTGGAATCTAGTCAGTCCAGGGTCGAGGGCCAGAGCATTCTGGGGCGGCCGGGATCGGAACGTTGGAGACGCGTGAGCAGGCCCAACAGCTGGTCTCCGAGCGCTGACCCGAGAGGCCCGTTCATACCGACCTTGGCCCGGCGGCCCTCTTGGGCCATGGTCTTCTTGAATCGGCCTGAGTCCGTATCCGGATCTGTCGGACACCCATAGCCCATAACTCACGGCCCCGGTAATATCCTACCTTGCCTGAAGCCCGACGCGATCCTCGGCTGCACCAGGTCCGGCGGCCCCCCGACTGGTGTCCTGTCAGTGCCGAGAACCTGACGACGGCCCTCACTCCACTCCTCCCATCTCCTTTCGCCTGGATGCCATGACCACTCTCCCTCGTCGCGGCCTGTGGCTCTCCGGCAGCGCCGTCCTGGCGGGCATCACGCTGGCCAGCCTGGTCCTGGCCGGGGTCGGCGCGATGTTCCCGGTGAGCCCCCGGGTGATCGCCCTGGTAGCGGGCGCCCTGGCGACGGCAGGGGCGCTCATGGCCCTCCGGCGCGGCGACGCGGGCCTTCCCGACGGCGCCGTGTGGATCGCGGTGGCCGCGGCCGGCGCCTGGGTGTTCGCCTGGCTGGCCCTGTACAGCATCTCGTTCTACCTGCGCTTTCCGGTCGATTTCCTGAATTTCTGGGAAGGGGACTTTCTCGGCGACATCATCAAGGTCCGAGCCGGTCTCCCCATTTATACCGAGCCGACGGACAACAACAGTTCCGTCTACACGCCGGGCGCGCAGCTGCTGACCTACTTCCTCGCCCGACTGGCCGGGGTCGAGACGTCCATCCCGTGGCTCAGGACCATCCAGTTCTGTTTCGCCATCCTGTCCGCCCTGGTCACGACCAGCGCCTGCGACTACCTGAGCCGTCGGTTTCTCCGGCCCGAGGAGTATACGGGCAGGGTGCTGTGGCTGGGGCTGTGGTTTCCGCTGCTTTTCCTGGTGGCGACGGAGCGCCGCTTCGGGTACAACATCTTTGCGCTTCACCCCGACAGCCTGACCCTGTTCATCTCCGCCGTTGCGTTCTGGCTGTTGTGCCGGCACCTGCTGACGGGCGAGCGCTGGATCGTCGTGGCCATGGCGCTGCTGCCGGCCCTCGGGTTCTGGTCCAAGCAGAGTCTGCTGATCTGGGGGCTCCTCTTTGGCCTCTATCTCCTCGCCACCGGCCAGGGGGCCCTGCGACGTGCCACCGTATTCGGGGTGCTTGCGCTGCTGTTCCTGGCAGGCAGCATCGCCCTGCTGTTCGAGGTCGGTGGCCCGCACACCCGTTTCTGGATCTTCGGCGTGTTAGGTGCCAAGAGTGTCAGCCTCGCGCGCAGCGTCAACGCGCTGACGACCGCCGGCGCCTACGTGGCGATGGCCCTGGCGGGCCTGTGGCTGCTGGTCCTGCGCGACCGCTCCCGGCAGGCCCTCGCGATCTGGGGACTCACCGCGCTGCTCTTCCTCGGCGAGGCCTACACCACCGGGATCGGCTGGCAGAAGAACCACCTGGGCCCCGGCGTGCTCCTCGCCGCCGCCTGGTTCCTGGCTGCCCTGCCCCTGCTGCACCGTGCGGCGGTCCGGGACAGCCGCCCGTCGTGGCTCGGGCCGGCGGCGCTGGCGACCGGCCTCTTGATGCTGGCCGCGGGCATTGGCCTCACCCGTGAGCCCAAGAACGGGGTCCCGGCTGATACCGATCGCTACATCGCCGCCATCGAGCGTGAGTTCGACGGGATGGACCCTCGCGATGTCCTGCTGGACCGTGGCAATTGGGTGTACTACCCGGACACCATTCTGCAGCGCGACCGGGCCTCCAGCGTACAGCTCTGGGTAGGGAAGAATCAGGCCGCGATCACCTTCGACAAGCTGGCGGGCACCATTCAGCGGTTCGAGCAGCGCCGTTACCGGCGGATCCTGGTGCGGAACCTGGATGCGGGCAGCGCCTACGATTACCAGAGCCGGGGCTCCGGCATTCGCGACGCGCTGCTGGCGAACTACCACGAGGTGCGTCGCATTCCTGGCGTCCAGGTGGAGCTGTGGTGGCCAAGCCTCCTGCTGGCGGACATCTCGGTGCTGGAACCGGGTCCTGGGCCCGGCCCGGAGGAGGGCCGGCGGTGAGCCCCCTCATCGCGCGCTGGCGCGCCGCCGCCGGTTGTGCCGTGTGGGCCGGGGTGCTCTGGGGAAGTCTGGAGGGGCTCGCGCTTGTGCTCAGCCGCGCCTACCCGGCCATCCAGGCCGCCCACAAGGTTCCGCCGAGCGCGCTGTGGGTCGCGCCGGTCGTGCAGGTGGTCCTCTTCCTGCTGCTGGCCTGGCCCATGGCGGTGCTGGCGGGATCCGCGCGGATGCGCCATCTCGGACCGCGGCACGCCCTGGCCGCCTATAGCGCTATCGGCGCGCTGGCGCTGTTCGCCGGCCAGGGATTGCTGCACTGGACGGCGGTTCTCATGCTGGGCGGGGCGGGGGCCGCAGGCGTGTTCCGTGCCCTGGGCGGGACCTCGGAGCCGCTGACGATCCGGCTGGTGCCGCGCATCTGGATGCCGCTCGGCCTGCTCGCTGTGATGGGAGCGGGGACCACCCTCGCCACGCGGCTGATCGAGATCCGTCGGGAGGCTGCGACGCCGTTAGTGGTGGACAGCGCCGCACCCGACGTCGTCGTGCTGATCCTCGACACCGTGCGGCGCGACCGTCTGCAGCGTGACCACGACTCCCCCCTGATGCCGATCCTCGCCCGGTGGATGGAGGGCGGGGTGGTGTTCACCGATGCGTGGGCACCTTCCTCCTGGTCGTTGCCATCCCAGGCGAGCATCCTGACGGGCCGGACGCCGCAGGCGCATGGGGCGGACTGGCCGGCGTTCAGAATGGCGGACACGGTGGCCACCCTCCCCGAGTACTTTCGGGCGCGCGGGTATGCTACCGGGGCTTTCTCCAGCAATGATTCCTGGATCACCCCCGAGTACCTGGCCCGAGGGTTCGGCCGGTTCCGGGTGTACCGGCTGATCGACGTGTGGCGCCGCACCGCCGGTGGGCGGCTGGTGGGGCGGGGTCTGAAGGTGTTCGGCTGGCGTAACGATAGCCCGTCCAAGCCGATGGGGACCACCACCGACGAATTCATCGACTTCATCGCCGATCAGCGCGAGCGGCCTGTCTTTGCCTATCTCTGTTACATGGACGCGAATCGGGCGTTCTATGACCAGCAGCTCTCCCACCCCAGCTGGACCGGTCGGCCACCGATGCAGGATGGTGTGGCCGCCTATGATCGGGCGATCACCCGGCTTGACACCGAGCTCGAACGGCTGATCGAGGCGCTGGAGCGCCGGGGCCGCTTCCAGAACACCATCGTGGTGGTGACGTCCGATCATGGCGAGTCCTTCGGGGAACCGGACGGAGATCATGATCCGAAGGGCCACGGGACCAGTCTCTATCCCGAGCAGGTCCGGGTCCCGTTCATGATGCTGGCCCCTGGGCGCTTGCCGGCGGGGCTCCGCCTGAATCACGCCGTCAGCCTCACCGACCTGGCCGGATTCGTGGCCAGTCTTGCCGGGGACGTCCACGCCCCGTTCCGATTCCGGGATCTGCTTGCAACGCCGGACGCGATGGCGGCGGACTCGGCTGCTGGTCAGTGGCTGTTCCTGACGCTCGACTATTCGCGCTTCTCCGCCCGGTCCGTCGTGGCCGGCCCGCTGCAGTACATCTGGGATCGGACCAAGCCCACCGGCGCCGAGGAGCTGTTCGACCTGGTTGCCGACCCGCTCGCTCGCCGGAGCATCACGGTGGGGCACCCGCTTCTTCCGGCGCTCCGCGCGGCGGTTCACCGTGCGGATCCCGCCGCCGCCGCGGACCGGCTGCCATGAGCAGCGCGGTGGCCGATCGGGCGCCGGTGTCTGGCTCCGCGCGCCCGCTCTCCCTCCTGGGTGGCCTCGCTCTGACCGCGTGGCTCGGTCTGGTCACCGGGTACGGCGAACTCGCCTACAAGGCGTTCCGGAAATTCGGCCGAGGGCTCTTCCTCTTCCAGGGCGACAACGCTCCGTGGCTGACGCCGCTCTCGACCGCCCTGCTGTTCATGCTGCTCGCGCTGCTCGGATATGGTTCACTGAGGCTGTGCCGCCGCCAGCCGACCGCCGGGGTGATCCTCGGGGCGGGCACGGCCCTGGGTCTGATGTCCCTGCTGTTCCTGGTACCGGTGATCCACAAGTTCGCCTCGGTGGTCCTCGCCCTCGGGGTCGGGATTCAGCTGGCACGCAGCGGCCTGGCGGAGAAGGCGTGGTTCACCCGAGTCCGCGGGAAGAGTCTCCCGCTGCTGATTCTGGCGGTGGCGGCGACGGCCGTGGTCCTGCCGCTGCGGCGGGCGCTCGAGGAGCGCCAGGCCCGGGCGGCCATGCCGCCGGCGCCGAGCGGCGCCCCCAACGTGCTGCTCATCATCCTCGACACGGTCAGGTCGCTCAACCTCAGCGCATACGGGTACGGGAAACCAACCACCCCGATGCTGGAACGCCGCGCTCGCGCCGGCGCCCGCTTTGCGCGGGCGCTGTCGCCGGCTCCCTGGACCCTCCCGTCGCACGCCACGATGTTCACCGGGCGGGAGACATTCGAGTTAGGCACTGACTGGTATACCCCGCTCGACGATTCCACGCCGACTCTGGCCGAGGTGTTGCGTGACCGGGGCTGGCGCACCGGCGGATTCGTGGCCAACCTGCCGTACACCAGCCGCGAGGTCGGCCTGGCTCGAGGATTCGTCCATTACGAGGACCAGCCCCTGACGCTGGCGACCCTCGCCTCGGCCGGCGCGCTGGTGCGGACCATCACGACCAACCGCCCCCTTCGCGACGCGCTGGGCTGGCATCGGCCGTTCGTCGCGAAGACCGCACCGGCCGTCACCGCATCATTCCTACGCTGGGTCGATCAGCAGCCGGGCCGCCCCTTCTTCGGCTTCCTGAACTACTACGATGCTCATCGGCCCTACTTTCCCCCCGAGCCGTATCGCCGCCGCTTCCTGCCTCCCGGCATCGACCTGCAGCCTGAGGCGCGCCGCCGCCCGGCCAACGCCCCACCATGGACTCGCGCGGAGCTGGTGGGAAGCGTGGCGAGTTACGATGGCGCGATCGCGTATCTGGATGATCAGCTCGAGCTCCTCTTCAGGGCGCTGGAGCAGCGCGGCCTGCTTGACAACACGATCGTCATCCTGACCTCGGACCACGGGGAGGAGTTTGCCGAGCACGGCATGATCGACCACGGCAACAGCCTCTACCGGGCCAGCCTCGAGATTCCGCTGTTCCTCTGGTGGCCCGGGCGGGTTCCCGCCGGCATGGTCGCCGAGACGCCAGTGACCACCCGTGACATTCCTGCGACCATCATGGCGCTGCTCGCGCTCCCGGGGCCGCACCCCTTCCCGGGCCGGAGCCTGAGTCGCGTCTGGACTCCGGGAGCAGATACCGCGGTGGAGCCGATCTACGCCGAGGTCCGGCGCGCGCCCCGCCTCCCGGGGTGGTACCCGGCCTCGCGCGGTGACATGCTTGGCGTCCTCGAGAGCGGTCTGCGGTACATTCGCAATGGCGACAGCGTGCTCGAGGTCTTTGATTTTGAGCGGGACTCGTCCGAGGCGCGCAACCTGGCGGGCGCGGACACACTCTCGCCCCAGTTGGCCCCCATCCGGGTGCGGCTGGACAGCATTCACCGAGGGAGCCAGCCGTGACACCCTGCACACCCGCCGCCGCACGCGCTTCCCTGACGGCCTCCGCATGAGCCTGTCGGTCCCCTTCATGCTGCCGGCGGCGGCGGGACTGGCGCTGCTGATTCTGCTCGGGACGCGCCGATTGCCGCGATGGGGACCAACGGGCCGGTGGGTCGCACTGGCGCTGGTGGGTCAGGCGGCGGCGCTGCGCCTCATTCATGCTGGACCGACCATCCGCTACGAGCACATGGCGCTCCCGGGGACCTGGTCCGGTCAGGAGCAGGTCGCCGGGTTGCTGCTCGGCCTGCAGGGGCTTGCCGTCCTCTTCGGGCTCGCGGGTGCGCGTCCGGCCTGGCGCTCCAACGGGCTCGCGCCGTGGCGCATCGGGCTCGGGCTGACGGTCTTTTTCGTCAGTTCGAGCGCCCTCTCCCCCAGCCCCGTCGGGTATGCGGCGGAGGTGGTGTTCCGGTCACTGATCCAGATGGTCGCCCTGGGGAACGCGCTGCTCATCGCGCTGGCATTGCCGACCCCACCATCCCGGTTTCGCTGGCCAGCCTGGTGGCCTGCCGGGCTGGGCGCCCTGACCTCCCTTCTTGCCGCCGTCCTCGCCCTGTGGGTGTACCAGCGGCACCCCCATGTTCCGGACGAAGTCGCCTATCTCATCCAGGCAGGGTACTTCGCGGCGGGCAAGCTGAGTCTCGTGGCTCCCCCCGTGCCAGGCGCGTTCAATGTGGACCTGTTCCTGTACGAGCCCACCGGAGTGTATTCCGCCATGCCGCCGGGATGGCCGTTTGTCCTGGCACTGGGTTCCGGAATCGGGCTAGCCTGGCTGGTGAACCCGATACTCGCCGGGGTGAACATCCTTCTTTGCCACCGGCTGCTGCGGGAGTGCTACGATGCGCCCACCGCGGCACTGGGCACGGTCCTCCTGGCGCTCTCGCCCTGGCATCTGTTCCTCGGCATGAGCTTCATGAGCCACACGGTCACGCTCGGTTTGGCGCTGGGGGCCGCGTACCTGCTGGTCCGATCGGTCAAGGACGAGCGGCCTGGACGGCTCGTCGGCAGTGGCCTGCTGATCGGCCTGGTCAGCATCATCCGCCCCCTGGATGGACTCGTGCTGGCGGGGATCCTTGGCATGATCGCACTGCTGGCCCGCGGGACGATCGTGCAGCGTGTGGTCCGGACCGCGGTGCTGGCTGCGGCGACGTTGGTGGCCAGCCTCGCGGTCCTGCCCTATAACGCCGCCCTCACCGGCCGGGCAGGGACCTTCCCCGTCATGCTCTATTTCGACCGGTATTATGGTCCCGGGAGCAACGCGCTTGGGTTTGGGAGCAATCGTGGTGTCGGCTGGACGGGGATCGACCCCTTCCCCGGGCACGGGGCCGCCGACGTTGGCGTGAATGCGCTGATCAACATGTTCCAGGTGAACACCGAATTGCTGGGCTGGGCCACCGGATCCCTGGCGCCGATCCTGGTGCTGGTCCTCTGGCCCAGGCGCTGGAGCGGCGCGGATCGCGGGATGCTGCTGGGGGTTGCAGTGGTCGTGGTCCTCCACGCGTTCTACTGGTTCAGCGGGGGCCCGGATTTCGGAGCGCGCTACTGGTTCCTGCTGGTGGTTCCGGCGATTGCCCTCGCCGCCCGGGGGTTGCGGACCCTCGACCTCGCCGCCGGGCCGGCCGCCGAGGAGGGCCTGGGCCGTGCCAGCCGCACCGGAGTGGTGTTGAGTCTCCTGACGCTGATTGCGTTCGTGCCCTGGCGGGCGATGGACAAGTACTGGCACTTCCGCGGTATGCAGCGCGGCGTGCCGGAGCTCGCCGCCGAGCGGCAGTTTGGCCGGAGCCTGGTACTCATCCAGGGACAACGGCATCCCGACTACCACGGTGCCGCCGTGTACAACCCGGTGGATCTGCGCGGCGCCAACGCCCCGATTTACGCCTGGGACCGGAATCTGGCGATCCGCGGCGCGCTACTCGCGGCCTACCCGGATCGGCAGGTATGGGTGATCGTCGGACCCACCATCACGGGTGCCGGCTACCGACTGCTGGCTGGTCCCCTGACCCCCGAGGCCGCCGCCGAGCTTCCCCCGCCTCCGGACTACCCGACGCCGGCCGGCCCCAATCCGTGAACCTGGACAGCGGCTACTCCGGAATTCGGGTCACCGTGCTGGGTGCGTCAGGGTTCATCGGCCGCTGGGTCGCCTCCCGCCTGAGCGCCGCTGGCGCGGAGCTGACCAGTGTCGTGCGCGATCCCGCGCGATTCGCGGCCGTGCGCGAGCGCTGGGGTATCGGGGGCGAGGTGGTGGGCGCTGACGTCCGCCTTGCCGGGGCGGCGGCCGCTGTGCTTCGAGGCAGCCGGCCGAGCATCGTGTTTAACCTGATCGGTTACGGGGTGGATCGACAGGAGCAGGACCAATCCGAGGCCTGGACCATCAACGGGTTGCTTCCGGGTCGTCTGGTGGAGGCCGTGGCGAGCATTCCGGTCCAGCCGGGATGGCAGGGCCGGCGCCTGGTGCACGTGGGGTCGGCGTTGGAGTACGGCACCGAAGCCGGAAGCCTGGACGAGGAAGGTCCTGCCACGCCCACCACGCTGTATGGCCGCTCGAAACTGCGCGGCACCCTTGGGCTCCGGCGCATCGCCCGGCGCCTCGGGGTGGACGCCGTGACGGCGCGTCTCTTCACGGTCTACGGACCCGGCGAGCATGCTGGGCGGCTGCTCCCGACCGTGCTGGCTGCCGCGCAGCATGATGAGCCCGTCGAACTCAGCGCCGGGCTTCACCACCGCGACTTTGCCTGGGTAGGAGACGTCGCAGTGGCCCTGCTGGGAATTGGCGGCCGGTCGGGGCTTCCGGGGGAAACGATCAACGTCGCCACCGGCAAGCTCGTCAGCGTCCGGGAATTCACGGAGCGGGCCGCGCGTACCCTCGGGATTCACCCCTCCCGGCTCCGGTTCGGCACCCGGCCGACCCGGCCAGAGGAGATGAAGCATGAGCCGGTGACCATCGCCCGGCTTCGGCGTTTGCTCGGGTGGGTCCCTGCCACGTCGATTGAGGAGGGAGTCCTGCAGGCGCGGGCCTTTCAGCGGGCAGGTTGACGCGGCGCCGGCTGACGAACACAACCCCGGGGGGGGGGAGGTGCGCGAGTGCCGCCCCGCCGGCCGGGGGAGATGGCGCTCGTGGATGGCGACCCATCTCCTGACGGGGGCATGATTTCTGCGTTTTCGGACGGAGGCATTATCCTCATCCCGCACCGCCCAGGAGTTCGAATGCTGATCCGGCCGACCCGGGGGTACCCGGACGCCGCCCGGGTGCTGTTGTTTGCACTCGCCATCACGCTGCTTGCCCGCCCGGCGGCCACGCAACAGTCCGCCGGGCGCTTCTCGTTTGCGGTGGTGGGTCACCTGCGCGGGAATTCCGACCCGGAGCTGTATCCGCGGATCGACGAACTGGTTGCGGAGCTGCGGCGCCTCAAGCCGGACCTCCTGTTTCTCACCGGGGACCTCATCTGGGGCTCGGTCCCCCAGGCCCTCACGGATTCCGCGACGGTGGCGGCGCAGTGGGATCGGCTGGACCAGAAGCTCTCGGTGCTCGGCATCCCGGTGTATCGGGTCCCCGGGAATCACGACATCCACGATCCGGTGACCCGCGATGTGTTCTTCGGCCGTTTCGGGGCACTGCCCAGGACGGTGAGCTTCCGCGGGAGCCGGTTCTTCCTCCTCAACAGCACCTTCACGCCGCGCGGCAATGAACCGGTGCCGCTGGCGATGAAGCTGGGCAAGACGGTTCGTCTCGACTCCGCCCAGGTCGGGTTCGTCCGCCGGGAACTGGAGCGGCAGGCCGCCGCGCACGACTTCCTGCTGATGCATCACGTGCTGTGGTTTGAGGACGATGCCCCGTGGTGGACCGAGATGCACCCAACGCTGGCGGCACACGGGGTGAACGCGGTGTTCACCGGCGATCTCGGCCCCGCGATGTACACCCACATGATCCGGGACAGCGTGGAGTATTTCCGCAGCGTCCTGAACGCCACATCCGACAAGCCGCTCAAAGTGGGCGCGGTGGAGGCGTTGCTGCGTACCTTGCAGTTCGAGAGCTTTCTTCTGGTGACCGTCAATGGGCCCGAGGTCTCGTACCAGGTCCACACCGTGGGCGCCCTGACCTCCGACGCCTTCTCGCCGAGCCGCTGGCGGGAGGCGTTCGGCCCCGACCCTGATCCCGGCCGCTACTACGATCCGGCGAATCCTCCCCCGCCCAGAGAGGGCCCGACGGCGGGCGGTCGGCCTGAGCCCTCGCTGCTGTCCAGGGCCTGGGACCTGCTCGGCAGCCCCCGGCGGCTGGGCGTGCTCGGTCTGTTCACGTTGGTTGTGTTCGCCAGTGGCGTGCTGCTTGGCCGACGGCGGCGGAGCGGCGGCACGGCGGACTGAGGGTAAACGAGACTTCTTCGGAGGGGAACAGCGTGGAGCAATTCCTGGCGACTCAGACCGGCAAGATTCCGCTCGTCGGCTTTCTGGTCAACATCCTCATTACGGCGGTGCTCTGTTTCGTGCTCGGCCGGATCTACGAGTCATTCGGCGGCGCGCACTCCAACCGACGCGCGTTCGGGCGCAACTTCATGATGCTGGGGATGACGACGATGGTCATCATCACCATCGTCAAGTCCTCACTGGCCCTCTCCCTCGGGCTGGTCGGGGCGCTGTCGATCGTCCGGTTCCGGGCGGCCATCAAGGAGCCCGAGGAGCTGACCTATCTCTTTCTGGTGATCTCGATCGGGCTCGGCATGGGCGCTGATCAGCGGGCCATCACCCTGATCGCGTTCGGCGTGATTGCCTCGATCATTGCCCTGAAGCGGGTGCGAGAGCGCGCTGACGACGCGCGCCATCTCCACCTGACCGTCTCCACAGCGGCGCCAGCCGGCCTGACGCTGGCAGCGGTCATCGGCGTGCTCGAGAAGCACAGCTCGGACCTTGCCTTGAGCCGTTTTGACGAGGGGGCGAACCTGCTCGAGGCTTCGTTCACCCTGGATTTCCCGGGCTACGCCGCCCTGGAGGCGGCGACCGACGAACTGCGGCGACTGAACCAGGCCATCAAGGTCACCTTCCTCAACTACGAGGGACTGGGAGACTGACGTGAAGATCAAGTCCCGAGCATCGGCCGACCGCCGCTCCCTGCTCCAGCGGCTCCGGGGCGCGGCTGCTCAGCGGTGGCTGCTGGTTACCTGGTCGGTACTGCTGTTTGCCGGTGGTGTCGCGGCCCATCGCTCCGGGCTGCTCCGGACGGCGCTCGATTTCCTGTCCCGGAATGCCATCACCTATGCGTACCGCCGGGTGAGCGGGCTCTTCGTCACTCCGGAGCGCCTCATCATCGACATCGCCCACAAGGACTTCATGCGCCTGGCGCACCAGCGCGACATTGCGCTGGAGCGCCAGGTGCTGGTCACCTCGGATGACGACGCGGTCCCCGCCCTCGTCCGGCACGACGACCGCACGATACCGGTCCGGATCCGGCTGAAGGGAGACCTGGTCGACCATCTCGAGGGCGACAAGTGGTCGTTCCGGATCATCGCGCGGAGCGACAGCGTCATCCTCGGGATGAAGCAGTTCTCGGTGCAGCATCCGCAGACCCGCGACTTCCTCAATGAACGCATGTACCACGAGGTCATGCGTCGCGAGGGCCTGATCGCGCTCCGCTACGAGTTTGTGGACCTGACGCTGAATGGCAAGGACCTCGGCGTGTACGCGCTGGAAGAGAGCTTCGAAACCAGGCTGATCGAGTTCAATCACCGCAAGGACGGCCCCGTCATCCGGTTCGACGAGGACGTCTTGTGGGGTGAACTGGCACGGCAGGTATCGGTGCCCCCGCAGCAACGGGTCGCGGTGGCAGGGGCTGGCACATATCTGTCCAGCGATATCGACGCCTTCCAGACATCGAAATGGCTGGCGGACCCGACCGCGCGGGCCCAGTACCTGACGGCGATCCACCTGCTGGATGCCTTTCGGCGCCGGGAGGTCTCCGTGGACGAGGCGTTCGACAGCAAGCAGCTGGCGACATTCTTCGCGCTCAGCGACCTGCTCAGTGCCTGGCACGGTGTTGGGAACTGGCCCAATGCGCGGTTCTACTACAACTCCATCACGTCGAGGCTGGAACCCATCGCGTTCGACGGCTACAACCGGAGCATGCCGGGACGTCCGGGGCTGCTCGCGCTGCAGGCGATGGACGAGGAGCGGGATCCCGCCGCCCGCCAGTACATCTCCCAGTTCTTCGCCGATTCGGCGTTCTACCGACTCTACCTGTCGGAGCTCGAGCGCGTCAGCGACCCCGAGTACGTGAAAGCGCTCATCAGCGATGTCAGCCCGAAGCTGGGGAGCTCCCTGCGGCTGCTGCACCGCGAGTTCCCCACGCTCGAGTTCTCCTGGCGGCCGCTGCGGCGCTCGGCCGAGTTCATCCGGATCGCGCTCCATCCGCCCCAGGGCGTACAGGCCTACCTCCGCGCCGCCCGGCCCGGCCTCCTCGAGGTGGACGTAGCGAACATGCAGGCGCTGCCGCTGCGGGTGCTCGGCCTCGCCCGTGATTCCGCCGTGTGGGGGGCGTCGCCGCTCCCGCTGCCCGGGAAGAACGATCATCAGCCGCTCGATTTCCAGACGCTCCGGATCGCCGTCCCGGCGAGCCTGGCCTGGCCCGACACCTTGCCGGCGCCCCTGCGGATGCAATACCAGGTGCTGGGGAGCGACCGGGTCGATGAGGTCGAGGTGCACCCGTGGGCCCAGGAGGCCGATCCCAAGGCGATTCGGGAAGGGGTGCTGCGCCGCCGGCCCAACGTGCGGGACTTCGCCTTCCTCCAGGTGGACGAAACATCCCGGCGCATCGGCATCCGCCGGGGCAGCTGGCGGGTGGGAAAGGATCTGATCATTCCCGCGGGGTACCGCGTCACGGCCGGACCCGGGACGCGCCTCGACCTGGTCAACGGCGCCTCCATCATTTCACGCTCCCCTCTGGAGCTGCGGGGCGACCCGGCGAGTCCCGTCATCATCGAATCCTCCGACCGGACCGGCCAGGGCGTGGCGGTGCTGCAGGCGGGCGCGATGTCGGTCCTCGAGCACGTTCAGTTCATCGGCCTGGCCAATCCCATGGAGGGTGGGTGGGGGCTGACGGGTGCCGTTGGTTTCTACGAGAGTCCCGTCACCGTCACGCGCACGCGTTTCGCCGCGAACCGCTCGGAGGACGCGCTTCACATCATGCGGGCGCCGTTCACGCTCGAAGACGTGACCTTCGAGGACACGTTCTCGGATGCGCTCGACATCGACTTCGGAAAAGGCACGATCCGACGTGTCACATTTCTCAATTGCGGCAACGATGGTGTGGATGTCTCGGGCGCCGTGGTCGACATCGAAGACATGGTCCTCCGCGGGGCGGGAGACAAAGGCCTCAGCGCCGGCGAGGGCAGTTTCGTGAACGCCCGCAATGTGACCATCACCGATGCGGCGATCGGGGTTGCCAGCAAGGACCGCTCGACCCTCCGGGTCCGGGGAATCAGGGTGATCGGAGGGCAGGTGGGGGTTACGGCCTATCGGAAGAAGTCCGAGTTCGGGCCTGGCGTCATCGAACTCACGGGTCTGGAGATGAGCGGCCAGAAGGCCCCGTTCCTCGTGGAGCGGCTTTCGTCCGTCACCGTCGACGGGCGCGCCAAGCCCGCCGATCTCGAGAAGGTCGCAGACATGCTGTACGGAGCGGAGTATGGAAAAAGCAGTCACTGAGGGACGGGGCGGACGTTACGAACGGAAGTTCATTGTCACCGGGCTGGAGCCCGGTACGGTGGAGCATGCCGTCCGGCTGCACCCCGCGCAGTTCACCGAGATCCACGTCCGGCGATCGGTCAACAACTGCTATTTCGACTCCCCGGACCTGCGTTTCTTTCGGGATGCGGTGCAGGGCCATGGCAACCGCCTGAAGGTCCGCATCCGCTGGTATGGCGACCTGTTTGGTCCGGTCCCCCTCCCGGTGCTGGAGCTCAAGGGCAAGCGGGGACCGGTGGGGTCCAAGCAGGGATTCCCGGTGCCCCCATTCATCCATGACTGCGGCCTGGACCTGCCTCAGCTCGAGGAGTGGTTTGCCGGGGTCCAGCCGCCGGCCGAGGTCGCGGGCCGGCTCGGGGCGCTCCGCCCCACGCTCGTCAATCGGTACTCCCGGCGCTACTTCCAGTCGGCCGACCGACGTTTCCGGGTGACGCTGGACACTGTGTGCGAGTACTACTCGGTTTCTCCGCCGCGGAACCACGCCGGCAGCTACGCGATCGATGACGCCTCCACGATCGTCGAGCTCAAGTATGCCGCCGCGGACGACTCGGCCGCGCGCAGCATCACCAGCCGATTCCCGTTCCGCCTGACCAAGAGCTCGAAGTATGTCACTGGGCTGAGGCGGCTTGGCATCCAGGGTGGCTGAAATGGATCGTGGCAGCCCCTCGCGGATCGCGGGAGTTGAGCCAGGTGTTGCGGCTGCCCGTCCCGGAGTGTCGCGTAAGGCCAACGGGTGTGGCGTTTCAGCAACAGTCGGGTTCCGCCTTGGTGGCTTCCGGGGTCTTGGGCTTGGGGAGCCCAGTAATTGGAACGGTTGCGAAAAGGGGACTGAAACCCTCACGTTTGAGCACCCCAATCGTGGATCCGGCTCTGCCCGACGGGGGTCCCTGGATCTGGCCATTGCCTAAGGCCCGTCGGGGCATGACGTTTGCTCATTATCGCCGCGTCCGCACTGTCTGGTTTCCCCGCAGAATCCCCGGAGCCGTAATGAACCCGATCAGCCGCCTCGTACGCCATGCGCGCCTGACGAGCTACTCCTACCGGGACATGGATAGCCCGCCCTTTCTGGTGCTGTTCATCAACAGTATCTGCAACATGAAGTGCGAGCACTGTTTCTACTGGACGAGCCTCAACAAGAAGGACGATCTCAGCCAGGAGGAGCTGTTTGCGCTCTCCGATTCGCTCGGACCGATCGAGAATCTGAATCTCTCGGGTGGCGAGCCGTTTCTCCGGAAGGAATTCGGCGATATCTGCCGCAAGTTCATCCGGACCAACGGAGTGAAGCAGATCTATGTTCCCACCAACGGCTATTTCACCGAGCGCACCGTTGCCGCCATCCGCGAAGTCCTGAAGGAGCCGGCCCTGGATCTGTTCGTGGCCGAGATCTCCCTGGACGGGATGCCGGAGTTCCACGACAAGTTCCGGGTGGCTCGTCACTCCTTCAAGAAGGCCATGGAGACTTACGACGCGCTGGTGGAGCTGCAGAAGGAAGATCCGCGCGTCCGGGTGCACTCGATCTCCACGGCCACCGACGTGAACATGGAGGAGATCAAGAAGCTCACCACGTACCTGTACGAGCGCTGCCCGCAGATGGATCATCACAACCTGGCCATTATCCGGGGCGACCGGAAGAACCCCACGCTGCGGGGTCCCAGCCTGAAGACGTATGAGGACCTGTACGAGTACATCCGCCGGCTCTGGGCTCCCCGTGAGGCGGGGCGCACCGGGTCGCTGGTCGAGCCGATGCTGCAGTGGGGCAAGGTGGAGACGGTCAAGCAGGAGCGACAGGTGGTTCCCTGCAAGGCCGGCAAGATCTCCGGCGTGGTGTACGCCAACGGAGATGTGGGTGTGTGCGAGATCCACAAGCCCATCGGCAACCTGCGCCAGAAGTCGTTCCCGGAGATCTGGCACTCGCCCGAGGCCAAGGCCCTGCGGGAGTCGATCGCCCGGAAAGAGTGCTATTGCACCACCGAGGTGTTCATGTGGTCCAGCATCGTGTATCAGCCGTTGCCGCTGCTCGAAGCCACCCTGAAGGGCAAGGTCTGGAGCAAACCGCTGCCGCTCCATCCATCGGAGCGCATGGCGGTGAGCCTCGCGGATGGTCCGGTTCCCGGTGGCGCGGCCGAGCCGGTCGAAGCCACCGAGGAAGCCACGCCCTAGCGGCTCGGCCGGATACGCACCTGCCTCGACATGGCAGGCCACCAGGCGAAGGGTCTCTTCCGGGCGCAGCCGCCCCCTGAGCGCCCTTCGCCCTTCTGCTGGCCCCGATCTGGCCACCCATCACGAGACGCCCGGTGCCCACTGCCACGCCGCCCGTCACTGTAGCCATCTGCGCCATCGCCGGAGCGGAGCACGTGGCCCGCTGCCTCGAGGCCGTGCTGGCGCAGGCGGGCAGCGACGGGTCCGAGGTCCTGGTGGTCGCCGATCCCCGGCTGCCAGGCCTTGAGGCGCTCCGGCCCCGATTTCCGACCGTCCGGATCGTCCGCAACGAAGGTCAGACCACCCCGATCGAGATTGCCAGCCGGGCGCTCCGTGAGGCGCGGGGCGACGTCGTGGTGCTCACCGAGGACCACTGTACCCCGGAGCCCGGGTGGTTGGCACGGCTGCTTGCCGCGCAGGGGGATGATCGCGCCGCGGTAGGCGGCGCCGTGGAGACCGCGCACCAGGGGGACCCGGTCACCTGGGCCTTCTACCTCGTGGACTACTACCGGTACATGAAACCGGTTCCGGAAGGGCCGGTGGCCGCCCTTACGGTGTGCAACGTGTCCTATCGTCGGGAGCGACTCGAGGCGGTGCGGCAGCTCTGGAGCGAGACCTTCCACGAAACAGCGGTGAATGCCGCACTCGCGGCGCGATTCGGCAAGCTCTGGATCGTCCCGGAGGCTGTCGTGCATACCCGCCGCCAGGTTCAGTTTGGTGCGGCAGTCTATGAGCGGTATGCCTTCGGCCGGATGTTTGCCTGCAATCGCAATGTGTTCAGTGGCTCCTTGCTGAGGCGGTGCCTCTATGCCGGCCTGGTTCCGCTGCTGCCGCCGGTTCTCATGGGGCGAATGGCCGGTCGAGCCCTCCGGTCCGCGGGCTCCCGCCGGATGTATGCCCGGGCCTTCCTGCCGCTGCTCGCCATGGTACTGGCCTGGACCTGGGGCGAGTGGCTGGGATACGTCACGAATCGGCTGCCGGCCGACGTCAATGCGGCGCCGGAGCTGCGCCGGCCCTCTGGGGACAGGCCGGGCGCCTGAGGCCGCGGGGAACGCCGGGTGCAGCGGGGACCGCGCCTCACGGGCGCGGGCTTTTCAGCTCCTCGAGCTCTTCGGCGGTCCGGGGCCAGTCCTCGCGCAGCAGCCGACTCAACGCCCGGTCGGCGAGGAGTCGTCCTTCGGTCTGGCAGGTGGGGCAGTAGTTGGTCTCGTTGGCGGCGTAGCGGATTCGCTGGACTGCTGTCCCACAGACCGGGCAAGGCAGGCGAAAACGGCCGTGCACCGCCATGCCTTCGCGGAAGGCGGTGACCTTCGCCGGGAATCCCGATCCGCACTCCTGGATGAGGCGGGCGGACCATTCGCCCAGGACCGCGCGCGTGGCAAGGTGCAGCCGCCGATACTCGGCGTCGTCCAGGCGCGAGGTCAGGGCAAATGGGGAGAGCCGCGCCCGATGCAGGATCTCGTCGGAGTAGGCGTTGCCGATGCCGTCGAGGATCGCGGGGTCGGTGAGCGCCCGCTTGAGGGTGTGGTTCTCACGGCGGAGGGCGGCCGCGAACCCGGCGCTGGTTACGGCGTCGGGGTCCATGCCACCCCGGTCGAACGCCTGCAGCGCTGCCCGCCCTGCCACGACGTGAAGCGAGGCCCGCCGCTGGGAACCGGCTTCGGTGAGGGCGAGGGTGCCGGCAGGGAAGTCGAAGCAGGCCAGTCCGATCTTCCCGGGCGGCTTGCCGCCGGGTTTGAGCCAGCGGAAGCGGCCCGCAATCATCAGGTGTACCACCAGGAACAGGTCTCCCTCCAGCCCGATCACGATCCGCTTACCGAGGCGTTCAAGCGAGGCGACCCGCCGCCCGGTGGCCGCTGCCAGCGGCGGCTGGACGCTGCGGAGCAGGAACGGTCGGGCCAGCCGGGTCCCGACCAGGAGCTGGCCCAGGAGCCGGGGTTCCAGCGCGTGGAGGTAGAGGCGGATGTCAGGCAGTTCCGGCATGGCAGAAGGAAAGTACGGTCCGCCTGGCTCTGGCGCGACCAGTCGGCTCGCTGCATGTTTATGCCCCCGTCACCGTCACCGTGGAGCCGATGTCGTCCATGAAGCCGTTCGTTCCTGAAACCAGCAACCTGCACGTCACCCGGTTCGAGCCGCTGGTGGCGCCCCGGGCGTTGCTCGCGGAGCTGCCGCTGACCCGGCGAGCGGCGACCACGGTGCTGGAGGGGCGGCGGGAGGTCGGGGCGATCCTCAACGGGGCCGATCCCCGGCTGCTGGTCGTGGTGGGGCCGTGCTCGATTCATGATCCGACGGCAGCGTTGGAGTATGCCCACCGCCTGGCCGGGCTCCGGGGCGAGTTGTCGGCCACGCTGGCGCTGGTGATGCGGGTGTATTTCGAGAAGCCGCGGACTACCATCGGGTGGAAGGGGCTGATCAACGATCCGCACCTGGACGGGACCCGGGACATGACCACGGGACTGCGAGTGGCTCGCTCACTGCTCCTGCAGATCACCGAACTGGGGCTTCCGGCCGCCACCGAGCTGCTGGGGCCGGTGGTGCCGCAGTACATCGCCGACCTGGTCAGCTGGACCGCGATCGGCGCCCGGACCGCCGAATCACAGACCCACCGGGAGATGGCCAGCGGTCTCTCCATGCCAGTCGGCTTCAAGAACACCACTGACGGCAATCTGCAGATCGCGCTGGATGCGCTCGAGGCCGCCGGCAGCCCGCATACCTTCCTCGGCATGGACGATGAAGGACGGGGCGCGGTGGTCCACACCACCGGGAATCCGGAGCGGCACCTGGTGCTTCGCGGCGGTGGCGGCCGGACCAACTACGATGCCGCCTCCGTGGCCGAGGCGGCGCTCCTGTGCGGCCGGCGCGGCCAACCAGCCCGGGTGATGGTGGACTGCAGTCACGGGAACTCGAACAAGGACCACACCCGCCAGCCGGCCGTCCTCAGGGAGGTGGTGTCCCAGGTGGCGAGTGGTACCTCCCCGATCATGGGCGCCATGGTCGAGAGCCACCTGCAGGGGGGGAGCCAGAAGCTGGGCTCCGCGCCGGCGGCGCTGGCCTACGGGGTATCGATCACCGATGCCTGTCTGGACTGGGCGGCCACGGAGGCCATGCTTCGCGAGGCCGATGCCGCACTGCGCCGCGCCGGGATCGGCGGGCCGGCCCCCGCCCGGCGGGTCTCCGGGTCCTAAGCGGTCTCGGTTCGGTTTCCCAGCCGGTGCAGCTCCGGCAGCAGGCTCCCCGCGACGATCAGCGCCCCTCCCGCCCATTGCAGCGCCACCAGCCGGTCGCCGGTGAGGAGGAAACTCATCCCGCTGGCGATGACCGGCTCCAAAGTGAAGACCAGCGCACTGTAGGTGGGTGAGAGCACCCGTTGGGCCGCCAGCTGGAGCCGGATGGCGATCAGACTGGCCAGCACCGCCTCGTACACCACGATCCCCACCAGCAGCGGCGTGGGTGCGAGCCGCGGGACCTCGAGCGCCGGCATCGCCAGCGTGGTGAGCACCGCGGCCACCACCACCTGTGCCGCCATCAGGCGCTCGGCCCGGCCCCGCCGGGCGGCGCTGCTGGTCACCACCATGTGGGCCGCAAAGGCCACCGCGCAGGCCACCGTGAGCAGGTCCCCCCGGTTGAACCCGCCACCGATCTCCCCCGGACCCGTGAGCAGCACCATGCCCGCCATGGCCACCAGCAGTCCGGTCGCGGCGGCAAGTCCCGGCAGGGTCCGGAAGACCAGGAAGACGATGATCGGCGTGAAGGGGATGTAGAGGGCGGTGAGGAAGCCGGACCGGCTGGCGGTGGTGTAGTTGAGGCCGATGGTCTGAGTGGCGAAGCCGACGGCCAGCAGCAGGCCCAGCAAGCCGCCCCAGCGCCATTCGTCGCGGGTGATGTCACGGAGCACCGGCAGCAGCAGGACCGCGGCCAGCAGGAAGCGTGCGGCGGTGAAGGCCATCGGTGTGGCGTCGGCCAGGGCGAGCTTGGCGAGCGGGAAGGCCGCGCCCCAGATGAGGCAGGTGACCCAGAGGGAAAAGATCGCGTTGCGGCGGGTCATGGCACCGCGGCCGGCTCCGCCAGCACCTCCCGGAGGTAGCGCCCGGTGTGCGAGGCCTCGACGGCCGCCAGCTGCTCGGGCGTGCCCTGGCCCACGATCCGCCCGCCGCCGTCGCCGGCCTCGGGGCCGAGGTCGATAACCCAGTCAGCCCGCTTGATCACATCGAGGTGATGCTCGATGACGAGCACGGTGTTGCCCGCGTCCACCAGGCGTTCCAACACGTGGATCAGCACCCGGACATCCTCGAGGTGGAGGCCGGTGGTGGGCTCATCGAGGATGTACAGCTTGCGCCCGCTGCGCTTGCCGGACCGGGCCAGCTCCCGGGCGATCTTGAGCCGCTGGGCCTCCCCTCCCGACAGCGTTGTGGCGGGCTGGCCCAGGCGAAGGTAGCCGAGTCCGACCTGCTGCAGCTGCCACAGGGCCTGGCCCAGCCTGGGCTGATGGTGGAAGCGGCCCATCGCTTCCTCGACCGTCAGCTGCAGCACGTCCGCGATGGACGCACCGCGCAGCTTCACATCCAGGATCTCCCGCCGGTAGCGGGTCCCGCCACAGGCCTCGCAGGGCACGTAGACGTCGGCCAGGAACACCATCTCGACCAGCACCGCTCCGGCCCCTTCGCAGCTCTCACAACGCCCACCGGCCATGTTGAAAGAGAAAGACGCGGGGGTCAGCCGCCGCCGCCGCGCCTCGGGTAACCCGGCGAACAGCTCGCGGATCTCGTCGAATCCCTTCACGTAGGTGATCGGGTTGGAGCGCGGCGTCCGGCCGATGGGGGCCTGGTCGATCAGCAGCACGTCCTCCAGCTGCTGGGCACCGCGTAGCTCCAGCAGGCGCCCGACGACCTCGCCGAGGTGTTCCTTGGCCGAGTGGCCACCGTGGAAGCGGGCCTCCAGCTGGCGGTAGAGGACATCGTGGACCAGCGTGCTCTTGCCGGAGCCGGAGACGCCGGTGACCGCGGTCAGCGCCCCGAGCGGGATATCGGCATCCACCCCGCGCAGGTTGTGGAGGGTGGCGCCGCGGAGCTGCAGCCAGGGTCCCAGCCGGCGCCGGGCGCTGGGCACGCCGATCCGCTTCCGGCCGGAGAGGTACTGCCCGGTGAGGGACGCTCCCGCCTCGCTGACGGGGCCGGCGTACACTACGGTCCCGCCGTGTTCGCCGGCGCCGGGTCCGAGCTCGAGCATGAAGTCGGCGCGCCGCATGGCGGCGAGGTCGTGCTCCACCACGATGACGGTGTTGCCCTGGTCGCGGAGCCGCTCCAGCAGCGTCAGCAGGCGGTCGATATCGCGCGGGTGGAGCCCGATGGACGGTTCATCCAGCACATAGAGGGCATCCACCAGGCGCGAGCCGATGGCGTTGGAGAGCGCGATGCGCTGGGCCTCGCCGCCGGAGAGGGTCCGGGTGAGGCGGTCCAGGGTGAGGTAGCCCAGCCCGACATCGCGCAGGTAGGTCACCCGCTGGTCCAGCTGGCTCAGGATCAGCGCCGCAATCTCCCGCTCGTAGTCGCTCAGGGTGAGGCCGTGCATCCACTGGGCCAGCGCTTCCACCGGGCGGGCCGCGAGGGCGGCGATGGTCTCGCCAGCCACCCGGACGGCGAGGGCCTGCGGATTGAGTCTGGTCCCCTGGCAGCCGGGGCAGGTGCGGGCGAGCTGGTACTGCCGCAGGAAGACCCGGATGTACTGCTTGTAGCGCTTGGCCTCGAGGCCCTTGAGAAACGGAAAGATGCCGAGGTAGCGCCCCACCTTGCCGAAAAGCAGTTCGCGCCGCTGCACCGCGGTGAGCTTCGACCAGGGCCGCTCGGGATCGGCTCCGAGGTGCCGAGCGGCGTTGAGAAGCATCCGGCGCCGGCTCTCGTAGCGGGGCTTGGTCCATGGGTCGATGGCCCCCTCGGACAGGCTCCGCCCGGGATCGGGGACGATCAGCGATTCATCGTACTCCAGCACCGCGCCGAAGCCGTTGCAGGCCTGGCAGGCGCCCCGCGGGTTGTTGAAGGAGAACAGCGCCGGCGTCACCGTCGCGGCCGGCGTGTCGCACTGGCTGCAGGCGGGGCGCTCGGTGAAGCGGAGCCGGCCGCCGTCATGCAGGACGACGGCGATGCCCTCGCCCTCGGTGAATGCCGTGACGATGGCCTCGGCCAGCCGGCCCGGTCCCTCGGTGAGGGGCAACCGGTCCACCACCACCAGCAGTTCGGTGGTGGTGGCCAGGTCGGCGTCGTCGGGAAGCTCCTCAAGGTGTCGCGGCTCGCCGTCGGCGATGACCCGCACGAACCCCAGCGCCGACAGGTTGTCCACGATGGCGGCGTGGTTCAGGCGGGCCGTGGCCGGGAGCGGAAAGGCCACCTGCACCCGCCCGGCAGCGGCGGCGAGGACGTCGTCCGCGGCGGACTGGGGAGTGTCCCTGCGCACCGGGGCACCGCAGAGCTGGCAGAACTGCCGGCCCGACCCGGGCCCAGAGGAGCCGCAGGTGGTCGTAGATCTCGGTGGCCGTGCCGACGGTGGACCGGCTGGAGACGGTGGGGCTCCGCTGCTCGATCGCGACCGCGGGCGCCAGGCCCTCCAGCCGGTCCACCAGCGGCTTGGGCATCCGCTCGAGGAACTGCTTGGCGTAGGTGGAGAGCGACTCGATATAGCGACGCTGCCCCTCGGCGTAGAGGGTGTCGAAGGCGAGCGAGCTCTTGCCCGAGCCGGAGGGGCCGGTGATGACGATGAGGGCACGGCGGGGGAGATCCACCGTGATGCCGCGGAGGTTGTGCTCCCGGGCGTTGACGATTCGAATGACGGCGCCGGACATTCGGGGAAGATAAGGCGGCTGGGGTTCACCGGCGGGCCTCCGGTCCCGGCTGGCGGTGCCGTTCCGCCGGTTCCCCGCCCAGTCTAGATTCCGGCCCACATGGCCTCCGTGCTCACTCCGCGGTTCCTGCTGCGCGGCTTCGCGGTCTTCGTCGGCATCTCCGTGCTGGGGTATGCCGGCGTCCTGTTGTACGGAAACAACCTGCCGGCCTTCCTGCGGGCGGTGACCCACATCCACTGGGGGTGGGTGCTGGTGGGGTTGGGTCTCGCCTCGATGGACTGGTTCGGCGGCGGGCTGCGCAACTGGGTGCTGGTGCGGCACGTGCACCCCAACCCGCCGATCGGCGGCATGATCCTCTCCGGCGGGATGGGAGCGTGGGCGGCGTACCTGACCCCGTTCAATTCCGGTGCCGGCCCGATGATGATCTACGCCATGCGCCGGGCGGGTGTGCCGCTACCCATGGCCGTCACCACGACGTTGATGTCGTTCATCGCCACGGTGCTCTTCTTCGCCCTGGCGGGACCGCTGGCCATCGCCCTGGGGGCGGGGCGGTCGCTGGGGTCGCACGGCAACGTGCTGGGGCTCACCCTCTACGACCTGTTCCTTGGTAGCCTCGGTCTGTTCGTCGGCATCGGGGTGGTGCTGGTGGCGGTCATCGTCTTTCCCGCCCTGGTGCGGGACCTCATGCATCGGGTGGCGGAGATGGTCTCCCGGCGGAGCCAGCGGGTGGCCGCCCGGATCGAGGCGCTGCGGGCCGGCATCGACGACGCCCACCAGAGCGTGCTGGCCTTCAACAGCCCGCGCGGCTGGCTGAGCCTGTTCTGGGCCACGATTCTCTCCGGCCCGTCGCACGCCAACAAGCTGCTGGCCGGCTACGTGGCCCTCCGGGCGGTGGGGATCGAGGCCCACTTCGTGGATGTGCTGCTGGTGCAGACGCTGATCACCTTCCTGCTCTACTTCGCCCCCACGCCGGGCGCCTCGGGGTTCGCCGAGATCCTGTCCACCACCGTGATGGCCTCGGTGTACCTGCCCAAGGAGCTGAGCCCGCTGTACACACTCATCTGGCGGGCCATCCTCTCCTACTTCACCCTCGCCTTCGGCTTCGTGGTCTTCTCCCGTTGGGTGCATGGCCGGTTCAAAGAAACCGGGGCCATTGACGAGGATGAGTCCGCCACCAACGTCGAGCCGGCCGCCAGCCCTGTCACCTAAGGTCCGATGGCTGACCCCGAGACCGACGCCGAACCGGAAGGGAAGCGGTATGACGCCCGCCTGATGCGGCGGCTGCTGGCCTACCTCCGGCCCTACGCCTGGACCGCGGCGCTGGCGGTGCTGCTCCTGCTCGCGACGGCCGGGCTGGCGCTGGTGGGGCCGCTGCTGACCCAGCGGGCGCTGGACGTCGCGGTCCCCGCCGGCGATCGGCGGCATGCTGCTCTGGCTGGCACTGCTGGCCCTGGCCGCGCTGGTGCTGGAGTTCACCTGCGATTACGGCCAGGCTTATCTCACGTCCTGGATGGGCCAGCGGGTGATGGCAGACCTCCGGCTGGCGCTGTTCCGGCACCTGCAGCGGCTGAGTGTCCCCTACTTCGACCGCCATCCCGTGGGCCGGCTGATGACCCGGGTCACCAACGACGTCGAGACCCTGAACGAACTGTTCTCCTCGGGTGTGGTCACCGTGTTCGGGGACGTGTTCACCCTCGTGGCCATCCTGGCCATGATGCTGGCCCTGGACTGGCGGCTGGCGCTGGTGGCGTTCGCGGTGATTCCCTTGATGGCCCTGGCGGTAGCGGTCTTCCGTCGTCATGTGCGCTCCTCCTTCCGCGACATCCGGACCCGGGTAGCGCGGCTCAACGCCGTGCTGCAGGAGCACCTTGGCGGGATGCGGGTGATCCAGCTGTTCGGCCGGGAGCGGGCCGATGGGGGAGGCCTTCGCCCGGGTCAACCGGGAGCATCTCGACGCCCACCTGCGCTCCATCACGGTCTATGCGGTATTCTTCCCGGTGGTGGAGTTTCTGTCCTCCGTGGCACTGGCGCTGCTGCTATGGTACGGGGGGCTGCGGGCGCTGGACGGGAGCCTGACGGTCGGTGTGCTGGCGGCGTTCATCCAGCTGACCCGACGGTTCTTCCAGCCGCTGCAGGACCTGTCCGAGAAGTACAACCTCCTGCAGAGCGCCATGGCCTCCTCGGAGCGGATCTTTCAGCTGCTGGACACCGAGCCCACGGTCCCCCCCGCCCGGGTTCCGGCCCGGCTGGCGCAGCCGGTCCGGGGTGAGATCGGGTTCGAGGATGTCTGGTTCCGCTATCGGCCCGAACCCTCCTCCCCGTGGGTGCTGCGGGGGGTAAGCTTCAGGGCCCAGCCGGGGCAGACCGTCGCGCTGGTGGGTCACACCGGGGCAGGGAAGACGACCATCATCAGCCTGCTGCTGCGCTTCTACGATGTGGAGCGGGGGCGGATCACGATCGACGGCTGCGACATCAGGGACCTGGACCTCTCGGAGCTGCGCGGGCTGATGGGGTTCGTGCAGCAGGATCTGTTCCTGTTCAGCGGCGACATCGAACGGAACCTGGTGCTCGACGCGGAGATTACACCCGAGGCGGCCCGCGCGGCGGCGGCACGTATCGGCGCGGGGCGGTTCATCGAGCGGTTGCCGGAGGGGTACCACCACGTCCTGGGGGAGCGGGGCCGCTCCCTCAGCGTGGGGGAACGGCAGCTGCTGTCCTTTGCCCGGGCGCTGGCGCGCTCGCCCCGGATCCTGCTGCTGGATGAGGCCACCAGCTCGGTGGACGCCGAGGCGGAGGGCCTCATCCAGGAGGCGGTGGCCGAGCTGATGCGGGGTCGGACCAGTGTGGTGGTGGCGCACCGGCTGAGTACCATTCTGCATGCCGACGAGATCCTGGTTCTGCACCACGGGGAGATCCGGGAACGGGGCACGCACCGTGCGTTACTCTCAGAGGGCGGCCTGTACCACCGGCTCTACCGGCTGCAGCTGAGCGGCCAGGACCGCCGGCAGCCCCTGATGGCGTAAGCTGCTATCGCTTGCATGCTTAGACACCTTCGGGTACGTTTTCCATTCCCGACCACGAGAGGGCGCAGGCGATGATGGAACTGGAAGTCGCCGGGCAACGCACCCCGATTCCGATCGGCGACCTGGTCATCGGCGCTGACCCGTCGTGCGGTTTGCGGCTGTCAGGTATCGGCGCCACCCACGCGATCGTCTCCGCCCAGGCGGATGGCTCATGCTCGGCGCGCCGGGTGGGAGACAACGACGTGCTGCTCAACGGGGTCAAGCTGGGGGCGGAACCGGCTCCCATCCTGCATGGCGACAAGCTGCAGGTGGGGCTGCACGAACTCCTGGTGACCGACCCCCGCCGCAGCGGCAGTACCCAATTCGTCAGCGCCGCGGATGTGGCCAAGATGGTCTCGGCCTCCGGGGGCGGGCGTCCCGCGGCCGCCAAGCCGGCCACCGCCGCCACCGGCGGCCGGATGGTCTGCCTTACCGACGGTCGGGAATACACCATCGGCACCGCCCCCATGGTCATCGGACGGGAGGCGGGCTGCGACATCGTGGTCCCCAACAAGGACGTCTCCCGGCGTCACGCGGAGATCTTCGCCTCGCCGCAGGGGTATGTCCTGGTCGACAGCAGCACCAACGGGACCTTCGTCAACGGCGACCGCATTGAGGCCCAGCGGGTTCTGGCCCGTGCGGATGTCATCCGGATCGGGGATCACGAGTTCCGCTTCTACGCCGACCGGGCGGTCGAAGCGCCGGCTCCGCCACCGCCACCGGCCCCGGCACCGGTGGCGGCCGCACCAGTGCCGGCCGCCCCGAGCGGGCCACCGACTCCCATTCCCGTCCCGATGCCCCCCGGCGCCGCCGAACGGCTCTCTTCCACCATGATGGGGATGCCGGTCACGCCCACCGGTCCCAAGCCAGCGGTCCCGGCCGCCCCGGCGCCGCCACCCGCGCCCGCTCCCGCTCGGCCAACCGAGCCGACCGCGGCGCGGCCGTCCGCCAGCACCGGTCCGATCGCCACGTTCCTGATCCGCAGCGGCAGCCTGAAGGGCCAGCGGCTCACGGTGCGGGTGCCGGTCGTCAACATCGGCCGCGCCGAGTACAACGACCTGGTCATCGCCGAGGACAGTGTGAGCGGCTCCCACGCCAAACTGCAGCGCCGGGAAGGGGTGTGGGTGCTTACCGACAACGAGTCCACCAACGGAACCTGGGTGGATGGTGAACGGGTCCAGGGGGAGGTCATGCTTGGCCCGGGTTCGGTGGTCCGATTCGGCGAGATCTCGGTGCTGTTCGAGCCCACGGACGATCACCTCGGCACGGGAGCCGGCTCGGGCACCAAGGTGATGGGTGCCATTCGTACGCCCGCCGCCCCACCCCCGCCCTCGGCTCCGGCTCCAGCTCCGGCTCCGGCTCCAGCTCCGGCTCCAGCGTCGCCCATTCCCCCGTCCAGGCTCGCCATGGCCGAGCCACCCGCCCAGGTGGTGCCGCCCCCGGCTCCCCGGCCCGCGCCGGAGCCGCCGCGAACCCCGCCGCCGGAGCGGATGACGCCCACTCCCGCGCCACGCCGGCCCGTGGTAGTGAGTTCGCCGCCCACCTCCGGGATGCCTCGCTGGGTGGTGCCGCTGTTGGTCGTGATCGTGCTCGGCGTGGCGGCGGTCATTCTTCTGATGCGGAACTAAACGGCCGCCGTGCGTTTCTCCTGCGCAGCCCGCACTGACACGGGCATCGTCCGGTCCGGCAACGAGGACAACTACCGGATGATCGCCGACCGGGGCGTATTCATCGTGGCCGACGGCATGGGTGGCCACGCCGCGGGCGAGGTGGCCAGCGAGATGGCGGTGCAGATCATCACCCGCGAACTGGGCACCCTGCGCGGGCTGACCGACGATCAGGCCGGGGAGCGGCTCCGCAACGCCATCATCGAGGCCAATAGCGCCATCTTCGACCGGACCCTGACCGAGCACGACAAGCGGGGGATGGGTACTACCATCACCTCGCTGATCCTGCTCCCGCAGCGCTATCTGATCGGTCAGGTGGGAGACAGCCGGGCCTACCTGCTCCGCGGCGATCAGCTGCTGCAGATCACCAAGGACCACTCCTACGTGCAGGAACAGGTGGACCTCGGCCTGCTCACAGCCGAACAGGCGCGGGTCCACCCCTACAGCAACGTGATTACCCGCTGCATCGGGGCCAACGCCGAAGTGGTTCCCGACCTCTACTTCGGCAACCTGCGCCCCGGCGACGTGATCCTGCTGGCCTCAGATGGCCTGACGGGCATGCTGGAGGATCCTCACCTGTCGGTGATCCTGAGCGCCGAGGGTGGGCCGCAGCAATGGGTGGACCGGCTCATCAACGAGGCCAACCGGCGGGGCGGGCTCGACAACATCACGGCGATCGTCATCCGCATCGAGCCCGATGTGCCCGCCGAGGTCACCGAACCGACCCTGCCGGCCGCGCAGCGCCCGTAGGACCGCCCGCCTTTCCGTCAGCTCGGGCCACAATCGAGCAGTCAACCCGACCCCCGCCTCCCAGCGGGGGTTTGGGTGTGGGGCCATGGTCCATGGATCGACATGGCGCCAGCGGGCAGCGGCCTGTTGGTTGGTCCGGGCGGGTGCAGGCCGTTGGCCTGCGGCGTCGCTCCGCCGGGGAGGTCGAGCGCTAGGAGATGAGCGAGCGGCTGGAACCGAGGCGGGCTTCGACTTCGGCCGGGGTGAGTGCTACGAGGTCTCTCAGGGTATCCACCTGGCGGTCCAACGGCGTGGCGGTGAACACCCGGAGCCGGCGGGCGCTCCGGTACAGCTCGCCGGCCACCCGGGGGAGGCCGAACTGGCCGGCGCGCCCTTCGCCGGTCAACCGCTCCACACTCCCGCTCCGGGTCCGCAGGGGGAGGTCCACGGCCAGCATGGAGGGATTGCTGGGCAGGTCGAGGAGCAGCTGGTCCTGGCCGAGCCCCAGTTCGTCGGCCAGCCGGTCCTCGACCCGTTCCAGCAGGTCGGGACGCTGTCGGATCCACGGCGTCGTCTCTTCAGGTACTTCGCTGGCGGGCAGGTCGAGTGCGCGCTTGTAGAGCCGCCGGCTCTGCACCGCCCGGGCCAGGCCGCTGGGGTCCGCGGCGAGCAGCCGCTCGGTGAGTCCGTCGTCGGTGGCGTCGGAGACGGCTTCCTGCGACAGCGCGCCCGCCGCGACCGAACGGCGGACCGCCCGCTTGAACATGCAGGTGGCGCTCCGCACCGCGTGATGCCAATAGACATTGCGGTACATCTGGTACTTGGCGAAGAGCAGGGACTCGAGCGCGCTGATTCCCTTCTCCTGCACCCCCAGCTCGCCCGGTCCGGCCCCGTTCTGGATGATGGTGAGCGAGGCCAGCAGCCGGTCCACGTCCACCGCGCCGTAGGGCACCCCGCACATCCGGGCGTCCCGGCTCAGGTAGTCAATCTTGTCGAGATCGAGCGAGCCGGAGATGAGGCCGCGGAGGGGACTGGGGCTGTGGCCGGTGATGAACTGGCCGATGCGGGCGGCGAAGCCGGGCCCGCCGGCCCGGGCCAGCTCCCCGGCCAGGGGGGCCCGGCCGAGCCGGGCGACGCCCAGCGCCTCGTGGCCGGGGAAGCCGGCCTCCTCCAGCGCGTGCGAAAAGGGATAGTGACCGAGGTCGTGGAGCAGGGCGGCGAGCCGCGCCGCGCGGGCGTCCTCGGGATCCACCAGGGCGAGTTCCCCCCGCTCCTCCAGCGCCGCCAGGGCGCGGCGGGTCAGGTGGTAGGCGCCGAGGGCGTGCTCGAAGCGGGTATGGGTGGCGCCGGGGTACACGAGGAAGGCGTGCCCGAGCTGCCGGATGTAGCGGAGCCGCTGCATCGGCGCGGTATCCAGCAGCGCCAGGGCGGTATCGTCCAGCCGGATATTGTCCCACAGCGGGTCACGAATGACCTCGAGCTCGCCCACCGTCAGTCGTCTTCCGTCTCGTGGGCGAGCTTCCACTCCTCCGGCGAGCGCCACAGGCTGGAGAGCATCAGTTCCCGCATCAGGATGAAGTCCTTGGGGATCCGGTCGTACAGCCGCTCGAACAGCTCCTGGTGCGAGAGAATCTCCTGCTTCCACTCCTCCCGGTGCACCGACATCAGGTCCCGGAAGGTCTCCGGGCCGAAGTGCTCCATGCCGGTCCAGTCCAGGTCCTCATAGCGCGGCATCCAGCCGAGGGGGCTCTCGGTGGCGGCCACCTTGCCGCGCACCCGGCCGAAGATCCACTTGAGCACCCGGATGTTCTGCCCGAAACCGGGCCAGATGAACTGGCCGTTGGCGTCCTTGCGGAACCAGTTGACGCAGAAGATCCGGGGTGGATCGGCGATCTGCCGGCCCATCTGCAGCCAGTGGTTGAAGTAGTCGCCCATGTGGTAGCCGCAGAAGGGCAGCATGGACATCGGGTCGCGGCGGACCTGGCCCACGGCTCCGGTGGCGGCAGCGGTCGTCTCCGAGCCGATGGTGGCGGCGAGGTACACCCCGAAGTTCCAGTTGACCGCCTGGTACACCAGCGGCACCAGGGAGGCGCGGCGTCCGCCGAACAGGAAGGCGCTGATGGGCACTCCGCTGGGGTTCTGCCACTCGGGGTCAATCGACGGGCACTGCGACGCCGGCGCCGTGAAGCGGGCGTTGGGATGGGCCGCCTTCCGTCCCGAGGCCGGCGTCCACGGCTGGCCCTGCCAGTCGGTCAGCTGAGCGGGTGGCTCGTCGGTCATACCCTCCCACCAGACGTCGCCGTCGGGGGTCAGGGCCACGTTGGTGAAGATGGTGTTGGACTTGATCGTGGCCATCGCGTTCGGGTTCGACGCCACCGAGGTGCCGGGGGCCACGCCGAAGAAGCCGGCCTCGGGATTGATGGCGTGCAGGCGGCCATCCGGGCCCGGCCGGATCCAGGCGATGTCGTCGCCGATGGTGGTGACCGTCCAGCCCTCGCAGCCCTTGGGGGGGACCAGCATGGCGAGGTTGGTCTTGCCACAGGCGCTGGGGAAGCCGGCCGCGAAGTAGCGCTTCTCTCCGTCGGGGCTCTTGAGCCCGAGGATCAGCATGTGCTCGGCCATCCAGCCCTCGTCCCGCGCCATCACCGACGCGATGCGCAGCGCCAGGCACTTCTTGCCCAGCAGGGCGTTGCCGCCGTAGCCGCTGCCGTAGGACCAGATGCTGCGGTCCTCGGGGAAGTGCACGATGTACTTGTCGTCGGCGTTGCAGGGCCAGGGGACGTCCTTCTCCCCCGGGGCGAGTGGCCGCCCGACCGAGTGCACGCAGGGGACGAACTCGCCGTCCCCGAGCGCCTCTCCCGCCCCGCGTCCCATCCGGGTCATGATGCGCATGCTCACGACCACGTAGGGGGAGTCGGTGAGCTCCACGCCGATGTGAGCCAGGGGCGAGCCCAGCGGGCCCATGCTGAACGGCACCACGTACATCGTGCGGCCCCGCATGGACCCGGTGAACAGCCGGCGCAGGGTGCCGCGCATCTCGCGCGGGTCCACCCAGTTGTTGGTGGGGCCGGCATCGGGCCGGCGCCGGCTGCAGATGAAGGTCCGGTCCTCCACCCGGGCGACGTCGTCGGGATCGGAGAGCGCCAGGAAGCTGTTGGGACGCTTCTTGGGGTTGAGGCGCTTGAGCGTGCCGGTGGCGACCATCTGCTCGCACAGCGCGGCGTACTCCGCCTCGGTTCCATCACACCACTGCACCTGATCCGGTTCGGTCAGGGCCGCCATCTCGGCCACCCAGGCGATCAGGCGGGGACTGGTGACCCAGTCGGGGGCGGTGATGGGGGGGTGGGCGGTGGCGGTCATGCCGACGACTCCGGGCAGTGGGTACGGCGCGGGGACCCTGACAGCTGGCGTCCGTGCAGAGGCGGAAATGTCGGCAGCGCGGCGCGCCGGGGCAACCGGACCGGGAAAGATTGCAAGATTATGCGGGCTCCGCGGATGCTTATGCGCCGCCCGCGCCCTCGCCCCGCGGCGTCAGGGCCGCACCGGCACAATGTCGGCCGGGGCCTGGTAGGCGGCGCGGGCGGAGGCCAGGTCCCGGTCCGTGGGCGCGCTCGCCGTGGGCGTCGGGTACATGAGGTCCGCCGGGTCGGGGGAGTGCTGCAGGATGCCGAGGCTGTGGCCCAGCTCGTGGGCGGACGCCATGGCCAGGCATTCGTTGATGTCGGGCGCGCCCGGGATGGACGGGTACACGTAGACGCGCATGGGCAGAAGCAGCTGGAAGCGCGTCGCCCCGGTGTCCACGGCGGTGGCACCTTCGCACGACAGGCGACGAGTGAGCCGGAGGGCCGCAGCGGGCGAGGTAGAGGCCGGGAGGCGACGGACAATGATATCCGCCGTGGTGGAGTCTGTGGTGATCGTCGCGTTCCAGGCGCCGCCGGGGAAGGCATCCCGCCACAGGGCAATCGCTGCCGTGAAGTGCCCCGGCAGCCCCGACTGGTTCTCCACCCAGATCTTCACCGGCACGCTCGCCGCGGGCCAGTGGAAGGTGAGGGTATCCACCCGGAAGCCGGCGCTGTCATACGGCAGCAGGAGCTGCCAGTCGTAGGGCGCCACCGGCGCCGGGCCGGCGGCGTCCCCGCAAGCGGCGGCGGTTACCGCGGCGGCGGCGAGGATGGCGGCGGCAGGCAGCTTGGGCAGGCGTGAAGTGGGCATGGAAGGAAAGGTCGCGGGCGGCCGGGGCGGGGTCAACCGCGGGGGCGGCTTCCACCCCGGGCGTAGGCCCGCAACCGGCGGAGCATGCGGCGATCGGCCGCCACCGGGTCGTCCCCCTTGGGAGTCTCGAGAATCTTCAGCACCGCGGCAAAGCGCGGATCCCGCATGATTCGGCGAAATGGTTCCGCGCCCAGGCTTCCCTCCGCGATCAGCTCGTGCCGGTCGCGCCGCGAGCCGAACGGAGTCTTCGAGTCATTGAGGTGCAGGCAGCGGAGGTGGCCAAGTCCGATGATCCGGTCGAAGCTGGCCCACACACCGTCGTAGTCATGAACCAGGTCGTAGCCGGCCGCGTACAAGTGGCAGGTATCGGCGCAGATCCCGACGCGGTGCCGCACGGAATCCGGGACCCGCTCGCGCAGCTCCGCCAGCTCCTCGAAGGTGGCGCCCAGCGCGGTGCCGGTCCCCGCCGTAGTCTCCAGCAGCACCATGACCTCTCCCGGCACCTCCGCCAGCGCCCGCCCGTAATTCACCGCATTCCGGGCGAGTCCGTGGTGCCGGTCATCGATATAGTTGCCCGGATGCGACACCACCGCCGGAATCCCCAGGCTCTCACAACGCTGCAGTTCGGCGACAAAAGACCTGACGGACCGCGCACTTAGCTGGGCATCCGGGGAGGCAAGATTGATCAGGTATGAATCATGCGCTACCAGCGACGACACACCAGCTCGTTCGACCGCTTCCCGAAACGCTGCCCCGGTGGCCCGGTCAACCACCGGCTCCCGCCACTGGTTCGGGGTCTTGGTGAACATCTGGAGCGCCGCGGCCCCGATGTCCCGGGCGCGCCCTGGCGCCGTCGCGACCCCCCCCTGCGTGGAGACGTGCGCGCCGAGGAGGTCGGCCGATCCTGCGGGGTGCTTGGTCATTCCTGACTTTCCTTGACACTGCGCCCGGTCCGGGTACGTTCCCGGCCGCCACGCTGGGACACCGTGCGTCTGTGACCGACCCAACTCCGCTCCACCGAATCCTGTTGCTCGGTGACGCCGCCTCTCGACCAGCGGGGCTGGAGCGTGCCCTGTCCCGGGCCGGCTATCTCGTGCTCGAGCGGGAGGATCCCGACTCCGAGCCGCCGCCGGCGTCTCCTCCCGACATCATTCTCCTGAACGCCCCGGTCGCCGATCGGGCACTGGAGCTGGCGCTCGCCGCGGTGGGCGGTGCAGCCTGGAGCGGCATCCCCCGGGTGGTCCTCCTTGGGGAGACTGACCCCGACGGCGCCGTCAAGGCGCTGGCGATGGGCGCCGACGACGCCGTGGTAGCCCCGCTGCACCTCAAGGAACTCGTCGCCCGACTGGGGGCGCGGCTCCGCCGGGTCCCGGGGGTCGAGGCCGGCCGGGCGACCCTGTGGCGGCAGGAACTCATGTTCGACATCCTCGAGGAACTCTCCGCGAACCTTCGCGCCGACGCCATCGTGGAGACCCTGGTCCGGCGGGTGGGCCTGGCGCTGGAGCTGCCCCGCTGCTCGTTCCTGCTGGCCTCCCCGTGGGAGCGCTACGGCCGCGTGGTCGCCGTCTGCGAACGGCCCTCGGCGCGAGATCTCCGGGTCGATCTCTACCGGTATCCCGAGATCCGCGAGGCCCTCCGCAGCGAGACAGACGGTGTTCATCCCCGATCTGGAGACCCACCCGTTCTTCGAGGAGATCCGGCCGCTGTGGCAAGGACCTGGGCGTCGTCGCCGACGTCCGGAGTGTAGCGGTCATCCCGGTGAGCCTCCATGGCCGGCCCGCCGGGGTCTTCCTGCTCCGGACCCGGCGTGAGGACCCACCGCTGGCGCCCGAGCAGCTGGCCTTTGCCGAACGGCTGCTGCGAGTGGCAGCACGGCTGCTGGAGAACGAGGAGCGTCGCGCCGGGCTGGCCCGCCGCCAGGCCAGCGCTCTCGCCACCGACATGCTCACCGGCTGCGGCAACCTCGACGCCCTGGACCGCCGGATCCAGGAGGAGTTCCAGCGGGCGCGTCGCTATGCGCTGGCCTTCTCCGTGGTACTCCTGGACGTGGACCGCTTGCGGGGCTACAACGAGCGCTTCGGCACCGTGGTGGGCGATCGCGTCATGGCCGAACTTGGTGGAATCCTCCTGCGGGAGATCCGGGCACCGGACTTCGTGGGGCGCTACGGCGGGGACGAGTTCGCCCTGGTGCTGCCGGAGACGGATATCGTGGGGGCGCGAGCGTCGATCGGCCGGGTACGGGCCCGCATCCAGGGTCACGACTTCCCCGATCTCGCCGCCGAGGACCGGCCCACCCTCGCCGCCGGCGTCGTGACCTTCCCCCATCCCGCCGCCGACGCTACCCAGGACCTGTTCGCCCTGATGGAGGCCGCCCTGCTGCGTGGCAAGGCGCAGACCGATGGCCGCATCGGCACCGCCGAGACGGTGGCGGCGTAGCGCTAGCCACGGACATCGTCCCGCCTACCGCCGCCGCTTCAGCCAGTCGGTCGGGTCCAGCGCGATCCCCTGCTCCCCCCGGATCTCGAAGTACAGGTGAGGTCCGTTGTCGCTGTTCTCCCCACCCACTGTCCCGATGATCTGCCCCTTGGTCACCGGCGCGTTCAGCGCCACCCGCGCCTCGTCCAGATTGCTGTAGATGGAGCGGTAGCCGTTGCCGTGGGCGACGATCACCATGAGTCCGTAGGTGCTGAAGCTCATGACCCGCTCCACCGTGCCGGCCTCCACCGCCTTCACCACGGTGCCCGATCGTGGCGCCGATCCGGATGCCGTTGTTGCGGATGACCGCGCCGGAGGGCAGCTGCTCCCGCCCGAAGCGGGTCATGATCGGCCCCTCCACCGGCCAGTCCAGTTTGCCGATGTCACTGGTGGAGAGTGTCCCGGCGTCGGCAGCGCCCGCGGGGCGGCGCGCCTCGGTGGTCCGCCGGGCGCGTTCCAGTTCCGCCAGCAGGGTGTTGAGCCGGGCCTCGTCCTGCTCCAGCGCAGAGAGGCGCTGCTCGGTGGTGCGGGCGGTGCGCCGGGTCTCGCCGCAGCCGGCGGGCGCCTTCCTCCACCAGCTGGCCGTAGCGGCGTCAGCTCGGCCTCCCGTTCAACCCGGCGGCTGTCCAGCTGGGACCGGGTGTCGAGGATCTCTCGCCGCCGCCGTTCCACCTGGCGGGTCAGCTTCTCGACGTCGGTGACCAGGGCCCGGTCCTGGCGAGACTGGAGGAAGAGGTACTTGTACCGGGAGAGGAGGTCCCCGAAGGACTGCGCCGCGACCATCACCTCGAAGGTGTACAGCGTGCCGCGCTTGTAGATCTCGGCCAGCCGGCGGGCCACCACGGCGCGTTTCTCGGCCAGGTTGTCCTGGGCCAGGGCGAGATCGGCGCTGGCCCGGTCCACGTGGGTGTTGAGCCCGCCGATCTGCGACTCGATCTCGTTGACGATGCGGTTGGTGCTCTGTCGCTGCCGCTCCAGGTTGTCCAGCTCGGCGTTGAGGTCATGAACCTGGCTCTGCAGCCGGATCCGCTCCTGTTCCAGCCGCTCTCGCTCCCGGCGCACCTCCTCCAGCCGCCGGCGCGACTCATCCAGGCCCTGCTGCGCCACCGCTGGAGGGGTGGCGGTGCCAGCGAGCAGGGCCAGGAGCAGGAACGCTCGGCCGCGTCCCGGCCAGCGCGTCGCCCCGCTCAGCCGAATCGCCTTACACATCGCGCAGGTGTCGCTCCACGCTGACCAGGCTGCCGAAGAACCCGATGGCCACGCCGAAGATCACGCCGAGCAGGATCTGCCCGGGCAGGAGGAAGACGATCCCCGAGGTGGCCAGCTGGACCTGGCCGCGGAAGAGCTGATAGGTGGCGTAACAGAGCCCGACGGCGAACACACCGCCGGCCAGCCCCTTGATGACGCCCTCCAGCAGGAACGGGCCCCGGATGAACCCGTGGGTGGCGCCGACCAGGCGCATCACGGCGATCTCCCGCGCCCGCTGCAGCACCGTGATCCGGATGGTCACGCCGATGATGACCACCGCCACCGCCGCGAAGGCGAGCCCGATCGTGAACCCCACCAGCCCGGCGATGTTGCGCAGCCGGTCCAGCTTCTCGATCCACTCCCGCCCGTAGCGCACGTCGTCAATGAAGCCGTAGCCGCGGATCCGGTCGGCCACCCGGGCGGTGTTCTCCGCATCCCGGAAGCCGGCCTTGAGCTGGATCTCCAGGGACGCAGGCAGCGGATTGACCGCCAGGTCCCGGTAGGCGTCCCGGAACTCCACCAGCTCTGCCCGGGCCCGCTTGAGCGCCTCGTCCTCGCTCACGAACGTCACCCGGGCCACCTCGGGGAAGGCGGCGATGTCCTGGGAGGCCTGGGCGATCGCCTCGGGAGGCGTGCCGTGCAGCAGGTAGGCCACCACCTCCACCCGTTCCTCCACCAGGCGGAGGGCCTCCCGCAGGTTGACCGCCACCAGGGCGAACAGCCCCACCGCATACAGCGAGAAACCGATGGTGGTGATGGAGAGCGTGGACAGGAGCGGTGCCCGCCGGAAGGCGAGGAAGGCCTCGCGCACGAGCAGCCTCATGGGTCTTCCTCCGGGGATTCGTCCGCGCCCGAATCGAACACCACGGCGCCCTCGCGCAGCTCCACGGTGCGGTAGGTGGTCTGCTTGACCAGGTCGAGGTCGTGCGTGGCCATGACGACGCAGGTGCCGCCGGCGTTGATCTCCCGGATCAGCTGGAAGACTCCCCGCGTCGCCCGCTCATCGAGGTTGCCGGTCGGCTCGTCGGCGATGAGGATCGCCGGGTCGTTGACCAGCGCCCGGGCGATGGCCACCCGCTGCTGCTCGCCGCCCGAGAGTTCCTGCGGATAGGCGTGCGCCTTGGCGGCCAGCCCCACCTGGGTGAGCACTCGCATGACCCGCGAGGGGATCGCGTCGCGCCGCGCCCCGGTCACCTCGAGAGCGAACGCCACGTTCTCCTCGGCGGTGCGGTCCTCCAGCAGGCGGAAGTCCTGGAACACGACCCCCAGCCGCCGGCGCAGGCGGGGCACGTCGCCCGGGGTCAGCTCGGCGATGCTGAAACCCGAGACCCGCACGTCGCCGGTGCTGGGCCGCAGCTCACCGAAGATCAGCTTGAGGATGGTGGACTTGCCGGCGCCCGAGTGCCCGGTGAGGAAGACGAACTCCCCCTTCGCGATGCGAAGCGAGACGTTCTTGAGGGCGGCGCCCTTGGGATAATCCTTGAAGACCTGCGTAAGCCGGATCACGGCAGGAAGATAGGATTGGCGGGTGGGGGAGTAAAGCGAGGGACAGCTATCAGCTATTGGCTCCGCCCGGCCGCCGCCCGCCGATCGCTCATAGCGGACAGCCGTCCGCCCTACCCCAGCGCCTGATCCAGATCCGCGATGATATCCTCCGCATCCTCGATCCCGCAGGAGAGCCGGAGGAAGCCGTCGGGGATACCCTGCTTGGCGCGCTGCTCCTCGGTGAGCCGCTTGTGGCTGGTGATCCGGGGTTCGGAGATCAGGCTCTCCACACCGGCGAGGCTGGGGGCATGGGTGATGAGCTTGAGCTTCTTGAGGAACTTCTCCGCCGCGCGGGCGCCGCCCCGCAGCTCCAACCCCACCATCCCCCCGAAGCCCGTCAGCATCTTGCTGGCGAGGGCATGGTCGGGGTGGCCGGGAAGCCCGGGGTAGTGCACCCGCTGGAACTGGTCGCGGCTCTCGGCCCACCGCGCCACCGCCATGCCATTGACGTTGTGGCGCTCCATCCGGATGCCGAGGGTCCGCATCCCGCGCTCCACCAGCCAGGCCGCGTGTGGATCAATGGCCTGGCCCCACAGCTGCATCAGCCGGGTGACTTCCTCCACCAGCGCCGCCGACCCCGCCACCGCCCCCGCAATCACGTCGCTGTGGCCGTTGAGGTACTTGGTGGCGCTGGTGATCACGATATCCGCCCCGTGCCGGAGCGCCTGGAAGTTGACCGGGCTCGCGAAGGTGGCGTCCACCAGGCAGGCGAACCCGCCGTCGCGGGCGATCTGTGCCATCGGTGCGAGATCCAGCACTCGCATGTTGGGGTTGGTCGGCGTCTCCACGAACACCGCCCGGGTGCTCTTGCGCACCGAGCGGCGCCACTGCCTCGGCTGGTCGGGGCTCACGTAGGTCACCTCAATCCCGATGCGGGTCAGCTCCTCATCGAACAGCCGCCGGGTGCCGCCGTAGATCCAGCTGCTGGAGAGGAGGTGGTCGCCCGGGCGGAGCACGGCCAGGTGGGCCAGCGCCGTCGCCCCCATCCCGCTGGCCACGAAGATCGCCGCCTCGGCGCCTTCCAGCATGGCGTACTTGGTCGCCAGGCTGGTCTGGTTGGGGTTGTTGCCGTAGCGGCTGTACATCACCTCTTCGTCGGACCCGACCGGATTGGTGAAGGTGCTGCTCTGGTACAGCGGGGAGATGACCGGGGTCCAGTCGGCCCGGCGGGCGGGCTGGCCGTGGACCGCGATGGTGGAAACGCCGAGTTTGCGCTTCATGCGCTCAGGGGCAGGGAGTAGGAGCCGTCGTCGCAGCGGACCAGCCGGAGCCGGGCCATGGTAGTCCAGCACCGCGCCCGCCTGGGCCTCGTCCCAGCCGATGCGCTCGGCCAGTGCGGTGATGGTGCAGGGCCCGGCGCCCGGAGCTGCTCGAAGGCGGCCCGCAGGTCCGGCGAGACCCGCCCCACCGGCCGGGACTCGCCGGTCAGTGGATCATGGACCAGGGCCGCGAGATCGTGGTGTTCCAGGACGTGCTCGATGGCCTCCAGCTGTTCCGGGCTGAGGCCCTGCAGCATGAAGTAGGTCCCCGTCGGCGGATCCAGCAGCAGCTGGGCGATGACCTCATCGGCGCAGCTCATGTCCACCAGGCCGATCTCCGAGAAGTCGAGCAGGGCGAGCACCTGACCGCTGGCGAGCCGTTCGCGAATGCTGGTCCGGATGGCCCGCCCGGTAGGCCGTGTCACCAGGTTGGTGTAGGCGGCGTGCACCGTCTCGCGGAGCATGAGGTCCAGCCGGATGGTCTCGGTCACGTGGCGATCTCCTGGCCAGGAATCACAATCTGGAGTTGCGCGCCGGGGAAGGGCGCCAGCCCCTCCACCAGCGGTGCGTCGTCATCCCACGGGGGCACGATGGCGATCCGGGCGGTGCCGCTGCGGATGCTGAGCTTGCCGTCCCAGCGCGTCAGGTAGCGCTTGATGCCGGGCATTCCCTGACCCCGGCCGGGGTCGCGGAAGCGGCTGGTGTGCTGGATGACGGCCGCCTCGAGCGCCGCGCCATCCCCCCACCGGTCGCCGAAGCGGCGGGCCTGGGTGGCCTCCAGCGAGCGCCGGAAGCCGATCCCGGCATCGCTCACCGCGATGACCACCACCCGCCGCCCCAGCCGTTTCCGGAAGCTGTAGGCGTGGACCGCCACCCAGCCGCCGGTTCCGGCGTGCTCCACAATATTCTGGCATGCCTCCGAAAGTGCCATGGCGAATCCCATGGTGGCCGTGACCTCGAGCCCCAGCTCCCCATGCAGGATCCGGGCGGCGCCGGCCTGGATCTTCCCCACCACGCTGTGCACGTCCTCGGAGGCGCGGACCGGCGTGACGTCCAGCAGGACGTCCGACTGCTCGTCGGGCTTGAGCCGCGGCACCTTGCCGTGGATCTCGAACAGCTCGCGGGCGTGCTGGAAGAACCCGGTGCGGGCCCAGTAGCGCCGGACCTCGTCGGCCTGGGGCACGGTGAAGCCGGGCGTCGGTCCGCCCGCTTCCCGGATGGCCTGACCCGCCGTGAGCATCCCCAGCAGCCCGAAGGGCGAGGCCCACTGGGCCAGCCGGGCGTCGAACAGCATCCGGTCCCCGATCGGCCCGGCCGCAAACGAGGCGGCGAACTGTTCGAAGCTCCGGTCATCGAACATGACCGGTACCTCCACCACCCGGCTCATGCGCGCCCCGCCGGCACCGCCAGCCCCCCGCGGAGCAGGGTGCCGAGGCCCCTCGCGCCCCGGAGCGCCGCATTCCGGGCCGCCAGCCGGTTGGCCTGGGCGATCGCCTCGGGCGCCGGAAGCCCGCCCAGCAGCCCGGCGCAGAGGCCGGCCCCGAAGACGTCGCCGCAGCCGGTCGGGTCGAGCGCATCCACCGCCGGGGCGGGGATGAGCGCGGTTCGGATCGGGCCGCTCGTCCCGCCGGCCGCAGCCAGACCGCCCAGGCGGTGGGGCCCCGAGGAACCCTCGAAGTAGACCGCGCCCCGCGCGCCCAGGGTGACCACCAGCAGGCGGACGCCCGCCCCCAGTGCCAGCGCGGCAGCGGCCATCGGATCGGCGGCGAACTGGCCCATCTCATCCTCGTTCATCTGGACCACGTCGAAGCACTGGAGCCACGCTGCCGGATCGGCCAGTGGCCTGAGCACCCGCACCCCGTCCGGCGGCATGCCGAAGAGCAGGCTGTGCAGGTCGGCGTAGATGAACCCCGGAAACCCCTGGCGCAGAGCCTGGGCGGTGCCCAGTTCCAGCTCGAAGCCGGAAATGAAGTTCAAGTACACCGCATCGAGATCCCGGACCATCGGGCCCAGCTCGGCCCAGGTCCATCCAGGTACGCCGCCGGACATCCGCTCGGTGCGCCGGTCGCCGGTGGAGTACCGCAGCACCACCCGGTTGTTGGGCACCGGCACCTCCGCGAACCGGGTGCCCGGGGCCATCCGCCGGAGTTCGCGGAGGAACTCCGCCGCCGGCTGCCGGAGATCGCTGCCGACCTTGATCAGCGGCACGATCTCCCAGCCGGGCGGTAGCGAGGCGTCGAAGGCGCCCAGCGCGTATGCGATCCCGCCCCACTCCTCCACCGGCGGGGCCGCGGGATCGCGCCCGTGGATCTCGTCCCACACCATCGAGCCCACCACGCCGAGCTTCACACCACGCCCGCCTCGGCCTGCTCCAGGAAGGCGCGCGCGGCGCCGTAGACGCCTGCCACGCCGGTGAGTTCGCCGGGGACGATGCGGCAGACCTGGACGGCCGGCTTGAAAGCCCGCCGGATGACCTCCCGGCGGAGCGGCTCGAACAGGCTGTCGCCCGCGAGAGTCACCCCGCCCATGATCACCACAGCCTCGGGATTGAAGATGTTGATCAGGCTGCCCACCGCCGCGCCGAGGAACTTGGCGGTCTCGCGGACAACCTCAAGCGCCAGGGCGTCGCCGTCCTGCGCGGCCTGGTAGACGGTCTGTGCGGTAATCTGGGCCAGGTCGCCGGCCACCAATTCGCGCAGGCTCGACGCCGAGCCGGACTCGATCGCCTCCGCCGCGCGCAGCGCGATGTTGGGTCCGGAGGCGTAGGCCTCGACGCAGCCATAGTTGCCGCACTTGCAGCGGCGCCCGTTGGCGTCGATGGTCATATGACCGAATTCCCCGGCGATGTCCGAGGCCCCGTGGTACAGCCGGCCATCAATGATGATGCCGCCGCCGATGCCGGTGCCAATGGTCAGGCCCAGGGCGATGCGGGTCCCACGGGCCGCGCCGCACCACCACTCGCCCAGCACCGCGCAGTTGGCATCGTTGTCGAGCGCGGTCCTGAGCCCCAGACCCTCCGACAGATGCCGGCGGAGCGGCATGTTGACCCAGCCGAGATTGGGCGTCAGCAGCACTACACCGGACTTGGTGTCCAGCGGGCCGGGGGCGCCGCAGCCGACCCCGATCAGCTCGGCGCCGGGCACCCGTTGCTGCAGCTCGTCGAGGGAGGCCCGGGCCGAAGTGATGATCCGCCGGATGACGGCGTCCGGTCCCTCCTCCGAACCGGTGGACACACTTCGCACGCCATAGACCGCACTGCCGTCCTCCGCCACGCAGCCCGTGACGATGTTGGTGCCGCCCAGGTCGATGCCGACAATGAAGCGCATGGGATCGCGGAGCCGGGGGACGGAGCGGGATCGGGGCGGACAGATGGTGACGGCTGGGCAATCTAATGCGATTCCCTGCACAGTGTCTCGCCGACCAGGATCAGGGGTCCAGCGGTGTGCTGCAGGAATGCGGATGGAAGGCGGAGGCGTGGAGCCGCGCGGGCAACGGTCGTCGAGCAGCGGCCGGCAGACCGGGGCCGGCGGAGGGACCCGCCGGCGCACGTGGGTCTAGTCGGCGATCAGCAGAACGAGGATGATGATACCGAGGACGAGCACCAGCGTCGAAATCACGATCGTGTGCTGTCCACCGCGGGCGGCCAACGCGGCGTTCTCTGGGGCGTTCCCCCGTGGCAGGTCGGGCGCGAACTCCGGGAACTGCGGGGTGAGGCGCGGCCCCGCCGGGGCGGTGCTCGGTTCGACTTGCGGGATCACGGCCCCGCTCGGACTCGCATGGGTGGCGCCCAGTCCAGCGACGCCGGCAGGATCCGGAGCCTGCTGCGCGGACGCCGGTACAATGGCTGCGGCGAACACGAGGGCAACGAGCATCGTTGCCCATCGAATCAGATGCTTGACCTGTCTTGGCTTGTGCATGGCGGACTCCTTGGTCTTCGTGACTATCGATGAACGCGTATTCATCAGGGGGCTAGATCTCGGTCTTGCGGTGGGCCACCATCCGGAGTAGCCCGTTGATCCCCACATGAAGGAACAGGTAGGCCACGATGGCGATGACCACCGGCAGTGCTAGGATCGCGCCTCCCTCGCCCGTGGGACTCGGGACGATGCCGTGGAACGGGGCGTAGAGGGGCCCGGTTACCGCGTGGATCAGCCGCACGAACCCGCTGGAGGAGCGCGCGGCGATCAGCGCGAGCACCAGACGGACCGCCAGGAGCGAGTAGATCACATAGAAGCCGTAGTCGATGATCTGAGACCACCGGGCGGCGCCGCGGGCGCGGCCCATCGCACGCTCCCAGGCAACCGTCTCCTCGATGGCCCTGCCGCGGAACTCGCCGGCGACCTCCTCGATGCGTCCCGCCTCTCCGGCGGTCGAGATCCCTGCCCGCCCGTTGATGGCGGCCTTCATGCCACTGCCCGCCCGTGACTTTACGGACTCGTGCTGCGCCGCTCGCCGGGCTTCATCCGTGGCCACGATATCGTCGTTCATGGAGTCTCCCAACTGCATCGTCCGTCATGTCAACCGCTGAGGCTGGCAGCGGCGGACGCCGCAGGCCAATCTTACCCGTCACTCGGGAGTGATGATGGATAGCAACCTGCTCCAATCGGCAACCGCGCACCATCGCTCCTAGGGACGGATCAGGGACTCGCTCCAAAGAGGGACCTGCGGGCCCGGCGCGGGTTGCACGGTTCAATTAGGGGGGCGTCCGGCTGCGGCGGGGACAGCGATGCGGGGCTCAGTCGGGCGGTCCTGCGGCGGGATGCCCCGGCGGGTTCGGCCGTACGGCTGGCTCGATGGTGAGAAGCGCGGTCACCGTCGTGCGGGGAGCGCCAGGCCCTTCAGGTGGGGGCGGGACCCCTCACCATCCTGATACCCCAGGGCCTCACTTGCCCCAGCTTTCCACCGCCCGGGCGACGGCGTCGGCGCTGATGTCCCGCATGCAGAGATGGTGCTTGAGGGGACAGGTCATCGGGCCGTGGCGCGAACAGGGGCGGCAGGGGAGCGAGGGATGTTCCACCACCCGGTCCTTGGCGCCGATCGGCCCGAAGCCGAACTTGGGTGAGGTGGGGCCGAACAGCGCGATCACCGGGCATTGGACCGCGGCGGCCAGGTGCACCGGCAGGGAGTCGTTGGCAACCAGCAGCCGGGCGTGCTGCAGCAGCGCGGCCGACTCCCGCAGGGTGAAGCGGCCGGTGGTGTTCCAGCTCTTGCCCGGCGCCGCCTGACAGATCGCCTCGGCCAGCGTGCGGTCCTCGTGGCCGCCCACCACCACCACCGGCTGGCCCAGCCGGGCGGCGAGCTGCGGGTAGTGGGGCCAGCGCTTGGTGGCCCACCGCGAGCCCGGGGCCAGGGCCACGAACCCGGCCGGCACCCGCTGGTCAGCCAGCCAGTCCGCCGCCTTGCGGAGATCGTCCTCGGTGAGCCCCAGGCTAGGCGGCGGCGTCGCCCCGATCCCCGCCAGTGCGCCAAACCGACGGCTGGCGTGGGCCCCCACGGGGAGCGACACCTGCTCGGTGTACCAGAACCGTCCGGGGGCACCCCGGAAGCCGATCCGCACCGGGACCTTGGCCAGCCACGCCAGCAGGCTCGAGCGCACCGACTCGTGCGGCAGCATCGCCCGCGCGTAGTGCCCCTGCTTCAGGCTGCGGACCAGTCGGAAGAACCCGCCGAGGCCGCTGTCGCGGCCGGCCTTGTCGTAGGGGATGACCCGCCGGACGGCGGGATGGGTGTTCAGGAGCGAGGCGGCGGCCGGGGTGGTCACCACATCCACCGGGCCATACTGCTCCGCCAGCCGGGTCAGGAGCGGGGTGGTCAGGACCACGTCCCCGAGGTGCGCGGTCTGGATCACCAGGACCGGCGCGGCCTCTCGCGGACCCGGCGGCGCGGGAGCCGCGGCCGGAGTGGGGACCGAGTCGCCGGGCCGCGAAGTCGCCGCGCCGGCGGTCATCAGTCGTCTACCTGCAGGACCGCCAGGAACGCCTCCTGCGGAATCTCCACCTGGCCCAGCTGTTTCATGCGCTTCTTGCCCTCCTTCTGCTTTTCGAGGAGCTTGCGCTTGCGGGTGATGTCGCCGCCGTAGCACTTCGCCAGCACGTCCTTGCGCATGGCGGAGATGGACTCCCGGGCGATGATCTTGTTGCCGATGGCCGCCTGGATGGCCACCACGAACAGCTGCCGGGGAATCAGCTCCTTGAGTTTCTCGGCGATCTTGCGCCCGTACTCGTAGGCCTTGTCCTTGTGGATGATCACGCTGAAGGCGTCCACCGTCTCGCCGTTGATGAGCATGTCCAGCCGCACCAGGTCCGACTCGCGGTAGCCCGCCAGCTCGTAGTCCATGGCGGCGTAGCCCCGGGAGATGCCCTTGAGCTTGTCGTAGAAGTCCAGGACGATCTCGCCCAGCGGGAAGTCGAAGTCGAACTCCACCCGCGCCGGGTCCAGGTATTTCATGCCATGATACACCCCGCGCCGGTCGGTGCCCAGCTTCATGATCCCGCCGATGTACTCCGCCGGGCTCATGATCCGGGCCTTCACGTACGGCTCCTCGATCCGGGCGATGGTGGCCGGGTCGGGCAGCTTGGTGGGGTTCTCCAGCAGCAGCATCGAGCCATCGGTGAGGTACACGTAGTACTCTACCGTCGGCACCGTGGTGATCAGGTCGAGGTTGAACTCCCGCTCCAGTCGCTCCCCCACGATCTCCATGTGCAACAGGCCCAGGAACCCGGAGCGGAAGCCGAACCCGAGCGCGGTGGACGTCTCCGGCTCGTACTGCAACGAGGCGTCGTTGAGCTTGAGCTTGGCCAGCGCGTCCCTGAGCGGCTCGTACTGCTCGCTGTCGGTGGGATAGAGTCCCGCGAACACCATCGGCTTCACGTCGCGGTAGCCGGGCAGGAGCTCCCGGGCCCGCTCCTGCGCGTCGAAGATCGTGTCGCCCGCCCGGGTGTCTCCCACGCTGCGGGTGTTGGCCACCACGTAGCCCACCTCCCCGGCCTCCAACTCACCGGTCGGCCGCTGGCCCAGCTGCAGGTAGCCCACCTCGTCCACGACGTAGACGTCCTTCGGGTGGGCGCCGAAGGCGATCTCCATGCCCTTGCGGAGGGTCCCGTCCACCACGCGTACGCTGGGGATGGCCCCCCGGTAGCGGTCGAAATAGGAATCGAAGATCAGCGCCCGAAGCGGCGCGTCGGGCTTGCCGCTGGGCGGAGGGACCCGCTGCACCACCGCCTCGAGCAGGTCCGGGATACCGGTGCCCTCCTTGGCGGACACGGCCAGGATCTCTTCCCGCCGAGAGCCGATCAGGTCCATGATCTCTCGCGCCCGGCGCTCCGGCTCCGCCCCCGGCAGGTCGATCTTGTTGAGGACCGGAATGATCTCAAGCCCGGCATCCAGGGCCAGGAAGAGGTTGGAGAGGGTCTGCGCCTGCACCCCCTGAGAGGCGTCCACCACCAGGATGGCGCCTTCGCAGGCCGCCAGCGACCGGGAGACCTCATAGGTGAAGTCGACGTGCCCCGGGCGTGTCGATCAGGTTGAGTTCGTAGTCCTGGCCGTCGTCTGCCCGATAGGTCATCCGGACGGCGTTGAGTTTGATGGTGATGCCGCGCTCGCGCTCGAGGTCCATCGTGTCCAGCAGCTGCTCGCGCATCAGCCGCTTCTCGACTGCGCCAGTGGCCTCGATCAGCCGGTCGGCCAGGGTGCTCTTGCCGTGGTCGATGTGCGCCACGATGCAGAAATTGCGGATTCGTGCCTGCTTCATGGCGGGTAAGATAAGGGGTGGGGGGAGTCGCGGGGCGGGGCCGGACCGACCGCCGCCTTCCGGGGCCCGTCGCACCGGGGCACATTTATCCCCATGTCCACGACCCCTTCCGGCTCACTGGCCGAGTTCAACGAGTTCCGCGGGCGGATGAACGACATCATCCTCAACGCCGGCAATCTCACGCTCAACCGGTTCTTCGCCCTCGACCATCGCTGCTACGAACCCGGCGCCCTCGGTTCCAAGACCAAGGAGATGCTCGGCCTGGTGGCCAGCATGGTGCTGCGCTGCGACGATTGCATCACCTACCATGTTGTCCGGTGTCACGAGGAGGGCGTCACCCGCGAGGAGTTCCTGGAGATCTTCTCGGTGGGCCTCGTGGTGGGCGGCAGCATCGTCATTCCTCACCTGCGCCGCGCCATGGCGCGGCTGGAAGAGATCAGCGCCGCGCCATCCTCACGCGCCTAGCCCGCGGGGGGTGAGCAGCCGGGTGTTGCCGAGCAGCACCCCCGTGAGGATCAGCGCACCCCCGGCCAGGTGCCAGGGCGTGGGCCGCTCGCCCAGCACCAGTACGGCGATGCTGGTGGCGATGAGCGGGGTGAGGCAGGTGTACAGCGCCGCCCGGGAGGCGCCGATGCCCTGGACCGCCCGGGTCCAGAGGATATAGGCTGCCACCAGCGACAGCAGCGTGGAATACGCCAGCCCCGCCCAGGCCACGCCACTGATCCCGCCCCAGTCCAGCGACAGCAGCCCCGGCGCCCCGAGCAGCAGCAGCCCGGGGGTCCCCGTGATCATCGTCCAGCAGGTGATCTCCAGCGCCGAGATCCGCCCGCCCAGCCGGCGCAGCCCGATGGTGTAGGCGGTCCAGCACCCCACCGCCAGCAGAATCAGCAGGTCGCCGCGCCACTCCCCCGCCTCGAGATTCAAGCCGCGGGCCGCCACCGTCAGGATTACCCCGATGGTGGCCAGTCCGAGTGCCCAACGCTGCCGGGCGGTCACTCGCTCCATGCCCAGGGCGCCGGCGGTCACCGTCACCACCGTCGGCATGGAGCTGAGAATGAGTGAGGTATTGGTGGCGGTCGTGCCCGCCAGCCCGGTGATGAAGCACGCCTGGTACAGGGTATTCCCCACCAGCCCCAGCCCGATCAGCGGCCACAGGGTGTCGCGCGGCAGGGGCCGGTGTCCCTCCAGCCTGGCCACCAGCAGCCACAGGAGCATGGACCCGAAGACGAATCGAATCGCCGTAAAGGCCAGCGGCGGAATCGTCGGAAAGGCGAGCTTGGAGGCCGTGAAATTGCCGCCCCAGAACAGGACCACCAGCAGCATCTCGAAGTGGGCGGCGCGGGGTGCGGACATGGGCGAGGAAGGTAATCGGGCGGGTGCGGCCGGCGGACTCGTGGCCCAGGGGGCCGAACGACAAGGGGTGGGACCCTCCCCGGGTCCCACCCCCTGCCACCCTCATCCAATCGCCTAATCGGCTAGTCGCCCAATCGCCTAATCCTCAGCTCACACCCTTCTTTTCCACGATCCGGTCGTAGCTCTCCTGGTTCCACTTGGGCCGGGCAGGGGCGTTGGCGATTTCCTGCCCCAGGTAGAACACCAGCTGCGCGATCCGGCTGAGCTTCTCGCTGTCAATCTTGTCGGGTGAATCGCTCACCTGGTGGTAATCGGGATGCACGCCGTTGAAGAAGAACAGGATCGGCACCCCTTTGCGGGCAAAATTGAAGTGGTCGGAGCGGAAGTAGAAATTTTCCTCCGGCCAGCGGTCGTCAATGGCGGCCATGCGGAGTTCCGGATGCCGGTTCACCACCCGCTCCAGGGTGGCCCCCAGGTCCGAATGCTCCTTGCCGATGGCCACGATGGTATCCGTCCAGTTCCGGCCGATCATGTCCATGTTGATGTTCGCCACCAGCTGCTCCACCGGCACCGTGGGGTGTTCGCTGAAGTACTGGCTGCCCCACAGACCCTTCTCTTCACCGCTGACGGTCATGAAGATCACCGACCGCTTGGGGCGGGCGCCCTTCTTCGCGAAGGCCTTCGCCAGTTCGATGATGCCGACTGTGCCGGAGGCGTCGTCGTCGGCACCGTTGCAGATGGTGTCGCCCCCCTTCGGCTGGCAGCCGCTGGCCGGCGACATCCCCATGTGGTCCATGTGGGCGCTGAAGACCAGGTACTCCCGCCGCAGCGCGGGGTCGCTCCCCTCGATCATGCCGATGGTGTTGGGCGCGGTGGTCGACTGCAGGACCTGGTCCTTGAGCCCGAAACCGACCGTGAGCCCCGGGATGTCCCGGGCCACCAGCGTCTCCGACGCCCGCACCTGGTCCAGGTCCACCCCGGCCGCCTTGAGCGCCGCGCCCAGGGCCCGCTCGTGGGCCTCCACCACCGGCGCAGCGCTCGCACTGCCGTCCACGCCGATCCGGACCTGGGCCTGGCTGGCCACCCGCTGCGCGAAGGTGGCGGAGTCGCGGTTGGAGATGATCAGCACCCCCGCCGCGCCCCGCTCCATCAGCGCGCCCAGGGTCTGCAGCTGCCCTGGGAGGCAGCGGCTTGGTGTAGTCGATCACCGCCACCACCGCCTTCCCCTTGAGGTCCAGCCCCTGGACGCCTTCGGGCGACATCGGGCCGCCCAGCAGGAACGCAGGGCCCATGACCTCCTGGTCCGGCACACTGCCGAAGACGAACCGGGCGTCCCGCGAGAGATCGGCGTGCACGTGCATCCCGTTGCCCATCAGGCCCACGTGGGAAGCCGACAGGGTCAAGCTTCCGCTGGCTGATGGTATAGCGCTGGAACCAGGTGCCGTTCTCGCCGGCGGGCCTGAGGCCGAAACGCTTGAATTCATCGGCCACGTATTGCGCCGTCTTCTCCAGCCCCGGGCTGGGGGTGTCACGCCCGCCCATCGAGTCATCGGCGATGATATTGATCCGGTGTGCCACGTCGGCCGGGGTGATAGACGCCGCCGCGGCTCTGAGATCGGCAGACTGGGCCAACACCGGTGCGGTGACCGCGAGTGCCAGCAGGATCGTAGGAAGCAGGAATCGACGCATCAGGAACCCGGGTTGGGAGAAAGTGGATGCCGGCACAGGCCACAAAGATAGCGCCCGGCCGCACGAGGTACGGACGGGCGCGCCGAATGGTTTCCGGCCGGGTCAGTTCGGGCGGCGGCGCTTCAACTGCGGTTCGCCGGTCGAGCGGGGCGGCTGGGAGCGGGACGGCTCCGCCCGCGACGGCTCGCGCCGTGACGGTTCGGCCCGCGAAGGCTCCCGCCGCGAGGGCTCGCGCCCCGACGGTTCGGCCCGCGATGGCTCCCGCCCCGACGGTGCGTTCCGCGCGGGCTCGCGCCAGGACGGTTCGGCCCGCGACGGCGAGTCCGGGCGGTCTGACTCCACCCGTCCGGGTGCCCGCCTCGAGGGCTCCGCGCGGGGTGCGTCGCTGCCCTGCGGGGCTGCGGTCCCGCCTTCGCGCCGGCGAGCTGGCTGTGAGCTCCCGCCCTCGGTGTCGCGCAGGTTCGCGGACTCCGTGCGGTCCGAGGGCCGTCGGCGCGGGGCCGGCTCGTCCGGCCGCGCCTCACGGGTGGGCGCGGCGCGATCCCGCGGGGTCGGCTGGGTGCGCCGCTCCGGAGTGCGGCCAGGCTCGGCCGCCTGCCCCGGGCTGGCCGCCGGACTCCGGCGGCGAGGCGAAACCGGCGCCGGGATGGCGCCCCGGCCGCCCACGTCCACGCTGCCACGATCCCGCTCCGCTGTGCGCCGGTCGGCGTCGGAGTAGCCGGGCCGCTGCGCCACCCGGGTGACGTAGTCATTCCGGTCGTTCACATCCTTGAAAACGTACCGCGGGCCTGGCCGGTAGGGGCGCACGATCACCACGCCCCCGGTGTAGCGCCGGTAGGGGTAGTAGTACCAGTCGTCGTAGATGACGATCCGGAAACGCGAGCAGTAGTGATTGTACGGGTCCCAGTAGCGCCAGCTGGCGTAGGCATGGCAGTCGTAGCAGACGAACCGCGGATAGTCGTAGTGCTTCTCCACGCTGTACTGGGCCACGTCGTAGTCGTAGGCGCCTTCCACCGCGACTCGCTCGGCGATGTCGCTCACCGCAACGTAGGGGTCGCCGCGCACCCGCCCATCCGAGATCGCACGGTAGTCCCAGTGGTCTCCCCGGATGATGTCGTCGTAGCTGAAGGGATCGTCGGAGGCGATCGCGAAGACGTAGCCCACGCCGGGATAGTCGTCCACCCGGAAGGCTTCGTCGCGATCACGCCCCAGGACCTCGAAGGTCCGGCCACCCCGGGCAAAGTTGTCCTCCCAGGGATCAATCGGAAACAGGATGCGCACCCGGCCGTCGGTATCAATGCGGACGACGGTCACATAGGCGTCGCGGTCGGAGCGGAAGTACACCCGGGCGCGGTCACCGCGGGAGTAGACATCGTCACGGTTCAGCCAGAGACTGACGCGGGGCCGCACTGACTCGCTGCCGCGCACCCATGCCGCGATAATGGACGATGGGGCGGCGGGATCGGCCGGGGCGGGTGGGACTGCGCCTCCGGTCAGGGCCATCAGGGCCAAGGCGAACATGCCAGACATGGGACCTCCAGAGACGAACGGAGTGGACAGACCCACATTGAGCAGGGTATGTGCCAGCGCCACCGCTCGGCTTAAGCCATTCACCAGCAATGACTTGAAGAATTGGCCTCGGCTCCGTGTCCCAGATCGAGCAGCCCCGATTCGAGACTGGAGACACTCGCGTTGACTTCCCGTATCCGTTCCCCGTACGTTGCTGCCCCCATGTCTGCCAGCGCCAGCCCTCGCCCCCGTTTCGATCTGATCGATCCGCGCGAAGCCGCCAGTCTGGCCGGGCTGGAGCTTCTGACCGAGGGTGTGGTCGAGGGCTTCCTCACTGGCCTGCATCGCTCCCCCAGGCGCGGCTTCTCGGTGGAATTCGCCGAACACCGGATGTACCAGCCCGGCGATGAGTTGCGCTACGTCGACTGGAAGCTGCTGGGGCGCAAGGACCGGCTGTACGTCAAGCAGTATGAAGAAGAAACCAACCTGCGCGCCATGCTGGTGCTGGACATCAGCCGATCCATGGCCTGGACGGGGGCGCCCGAAAAGACGCTCTCGAAACTGGCCTACGCCCAGCGGCTCGCCGCGGCGCTCGCATTGGTGCTGCTGCGGCAGCGGGATGCCACGGGGCTGATCGCCTTCGACGATGCCGTGCGCACGGTGCTCCCGGCGCGGGTGCGCCGGACTCACTGGCACCAGCTGCTGACCACGCTCGACGGACTGCGACCGGGCGCCGGCACCGCCGCCGAGCCGGCGCTGCGCCGGGTGGTGGGGCTGCTCCGCCGCCGCGGGCTGGTGGTATTCATCTCCGACCTGTTGCTGGAGCGGGAGCTGGCGATGCTGGCCCTCAAGTTCCTGCGGCATCGCGGGCACCAGGTCATGGTGCTGCACGTCATGGACCCGGCCGAGCTGGAACTCGGCGGCCCGGCCGAGGCCCGATTCGAGGATCCAGAGACCCGGGAGGGTGTGATCCTCCGCCCGCGGGACTGGGCCGATGCCTATCGCACCACGGTGAGCGGCGTGGTCAGCGCCTGGCGCCGCGACTGCCGCACCAGCGGGATTCACTACCACCACATCACCACCGACACGCCGTTCGGCCTGGCGCTCAGGCGGGTGATCGCACGGCCGGCAGGGGTGCAGTGATCGGTTTCCTGACGCCCTGGGCACTGGCCGCCCTTCCGCTGGCGGCCTTGCCGCTGCTGCTGCACCTGATTCAGCGCCGGGATCCGCCTACCGTCGAGTTCCCCGCGGTTCGCTACCTGGTCCAGGTGACCCAGGAGCACAACCGCCGGCTGAAGCTGCGCCACTGGCTGTTGCTGCTGGTCCGCACGCTCCTGATCGTCGCGCTGGTGCTGGCGGCGGCCGGGCCATCGGCGCCGCTCGAAGAGGCGGTGAGCCACGCCCCCAGTGCGCTGGTGGTGGTCCTGGACAACTCACCCAGCAGCTCGGCAGTGGTCGCGGGGACCCGCCGGCTTACCGACCTCAAGGCGGCCGCGCGGCGCATCCTGGCCCGGGGGACGCCGGCCGATGCGCTCTGGCTGCTCACCAGCGACGGCGTGGTCCGGCGGGGCGGGCCGGACGACCTGGTCCGCGCGGTGGACAGCGTGGAGGTCTCCACCCGGCGCATGGACCTCGGCGAGGCGCTCCAGCTCTCGGCCCAGGTACTGGTCACCGAGACGCGGCCCGGCGGGATCGTGCTGCTCAGCGACGCACAGGCCAGTGCGCTCTCGGCGGCGACGGTCGGTGTGCCGGTGGTGCTCGCCCGGCCCACGGGCGAGCCGCCGCTCAACCAGGGGATCGCACGCATTGACCCCGGATCGCAGCCATGGACCCCCGAGGGCGGCACCGCCACCGTGACGATCACGGGAGACTCGGGCGCGCCCGCCCCAGTCTCGGTGGTGCTGTCCAACCGGCCGCCGCGTCAGGCGCTGGTTCCCGCCGGCGGCAGCGGCAGCTTTACTCTGGGCCCCGCGGCGCCGGGGTGGCAGCGGGTGCGGGCCAGCAAGGCGGCGGACGAGTTCCGCGCTGACGACGACCGCGCCGCGCTGGTGCGGGTGGCGCCGGTGGCGGCGGCCAGCTGGGATCCGGCCGATCGCTATGTCGCGGCGGCGGCGGAGGTGCTGCTTGGCAGCGGCCGGCTCCGCCGCGGCGGCGACCTGGCGATCGGCTCACTGGGCCGGGGCGCCTCCGTGGTCCTGCCACCGGAAGATCCGGCGCAGCTTGGCGCACTGAACCGGGCGCTCGAGCGCCGGGGAGTGCCGTGGCGCTTCGGCGCGAGGGCCCGCGCTCCCGCGCTCAGCGACAGCGGCCCGCTGGTAGGGCGGGTGCCGGTGACCCGACGCCACCTGTTGGAGCCGTTGCGTGCCGGGCGGGGGAGTGGCGTCGTAGCCACCGCGGCGGGCCAGCCCTGGATCGTCCGGGCGGGAGATGTGGTGCTGGTCGGCAGCCGCTTCGATCCCGCCTGGACGGCCCTGCCGCTCACCGCCGGCTTCGTGCCGCTGGTGGACGCGCTGGTCAACCGGATCGCCCGGGGCGAGGTCGCCCTCCTCGAGGGTGCGCCCGGCGATGCGATCCTGATGCCGGATCTCGCCACCCAGGCGGCGCAGGAGGGGCGGCGCTGGGCGCTGGAAGGCGGAGCGGCGTTCCGGCCGCCGGAGGCCGGACTCTACTTCATCCTGGCCGGCAGTGACACCATCGGGGGGGTGAGCGTGAATCTCGACCCGCGTGAGTCGCGGCTCGCCCCGGCGGAGCCGAGCGCGCTTCGGAGCCTCTGGCCCGGGGTACGGGTCGTGTCGCTTGAGGACGCGGCGGGGGCGGCGTTCGCCGGTGTGGGGCAGGCGAGCCTGCAGGGGCCGCTGCTGTGGCTGGCACTGGTGCTCGGCCTGGCCGAGGTGGGGCTCGCCAGCGGACTCCACCGGTCCGCATGAGCCTCCCGCTGCTGCTCGACGCCTTCGGTCGAACGGCCATCGCGTTCGATCTCCAGTCCCGGCTTCCTCCGCAGGGTGGACAGCTGCGGCTCGGCGGCCTGCCGGGATCGAGTGCCGCCGTGCTGGTGGCCTGGCTGGCGCGCACCTTCCCGTCGCGCCTGATCACCATCGTGGTCACCACGCCCGCCGACGCGGAGCGCTGGCTCTCCGACCTGCAGCACCTGACCGACCTCCCGGTGGGCCTGTATCCCCAGCGGGAGGCGCTGGGAGAAGAGGAACCGCATTACGAGATCGCGGGAGAGCGGGCGGAGACGCTGGCGCAGCTGTTCGAGGGCCACCTCCGCCTGCTGGTGACCACCGCGCGGGCCAGCCAGGAGCGGACCCGGGTGCCGGCCGATCTCAAGGCGCGCACTCTCCGGCTGGGCCGCGGCTCGGCGCCGACCCTCGGCCTCACGGTCGAGGAGCTGGAGGCAATGGGCTACCAGCGGGTCCCGACCGTCACGGAGGTGGCGGAGTTCAGCGTCCGCGGCGGGATCGTGGACGTCTATGGCTTCGGGATGGCGGCGCCGGCCCGGCTCGAGTGGTGGGGGGATGACCTCGAGAGTATCCGCACCTTCGATTTGACCTCGCAACGCTCCGGCGCGGCGCAGGAGGAGATCACGGTCCTTCCGGTGGGCGGCGGAAGACGGGCCCCCGCGCCGGACGGCGCCGCGCTGGCGAACGGGGCCCAGCGCCAGACGCTGCTGGAGCTGCTGCCGAGCGATGTGCTGGTGCTGGAGGAATCCCCCTCGGCCAACGAGGAGGAGGTGGCCCGCGCCTGGCGGGAGGCGGCCCACCACCTGGAGGTGGCGCGCCGCCTGGGAGAGGAAGTGCCCGCCCGGGAAGCGCTGTTCGAGCCGCCCGACGCCTGGCGGTCGCGGATCGTGCGGTTCCCCCGGCTCTCCTTCAAGACGGAAAAGCCCGAGCTGGACGCGGGCTTCGCCTCGCCGGAGCCGGTGGAACGGGACATCCGCCGGCTCCGCAGCATGCTCGCCGGCGAAGTGCCGACCGTCATCCTGTGCGACAACGAGGGCCAGCTCGAGCGGCTCGACGAACTGCTGCAGGAGGGGGACCGGCGCCTCAACGTGAGCCTCGCCATCGGCGCCCTCGATGGTGGCTTCGTGATGCGGAGCCTGCGGGTCCTCACCGACCACGAGATCTTCCGCCGGGCCCGCCGCCTGCGCCGGGCCCGGCGCTACCGTCAGGCCGCCCCGACCGGGGCGACGGGGCAGCTCAAGTCAGGCGACTTCGTGGTGCACCTCGAACACGGCATCGGGGTGTATCGCGGCATCGAGACCATCCAGGTCGGCGAAGCCACCCTGGAAGTGGCGCTGGTGGAGTACGAGGGCGGTGACCGCCTCAACGTACCGCTCTACCGGCTGGACCAGCTGGAGCGCTACCGCTCCGCCGGCGAGGACGGAGACCAGCCGCCGCCCCGGCTGCACAAGCTGGGCGGCACCTCCTGGCAGCGTACCCGCGAGAAGACCCGGCAGGCCATCAAGGAGATGGCGGCGGAGCTGCTGGACCTCTACGCCCGGCGCAAGGCTCACGCCGGCTACCCCTTCCCGCCCGACACCCGCTGGCAGCGGGAGCTGGAATCGGCCTTTCTCTACGAGGACACGCCCGACCAGCGCAAGGCCACCGACGGCAGTCAAGCTCGCCATGGAACAGGCGCTGCCCATGGATCTGCTGCTGGTGGGAGACGTGGGCTACGGCAAGACCGAGGTGGCGGTGCGCGCCGCCTTCAAGGCGGTGCAGGGCGGCAAGCAGGTGGCGGTGCTGGTCCCAACCACCATCCTGGCCGATCAGCACTTTCGTACCTTCAGCGAGCGGCTGGCGGATTTCCCGGTCAAGATCGAGGTGCTCTCGCGCTTCCGCACCGCCAAGGAGCAGAAGCAGGCGCTGGCGCGGCTGGCCGCCGGGGAGATCGACGTGATCATCGGCACCCACCGGCTGCTCTCCCCTGACGTGATCTTCAAGGACCTGGGGCTGGTGGTGGTGGACGAGGAGCACCGCTTCGGGGTCCGGCACAAGGAGCGGCTCAAGACGCTGCGCCTGACGGTGGACGTGCTCACCCTCACGGCCACCCCGATTCCGCGCACCCTGCACCTGTCGCTCGCGGGGCTCCGGGACCTGGTGCTGATCGAGACCCCGCCCCGCGACCGTTCGCCGATCCTCACCTTCGTGGAGCCGTGGGACGACGGGCTGCATCGAGGAGGCGCTGGCCCGGGAGCTGGACCGCGGCGGGCAGGTCTTCGTGGTGCACAACCGGATCGAGACCATCGACACCATCGCCGCCCGGGTGCGGACGCCTGGCGCCCCGGGCGCGGGTTGCGGTGGGCCACGGCCAGATGCCGGCCGACGAGCTGGAGGAGGTGATGCGGCGGTTCGTGACCGGTGAGGTCGGACATCCTCGTCTCCACGATGATCGTGGAATCGGGCCTGGACGTGCCCAACGCCAACACCATGGTGGTGCACGACGCCCATCGCTTCGGCCTGGCCCAGCTGTACCAGCTGCGCGGCCGGGTGGGCCGGAGTCACCGCCGGGCCTACTGTTACCTGGTGGTGCCGGACCTGATCGACCCCGAGGCGGAGGAGCGGCTGCGGGTGCTGGAGCACCACACCGACCTTGGCGCCGGGTACCGGATCGCGCTGAAGGACATGGAGCTCCGGGGAGCGGGCAACCTGCTGGGGTCGGAGCAGTCGGGCCACGCCCACGCGGTGGGTTTCGACCTGTACCTCCGGTGGCTGGAGGAGACGGTGCGGGCGCTCCGGGGGCAGGCGCAGGGGGAGCGCCCGGCGCCGCCCGAGGTGGTTCTCGACCGACCGGCCCACCTGCCGGACGCCTACGTCGCGGAGGATGACGTCAAGCTGGATTTCTACCGCCGACTGGCGCGGGCCGCGACCTCTGGCGACATTCAGCAGCTTCGCGATGAACTGCGCGAGCGGTTCGGACCCCTGCCGGACCCGGCCGAGCACCTGCTCGGCATGGCCCGGCTCCGGGCGGTGGGCGCGGACCTCGGGCTGCAGCACGTACTGGTTCGCGGGGATGAGGCGCGGCTCACCTTCCGGGAGGGTGCGGCGCCCCGCTTCGCCGGGCTCTCCGACGCGCTGGACCACGTGCAGCTGGCGGTCGAAGTCCGGCGGATGGTGCCGCTGTCGCTCCGCCTGACGCGCCTGGGAGGGGAGGCCCTGGTTCCGGCGCTGGTGCGCGCGCTGGAGGTGGTGGTCGCCCGCTCGACGCCCGCGCCCGACCCGACCACCGCCTGAGACCCGTCGCGCCGCGCGGAGCAGCCGCGCTGTCGCCGCTACTTTTTTCCGTGGAGAAGGAATGCGCCGCATTGGAGTGCTGGTCCTGCTGCCCCTGCTGGCCGGTTGCGACAGCCTGAAGGATGCCTTCACCGCCCGGCCCGAGGTCGCGGCCATGGCTGCCGACCAGAAGCTGCCGGTGGAACGGCTGGGCGGCATCATGGCCGGCATCAAGGGTCTGCCGTCCAATCACGAGGCGGCCCAGGGCATCGCGGGCCTGTGGATTGACCACATGCTGCTTGCCCAGGCGCTCGCCGCCGGACGCAACCTCAACGACAGCGCCTTTGCCGCCGACGCGCTCTGGCCGGAGCTGGTCGAGCTGCGCGCCAGCCGCTGGCACGACTCGCTGCTGGCCGAGCGTGTCGAGTTGACCCCGTGGCAGGCCGACAGCGTCTACTCGGCCGACGAGGAGCGCATCCTGCAGCACTTCCTCATTCGGGCCAGGCCCGACGCCCCCGCCGCCGACCGCCAGGCGGCGCGTCGCAAGGCCGATCAGGCCCGGGCGCGCGTCACTGGCGGCACCGCCTTCGCCACGGTGGCGGCGGAGGTGAGCGAGGATCCCTCCAGCAAGCCCGAAGGCGGCTACCTCTCACTCGCCGCGCGCGGCAACTGGGTCACATCGTTCGACAGCGCCGGCTGGGTCCTGCCGGTGGGCGAGATCAGTCCGGTGGTGGAGACGCCCTTCGGCTATCACGTGTTGCGGCGCCCGCCCCTCAACGAGGTCCGCGAGCGGATTCTCGCCGTGCTGCGGGCCCGCAAGGGCGTGTCGCTGGACTCGTTGTACCTCGACAGCCTGGGCGTCGCCCGGGGGCTGAAGGTGGTGGGGTCCGCCCCCGCCGCGATCCGGTCCGCGATCGCCGATATGGACGGTGCCGCCCGGTCCAACAAGGTCCTCGCCCGGTGGAAGGGCGGCGAGCTCAAGTTGAGCGAGTTTGCCCGCTGGCTCAACGCGCTCGGTCCGACCTTCATCAACGACGTGGCTTCCCGTCCCGATTCCGCCCTGATGCAGCTGACCCACGCGATCGGCCAGAACTCGATCCTGGTAGCCCAGGCGGCCGAGGCCGGCATCCACATCACCCGGGCCGACTGGGACGCGCTGGTGGACGGCCATCGGGCGCGGGTGGATTCCCTGACCAAGGTGCTGTCGCTGGGGCCGGAGCTCCTCGACAGCACCGCCACCCCCGCCGAGCGGGCCCGGGTGGCGGCGACGGCGGTCGAGAAATACTGGGACCAGGTGGCCGAAGGGAAAGGCCGACCCTTCCCTGTGCCCGGGCCAATGGCGCTCGCCCTCCGCACCCGAGGCGAGTACCGCTTCTACCCGGCCGGCCTGGAACGCGCCCTCGCGGTGGCCACCGAGATTCGCGATCGCGCCGACTCCGCTTCCACTGGGGCCCGACCGGCGCGTCCCACCATCGTCCCGCCGCCCCCCACCATCCAGCTGCCGCCGGGGCAGAAGCCATGACGACCGCTGCCCGCTGGCGCGCGCCCCTGCTGGCGCTGCTCCTCCCCGTCGCGCTGGTGGCCCAGCAGGGCCCTGAGGAGGGTGCCCAGCCGGCGCCCCAGTTCCGCTGCGACACGATGGAGGCCTCGGTGGATCGGGTGGTGGCGGTGGCTGGTGATACCCCGATCCTTTCCTCGCAGGTAGAGGAGGAGATCTTCACCCAGCGCAGCCAGCAGGGCCCGCTGCCACGCACCGAAGCCGAATTCCGGGCCCTCTGTCGCCAGGTGATCTCGGACCTGGTGGACGCCGAGATCATGGTCCAGGCGGCCGGCCGGGACACCACGATCAAGGTGACCGACCAGGAGGTCGCCGAGGGCGCCGAGGAGCAGTTCCGTAATGTGCGCAAGAGGTTCACGTCCGAGCTGGACTTCCAGCGGGAGCTGGCCCGCTCGGGGTTCCAGACGTCGGAGGAGTTCCGCCGCTGGCTCACCGACAGCCAGCGCAAGGCGGCGCTGCGTAACCGGCTGCTCGCCAAGCTCCGGGAGGAGGGCAAGCTCAAGCCGGTGCAGCCCACCGAGCGGGAGCTGCGGGACTACTTCGAGCAGTTCAAGGAGGATCTCCCTCAGCGTCCGGCCACGATCTCGTTCCGCAACATCATCGTCGCGCCGCAGGCCCAGCCCGAGGCCAACGTCCGGGCCCGAGCCCAGGCGGATTCGATCCTCGGCGAGCTGCGCCGCGGCGCCGACTTCGCCACCACCGCCCGGCGTTTCTCCCAGGATCCGGTCAGCGCCGCCCAGGGTGGCGACCTGGGCTGGTTCCGACGCGGTCAGATGGTGCCGGCCTTCGAGCAGGTGGCGTTCCGGCTCAAACCCGGTGTCCTGTCGGAGCCGGTCGAGACTCCCTTCGGCTACCACATCCTGCAGGTGCAGCGGGTGCAGCCGGCCGAGGTCCAGGCCCGGCACATTCTGATCATGCCCGAGGTCACCGAGGCCGACGCGGACACCGCCCTGGCCCGGGCCACACAGCTCGCCACCGCACTCAAGGCCGGCGCATCGTTCGATTCGCTCGCCCGCCTCTACCACGACCAGGGCGAGGAGCGGGAGGCGCTGGAGGTGCCGGTCAACCAGCTTCCCGATGAGTACAAGGAGGGCGTCGGCGCCGCGGACAGCGGGACGGTGGTGCCGCCCTTTGCCATCCGGAAGACCTCGGGTCTCCGGCGCAAGTACGTCGTGATGGAGGTCCTCCGGCGCCGGGGCGAGGGCGCGATCGCCTTCGAGGACGTGAAGGACCAGATCCGCCGCCGCCTCTCCGATGAACTCGCGACCCGGCGCTACCTCGACCGGCTGCGACGCTCGACGTACGTGGATATTCGATTGTAGGCGATTGGGCGACCAGCGGCTCGGTACCCCAATCGCCCAAGCGCCTAATCGCCCAATCGCCTGGTCACCTCCACCAACCGCGCCTTCCCGCCTCCGCAGTTCTCCCCTACCTTCACCGCATGTCAGCTCCCCGCATCGCGATCACGCTCGGAGATCCCCGAGGCATCGGGCCTGAGATCACCGCCCGGGCGCTGGCAACGCCGCTGGCTGCCGAGATCACCGTGATCGGCGCCGAAGAGCAGATCGAGGGTCTGCCGGCGGCCCGGCGGGTGGCGGTGGGGAGCTGGACCGAAGGTCTGGGCGAGCGAAGCGAACCTCCCCGTCCCGGCCCGTCGCGCGCCGCCCGAGCCGGCCGCATCGCCGGACTCGGCGTAGAGACGGCCGCGCGACTGGCCTTGAGCGGCGAGGTCCAGGCGATCGTTACCGGGCCAGCCCACAAGCACGCGCTCAACCTGGCCGGTTTCCGCTGGCCGGGGCACACAGAATGGCTGGCCCACCTGGCCGGAGACGTCGAGGTGGCCATGATGCTGGCCGCCCGGCAGTTGCGGGTGGTACTGGTGACCACCCACGTCCCGCTCAGGAGCGTCCCCGCCCTGCTTACCACCGACAAGCTGATCCGGACCGGCCGGGTGACCAGCGCCGCCCTCACCGGCTGGTTCGGAATCGCCGAGCCCCGGATCGCGGTCTGCGCCCTCAACCCGCACGCTGGGGAGTCGGGGATGTTCGGGGATGAAGAGGAGCGGGTGATCCGGCCGGCGGTAGAGGCGCTGGGCGCCAGCGGACCGTTTCCCGCCGACACGGTCTTCGTGCGGGCGATGCGGGGGGAGTTCGATGTGGTGCTCGCCCCCTACCACGACGTGGGGATGACCGCCATCAAGGTGGCCGCCTTCGGGCAGGGAGTGAACGTCACCCTCGGCCTCCCCTTCCCGCGTACCTCCCCCGACCACGGCACCGCGCTGGATATCGCCGGCACCGGGGCGGCTGATCCGGCCAGCATGCGGGCGGCGATCGAACTCGCCCTGCAGCTGGCAAGGCGGGGCGCCCCTGCCGGTGCCTGACCCGGCACCGGCGGCTGCGGCCGCTCCAGGCGGGAGCGCCGCCCGGGCGCTGCCGCTGCTGCTCCTTCTCGGCGCGGCGCTGCGCCTGCGGCAGTACCTGCACGGCCGCTCCCTCTGGCTGGACGAGGCGATGCTGGCCAACAACATCCTGGTGCGGAGCTTCGGCGAGCTGCTCCAGCCGCTGGACAGCGACCAGACCGCGCCGGTGCCGTTCCTCTGGGGCGTCAAGCTGAGTGCGCTGCTGGCGGGGACCGACGAGCGGGTGCTGCGGTTCCTGCCGTTCGTGGGCGGGCTGGTGCTGCTGCTGGGCTTCTGGCGGGTCGCCACCCGGCTGCTCGCCCCGGGGGTGGCCGCCCTCGCGCTGCTGCTCGTCAGCCTTTCCCCGATGCTCATCCTGTACGCCAATGAGCTCAAGCCCTACGGGCTCGACGCCATGTGGGCGGTGCTGCTCATCCTGGCGGCGCTCCGCCTGGTGGAGCGGGTGGACGCCCGGGAGCGCTGGGCGGCGATGATCGCGCTGGGCTCAGTGGTGGCCATCGCCAGTTCAGTGGCGCCATTCCTGCTCGCGGCGCTGGGCCTGGGGCTGCTCTTCGCTCCCGGCGTCAGGCGGACGCCGGGAGCGGTGGCGCGGCTGGTGGCCGGCGCGGCGATCTGGAGCGCCGCCTTCGCCACGCTCTACCTGCTGGTCTATCGCACCGCCGCCGACAGCGCCTACATGCAGCGCTACTGGGTGCCCTACTTCCTGAGCCCAGGACTTCCCGATCTGGGTCAGAAGCTGCTGGACATCCCGGCGGAGGATCTCGTTGGGTGGTTTCTGTCCGAGGGCGGCCTGTGGCGGGCGTATCTGGCCGCCGGCCTGCTGCTACTCATCGGCCTGGGGGCCCGTTCCCTGACCCGACGCCACGGCGGGTGGCTGGCGGCGCCGCTGTTAGGCCCGCTGTTCCTGGCCGGGTTGGCCTCGACCGTGCGCCTCTATCCCGTTGCCCCACGGCTGATGCTCTTCTCGGTGCCCGGCCTGGCGCTCTGCCTGGCGGAAGGCACGGCGGTCCTCGCCGGCTGGTGCAGCCGGCGGGTGAGGTTCCCCTGGCTGGCTGGTGCCGCGGCAGGACTGGCGCTGCTCCCGGGGCTCGATGCCTGGCGCCAGCTCCGCGAACCGTACGAGAGGGAATCGCTCGCCCGGCTGATCGTGCAGGTGAACGCGGCGCACCAGGCCGGTGCGGCGGTCTATGTGTACGGGCGCAGCATCCCGGCGTGGGCGTTCTACACCACCGACTGGCGGGAGCCGGACCGTGAGCGGGTCCTGCACCGGCTCAGGCTGGTGAGTTCGACAGGCCAGGCCTTCCGACACGCCGAGCGCTCGGGGCGCGCCCGTTCAGCAGGAAGGCGACTCCCTGCATTTCGCCTACCGGGATTGGCAGGAACTGGTAGGGGTTACCACCGGTACCGGACCGAACGACCTGGGAATCAACACCACCGTGCCCGACAGCGGCTGGGCACAAAACGAAGCTCGCCGCATCCGCGCCGCGGGCGGGCCGGAGGCCTGGGTGGTGCTGTCCTCGTTCCTGCCAGCGGTGTCGGCTCAGCTGGATTTGGCCCTGGTGGCCGCGGGCGGGGAGCGGGCCCTGCTGCTCGTTGCGCCGGGGGCCAGGGTGTCCCGGTGGCTGTTTCGCTGATCCGGGCCTGACATCGGAGGGCCAGCGCTGGGCGGGCCTCCGCGCCTCCGCGGCCAGGTCTCAGGCCCCCAGCCGCCGCATCAACGCGAGGTGCTGCTCCAGCTTGAGCTTCTGGCTCGCCCGGTTGGCGACCAGCACCGCGCCCACCTGCAGGATCGTCTCCCGCTCCGCCAGGCCGTTGGCCCTGAGCGTGTTCCCCGTGTCCACCAGGTCCACGATCCAGTGCGCCAGGCCGAGCAGCGGCGCCACCTCCACCGAGCCTTGCACCTCGACGATCTCCACCGGGCGGCCCGACCCGGCGAAGTGCCGCCACGCCAGGCGGGGATACTTGGTCGCCACCCGGGCCGTGCGCCCGCCGGGCAGCCTGGGGAACGGGCTGTCCGCCGGCGCCGCCACCACCAGCCGGCAGGCGCCGAAACCCAGCTCCAGCGGCTCCAGCACATCGGCATCGCTCTCCCGGAGCACGTCGGTGCCGGTCACCCCGAAGTCGGCGGCGCCCGACTCCACGTACACCGCCACGTCCGCCGGCTTGACGACCAGGAACTCGACCCCCGGCTCGCTGGAGGGGATCAGCAGCCGCCTGCCGGGATCGGGGTCGATGACGATTCCCACCTTCGCGAAGGCCTGCACCGCCGGCTGGAAGAGCCGCCCCTTGGCCAGCGCCACCCGGAGCCGGGCCGGACTCATCATCCTTCTCCCCCGGTGGCTTCGGCCAGGCCGTCGAGGTCGAGCGACACCCCCACCGCCGGCATCGGCGCACCGAAGCGGCCCATGAGATCGTCGTACCGTCCGCCGGCACCCACCGCCCGGCGGGCCCCGGCCGCGAACAGCTCGAAGTGGATGCCGGTGTAGTAGTCCAGTCCGCGGACTTCTCCCAGGTCGTACACCACGTGGCCGCGCTCCTGTGGGGTGAGCAGCCGGTCCAGCGCCAGCAGGTGGTCGAGTCCGGGCCGCACCGCGGGAGAGGCCTCGTCCCGCGCCGCCTGCAGCACGTCCCGGTGCCCGATCACGAAGGCGAGTTGGCCGAGCCCCCGCGACTCCGGCCCGGTCTCGGCCAGCGCGCGGGTAAGGTTGCCGCGATCCTTCCGGTCAATCCAGCGCCGGACCGCCGCCCGGAGCTCGTCTGGCAAGGCGTCCAGTCCCGGCGCCAGCACCCCGACGTGGCCCAGGTTGAGCTGGAATTCGGTGAGGCCCAGCGCGCGGGCCAGCGCCAGTGTGAGGCGGACAAGCTCCACGTCGGCGGCGATGTCGCCCTGGCCGAGCAGCTCCGCGCCGGCCTGCAGGGTCTCGCGTGGCCGCCCGCCCCGGTCGGGTTCCTGGCGGAACACGTTGCCGCTGTAGCAGAGCCGGAGCGGGCGGGGCGCGGTGCGGAAGGTGGTCGCCGCCACCCGGGCAAGGCTGGCGGTGAAATCGTAGCGGAGGGCCAGTACCCGGCCGTCGCGGTCGGTGAAGCGGATCAGCCGCTCCGCCACCTCCGGTCCGCCAGCCCTGAGGAAGACCTCCTCGTACTCGAAGGTGGGCGGCAGCAGCTCGGCGTAGCCGGCAGCGTCGAGGTGGTCCGCGGCGATCCGCTGCAGCCGGCGCCGCGCGGCGGCGGCCGGCCCGGTGAGGTCCAGCGACCCGGGCGGGATGACGGCGACCGGCCGGCTCATCGTACCGGCTTGGCCAGGGGAGTCCCGCCGCCGACGAGGAACCGCACCGTCTTGACCCGGCGGCCGTCCATCTCGACTATCTCGAATGCGTCCAGGCTCACGGTGACCCGGTCGCCGGTGCGGGGCAGTCGCCCCAGCTGGCCGAAGAGATAGCCGCCCAGGGTGGTGTAGTCGGTGTCGTCCAGCTGCAGGTCGTGCTCGGCGTTGAAGTCGGAGATGGCCTGACTGCCGTCGAGGAGCGGCGCCCCCTCGGCCACCGGCCCCGGGCGCTCCAGGCGGTCGTACTCGTCGAAGATGTCTCCGACGATCTCCTCCAGCAGGTCTTCCATGGTGACCAGGCCGGCGGTGCCGCCATATTCGTCCAGCACCATCGCCAGGTGCACCTTGAGCCGCTTCATGTCTGCCAGCACATCCTCCACCTCCCGGGTGCCGGGCACGAACAGCGGCGGCCGCATGATCTTGCCCACCTCGATGCCCGGCTGCTGCCGCACCGCCGTGAGGATCTCCTTGGCGTGCACGACGCCGACGATGTCGTCCAGCGACTCCCCGAAGACCGGGTACCGGGAGCGCCGCGCCTCGGCCACCACGTCGGCGGCGGCCTCCACGGTGAGGTCCCGCTCCAGGCCCACCATCTGGGTGCGCGGGGTCATGACCTCCTGGGCCGACTTCTCGCTGAACTCGAAGACCCCCTCCAGCAGCCGGGCGTCCTCCTTCCCCAGGCTGCCGCCCACCTCGCTCTGCTCCACCAGCATCCGGATCTCGTCGGGGGAGTGCAGCCGCTCGTGCTCGCCGGGGGGCTTGATTCCGCACAGCTTGAGCAGCCAGTTGGCGGTCCCATTGAGCATCCAGATGGGAAGCTGCATCACCCAGGCAAAGGCCATGAGCGGGACCACCACCCAGCCGCTGACCGCCTCGGGGAAGAGCAGCGCCAGCGCCTTGGGCACCAGCTCGCCCAGGATGATGTGCAGCGAGCTGATGATCGTGAAGGCGACGACCACCGCCACGGTGTGCACCGCCACCGGCTGCAGCCCGTCGGGCAGCCAGGTGAAGGCGCCCTCGATCAGCCCGGCCAGCGCCGGCTCGCCGATCCACCCCAGGCCGAGGGAGGCCAGGGTGATGCCCAGCTGGGTGGCGGAGATGTAGCGGTCCAGCGACTGCGTGGCTCGGAAGGCCAGGGCGGCCTTGCGGTCGCCCCGTTGGGCCAGCTCCTCCAGCCTGGTCCGGCGGGCCCCGACCAGTGCGAACTCGGCGGCCACGAAGAAGGCGTTCAAGAAGACCAGCAGGACCACGGACGCCAGTTTGACGGCGATCCAGCTACTTTCCGGCGGTTCCATATCCGCTCATTCTAGCCGACCCGACCACCGCCCGCGAGGGCACCGCATGATGCGCCAACTTGCCGTCCCGCCGTTTGAACGGCTGGAGCCGTTCCTGCCCAAGCCGCAGCAGACCGACGCCGCCACCCGCGAACGGGTCGCGGCCATCCTCGCCGATGTCGCGGAACGGGGCGACGCCGCGGTCCGGCACTGGACCAAGACGCTCGACGGCGCCGATCTCGCGCCGGCCCAGTGGGAGTTGCCTCGGGCCGAGTGGGAGAATGCCCTCGAACGGATCGACCTCGAAGTGCGCGAGGCGCTGGAGACCGCGGTTGTCCGGGTACGGGACTACCACGCGCGCCAGCGGGACACCGGCTTCACTGTCCTGGAGGAGGATGGCAGCATCCTCGGCATGCGGGTGACCCCGCTGGAGCGGGTGGGCCTGTACGTCCCCGGCGGCAAGGCGGCCTATCCCTCGACCGTGATCATGAATGCGGTGCCGGCGGTGGTGGCAGGGGTGGAGGAGATCATCGCGGTGACTCCGCCCCAGGGGATCACCGACACGGTGCTGGCCGCCTGCCTGCTGGCCGGGGTGACGAAGCTTTACCGGATCGGCGGGGTGCAGGGGGTGGCCGCGCTGGCCTACGGCACCGAGACGCTCCGGCGGGTGGACAAGATCGTGGGGCCTGGCAACAAATGGGTGACGGAAGCCAAGCGGCAGGTGGCCGGCCCGGTGGGGATCGACATGCTTGCCGGGCCCACCGAACTGGTGATCATCGCCGACTCCACCGCCAAGGCGGACTGGGTCGCCGCCGACCTGATCGCCCAGGCCGAGCACGACGAGGACGCCTGCGCCTGGCTCATCACCACCGACCTCGAACTGGCCGACCAGGTGCCCGCCGCCATCGCCCAGCACCTCGAGCGGAACCCCCGCGCCGCCATCGCCCGCACCGCCCTGGAGCGGAACGGCCTCATCGTCTGGGTGCCCACCCTGCAGGACGCCGTGAAGGTGGTCAATCTCCGGGCCCCGGAACACCTGGAGATCATCACCCGCGACCCGGAGAATGTGGCCGAGGGCGTCAGGCACGCCGGCGCCATCTTCCTGGGCGACGGCACCCCCGAGCCGGTGGGCGATTACATCGCCGGCCCGAGCCACGTCCTCCCCACCGGCGGTACCGCCCGCCACGCCTCCCCCCTCGGCGTGTACGACTTTGTGCGGCGGACCAGCATGGTCTACTACACCCGGGACCGGCTGTTTGCCGACGCCCAGCGGATCATCGCGCTGGCCGAATCGGAGGGCCTGTTTGGCCACGCGGAGGCGGTGCGGGTCCGGGTCTAAGTTCGCCCTTGCTCCCAGTCCCCGCCCTGTCTATATATGCCGCGCGGTACCCGGGTGGGGCCGCGACGGACTCAGACGAGACGGACCGATGTCCCAGAACCGCAACATCCGCAACATCGCAATCATTGCGCACGTGGACCACGGCAAGACCACCCTCGTGGATCAGATGCTGCGGCAGGCTGGCGCGTTCCGGGCCAACCAGCACGTAGAAGAGCGGGTGATGGACTCCAACCCGCTGGAGCGGGAGCGCGGCATCACCATTCTCGCCAAGAACACCGCGGTCCGCTGGCACGACACCAAGATCAACATCGTGGACACCCCCGGCCACGCCGACTTCGGCGGCGAGGTCGAGCGCATCCTCCGCATGGTGGACGGCGTGCTGATCCTGGTGGACGCCGCCGAGGGGCCCATGCCCCAGACCCGGTTCGTCACCCGGAAGGCGCTGGCGCTGGGTCACCAGCCCATCGTCGCCATCAACAAGATTGACCGCCAGGACGCCGAGCCGCTGCGCGTCCATGATGAAGTGCTCGGCCTGTTCATTGATCTCGAGGCGAGCCACGAGCAGCTGGAGGCGCCGTTCCTCTATACCTCGAGCCGGCACGGCACGGCCACGGTGGAGCTGGATCAGCCGGGCACCACCCTGGATCCGCTCTTCGAGGCCATCCTGTCGCACGTGCCGGCGCCCACCGGAGAGGCCGAGGGCCCCTTCCAGATGCTGATCTCGACCCTGGACTTCTCCACCTTCGTGGGGCGGATGGGGATCGGGCGGGTGGAGCGGGGCCGGGTGCGGGTGGGCCAGGAGGTGGCGCTGCTCCCCATCGGTGAGCCGGGGATGGTCGCCGACGAGAACCTCCCCCGGGGGCGCATCACCAAGCTCATGACCTTCGACGGCCTCAACAAGATCGACGCGGAGGAAGTAAGCGCCGGGGATATCGTGGTCATCGCGGGGATCGAGGGGATCGAGATCGGCCGGACCATCACGGCGGTGGACCACCCCGAGCGGCTGGAGGGGATCGCGGTGGAAGAGCCGACGATGTCGGTGGACGTCATCGTCAACAACTCCCCCTTCGCCGGGCGGGAGGGGAAGTTCGTCACCAGCCGCCAGGTGCGGGACCGGCTGTTCCGGGAGCTGGAGCGGAACGTGGCCCTCAAGGTGGACGACACCGACAGCCCCGACACCTGGCAGGTCTCGGGACGCGGTGAGCTGCATCTGGGCATCCTGATGGAGACGATGCGGCGCGAGGGATACGAGTTCCAGGTCTCCCGGCCCCGGGTCATCACCAAGGTGGGCGCGGACGGAGAGCGGCAGGAACCCTATGAGGAGCTGATGGCGGATGTGCCAGAGGCGTACATCGGCACCGTCATCGAGAAGCTGGGCCCGCGCCGGGCGGAGCTGCTGGAGATGAAGAATCCGGGGCAGGGCATGGTGCGGATGCTGTTCCGCATCCCGGCACGGGGGCTCTTCGGCTACCGGTCGGAGTTCCTGACGGACACCCGGGGCACCGGCACGCTGCACCACCGCTTCCTGGATTACGGCCCGTGGGCGGGGCCGCTGGCGGGGCGGAAGAACGGCGTGCTGGTGGCAGACCGGGTGGGAGAGGCCGTCGGCTTTGCCCTGTGGAACCTGCAGGAGCGGGCCCAGATGTTCATCTCCCCCGGGAGTGAGGTGTACGAGGGGATGCTCTGCGGCGAGAACTCCCGTCCCGGAGACATGGACGTGAACGTCGCCAAGGAAAAGAAGCTGACCAACATGCGCACGACCGCGTCGGATGAGAACATCCAGCTGGAGACGCCGCGGCAGATCACGCTGGAATACGCGCTGGAATACATCGAGGAAGACGAATTGATCGAAGTGACACCCAAGTCCATCCGGCTCCGCAAGCGCGCGCTGGCGGCAACGGACCGGAAGAAGATTGCCCGGGCGGCCGCCCGCGCGGCGGATGCATCGTGACACCCCTTCACCCCCCCATGACGGAGGCCTTCATGTTGCCGTGGGAATCCTCGGTGGGCGCCATCACCCTGCGCCGCCGCCGGGACGACGACGACTTCGAGGACGATGAAGAGGCGTTTTCGTTTGACGACGACGACGAGGACGACGACCTGGACGAGGAGCTCGACGAAGAGGATGATGACTTCGATGACGACCTCGACGATGACATTGACGACGTCGAGGTGGAGACGCCGGAGGAAGAGGAGAACTGAGTCCGCTGGCGGTGGCGCGGCCCGGTGGCCGCTTGCCTCCGCCGGGTAGAATGGCTATCCTCCCAGCCCGTTTGGCGCCCCGGTCCGGGGCGCTAAGGGCCTGTAGCTCAGGTGGTTAGAGCGCACGCCTGATAAGCGTGAGGTCGGTAGTTCAACTCTACCCAGGCCCACTTTTCCGCCGATGGTTGTTGGTTTGAGCCCCGCCGTCCGAGAGGACGGCGGGGCGTTGTAGGCGGCTCCGATGCCTCGCGCTCCGGAGCGGTACGGTGGCTCCGGAAACGCCTGACCCTGCTCCCCCCTTCGGTGCTCCCGGAAGAACTCCCAAATCAGCCGCGTCGCGTCAAGGCCCGGAGTCATCCGCCCGGCCACCCACGCGGGGAACGGCTTGCCGCCCGGCCACTGGTGGCCACCTCCCTGGATGGTGTATAGCACCACCGCCCTGCCGTCGGCACAGCCGCGATATTCGCGGCGGCCCACATCCGGCGCCAGCACCGAGTCGGTGGCGTTCTCCAGGCAGCGGTTCCTCGTGGCCCAATGCGCCATGAAGCCGGGAATGTTCGGAAATGGCCTGGGGTTGAGCCATGAGGTTCCGGCGCCCTCGTACGCCACCAGCGGATCGGCCGTCCCGTGAAAGGCGATCACCGGTACCGGGCGCTGATCGGTACACCAGCTCCAGGGGAGCGCGTGGGCCGCCGCGACCATGCCGATCGCCGCGATCCGATCCGACAGCGTGCACGACAGCGCGAAGGCCATGCCGCCCCCGTTCGAGAAGCCGTCGGCATAGATGCGCGCCGGGTCGATGTGGTACGTCACCGACAGCGAGTCGATCAGGTCCGCGATGAACCGGGCGTCCGCCGTCACGATCTCCCCCGGCTCGGCGCGCCAGACCCGGAACGGCAGCAGGCCGGTGCCGCTCCCGGCCAGCGTTGTGCCGGACGGATAGACGACGATGAACCCCTGCTCATCGGCCACCCGGTTCCACTGGCTGAATTCCCGTTGAGAGGACGGCCAGACCGCCGCGCCGTGGAGGCTGATGACGAGCGGTGTCGGCCTGCTGGGGTCGTACCGCGACGAGACGTGGAGCAGGTACTCCCGATCCTGGCCGGAGGAGACGATGCTGCCGGTGATGCGGTTGGGGGCGTACCAGGACATCAGGGCGAAGAAGGACACACCCCGCCCAGTGTCAGGATCACTGGCAGGGCGATGACACCCAGCACCACCCGGAAGACCGTCTTCCTGTCATTCCGGCGCGTTCCTCAGACGTATCGCCGGACCCGGGTCAGGTAGGTCCGGTAGCTCTCCCCGAACTTCTCGGTGAGATACCGCTCCTCCGGCAGCACCGCGATGAAGTGCACCATCAGGAGCGCTGGCAAGGCGAACAGCGAGATCCACAGGTTGCTCAGCGCCACACCGAGGCCGATCTGGAAAATGGTGACCCCCACGTACATCGGATTGCGGGTGAAGCGGTACGGCCCGCCGAAGATCAGTTCCGGGCTGGGCCTCCAGGGCATCGGGTTCTGGCCGGTCCGGAAGAAGTGCACCCGCGCCCAGATGACCAGGCCCAGGCCGACAACGAGCAGCAGGATCCCGGCGACCGCGCTGATCGCCCGCGGGTCCGGGACGTGGGCCGGCAGCACCCAGTGGTGCAGCGCCACGCCCAGGAGCATCCAGGCGACGAACACCAGCGGCGGGGGGAACCGCACCTTGGCGCCAGGTTCCTTGGCGTCAGGTTGAGGCATACGATCTCCGGGGGCTCGAGGTGAAGGCCCCGGTCGGGGCCGTACGTGGATCCTGAGGGCCGCTCAGCGCACCGGCCCCGAGGTACTTGTCCAGCCACGCCAGCGCCTCACCGATCAGCTGCGGCCGCGGCACGTCGTGGCCGCCCTCATACACCACCCATTTCTTGTCGGCGGCCGGTGTGCCGAGTCGCTCGAAGAACGGCCGCTGCGCGGTCTCGGTCGGGAAGAAGAAGTCGTACTTGCCGTTGAGCATGATCACCGGCAGCCGGACGCGGGGCAGGTAGTTGATCGGCTCCACCTCGGGCCGCCCTCGCTCCATGGTAAGTCCCGCCACATACAGCACCGCCGTCTTGATCCGCGGCTCGATCGCCGGGATGATCCCGCCCATGTAGCCGCCCCAGCTGTAGCCGAAATAGGCGAACCGCGTGGTGTCGACGTCAGGCCGGCTGCTCAGGTAGTCGAGCGCGCGACGATAGTCCTTGACCCACATGACCACGTGATCGCGCCAGAAGATCGACTCGTTGGCGAGGTCGCTGGTGAGGCTATCGGTGCGCTCGTAGGTGCTCTTGTAGATCGGCAGCACGAAGGCCCGGCCACTCTTGACCACGAAGCTCGCGGTCATGTCGCGCCGCTCGGCGCTGGTCCGGGTGTTGATCGCGCCGGAACCGGGGAAGTACACCACCGTCTGGTACGGTGGCGTCCCCTGCTTGGGGAGGAACACCCACGCCTGCATCCGTTCGCCGCCGTAAGCGGCACTGAAGCTCACGAACTCGGCGTTCCACTCGTCGCTGGTGGAGTCGGTCCGCTCTACCTTGACGTCGAGGGGGAGCGGGTCGTAGTCGAACTGCCGCCGGTAGCCGTCGAACACCGCGTCCGACACCGAGGTCACCCTGGAATAGTCGGTGAACTTCCGCGGGATCGGCCGGCTGGCCAGGGCCACGTTGCTGTCCGCGGCGTCGTAGCGGACCAGGCGGATGCCGTTGATCACCGAGCGGTCCATCGGCGGCTGGGCGTAGGCATCCACGAAGGCGTAGGTCGGGTCGCTCCAGCCGCCGCCGAGGATGAACCGCTGCTCCCGCCCGGCCTCGTTCTGGATCCACTCCCGGACATTGCCCGCCAGGTCGGAGACGCCGGCGATGCTGACCCCGTGGGGCGTGCCGACGGCCCGGGGACCGCGCCCTTCCATGTTGCTCTCGGGGACGACCCCTCGCGAGTAATAGACCCCGGCCGCGGTGGACCAGTGGTAGATCGTCGGCAGCGACTTGCCCGCCCACCTGGCATAGGCCGCGGCTTCGTACCAGCTCACGCCGCCCACCGGCATGTCGCCCTGGTCGGCGGGATAGTCGCCGGCCACCCACGTGGCGGGACCCGGCCGGCCGGTCTGGTCGACGAATCGTGCCATCGCCTCGGCGCGGGAGAGGGTGCGGCCCTCGATCGGCGGAACGGCTGCTCCCAGTAGCTGCTGTCCCGATACCCGCCGGCATCCACGAACGCCTTGTACTGCCGGTTGCTGGTCTCGTAGCGATCCATCTTCCAGTCGTGGAGCTTGAGCGGCGGCGACCCGTCGGTGCCGACGAGAAAGGTGCCGTAATCGTCGGCGCCCCGCGATGGTGATCATCTCCGGATCGGGCGCCGCGACGCTATCGAGCACCAGCGGCGTGAAGAACGTCATGTTGATGGTGTACATCTGGCGATAGCCGGGCTTCTCGAAGCGAAAGAGCCCGATCTGCCGGGGCAGCGGGGCCGAGTCGGTCGGCGTGGTGCCCAGGTAATGCCAGGTGGTGGTGTCGGACATGGAGGCGCGGTAGACCTTCGCCCCCTCAGGCCTGGTCTCGATCGAGACCATCCGGACGAAGGACCGGTTGGCCAGGAGGGTGGCGAGCATCGAGTCCCCGGGAGCGATGGCCGCCACCTCGCGGCTGAGGTACCAGGCGCTGTCGGTCTGGCCGTCCTCGATCATCCGGCGTATCTCGGGGAGCGCCGTCTGGTGCACCCAGCGGTCCCGCTGCAGCGAGCGAGTGCTGAAGAATCCGAACACGCCGACGGCGAGCAGGCCGGCGCCGCCGAGCAGCAACAGACGGCGGGGCCCGGGGCTCTCCGCGCCGAGGCCGGCGGCCGTCCCCCCGGGCGTCGCCAGCGCCTCGATCGCCTGCAGCAACTCGTCGGCCGTCTGGTAGCGGTCGCCCGGATCCTTGTCGAGGCAGCGCATCACGATCGCGGCCAGCGCCGGGGGCACCGCCGGCCGCACCACCTGCAGCGGCGCCGGTGCCTTGGTGATATGCGACGCGATCACCAACTGCGGCGAGCCCGTGAAGGGCGTCCGGCCGGTCAGCATCTCGTAGGCCAGCACGCCGACGGAATAGATGTCGGCGCGGTGATCGATGTTGGGGTCGGCCGCCGCCTGCTCCGGCGCCATGTAGGCCGGGGTGCCGAGGGAGATGCCGATGCTGGTGAGGTCGTGCTGGCCGGTGGCCGCCGCTCATCGCCTTCGCCACGCCGAAGTCCATCACCAGCGCGTGCCGGTCGGCGAGCATCACGTTGTCGGGCTTGATGTCGCGGTGCACCACGCCGTTCCGATGGGCGTGCGCGAGCCCGTCCACGATCTCGCGCAAGAGGCGCATCGCCTCCGATGGGGACAGCGCGCCGTCGCTCGCCAGCCGGTCCCGCAGCGAGTCGCCGTCGACGAACGGCATGACGTAGTAGAGGAGCCCGTTCGCTTCACCCGAATCAAGCAGCGGCAGGATGTGCGGGGACTGCAGCTGGGCCGCGATCTTGATCTCGCGCAGGAAGCGCTCCCCGCCGATGGCCTGGGCCAGCTCGGGGCGCAACACCTTGATCGCCACCCGCCGATCGTGCTTCAGGTCCTCGGCCAGGTACACCGTGGCCATGCCGCCCGCCCCGAGCTCGCGCTCGATGTGGTAGCGGTCGGCGAGGGCGGCGGTGACCTCGGCAAGGTGGCTCAACGGGTCGCTCTCGTCTGGGGGTGGTGCCGGGGCGGCCGGGATGGTGCAGGTCGAAGCTAACGACTGCGCGTGCGGGGGCGCCAGCACATGCATGAGTGGACCCCGCGCCCCGGTTTCACCGCCGCTCCTTCGCTGAAAAGCCTGAGCCCCGCGGTCCGGGTGGACTGCGGGGCTCGGGGTGGTCTGTCACTTCACCACCACCACCTGGGGCGGCTGTCGCCGGTGCCTAGAGCGCCTTCAGGCCTCTGATGTCGTGGGTCCCGCCGCCCACGCGAGCGCCAGCAACACGGCGATCAGGAGAACGCTGTACTCCACGCCATTGCGCCCTCCTCCTACCACGAACCACCCCTCCGACGCGTGCACCAGCAGGATCCCAAGCAACAGTTCCGCCGCGAAGTACAGCGCCAAGGGTCGGACCAGCCGGCCAGCCGCGAGGACGATCGTGCCCCCGAGCTCCATCAAGGTGACCGCCCACGCGACAGCGAGCCCGAAGGGGACATGAATGGCGGCAGGAACTCGCCGAAGTCCCCCACGCCGCCCGTCATGACCCGGTACGCGCCGTGGACAAAGATGCGTGAGGCAACAACAAGGCGCAGGGCCGAGAGGCTTCGCGGAGTCGGAGCAGTGGGCATCATGGGTCCGTGTGGTGTGCAGGTGGGCGCGATCCGTCGGTGGCCTGATGTGCCGTGTGGTTCCGGCGACCGCCCTGGTCCGGCGCTGCCACCGCGCCGGGACCAGCGGTCAGTGCCGACGCCTTACACCGGCGTCGGTATCCCCGGCTCCTCCATGTCCCGCTCCCGCGAGCCCCGCGCCAGGAGCCGCTCGGCGAAGTCCAGCCGCTCCTCCGGTTCCGCCAGGGCCGGTTCAGGGTCTCGACGTCCTGTCGGGTCTCGTAGAGCAGGTTGGCGTCCTCCCGCTCGACACACCGGTCGCGCGGGCGCGATCGGCCAGCGCCTGACCGAGGGGCTATGGAGTACTCGCAGGACGCCGATCACCAGGATGGCGACCACCGGGATCAGCGGTGCAAGGTCCCAGGCGCTCGGGGGGAATGGCCATTGCGATGCTCCTGCAGGGGAAAGCACCGCGGCTGGCGCGGCCGCCTCTACGGGCGCCCAGCGGCGGGAGATTCAGGCAGCCGACTGCGCTCGGGTCACGGCATCAGAGTTACCCTCCGGCCGGGGCCCGGGTTGGTCCGCAAGGCGAGCGCGCGGTCGGGGGCGATCCTTGCGCCCCCCGTCCGCCCGGTACCTTGCCGACCACCGCGACGCCCTTCGGAGGTCTCCATGTCCTGGCGCCCCCGCCTCGCCCTCACCGCCCTCCTCGTGGCCATCGCGCCCGCTGCCGCCCGAGCCCAGGCCAGCAGCTCAGCCGCCGACACCCGTGAGGTGCTGGCGTACCGCCTCACCATGCCCAAGCTGAATCAATTGAGCCAGGCCATGGCCGACGTCCAGCGGCAGCGGGAGGCCGATCCCGCCCACCAACGGCTCCAGGGCAAGAAGCGGGAGCTCGCCGCGCTGGGTGAGAAGGATGAGCTGAGCGACGCCGAGCAGGAACGCATGGAGCGGCTCGAGGAGGAGATCGCGGCGGTGGACGAGGCGGAAGACGGCCCGACGAGGCCGATCAGTCGCTGGCGGGATGGCCCGGCGGATCGAAGCGCGACCCACGCATCGCCGGCGCGCTCCGCGCGCCAACCTGGTCCCCCGCGGAGGCCGCCACCATGCAGCTGGCGCTGTTTCAGGCGGCGATGGCTGGCTGGGCCTGCTGGAGTCTGGGCACCTCAAGGAGATCCCCAAGGACGTCAGCCCCGAGAACGTGAGATTCGTACCAGGCCAACCGGGCCGCGATCGACGCGATGACGCCTGCTCCGGGAAAGGGAGGACTAGGGCCCGAGCCTGGAGGTGACGGTCCCGAGGTACCGGAGACCGCCTACGGTCCGCGCGGCCGGGCGAGCAGGGCCTGGTTGAGCCGGATGTACTCCTCCCGCAGTTCGCGCTCCGCGGTGCGCGCCCCGGCCAGCGACCGCTCGGCCGATGCGATCGCGCCGGGCCGGTCGCCCTTCCGTTCCAGAATCAGCGCCTGACGGTAGAGCATGCCGATGTGATCGGGGTTCGGCTGCAGCGCCAGCGCCATCAGCTCCGCCGCCCGGTCGAGGTCCAGGTCGTTCTCATAGTAGAACATCGCGGCCTGGAAGTAGGGCCGTCGGCCGTCGGCACGGAGCGCGGCCTCCAGCCGCGGCACCACCGTGGCCTCCAGGTCGACGGTGATGCGAACCGGCACTCGTACCCGGTCCCAGGCGAGGTGCAGGGTCGCGGCCCTGGAGGTGACGTCATCGAGGCTGATCGTGAAGTTCTCGACCCGTTCCGGTAGCGGCGCGGGCTCTCCGTGACCCGGGCGACATCGTGGGTCGGATCATAGGAATACGAGCCCCACTGCGACCGGCTCCGCTGCAGGATCACCACCCACTCGCGCTCCCCCGGACTCGGCGAACAGCTCGTACGCGCCAGAGTCCACCGCGATGCCATTGAACGCCACGGGCGTGCTGAAGCTGATCCGGGTGGCCGCATCAGAACCGGTGCGCCACACCTGGCCCCATGGGACCAGCTCCCCGAAGATGGTCCGCCCCCGGAGCGCAGGCCGGCCGTAGGTGATCTCGATCTCGGTGGCGGCGACCTGCTGCCGCAGCACCGCCCGCGGGTTGGTCGCAGGCACCGGGAACGTCGGCGGCGCCTGGGCAACCGCGAGGCTGGCCGGTAGGCACAGCACAAGGAGAAACTGGAGCCACAGGCGATGTTTCATGTTGTTCCGTGGACAGAAGGTGGAGGGGCGAACAACCTACGGGCCGTCGAGCGGCGTGGTCGCACCCACGCGGGGTGGCCGACCGCCTCCAGTGCCGGTCAAGCGAGCGGGAGCGCGGTCCACGCCCCCGAGCTTGGCGATGGCCCGGCGGTACCGCTCCAGCCGGGCATGGTCCTTCTCCGTGGGCGCGGCGATCCGGGCCAGATTGGCGTTGTCCTCCAGGTCCGCCAGCTTGACCCGCCGTCCGATGGGGTCGAGGCCGGCCCGGGCCACGAAACCCTCGTAACTCTCCCCCTCCCGCCGGGTCACGGCATCAATCGCCAGCAGGGCCCGCTCGGAAAACCCCTCCGCCTTGAGGCGGTCGAGCGTCCAGGGCGAGTCTTCCACCACATCATGCAGCACGCCCGCGATGCGCTCGTCCACCGTGTCGAGCTGGAGCATCACCCGCAGGGGGTGGAGGATGTAGGGCGCCCCGGCCTTGTCCACCTGTCCGGCGTGGGCTTCCAGGGCGATGGCGATGGCGCGCTCGATGGTGCTCATGGTGTGATCCACGGCTGAAGGTGGCGGCGGCTCGCTACATCCGAGGGTTCCCCGGCAGCCCCACCCGCTTGAGCAGCGCCTGATACCTCGGCTCGGCGTGCAGCGGGTACAGGTAGTGGATCGAGGTCAGCACCCACAGCAGGTCGCCGTCACGGGTGTCGATGGCCTGCTCCAGCAGGCGGTAGGTGGCCGCGGTGTCTCCCGCCAGGTAGTGCAGCACCGCCCGCTGGGCGTAGCGCGGGTCTCCCTCGAGCTCGCGGATCACCTTGCGGACGCCGGCCATGTCCCCCTTCGCCTTGTGCAGCACCCCCTCCGAGAATTGCCGCACCCAGTAGTCCCCGCCGGCTACCTCGATGGCCTTCTGGTGCAGCCGGGCGGAAGCGGCGAGGTTGCCGGCGTCGCTCTCCACCATCCCGAAGAGGTCGAACGCCTCGTAGAAGAAGGAGTCCACCTCGATCGCCTTGTTGAGCGTGGCGCGGGCAGCGGCGGTATCGCGGTCGGACCAGTAGGACCAGCCGATGTCGCTCCGCCACTGCGCGGTGGTGGGCTCCAGCGCGATCAGCTCCAGCGTGGCCGGGACCGCCTTGTCGGACCTCCCCGTCTCCCACATCGTCCAGCCGTAGAGCCCCCGCGCCTCGGTGGAGCCGTTGCGCAGGAAGCCCTGCCGGAAGTCCTCGTCGGCGGCGGCGAAGTTCCAGTCCACGTGCAGGTGGGCCACCCCGCGGGCGAACCAGGGATCCGCCAGCCGCTCATCCAGCGCGGCGGCCCTGTCGGCGGCGCCCAGGATCGCGGCGCGGGCCGAGTCGCGCGAGATCAGCCCGTAGAGCAGGCCGTAGGAGTTGGCCATGGCGAGCGCCGCCCAGGCCGGGGCGAACGTCGAATCGAGCGCCAGCGAGCGATTGAGGAACTCCACCGCCTGGACGAAGCCGCCCGGTGTGCGGAGCGTGGCCTGCTGCTGGCCTAACAGGTACTGGGTGTAGGCCTTGGGATTGACCGGCCGGGTGCTGGCGAGGGCCTGCGCCTGCTCCGGTGTGAGCCGGGCGCGGACCCCCTGGGCGATCTCGCCCGCGATCTCGTGCTGCAGCGTCACCACGTCGGCGGCGGGGCGGGAGAAGTTCCGCGACCAGAGGCTCTCGCTGGTCCTGGGATCGGTGAGCTCGGCGGAGATCCGCACCACGTCCCCGGCGGTGAGCACCGCGCCGCTCACAATGGCGTCCACTCCCAGCTCTTTGGCGATCTCGCCGATGGGCTTGGTGCTGTGCTGGTAGGGAGCCACCGCGCGGTGGCCCAGCACCCGGACCCCGGCGTCTCCCAGCACCCCGATCAGCTCGCGGGTCATCCCCTCGGCGAAGAACGCCTGGGTCGAGTCGCCGGTCTGGTTCTCCATGGGGAGCACGGCGATGCGCTCGAAGCGGGGAGCGCCGCCTGACAGGAGCGCCCGCCCGCCGAACCAGGCGAGGAGGGCCAGGACGGCGGCGCCGGCCGCGATCAGCCCGGTGCGGGCGCCGGAGGAGCGTATGGCGGTGGCCGTCGCCATCCGGAGCGTCCCGGAGGTGGTGCCGCTTCCCAGCGCCTGCACGAACTGGCCGGCGGGGCTGAACCGGTCGGCCGGGTCCTTGGCGAGGGCGCGGGCCAGGGCGCCCGCCACCTCGGCGGGCACGGCGGGCCGCTTGTTGGTGATGGGGGCCGCTTCGGTGACCAGGTGCTGCCGGGTCACCACGGCGGCGGTGGCGCCGGTGAAGGGCGGCTCGCCGGCCAGCATCTCGTAGAGCACGCAGGCCAGGCTGTAGAGATCGCTCCGGCCGTCGAGGTCGGAGGAGCCGGCGGCCTGTTCCGGGCTCATGTAGAGCGGGGTGCCGACGGCGGTGCCGGTCTGGGTGAGCCGGTCGGCGCCGGCGGCGCTCACCGCGCGGGCGATGCCGAAGTCGGCCACGTAGGCGTGGCCCCGTTCCAGCAGGATGTTCTCGGGCTTGATGTCGCGATGGATCACGCCCACGCTGTGGGCGTAGCCCAGTGCGTCGGCCACTTCCCGGGCGATGGCGAGCGCCTCCTCGATGGGCAGCTGGCGCTCGCGGTTGAGCCGGTCGCGGAGGGATTCGCCTTCGACGTAGGGCATGACGTAAAACGGCGACTCGACGGCTCGGCGACTCGGCGACTCGGCCGCTGGGCCAGGCCCGGCGCTCACCTCGACCTTGGCGATGCCCGAATCAAACAGCGGCAGGATGTGCGGGTGGCGGAGGTTGGCGGTGGTCTCGATCTCCTTGAGGAACCGTTCCGGCCCCAGCGCGTTGGCCAGCTCCGGTTTGAGCACCTTGATGGCGACCTTGCGGTGGTGCTTGAGGTCCTCGGCCAGGTAGACGGTGGCCATGCCGCCGGCGCCGAGTTCGCGCTCGATGCGGTACCGGCCAGCGAGGGCGGCAGTGATCCCCCGCGCGTCGTGGCTCATCGGCTCTCTTTCCTCTGCGCCGCTACTGGGCTGGTGCCGCCGCCGGGGGCGGCGCGACGCCGCTGAACATGTCCACCACGTAGCGCCACTTGCCGTCGGCGCTCTTGCGCAGGACCTCCACGTACTTCACCGTCGCGGCGCCGCCGCCCACCGTGAAGCTCGCCGTCCCGACCTGGTAGGCGAGGTCGCCGGTGCCGTAGGTCGTGGTCGGGGTGAGCACGAAGTTGCTGGCGCCACCGGCGATCAGGCCGGCGATGACCGAACGGGCATCGGCCCCTTCGAGGATCGGGGCGTCGGGCGGCATCAGCTTGGCACCGGGGGCATAGATGTCGAAGACGGCCGCCGTATCCCCGGCGTTCATGCCGGCCGCGAAGGCGGCATCCACCGCCCGGATGGCGTCGAGTTCCGCGGTCGGCAGGGCCGCGGAGCCGCCCCCGGCCGGGGGAGCGCAGGCAGTGGCGAGCAGGGCAAGCCCGAGAAGGGATGACAGGCGCATGGGGCAACTCCAGTGATGTGTGCAGGAAAGGGAACCGGAGGCGGGTAACCTAGCATGCCGCGCCCCTTCGCGCAGCCGGATTCACCAGTTTCCGCAGGGTGTCCGACACGGAGGGCCGAGGACGGTGCATCCCGCTCCCTCCGGTGACAGATTCTGGGCGATGCATGGCACTCCTTCACCCCGCCCGCCGATCCGGTTGCTCCTGATCGCGCTCGGGGTTCTGGCCCTCGCCGGTCATGGCCTTCACCGCCATCAACTGGGCGAGCGGCATCCTGGCGGTGTCCCGTCCGGTGTTCTACTGGACGGTGGCGGTGGGCCTGGTGCCGGGGACCTGGGTCTTCACCATGGCCCCCGAGCTGCTGCTCGAGCCGGGCGGCACGACCAGGCTCCTGGCGATCGCCGGCGTGGTGATGCTGGTGCTGTTCGGGGTGAGCTGGGCGCGGGTGAGGCGGCCGGCCGACTAGCGGGCCGGGACCCTCCAACAACGGGCGCTGGTCGGGCGTGTTCAGACCTCTTCTCGCACCTGCGCATAGGTCAGGACGGCAAACATCCCGGTACCTCCGAGGGCATTGCCGAGAAAGGCCGGCAGGATGGCTTGACCCACGGCAGCGAACAGACCGAAGTCGCCGTGCAGGACCAGGATGAACAGTTCGGTGGAACCTGCGACCACATGGGACAGGCCACCGAGCCCGATCATGTAGGTCAGGATGAAGATGGCTAGAACCTCTCCACCGGTGTTCATCCGCGGCAGGATCCACACGATGGAGGCGATCAGAAATCCGGCCGGCATCCCCCAGGTCAAATGCTGGGCGGCGGTGGCGCTCCCATAGTGCCGCGAGATCGTCAGGATGCTCTCCAAATGTGGCGCGGGGACGATATTCGCAAAGGAGAGCAAGGCGGCGGCCAGGAAGCAGCCCGTCATGTTCGCGCCAAAGACGATTCCCCAGAGGCGCATTGTCCGCACGAAGTTCTTGCGAGTTGGCCGGTGGAACAGTGAGAGAATCGGTGTAACCGTGTTCTCCGTGAACAATTGCATCCGGCCCAGGATGACGATGAGAAATCCGACCGGGTACCCGAGGCTGACAACGGCAGGGGCCCAGGGCGTGTCGGGCAGCACGGTGCGGAGAAAGCCCATGGAGACCACGGACAAGCTGATGGCGACCCCGGCGGTGACGCCGGACCACCAGAGCGCGCCAAACGAGCGGGACAGCTCATGGTCGCCCTCAGCACGGATTGCTTCATAGATGACGGAGGACTTGACGCTCGTCATCTCCTCAGCCTGTGCGCGCTCCTCCTTATCGAGCGCCGAACGCTTCTCCGGCATCGCAGACCCCTTTCCGGAACAATCCAGCGCCCCTCGGCTCAACCATTGGCCAGGTGGGTCAGGCGGCTGCGGATGACCTGCGGGAACGAAACGGTCATTGCGCCGGTACGTGGACGGGCACTTGGTCGGTAAACGATACTGACTGCCAGCAGCAACGCAAGGTTGTGCCGCACCCCGGCGGTATGACCATCAGTGGCCTGCCATCACACGCGATCTAGCTCTTGTCGTTCCACTCCTTCGCTTCGCGGAAAGAGTGCGATGTCGGTTGTGAGGCGGCCCGCGGACTAGCGGGTTGGGCGAGTGGGGGCGGGGAGGGCAGGCTGGTTCAGATGCGTCCGGCGTCCCGTGGAGAGGGGCGACGGCGAGGACAACCTGTAGCGCTATGGCTGACAGACGAGCGTCATTTCCACGTTGACCTTGGTACCCTTGCTCGCAATGCCCTTGACCATCAGGGAGTCGGAGCCATTCGATGTTCTGGTGCGGATCGCTGTCCCGGGCTCAGCGAACTGTGGCTGGTTGGCGCGAACGACGTATGACGGTGGCGTCCCGTGCTGCCCGACCCGGATCCCGACCGAGAGGTAGAAGCTGCTAACCGTCGCGCCGGGCGCGAGGGTATCCGCGTCGAAGTTGACCGAGGTGACCGCGATCGTGGCGGTATCATCCGGAAACATGACCGCGAACGAGTTGAGGCGGTGCGGATATCCGTAATCGGCCAGGCCGCACTTGGTGGACGTGCCCGAGGCGCGGTAGGTCCCGTTGTAGGCGGCAGCGGGATCGTTCGCGATCTTCACGATCACCACAGTAGACCGAAGCAGCGTACTGTCGGGCCCCTGGGCCCTGGCGGGCGTGACCACGCCAGTCAGGGCGATGAGGCACACCGCCATGCGTCCGGGTATCGAGCGGGCCATGATCCCTCCTGGTGAAGCGGGCCAGTGTGATGTTGCGACTGCCTGGCTGCTCTACTCCTCCCTGAGCGCCTCGAGCGGAGCGATGGCCGCCGCCCGCCGGGCCGGGAGGTAGGAGGCCAGCGCGGAGACGCCGAGCAGCAGCACCGGCACCCCGGCGAAGGTGACCGGGTCCGTGGCGCGTCACTCCGACCAGATAGCTGCTCACGATCCGGGTGAGCGCGATCGACGCGGCCAGGCCGAGCACGATCCCCGCCCCCGCTACCACCAGCCCCTGGCCCAGGATCAGCCGGCGGATGTCCCGGTCACTGGCGCCCAGGGCGATGCGCACCCCGATCTCCCGGGTACGCTGCCGCGCCGAGTAGGACACCACGCCGTAGAGGCCCAGCACCGCGAGCACCAGCGCCAGGGCGGCGAAGGCGCCGGTGAGGGCGACCAGGAACCGGGTCTCTGCCATGGCCTCCGTGACCCAGGACTCGAGGGTCGCCAGGTCGGCGACGGGCACGTCCTTGTCCAGCCCGTCCACCTCGGCCCGGATCTGCGACATGAGGCTGGCGGGCTCGGCGGTGGTGCGCACCACGAAGGTGACCGGCAGGAACGACTGGAAGACGTACGGGAAGTAGATCGTCTCCCGGCTCTCCGCGGCGAGGGACGTCGACCGCACGTTCGCCACCACCCCCACGATGGTCAGGGGAAGCCGCTCCAACGAGAAGGTCTGCTCGTTGAAGTGGTCCACCAGGATCTGGGTGCCCACCGGATTCTCCTGCCCGAAGACCCGGGTCGCGAACTTCTGGTCGATCACCGCGACGTCCTCTGCCTGCTGCTCGTTGTCGGAGCGGAGCAGGGTGCGGCCGGACACCAGCCCGATCTTCATCGCCTCGAAGTAGCCCGGCAGCACCGCCTTGTAGTCCGCCTTGTTGGCGCGGTACGCGTCGTCCGATTCGCCGATCCTGCCGTACGAGCCCACGGCGTACTGTTCGCCGCCGGCCAGCGGCAGGGGGGTGACGCCGCCCACGGTTTCGACGCCCGGAATGGTGGCCAGGCGGTCGGCCAATTGATTGACGAACGTCGCCCGCGACTGCGACGAGAGGTACTTGATGAACGGGAGCGGCGCGGTGAACGTCACCGCGTTCTTTGGTTCGAATCCCGGGTCCACCCGCTGCACTGCGGCGAAGCTCCGCAGCATCAGTCCGGCGCCGATCAGGAGCACCAGCGACAGCGTCACCTCGCCGATCACCAGGCCGGTGCGGAGCTTGTTGCCCCGGGCGCCGCCGGTGTCGGTGCCGCGGTCCCGGAGACCGTCCGCCAGGTTGCCCCGGACCGCGCGGAGCGCCGGCGCCAGGCCAAACAGCAGCGCCGCCACCACGGTGACCAGGGCGGCAAAGGCAAAGGTGCCCGCGTCGAGGGATACCTGGTCGATCCGTGGCAGGTTGGCCGGGCTGAGCGCCTTGATCACCCGGATCCCCTGCCACGCGAGCAGCAGTCCGAGCAGCGTGCCGACGACGGCGAGTGCCAGGCTTTCGGTGAGCATCTGGGCCACGATGCGGCCCCTCCCGCTCCCGATCGCCGCCCGCACGGCGATCTCCCGGCTCCGCTCCGACGCGCGCACCAGGAGCAGGTTGGCGATGTTGGCGCAGGCGATCAGCAGCACGAAGCCGACCGCGCCGAGCAGTGCCAGCAGCGCGGGCCGGGCCTGCTCGACCACGTCGCGGTGCATCCCGGCCACGGTGATCTGGAGCTTCTGGGTCGCGTGGAACTGGTGCGTGGCCCTGAGGTGTGTCGCCATGCGGTCCATGTCGGCCTGAGCCTGCTCCAGGGTGACGCCGTCCTTGAGGCGGGTCACCACCGTGAGCCACGCCGCCTCCCGCTCGAAGTCGCCGATATTGCTTGGCAGCACCCCCCAGGCGTCGATGTTGGTGGGCATGGCGGCGTCCGCGGGCAGGTAGATGCGGAAGTCCGGCGGCAGCACCCCGACCACCTGCGAGCCCCAGCCATCCAGTTGGATGGTGCGGCCGAGCACCGAAGAATCGCCGCCGAAGCGCCGCTGCCACAGCCCGTAGCTCAGCACCACCTTGCCGGGCGGAAGATCGGGATTGGGACTGCCGAACTGCTTCGGATCAATCGGAAAGGCGTCCTCGGCCACATGCATCCGGCCCAGCGCCGGCCGCACCCCGAGGAGGCTCAGCAGGTTCCAGGTGACGTAGGCGTTGGTGACCCGTTCGGGCGGCCCGTCACCGGTGAGCGTGCCCGCAAGGGCCACCGCCCCCGCGAACTCCTCGAACTGGGTGGTCTCGTTCTGGTAGTCCTTGAAGTCGGGTCCCGAGACCAGCGAGCGGGCCACGTTGGTCTCGGGGAGCCGGGTCCACACGAAGGCCAGCTCCTGGGGGTCCGCAAAGGGGAGGTCCCGGAACAGGATCCCGTTCGCCACGCTGAAGATCGCGACCGTGCTGCCGATGCCCAGCGCCAGCGTGAGCAGGATGACGGCCGTGAACAGCGGCCTCCTGGCAAAGGAGCGGATCGCGTACTTGAGGTCCCGCAGGACATCCTGAGTCATGGTCACAGGGCGCGTTCGCTTTCGTTCCGGCCGGTTTGGCAAATGGGTGGTGCGGGGTGAGCGGCGTCCCGGCGGGTACCACCGGGGCTGGCGTCGCAGTGAATCAATATATGGGGGGCCACGAAATCGGGAACGCTTACATGTCCACGCCGGCTGCTGCAGCGGCTGGTTAGGCCGCTCGTTGGATCCGGCGTCTCGCACCGAACTGCACGGCTGCCAGCTTGGTGGCGAAGGACACCACGAACAAGAGCCCGACACGAAGGGACATCCCCACCGCGAGCAGGATGGCGAGATCAATCACGGCGTACGCCAGCCAGACAATCCAGGCCCCCCGCACGCCGAGGGCCAGCTGCCACCACCCCGCGACCCACCAACCGGCGAGGAACATGAGCGGGATCCCGGCGACGATGCTGCAATAGGGTCCGGCAACCTGGATGTGATCGTTGTAGTACTGGGGGTCGTGGCCGGGGTCGATGACGTGGCCGTAGACGACCATGTACAAGATGCTGGCGGCGACGTTCGCCGCGAGCACCAGGACGGCCACACCCACCAGCAAGGCGACACGACCAGCAGTCACGCGAGGACCTCCAGTGGACGAAGCGCCGGCCAACCCGGGGATGTCCGGGATGGGCGGCAGCTTCGAACAAACATGAAGCCTCGGCCGAGCCTTGGGAAGCACAGCTCGGGGCGCCCGTCCGCTGCAATACCGGGTTGGGCACCCGAGCGGGGCCTCCCTGGCGCGACCGCACTGCGCCCCTCCCCGCGACGGCGCTGAAGGCGGCTCCTTCACGCGGAGCTATTGGTCGGTATCTCCGTAGAGCGCGATTCGATTCCCCTCGGAGTCCACGACCTCAGCCCGAACCCCGTAGCCGCCAATGTCGTGGACGTCGTGCCGGACCTGGCCGCCGTGGGGGGGAGGGCTAGGGGCCTTTATGGAAGCGGGCACCGATCAGGCCTCCACCCGTGAAGCCGATGCCTGCGCCCAGGAGCGCCCCGCCAAAGGTCTTGGTGGTGCAGTGTTCGTCGCTTCCGTTGCGGTCGTTCCCACAGAACCAATCCACCAGCAGGGCCCCGACGATGCCGAGAACGATCGAGCCAACGATGGCGCCCTCCGTCCGGTAGGTGCCGGGATAGGTATCGGGGAGGTTAGTGGGGACGGCACCTGTCGCACCAAGGTCTGGTGGAGCCACAGCCGAAACCGATGGCGGGAAGGAAAACGAGCTCCAGGAAGGCGAGGCTCGTTGCGCCATGCCGGGTGTCGGACCAGTACAAAGAAGGACCAGGACTCCTAGGGATCCGGCCGTCCGCATGGGCCGGAAGTGCTGGCGGTGTACGATCACAAGAGCCTCCTCTGCCATGTAACGTGTAGTTGACCAGCCCCCCCCCAAGGGAACCCTCACGTGGTTAGGCGCCGCCTTCCCCTCTCACCCATCCCCCCCCCTCACCCCACGCCCCGCTCCAGCCGCGCCCACCGCTCCACCACCCTCCGCGCCAGCCCGCCGCTCCCCGATGCCCCCACGAAATGCCAGGCGCCCGACGCCCGGGCCCGCGCCACCAGCCGGTCGCTGTTGCTGTGACACAGGTGGCTGGTCTCGATGATCACCAGGGCGTCGGCCGGGAACCGCTCCGGCCCGAGCAGCGTCTGCCGGTTGCCGTCGAAGACCTCCACCCGGGCGCCGTAATGCTCCAGCGACCCCGCCAGCGCCTCCCGCGCCGCCGCCCGCTCGAGGCCCGTGTAGAGATAGACCTTCCTGCCTGACAGCACCGCCTCCGGACCGGGAACCGGAGCGGCCGTCGCGACCGGGACGGGGAAGGGCACCACCGCTCGGCCGTCCGCCGGCTCGGCCGGAACCGGCGCTGGCGACGAGGTCCCCGCCGCCTGCGCCTGCTGCAGCTCTCCATGCTCCCGTTCCACCTTCCGCAGGCGCTCCGCCGCCCGGTCCCGCCCTCGGCGCGCCTCCGCCAGCTCCTGCGTGAGCCCCGAGATCTGCGCCCGGAGCGCCTCCCCCTCCGCCCGCGCCGTATCCGCCTCCCGCTTGGCCCGCCCCAGCCGGGTCGCCAGCTTCTTCACCAGCGTGCGATCGGGGCCCGCCCCCGGCCGCGGGCCGAGTGTCGCCTTGCCCCGCGCCGGCTGGGCCGGAGCCGATACGGCGACCGGCCGCGCCAGCGACTCCAGCCAGGCGCTCCCCCGCGGGTCCCGCCAGTAGGTGAGCGCGTCGTGCACCGCCGCATCCCAGGTGCGGGCCCCCTGCCGATCCGCCAGCGCCGCGAAGGACTTGGCCACCCGCCGGTAGGGCCCCACCGCCTGCAGCATCCGCTCCGGCGGGCCGCCGAGGAGCAGCACCGCCGGGAGATGCACCGCCACCCACGCCGCCGGCCGCTCCGTCACCGCCAGCCACCCCTCGAGCGCCTCCGCCCGATCCACCAGCGACATCGCCGGCTCCAGGCCCAGCTCGGCCACCGCCCGCGCCTCGACGCAGCGGTCCCGGAGAATCGGGGCGACCGCCTGCGCCAGCTGGGCCACCACCATCCGGCCCACTTCGTCCATCGGCTCGTCATCGGGGGTGGACAGCGCCAGCACGCGTGCCGGCAGGATCAGGTCGGTGGTGAACAGCTCCGGTGCCAGCTCCCACAGCCGCGCCGCGGTCCCCGCCAGGAACGGGGTCCAGATCATCCGGCCCGGATCGGACCAGTAGACACCGAACAGCGCCGCCGCCGTGGCGTTCGATTCCCGAATCTCGTTTGTCTCAAGGGTGAGATCGCGTACCGCTGGATCGGCGGCATCCATCCGCACATCCCGGCTGACGGCCCGGAGCACCCGCGCCATCAGCGAGCGAACCCCCGCCCGCTTCCGCGGCAGCCCTGGAAAGCAAGCCTCGAGTTCCTCTCTGGCTGATCGTTCGCTCCGGTTGCTCATGGCGTCCCCCACGCCTGCAGAAAAGGTGCGCAGACCACTGGTGGACACCGTTGTTGCATAACGGGGGCCAGAGGGGAAGTCGTTGACAATCGCGGAGTTAGGCAAATCGGGCCGGGCGGTAGTCTCGGATTGGAGAACGCTGCGTACTCGAATCGGGACGATCCGGCGGTGGTGGAGTTGTCTCCATTTGAGGACAGCACCGGACCGCGCGGTTCTCGCCTGCAGCACAACTACATGGAAGCACCCGACGCCGTCACGCCGGCGCCGCCGGCGCCTGACCCGAATGCGCAAGTCGTTGCGCGTCGCCGCCTTGCTGCGCGTTCACCGGACAACTGTCTCAATGCGTGAATGCGGTCGCTCCGATCTGAGACTGGGCGAACGCGGGAAGCGCCTCGTCAAGGCTCGACCGGAGCGGTCCGCCGGTTGGGAGGAGGGGACCGCAGGTTGACCGGGCAGTGCCGCCGGTTGACGACACGGTGCCGTCACTCGGAACCCTCTGTGCCGCCGCCTTGGCGGAGCTTGCCGTCACTCGACTGGAACGGTCCCGCGATCGGCGCCGAAAGTGCCACGGGTACAAGAAGATCGGTCCGGCACGTGGGAACGCTGTGCCACCGCTTGACGGGAGTGTGCACCAGGGTGCGGGAGGCGTGCCGCTACCGGGAGCGGTGTGTGCCGCCGGTTGACGAGGGTGTGCCGGGGCTCAACGGGCGATGTGCCGGCACTTGACCGGCATGTGCATCCACTCGGAGTCGTTCCCCCCGTTCCCGTGGCATGCCCCCTGCGCTGCAGCCCCCCGGGACGCCTGCCGGAGTCGCCGGAGGGTGGTCTCGCCTGACAACCGGCGGCGACGCCGTCAGTGGGCCATGTGCCCGGAAGGGAGTATTGCAATGGATGCGCTGATTCTGATCAAGCTGCAGGTGGGAGACCGTGTCGTGGGGTTCTGTCGCGCTCACCCTTCCGGCAACGACGGCCTCGACACCGCCGTGGCCAGGCTGGAGGGCCGCCTGGCCCGAGCCCAGGCGCTGGACGAACAGCACAAGAACGGCGAGATCACCGTTCACGCCTCGGTGCTCAACAAGGGCGACCTGCGGGTGACCATTCGCGACGGCCTGGCGCTGGTGGCCGGGCTGGCCGAGGCGGCCGTGGAGGAACAGCCGGACCTGGCGGTTCGTATCAAGGCCCCCCGACTCCGGGCCCAGCAGACCACTTTCGTCAACTCGGCCCGGGTGGCGGTGAGTCAGGCCCGGGAGGTGGAGCCGGTCCTCAAGGGCTACGGCCTGCCGGATACGCTGCTGGCGGAGATCTCGGCGGCGATTGACCGGCTCGAATCCACCGAGGAAAAGAAGGAAGCGGGTCGCAACGCCCACGTCGGCGCCACCGCCGACCTGGACAAGGTGGCGGGCGAGGTGATGCGGATCCTCCGCCAGCTGGACAAGCTGCATCGGCATCGCTTCCGTGAGGACGCCGAGCTGCTGGCGGCCTGGAAACGGGCCCGCAACCTGCCGGTCCCGAACCGGCAGAAGGCACCGATGAAGGAACCACCGAAGGCGGCGTGAGTGGTGGTGAGTCGGTTGGGCGGGTGGGCGGTTGGGCGGGTGCGGCGGGAAGCGCCGAACCGCCTGACCGCCTAACCGCCTTCCCGCCCAGCTCCGCCGAACCCCCGCGCCAGCAGCCATCCCCCCACTGCGATCTCCCCCAGCGCCATCGAGGCCGCCATCGGGGTCACCGGGCCGTAGCCGAGGAACATCCGTACCGGCACGCCGGTGAAGTGCAGCACCACGGTGACCAGTGCCAGGGCCGCCACCGCCCGCGGGACCAGTGAGAATCGGAACAGGATGCTGAAGAGCAGGAAGAACCAGGCGTCGATCGCCAGCAGTTCGGTGACATGGGCCCAGCGCCGCGTGGCGCCCGTCACCGCCGCGATCGCCTGGAACGGCTCGGCCGGGCCGCCGGCCTGGGCGTACTGCTGGCTCAGCGACAGCATGGACAGGACGTGCACGTTGTCCACCGCCTGCAGCAGGAACATGATCACGCTCACCACCACGAGCCACAGCGCCAGGGTCTCGCTGTGTTCCCGAACGACCCGAAACGCCGCGATGCCGATGCCGATGGTGAGCGCACAGTTGGCCAGCAGGAGCAGCACCGCCAGCTTGATCTGTCCCCCCGCCGCCGCCGCGTTGGCGAGGGAGCTCGCGGGGCCCCTGGTGAGCGGCGTCAGCAGCACGAACGGCACAATGAGGCCCGCCAGCTGGATCAGGAGCAGGACGCCGACGAGTCGGCCGGTGGTCTTGGGGGAGCTCACCTGGACCTCGAAAGGGAGGAGGAAGTTACGGGGGGGGGGACACCTACCGTTCCGCTACGCAACGGGCGGCGGGGAGTTTCGGGGCTGGCGTGCCTCACGACTTAATCCGCGGTTCACCCCCCCTTCATGCCAGCCACTGAGTGTTGTTGCCGAACCCGCACAGGCAAGGGCCGGTCATGGGCAATCCCGGGATGACGATCTTCCTGCTGTTCTTCGGTGTGAGTCTGCTGGATGCGTTCGCGAGCGGGAACTGGCTTCGGGCCGGGTTCTGGGTAGTCATGGGTGCCGGGTTCTGGGCGATGGACCGGATGCGGCGGGAGCGGGGGCGGTAGACGCCGGCCTCCGGGCGTTCCCGGCCAGCGTAGCGCCCACCCGCCCAACCCCGCTGCCCCCCCTAGCCGGCTCCCACCCGGCCAGCATATTGTTGCCCAGCCTTTCTGTCCTTCCCCAACCTCAGGGTGAACCGTGACCATCCCATCGGGATCAATGGCCCGTGTGCACCTGCTTCGGTGCTGCGGACTCGTCAGCCTCACGCTGCTGGGCTCCAGCGGGTGCGGGACCGCGTCCGCCCCACCCACGACCCTCATCGTGGCGAACGACAATCGGGTGCCTGGTGGCAGGCTCAGGAACGACACCCTCCGGATCAGTCTCGAGGCCAGGGCGGGCGAGTGGCAGCCCGAGGGGAAGCAGGGCAGGGTGCTGGCTGCCGCCGCCTGGGCGGAGCCCGGCAAGCCGATGCAGAACCCGGGGCCGCTCATCCGGGTCCCGGTCGGCACCGAGGTGCGTGCCACGCTCCGCAACACCCTCGACAAGCCGCTCACCGTCTATGGGTTCGGAGCCGCCCGGGGGCCGACCGACAGCGTGATCATCGCCCCGGGCGATACCCAGGTGGTGGGCTTCCGCGCGGCCGAGCCGGGGACCTACTACTACGCCGGCAGGGTGGTGCCGGGGCCGCTCGCGGCCCGGCTGGACGAGGACAGCCAGCTCAACGGCGTCATCGTGGTGGACTCGCTGGGCGCACCGAAGAAGCCGGGCGACCGGATCTTCCTGATCTCCTGGTGGTTCACGCTCGACTCGACCAGCCAGACCGGGCTGGGGCACGGCACCATGACGATCAACGGCCTCTCATGGCCGCATACCGAGCGGCTCGATTACACCCAGGGCGACAGCGTCTCGTGGCGGGTGGTGAACATGACGTCGGTGGACCATCCGATGCACCTCCACGGGTTCTATTTCCGGATGGACGCGAAGGGCGACGGCGTCCGGGATTCCGCCTACGCGCCGGCCGACCGGCGGCTGGCGGTCACCGAGATCCTCGATCCGTTCCATACGATGGCGCTCACCTGGTCGCCCACCCGCCCGGGCAACTGGATCTACCACTGCCACTTCGCGGGACACCTGTCGCACCTGGTCTCGCTGGATACGGAAGCCGGCGTGCACCCGTCCGACACGACGGCGGCGATGAATCATCCCGCCGACAAGCCGCACCAGATGTACGGGCTGGTGCTGGGCATCCGGGTGGCGCCGAAGGGCACGCTGGCGCGATCCACCCGGGAGCCGCGGGCGATCCGCCTGCTGGTGCGCTCCAGGCCCAATGTATACGGCGACCAGCCGGGCTACGGGTACGTCCTCGGCGGCACCCCGGAGGAGGCGAACCCGGACGCGTTGCCGGTCCCGGGACCGACGCTGGTCCTGGAGAAGGACCAGCCGGTGGCCGTCACGATCGTCAACCAGACCCACGATCGCGCGGCGGTGCACTGGCACGGGATCGAGCTGGAGAGCTTCCCCGACGGGGTGCCGGGATGGAGTGGATCGGGGACGAACATCCTGCCGTCCATCGCCCCGGCCGATTCCTACACCGTCAGGTTCACGCCGCCCAGGGCCGGGACGTTCATGTATCACTCGCACTTCAACGAGTTCCGCCAGATCACCTCGGGGCTGTACGGGCCGATCGTGGTGCTGGAGCCGGGGCAGGCGTTCGATCCCCAGACCGACCGTATTCTGATCTTCAGCGACGGCGGGCCCACCACGAACGTGATCGCGGGGCCGTTCCCACCGGCGTTCATGAATGGCAGCGCCAAGCCCGCCCCGATCGATCTGCAGGCCGGCGTGACCTACCGCTTCCGGGTAATCGGCATCAACGGCGATCTGCCCAATTCGCTGGAGATCAGCCAGGGCGGCACGCCGATCCAGTGGCGGGCGGTGGCCAAGGATGGGGCCGATCTGCCGGAGCACCAGGCCGTCATGCGCCCGGCGTCGCTGGTCTTCGACCCGGGCGAGATCTACGACTTCCTGTACACGCCGGGCGCGGTCGGCCGGCTGGAGCTGAAGTACGGCCCGCCGGCGTTCCTGCAGGTCCCCGGGTCAAAGCTGACCACCGTCCCGATCCGGATCAGCGGCGCGTTGACTGCTCGGGGAGGCGGGGGGAACTGACTCGGGGGCCCGGCGAAACGCCGAGCGCGCTTCCCCCGCCGGTCGCTCGGGAGGTGCACCTCGTCCGGCAGCGCGGGGACGCGAGCACGAGTCGCCGAGCCGCCGAGTATCACTCCGCCCTGAGCGCCACCATCGGGTCCACCCGCGCCGCCCGGCGGGCGGGGAGATAGCTCGCCACCAGCGCCACGACGCCGAAGAGCAGCACCGCCGCCGTGACGGCCACCGGGTCTACCGGCGAGACCCCGTACAGGAACCCGCGCGCCAGATAGGCCAGCGGCAGCGCGATCCCGATCCCGACCAGCGCGCCCACCCCGACCAGCCGGAGCGCGTCGGCCACGATCAGCCGGATCACCTGGCCCTGTTCGGCGCCGAGCGCGATCCGGATGCCGATCTCCCGCACCCGCTGGCTCACCCCGAACGCCACCACCCCGGCGATGCCCAGGCCGGCGAGCACCAGGCCTAACAGACCGAGCGCGCCGAGGATGGCGACCGCCACCCGGGCGGGCAGGAGGGCGAGTCCCACGTGGTCGTCGTAGGTCCCCAGCCGGTCCAGCGGCAGCCCGGCATCGAGCCCGTGGATCGCCGCCCGGAGACTCGGCACCAGCGCATCGGGGTCCAGCGCGGTGCGGGCCACCACCGTGAACTGCTGCGCCGGCTCCTGCGCCAGCGGCAGGTAGAAGAACGGCGTCGGGTCCTCTCCCAGGGAGCGGTACTTGCCGTCCTCGGTGACGCCGACCACCTCGAGGAAGGGTCCTTCGGGGCCGGTCACGCTCAGCCGCTGTCCCAGACCGCGCTGGCCGGGCCAGAAGCGGCGCACCAGCGCCTGGTTCACGATGATCACCCCGGGGGCCCCCGGGCGGTCGGCGGCGGTGAAGCTCCGCCCCAGTTCGACCGGCAGTTGCATGGTCTCGAAGTAGCCGTCGCTCACGTTGGCCCAGTAGATCTCCATGTCCTCGCCGTCGCCGATGCGGTAGCCCTGGGGCACGACGCCCCGGCGCCCACCATCAAAGGAGAGCGCCATCGCCGAGGTGAGCGCCACCGCCTCCACGCCGGGGATGGCCTCCACCCGCGCCCGGAGCTGGTCCTGGAACGGCTGCACCCGGGCCGGCTCGTATTGCTTGAGGCTCAGGTCCATCGTCGCCAGCACCGCCTGACGCAGCCCGAACCCGGTGTCGAGGGTGGTGGCTTCCCGGAGGCTCCTGAGGAACAGCCCGGCCCCGATCAGGAGCACCAGCGACAGCCCCACCTGCAGCATCACGAACACGCTCCGGAAGCGCGAGCGGTGACTGCCGCCGGCGGCGGCGGCGTCCTTGATGGCCTCGGACAGGCGCAGGCGCGAGGCGTGGAGCGCCGGCGCCAGCCCCACCAGGACGCCGGTGAGGAGTGCCAGCAGCGCCACCACCAGGAACACCCGCCAGTCGGGGCGCACCTCGAGCGCAAACGGTATGGCATCGGAGAACCGGAACCGGGAGATCAGGAGCGTGAGCCAGGCCGAGAGCCCCATCCCGACCAGGCCGCCGAGGCTCGCCAGCACCATGTTTTCCACCAGCAGCTGGCGCACCATGCGGCCCCGGCCCGCGCCCAGGGCGAGCCGCACGGCGAACTCCCGCCGCCGGGCGCTGCTCCGCGCCAGCACGAGGTTGGCGAGATTGGCGCAGGCGATGAGCAGCACCATCCCCACCACCACGACCAGCAGGGCGCCGGCGCCGAGCACTGCGCCCCGGACCATCGGCAGCACCCGCACTTCCGATTCGGGGAGCACGCTGATCTCCCGCCCGTTCCCCTGGACGGTGCGCCACTGATCCGGATACGACGCGAACAGCCGGTTGGCCAGCACGGTGGCCTCGGCCCTGAGCCCCTCCAGTGTGGCGTCGGGGCGGAGCCGGCCGTAGAGCAGGGTGCCGCGATCGGTTCGGGTGGTGAGCACGTCGCTCCCCGGGTGCAGCACCGGGGCCATCGCCCGGGAGACCCAGGCGCCCTCGGACACGCCGCGGAAGAGTCCGGTGTAGCCCGCCGCGGTCACGCCCACCACCACGAACGGCGCCCGGCCCAGCTGCACCGTCCGGCCGAGAATGCCGGGATCGGCGCCGAAGAGGTTGACCCAGGTGGAGTGGCTGAGCACCACCGTGGGGCTGCCGCCGGGCCGGATCTCATCGGCGGAGAGGCCGCGTCCCCGCGCCAGGGGGACCTTGAGCAGGCCGAAGTAGTCGCCCGCGACCTCACTCACCAGGATCCGCCGGCTCTCCATTCCTTCCGCGCTCAGGGCGCTCGGCTGCAGCGCCATCCCGGTGAGCCCCTCGAGGCTGCTGAGGGACGCGGCCATGTCCTCGTAGTCGGGGTGGGAGGAGGCGCCGTAGCGGCCGTGGCTGAAGTCGGCGGTGTAGATGGCCACCAGCCGCCCGGGGTCCGGCACCGGCAGCGGCTGGAAGAAGACCGTGTTGAGGAGCGTCGCGATGGTGGCGTTGCCGGCGATGCCCAGGCCGAGGGTGGCCACGGCGAGGAGCGAGAAGCCGGGGCTCCGGGCGAGCTGGCGGAAGGCGTAGCGAAGGTCCTGGAGCATGTGGAACTCCCATTAAGGGCCGGCTTCTGTCATGGCGAGGCGTCCGGCAGGGCCCCGCCTCACCGCCTGACTAAGCTACCGTCCGATATCCCGCAGGCGCCCTCGCGCTTCCCCGTTGGTGCTGTCGCGCCGAATCGCCTCACGATAGGCCGCCTCCGCCGCCGAGGTGTCGCCGCTCATGAGCTGGATGTTGCCGCGGAAGACGTACATCCCCGAGGAGCCGGGGAAGAGCTGTTCATTGAGCGCGAGGATGGCCAACGCATCGTCGAACCGCTTGGCCCGGCCCAGCCGGAAGGCGGTGATGTTGAGCGATAGCTCCCCGAAGTCGTAGGCGTCCCGCCCGTAGTAGCGGGCGCGGAGGGCCTTGTAGGCGCGGATGGCCGAGTCGGCGCCGGCCACCTGTGCCGCCTCCGCGACCAGGGTGTACAGCGGCACCGGCCGGCTGGCGCCCCGGTGACAGGTGCGGCAGGTGACCTCCACCTTCAGCTCCGGTCGGTCGGGAATCGTGTCCAGCCGCCGGTTGATCTCCTGCACCATCCGCATCATCTGCCGGGCCACCAGCTTGGTGCGCTTTTCGTCCTTGGCAAAGTCGAATTGCGCCAGCGGCTGCCCTTCCTCTCCCACATGACAGAAGTGGCAGCGCACGCCCAGGTCGCCGGCGATGTTTCGCATGGTCCCGATCACCTCGATGACCGGCGTTTCGTGGGGGATGACCTTGGTGTTGATCAGCGAATCGGGCGGGAACTTGCCCGCCACCTGGGCGGGGAGATAGCCTGAGGGCAGGAGGAGGAGCAGCAGTAGTGCGACGCCGCCGAGCGGCCTGGGGCGGGGCATGAGGGATCCACTTGTGAATAGGTGGTGCCGGATCAACGAGGCCGGCCGCCGGGAGGTTTCAGGGAGGGGGAGTCTGGCTCATGAGAAACGCCCCCGCGAGCGGTGCTCACGGGGGCGCCTGTCGTTCACGCCGGCCGGGCCGGGCCGGGCCGGGTCCAGCCGCTACTGTCCCGCGCCGAGGGAGTTGTTGGTCACCGCGCGGTAGCTGTTGAGCCGGCCGTTGCCGAAGGTCTGGTCGTAGCCAGCGGTGCCCTTGTCATCGGCGGTGCCGAGGAGGCGGCTTCGGAGCGCGCTGCCGCGGAGGCCGGTGACCGAGGCCACGATCGCCGCGGTGCCCGTCACCTGCGGCGCGGCCATCGAGGTGCCCTGCAGCCAGGCGTAGCCGCCCGATTTGTAGGCGCTGTAGATGCACCCCTCCGACGTGGTGTTGGAGTAGCACTCGCCGCCGGGGGCGCTGATGTCGAGGCCGGGGCCGTACTGGGAGTACGAGGCCTTGGCGTCCCGCCAGTTGGTGGAGCCCACCGAGATGGCGTTGGGGTCGCAGGCGGGGCAGGAGACGGTGCCCGCGCCGCTGTTGCCGGCGGAAGCGATCACCAGGACGCCCTTGGTGTTGGTGGCGTAGTTGATGGCATCCACCTCCGACTGGGACTCGCTGGAGCCGCCCAGGCTCAGGTTCATCGCCACCATGCCGGGATAGTCGGCCGCGGCGTAGATCGCGCTGACGATCGCCGAGGTGGGACAGCCCCGCCGCCCGCAGACCTTCTGGACGTACACGCGCACATGCGAGGCCGCGCCGGCCACCCCGGCGACGCCCACCGTGCTGCCCGCCATGGTGCCGGTGGTGTGGCTGCCGTGGCCGTCGTCGTCGAGCGGATTGTTGTCGTTGTTGTACCAGTCCTGCCCCGCGATCAGCCGCCCGGTGAATTCCGGGTGGCCCATGTCCACGCCGGTATCAATGCTGCCGATCACGACATCCGAGCCGCCGGCGGCGTAGCCCTCGATGTTGTCCTCATCGGCATCCAGGATGGACGCGTAACTGGACGAGATAAACTGCCCCTTGTTCTTCCCCGAGGTGTACTTCATGTTGAGCCCGCCGGGATTGTAGAAGGCCCAGAGGTTGGGATTGATGGCCGTGGTCTGGCGGAGGTAGTTGGGCTCGGCGTACGCCACCGTCGGGTCCTGTCCCAGCCGCGCCGCCAGGGCCCGCTCGCTGCCGGCGGTGCCATGGAGGACCACCAGCCGGCCCCCGGCGACAGCCGCCCCGACCCTGAGGCCGTGGGATGCGGCGAAACCCGCCGCCGCCACGCCCGGCCGCAGCTTCACCAGCACCTCTCCCGGCATGACGGCGTCGGTTCCCTGGCGCAGGGCTGCGCCGGGCAGGGACCCGTCGGTCGGAGTGTTGGACTGGTCGGCGCAGGCGGCGGCGCCGAGGAGGAGAGCCAGCAGGACGGGCGAACGGCGGCGCATAAGAGAGCCTCAGGGTGGGTGAGGGTACGACCCGCCATCCCGGGGGGAGGTCCCCGGGCCATGGCGACAGCGGCTGCAGAGCTTGAGAAAGGGCGCCCCCGGCCAGGGGCGCCCCTTCACCACATTAGGAACGACCATCGCTTCGCGCAACTGATGCGCGACCCCTACACCTCGCCGTTCCACCGGCCGGGCCTTCGCCTCGTCCGGGCCTCCGGCTGGAGGAAGGCCCCGAGCGGGTGATCGAGTTGGAGCTGCCGGGCCTCGCCCGTCGGCTCAGAGCCCGGGTACCTCCCGCGGGAAGAGCGGCCCGGCGCCCTTCCCCTCCGCCTCGGCCTTGAGGCGGAAGAGCAGCTCCCCCCACACGGTGTTGCAGGAGAGGAAGTAGTCGGTCTCCGCTTTCCAGTCGCTGTGCTCGAAGCGCAGCGTGGTGCCCGCCGCCACCGGGGAGAGGAGAAAGAGGAGCTGGGTACCGGTCCACTCCTTCCCCGTCTCGCAGGTCCAGGCGGCCTGGACCGGCGGCAGGAAGGTCTCGGCCCGAAGCCGGTAGATGGTGTTGCCGGGAAACCGCAGCTCGACGCCGGGCTGCGGGGAAATCACCTCGCCCGCATCGGCGCTCCACCAGTGGCTGAAGCCCTTGGCGGTGGAAACCAGCGGGAAGACGGTCGCGGGCGGGGCGTTGATCTGCAGCAGGTGACGGATGTCCGGCATGCGAACCTCCTGGCGTCTGGCGCCGGAGGAGCGGGCCGCATGAACGGCGTGACTGGCGGCAAGAGAAAGCTAGGTACCTGTGCTCGCCGACGGAATACCGGGTGGGCGAGCGCTAGATCCGCTCCCACTCGGTGACGGTGCGGGCCTCGAGGACGTCGCCGGTGTGGCGGATGCCCATCGGCTCCACCAGCAGGAGGTGGACCTCCTCCTCTGCCACCGGCCGGTGCTCCACCCCCTTGGGGATGACGACCATCTCCCCCGGCTCCAGGGTGAGGGTGCCGTCGCGGAGTTCCATGCGGAGGGTGCCGTGGAGAATGAGGAACAACTCGTCCTCGTCGTCGTGCTGGTGCCAGACGAACTGGCCCTGGAGCTTGGCCAGCTTGACATGCGAGTCGTTGAGGTCGGCCACGATCTTGGGGCTCCAGCGATCGCTGAACCGCCCCAGCTTCTCCCGCAGGTTGATCTTCGAGACCATGGGTCCCTCGTCTGGTGGTTCACTCGTGGTGGCGCTACAGCCGTCGTCCCTCGGTGCAGGCCGCAATCAGCCGAGCCAACCGCCGCTCCCGCGTGGCTTCCTGCTTGGCGCTGGTCACCCACCACGCCATGAGGTGGCGGTGCGACGGCGGCAGCGCCTTGAAGTAGGCCCACGCCTTCGGCCTGGCGCGGAGCCGCTTCTGGTCCGCCGCCGACAGCTCGGCGGTCTTCCGCTGCTCGTAGGCGTAGGTGCCGGACTTCTGCTCGATGCGCCGGGCGTACGCCGCCAGCCCCGCCGCCTGCATCCGCCTCTCCTCCGTGAGCACCGTCGACCCGGCGGATGTTGATGGCGCTCCAGGTGCTGCCCCGTCGCCGGGGGGTGAAGCGGATGCTGTAGCTCTCGGCGTCAATCCGGCGCCGGATCCCGTCGATCCAGCCGAAGCAGAGCGCCTCGTCCACCGACTCCGGCCAGGTGAGGCTGGGCCGGCCGCTGTCCTTGCGGTAGAAGCCAACCAGCAGCTCGTCCGCCTGCTTGTGGTGCTTCCGGAGCCACGTCCGGAATGCCGCCGCGGTGGGGAAGAAGGTGGCGCCCATCGGTCAGCGCGCCACCCGCCGCGCGGCCTGCTCGGCCAGGTACTCCTGCCACAGCATCCGCGCCGCCACCGAGCGCCACGGCGCCCAGCGCCGGGCCAGCCGGGCGAGCCGAGCCACGTCCGGCTGGGTGCGCAGGCGCTTGACCCGCATGGCGGCGCGGACCAGCGCCAGGTCTCCGTCGGGCCAGACGTCGGGGCGGCGGAGCGCCATGAGATAGTAGATGTCCACGCTCCACGGGCCGAGGCCGGGCTGGGCCAGCAGCACCCGGCGGCCCTCGTCGTCGGGGCCGCGCGCCAGGCGGGAGAGATCCAGCCCGCCCGAGGCGACCTGCCGGGCCAGGCTGTGGCAGTAGGCGGCCTTCTGCCGGGTGAACCCGAGCCGGCGGAACCCCGGCGTGCCTAACTCGCTCAGGGCCTCGGCCCTCACGCCGCCGGTGTGGCGCTCGAGTCTCAGAAACATCGTCCGCGCGGCGGCGAGGGAGACCTGCTGCTCCAGGATGATGCGGATCAGGGTGGCGAAGCCGGGCCGCCGGCCCCACATCGGCGGCGGGCCGAAGCGCCGGGCGATGAGGGCGAGATCGGGATCGCGCCGGCTCAGCACCCGCACCGCCTGGTGCAGGGTGGCCCGGGTGAGCTGCCGGGGCTCGCGGCAGGGCGACGGACCCGTCTGGGCCGGGGTCATCTCAAGAGGCCAGTCACTCGCCGGGCGGAAGCCGCCGCGCCTCCCGTTCCTCGATCAGCAGCCGCTCGGTGAAGTCGAGCCGCTCCTCCAGCGCCGCCATCCGCTCCTGCAGCAGCTCCTGGCTGTCGAGATGCCGGCGCACATCTTCCAGCACATCCATCTGCTCCCGGGCGAGGCGCCGCTGGCGCTTGAGCATCACGATGCCCACCCAGACTCCGCCGGTGATCACCCCGTTGAGCAGCGCCCAGACTAGGATCTGATTCATGGTCTGCCTGGTTGAAGTTCGGAGTCGCGGTAGCGGCTACAGTCGGCCGCTCCGGAACATCTCGGTCCAGAGCTGCCGGTCGGCGTCGGAGTAGACGCCCAGCAGCGCCATGATCTCGCGGGCGAACTCGACATCGGCCAGCCCGCTGGCGGTGATCAGCGTCCCGTCGCGCACCGCCGGGGCATCCACGTAGCGCTCGCTCTCCCGGTACTCCGGCGCCTGCTCCTGCAGGTAGCTGCGGCCGTTGCTGGTGTGACGCCGCCCGCGCAGGAGGCCCGCCCGGGCGATGGCCACGGTGGCGCCGCAGATGGCCGCCAGCGGCACCTTGTGGGCGTCCAGACGTTGCAGCAGGGCCACGAGTTCCGCCTCCAGCGGCTGGCTCTCCCAGCGGTCGCCGCCCGGCAGGATGAACACCGCGACATCCCCCGGCTCCACCTCGGCGAGGGTCCTCGTCGGCAGCACCCGGAGGCCGCCCATGGACTCGACCGGTTCGCGGGTGAGGCCCACCGTCTCTACCCGGTATCCGCCGCCGCGGCGGAGTTCCGCCAGTGCGTGGGCCGGTTCCCAGTCGGCGAAGCCGGGGACCACGAGGAGGTACACCGCCGAATCAGGCGTGGGCGGCATCGCGTTCACCGGGCGGGAGGGACTGCTGGACCGGGCCGGACCTTCGGGATGGGGAGGTGCCAGCCGTACATGATGGCACCGAGCCGGAGTGCGGCGATGAGCGTCATGCTGATGAGCGCCGCCGCCTGCCGCTCCGCCCCCAGCCGGTCCAGCAGCTGATAGGCGATAGTGCCGGCGAGGGAGGCGCTGGCGTACAGGTGGCCCTTCCGGAAGATCAGCGGCACCTCGGCGCTCAGCACGTCACGGAGCACCCCGCCGGCGGTGCCGGTCATGACGCCCATGAGGACCATGATGAGCTCGTTGGCGCCGAGCTGTTGCGCGATCTGTGAGCCGCCGATGGTGAACAGCGCCAGCCCCAGCGCGTCGGCCACCACCAGCGCCCGCTCGGGCGCCTCACGGTAGCGCGTGTACGCCAGGGTCAGCGCCACCGCCGCGAGGCAGGCCCAGAGATAGCTGGTGTCGCCGATCCAGTAGACCGGGTGGCGCTCCAGCAGCACGTCGCGGATGGTGCCGCCGCCGAGCGCGGTGATGATGCCGATCACCGCGACGCCCATCAGATCCATGTTCTTGCGGGCGGCGCTGAGCACGCCGCTGGCCGCGAACACCATCACGCCGGCCATCTCCAACAGGAAACGGATCATCGTTCTGTCTCAGGCCAGCAGCCACGCCGCGGCGAAGCTGGCCGTGGCCACGGCGATGCCCGTGGTGGGGACCCGGAACCAGTAGCGCAGGCTGAGCCCCAGGTAGAAGAGGCCGATGGCCACGGGGATGAGGAGCAGCCGCTTCGGTGGCAGCAACGCCTGCCACTCCCAGCCCAGGGCCAGCATCGCGCCACCGAACATGATGGCACCGAGGCTGTGGCTCAGGTTGAAGCCGAGCCACGCCCGCCACATCGTCGTGCCGCCGCGGGCGAGCCGGACGCCGGTGCCGGCCATCGCCTGGATGACGGCGGGATCTTCCGGCACGATGCGGCGCGGGCGGCGGGCGTCCATGAACGTGTATACCGCGTGGACGCTACCCAGCCACGCGAAGATGGCGCCTCCGAATCCGAGCAGCAGGGCGTGGAGGGGGAGTCCATTCATTTCGCTGGCTCCTGCAGCAGGGCATGCAGCTTGGTCATGGTGCCCCAGTTGCGGCTGGTGACGGCCTCGCCCAGCGCCTTGCTCACCGCCTCCGGCAGGGGACTCTCAAGGATGCCGTCGCGGCACCAGAGATATGCCACCCGGCTCCCCAGCGCCAGCGCATCCGGCGCCCAGCGCTGCTTGAGGAGCGGTGTCAGGCGCCGGCGGTCCGCCGGGTCGGCGAGCACGGTGACCAGCAGCCGGGAGGGATTGGTGGCAACCTTCGCCAGCGGATTCTTCCGGACGATCACCGCCACCTCCGCCGCGGTGAGCACCACCACCCGGGCGGTGACGCCCAGCTCGCTCGTCATCGCCGTCTCCAGCCGCCGGGCGGCGGTGGCCGCGGTGGCGCGGGTGGTGAACACCACGTTGCCGCTGTTGAGCAGGGTGCGGACACCGGTGTAGCCCAGATCGGCGACCAGGATGCGCAGGTCTGCCATGGCGACCCGCTTGCCGCCGACGTTGATGCCCCGGATCAGGGCGACGTGACTCGGAGGCATGCTATCGGCTTTCGAGGTAGCCCGGTCCGTGGGTGATCAGCAGCGCGAAGCCCACCAGTCCCGCCGCGGCCGGGATGAACGACCCGGTGAGCAGGGTGCCCACGGCACCGGTGATAGCGCCGCCGTCCCAGAGCGTCCACAGGAGCAGGGAGCGGCCGCCATTCGCCGGGTCGCGCCAGTACGTCTCGACCGGGGTCTCCGCCGCCCGGGCCGGAATCCTCGGCCGGGCCCAGGCCCAGCCGAGCAGGATCGGGCCGAGTGCCATTGCCGAGAGGGCATAGGCGATGAGCTCGGCGCCGTCGGAGCGGAGCAGCGGGGCTGTCTCCAGCCAGAAGAGTGTGCCGAAGGCGGCCACGATCATGGCGAGTCCGCCCACCAGGCTGAGATGCACAATGACGACCGTCTGGCGCTTCATGCGGTGCAATCTAGCCCGTCCTCTGCCGGAGCTTCAGCCCTGCAGGGTGAACTGAACCGGTTGGCCCCAAGGCGTCGCTGGGTCCGTTGTGGAACGGGGAAACTCTCCTTCCGCCGATCCCGTACTCCCGCCACCGCTGGTTCCATCTGCCAATCTCCAGGAGACGTCATGGTTGCCCCGCGCCAGGCTTCACCCTGCCTGCTGGTCCTTCTCCTGGCGTGCCACGGTGGTTCCGCCGGCTCGCCGCCGGCGCCGGCCATGGCCGGCATGACGCAGGAGCTGGTGGAAGCCATGGCGGGCTCCGCGGCGGCGTGGAACCGGGGCGATATCCAGGGTCACGTGGCGATGTATACCGATTCTGCCACGATGATGTTCAAGGCCGGACCGCGTGGCGGGCGGGAGGTGATCAAGGGGGTGCTGGAGCGGGCATTCTGGAAGGATGGGAAGCCCTACCAGCAGCTCGCCTTCGGCGACCTCGCCGTGATTCCGCTGGGACGGGATTACGCCATGATGACCGGGGGATTTGCGCTGACGGGCGGGGGCAGGCCTGACGCCACCGGCCGGTTCACCCTGGTCTGGCAGCGGTCCGCTGCCGGCTGGCGGATCATCCACGATCACTCGAGTTGATACGAGGCCCCACTAACCGTCCAGCACCTCCCGGACCTTGCGGGTCAGCTCCTCGGTATTGAACGGCTTGCCGATGAACGGAGCCCCCTGGCCGATGGTCCCCTGGCCCACCGTGAGTTTCTCGGTGTAGCCGGACATGTACAGCACCTTGAGCTCGGGCCGCCGCCCGCGCAGCTCTTCCGCCAGGTCCGGTCCGCTCACGCTGGGCATCACGACGTCGGTGAGCAGCAGGTCGACCGCGCCGTCGCCCTCCTCCACGGCGTACAGCGCCTCGCCGCGGGTCTCCGCCACCCGCACCGTGTAGCCGGCGCCGGAGAGAATGCGGTGCACCAGCCGGCGCACCGCGGCCTCATCCTCGACGACCAGAATAGTCTCGGTCCCCCGGGCCTGGGCCGCGGCCCGGGCCGGGTTCGGCACGGCAACGGGTTCCGCCACTCGGGGAAAGTAGAGCCGGAAGGTGGTGCCCTTGCCGGGTTCGCTGGTGACCGCGATGTGGCCGCCGGTCTGGGTGACGATGCCGTACACGGTGGACAGCCCCAGTCCCGTGCCCAGGCCGAGCGCCTTGGTGGTGAAGAACGGCTCGAAGATGCGGCGGCGGGTGGCGTCGTCCATGCCGATGCCGGTATCCGTCACCGTCAGTGTGGCATACTCGCCCGGCGGCACGCCCGGGTGCTCCCGGGTATCCTCGCGCTCGAGGGTGACCGTCCCGGTTTGGAAGGTCAGGGTCCCGCCTCCGGGCATGGCGTCCCGGCCGTTGACCGCGAGGTTCATGATGATCTGCGACAGCTGCCCGGGGTCCGCCCGGACGTTGCCCACCCCCCGGCCCCGCCGGACAGCCAGGGCGATGTCCTCGCCGAGGACCCGTGGCAGCATCGTCTCCATCTCGATCAGTGAGGCGTTCAGGTCGAGGACCTCCAGCCGCAGGATCTGCCGCCTGCTGAAAGCGAGCAGCTGCCGGGTCAGGGCCGCGGCCCGGTCCGCCGCCCGGCGAATCTCCCGCAGGTCTGCGGCCAGCGGATCGTCGTCCCCCAGCCGGGGCAGCGCCAGATCCACAGAGCTGGTGATGACGGTGAGCAGGTTGTTGAAGTCGTGCGCCACTCCGCCGGCGAGCAAGCCGACGGTTTCCATCTTCTGGACCTGGAGGAACTGCTCCTCCAGGCCGCGGCGCTCGGTGACGTCCATCCACGCGCCCACGATTTCGTACGGGGTGCCATCTTCGGACCGGAGCAGATGCCGCTCGTCCCGGATCCAGATGGCCGTGCCATCCTTGCGCAGGAAGCGATACTCATGACTGGACCGGTCTCCCTGGAGCCCGAGCTGGGCCGCCACCGCGAGCGCCTTGTCGCGGTCCTCGGGGTGGAGCTGGGTCCTCCACCAGCCGGGCTGAAGCGCCTCGGGTACGCTGTAGCCGGCGAGGCTGGTCACGTTCTCGCCGACCCAGGTGGTGACCGGCAGGCCTTCCCGGTACTCCAGGGTGTACAGGATGGCGGGGCTCACCGCGGTCACGTTGGCCAGGTGGGCGGCTGCCTGACGCAGTTCGGCTTCCGCGCGCTGGCGCTGGATGGCCACCGCCAGGACGTTGGCCACCGACTGGAACAGCGTCACGTCGTCCGGGGTGAATGCTCGCCGGCGGGTGGTGTGCGCGCCCAGCACGCCGAAGGGCCGGTCGTGATCGCCGATGATGACGCTGAGGCCGCTGACCACGCCGTGGTCGAGCAGGAGCGGCGGGCCGCTGAATCGGGTCTCGCTGCGTAGATCGTCGGTGACGACGGGCTCCAGGCGGTGCAGGGTGAAACCCGCCTGAGAATCCCGCTGGGCGGGAACAGTGGCTTGGCCGATCAGGCCTGGCCGCCAGCCGACGCCCGCCACGAGCCGCAGGGTGGAGCCGCCAGGCTCGAGTTCCAGCACCTTGCAGAACTCCACCCCGAAGCTCTCGGCCACACCCGCCACTGCGTAGTCGAGGAGCTCCTGCAGCCCGCCGCCGGCCAGCGCCAGGCGGCCCAGCTCCGCGACCACCGCCTGCTGCCGGGCCCGTCCGGCCAGCGCCGTCTCGGTCTTCTCGCGCGCCGCGATCTCCGCTTTCAGCGCCTCGAAGCTGGCCTCCACGGTGCCGACCCGGGAGGCGCGATGCTGCAGGTGGCCCACCAGCGCCGCCATGGCCGGCATGGCCACTCCCCAGAGGATCACCCGGCGGAGGTTGTCATCGGTGTAGGCGAACAGGTCGCCGGGATTGGAGAAGAAATGGGCGACGTAGGCCCAGGCGACGGCGGCGCTGACGAGCCCGGCGGTGAGGCCGCCCTGGAAGGCGGAGTAGACGATCAGCAGCACCAGCAGTGCCGGCGGGTTGGGCACGCGGAGCGGGGTATCGGCGAGCAGCTCGGCGAGCAGCGCCACCAGGATGGTGATGGCCGGCCCGAGCCACCTGGCCCCGCGCGGACGCCAGATGGACGAATCACCAGCATGGCTCATTCTCGGTGCACTCTGGGCTGGTGGAGGGATCGACGCGGAGCGAAGGGGCGCAGCGGCGGGATGACACAAGCTAGGCATCGGTACATCCAGCCGCAACGCGCCGGTCGCCCCGGCTAGGGCGTCCGGGCCAGCCATTCCACCCACGCCCCGGTCCGGTCGGCGACCTGGGCCAGTACCGCGGCATCGGTGGTGCCGGAGCGCTTGAGAACATGGAAGCTGTGATCCGCCCCCTCCAGCCAGTGCATGGTCCAGCGCGGGCCGACCTTCCCCAGGACCCCTTCCATCAGGTCCCGCTGGCAGAAGGCGTCGCGGGTGCCGCTGAAACAGAGCACCGGCACCCGGATGGCGGGCAGGTGACTGGTCCGGAGCTTCTGGGGCTGCCCTGGCGGGTGCAGCGGATAGGCGAGAAGCAGGAGGCCGTGGCAGTCATATCCATCCGCGGCCAGCACCGACGCCGCCCGGCCGCCCATGGACCGGCCGCCGATTATGAGCAGCTCCGGCTGGAGGTCGGCCCGCACCTTGGCCAGCACCGCGCTCAAGCAGCTGAGCAGCCGGGGCATCGGGTCGGGACGGCCCGATCCCGCCTGGCGGTAGAGGAAGTTGAAGCGGACCACGTCGAGCCCCCGCGGGCGGAGCACCGCGCTCAGGGCCAGCACGGAGCGGTCTGCCATGTGCCCGCCGGCCCCGTGGGCGCAGACGAAGACCCGGCGCCCCGGCCGCTCGGCGGCGGGATCCCACGCCACGGTCGTGGTCTGGTCGCCCACGGAGACCCGCCACGGAGAGGGGTCGGTGGGCATGCGGTGTCAGGCGGCGAGGAGAGGGAGGATGTCTTTCTCGATCTGCTCGGGGGAGGTGCTCGGCGCGTAACGCTGCAGCACCTGGCCGTCGGGGCCCACCAGGAACTTGGTGAAGTTCCACTTGATGGCCTGCGAGCCCAGTGCCCCGGGTCGTTCGGCCTTGAGGAACTGGTACAGCGGGTGGGCGCCGGGTCCGTTCACGTCCACCTTGGCTGCCAGAGGGAAGGTGACTCCATAGGTCGTGGAGCAGAACCGCTGGATCTCGGCGGGGTCGCCGGGTTCCTGCTGGCCGAACTGGTTGCAGGGGAAGCCGAGCACCACCAGGCCCTCCGTCCGGTGCCGGCGGTAGAGCGCTTCCAGGCCCTCGTACTGGGGAGTGAAGCCGCAGGCGCTGGCGACGTTGACGATCAAGAGCGGCTTGCCCCGGTAACGGGACATGGGGAGGGCCTTGCCATCGAGGGACCGCGCCGAGAAATCGTAGAAGGACTTGGTTGCCGGCATGCGGAGCAGTCTCTGGGCGGTGCGGGGAATGGGGGCCCGTGTGGACGGGTACTGTCGAGGGGCGCCACCGAAAACTAGGCGGCGCGACGCGGCGGGGCAACGCGGGCGCCGTGGACCTGACGGAGGTGAACGGCGCCTTGCACTTGTGTCGGGGCGCTGCTGCTGGTTAGCTCTAGAGAGGGCCGTGAGGTTCCGCGGCCTGGGACCCGCTGCAAGGAGGCGCTGGTGGACCCCGAAAAGGACGTGAAGATGTATTCATCCGGCATGATGGCCTCGGTGCCTGTGATTCGTGGCACCCGGGTCTCGCTGTGGACGCTGATGGAGTACCTCAAGGATGGCCGCGGGCTGCCGGCGTTTCTCGCAGATCACCCCCAGGTGACCCCGGCGCAAGTCGATCGGGCCCTGCTGTCCGGCCTGCAGGCGCTGGTGGACCGCCGGCAGGAGGTGCACGAGCCGGGTCGCCCGGACGCCGGCGGAGGGACGAAGTCGGACACGCCGCGGGAGGGGGAAACGGGAGAGGTCTGATCCGCCCTCTGCCCCGGACGCCGGGGTTGCTGCGCCTTGCGGCGCCCGGTATCCTACCCCGTCTCCGGCCTCGGACCGTCCCCGACTGCGCCTGCTGACCCGAGCCGAACCCCGACCCCCGATCCCGTGAAAATCGCCGTCGTGTTCGACACCCCCTACGCCAACTGGGGGCCGAAGGACCACGAGCGCCAGATGCAGAAGGAGGTCGCGGCGTGGCATCGGGATGAGCCGGAGATGGAGTACCAGGTGGCCAACGCCCTGCAGGAGCATGGGCACGAGGTCCACCTGCTGGGCGCCAAGAACGACCTCGCTACCCTGATGCTCCAACTGGCCGAGTTTCACCCCGATCTCGTCTTCAATGCCGCCGAGTCGCTCCACGGCGATGCCAACCTCGATTATCTCTATCCCGCCTTCTTCGAATCCGGTGGCTGGCCCTACACCGGGTCCAGCCCGCTGGGGCTGCTGGTGACCCGCAACAAGGCGATGAGCAAGAAGGTGCTGGCCTGGCACGGCATCCGGGTGCCCGGCTTCGTGACCTACCGGCCGGGGGAGCGGGTGACCCGGGCGCCGGAGCTGGAGTTCCCGCTCATCATCAAGCCGCTGCAGACGGACGCCTCACAGGGCATCGCCCAGGCCTCGGTGGTGAAGGACAAGGACGCCCTGGCGGAGCGGGTGGCGTTCGTGCATGAGCGGTTCGCGCAGCCGGCGATCGTGGAGGAGTACGTCGAGGGGCGGGAGCTGTACATCACCATGCTGGGCAACGGGGAAGACGTGGTGCTGCTGCCGCCCACCGAGATGGTCTTCGACAAGGTCACCCGGCCGGAGGAGCGCATCGCCACCCGGAGCGCCAAGTGGGACGAAGGGTACCGCGAGCGCAAGGGCATCAAGAACGTCTTTGCCCGGCGGATCGCCAAGGCGGCCCGCGAGCGGCTGGAGGAGGTCTGCCGCACCGCGTACCGGGCGTTATGGCTCAGGGACTATGCCCGGATGGACGTGCGGCTCACCCCCAGGGGCGAGGTGTGGTTCATCGAGGCGAACGCCAATCCGTTCATCTCCTGGGGGCACGACGCCGCCAACGCCGCGGAGAAGGCCGGGATGGAGTATCACGAGTTCATCCAGCGGATCGTGGACGAGGCGGTGGCGCGTGCCGAGGCGTAAGCGGCGGGAGCCGTACCCGACGCCGGAGACGCGCTGCGTCTGCGGCTATGATCTCAAGCGCTACTGGCCCTACTGTCCCAGTTGCAGCCGGGCCCAGCGCTGGGGAGACGTGCACCAGCTCACCGGCGCCGAGTGCCATCGCTGCGGCTGGATGGTGTCCGACCACCACTCCTGGTGTCCCTGGTGCGGCACCGACATCTACGAGGAGGGGGTGAGCAGCGAGGAGCCGCTGCGCGCCCCCAAGGGATTCCGCTTCGACGCCAAGTGCGACTGGGGCTGCGGCGGCGGAGTGCAGTACCCGATGCCGTACTGCCCCTGGTGCGGGCGGCCCCAGGGCTGGAACGAGGACGACAAGTTCGAGGGCGACTGCCCCCACTGTGCCCGCGGCGTGGACGACTGGATGAACAGCTGCCCCTGGTGCGGCGACGATGCCACCGGGCGGAACCTCATTCCCCGGGCGCTCACCCGGGTGCGCCGGCTGCTGCTGGTGTCGGGGCTCCGGGACTGGGGCTACCGGGTGCTGCTCAGGCCCGGCATCTCGGGCGTGGACCCGCGCCATCCCAAGATCATCGAGATCGAGCAGCGCTACGTGGTGGGGAAGCGGACCCGGGACGAGATTCCGTGGACCATGCTGGTGGGGCTGATCTGCCACGAGCTGGGGCACAGCTTCCTGTACCATCACTGGGCCTGGACCCGGACGCCGCGGTTCCAGCGCACCTTCGGCGAGGTGGACCAGGTCTACCGCGGGATGGACGATACCTGGGTGTACTTCCAGCGGCGACGGGTGGCCATCAGCCCGGTGAACCACGTGAGCGTCTACGCCGCCAAGCACCCGCAGGAGGACTTCGCCGAGACCTTCCGGTTCTATGTCACCCGCCGGGGCCGGCTCCGGGAGCTGTTTTCCGAGTTCGGCCAGAAGCGGAAGGGCGTGGTGGTGTACGAGAAGTTCCTGCTGCTCCACGACTACGTGCGCCAGCTCCGCGGCTGGCGCTGAGCGGCGCTCCAGCCTCCGGCGGGTTCCTGCCGGCCCTCAGCGATCGAGACGGGTGAACAGCGGCGCTGCGTCCAGCCCGCCGGCGCCCAGCGCCGTGACCAGGTCGGCCACGGCGGTGCGGAGCTGACGGAGCCGGGCCGCCGGCATCGCTTCCAGCGCCCGGACCAGCCGGCCCTGCGGCGTGGCGGGCACCCGGGCGGCGAGCCGGACCCCCGCCGGGGTGAGCCGGAGCCGGATGAACCGCCGGTCCGTCGCTTCCCGTCTCCGGGTGATCAGCCCCCGCCGGTCCAGGCGATCGGCCAGTGCTGCCAGGGTGCTGGGCGGGAGCGCCAGCTGGCGGGCCAGCACGCCGGAGGGCTGAGGGCCGCCGCTCTCCAGGGTCCTGAGCAGCCAGAGTTGTGAGGCTGTCAGCCCGTATTCGAGATACAACTCGCGCGAGCTGTCCTCCAGCGCCTGGACGACCTGGCGCAGCCCGTGGAGGACATCGGCAATGGGGGGAGCCGCGCGGGAGGAGCCGGTGCGCGGCCGGGCAGGGGAGCGTTTGGGCATGGGCGTACAGGCAGGATAGTTTCTCCGGAAGGCCGGGTCAAATCACCCCGGCATCTGTCTCGGAAAGGGGATCGAAGGCATGAGCAACCTGATGCAGGCGCTGGGGCGGATCCTGGAAGTCCGCCTGTTCACGATCGGGAACACCGTGGTCACGGTTTCCACCCTGCTGGCCAGCCTGCTCGTGATGCTGGTCACCCTGTGGCTGGCCCGCGTTCTCCGGCGCGTGGTTGCCGCTTCCCTGACCCGCCGCGGGGCCAAGCCCGACGTGGCCGGCTCGGTGAGCGGGCTCATCTACTACTCCGTCCTGATCATGGGCTTCGCGGTGGCCCTCAGCACCGCCGGCATCGAGCTGGCGGCGATGTTCGCCGCCGGGGCGGTCTTCGCGGTGGGGCTGGGCTTCGCCATGCAGAGCATCGCCCAGAACTTCGTGGCCGGGGTGATCCTGCTCTCGGAGCGGGCCATCAAGCCCGGCGACCTGCTGGCCGTGGAGGGCAAGCTGGTCAAGGTGAGCGAGGTGGGCATCCGATCCTGCGTGGCTCAGACCAAGGACGGCGAGGACCTCATCATCCCCAACTCGGTGCTGGTGGAGACCACAGTGACCAACTTCACGCTGCGGGAATCGGACTACCGGGTGCGAGTGCCGGTGGGAGTGTCCTACAGCTCGGACATGGCGCTGGTGCGGGCGACGCTGCTCGAGGCGGCCCGCACCGCCGGCGCCAAATGGTCGTCCCCACGCGACCCGACGGTGTTCATGACCGCCTTCGGTCAGCACAGCGTGGACTGGCAGGTGGGCCTCTGGATTGACCAGCCCTGGGATCAGGCCCACGCCGCGTCCGATCTGCACGAGGCCATCTGGTGGGCGCTGCAGGAGAAGGGCATCGTCATCGCCTTCCCGCAGCTGGACCTGCACCTGGACCCGCAGGTCACCAAGTCGCTCACCGGCCGCGCGGCCTGAGGGAGGCGTCATGCTGACTCCGTTCCGCAAGCGGCACCCGCCAGTGGGTGCCCGGCCGGGCACGCTGGTGATGGAGGCGGGCGCCCTGCCACCGCGCATCCACATGATCCGGTACCGGCCCGACGGAGTGGAGGAGGGCCCGGTCACCGACCCCGAGAGCCTCGCGCTGCCGGCGCCGAGCCAGCCCGGGGTGACCTGGATCGACGTACAGGGGCTGGGGGACGAGCGGATCCTGCGCCGCGTGGGCGAGCGGTTCGGGCTGCATCCGCTGGCCCTCGAGGACATGGTCAACGCACCGCAGCGGCCCAAGATCGAGGATTACCCCCACCAGCTGCTGCTCATCACCCGCATGGCCCGGCTCGAGGGCGCCTTCGAGGTGGACGCGGAACAGGTCGGCCTGGTGCTGGGACCCGGATATGTCCTGTCGTTCCAGGAACGCTACGGCGACGTGCTGGATCCGGTGCGGGTGCGCATCCGGGAGGGGCTGGGCCCGATGCGCTCGTCCGGGGCGGACTACCTCGCGTACGCCCTGCTGGATACGATCGTGGACGGCTACTACCCGGTGCTGGAGCACCTCGGTGAGGTGCTGGCCCGGCTGGAGGAGCAGATTCTCACCCGGCCGGGCCGGCGCACCCTCACCCGGCTGAACCGGCTCAAGGTGGTGCTGCTGGGGCTGCGGCGGGGGATCTGGCCCCAGCGTGAGGCGCTCAACCGGCTGCTCCGCGACGGCAGCCAGTTCATGAGCCCGGAGGTGCGGATGTATCTGCGGGACACCTACGATCACGCGGCCCAGGTGGTGGACGTGGTGGACAGCCACCTGGAGCTGGTGGCCGGGCTGCTCAACACCTACCTCTCCGCGCTGGGCAACCGGACCAACGAGGTGATGAAGGTGCTGACGATCATGGCCAGCATCTTCATCCCGCTGACCTTTCTGGCCGGCATCTACGGGATGAACTTCGAGGCGATGCCCGAGCTGCACTCACGCTGGGGCTACCCGGCGCTGCTGCTGGTGATGCTGCTGACGGCGATCGGCATGCTGTTCTATTTCCAGCGCCGGGGCTGGCTGGGCGACCCGCCGGACGACGAGGACGACCAGTTCTAGCCGCCAGCCGCATCCCGTCCTGACCTCACCCGGCCCGACCGGAGCTGCCGCCATGTCCACCTTCGATCTGCTCGCGGTCCTCACCACCATGGCCGCCCTGTTTTCGTGGCTCAATCACCGCTACGTGCACCTGCCGACCACCATCGGACTCATGGCGATGTCGCTGGGCCTCTCCCTGGTGCTGGTGGCGCTGGGCCGCTCGGGCGTGGTGCCGCTGGAACCGGTGCTGGCCTTCGTCTACGCCATCGACTTCGACGACGCGCTGCTCAACGGCATGCTGGGCGCGCTGCTGTTCGCCGGGTCGCTGCACGTCAACCTCGACGATATCCTCTCGCAGAAGGGCATCATCGCCACCCTGGCCACCGTGGGGGTGGTGATCTCGACCGCGCTGGTCGGCGGGCTGGCGTGGCTGGTGTTCGGCTGGCTGGGGCTGGCGGTGCCGCTCCTGCCCTGCCTGATCCTGGGCGCGGTGCTCGCGCCGACCGATCCCATCGCCGTCGGGGCGATCCTGCGCCAGGCGGGAGTGCCCCCGTCGCTGTTCACCAAGATCACCGGCGAGTCGCTCTTCAACGACGGCATCGGGGTGGTGGTGTTCCTGCTCCTGCTGGAACTGGGGGCCGGTCCCGGCCCCATCTCCGCCGAGGCGGTGGTGGAGCTGTTCGCCACCGAGGCGCTCGGTGGGTTGCTGTACGGCGCGGTGCTCGGCTGGGCCGCCTACCAGTTCCTCAAGCGGGTGGACAACTACCAGGTGGAGATCCTGCTCACCCTCGCGGTGGTGACCGGCGGCTACGCGCTGGCCCACCGGCTGCACATCTCCGGTCCGCTCGCGATGGTGGTGGCAGGGCTGTTCGTCGGCAACCAGGGCCGGGCGCTGGCGATGTCGGATACCACCCGGGAGCGGCTGGACGCGTTCTGGGAGCTGGTGGATGACTTCCTCAACGCGGTGCTGTTCGTCCTGATCGGGCTGGAGGTCATCGTCCTCGATTTCCGGGGCCCGCCGCTGGTGGCCAGCCTGATCATGGTGCCGGTGGTGCTGCTGGCGCGGGTCGTGAGCGTGGGGGTGCCGGTGACGCTGCTGCGGCGGGTGCGCAGCTTCAGCCCGCATGTGGTGAAGATCCTGACCTGGGCCGGGCTCCGGGGCGGCATCTCCGTGGCGCTGGCCCTCTCGCTGCCGCCTTCGGAGCATCGCGGGCTGCTGATCACCGCCACCTACGTCGTGGTGTGCTTCTCCATCCTGGTGCAGGGACTCAGCCTGGGCCCGCTGGTGTCCCGGCTGGTGCGGCCCCAGCCGTAGGCGGGTCCTTCCGGCCTGCGTGAGGGAGTGTCAGCCCTGCGGAGGGGTGAAGACCGCAGCCGCCCGGAACGAAACCGGCCCGCCACGAGAACCGGAGTGGTCCCCATGACGGGCCGGAAGGTGTCGGATTGTTAGTGGCCGGTCAGGCGCCCCAGGGTGCTGTCGAGGGAGCGCTTCATTCGGTCGGTCGCCCCGCTGAGCGCCTGTTCCAGGGTCGCCGCCTGGTGGCTCACCGCGATCGGCTGGTGGCCGGCGAGACGGACCTCCAGCAGGCAGCGCTTGTTCTCCCCGGTGGTGACACTGCCGCTTTCATTCCCCAGATGGACCTCCACCCGCGTGATCTGCGTGCTGAACCGGCTCAGGCTGCCGCGCACCGCCGCCTCGACCTGCTCGGCCAGGGCGACGTTGCCATCGGTGGCGCCGTCGGTGTTGATCTGAACGTGCATGGGTCTGTCCTCTCCAAGAGCAACTGATAGTGGCCTTGCCGTGGTGTCGCGGAGATCGGGCTGTGAACCCCCCGCCCGAGGGCGACACTTGGAGTATAACGCGCGCGGGCTCGCCGTGGGGGCAGGTGTCTAGTAGCGCAGCACGATGTGCTGGGAACCGGCTCCGTCGGCCAGCGTGAAGCGGGCTTCATCGAATTTCGGCTTTCCCATCCGCACGTTGTTCCGCGAGACGCCGGCACCCTCCTTCGGCTTGGGGAAGGGGAACCAGCGCATGTCCATCCTGTCGTTGCCGTTCTTGTCGTGGGTCACGGCGATGGCATAATCCGAGTCGGGCGGCACCCCTTCAAAGGCGATCAGCATCGAATCTGCGCCGACCGGCACCCGCGCAACCGCGACGGCGGAATCCAGCTCCAGCCAACCCGCCCGGCCGTGATACAGCGCCACCAGCAGTATCCCGCCCTGCCGCACGCGGATTCCGGTGACCGAGACCTGGAGCGTCCCCACTGGCGGCGGGGAGTCCTGCGCCGAAAGGAAAGGGGCCGGCAGCATCGCCAGCGCCAGCAGACACCACCGCATCAGCGGCTCAGCCACCCTTGAGCATGCGGACTCCGTAGAGCAGCACCAGCGCGCCCACCACCGCGACGATGATGCTGCCCACGAATCCCCACGCGGCGATCCCGACCAGTCCGAACAGCCAGCCGCCGACCACCGCGCCGAGGACGCCGAGGACCAGGTCGCCGACCAGCCCGAAGCCGGATCCCTTCATGAGCTTGCCGGCGAGCCAGCCGGCGATGATGCCGACCACGAGAAACCAGATGATTCCGCGTCCGCCCATGCGGCCTCCTTGTATGGGGTGGCGAGGGCCTGAAGTCGCAGCAGCGACACCGAATCCTGCCATGGTGAGCCCGGCGCCAGGGTACGTCAGAAGCTAGCCCGGTCGAGCGGATCGTGCCGTGCCAGCGCGCTGGCGCCGGAAGCTCACGGTGCGTTCCTGCACCAGCGGGTCATCACGTAGCGGGCGGCGAGCAGTACCACGATGAAGACCCCGACAAGATGGTGATTCTAATCCCCATGGTCTGTTTCCCGAATGCGGTTGTGAGGGATGGTCCCCGGCAACGCACCGGCCGCTGGGGGGTGCTGCAGGCGCGGGCCGAGGAGGCGGATTCGATACAATCGCAAGGACCGGATAGCCTCCACCGGGCCTTCCCTTCATCTTAGTCTCCGCGGAGGGCATCGCGGAATCCTCGGGGAGATCAGATGAGCCAGTCCGGGCGGCCGGTCACGACGGTGGTGGACGAAGAGGGCGCGTGGAAGGCGGTCGCTACCCGGGACCGGGCCTCCGACGGGCACTTCGTCTACGGTGTCACCAGTACCGGGATCTTCTGCCGCCCGTCCTGTCCGTCGCGCCGGCCGCGGCGGGACCGGGTGCGGTTCTTCGGGGGAGTGGCGCTGGCCCAGGCCGCCGGTTTCCGGGCCTGCAAGCGCTGCAAGCCCGACGGCCAGGGGCAGGACGCTGCCACGCAGGCGGTTGCCCGGGCGCGGGCCTATCTCGACGGCCACGCCGGGGAGCCGGTGCGGCTCGCCACGCTGGCGCGAGTGGCCGGGCTCAGCCCGTGGCACCTGCAGCGCACCTTCAAGCGGATGACGGGGCTCTCGCCCCGGGAATACGCCGAGTCGCTCCGGACGGGACGTCTCCGTACTGCGCTCCGACGGGAGCCCAGCGTGAGTCGGGCCGGTTTCGAGACCGGGTTCGGCTCCAGCAGCCGGCTCTACGAGCGGGCTCACATTCTGCTCGGCATGACGCCGGGCGCCTATCGTCAGGGAGGGGCAGGTATGGAGATCCGGTTCACGATCGTCGCGTCGCCGTACGGGCGGCTGCTGGTGGGTGTGACTACCCGGGGCGTTGCCGCGGTGCTGCTCGGCGATACCGATACCGGACTGGTGCGGGATCTCACGGCCCAGTTCCCCCGGGCGGCACTGGAGCGGGTGGACGCCGGGGCAGAGGAGTGGCTCGGCAAGCTCGTCCGGCAGGTCTCGGCACGGATCGCCCGGCCGGGGACGACCCCAGGCGATGCCCTGCCGCTGGACCTGGCCGGCACCGCGTTTCAGTGGCGGGTGTGGCAGGCGCTGCTGGAGATCCCGCCGGGAGAGACCGTGAGCTATCAGCAGCTGGCCAGGCGGGTGGGCAAGCCGCGGGCGGTACGTGCTGTGGCCAGTGCGGTGGCCGCCAACCGTGCCGCGGTGATCATCCCCTGCCACCGCGTCATCCGGAGCGACGGCAGCCTGGGCGGCTATCGCTGGGGCCTTCCCCGCAAGGAGGAACTGCTGGCCGCCGAGCGTCAGGTGTCGTGAGTGGTGGTCGGGGCCGGGTTGCCCCGGCTCCGGCGGGCTGCTAGGCTCAGCGGGTGGACGATGAATCGCTGCAGCTGTCGGTAAGCGGATTCGGGGCGGCTCCGGCGACCGGGGTCGCCCTGGTGCATTCGCTGGAGCGGGCCGAGCGGCTCAAGCGGGCCGGCACCGTGCTCGGTGCCGGGGTGCTGGCGGCACTGATCACCCTGCCCATTCCCCTGGTCCATCTCTTCTTCCCCCCCGCCGCCCTCATCACGGGCTCGGTGCTCGGCATCCGCCGCCTCAACCAGCGCGCGGTCTTCACCAGCGCCCGCGGTACCTGTCCATTCTGCGGCCGGGAGCAGTCACTCGGCCTGACCGGCGCCGCAGTCCGGCTCCCCCGCAAGACGACCTGCCACGGGTGCCGCCGCGAACTCCGGCTGGATCGGGCCGATGGCGGCCCACTTGCGGACCGGGTGGGAGGCCGTTGATTTGAGCCACCCGCATCCCCTCCCTCCCCATCGAGTTGGAGCTCCTGTATGCGAACCCACATCCCGGCGCTGATCCTGGCGCTTGCCGCCGTCACGCCGCTGCTGGCGCAGGTGCCCGCGCCGGAGCTCCAGATCGCCGGCGCGGTCAGCGCCCTGCCGGAGGCCTACCGGGCCAATGCCACCGTCCTGGGCTTCAGCAACTACCATCGGCCGGCGCTGCTGCGGCAGGGCAGCAACGAGATGGTCTGCCTGGCCGACGACCCGGCGGAGCCCCGCTGGCACGTGGCCTGTTATCACAAGGACCTCGATCCGTTCATGACCCGCGGCCGCGAGCTGGCGGCGGCGGGCAGTTCGCGCGGCGAAATTGACAGCGTGCGCCTGGCCGAAGTGCAGTCCGGCGCCCTCAAGATGCCCGACGGACCGCGCATGCTGTACAACCTCTACGCCCCGGCAGACAGCGTGGACGCGGCCACCGGCCTGGCCCGGAGCCCTGCGTCGCTGCAGGTCGTCTACATCCCCTACGCCACGCCGGAATCCACCGGCCTCTCCGCCCGCCCGGGCGGCGGACTGCCGTGGCTGATGTTCCCCGGCAAGCCCTGGGCACATATCATGATCTCGCGCTAGCACTCGCGCGGCTGAACCGGGCGGGAGCGGGCCACCGGCGCCGCTCCCGTTCCGCTTCCAGGCTCCTCTACAACTCCCATGTCGATCGAATCCGCCTGCTACTGGCTGGCTGGTCTCCCCCCGCGCGAGGTGACTTCGCTGGAGGGTCGGCGTGAGGCCGACATCGTAGTCATCGGCGCGGGACTGACCGGGCTGTGGACCGCCATCTTCCTCAAGCGGCTGGCGCCCGAGCGGCAGGTGGCGGTGGTGGAGCAGGGCATCGCCGCCTTCGGGGCCAGCGGCCGGAATGCCGGGATGCTGTCGGAGACGGTGGACCACAGTCACGCGCTGGCGATCCAGCACTTCGGCATGGAGGAGGCCCGCCGGCTGGTGCGGCTGGGAGAGAGCAACGTGAGCGAGTTGCTCGCGTTCATCGCCGAACGGAAGATCGACTGCGCCTGGGAGCCCACCGGCAGGCTGATGGTAGCGCTCACCCCCGCCCAGGTGGAGGACGGCCGCCGAAGCGTGGAGGTCGCCGCCGAACTCGGCGTGGACAGCTTCCGGCTGCTTTCGGAGGAGGAGGTAAGGGGCGAGGTGCACTCACCGCTCTACCGTGGCGCGGTGGCGGTGCGCCGGGGCGGGATCCTGGACCCGGCGAAATTCACCGACGGGCTCCGGCAGGAAGCCGAGCGGCTCGGCGTCACGGTGTACGAGCGGAGCGTGGTCAACCGGCTGCAGCGGGATGGCTCGCTGATGCGGGTCGTTGGCGAGCGGGGAGAGCTGCGCACGCCGCGCGTCCTGCTCGCCACCAGCGCGTACACCCATCACCTGCTCCCCAGGGTGCTGTTCCGGTTCATCCCGCTCTACGACTACATCCTGGTGAGCGAGCCGCTCTCGGCGGTGCAGTGGGAGGAGATCGGCTGGCGGAACCGGCAGGGAATCACCGACGGGCGGACCTTCTTCAATTACTACCGTCCTACCGCAGATGGGCGGGTATTGTGGGGCACCAGTGAGGCGGCCTACTACGGGGGCAACCGGGTGGATCCGTCGTGTGACCACTCGCCAGCCCATTACGAGTCGCTCGAAGCGAGCTGGCGGCGACATTTCCCCGACCTGGCCGGACTCCGGTGGGAATATCGCTGGGGGGGTGCCATCTGCTCCACGACGCGCCTCACACCGTACTTCGGCCACGCCTACGGCGGGAAGGTGACCTACGGGCTCGGCTTCACCGGTCACGGGCTCGGCAGCACCCGGATCGCGGGGCGGATCCTGGCGCACATGGCGCTGGAGCGGCCGAGCGAGCTGCTGCAGTCGGCGCTGGTCACCCGCCCGCCGTTTCCGTATCCGCCCGAGCCGCTCCGCGGCTTGGCGGTGCGCACCGTGACCCGCGCGCTCCGCCGGGTGGATCAGGGCGAGCCGCCGGGACTGATGCTCCGGATCCTGGACCGGCTGGGGATCGGGTTTTCGTCGTGAGGCGGGGGGCGGCGCCCCCTACTTTCCGGCCTTGCCGATGGCCAGGTCCAGCACCTCCACGGCGAAGTCAATGTCGGCCGCCGTGACGCACATCGGCGGTTTGATGCGGAGGGTGTTGCCATCGAGGCCGCCTTTGCCGAGCAGCACGCCGAGGTCCTTGGCCTGTTCCATCACCGCGAGCGCTTCTTCCTTTGCGGGTTCCTTGGTGCCGCGGTCCCGGACCAGTTCCAGCCCGATCATCAGCCCCTGACCGCGCACGTCGCCGATGAGCTTATGGCGCCGCTGCAGCCCCTCGAGGCCGGCCTTGAGCCGGGCGCCGACCACCTTCGCATTCTGCTGCAGGCCGTCCTCCTCGATGGCCTCAAGGGTGGCGAGCCCGGCGGCCATGCTGATGGGGTTGCCGCCGAAGGTGTTGAAGTGGATCCGCTGCTTGAGCGTCTCCGCGATCTCCCGCCGGGTGGTGACGGCCGCCAGCGGCGCCCCGTTGCCGATGCCCTTGGCCATGGTGACGATGTCCGGCACCACGCCCGAGTTCTGGAAGCCCCAGAAGTGCTCGCCGGTGCGGCCGAAGCCGGTCTGCACCTCATCCGCGATGCAGACCCCGCCGTGTGCCCGGGTGATGGCATACGCCTCGGGCAGGTAGTTGGGCGCGCCCCGGGTGGCGCCGCCCACCCCCTGGATCGGCTCGGCGATGAACGCGGCGATCTGGCCCGGGGTGGAGTAGCGGATGATCTCCCGGATCTCGTTGGCGCTCTTGCTGGCGATCTCCTCGGGCGTGCCGGTGAACGGGCTCCGGTAGGGATCGGGGCAGATGGCGTGGTGGATGGCGCTGTTGATCTGCTGCGGGAACTTCCAGGTGTGGTGGCTGGTGGCCGCCATCATGGCGGCGGAGCCGCCGTGGTAGCCGTTCCTGACGGCGATGACGTCCTGGTGCCCGGTGTAGGCGCGCGCCATGAGCAGCGCCAGGTCGTTGGCCTCGCTGCCGCTGCTCACGAAGTAGGTCACATCCAGCCCCGGCGGCATCTTGGACGCCAGCTTCTCGGCGAAGCGGGGGAAGTTGGGGTGCAGGTAGATCGTGGTGGTGTGCGCCAGCGCGGCGGCCTGCTCCTGGATGGCCCGGGTGACCTTGGGATGGCAGTGCCCGCACCGACACGGTCACGATCCCCGCGAACAGGTCCAGGTAGCGCCGTCCGGTCTCGTCGTAGAGGTACTGCATGTGCCCCTCGACGATCATCAGCGGCTCCTGGTAGAGCGTGAAGATCGCGGGGTTGGTGTAGCGCTGGCGCAGCGCCAGCACCTCCGCCTTGGACGGGCCGGTGTACGGGCGGGGGCGATGGTCCGTCGGGGGAAGGGCGGGGCGGGCCGGGGCGGTGGCGGTCATCGAGTCCTCGTCGGTCGCTCAGTACTGCCGGGGGACCTCCAGGGATGGCCCCCACTACGTGCTCGTGAGATCCCCGCTCACAGACTGCTCGGTATTACTTGGACATCCAGTTGGTCCCGGCTTCCCGGTTCCACTTGGAGGTGATCTTGCGGCTCCTGCTCCAGAACTCGATGGAGCCCTTGCCGGTGATGTCGCCCACGCCGAAGCGGGAATCGTTCCAGCCACCGAACCCGAAGGGCTCGCGCGGCACCGGGACGCCGACGTTGACGCCGACCATGCCGGCCGAAGCACGCTCCATGGCGCTGCGGGCGGCGCCGCCGGACTCCGTGAAGATGGCGGCGGCGTTGCCATAGGGTGAGGCGTTCTCCACCGCGATCGCCTGGTCGAGGTCCTTCGCCCGGACGATGGCCAGCACCGGCCCGAAGACCTCTTCCTGCGCCAGCTTCATCTCCGGGGTCACGTGGTCCAGTACGGTGGGGCCGACGTACCAGCCGCCTTCCTTGCCCTTCACCTTGGCGCCGCGGCCATCCACCAGCAGGGTGGCGCCGGCGGAGACGGCCTCGGTGATGTGGGTCTCGATCCTGCTCTTGGCGGCGGCGTTGATCACCGGGCCCACGTCGCGCCCGGTAACCATCGCCCGGGCCTGTTCTGCCAGGCGGGCGACGATGTGGTCGGTGGCGGAAACCGCGATCATGACCGAGGCCGCCATGCAGCGCTGCCCGGTGCAGCCGGACATCGCGGCGAGCACGCCGCCCGCCGCCATCTCGGGATCGGCATCCGGCATGACGATGACATGATTCTTGGCGCCGCCCAGGCAGAGCGCCCGCTTGAGGTTGCCGGTGGCTCGGCGATAGACCGCCTGGGCAACCTTGGTGGAGCCGACGAAGGTGATCGCCTGCACGCCGGGATGGTCGCACAGCGCCTCGGCCACGACCCGGTCGCCGTGGACCACGTTGAACACGCCGTCGGGCAGCCCCGCCTCCTTGAGCAGCTCGGCGATCCGGCCGGCCGACAGCGGCACCTGCTCCGAGGGCTTCATGATGAAGGTGTTCCCCATGGCGATCGCGTTGGGGATCGACCAGTGGGGCACCATCGAGGGGAAGTTGAAGGGATTGATACAGGCCACGACGCCCAGTCCAACCCGCTCGACCCGGCACTCCACGCCCCGGCTCACTTCCATCACCTCGCCGGCAGCAAGCTGTGGCAGCGAACAGGCGAATTCGGTCAGTTCGATGGCCTTGAGGATCTCGGCGTCGGCCTCGCCGGCGAGCTTACCGTGCTCTTCGGTGATCAGGGAAGACAGCTCGCGCAGGTGCTTCTCCAGCAGGGTCTTGTAGCGGTAGAAGACCTGCACCCGTTCCTTGATGGGGGTGGCGCTCCACGCAGGGAAGGCGCTGGCGGCGGCGGCAACTGCCTGGTTGACCACTGCGGCATCTCCCAGCGGCACCCGGGAGATCGCCTGGCCATCGGCGGGGTTGTGGACGTCCAGGAATCGCGGGCCGCCGGCCACAAACTGCCCTGCGATGAAATGGCGAGCATCTGCGTACTTCATGGAGGTCTCCTGAGGGGTCCAACCGTACTGCTGGCCGGGGGAGTCTCACCCGTCCCCAACGGGGTTGTCAATGTTATGATTGTGTGATCCACGGCGCGTACGGGGAAGGCCACCCGGCCGGCCGGCCGGGGGCGGGCTGGCGCGGGGGTTGCGACTGCCAGCTGGCGTGCAGGGCCCGAGCGGCACCTTCCAACACTCTAAGCTCATGGCAGGCCTATGATTAACGCGCTGATGCCGCTCCGGTTCCGGGCGGGGCAGATGGGTCCTTTTGCACGCCACCCGTGGCGTTTCCCCACCCTCATCGTGGTCGTTGGCAGCCTCATCGCCGCCTGCTCTTCCAGCACCGGCGGAAGTGATCCCCGGCACGGGGTGCCTGAGGCGCTCCAGCTGCTGGTTGGAGTTCCTGCCACCAGCCAGGTGCGCACCGCATTCAACCCATCGCCGGTGGTGCAGGTGGTGGACGGCTTCGGTGATGCGGTGGCACAGGCGGGCATCAACCTGACCGCGGCGATCCAGAGCGGGGGCGGGACGCTGGCTGGGACGGCTACCGTAGCCTCCGACGCCAGCGGTCAGGCGACCTTCAGCAACCTCCGTATCAATGGAATGGTCGGGAACCGCACTCTGCGCTTCACTTCCAGCGGCCTGTCGGGGGTCACCTCCGGCACCGTGGCCATGACGGCGGGGCCGGCGGCGCTGCTGGTGGCCAATAGCACGACCTCCCAGTCGGCGCTGGTGGGCCAGCCGGTCCCGACCAAGCCCTCGGTGAAGGTCACGGACCTCGATGGCAACCCAGTCTCGGGGGTGAACGTGACCTTCGCCATCACCTCCGGCAACGGCAGCATGACCGGCGGCGCCCAGGTCACCAATGGGGCCGGCGTGGCCACCGTCGGCAGCTGGACGGCGGACGCCAATCCTGGCACCAATACCATGACGGCCACGTCGGCGGGTCTGACCGGCAGCCCGGTCACGTTCACGGCCACGGGCGCCACAACCATCTCCAACTACACGATCGACCTGGTCTACATCTTCACTCCGTCGTCGGCCGCCCAGGCGGCATTCGACGCCGCCAAGGCGCGCTGGGAACAGGTCGTCACTGGCGACCTGGCCGACGTGACGATCAGCAACCCCATCGACATCGGGCCGTGCACTTCCACTGGTGCGCCGCTCAATGCCTCGGGCACGATCGACGATGTCCGGATCTACGTGGAACTCAAGGCCGAGGATGGCGCCGGGGGCGTCCTGGCCGCGGCGGGCCCCTGTGTGTTGCGGAGCACCGGGACCCGGCTCACGCTGATCGGCACCATGTTCTTCGACACAGCGGACCTGCCCGCCCTTATCGCCAACAACGAACTGACCGATGTTGTGACCCATGAAATGGGCCACGTGCTCGGGTACGGCACGCTGTGGGAGCCGATCCAGGGCCTGTGGCCCTCCAACTTCCTGACCACGACGGCCAACCCGACCACGGTCGGACACACCGGCACGGCGGCACTGAACTCCTTCATCAATCTGAACAACGGCAGCGGCACAACCGTGCCGGTCGAGGATCAGGGAGGAGCAGGGACGGCGCGCTCACACTGGTCGGAGCCGCTGTTTGCCAGCGAGCTCATGACGGGCTTCATCTCCGGCAACGTCCGCCCGCTGAGCGCCACCTCCGTCAGCTCGATTGGGGACCTCGGATACACGGTGAACCTCAGTGCGGCCGACCCCTTCAACTTCCAGAGTCCCGCCACGTTGAGGGCTGGGGAGGGCACGGTCCTGATCCGGCGCGAACTCAAGAACGACGTTCGACAGGGTCCCATGTTCTACTATGATGAGGACACTGGCCGCGTGATCCAGAAGCGATAGGTCGGTCTCGGCAGACGGGAGGGCCCCGCGCGGTTGGCGGGGCCTTTTCGCGCCCGGGGGGTGAACGGAGCGCATCGTGTCCCCCAATGCTTCACCCGTGTCACACCCTCGACACCCCCCACCTCACCAACCGCCCCACCTCACGCCGATCCTGTAACTCCGGTCACGGACGGGAACACCCCCTCGGCAGCACCTTCAGCAGCGTCCGTATTCCTCTGTGATTCCCTGACAGGCCGGAGCAGCCATGCGTCGGATCCACCGCGCGGCCCTTGTCGCGTCCCTGCTTCTCGCCCCGCCCGCCGCGCTCGGGGCCCAGGAGGCGGGCTCCCATCGCGGGTTCTTCCTGGGTGCCGGCGTGGGTCACGGCTCGGCCCAGCTCACCTGCTCCATCTGCCAGGGGGGCCGCGACGGCGGTACCAGCGGCTACCTGACCGCCGGCTACTCGGTGGCGCGCCGGGTCCGTCTGGGGGCCGAGATCCTGGGCTGGTACAAGGGTGGGCAGGTGGACTACCTGCTCACCTCGGCCCAGGTGGTGGCGGTGCTCTACCCGCTGCCGCGCAGCCGCTTCTTCCTCAAGACCGGATTCGGGGTGGCCAAGTACGCCGCCGAGGACAGCGACGATTCCGTGAAGACTCAGGCCTTCGCCGGTCAGGTCGGCGTGGGATATGAGGTGCCGGTGGGGCGGGGCCTCTCCCTGGTCCCGTTCGCCAACTTCCTCGGCACCACCGGCGGAGACGTCCGGTTCAACGACACCGTGTCCAGCCTGTCCGCCAACACCAGCCTCATCCAGGTGGGGATCGGGATTGGCCTGAACTAACAGGATCTTCACCGCAGTCCATGGCAGGCACGCAACGGAGCTGGGTTGGAGTTCGCCCCGGCGTTGCAAACTCGCCGAGTCTCATCCCGCAGTTCAGGAGGTACCCGATGTGCGCTTCAAATCAGCCACGGTTGACCCTTGCCGCCGGGCTGCCGCTCCTGTCCTTGCTGGTGCTTTCAGCCTGCAGTGAGGCGGGCTATTCCGGCACCGGGCCGGTTACCGAGACGGGGAACGCGGTACAGTTCGGCATCTGGACCCCATCGGCGAGCGACAACTGCACCCAGGCGGTGCACGACCGCTATTCGGTGGTTGGACCTGACGGCAAGCGCTACAACACCTGGCATCCGCCCGTGGACCCGTCGGGCTGCAGCTTCGGGCACGAGCACGGGCGCGACCCGCGCGGCTCGCACCTCCACGGGCAGGTCGGGGCCATCCCCTTCGGGCTCGCCAACGAGGCGCTGGAGACCTGGGATCCGCAGAACCCGCGGCGGGAGGATCACTTCGGCCACAAGGTGGACTGGGAGAACGACGTCGAGTTCGTCCGGCAGGATGGCGTGACCGGCTCGATCTTCAGCGTCAAGTGCGACGTGCTCACCAAGCTGCACCAGGGCACCCACTCCAAGGATGCCTTTACCAACAACCTGCACGAGATCGTCTATCACGTCAGCTGCACCGACGGCACCGAGATGCACGTGACCATGATGACGGCGATCGGCGAGGCGGGCGGCTTCACCCGGACCTGCGACGGGCAGCGGGTGGATGTCGGGATACCGACGCCGGTCAACTCGCCCGACGGCGGCGGCCAGCGGCGCATTCCGGACCGCAACTGCGTGGATCAGTTCCTGCACGTGGGTCCCAACCAGCGGGCCGATTACCGCCGGGCCCTGCACGAGAGCTGGGAGACCTCCAACAGCGTGCGCACCGAGAACGGCCACACCCTGGCGCACTTCAACCCGTACTTCCAGGTCTTCTTCCCCAGCCGGTTCCACGATCCCGCGATCGTCGGCATCACCGGCCGGCCGATCGCCGAGTGCGACGTCCTGGATCCGGCCCGCAACCTGGCTGGCGATCTCTGCGCCGAGTCCACCGGCGGTGGCACGCTGTCCGGACTCCCCTACGACGACATGCGCTCGCAGTTCAACGGGGTGCGCCGCTTCGTGGACATCAACGACAACAACATTGACAACCAGGACGGCACCACCGTCTGGTATACCGATCCGTTCGGCCGGAACGGGCGCAAGCAGCCCTTCCCCGGGTCGGTGCGGCAGTGGATCGCACCGGTCAGGAACGAGTACGGCTTCAACCTGAACGGGCCCACCATCGGCTCCAACCGGGACTACGGGCACGCGACGGTGCACGCGCCGAACTAGGCGGTTGGGCGGTAAACTCAACGAAGGGTGCGATCCTCATCGGATCTCACCCTTCGTCGTACCGTCCGCCCAACCCCCTGCCCGCCCAGCGTCAAAACCTCCGGAGCGGCACATCCCCGTTCGGGGTGCTGCCCACGAACAGGATCACGTCGCGGCCCTGATAGCCCGGGGCGCTGACCCGGACGGCCTGGGTGCGGCAGCGGTCCACCAGCTTCCGGTCGAACACCAGCCGGTACTCGCCGCGCTCGTTGGCGAAGGTGCCGTACGGCGTGCCCAGGATCTGCAGGCGCGCGCCGGGGAGCGGACGGCCGTTGTCCTCCCGGTAAATCCGCCCAGCCACCGCCGCCATCCCCTTGGGGACGGTCGAGTCACCCGGCTCCTCCGGCGGCAGGGTACAGCCATCGCTGGGGGAGAGCTGGGCGGACTCCCATGGCCGGTTATCCCGGCTGCCTGAGGTCGGGCCGAGCCGGCTCGAGGGCCGGCCAAAGATGCGGCGCGCCTCCGCCTCCAGGGTGGGCTCTCCCGTTGTTTCCGCACTGGCCGCCGCGCTGACGCCCGCCGGGGCGGTGTCCTCATCGCCGGCCTCCTGATCCCCGTCGGTGCTCGGATCGGACCGAAAGGCCTCCTCCCGCAGCGACCCGGGCGGCGCATTGGGATTCCGCTCGGGGTCGGGTGTCACCAGGGCGGGAGATCCTGGAGTCTCGTCCGGCCCGGGAGTCAGCGGGACGGCCTCGGCCAGGTGGGGCGTGACCTCACCGGGAGGCGGCTCGGGTCGAGGTGGCGGCGCGAACGAGAGCTGGATCGGGTTGACGACCACCTCGGGACCGGCCTGGGTCCGCCGGGCGTCGTGTGGGGGGGAGGGGCGGAGCAGGAAGAGGATCAGCAGAAGGTGCAACACCCCGCTTGCCAGCCCGCCAAGCGTCCACCGGCTGCCGGAGGATCGGGTGGGGAGCGCCGCGGAGTACCCGGCCCCAGGCGGCGGTCTCACACCGCGCGCGCGTACCTGCGGACCAGCCAATGGGGTGTCTCCGGGCTCAGTATTGGGTGTCCCAATCCACCTTTGCTGCCCGGCGGCAGCGGACGCACATCAGCGTCTCGGGGCGGCCGTCAAACTCCTGGCGACCGGTGCAATCGGGGCAGACGGCGTAGGTGTTCACCAGCCGGTGGCCGGCAAGGGTGGGTCGCATGACCCCGGTTCGGACTACGATGCTCCAGCTCTCGGGACGGTCGCCACGGATCCTGACTTCGGTGCGTTTCACCGTGACCCGCTCCGTGTCCACCTCGAGCACAACGTGCCCATCGCTGGTCTCCTCCAGCACCGGATACCACGCCCCGCGGCGGAGCTGGTCGGCCATGCCGGTGGCGCCCGTGGCCCAAGCCCGGATGCTCGCTGTTTCGCCGGAGCGGCGGGGAGGAGGAGGAGCGCCCATGCCAAAACTATAGCCCCGTTGCGGCTCCGCCGCACCTGTGGCGCCGGGGCGCCTCCCGTACCCCGGCAGAAGATGTAGATTGAGCGCGGATGTCCTTCTCTTCCACCGCCCTGGCTGACCTGCTGCTGGCGCTGCAGAGCCTGGTGCAACGGCTTCGCGCCCAGCCATCCGCCCACCCCTCGGTTGCCCTCGCGGCCCAGGGACTGGAGCGGGCGCTTTCGCCGCTGCTGCGGTCGAGGGAGCGGCTGGTCATCGAGGTGCGGAGCGTCCAGCTCTCCGTGGACGGAATGGAGACCAACCCCGATTACGAGCCGCTGCGCGACCTGGCGGTACAGTGCCGGGAAGCCGGGGTGGGCGCCATCGAGTTCCGCGCCGGCGTGTCCGCCCCCGAGCTCATCGCGGTGCTTGGCACGCTGGCTGCGGGTACGCCGGTTTCCGCCGCGCAGCACTGCCTGCTTCGTCCACTGCTCCCGCCCGCCGCCGCCGGCCTCGATCCCTGGCTGGTCCTGGAACGCCTGCTCCTGGATGATCCGGAGCGCGCCACCGCGGCCAGACACCCGACCGAGCTGGCGATCGCCCTGGAGCTCAATCCCATCGGGGGCCGTGGTGATGCCCAGCTGCTGGGCGCACTCACCGCGGTGGCGGTGGATGCCGTCGGGGATGTTACTGGCCGGGGGGCCCTGATTGAGTTCCTCGAGGCTGCCCCAGCTGCCGTGCTCAGGCGACTGCTCTCCGCCGCCGGCGACCGGGATGCCCGCCGCCGGTTTCTGACCCAGGCCATTCCGCTCCTGCCGCCGGAGTCGCTGCTGCGGCTGGTGCAGGCGATGGTGCCCGGACGGGAGGCCCGGATTTCCGGCTCCTCGCTCCGGTTGCTCGCCCGCATGACGCGGGACGACAGCTCGCAGGCGCGCCCCGCGCTCGAGGTGGCGCTCAACTCCCTCACGGAGGGCGGCGAGGCCGAGCTCAGCGGCGGGCGCGGGGCGGGATCGCTGGAGCCGGAGCGGGTCCTGACCCTGGCGTTCGAGACCGGCATCGTGGAGCGGGGCACCCTGGCCGCCGCCGACCGGATGATCGAGCAACGCCAGGTGGCGCCGCTGCTGGCCCTGCTGGACACGGTGCCGCGGGAAGACCCGGTGGCCCGTGCGGTGCGGGGCCAGGTGTACCATCCCCGCACGGTGCGACAGCTGCTCTCGGCCAGCCCGGTGGACCTCGACCTGCTGGACAAGTTGATCCCGGCAGTGGGAATCGAGGCGGCCCCGGCGCTGCTCGATGCGCTGGCGCAGTCGGGGGAGCGGCGGGTCCGGATGAAGCTGCTGGACCTGCTGGTCCGCTACGGCAGCGCCGTGGGACCACTGGCGGCGGAGCGGATCACGGGCATGCCCTGGTACGTGCAGCGAAACCTGCTGGCCCTGCTCGGCCGGCTCAGCGATCTGCCCGCGGGTTTCTCGCCGGCGCCACTCCTCGCTCACCGGGATTCCCGGGTGCAGCATGAGGCCGTGGCGCTGGCGCTGACGGACCCGGCCCTCCGCGATGCCGCGGTGACGCGGGGCCTCGACGGCCGGTACGAGCCGACGGTTCGACTGTCCCTCGCGGCCCTGGCCGACTACTGCCCGCCGGACCTCCTGCCCAAGCTCCTCGCCCGGGCCACCGATCCGAACAGCTCCGCCGAGATGCGGGCGCTGGCGGTCTCTGCCATGGCGCCGGTGAACGATCCGGTGGTCCTCCGGTTCCTGCGCCGCCTCGTCGTGGCGCCCGGCCTCACCGGGCTGGGGCGGCTGGCTCCCAAGAGTGCCCCCATGCTGGCGGCCCTCCGCGGGCTCGCCGCCCACTGGAGTCAGCATCCCAAGGCGGGGCCCGTCCTCGATGCGGCCCGCCAGTCCAAGGACGCCGAAGTGCGGGAGGCGGGGCGCCCCCCGTACCGGCGGTCCAGTTCCGGCTCCATTCGGGTGACCCCAGAATGATCGCTGCGGCCCGGTTCCTTCGCGCGTTCGGTGACACCCTTGCCCTGCGGCAGCAGGGTGATGCCCGCGCCGCGCAGCAGCGCGCGGCGGACGAGGCGTGCTTCGCCCGGCTCCAGGAGCTGCTCCGGGATGATCCGCGGCCCATCTTCCGGTTCGGCCGGGAGGGGCTCGAGTACGGCGCCCTGCGGCTGATCGAACTGGAATACTGGCCCTGGAGTGCCCCCCTCGCCGCCCGCGGCATCGAGCGGCTGGAGTTCACGGCGGTGCCGGCCCCCGGCACCCTTGCCGCGTTCCTGGATTACGCTGCGGGACTGCTCCCCGACGGAGGAATGGCGCCGCGCCTGACACCCGACGGGCTGCGCTGGGGATTGGCGTTGGGAGACGGGGCGCGCCCGGAGGACGGTTACCCGCTGGAGGAGGAGCTCGCGGTGGTGCGCGACATCTTCCGCGGTGTGGAACGGGGCGACGGCGTCCGGGGCGGCGACGCCTCGCTGGTGGCGGTGGCGCTGGATCGGTCCAACGGGCACGGTGCGGGCTTCACCCTGCCGCTGCTCCAGGTGCTGAGCCGGGAGGAGTACCAGCCCGCGCACGCCGTCAACACGGCGGTGCTCGCGCTGGCGGTCGGCCGGGAGCTCGAGCTGTCGGCCGCCGACCGCCACGAGGCCGCACTGGCCTCGCTGCTGCACGACATCGGGATGACTCGCCTCCCGGCCGAAACCCTTGCTGCGGACCGGTTCACCCCGGAGGACCGGGCGGTGCTCCGCGGCCACCCGCTCGAAGGCGCCCGGCTGCTGCTGCGTCAGGGGCAGAGTTTCGAGTCGGCGGCGGTGGTGGCCTATGAGCACCACCTCCGTTCCGACGGCAGCGGCTACCCGCGTCTGAGCTACCCGCGCGAGCCGCATCAGCTGAGTCGGCTGGTGGCGGTGTGCGACGCCTTCGACGCGCTGCTCGCCCCCCGCGCCGACCGGCCCGGTCTCGATCCCGCCAGTGCGCTCCGCCAGCTGGAGCGGAGCGCCGTGACGCAGTTTGACCCGGCGGTGGTCTCCGCCCTGGGTGAGGTGGTCCTGCGGGCTGCCGGAAAAGGGACCCTGGCCTTGACAACCCGAGCGATCTAGTCGTATTTCGCGGTTCGGGATGTTGTCTCAGTCAGAGTCAGGAGGTACCCCATGTCCACTGCCAGCACCGTACCTGAAGCGCCGCCCATCGAGAGCCGCGGCTACGCCCGGCCCGAAGTGCTCGTTTCTACCGAGTGGGTCGCCCGCCACCTGAAGGATCCCGCCGTGCGCCTGGTGGAATCCGACGAAGACCTGTTGCTGTACGAAACCGGTCACATTCCCGGGGCGGTCAAGATTGACTGGGTGACCGATCTCAACGATCCCGTCCAGCGGGACTACCTGGACCGGGGCCGGTTCCAGGCGCTGCTCCGCGCCAGGGGGATCAACGCCGACACCACGATCGTGTTCTACGGGGACAAGAACAACTGGTGGGCGACCTACGCCTTCTGGGTGTTCAGCCTGTTCGGGGTGCAGAAGCTCAAGGTGATGGACGGCGGCCGGGCCCGCTGGTTGGATGAGGGCCGTCCCATGCAGACCGAGGTCCCAACCTACCCGGCCGGCAACATCACCGTGGGCGAGCGGAACGACGCCGCCATCCGGGCGTTCCGGGACGAGGTCCTCGTCCATGTCCAGAAACGGGGCCAGCTGGTGGATGTCCGCAGCCCCGAGGAGTTCAGCGGGCAGCGGATGCACATGCCGGACTACCCCAATGAGGGGGCGCTCCGCGGCGGCCACATTCCCGGGGCGAAGAGCATCCCCTGGGCCCGGGCGGTGAATCCCGACACCCACTGCTTCCGGCCGGCCACAGAACTCAAGCGGCTCTACCAGGAGGAGCAGGGGCTCTCGCCGGAAAAGGACACCATCGCCTACTGCCGCATCGGTGAGCGGTCGTCGCATTCGTGGTTCGCCCTGACCTACCTGCTGGGGTTCCGCGACGTGAAGAACTACGACGGCTCCTGGACCGAGTGGGGCAACGGGGTGCGACTGCCGATCGAGAAGTAGCCGGACGTCGGGCCTGCAGACGCGAACGGCCCCCTGCCACTGAGGCGGGGGGCCGTTTCGCCGGGATCTGCCCGACGGGGCGGGGGCTAGTTGTCCAGCTCCCCCGCCATCCGCTTGACCCGGCCGATCATCGCGGTGAGCCCATGCATCCGGGTCATGCCCAGCGCTTCCGAGAGGCCGAGCTGGTCAAGCAGGTCGCCGGGGAGCCCGGCGACTTCAGCCGGGGCGGCGCCGTGGATCCCCTTGGCGAGCACGGCCACGAACCCGCGGACGGTGGGCGCCTCCCGCGGGGCGTCGGCGTGCAACACCAGCCCATCGGCCTCCTTCTCGAGGAACAGGTACACCGGTGACTGACACTCGGGGACCTGGTTGAGTCCCTGGTCGCGGGCCGCCTGGAACCGTTCCGGCAGGGGCGCCAGCTTCTTGCTGTAGTCCAGCAGCAGCTCCAGCCGGGTCTGCTTGTCGGCCGACCGGAAGCGGCCGATGATCTTGTCGAGGGTCGCAGGCATGGGGGAAAGATAGGCGGTTGGACGGTGAGGCGGTTAGCCGGCTGGTGCCAATCGCCCAATCGCCCAATCGCCCATTCGCCTACATATTCTCCACCACGGCCTGCCCGAACTCGCTGCACTTGAGCAGCTTCGCTCCCTCCATCTGGCGCTCGAAGTCGTAGGTCACCCGCTTCTGGCCGATGCGTCTTCTCCAGCCCCTTGATGATCAGATCCGCCACCTCGTTCCAGCCCAGGTAGCGGAACATCATCTCGCCCGAGAGGATCACCGAGCCAGGGTTGACCTTGTCCTGGTTGGCGTACTTGGGGGCGGTGCCGTGTGTGGCTTCGAAGATGGCGTGGCCGGTCAGGTAATTGATGTTGGCGCCCGGCGCGATGCCGATGCCGCCCACCTGGGCCGCCAGCGCGTCGGAGATGTAGTCGCCGTTGAGGTTCATGGTGGCGATCACGTCGTACTCCGCCGGCCGGGTCAGGATCTGCTGCAGGAAGGCGTCGGCGATGACGTCCTTGATGACGATGCCGCTGGGGAGCCGGCACCAGGGTCCGCCGTCAATCTCCACCCCGCCGTACTCCTGCCGGGCCAGCTCGTAGCCCCAGTCGCGGAAGGCGCCCTCGGTGAACTTCATGATGTTGCCCTTGTGCACCAGGGTGACGCTCTTCTTGCCCTGGCGGATGGCAAAGTCGAACGCCGCCCGGATCAGCCGCTTGCTGCCCTCCTCGGAGATCGGCTTGATGCCGATGCCGCTGGTGGCGGGGAAGCGGATGGTGCTGGCGCCCAGCTCCTGCTGCAGGAAGCGGATGAGCTTCTCCGCCTGCTCGGTCCTGGCCTTGTACTCGATGCCGGCGTAGATGTCCTCGGTGTTCTCGCGGTAGATGATCATGTCCACCAGCTCTGGTTGCTTGACCGGGCTGGGGACCCCGGTGAACCAGCGCACCGGACGGACGCAGGCGTACAGGTCCAGCTTCTGCCGGAGCGCCACGTTGAGCGAGCGGAACCCGCCGCCCACCGGCGTGGTGAGCGGCCCCTTGATGCTCACCAGGTGGTGGCCGATGGCGCGCAGGGTGTCCTCCGGCAGCCAGCTGTCGAGCTGGTCCCGGCTCTTCTCTCCCGCCAGCACCTCGAACCAGACGACTTCGCGCTTGCCGCCGTAGGCCTTCTTCACCGCGCCGTCGAAGACATGCTGCGACGCACGCCAGATGTCGGGGCCGGTGCCGTCTCCCTCGATGAAGGGAATGATCGGACGGTCGGGCACCTGCAACGCGCCGCCGGCCATGGTAATCGTCTCCCCGCGCGTCGGGGGAACAAGAGAGTCGTATTTGGGGGTCGGTGCTGGCATGGGAGTGATGGGGGGTGATATTGTGATTCGGCACTCGATCTGCCTTCACCAATATACCATGCCATCAGAGTCTTCCGAGCATACCGATCCCGCCGGCCACAGTCGCAATTCCGCTGCGCCGGCTGGGGTCGGAGAGGCGGCGTCCATGATGCTTGGCGTGTTCGACGCCCATCAGGCGCAATTTCGGCTGATCACCAGGCGGGCGGAGGCCCGCTTCGTCCAGCGCGACTGGCGGGGCGGGCAGCTCGATGCCGCCGAGCGGCTCACGCTGTACCGCCAGTTCGTGGGCTGGTGCGTGCAGGACCTCCGCCGCACCCATGGCGAGTTTGCCGGTACCGCCGGCTTCTGGGACAGTCTGCGGGAGGTCTACTTCCGTCTGGCGGCCGACCGGCTCGACGCCGAGCTGGCGCTCACCTTCTTCAATTCGATTGTGCGGCAGTCGGTGTACCGGACCGCGCCCGATGCCGGCGCGTACTTCGGGGATCGCGACTTCCGGATGCTGCCGCGGCCGTCGCCCAGCCTGGGGCTCCGGCGCTACGGCGGCCGGAGCCTCGAGGCGCTCTTCCGCGAGCTGCTCGGCGATCTCCCCTTCGCCGCCGAGTACCACGGGCGGGACCGGGATGCCGCTCTGCTGGCGGCGCAGGTCGCCGAGGAGCTGGCCCGGCAGCCGAAGCGGGCCGGTCTGGAGGCGATCGAGGTCTTTCCCGCGCCCTTCTATCGCAACAAGGGCGCGTACCTGGTGGGCCGGGTCATCGCCGGCGGTATCGCGATGCCGCTGGTCCTGCCGCTGGTGCATGATCAGGACGGCATTCGGGTGGACGCCCTGCTCACCACCTCCGACGAAGTGAGCGTGGTGTTCTCCTTCACCCGTTCCTACTTCCATGCGGAGGTGGACTGCCCCCGGGCAGTGGTGGAGTTCCTGCGCACCCTGATGCCCCGCAAGCCCGTGGACGAGCTGTACACCTCACTCGGCTACCACAAGCACGGCAAGACCGAACTGGTGCGGGCGCTGGTGGGCCATATGCAGCAGCACGATGCCCGCTTCGAGGTCGCCGAGGGCGACAAGGGCCTGGTGATGGTGGTCTTCGCGCTGCCGTCGCTCAACGTGGTCTTCAAGCTGATCCGCGACCGCTTCGGCCCGCCCAAGCAGACCACCCGGAGCCAGGTCATGGAGAAGTACCATCTGGTCTTCGTCCGCGACCGGGTGGGCCGGCTGGCCGATGCGCAGGAGTTCGAGGGGCTTGAATTTGCCCGCGACCGCTTCGGGCCGGGGGTGCTGGAGGAGGTGCTGGCCGAGTGCGGGAACACCGTCCGGGTGATCGGAGACCGGGTGATCTTCCGGCATCTCTATACCGAACGACTGGTCACCCCGCTGAACCTGTACCTCCGCCAGGTGGACGATGCGCGCGCCATCGACGCGGTGCTCGACTACGGGCAGGCCATCAAGGACCTGGCGGCGGCCAACATCTTCACCGGCGACATGCTGCTGAAGAACTTCGGCGTCACCCGCCACGGCCGGGTCATCTTCTACGATTACGACGAACTGTGCCTGCTCACCGAGTGCAACTTCCGCAGCATCCCCGCCGCCCGCCACGACGAGGACGAGTATGCCGCAGAACCGTGGTTCTCCGTGGGCGAGCACGACATCTTCCCCGAGGAATTCCGCGCCTTTCTGTCCCTCCCAGGACCGGCGGGCGCCGCCTTCCTCGCGGCCCATGGGGACCTCCTCACCGTGGAGTTCTGGCGCCGGATGCAGGAGCTGGCCCGGCGGGGCGAGGTGGTGGACATCTTCCCGTATCGCCCCAGCCGCCGCCTCCGGCAACCGGGCTGACTTCGGGATGTGACGCGGTTGTGACCCGCGGTGGTGATGATCCACTCGTCCCAGTCGGACCCTCACCACCCTCGTCTTGAGGAGCCCCATCGATGCGCCGTTCCAGCCTCATCCTGTCCACCCTCACCGCCTTCACCCTGCCGCCGCAGGGCCCCGATCTGCCAGACGCCAGCCGTGCGTCGAGCCGGCTCTCCGTCCCCGCACGGGTCCTCACCACGATGAACGGGGTTGAGGTTCGCCAGGGTGGGTTCGGCTCGGCGCTCGCAATCGCCCCCGGCGCTGCCGGATTCCTGCTGCTGACCGATCGGGGCCCGAATGTCGACATGCCGAGGGAGGATCAGAAGGGATTCCCCGTGCCGGAGTACTCCCCGACCATCGGCGAATTCCGCTGGACCGGCGATAGCCTGGCCTGGGTGCGGGATGTGACCCTCCGGCTCGGGGACGGCGGGCGGATCACCGGGAGGCCCAACCCGCCCGGGCCCGGCAGTATCGGCGAATCGGCGGTGACCATGGACGGCCAGGAATTGCCGCCGGACCCGCACGGGCTCGACACCGAAGGGTTGGTGGCCATGGCGGATGGGAGTTTCTGGGTTTCCGATGAGTACGGTCCCTGGCTGCTCAACTTCGGACCCGACGGCCGCCTCCGGGAGCGGGCCGGGCCCTTCGCTGCGTCGGGGCGGATGCTGCCGATGGTTCTGGCCGCCCGCCGCCCCAATCGCGGCATGGAGGGACTCACTTTGATACCCGGAACCACGCGACTCCTGGGCCTGATGCAGTCGCCCCTCGACAATCCGAAGCGCGCGGGGCGGAAGTCCCGGTCGGTGCGACTGGTGGGCTACGATCCCGGTACCGGCGCCAGCGAGCAGTTTGTCTACCTCCTCGACGATCCCGGGTACCGCACCACCGAAATCGCCGCCGTCAGCGCGACCAGCTTCCTGGTCCTCGAGATCGACGGCAAGGTGCCCGGCGACTCGACCGCGCCGTCCCGGTTCCAGCGCGTCTTTCAGGTGGACCTCGGCTCCGCCACCGACGTGAGCGACCCCGTCAACGGCGCCCGGGGCCGGCTGTTCGGCGCTCGGACGCTGGAGGAAATCCCCCCGGACTCTCTGGCCGCGGCCGGGGTGATCCCGGTGCGCAAGAGGCTCCTCCTGGACCTGCTCGATCCCGCCATCGGCTACCCGCACGCCAAGCCGGAAGGCCTCGCCATCCTCGACGAGCACACCATCGCGATTGCCAACGACGATGATTTCGGCATCGCCGGCGATGGCCGGGGCGGCATGGTGGCCAACCTGCGTCCCGACGGGGAGCTCGAATCCAACGAAGTCTGGCTGTTCCGGCTGGCAGCGCCCCTCCGCTGACCGGGCCGCGGGACCGGCGTGGAGCCTAGAGGAGGGGGGGCAAGGTCGTTAGCTTTGCCGCCTCTCTTCCCGGCCGACCTCCGTGACGATCTGCTCCATTTCCGGTGTAACCATCCAGTTCGGCGCGAACGTCCTGCTCAGCGACGTGACCCTCGCGGTCGAATCGGGGGAGCGCTGGGGCATCATCGGCCGCAACGGCAGCGGCAAGACCTCCCTGTTCCGCGTCATTACCGGCGATCTGGTTCCCGAGAAGGGCGCCGTGAGCCGGACCCCGGGCCTGCGGGTGGCGCTGCTGGACCAGCACCGCGATTTCGGTGGGGCGGAGACCATCTGGGAGGCCGCCGCGGCGCCGTTCCGCGAGCTGCTGGACCTGGAGCAGTCGCTGGACGTGCAGGGCCATGAGCTGGGTGCGGCGGGCGATCAGGCCACCCCGGCGCAGCTCGCCAAGTACGACCGCGATCTCGAGCGCTTCAGCCGGGAGGGCGGCTACGAGATCCGCGCCCGGGTCTCGGCGGTACTCCACGGGCTCGGCTTCGATCCCGATCAGGCGCACCTCCAGCCGCTGGCCACGCTGAGTGGGGGCGAGCGCGGCCGGCTCGGTCTTGCCTGCCAGCTGGTGGCACCGGCGGACCTGTTGCTGCTGGACGAGCCCACCAACCATCTGGACCTCGACACCACCGCGTGGCTCACCGCCCACCTGCGCGGCCTCGCCGCGGCCATGCTCATCGTGAGCCACGACCGCGCCTTTCTGGATGCCGTCGCCGGGCGGATCCTCCACCTCGAGGCCGGCACCGGCTTCACCTATACCGGTGGCTACTCGGCGTTCGTCACCCAGCGCGCCGAGCGGCGGCTGTCGCAGGAGCGGGCGTACAGCAAGCAGGCCAGGGTCATCGCCGAGCAGGAAGACTTCATCCGTCGCAACATCGCCGGGCAGAAGACCAAGCAGGCCAAGGGTCGCCGGCGGCTGTTGTCCCGGCTGCCCCGGCTCTCGCCCCCACCGGGGGAGGATGGCGCAATGGCGGTCCGCTTCCGCACCCTGGCCCGCAGCGGCGATCAGATCCTGGTGGCGGAGGACCTGCGGGTCATGGTGGAGGACCGGGTGCTGCTCGACCGCTTCAAGGGCGTTGTCCGCCGGGGTGATGTGATCGGGCTGGTCGGCCCCAACGGCACCGGCAAGAGCACGCTACTGGCCACCATGCTCGGCGAACGGCCGGCCGCGTCGGGCCGCACCCGGATCGGTGATGCCACCACGGTCGCGGTGTATCGCCAGGACCTGGGGCAGGTGCCCCGGGACAAGACCCTGTTCGACGCCATTCACGATCTCCGCCCCACCTGGACTCGCGGACAGGTGCAGGACCACCTGGGGCGGTTCGATTTCTCCGGCGATTCCGTGCTCCGGCGGGCCGGCTCGCTCTCGGGCGGAGAGCAGGCCCGGGTGGCCCTGGCCATGATGGTGCTGAGCGACGCCAACTTCCTGATCTTCGACGAGCCGACCAACCACCTCGACGTGGAATCCATCGAGGCGCTCGAGGATGCCATCGGCGACTACGCCGGCACCGTGCTGCTGGTGAGCCACGACCGTGCCCTGCTGGAGAACCTCTGCACCCGGGTCTGGCACCTGGAGCACGCCCACATCACCGATTACGACGGCACCTTCGGCGAATGGGAGCAGGCGCGAGCCCAGCGTCGCCGGGCGGCGGAGGCGGCGGCGCGGGAGGCCACGGCCCAGCGCAAGGCGCGGGAAAAGAAGGAAGCCAGGCCCGCGGCCGCCTCCGGAAAGGCGCAGCAGTCGGCCGAGCGGAGCGCCCGCCGGGCGCTGGAGCAGGCCGAGGCCCGGGTGCACCAGCTGGAGGCCACGGTGGCCACGCTGACGGAGCGGCTGGCGGCGCCGGGACTCTATTCCGAGGCGGACGGTCCAGCCCGGGCGGCCGCGCTGGCGCAGGAACTCGACCGCTACAAGGCGGAACTGGAAGTGGCCTACGCCGCCTGGGAATCGGCTGCGGCGGAGGCGGAGCGGCTGGCTACCTGAACGAGTATCTTTTGCCGCGTTTCACCCCCGAAGCGCCGCCGCTGAAGCGGGCGGCGGTGGGGTCACTGCCGGGTGTGTGCCTAACAGACTAACCGCCTAACCATCCAACCACTCTCCGTGTCGCTCGCCTCCCGTACCCGCCTGCAGATCCTCGGCGCGGCGTTCCTGTTCTCGACCGGTGGCGCGGCCATCAAGTCGGCCGACTTCACCAGCTGGCAGATCGCCGGGTTCCGCAGCGGCGTCGCCGCGCTGGCGGTCTGGGCGTTCCTGCCCGCCTCCCGGACCGTAGGCCGGGGGCGGCTCGGGGTCACCCTGCTGGTGGCCGCGGCCTACGCCGCGACCCTGATCCTCTTCGTGCTGGCCAACCGGCTCACCACCGCCGCCAACACGATTTTTCTGCAGTCGACGGCACCGCTCTACATCCTCCTGCTCGGGCCGCTGCTTTTGCGGGAACGGATCACCGGTCGCAACCTGCTCTTCATGCTGATCGTGGCCACGGGGATGGTGTTTTTCTTCGTCGGGCGGCAGCAGAGCTTTGCCACCGCCCCGGATCCGGCGCGCGGCAATATCCTGGCGGTGTTCTCGGGCGTGGCCTACGCGCTAATGCTGGTGGGACTGCGCTGGATGGGGACGCAGGGTGGCTCGCCGGCGGCGGCGGTGGCGTGGGGGAACCTGCTCGCCTTCCTGGTGGCGCTGCCGCTGGCGCTGCCGGTCGCCGGACAGGGGGCGCTGGACTGGGCGGTGATCGTGTACCTGGGAGTGTTCCAGATCGGAGTGGCCTACGCGCTCCTCACCCGGGCCATCCCCCATATCCCGGCCTTCGAGGCCAGCCTGCTGCTGTTGGTGGAGCCCGCCCTTAATCCGCTGCTGGCCTGGGCGGTCCACGGTGAGTACCCCGGCGCCTGGGCGCTGGTAGGCGGCGCCATCATCCTCACGGCCACCGGGGTGAAGACCTGGCGGGACTCGCGCCGCCTGGCAACAGCCTGACGATCCTACCGGTCGGGCACTTGCGCCGGCAGGCGCGCCAGCTCACCTCCGTCGTCGCCGAATCGCCTAGTCTATCGGCAGCCCGCTCGGCACCGACGCCGGCACCTCATCAGAGAGATCCATCGCCGCCGGATCGGTGAGCGCTCCCAGGAAGGCGACGATGTCGTCCACCCCCGCGTCGGTAATGTCGAGTGGCGGCGCCACGATGGAGCTGAGCGTGGCCAGGATCTGCTGGTGGACGGCGGGATCGGTCTGCACCGTCCCCTGCAGGCTGGCAGGCAACTGGCTGGCATCGTAGGTCTGCAGGGCGGTGGTCACGTTCACGTAGTGCTTTACCGCCGCACGCAGCGTCGCGTACGCGCCGTTGTGCATGTACGGCGCAGTGAGGGTGACGTTTCGCAGTGGTGGAGTGCGGAAGGCGAAGCGGTCGGCTGGAAGGCCGCTCTGCAGCTGTCGTCCCTCGTCGAGCCCGGCCATGTTCTTGCCGGGACCCAGCTGCGGGATGGCAATATTGTGGAACTTCTGATCGGTGAAGAGCGGGCCGAGGTGGCAGCGGCTGCACTGGGCCTTGCCGTAGAAGAGTAGCGCGCCCCGCTTCTGCTGGGCGGTGAGGGCGTCGAGGTTGCCGCCAACGTAGGCGTCGAACGGCGTGTCCACCCGGGTCCAGGCGTCAATCTCGAACGCCGCGATGGCGTTGGCCACGTGGGCGATGGTCGCGCTGTTCACCGAGATGCCGTACGCCGCCATGAACAGCGGATCGTAGCCCGGGACGGCCCTGATCCGGGCCATGATCCCGTCCCAGATTCCGGTGAAGTCGTTGTCGGCCAGCAGCGCCAGCTCGTTGCCGGGGTCGCCCGACTGGCCCCGCATCTCGTCCCGGCTGAGCAGCGGGAAGAGCGACTGGGCCGCCAGCACGCTGGTGACGCCGGCGGGGAACTCGGCCCCGGCCGGCGTATTGAACCCGCCGCCCTGCGCTGCCGCGACCCGGGCATCCCAGAACATCGTCCCCCATTGCGGATATCCGCGATTGAACACATCGGGGGCGTGGCGGGGGATCGTGGCCCCGGCCCCGCCCCGGGTCGGCCCCCGGCCGGTGGCACCCTGGCCCACCGCGAGGGCGCGGTGATCGCCGGTGCTCTCCAGCGGGTGGTGGCAGGTGGCGCAGGAAATGTTGCGGTTCCCGCTCAGCTCCTTGTCGAACATCAGCGCCTGGCCCAGGGTGAACATTTCCACGCTGGGCATCGTGAGCGGCGGCAGCTGGGTCACGTTGGCGACGGCCAGCAGGTCGGCCAGCTGTGCATCGACACTGGGCCCGCCGGACTTGGAGTCCGCGGTGCAGGCGGCGACGAGAGCCAGGGCGGGCAGCAGGCGATGAGCGCGGGCGGGCATCAGGAATATCCGGAATCGGGTTATCTATCTTCGGTTAATGACGCGTCCGGCGCCAGTCCTTCTCGAAACGGTGCGAGTCCGCCAGGGCTTGGCCCCACTGTGGTACCTCCACCTCAGGCGGCTGTCGGCCAGTTGCCTCGCCCTGGGAGTGCCATTCCCGCCGGCCCTCGTGGTCCCCGCCGGCGGGCCCGACCGGGTGCACCGGCTGGCCGTCGGACACAGCGGGCTGGAGGTCACGGAGCGGGAGGTTGGGCCGGCCGGACCGCTGGCGCTGGTGACCAGTCCCCTGCTGCACGAGCCGTACCCCCACAAGCTCGCCGACCGGTCGGTGTTCGAGGCAGCCGCGGCCGGGGCTCGGCGGGCCGGTGCGGACGACGCCGTCCTCCTGAGCCGTACCGGGCTGATCGCCGAAGCCACCATCTGGTGCCTGTTCTGGTGGGAGGGAGACCGGGTGGCGGCGCCGCCGCTGGCACTCGGCATCCTGCCCGGGGTTTCGCGGCTCCGAATCGAGGAATTGACCGGGCCAATCCTGGAGCGAGCGGTCCCGGGACGGCGCGCGCACACGCTGCAACTCTTTGCCGCCAACGCGGTTCGAGGCGTGGCGCCGATCGCTACCGTGGACGGCACGCCGGTGCCGGGAAACCGGGGAACCGCCCTGCTGGCGGAACGCTTCTGGACTTGACCGGGTGGGGGGGGCTCCTTAGGTTCTTGCGGCTTGGAGCAGGGGGCGGAGACCTCGTGGTGGTTGTAGCTCAATCGGTTAGAGCGCCGGACTGTGGCTCCGGAGGTTGCGGGTTCGATCCCCGTCAGCCACCCTGGAACTCAAAGTGTAGGTCCGTAGCTCAATTGGTAGAGCACCGGTCTCCAAAACCGGGGGTTGGGGGTTCGATTCCCTCCGGGCCTGTGGGGATGCAGCTGTCCGCTATCCGTCATCCGCTATCCGTTCCGGATACCTGATAGCGGGCAGCGGATAGCGGGGTGGAAAGCCGGAAACAGGTTGATACGCCGCTATCGTCTAGGGGCCTAGGACACAGCCCTCTCAAGGCTGGAACACGGGTTCGAATCCCGTTAGCGGTATCATGAGGAGTGGGCCCCCAACGGCCCCATCGTCTATCGGTCAGGACGCGACCCTTTCAAGGTCGAAAGACGGGTTCGATTCCCGTTGGGGCTACTCAGGCAGCACAAGCGTCGGCGCGCACACGCGTGCGCGCCGCGATCGTCTCCGGCGCCGCTAGCTCAATTGGCAGAGCAAGTGACTCTTAATCACTAGGTTGTAGGTTCGATTCCTACGCGGCGCATCCACGATTTACGCCACCTCCGGGTGGCGTTTTTCGTTGAAATGTGCGCCTCGCCACTGTTTGTGCCCTGCCATAGCCGCCGGCACTATTCCCGTGATCGACCCCCACTAACTCGCTGGGCAGGCACCTCGCCCGGCCGCTTCGGCGGCCGGGCCGGTTCTGCCCCGGGGAGCCGGTTCAGGGCCCGGCAGACCCTGTTTCCCTCCCCATCGGGTGCCTGAGAACCCCGGCGGGCCTCCGGCGTCCCTCGGGGGCACGGAAATTGTTACAGTATAGGAGCGATCCCGGCGGGGCCGTCCGCCGGGGGTCCTTCCTTTCATGCCAGCGCCGGTCCCGGGGAAACGCCCATGCGGAATGCCGCCCGTCTTGCACTCCTCGCCGTCTTTTCCCTGGTGGCCGCCTGCGGTGGCGGCGACGGCAGCGGGCCCTCCGATCCGGTTCCCACGTCCCTCGCCGTCAACGGCGGCAACAGCCAGACCGGCCCGGTCGCCACGGCGCTCGCGATTGCGCCGTCGGTCATCGTCAAGGACCAGCGCGGCAACGGCATCCCCGGCATCGTGGTGACCTTCGCAGTGCAGTCCGGCGGTGGCACTCTCTCGGGCGCACAGCTGGTCACTGCCCAGGGCGGTGTCGCCCAGGTGGGGGCCTGGATTCTCGGCACCGCCGCCGGCGCCAACACCCTGACGGCCACGGTCCAGGGGCTCACCCCGATCACCTTTACGGCCACAGCCGCCGCCGGACCGGCAGCCGCGCTGGTGTTCATCACCGCTCCCGCCAGCACCGCAGCCAACGGCGCCGCGCTCACTCCCGCGCCCAGCCTCCAGGCCCAGGACCTGTACGGGAACAACACCAATCAGGCTGGCTTCCAGGTGACGGCCGCGATCGCCACCGGCGGCGGCACCCTGGGCGGCACGACCACGATCGCCACGAACGCGAGCGGGGTGGCGACTTTCTCCAATCTGACCGTCACCGGCATCGTGGGCCCGCGCACCCTGAGCTTCTCGGGCACCGGTGTGCCGGCACTGCTTTCCGGCGCCATCCAGCTCACCTCGGGCACGCCCACCACGCTGGCCCCCACCGGAGCGACCACGCTGTCCGGCACGGTCGGTGATATCGTCACCTCGGCGGTTACGGTGACCGCCACCGACCAGAGCGGCAACCCGGTGGCCGGGGCTCAGGTCGACTTTGCCGTCACCGCCGGTGGCGGCAGCGTCACCGGTGCCACCCAGGATCACCGATGCCAGCGGTCAGGCACACGCTCGGGTCGTGGACCCTCGGCACCGTCGCCGGGACCCTGAACACCATCTCGGCCACGCTCGGGCGCGCTGCCGGCAGTGGTCTTCAGCAGCACCCCGGTGGCCGCGCCGCGTCACAGCTCGCTGGTGGACACGGAGCCGGGGACAATCTCGGCCGTCAACGGTTCGCCGCTCAACCCGCAGCCCGCGGTACAGGTGGCCGACCAGTATGGGAACCCGGTCGCCCAGGTCGTCGCAGTCACGGCCTCGATTGCCAGTGGCGGCGGCACGCTCACTGGGACCACCACGCTCAACACCGGGGCGGACGGGTCGCTCGGCTTTACCGACCTCACCCTGGTGGGCCTGACCGGCATGCGAACCCTCGGGTTCAGCGCCGCCGGCCTCAGCGGTGCCACCTCCCTGGCCTTCCCGGTGACCGCCGGTCCCGCCACCACCATGACGCTCAGTGCGGGCAATGGACAGAGTGCCGTCGTGGGCAGCGCGGTTGCCATCGTGCCGGTTGTGCGGATCACCGACCAGAGCGGCAATCCGGTCGCGGGTACGTCGGTGAGCTACGCCGTCACCAGCGGAGGCGGCTCGATCACCGGTGCCAACGCGGTCTCCGATGCGCGCCGGCCTGGCGCCGGTTGGCAGCTGGACGCTGGGGACGGTGGTGGGCAGCAACACCCTTGCCGCCACCGCCAGCCTCACCGGGAGTCCCATCACCTTCACGGCCACCGGCACCCCCGCGGCGGCAAGCACTCTGTCGCTGGAGACGGCGCCCTCCAGCAGCGCCACCAACGGGGTTCCGCTGGCGCAGCAGCCGGCATTGCAGCTGCGAGACCAATTCGGCAACGCCGTCAGTCTGGGCGGCACGGTCATCACTGCCAGCATCGGCAGCGGCGGCGGGAGCGTGGCGGGCAGCACCACGGCGACGACCAGTGCCGGCGGGCTGGCCACGTTCAGCGGGCTGATCGTCAACGGCCCGGTGGGTAACCAGCAGGTGCTCAGCTTCTCGGGCCCCGGGCTGACCCCGGTGGCCAGCGGCAACATCACGATGATCGCCGGCGCGGCCAGCCAGCTGGTCATCACCACCCAGCCGTCAGCCGCCGCAACCAACGGCGCGGTCTTCGCCCAGCAGCCGGTGCTGCGGGTGACCGATGCCGGCGGCAACCCGGTGGCTTCCGGTGGCGTCACGGTGACGGCGGTGATCGGCTCCGGTGGCGGGGCCCTCGGCGGCACCACATCGGCCGTCACCAGCGGCGCCGGCGTCGCGACCTTCACCAACCTGGCCATCACCGGTCTGGTGGGCAGCCGCACCCTGGACTTCAGCGCCTCGGGCCTGACCGGCGTCACATCCAGCGGCATCGCCATCAGCGCCAGTACCGCCACCACGATCGCGGCGGCGTCCACGACATCCCAGTCTGCGACGGCCGGGTCGGCCGTGGCCACACCGCCGTCGGTCCTGGTGACCGACCAGAGCGGCAATCCGGTGAGCGGGGTGAACGTCACCTTCGCCGTGGCCTCCGGTGGCGGCGGCCTCACCGGCGGGAGCGTCACGACCAGCGCCGCAGGCCTCGCCACGGTGGGCAGCTGGACCCTGGGGACGGCCATCGGGCCCAACAGCCTCACCGCCACCGCAACGGGGCTCACCGGCTCGCCGGTCAACTTCGCCGCCACCGCGACGGCCGCGCCTCCCGCGAACGTCGCCATCAACGCCGGCAACGGCCAGAGCGCGACGGTCGGCACCGCCGTTGCCACCGCGCCGAGCGTGGCGATCACCGACCAATTCGGCAATCCAGTGAGCGGGGTCTCGGTCACCTTTGCGGTCACTGGCGGCGGCGGCAGTCTCACGGCCGCCACGCCGGTCACCGATGCCGGGGGCATCGCCACCGTCGGCAGCTGGACGCTGGGCACCTTCGCCGGTCCGAACAGCCTGAGCGCCACGGTCAGCGGTCTGCCGGCAGCGAACTTCACCGCGACCGGCACGGTGGACGCGGCCAGCACGATGGTCATCAGCGCGGGCAACGGGCAGACGGCGACGGTAAACACCGCCGTCCCGGTGAATCCGGCCGTGCTGGTCACCGACCAATACGGCAACCCGGTCGCGGGCGTCGCGGTCACCTTCGCGGTCACCAGCGGCGGCGGATCGTTGACCGGTGGCGCGGCCGTGAGCAGTGCCGGCGGCATCGCTACCCTGGGGAGCTGGACGCTCGGCACCACGGCCGGCGCCAATACGCTGTCCGCAACCTCCGCCGGATTGAGCGGCAGCCCCGCCTCGTTCACCGCAACTGGAACGGCGGCGGTGGCCACTACTATCGCGCTGAACGCAGGCAACGGACAGACCGCGACGGTCAACACCGCCGTGTCGACCGATCCCTCGGTGCTCATCACCGACCAGTTTGGCAACGGCGTGCCCGGCGTGAGTGTGACGTTCGCCGTGGTGGGCGGCGGCGGCAGCGTCACCGGTGGCGCGGGGCTGACCGATGCCGCCGGCATCGCCACGGTGGGCAGCTGGACCATGGGTACCACCGCCGGCGCCAACAACCTCACGGCGACTGCGACGGGTCTGGCCGGTAATCCGGTGACTTTCACCGCCACCGCCACGGCCGGCGCTCCCGTGTCCGTCAACAAGACTGCCGGCGACAACCAGTCGGCCACCGTCAACAGTGCCGTGGCTGTCGATCCGGCGGTGCAGGTCACCGACCAGTTCGCCAACCCGGTCGCGGGCGTCACGGTGACGTTCGCGGTACAGACCGGCGGCGGCAGTCTGACTGGCGCTTCGCAGACCACCGATGGCGGCGGCCTGGCTGCCGTAGGGAGCTGGACCCTCGGCACCATCGCGGGGAACAACAGCATGTCCGCCACGGTGAGCGGGGTGCCGGCGGTGACATTCTCCGCCACCGGCCAGGCCGATGCGGCCACCACGATCGCCGCGAGCGCCGGCAACGCACAGACCGCCACGGTCAATACCGCGGTCGCGGTGAACCCGGAGGTGGTCGTCACCGACCAGTTCGGAAATCCGGTCAGCGGTGTGGTGGTGAACTTCGCCGTCACCGGTGGCAGCGGCAGCATTGCCGGCGCGAGCGGTACCACCAACGCCCTCGGCCACGCCACCGGCGGCAGCTGGACGCTGGGCCAGAGCACGGGGGCCAACACCCTCGATGCTTCGTCGGGTCTGCTGACCGGCAGTCCGGTGACGTTCACCGCCACCGGCACCGCCGCCGCGGCCACCCAGCTCACAATCACCACCCCGCCCTCGTCGAGCGCCAGCAGCGGCGTCGCCCTGGCCCAGCAGCCGGTGCTGCAGCTCCGGGACGGTTTCGGGAATGCGGTGTCCCAGGCGGGGGTGAGCGTCTCCGCCAGCGCCTCGACGGGGGGCACGGTTTCGGGAACCACACCGGTCAGCACCACTGCCGGTGGCCAGGCCGCCTTCACCAACCTGGCCCTCAGCGGGCTGGCCGGGGACTACACCCTGAGCTTCAGCGCCACCGGCCTCAGCGGCGCCACCTCGGGCACCATCACCCTGAGCGCCGGTGTCGCCGCATCGATCACGATGAATGCCGGGAACAACCAGACCGCCACGGTCAACAGCGGCGTATCGGTCGCTCCCTCGGTACTGGTACGAGACGCGAGCAGCAACCCGGTGAGCGGGGTGAGCGTCACCTTCGCCGCGGCCACCGGGGGCGGTTCCGTCAGCGGGAGTCCCGCCACCACCAACGCCAGCGGCATCGCCACGGTGGGGAGCTGGACACTGGGTACCGCGGCAGGGTCCAACACCCTCACCGCCGCCAGCGCGGGGCTGAGTGGAAGTCCGGTCACCTTCAGCGCCACCGGCGTGGCGGGCTCCGCCCAGACCGTCATCGCGCAGAGCAGCACCAGCCAGGCCGGCCGGGTGGGCATCCTGGCCGGCGCAGCCCCCTCGGTGCTGGTCCGGGACGCGTTCAATAACCCGGTCTCCGGGCAGTCAGTGACCTTCGCGGTCACCGCCGGTGGCGGCAGCGTGTCCGGCGGCTCGGCCACCACCGATGGGCTGGGCCTCGCCACGGTGACGGGCTGGACGCTGGGCAAGACGGTTGTCGGCAACACCGTTACGGCCACGGTAGGGGCGCTCCCCGTGGTGACCTTCGACGCCACGGTCACCTTCAAAGTGGGATCCGCCGGCGGCGGTGGGGGCCATTCCTGCGCCCTGACGATCGACGGCATCGCCTATTGCTGGGGCGACAACAGCGCCGGGGCCGTCGGTGACGGCAGCGGGACTCCGCGCCTGTCGCCGGTGCCGGTGGCGAGCTCGGGGTCCTTTGCCGACATCGGGCTCGGGGCCGGTCACTCCTGCACGGTGAGCACAGGCAACGCCGCCTTCTGCTGGGGGGATAACAGCCAGCGCCAACTGGGCGATGGCAGCACCGCCGCCGATCGCACCGCACCGGTGAGCGTGGCCTCCGGCACCTATGTCGGTATCGACGGGGGCTTCGACCACACCTGCGCGATCACCGTGGCCGGCACCATCAGCTGCTGGGGGGGCAATTCGCAGGGTCAGCTCGGGCGTGGCACCGTGGGCAGCAGTTTCAATACGCCACAGGCGGCCGCGCTGGGATTCCTCTACACTCATGTCAGTCCGGGGACCTTCTTCACCTGCGCAGTCCGCTCCAACGCGGCCGCGTATTGCTGGGGCGACAATGCCTTCGGTCAGCTCGGCGACAGCAGCACCACGGACAGGAGCAGCCCGACGGCGGTCAAGGGTGGGCTCTCCTTCTCCAAGGTGGCCGCCAGCCAGACTCACGGCTGCGGGCTCACCACCGGCGGTCTCGTCTACTGCTGGGGTCTCAATCTCAACGGACGGCTGGCCCAGGACACCGTTGCGGTGTCGGGAACAACCGGGCCGATCCAGGTCACGGGCCTCAGCAATGTGACTCAGCTGGTGGCCGGTGGCGGGCACACCTGCGCCCTCACCAGCGGCAACCAGGTCTTCTGCTGGGGCTTGAACGACGCCGGTCAGTTGGGGGACAACAGCTTCGCCAACCGTCCGACACCCACGGCGATCACCGTGCCGGGCGGGGTCACCGGCTTCAGCGCTATCTCGGCCGGCGCGGCGTCCAGCTGCGCGGTCACGACCGCCAACGACCTCTATTGCTGGGGCGAGGGGAACGGTGGGCAGCTGGGAGACGGGGCCGGGGTCGATCACAACGTGCCCACGGCAGTCCTTAACCCCTAGGCTGGTGGGGCGGGCGCGCTACTCGGCTGACCAGGTCTCCCAGGTCAGCTGGCAGCGCGACTGTAAGTACCCGTCCGGATGGCCGCCCTGCCCCAGCAGGGCGTGCAGCATCTCGTGCCGGACCACCAGCTCGTGGTTCAGGTATCGCCCCGCGATCACGATCCGTATCCCTTCCGCCGAGTGGGACCAGAGCCCCACCCTGGGGCCCAGCTCGGTCTGGAAGCTCTCTACTCCCGGGACGACATACCACTCGATGCGCTCCAGGTGCCCAACGCGGCCGGCGCAGCTCTCGGTGCGTGCCCACCAGGACTGATATGCCGCGGGCATGGCAAAGGGCTCTGCGCTGGCAGGAAGATCCTCCGCGGGGCCCAGGGCGGTGCAGGCGGTAAGGGAGGCCAGCAGGAGCAGGGCACGCCCGCGCGGCGGGCGGCAGTGAGGCAGGAGCGGCACAGGATCGTCCTCCCGTGCCTGGGGAACACAAAAGCGTGAGGCGGCGGTCCCCACGACGGGGATCCGGACCGTATCACGCTCCGCAGTACCACCTTCGGCACCGAGCCATCTTGCCCTCGCCGGTCGGGACCGGCGGGACGAGACCTCTGGTCTTGCGGCCCCGGATCACTCCAGGTGCTCTTATCGGGCGGTTCGTGGTTCCGCAGACTATCAGTTATCCAGCACCGCGTAGGGATAGCGAGAACAGTGCCACCGGACCAAGTGGCTGGCCTGCCACGCCTTCGTTTCGGGGCATGGGGTTGCCACGCCGCCGGAGTGCTGCGAGACTCCGGCACCGCCGCGCCACACGGCGCCGGCCTCCCGGTCCCGAACCGTATGCCTCGCTTCGCGCTTGCGACCCTGCTGGTGATCCCCGTCACTCTGTTGCTGCCTGTGTTCGCCCCCACGCGCCCACCGCCACGGCCCGCGCTCGTGGTGGTGATCACCATAGACCAGCTCAGGCCGGACGAGCTGGAGCGCTGGCGTTCCCAGTGGACCGGCGGCTTCGCCCGTCTCCTGGAGCAGGGGGCGGTCTTCCGCAACGGCCTGCAGGATCACGCCATCACCGAGACGGCCCCGGGGCATGCCAGCATCCTCTCCGGCCGGTGGCCCGCGCGGACCGGGATCGTGCTCAACGAGCTGGGCGTGGGCGACTCCGGCGCCCCGCTGATTGGTGGCGGCGGTCCCGGCGCATCCCCGCTCCGCTTCCAGGGAACCACCCTGGTGGACTGGATGCGCGCCGCCGACTCCGGACTCCGCTTCCTCTCGGTGTCGGGCAAGGATCGCAGCGCGATACTCACCATCGGGAAGTCCCGCGGCGCGGTGTACTGGCGGGTGGGTGGCCGGTTCACCACCAGCCGCTACTATTCCGATACCCTGCCTGACTGGGTAAACGCGTGGAACGCCCGGGGCGGGGCGGCGGCTCTCGCCGGCCGGGAGTGGAGTCTGCTGTTGCCCCCGTCACAGTACGGTGAGGCGGACTCGGCGGTGTGGGAGCGGGGCAGCCATTCGATGGTCTTCCCGCACCGTATCTCCACCGATCCGGCCCGGGCCATCGCGGACGCGAGCTACACCCCATGGATGGACTCCCTGACCCTCGATCTGGCGCTGGAGGGGAGCGCCCGGCTCCGGTTGGGCCGCCGCGGGCGGCCCGACCTGCTGGCGGTGTCGCTGTCGGCGGTGGATTACGTCGGCCACCGCTACGGCCCTGACAGCCGGGAGATCCACGATCACCTGCTGAGGGTGGACCGCTGGTTGGGGATTTTTCTCGATTCCCTGGCCGCGCAGGCGGCGCCGGGCCGTCTGCTGGTGGTGCTCACCGCCGACCACGGCGTCACCCCCTTTCCGGAGCGGGCCCGCGCCCAGGGCCGCGACGCGGGACGGATCCGGCTGGGGTCCCTGGTGCGGGACCTCAACCAGCAGATTCGCCGCCGGGCCGGCGACAGCGTCGGCCTCGAAGCGGGGAGCGGCATTATCTATGGGGACATGGAACGACTGCGTGCTGCCGGTATCTCACCCGAAAGCCTGGCCACGGCGGTGCTGCCGCGGGTCTGGCGGCTGCCGGGGGTGGCGGACGCGTGGACGCCCGCCACGCTCAACGGTGCGGTGCCGGTGAGCGTGCACGCGGCCCGCTGGCGCCGCTCCCTCCCGCGGGACTTCCGCTGGCTGGTGGTGGCCGCCGCGCGGCCGGGCTGGATCTGGTCCGACGGAGACGGCTCCACCACCCACGGGACCAGCAACCAGGACGATGTGGGCGTGCCGATCATCTTCGCAGGCCCCGGCGTTCGCACCGGCGAGTTTCCCGATACGGTCCGCACAACCGACATCGCGCCCACCCTCGCGCGGCTGCTCGGCGTGAAGCCTGACGGCGGCCTCGATGGCCGGCCGATCCGGAAGGTGGGTACGTGACCGACTTTCCCATTCTTCCCTGTTATCCCTGCCCGCACCAGTCCAACTGTTGCAGCTTTGGGGTGACCCTGTCGGCGGCAGAAGCCGAGGTGTTGAGCGCGCGTTACGGGGCGGACAAGGTGTACCTGAGCCGCTGGGGGGAGTGGCGCACCCGGGTGCGTGGCGGGAAATGCGTCTTCCTGGCCAACAACACCTGTACCATCCACGCCGACCCGGCCTACCCCGCGGTATGCCGCGCCTTCCCGTGGACCGACGCCGAGACCGGCGGCGCCTACGAGTACGACCAGACCATCTGTCCCGAGTTCGTCGCCAAGCCCGAACTGATGCTCCTGGGGAAACCCGACCGCAGCCGGCCGTGACAGCGACGTGCCACCCTTGTCCATCTCCCTTCCATTCCCGGTAACGATCATGAAGGCTCGCCTCTCGCTGCCTGCAGCCTGCCTCGCGGTGCTCCTCCTGCTCACGGCTGCATCCAGCCTCGCCGCACAGGACCCGGCGCTGCTCCGCCGGGCGGAACGCCTGCTGGAGCAGACCATCCTGATCGACGGCCACAACGATCTTCCCTGGGAGATCCGCACCAACCCCAAGGCCCCTCGTGACGTCGACGCGTACGACCTGCGCCAGCGGGCGCCGGGACACACCGACCTGGCCCGCCTGCAGGCGGGCCGGGTCGGGGCGCAGTTCTGGTCCATCTACGTCCCCGGCGAGATCCGCGACAGCGGCTACGCCCGGGTGCAGCTGGAGCAGTTCGACATCGCCCGCCGGATGATCGCGCGTTATCCGGAGCGGCTGGTGCAGGCGCTCTCGGCGGACGATATCGTCCGGGCCCGGCGGCAGGGGAAGATTGCCTCATTGCTTGGCATGGAGGGTGGTCACGCGATCGAGAACTCGCTGGGGGCGCTTCGCGCCTACTACGATCTCGGGGCGCGGTACATGACGCTCACCCACAACGTGACCCTCGACTGGGCCGACGCCGCCCAGGACACCCTCAAGCACGGAGGACTCACCCCGTTCGGGCGGGAGGTGGTGCGGGAGATGAACCGTCTCGGGATGCTGGTGGACCTCTCGCACGTCTCCCCGGGGGTGATGAGCAACGTGCTGGATATCGCCGAGGCGCCGGTGATCTTCTCTCACTCGTCGGCCTACGCCCTCACCCCGCACAAACGCAACGTGCCCGACTCGATCCTGGCCCGCCTGGGACGCAACGGTGGCGTGGTGATGGTCACCTTCGTGCCGTCGTTCGTCTCGGAGGTGACCCGTCGGGCGGAGGTCCTCGACGACAGCGCCGCCGCTGCCATCCGGGCCCAGGTGAGCGACACCGGGGAGCGCCGCCGGCTGATCCGGGAGTTCCGGGCCGCCCACCCGGTGCCGAACGCCACCATCGCCGATGTAGCCGATCACATCGAGCACGTCCGCCGGGTCGCCGGGGTGGACAATGTGGGGATCGGCAGCGACTTCGACGGCATCGAATACGGTCCCACCGGCCTGGAGGATGTCTCCAGGTTCCCGGCGCTGTTCGCCGAGCTGATGCGGCGCGGCTGGAGCGATGCGGATCTGAAGAAGCTGGCGGGGGAGAATGTCCTGCGGGCACTGCGTGGGGCGGAGGCGACCGCCGCGAGGCTGCGGCGCGAGCGGCCGCCATCCACCGCGGTGATCGGCAGCTAGGTAGCGGGCACAAGCAGCGGGGCGCGGCGGAATGCCCCGCCGCGCCCCGCTGTGCTGCATCCCCGCCTGCTCAGTGCAGGGTCACGCCCAGCCCGAAGGCCACGATCCGCTCATCGTGATTGCGGTACCGCTGCGCCTGGAAGTCCAGCAGCGGCGTGATCGAGACCTTGCGGCCCACCGGGATGTCGTAGCCCAGCCCCACCGCGAGGGCGGTGCCGTTCTGGTGGCTGAGGACCCTGGTCGTGCCGCTGTACACCTCGAGGTCGTCCCGCGCCCAGCCCAGCCCGCCCCGGAGCCAGAAGCCGGTGGCCGGCGCCGGATACCACTGGCCCACCACCATGACGCTGGCCAGCGAGCGGTCGTAGTTGCTGCCGTAGTAGCGGGCGCCCCACACGTTGCCCTCCACCCCAAGGAGGAAGGAGCGGCTCACCGTGCCGCCCAGCTTGAGGAACGCGACCCCGCCACCCTTGTCGTCGCTCCAGCCCAGGCCGTCGTTGGCGTCGAATGACTCCGATCCCGCGCCCAGCCCACCGGACAGCCAGAATCCGCTGCGCCGGCTCGAGGGGCGATCCGACACCTCCCGCAGCCCGCAGCGGCAGTCGTCGCGGTCCCTGCTCCGATCGCGGTCCCTGTCCCGATCGCGGTCTCGCTGGGTGCGCGGCCGGTCGTCGCGCGGGGGATCCTCGTCTTGCGCCAGCGCCGCCGTGGGCAGCGCCAGTAGCAGCAAGGCGAGCGAGAAGTAGAATAGCCGTTTCACGGTAGTCTCCCGATCAATGGTTGTCGTCGAAAGTGAGGGTGAGACCGAAATTCACGATGCGTTGCCGGTAGCCGTAGGGTCCGGCCACGTGCATGCGGATCAGCTCGACGCTCGGGCCCAGCCGCAACCCGCCACCGATGGGCGCCTCGTAGCCCGCGCCCACGCTCCACGCCAGGCCCACGTCGGTGTCGATCGCGGCGTCGCAGCCGCAGCCGTCGTCGAACCAGTGCTGCCACCAGCTGTCCTCCCACTCCAGTACGTAGGCCCCGATGCCGGCGCCGGCTCGGACGTACAGGCCGGTGCCCGGGAAGGGATGGAGACGTCCCCCCGCCATCAGTGTCGTGACGGTTTCGACGGTGCCGTTATGGGTGAAGTTGAACCAGCCGAAGAGATCGAGTTCGAGTCCCAGCGAGGGCGCCACCAGCCCGCCTACGGCGGCGGAGATCGTCGGCACGGTCTGGGTGGGGGAGTAACTGAGCGGCGAGGAGTTGCTCGCGACTCCGACCCCCGCCGCGCCCAATCCGAACGAGGCGTAGAACGGGCTCGACCGGTGGGCCTGTGCGTCGTCGCTGACTTCGCGAAGCCCCGGATTCTCCTCCTGGGCTTCCACGGGGGTACCGGTGATTCCCAATACCAGAACCATGAGGGCGATGGGGCGCATCTCCTGAGGACTCCGGCCGGTGTATGTTCAGTGGCGTCGATGCGGCAACGCATGGCTCCAAAGCAAACCTGAGGCCGTTTCTGATATCGGCATCTAAGTCGTTTAGTAACAATGATTTGTAGCGCTTGATGTCACCTCATGCCGTCCTCGGAAAACGTCTCGAATCGGAGACTCGAGTGTCCTCGTTTGAGAACCGTCGGCCCCGTTCGCCACTCTTTTTCGGGCTGGCCGTCGTTGCGGCGTTGGTGTGTGCCCGGCTGGGCTACTGGCAGGTCTCCAGGCTGCAGGAGCGGCGGGCATTGAATGCCACCGCCCTGGCCGCGCGGGAGTTGCCGCTGGTGGCGCTGGATGATCCGGTCCAGGCAGCCCGGGCGGCGGCGGCGGGGCTCAACAACCGCCGGGTGCGGGTGACCGGACGCTACGACCACGCCGCCGAAGTGGTGCTTCGGGGCCAGAGCCAGGGCGGGGTGCCGGGGGTGCGGCTGGTCACGCCCCTCAAGCCGGTCCGGGGGGACACGGTGATCCTGGTCCAGCGCGGCTACGTCACTTCGGCCGATGCCCGGACCATTGACCCCGCGCCGCTGGCCGAGGCGGGCTTGCGGACGGTGGAGGGGATTGCGTTCGTGCTGCCTGACAGCGTCGCGGGAGAGCCGAGGGAGGAGGACGGCCGCCTCACCTGGCGGCGGGTGGATCTCCGGGCGCTGCGCGAGCGGCTGCCGTATCCGTTGGCGAATTTCCTGGTGCTGCAGGCGCCTGACTCGGGCCTGCCCCAACTGCCCCGGCGGGACCTGGCCCCGGCGCTCGATGACGGCCCGCACTTGAGCTACGCAGTGCAGTGGTTCTCGTTTGCGATCACCGCACTCGTGGTGGGGTCGTTGATCGGCCTGAAACGTCGCGTCTAGCGCAATCGAGGTGTGTTGGTGTGGCGTAGATCCGCAACTGTCCCGCTCCTCCCGCATGACTGTTGCATTCCTGCCACAAACAGCTGGTCGGGCCGCCGGCGCCCGAGGTGCCATCTCCTAGCGGCAGAATCACTTGGCTGATAGCCTATGCATCCGGGCGTCGGCATAGCGCCTGCCGAAGACCTTTCCATCTATAGCCCACTGGTGGTCGTGCACCGCATTCGCCCCCTTCGCCGTCTCCTGGTCCCGGTCCTGACTCTCCTCGCCGTGGTGCGCTGCGGTGGGGGGGATGTCACGTTGCCGGAGGAGGGGCTTCCGACCGCAATCGCGATTGTCGGGGGGGACGCCCAAAGCGCGATGGTCGGGGTGCGGGTCACCGATTCGTTGATCGTCCGGGTCACCGATGCGAGGCAACGCCCGGTCCAGGATCAGCGGGTGGTGTTCCAGGTCGTCGCGGGCGGCCAGGGCGCGGCTCTGATTCCGGATACCGCCATCACCGACGCCGACGGCCGGGCCCGGTCGGTGTGGGTGCTTGGCACGCTGGCTGGTCCGCAGCGGGTCGAGGCGCGGGTGGTCGCTACCGGACCAGCCGGACTCCTCAAGGCGACCTTCAACGCCACCGCAATGGCCGCGGCCGCCGACACCCTGCTCGCCGCCGGTGGCGACAACCAGACCGGCACCGTGGGCGCCCTGCTGGCTGATTCGCTGGCGGTGCTGGTCACCGACCGCTTCGGCAATCCCATCGCCGGCGCCACCGTCACCTGGGGCGTTCCCGGGGGACAGGGGAGTCTGAGTTCCGGCTCCACCACCACCGGTGCCGACGGGCGGAGCGCGGTGACCCGCCGGCTGGGTACCTCGGCCGGGGCGCAGAGTACTACCGCGTCGGTTGCCGGGCTGAAGGGCTCCCCGGTCACGTTCAACCACACCGCCACCGCCGGCGGCGCCGCGCGGCTGGTGAAGCTGTACGGCGACAGCCCGCCGCAGACCGCGCCCGCCGGCTTCCAGCTGACCGACTCGCTGGTGGTGCAGGCCCAGGACGGCAACGGCAACGGGGTCCCGGGGCTGAGCGTCATCTGGGTGGTGACCACCCCGGCGGGCGGGTCGGTCAGCGCGCAGACCAGCATCACGGACGCACAGGGCCGTGCCTTCACGTTCTGGAATCTGGCGCCGGTCGCCGGACCGAACACCCTCACCGCGGCGGTGACCGGCCTCACCCAGGTCCAGTTCTCCGCCACCGGAACCAGCGCCCAGCCCGCGACCATCCAGGCCCGGTCGGCGGTGTCACAGAACGGCACCGCCGGCCAGGCCGTGAGCGCCCCGCCGTCGGTCCTGGTCTTCGACCAGAACAACAACCCGGTTGCCGGGAGTCACGGTCACCTTCCTGGTGACCCAGGGTGGTGGCAGCGTGTCGGACGGGGCGGCCAGCGGCAGTAGCGCGTCGGTGGCCACCAGCGCCAGCGGCGTGGCCACGCTCACCTCCTGGACTCTGGGCACCGCGGCCGGCGGCAACACCGTCACCGCCACCGCCGCCGGCAGCGGGATTGCCGGCAACCCCGTCAGCTTCACCGCGACCGGCAATGCCGGCCCCGCCGCCGGGGTCGTGATCACCGTCCAGCCCCCGGCCCAGGCCCAGAGCGGCGTCGCCCTCTCCACCCAGCCGGTCGCCCGGCTGGAGGACGCCAACGGCAATCCGGTAGCCCAGGCCAACGTGCAGGTCACCGCCCAGGTGACCGGTGGCGGCGCCACCCTGCGCGGCACCACGACGGTGGCCACCAGCGCGGGCGGGCTGGCCAGCTTCAGCGGGCTCGACGTCTTCGGGCCGGCGGGGAGCTACACCCTGCGGTTCAGCGCCACCGGACTGGTGCCTGACACGAGCACCGCCCTGGCGCTCAGCGCTGGTCCCGCCGCCCAGCTTGCCATCCTCACCCAGCCCTCCGCCGCCGCCTCGAGCGGCGTGCCCTTCGCCCAGCAGCCCGCCATTCAGGTACAGGACGGTGCCGGCAATGCGGTGGCGCAGGCGGGGATCACGGTGACCGCCGCCGTCGCCACCGGCGCCGGCTCCTTGTCCGGCACGCTCACCGCCAGCACCAGCGGCGCCGGTCTGGCCACCTTCACCAACCTGACCATCACCGGAGCCTCCGGCAGCCGGACCTTGTCGTTCACCGCCACCGGCCTCACCGGGGTCAACTCCGCGGCGGTGGTGATCGGGTCGGGCACGGCCACCACGCTGGCCCTCACCACTCAGCCCTCCGCCACGGCCCAGAGCGGCTCGGTCCTCGCGCGTCCAGCCGGTCATTCAGCTCCGGGACGCCAGCGGCAACGCGGTTGCCCAGGCTGGTGTGTCGGTGGACGTGGCGGTCTCGGCCGGCGCCACGCTGGGCGGCACCGCGACGGTGCTGACCGACGGCCAGGGAGTGGCCGCGTTCGCCGGCCTGTCGCTCAGCGGCCCGTCGGGGAACTACACCCTCGACTTCACCGCCAGCGGCCTCGCCGGTGTGACCTCCAACGCCATCACGCTCTCGGCTGGCACCGGGACCCGCCTCACGATTACCACCCAGCCTCCCGCCACCTCCGCCAGCGGCGCGGTCCTGACCCCCGCACCCATGGTGCAGCTGCGGGACGCCGCCAACAACCCGGTGAACCAGGCCGGGGTAAACGTCACCGCGACCATCGCCACCGGCGCCGGTGGCAGCCTCGGCGGGACGGTGACGGTGGCGACCGACGCCGGCGGCGTGGCCACCTTCAGCAACCTCAGCATCAGCGGCCCGGTCGGGAGCTACACGCTCGACTTCGGCGGGACGAGCCTGACTGGCGCCACCTCCACGGCGGTCTCCCTCGGGGCGGGCGCGGCGGCGAAGCTCCGGCTCCTGGTCCAGCCGTCCACCGCCGCCCAGAGCGGCATCGCGTTCGCCACCCAGCCCTCGCTGCAGGTGGAGGACGCCGCCGGCAACGCGGTGGCGCTGGCGTCCGTCTCCGGTCACCGCGGCGATCGCCAGCGGCGGCGGCAGCCTCGGTGGCACCACGGTGCTCAGCACCGACGGCCTTGGTCAGGTCGTGTTCACCGACCTGGTGATCAGCGGCCTGGTGGGCACCCGGACGCTGAGCTTCTCGGCGAGCGGTCTCACGGCCGCGACGTCGGGCAACATCGTCCTCTCGGCGGGCTCGGCCGCGGCGCTTGCCAAGCAGGCGGGCGACAATCAGACCGCAGTGGCGGGCTCGCCGCTGCCGGTCAATCCGACCGTGCTGGTCAGCGACGGAAGCGGCAATCCGGTGTCGGGCGTGACCGTGAGTTTCACCGTTACCAGCGGCGGCGGTACCGCCCCGGCGACGGCCGTGACCAACCCGAGCGGGCTGGCGTCGGTCTCGTGGACCCTCGGGACCGCGACCGGTGCCAACAGCCTCGATGCCACGGCCACCTTCACCGGCGGCCCGGTGACAGTCACCTTCACCGCCACCGGCCAGGCTGGCTCCGCCGGCCAGCTGGCCATGGCCACCCAGCCCTCGGCCACGGCGCAGAGCGGCGTCGTCTTCGCCCAGCAGCCGGTGATCCAGCTGCAGGACCAGAACGGCAACAACGTCACCACCAGCGGCGTGGTCATTACGGCACAATCGAGTGGCACGCTGGGCGGCAATACCGTCGTGGTGTCGTCGAACGGCATCGCGACCTTCACCAACCTCTCCCTGACCGGACTGGCGGGGAGCTATCAGCTCGCCTTTTCCGGCAGCAACCTGACCGGCGTCAGCTCCGCGGCGATCAACCTGACGGCCGGCCCGGCCAGCAAGCTGACGGTGGTTACCCAGCCATCGGCTTCCACGCCGAGCGGGATGCCGTTCGCGCAGCAGCCGGCGGTGCAGGTGGAGGATGCGGCGGGCAATCCCGTCGCTTCCAGCGGACGGCAGGTCACCGCGGTCATCAACAGCGGCCCCGGCGGGACGCTGGGGGCGGCCGGCCGGTCGGTTGCCACCGACGCCTTCGGTATGGCCACCTTCCAGACGCTGACGCTCACCGGTCCGGCCGGCAGCTACACGCTGCTCTTCTCCGCCGCCGGGCTCTCGGCCGATGTCTCGACGGCCTTTGACATGACCGCCGGCGCCGCGACCCAGATGACCGCGGCGTCCGCCACCTCCCAGTCGGCCACGGTCGGCACCGCGGTCGGCGGCCCCGCCCACGGTCCTGGTACGCGACAACCAGAACAGTCCGGTGGCCGGGGTGGCGGTCACCTTCCAGGTCACGGCGGGGGGCGGCTCGCTCAACGGCACCACTCCGGTCACCGATGCCCAGGGCCTGGCCGCCGTCACCAGCTGGACGCTGGGCGGGCTGGCGGGGACCAACACAGTGACGGCCACCGCCGCCGGCCTGCCGACGGTGAGCTTCAACGCCACCGGCACCGCCGGCGCCGCCACCGACATCGCACTCAACGCGGGGAACAACCAGACCGCCACGGTGAATACCGCGGTCGCGACCGCGCCCTCGGTCAAGGTCACCGATGCGGGCGGCAATCCGGTCAGCGGGGTGAGCGTCACCTTTGCCGTGGCCGGCGGCGGCGGCAGCCTCACCGGCGCGGCCGCCACCACCAACGCCAGCGGCATCGCCACAGTGGGCAGCTGGACCCTCGGCACGGCGGCGGGGAACAACACCCTCACGGCGACGTCGGGGACGCTCAACGGCAGCCCCGTCAGCTTCACGGCCACCGGCACCGCCGGCAGCGCCACCACCATGGCGATCAACGCCGGCAACGGCCAGAGCGCCACCGCCGCAACCGCGGTGGCCATCCCGCCGTCGGTGCTGGTGACCGACGCCTTCGGGAACCCCAAGAGCGGAACCAGCGTCACCTTCGCCGTGGCCAGCGGCGGCGGCAGCGTCACCGGCGGCGGCGGCGGTCAGCAATGCCAGCGGCATCGCGACCGTGGGGAGCTGGACCCTGGGCGGAACTGCCGGGAGCAACACCCTCACCGCCACCTCGGCGGGTCTCGCCGGCAGCCCTGCGACCTTCACCGCCACCGGGACCACCGGAGCAGCCAGCACCATCACGCTCTTCGCCGGCAATGGCCAGACGGCGGTGGCCGGCAGCGCGGTCGCCACGGCGCCAGCCGTGAAGGTGACCGACCTGGGCGGCAACCCGGTGAGCAATGTGCCGGTTACCTTCGCGGTGACCGGTGGCGGCGGCAGCGTACAGCCGGTGAGCTCCGTCCTCACCGACGGCGGTGGCATCGCCGCGGCCTCCAGCTGGACCCTGGGAACGACCGCCGGTTCCAACACTCTGACGGCCACCGCCTCCGGCCTGGCCGGCAGTCCGGTCGCCTTCACCGCGACCGGCATCGCCGGGACGGCGACCCAGCTCGTGGTCACCACCCAGCCCTCCACCACCGCCCAGAACACCGCGGCGTTCGCAACCCAGCCGGTGGTCCAGCTGCGCGACGCCAACAACAACAACGTGAGCCAGGTCAATGTCGGGGTAACCGCCACCATCGCCAGCGGCGGCGGCAGCCTCGGCGGGACCGCTCTCGTCAACACCAACAGCAGCGGTCAGGCGGTCTTCGCCGGTCTGTCCATCACCGGAACGGTCGGTGCGCGCACCCTGAGCTTCAGCTCCCTCGGACTCGCCCCGGCCACCTCCGGCGCTGTGACGATCACCGCCGGCCCGGCCACCACCCTGGCCATCAACGCCGGCAACAACCAGTCGGCGCCGGTGGGCACCGTGGTGGCGATTCCGCCGTCGGTGCTCGTCACCGACGTGAGCGGCAATCCGGTGAACCTGGTGGCGGTGACCTTCACGGTGACTTCCGGCGGCGGCAGTCTCACCGGGGGAAGCGCCACCAGCAACACCAGCGGCATCGCCACGGTGGGGAGCTGGACCCTGGGCGTGGTGGCCGGCAGCAACACCCTCAGCGCCGCGTCGGGCACCCTGTCCGGGAGCCCGGCCAGCTTCACCGCCACCGGCACCACCGGCGCGGCCACCAAGCTCGTGGTCACCACCGCCGCCCCGACTTCGGTGCAGAACGACATTGCCTTCACCACCCAGCCGGTGGTGCAGCTGCAGGACGCGAGCAGCAACCCGGTGGCCCAGTCCGGCGTGACGGTGACGGCGGCGCTCTTCTCCACCACCCGGACGCTCACCAACGGGAGTGCCGTCACCGACGGGGCCGGGAAGGCGACCTTCAGCGGGCTCGCGATCACCGGCCTGATCGGCACCGACAGCCTCAACTTCACCGCGACCGGACTCACGGCCACACCGCGTACGCTGCTGACGGTGACGGCAGGGACGGCGGTGAAGCTGGGGATGAACCGGCAGGCCTCCACGACCGGCCAGAGTGGCGTGGTGCTCGCGATCCAGCCGCGGACCCAGGTGCAGGACGTCTCGGGCAACAGTGTGAGCGTCAACGGCGTGCTGGTGACGGCCACGATCGCCTCCGGCCCGTCGGGCGCAACCCTGACCAACCCGACGGCGACGTCCGTGTCCACCGGCCTCGCCACCTTTGCCGACCTGACCATTTCCGGCCCGCCCGGCACCTACACCCTGCAGTTCGATGCCACCGCCGCCGGCTACACCGCCGTGGTGAGCGGAAACATCGTGCTGTCGGTGGGCCCGGCCTCGCAGCTGACCATCACCACCCAGCCGCTGGCCAGCGTGGCGAGTGGCGCTGCCTTCTCGCCGCCGCCGGTGCTCCAGCTTCGCGACGGCTTCGGCAACGCCGTGCCGAGCGCCGGCATCGCAGTGACCGCCGCCGTCGCGTCCGGCCCGGGCGGCAGCACGCTCACCAACGCCGTCGCCACCACTGACGGCGCCGGGGCCGCCACCTTTGCCGGCCTGACGCTCTCGGGAACCGCGGGCAATTACACCCTGTCGTTCTCCGGCACCAATCTTACGCCGATCACCTCGAATACCGTCGCGCTCAGCGCCGGTGGCGGCAGCAAGCTCGGCGTGACCACCCAGCCAGCCGCCTCCGCCGTCAACGGCGCGGTATTCGCCCCACAACCGGTCATCCAGCTGCAGGACGGCAGCGGCAATCCGGTCAACACCGCGGGCGTGAGCGTCACCGCCAGTATAGCGAGCGGCGGCGGGAGCCTGGGCGGCACCACGGTGGTAACCACCAACGGCAGCGGTCAGGCGGTCTTCACCAATCTGACCATCACCGGCCTCGTCGGAAACCGTACTCTGCTCTTCGCGGCCAGCGGATATACCGGCGTCACCTCCAATACAGTCAGCCTGACGGCTGGTCCCGCGACCCAGATCGCCGTGAGCGCCGGCAACGGCCAGTCGGCGACGGTGGGCACCGCCGTGGCGACCGCGCCAGCGGTGATCGTCCGGGACGCGAGCACGAATGTCGTCAGCGGGGTGAGCGTGACCTTCGCGGTGACCGGCGGTGGCGGAAGTGTCACCGGGGGCAGCGCCACCACCGACGCCTTCGGCATCGCTACGGTGGGGTCCTGGACGCTGGGCAACACCGCCGGCAGCAACACCCTCACGGCCACCTCGACCGGACTGAGTGGCTCGCCGGTCGGCTTTGCCGCCACCGGCACCGCCAGCGCGCCGACCCAGATCACGATCAACGCCGGCAACAGCCAGTCGGCGACGGTGAACACCGCGGTTGCCACCGCACCCTCCGTGCTCGTGCGGGACGTCCATAACAACCCGGTGAACGGGGTAGTGGTCTCCTGGCTGGTGACCGGTGGTGGCGGCGCGCTGAGCGTCGGGACCGGCGGCAGCACCAACGCCAGCGGGATCGCCACGGTGACCAGCTGGACGCTCGGCACGACCGCCGGGGTCAGCAACAACACCATGACCGCCACCGCCGCCGGGGTGGGCACCCCGGCAACCTTCACGGCCACCGCGACCGCCGGGGCGCCCGCCACGGTGACCATCAACGCCGGCAATGGCCAGAGCGCCACCGTGAATACCGCGGTCGCCACGGCGCCGTCGGTCATCGTCCGGGACGGGTTCAGCAACCCGGTGAACGGGGCGACGGTCACCTGGCTGGTCACGGGCGGCGGCGGCACGGTGAGCGTGGGGACCGGCGGCAGCACCAACGCCAGCGGGATCGCCACCGTGACCAGCTGGACGCTGGGTGCGACCGCCGGGGTCAGCAACAACACCATGACCGCCACCGCCGCCGGGGTGGGTACCCCGGCCACCTTCACGGCCACCGCCACCGCCGGGGCACCCGCTACCGTGGCCATCAACGCCGGCAATGGCCAGAGTGCCACGGTGAACACCGACGTGACGACCGCTCCGTCAGTCATCGTCCGGGATGCCAGCAACAACCCCGTGAGCGGGGTGGCGATCACCTGGCTGGTGACCGGTGGCGGTGGCACGGTGAGCGTCGGTACCGGGAACAGCACCAACGCCAGCGGTATCGCCACCGTGACCAGCTGGACAGTGGGTACGGCGGCCGGGGTGAACACCAACACCATGACCGCCACCGCCGCCGGGGTGGGTACCCCGGCGACCTTCACGGCTACCGCGACCGCCGGGGCGGCCACCAGCGTCGCGGTGAGCGCGGGCAATAGTCAGAGTGCCGCGATCGGCACCGCCGTTGCCATCGCACCGAGCGTGCTGGTCACCGATGGCTTCGGGAATCCGGTCGACGCCCACTCCGTCACCTTCGCCGTCACCGGCGGTGGCGGGTCCCTGACCGGGGCCACGACCAGCAGCAACACCAGCGGCATCGCCACGGTCGGCTCCTGGACCCTCGGCACCACCGTGGGCGGCAACACCCTGTCGGCCACCGCCAGCGGCGTGGGGACGCCAGCGTCGTTCAGCGCCAGCGCCACCGCCGGGGCCACCACCACGCTGATCACCAGCACCAGTCCCGATCCGTCGGTCTCCGGCCAGTCGGTAACGGTGAGCGTCACGGTCTCGGGCGCCGGAACGCCAACGGGCACGGTTTCCGTGACCGACGGCGCCTCCGTGGCGGCCTGTACCGTCACCCTCTCGGGTGGCAGTGGCAACTGCGCCATGGCGCTCGCGGCCGCCGGGGGCCGGACCATCTCGGCCGTCTATAACGGCGATGCCAACCATAGCGGCTCGAGCAGCAGCGATCCGCACACGGTCAACAAGGCGGCGACCACCGCCTCCATCACCGCGCATACCCCCGATCCGGCGACGGTCGGCACCGCCTACACGGTGGACTGGTCGGTGGCGGTGACGGCCCCGGGCGGCGGCACGCTCAGCGGCAACGTGACTGTGAGTGACGGCACCGGCGCGAGCTGCTTCGGCGCGGTGGGGGCGGGAACCTGCCAGCTGACGTCAACCAGCACCGGAACCAAGACCCTCACCGCCAGCTACGCCGGCGACGCCAACTTCCTGGCCAGCGTGTCGACCGGCGTCACGCACCAGGTGGACCCGATCGCCACCACCACCACGATCACCAGCGTGAACCCGGCGAGCATCGTGCTGGGCCAGCCGACCACGGTGAGCTTCACGGTGAGTGGTGGCGCCACCGGCAACGTCACCGTGGGCGATGGCACGGTCAGCTGCGTGGTAACCGTCGCCACGGGGAGCTGCAGCCTGACTCCGACCAGCGCCGGGGCGAAGGTCATCACCGCCACCTACGCCGGGGATGCCACCCATGCGGGGAGCAGCGATACCGACGCGCTGACCGTCGCCGCCTTCGGTGCCCCCAATGCCGGACAGACCACCGCCCAGGTGCCCGCCACCGGGCAGGTGGCCGTCGTGACCTCGAGCACCGTCCAGCTGCGTGACAACCTGGGCAACCTGATCACCAGCAGCGGCGGCAACATCATCGCCGCGAGCATCACCAGCGGGCCCAACACCGGTGCCATCTTCACCGTGGCCGACAACGCCAACGGGACCTATACCCTCGATTACGTGCCGGTCTTCGGTAGCGGCACGGATAGCATCCAGATCACCCTGTCCGGTACGCCGATTGGCGGGAGCCCCTACTCGAGTACCATTCCGTAGCGTGGGCTAACCCATGCTCGCGCAACGGGATGAAGCCACTCAACACGAGAGTTGACCCCCCGACCTCCGCCCGCTAACTTCTCCGCCCGCGCCCTGGTGGTGAAACTGGTAGACACGCTATCTTGAGGGGGTAGTGCCGAAAGGCGTCGCGGTTCGAATCCGCGCCAGGGCATACAGCGACGCTGGCGTCGCTGTTTTACTTTCCGAACAGTCGCCGGTGTAGCTCAGGGGTAGAGCACTTCACTCGTAATGAAGGGGTCGTGGGTTCAATTCCCACCGCCGGCTCTCGCCAACCGCCCGTTCCAGCCCCGCTGGCGGGCGGTTTTGCGTGCCCCCGGGGAACCACAACCCCGTCTCCCTGCTTTATCGTGTACGCGCCCGGGGCCAGCCGCCCCGGGGCATGGACGCGCCCCATTTCTCGCTGCATTACTGGAGCAGGCGGCGGCCATCCGGCCCGCCCTCGCCGGCGTAGATCCGGCTGAAGACCTGCTCCCCCTGGAGGGATCCGTCATGACCACCCCGTCCGCCGTTGTGCCCGAGGGCCTGAGCCCGCCTGCCGGCCCGCCGGAGCACGTGCCGATCCTGACCCGCGTGGTCCGGCGCTTCGCCTATCCTGCCCAGGCCCCATTCCTCTCGCTTACGGTCTACTACTCCCTACTGCTCGCGTTTGCCACGGTACTGGTGACGCTGGTGCCAGAGCTCCGCCCCGCGTTCTCGGGCGAGCGACTGGCCCAGCTCTCGGGCCAGGACTTCAGTTCTGCCTTCGGCGGCGCCGGCGCCACCGGCGCCTCGCCCCAGAGTGGGATGTGGCTCTCCTGGAGCTTCGCCGTGATGCTCGGCGTCAGCATGGTCGGGGCATTCCTGCTGATGGTGCCCGCCTCCTGGGTGTACATGGCCACCCGCCGTCGCAAGGGATTCGACCAGAGCGTGGTCCAGACCATGGTGATCCTGGCCCTGGCCGTGGCGGGCGTGGTGGTCATCGTCCGCAACAGCCTCGCGCTGGCCTTCAGCCTGGCCGGCATCGTGGGCGCGGTCCGCTTCCGCAACTCGCTGCCCGACACCCGCGACACGCTCTACATCTTTCTCTCCATCGGCATCGGGCTCGCCGCCGGGGTGGAGGCGCTGGCCGCCGCCTTCGTGCTGAGCGCGGTCTTCAATTACGTGTCGCTGTTCATGTGGCGCACCGACTACGGCATGTGCGAGCTGGGCCACTCCGCCAGCCACCTGCTGCACGCCGACTGCAGCGCGGGCAAGATCACCCCCACGGCGCCCGCCGGCGAGAAGGCCGACCCGGGCGGGAAGCCCGGGTCAGGCCACGCGGAAGGGAAGGGGAACGGGGACGGCAAGAAACCCTACAACGCCGTCCTGGTGGTGCGCGCCCGGGGCGCCGAGAGCGACCCGGCCCGTCACCTGGTCGAGAACTTCCTGCGGGAAGAGACCAAGCGCTGGGAGCTGGCCGAGGTGGAGAACAACGCCGCCAGCGCGGAGTCGGTGCTCCGCTACCGGGTGCGGCTCGGCAGGAAGGTGGATCCGGCCGGTTGGGAGGAGGCGCTGCTCGAGACCGGCGCCCCCGTACTCATCGGCGCGCGGGTGCACTGATGCGCACCAGGCAGGGCTACGGCTGGCTGGCCCTGTTGCTGCTCCTGTCAGGCACCTTTGCCTGTGCCGACCGGCTGATCCCCGCCGGCCGGCCGGCGCCACGCATCGGGACCGGGGAGATGGCGGCCTCGGTCTTCCTGATCGGAGACGCCGGCGCCCCGGCCCTGGGTGGCGAGCCGGTGCTCGACGCGCTCAGTGCCCTCCTCGCAGCCGGCCCGGATTCCAGCCTGGTCATCTTCCTCGGAGACAACATCTACCCCCGTGGGCTCCCGGCGCCGGGGGCCGCCGGCCGCCGGGAGGCGGAACGCCGCCTCGACACTCAGCTCCACGCGGCGGCCACAGGCTCGGCACGGGCCGTGTTCGTGCCCGGCAATCACGACTGGGACAAGTCCGGCCCCAGGGGGCTGGCAGCCATTCGGCGCCAGGGGGAGCGCATCGCCGAGGTGAGCGGTGGCCGCTCCCGGCTGCTTCCCAGCAACGGCTGCCCCGGCCCCGCCATCGAGGACATCGGCAGTCTCCGGGTCATCTACCTCGACACCGAGTGGTGGCTCACCGGACACACCAAGGGCGGGCGAGCAGACGGCTGCGCCGCCGGCACCCAGGACGAGGTCCTCGTGGAGCTCGGTCGGGCCATCGGCGAGGCGGGGGCCCGCCCGGTGATCGTGGCCGGGCATCATCCTCTCCTCACCGGCGGAGAGCATGGCGGCTACTTCAGCCCGGGCGATCACCTCTTTCCGCTCCGCAAGCTCCACTCCGCCCTCTGGCTGCCGCTGCCCCTGATCGGGTCGCTGTACCCGGTGATCCGGGGCGCCGGCGTGAGCAGCGAGGATGTCCACGGCGGCCGCTATGTCAGGCTGCGGGCCGCGCTCGATTCCCTCTACGCCGAACATCCGCCGCTGCTCCACGTGGCCGGACACGAACACTCGCTACAGCTCATCGACCGGGGCCGCCTCCCGCTCCTGGCCGTGAGCGGCGTCGGCATCTACGGCCACCAGAGCTACGTGATGGCGCTGCCCGAGAGCAGGCTGGCCCTCTCCGAGCCCGGGTTCATGCGGCTCGACCTGCTTACCGACGGCCGGGTCCGGCTCGGCGTGCTCACCGTCAATCGCGCGGGACAGGCCCGTGAGGTGTACGCCCAGTGGCTGAAAGGAGGCGCCGGTGGCCCGGCCGTGGCGGCTCGGTCTGACACTGCTCACGCTCGCGACTAGCTCCGCCGCGGCCCAGGAACCTGCCACCACCGAACGGGTGGTCGCCGGGGCCCGCTACCGCGCCGGCTGGCTGCATCGCTTCTTTCTCGGCGACCACTACCGCGACCTCTGGGCGACCCCCATCGAGGTGGAACGGCTGGATCTCGCCCGCTACGCCGGGGGGCTGACCCCCACCGAGAAGGGTGGCGGGCAGCAGACTCGCTCCCTGCGTTTGCGGGCCGGAGACGGGCGCGAGTTCGCTTTCCGCTCGGTGGACAAGGACCCTTCCGCCATCCTGCCGCCCGAACTGCGCGGCACCGTGGCCAACGATGTGGTGCAGGACCAGATCAGCGCCGCCCACCCCGCCGGAGCGCTGGTGGTCCCGCCCCTGCTGGCCGCCGCCGGCGTGCCGCACAGCGAGCCCCGGCTGGTGCTCCTCCCCGACGACCCGGCACTGGGACCCTTCCGGGAGGAGTTCGGGGGAATGCTGGGGCTGCTGGAGGAGCGCCCCGACGACGACGCGCCCAGCACGATCGTGCCCGGGCTCGAGCGGGCCATCTCCACCAGCAAGCTCCTCAGTCGGCTGGAAGCCAGTCCCGAGGAGCAGGTGAACCACCGGGTTTTTCTGGCGGCGCGCCTGATGGACGTGCTGTTAGGCGACTGGGACCGCCACCGCGACCAGTGGCGCTGGGTCACTCTCGACCACAGCCGGCCCCGCCAGTGGCTGCCGATCCCGCGCGACCGCGACCAGGCCTTCGTTCGCTTCGACGGGTTTCTGCTCATGCTGGGCCGGGGACAGGCTCCCCAGCTGGTCAATTTCGGGCCCAGCTACCCTGCCATGGTCGGACTCACCTGGAACGGGCGCGAACTCGACCGCCGGCTGCTGGTGGGCCTGGAGCGCGCCGTGTGGGATTCCACCGCCCTTGCCCTGCAGGCGGTCATCACCGACGAGGTGATCGCCGCCGGCGTCGCCCGGCTGCCACCGGAATACCGCGCCCTCGACTCGGCCCGGCTCACCCGGGCCCTCCGCTCCCGGCGTGATCAGCTCCCCCTGGCGGTCGATCGCTTCTACCGGCTCTTGGCTCGCGAGGTGGATGTCCACGCCACCGACCTGGCCGAGGACCTCGACGCGGAGCCCGTGGGAGAGCGGTCGCTGCGGGTGACCATCCGGCGCCAGGATGAAGCGGTGCCGCACTTCGAGCGGGTCTTCCACGCCGATGAGACCGGCGAGGTGCGAGTGTACCTGCACGGCGGTGCCGACCGGGTACGCATCGCCCCGGGGGGAACCGCGGGCATCACCCTCAGGGTGATCGGTGGCGGAGGGAGGGACCAGTTCCTGAGCGCGCCCAGGAGCGGCGCCCGCCTCTATGACTCCGATAAAGCCGACGCGGCCGCCGACCATATCCGCATCAACCGGCGGGACTACTCCACCGGACCCAAGGCCTCGGAGACCGTACTGCCGCCCCGCGACTGGGGCAGTGGCTGGCTGCCGTTCGTCTGGGGCCGGGCCGGACCCAGTCTCGGGATTCTCGCCGGGGCGGGGGTGACGTTCACCGATTACGGCTTCCGCCAGCAGCCCTACGCCTCGCGCCACACCCTGCGGGCCGGCTGGTCCACCGGCATCGGCGAGCCGATGGCGGAGTATGCCGGTGCATACCGCGGCGAGAACCGCGGCACCTACCTCCGCCTGCAGGCCCGCTATTCCGGCCTGGAGGTGGTGAACTTCCACGGCTTCGGCAACGAGACCGGCGGCGGTGGCGACGACGACTTCTACCGCACCGACCAGAAGGTGCTGACCGTGGAGCCGGCGCTGGTGCTTCCGGCGGGCCGGGCGGAGCTATCCCTGGCTCCGCGACTGAGCTTCTCCACCACCGAGTTCCACGGGGGCCGTCTGATTGACCAGCTCCGCCCCTATGGCGCTGGCCGGTTCGGTAGTGTCGGCATGCGGCTGGGAGCGCGCCTGGATACGCGCGACCTGCCCCGCTTCCCCACCCGCGGCCTCCTGCTGGAGGCCAACCTGACCGGCATTCCCGCCTGGTGGGACGTGCGCGCAGCGTTCGGCTCGGCGGAGGGAAGTGCGTCAGCGTATCTGTCGGCACCGCTCCCGCTGCGGCCGGTGCTGGCGCTTCGGGTGGGGGGCAAGCAGACCGCCGGGGATATTCCCTTCCAGGAGGCCGCTTATATCGGTGGCTCCGAAACGGTTCGGCTGGCGCGGGAGAACCGCTATGCCGGGGACGGGGCCGTCTGGGGCAACGCCGAAATCCGGATTCCGGTCGGGCACTTCCGGTTCATCCTGCCGGGAGAGCTGGGGATCTTCGGGCTGGCGGACGGGGGCCGGGTCTACCTGGACGGTGAGGACTCGTCCGAGTGGCACGGCGCGGTGGGCGGCGGTATCTGGCTGGCGTTCCTCGGGCGGGCCAACACCCTCAGCGCCGCCTGGGCCCAGTCGGGTGAGCGGGGGCGGCTGTATGTGCAGGCGGGGTTTGGGTTGTGACGGTTGGGTGGTTAGGCGGCAAGTCCAACCGCCCAACCGTTCAATTTCGTGCTACATCCCGTAGCGCTTGTACAGCCAGTACTCCGGGCCGGCCAGGTCTTCCGGCCAGTCTTCGAGGATATCCTCGGTGACGTCCTCTTCCTCGGTATCCGACCAGACCCACCCGGCTTCCACTTCGGAGCGCCACGATTCATCGTCACCGGCATGGGCATCACCCCGCCAGGCGTCGCGCTCGGACCAGCTCTCGTTGCCCGTCTCGGGCTCCCATGGTTCCGGCATACCGGCTCCCTTCTCCGCTCTCCCCCACTATCGGCAGGGGGTACGGCCGGGGTGAGGCTGCCAGACGACCGGGAAGGGCGGCGGGCCGAACCAGGCCCTACCCCTCCTGCAGCATCACCTCCCGCACAAACCCTGCGGGAATCGTGCCGAGCCGCATGAGCCGTTCGTGGAACTGCCGGGCCGAAAACCGGTCGCCCTGTTTCTGCCGGAGTGCCTCACGGAGCGCCAGGATCTCGTTCTTGCCCAGATTGTAGGTGATGGCCTGGGTGGGCCACTTGGAATACCGATACATCGCCCGCTCGGCCCCTTGCATAATGCTTCGGGCGGTCGGGTCCGATTGTGAGGCAGCTCTGGCTCCCGGATAAAATGCGACGTGGGTCACAAAGTAGTCCACCGCCTCATCGTAGCTCATCCGGCCGGTGTGGATGCCCACATCCACCCGCACCCGCACCGCCCGCAGCAGCTGGCCCTGCAGCTCGTACAGCCGCTCGCCGGCGGTGTAGAAGCCGTTGGGCCGCCCCGCCACCGGTTCCGCCATCAGCTCCTCCGAGTAGAGCGCCCAGCCCTCGGACGCCATCGAGTCCTGCCACATGGAGGAGGAGTCCTCGACCGCGCCGGGGGTGAACCAGCGGATGTTGCTGATTTCGCTGGCGTAGCGAGTCATGTACTTGTAGTGCCAGTCGTGACCCGGGAAGCCCTCGTGGATGGCGGTGTCCGCCACGGAGGCCCGGTTGTTGAGCCTGAGGGCGGCGGGGTCGTTGTCGGTGGGGGTGAGATAGAACCGGCCGACGCCGCTCCGCTTGAACGGCGGGGCGGGGTAGTAAGCCGCGTCGATCGTGCTGCGGAGCACCGGCGGGGTGGGAGTCACCTCCAGCCGGTAGTCGTCGGGGACGTCGAACAGCTGCTGCTTCCGCCCCCACGCCACCGCCCTCTCGCCGGCGTCGCGGTACCACTGGAAGAGTTCGTCGTCGTCGCGGGGAGAGTCCTTGGCCAGATACTCGGTCACGGCGCGGGTGGAGGCTCGCCGGTCGGCCTCGCTGGCCCAGGACAGGGTGAGCTTGCCCTCGCCCGCCACCTCGCGGGCCACCGCGAAGAGCTCCTCCTCGTAGCGGGCCACCTGCTGGGCGCCGTAGGCGAAGAGATCCTCGACGTTCCGGTCCACCTGCAGGCAGTGCTTGAGGCGCCAGGCGTATTCCTCCTCCCCTGCGGCGAAGCGATCGGTGACGTCGCTTTCCGGGTAGGTCGAGAGCAGGAACCCCGCGAAGCCCTCCCACGCGTCGGCGGCGATCCGGGCGGCCTCGGCGACCTCGTTGAGCATCGCCGCGGCGAAGGGCCGGCCACCCAGGTAGCCGCGGGCGCTATCCGGCAGCGTCTTCCGGAAGTACTCGGCGTTGGCCTTGGAGCCGGCCACGCCGTCCCGCTCGATCATGCGGCCGTCGGGCATATTCCCGTCCTTCACCCCCTGGGCCAGGTTGACCCGCGCCGCCTCGAGGTATGCCGGGATCCCCCGCAGCCGTTCGACCACCAACCGCCATTCCACTTCCGTACCCCGGGCTTGTGCCTCCGAGACCCCGCCCGCGGCCGAGTCGCCGAGTCGCCGAGTCGCCGAGTCGTCCGTCATCCCCTGAATCTGCCAGTCAATCCCCCGGAACGGTTCCGCCACGTAGGTGTCGATGGCACGCTGATGCGAACGGCGTTCGCCCGACTGGCGGAGCAAGAAGGCGACCTGGGCGCCGAGCACTGCGTGATCAATCCGGACCTGGGAGGAGAGCGCCTCGGGGGCGATCGCGGCGCGCGCCGTTTCGATCTCCTGGTAGAACCGCCGCTCGGCCTCGAGGGCCTCGGGGCGCCAGTCGCGCAGGCGCCCGTTGATGCGGGCCAGACTCGGGTCGTAGCCGTCGCCACCCAGGTAGGTGGCGGTGACCGGATTGAGCTCCAGCGCGCGGAGGAAGTAGCGGTCCCTGAGAGCCAGGAACTCGCGGTCATCGGCCTCGGCCGCGGAGCGGCAGGAGAGGATCTGGGGGAGGAGCCCGACGGCGAGGGCGGCCTGGCTGGAGGCCTCGAGGAAGCGGCGACGGTGCATGGGGCGAGGGGGCTATAGTGGCCGGCTGGGGCGCCGGAGACCAAACGGGAGCGCAGGATGAAGATGGCGGGGTCGGGCCGGTGGCGGAATGCCGGGGGATTGGCGAGGGGAGGGGACAAGCCAGTAGCGCTGGTGCAACGGCACGGCCAATGGCGCTTCTCTAACCGCTTACAGCGCAGCTACTTAGCGAAAAGCCCCCGAACTGGTACGCCTCCTGCCCAATGCAGGCCCGGCGGGGCTGGCCTCAGGGAGTATCTGCGGATTGCCGCTTGGCGGAAGGGTCCAGCGGTGGTCATCCTGAGGCTGGCCGCGCACTACTTTCAGGCGATTCGCCGAGTGGGCGATTCGGCCGTAACGAACAGGACCAGCGATCGGCCCCGGGAACGGGGCCGATGGCGTTTGTGGGGGGGGGGGAGCGGGACATTTCTGTCGCGGCGGGGGCCCGGCGTGCCGTTTGTGTCCCTGTGGAGACGGGCTGCGGGGTGCTCCGGCGCCCAGGGCTACCGCGGGTGGGGGGACGGGGGGTACCTTACCGGCCCTTCGATGACCGTACCAGGGTTGGTTGGTGTACGGGACGTAGCGCAGCCCGGTAGCGCACCTGAATGGGGTTCAGGGGGTCGCGGGTTCGAATCCCGCCGTCCCGATAGCAAACGAGCAGGCCCCCGGGCCTGCTCGTTTCGCGTTCGGGCCACGGCCGTCTGGCCGTCGCCACTCGCCGGCGGCTGGTGGCTGCCGGTCGAATCCCGCCCTGGCGCCCCCACCGTCCGTGCTCAGACCCCTCAGATCCGTTTCACCCTTGCTTCACTCTGCCAGGCTAGATTCGCTTGTGGAAAAAGTGACTGGTTACTCACTTCACGTTCATCGGGGTCAGCATGGCAACCAGGTCTCGAACACGGGTAGCGGGGCGGAGTGCTGGCGGGCCCAGGAAAAGGGCCTACGAATCCAGCGCTACCCGGCGGGCACAGATCGTGGCGGCGACCATCGCGATGATCGCCGAGCGGGGCCTGCACCAGTGGAAGACCGCGGAGCTTGCGCGCCGGGTCGGGATCTCGGAGCCCACCCTCTTCCGCCACTTCAAGAGCAAGCGCGATATCCTCACCGCGGCCGTGCGGACAGAAACGGCCATGCTGCAGAAGACGGTTGCCGGCTTCGAGGGGACGGGAGATGGGTGGGCCCGCGCGACCGGCTTGGTCCTGAGCGTCCTCTCCTTCCTTGAGGCCACCGGGGGCGGTCCCCTCGTCATCCTCACCGGACAGCTCTCGGGGGCCACTCCAGCGACCCGGAAGGAAATTCTCAAGTCCGTGAGCGCTCTTCGCGGTCGCCTCACCATGCTCTTTGAGGTCGCCGTAGAGGAACTGGGACAGCGCGGCGCCGTGAACAGCGAGGACCTGGCAGATCTCTCCATTGCCATTGTCCAGTCCTCGGCGCTCCGGTGGGTCATGTCGGATCGCAGCTTTCCTGCCCAGGCGCGGGCGCGGGCAATGCTCGGCGTGGCACGCCTCGCCCTGGGCACAAGCCGGGGGGCCCGATGATGTCTTCTCATTCCACAAGGCGCCCGCGCGGGCCGATGCTTCGATTCGCCGCGGTGCTGCTCTCCGCCGTCCTGCTCCCATCCGCCGCCGGGGCGCAGGCGGAGCGAGCGGGTGTAACGCTCTCCCTGGAAGACGCGGTCCGTCACGCGGTCGGGTATCACCCCTCCGTGACGGTGTCGACCCTGGCGGTAGCCGAGGCGCGCGCGGCGGTGGGCGAGGAGACCTCCGCGCGGCTCCCGGCAGTGATGCTGGCCGGATCCGCTGTCCGCTATCAGGAGCCGATGCTGGTCACCCCGATCCATGGTCTGACTCCCGGGCTGGCTCCGCCGTTCGACGAGACGCTCATTCAGGGCGGCGCGACTCTCAGCTACACCCTGTTTGATGGGGGTGTCCGCGGATCTCGGGTGCGTCAGGCCAGGTCGCGGGCAGAGGGAGCATCCGCCGGCCAGAGTGTGGCGGAGCAGGCGCTCGTTGCCCGGGTTGTGGCGGCCTACGCCAATGTGCTGACCCAGCGACAGATACTCGCCGCGACCGACCAGCGGCTGGTGGCGTTGCAGGCCGAGCGGACGCGCGCCCAGCAGCGTGTGGCAGCCGGGCGGGGGGCAGAACTGGAGATCCTCCGGGCGGATGCGTCGGTTGCCGCGGCGCAGGCGGCGCGGGTCCGGGTGACTGCCGCCCGCGAAGTCGGCGAGCGGGACCTGGCCCGGCTCACGGGCTGGAGCCCGGAGCAAATTCGTGGTGGCACGCTCGCCGAGGTGACCACAGCGGAGCGGGAGCTCGGGTCGCGCGAGCTGCTCGTCGCCCGTGCCCTGGAATCCAATCCCTCCCTGAGCCAGGCGCGGCAGCAGCAGCGGGCCGCGGAAGCCGGGGTGTCGGTGGTGCGAGGCGCCCGGCTGCCGGACCTCAAGCTGATCGGCGCTTACCTCGACCGCGGCAGTGCCAGCGGCGATTTCACCGCCGAATGGAACGCAGGAGTCCAGCTCTCATTCCCCCTCTTCACTGGCGGGGCGCTCTCCAGCCGGGTGCGGCGGGCGGAGGCCGCACGTGGGGCATCCGCCGAACAGGTCCGTCTGGCGGAGCTCAGGGTGGGCGAGGAGATCGACGTGGCCCTGGCCAGAGTGGAAGAGGTGCGGGCCCGGGTGGAAGCGCTGCGCCAGGCAGAGGCGAGCCTTGGCGAGGTGGCCCGCATCGAGAAGCTGGCGCTCGAGGCGGGCGCCGGCACACAGACCGACTACCTCAGGGCGGAGGCCGACCTGCTTGCGGTCCGCGCCGACTTGGCGGCCGCCCAGAACGGTCAGGTTGTCGCCCGGGTGGAACTGGCCCGGGCAACCGGAGACCTCAGTCCCGCCTGGATGGCGGAATACCTGGAGGGCAAACCATGAGTGCCAGAGTTCGCATCAGCCTGATCTCGCTGGCCGTGCTGTTAGGCCTGGCGCTCACCTACTGGGTGCTGATCCGGCGGGCTGGTGGCGCCGGCGCGGCCCTGGAAGCGTCCGGCACCGTGGAGGCCACCGAGGCCGGGCTCGGGTTTCCGGCCACCGGCCGGATCGCTGCCGTCCTGGTCCGCGAGGGAGAGCGGGTGACTGCCGGCCAGGACCTCGCCCGCCTGGATCGCACCGAGGTCGAGGCCCGCCAGCAGCAGGCCAAGGCGCAGGCCGCCGCCGCGCGGGCGCAGCTGGCCGAGCTCACCGGGGGATTCCGCAGCGAGGAGATCGCCCAGGCCAAATCGGTCCTTGACGCGGCCGGCAGCCGGCTGGAAGACGCCGAGCAGACCCTGGAGCGCACCCGAACGCTGCGCGCGGGCGGGGCCGTAAGCCAGGAGGCGCTGGACCGGGCGCAGATCGCGTCCGACGTCGCCCGCAGCCAGCGTGATCAGGCGACCGAGCAGATGGGGCTGATGACGGCGGGCCCCCGTCCCGAGAAGATCGAGGCTGCGCGGGCCATGGTCGCCCAGGCCGATGCCGCGGTCCGCGCCCTCGATGCCAGCCTCGACAACCTCACCGTCCGCAGCCCCTTCGATGGACTCGTGACCGCGCGGCACCGTGAGCCGGGAGAGATCGTGCCGGCCGGGGCAGCCGTCGTTACCGTCACCCGGACGGATGACCGGTGGGTCCGCATCTACGTGCCGGAAGACCGGATCGGGGCGGTCCGGATCGGGTCGCCCGCCGTCATCACGGCGGACACCTACCGGGACCGGCGGTACGGCGGAGAAGTCGTGTTCATCGCCAATGCGGCGGAGTTCACCCCCAAGAGTGTCCAGACCCGGGAGGAGCGGGTCAAGCTGGTCTACGCGGTGAAGGTGCGGGTGACCGACGATTCGCTGTACCAGCTCAAGCCCGGCATGCCGGCCGACGTGAAGCTGGGGGCAGAGCCGTGAGCGGGGAGCCAATGCTTCGGGTGGAAGGGCTCGGGCGCCGATTCGGTGACGTGGTGGCCGTGAACGACCTGACCTTCGCGGTTGATCGGGGTGAGCTGTTTGGGCTCCTCGGGCCCGACGGCGCCGGCAAGACCACCACCCTCAGGATGCTGGCAGGGGTGCTGCGGCCCTCGACGGGCGACGCGCTGATCAACGGCATCAGCGTCGTTCGGGATCCCGAGGCGACCAAGCGCCAGATCGCGTACATGTCCCAGCGGTTCGGGCTGTACGGCGATCTGACGGTCCTCGAGAACCTCGCCTTCTACGCGGATCTGTACCAGGTCCCGCGCCAGGAGCGGGCGGCCCGCATGGAACGGCTGTTTCACTTCTCGAACCTCGGCCCATTCAAGGATCGGCTGGCGGGCAAGCTGTCGGGCGGAATGAAGCAGAAGCTGGGCCTCTCCTGCGCCCTGATCCACCAGCCCGAGCTGCTCCTGCTGGACGAGCCGACATTCGGCGTGGATCCCATCTCCCGGCGCGATCTCTGGCTCATCGTGCACGACATGGTCGCCCAGGGGGTGACGGTTGTGGTAAGCACAGCCTACATGGACGAGGCTGAGCGCTTCGACCGCCTCGCCGTACTGCACCAGGGACGGCTGCTCGCCCTCGATCGCCCAACGGCCCTGCAGCAGGCCTTGGAAGGGGAGATACTCTCCTTGCAGGTCGATCACCCGCGCATCGCGCGCGACCTCGCCGTCGGGCTGCCGGCGGTGCGGCGTGCCACGGTGTTCGGCGACCGGCTGCACGTCACGCTGCGGACCGGCAGCCAGGATGCCGGCGGCCTCCTCGCCGCACTCGCGAGCGGGGGTGTGACGGTGGCCGGAAGCAACCCGGTCACTCCCTCCATGGAGGATGTGTTCATCGCGTTGGTGGCCGAAGGGAGCGCTGCGTGAGCGTCCCGGCCGTCGCGGTGACGGACCTCAGCCGGCGCTTCGGCGAGTTCACAGCCGTGGACCGGGTGTCGTTCGAGGTTGGAACCGGCGAGATCTTCGGCTTTCTGGGGCCCAATGGGGCCGGCAAGACCACCACGATCAAGATGCTCACCGGGCTGCTGCTCCCGACCTCGGGCCGGGGGACCGTGGCCGGCCACGATATCATGACCGGCACGGAGGCCATCAAGCGCAGCATCGGGTACATGTCCCAGCTGTTCTCACTCTATGCCGATCTCACGGTGGACGAGAACATCGGGTTCTTCGCCGGGCTCTACGGCGTGGCTCGGGCCCGCCGCGCCGAGCGGCGCGACTGGGTGCTGCAGATGGCCGGGCTCACGGAACACCGCACCCGGCTGACGGCGGAACTCCCGCTCGGCTGGAAGCAACGCCTGGCGCTCGGCTGCGCGGTCCTGCACGAGCCCCCGCTGCTGTTCCTGGATGAGCCGACCTCGGGAGTGGACCCGATTTCGCGCCGGCAGTTCTGGGACCTCATCTACGACCTCGCCGAGCGAGGCACCACGGTGTTCGTGAGCACGCACTACATGGAGGAGGCCGAGTACTGCCACCGGCTGGCCCTGATGAACCGTGGCAGGCTCATCGCGCTCGACACGCCCAGGCAGCTGCGCGCCGGGCTGACCGAGCCCATTCTGAGCATCCGCACCGATAATGGCCCCCGGGCGGTCGAGGCGCTGCAGGGTACCCCCGCGGTGCTCGACACCGGGTTGTTCGGCCGCAATGTCCACGCGGTGGTCCGGGATCTGGATGAGGCGAAGTCGGTGATCCCCGATCGGCTGGCGGCGCAGGGTGTGACTCTGTTGGGCCTCGAACCGATCGCGCCGTCCCTGGAGGATGTCTTCGTGGCCCTGGTGCGCGAAGGAGGAGGCGCGATCCTTGACTAGTCCCGAGGGCCGCCTGAGCCTCATGCGCCTGTTCGCGATCGCGCGGAAGGAGGTCCTCCAGCTCCGCCGTGACTCCCGCAGCCTGATGCTGGCGTTCCTGCTCCCGGCGCTGCTGTTGCTCCTCTTCGGATATGCCATCACCTGGGATGTGACGGATGTGCGCACCGCCGTCGTGGATCAGGATGGCTCCGCCCGCAGCCGGGACCTGGTGGAGGCGTTCCGCGCGTCCGGCTACTTCACCGTCGTGGTCCGTCCCGCTCGGGCTGCGGATCTCGTTCCCCTCCTGGACCGCAGCCAGGTGCAGCTCGGACTGGTGATCCCGCCCGGGTTTGGGGCGGACCTGGACGGCGGGAGGCTGGCCCCACTGCAGGCCATCGTCGACGGCAGCGACGCCAACACTGCCAGCATCGTCCTGGGCTACACCCAGGGGACCGTCCGCTCCTTCTCCGCCCGGATCGGTGCACACGGGGGCGCGCCCCCGGCGATACGGCTGCAGAGCCGGGTGTGGTTCAACGAGGAACTCCTCAGCCGCAACATGATCGTGCCGGGGCTGGTGGCCGTCATCATGATGATCATCGCGGCGATGCTGACGTCCTTGACGATCGCCCGGGAGTGGGAGCGAGGAACGATGGAGCAACTCGCGGCCACGCCGGTCCTCCGCATCGAGGTGGTGCTCGGCAAACTCCTGCCTTACCTGGGCATCGGCCTGCTGGATGTGCTGTTCACCAGCGGGCTCGGTGTGCTGGTCTTCGGGGTTCCGTTCCGAGGCAGTCCAGCCCTCTTCCTGGTGCTCAGCACTGCGTTTCTGGTCGGGGCGCTCGGGCTCGGAATGTTCATCTCGGCGGTGGCCAAGTCGCAACTGCTCGCCACCCAACTCGCCATGGTGGCCACCTTCCTCCCCGCCTTCCTGCTCTCCGGGTTCATGTACGCCATCTCCATCATGCCGGTGCCGCTCCAGGCCGTGACGTATCTGGTGCCCGCGCGGTATTTCCTGGTCGTCACCCGCGGGATCTTTCTGAAGGGTGTGGGGATCGAGGTGCTTCGCGTCCAGGGGCTCCTGATGATCGCCTTCGGTGTCCTTGGCCTGGTGCTCGCGACGCGCGCGTTCAGGAAGGAGCTCGGATGAGTCCAACAGCGGGTGCCAGCCTGGAGCGGGTCTGGGAGCTGGTGAAGAAGGAGTTTCTCCAGCTCTTCCGGGACCCGCGCATGTCGCGGGTGGTCTTTGTCGCGCCGCTGATCCAGCTCATGGTGTTTGGCTACGCCGTGTCCACCGATATCCGCGATACGGCCACGTTCGTCGTGGACCAGGACCAGAGCCAGACGTCGCGGGCCCTGGTCACGGCCCTCACCGCCTCAGGGTACTTCCGGGTATCGGGCCGGTCAGACCGCCCGCGGGACGCGGTACGTGCGCTCGAGGACGGCAGCGCCATTGTTGCGCTGGATATCCCGGTGGGTTTTGCCGACGCGCTCAGGGGGAACCAGCGCGCTCAGGTCCAGATGCTCTTCGACGGGACCAATTCCAACACGGCCACCGTGGCGATGGGCTACGCCGAGCGCATCGTGCAGACGTTCGGGTCGCGGATCAGCGGGACACCGCTCACCGGGGGCGTCGATCTCCGGGAACGCGCCTGGTACAACCCGGACCTCAGCAGCCAGAACTACAACGTGCCCGCGGTCGTCGGCGCCATCATCCTGCTGGTGTGCCTGCTGCTCACCTCGCTGGCGGTGGTACGGGAGCGGGAGCTGGGCACGCTGGAGCAACTCATGGTGAGTCCCCTGACGCCGGGGGAGCTGATCGCCGGCAAGACCATCCCGTTCGCGCTGATCGGCCTGGTGGATCTCACCGTCGTCACCCTCGTGGCGATCGTCTGGTTCGGGGTCCCGTTCGAGGGGAGCCTGCTCCCGCTGTTTGCGGCCAGCGTGCTGTATCTGCTCTCGGGGCTCGGGGTCGGGCTGCTGATCTCGACCGTCTCCGCCACGCAGCAGGAAGCCTTCATGGCGAGTTTCCTGGTGTTCATGCCGGCCATCCTGCTGTCGGGGTTCATGTTCCCGGTGAGCAGCATGCCGGAAGTATTCCAGTGGCTGACGTACCTCAATCCGGTACGGCACTATCTGATCATCGTGCGCGGCGTGTTCCTGAAGGGCGTCGGTTTCACGGCCATGTGGCCGGAGTTCACCGCGCTGCTGGTGCTGGGGATCGTGTTGCTGGGCCTGGCCGCCAGCCGGTTCCAGAAGCGAGCTGGCTGATCGCGCCCGGTGGGCGCGTTGGTGACACCCTGACGAAGGAGGATCTGATGCGGGACGGACGACGGAATATCGTGGCGGGCCTGATCGTGCTGGCGGCATTCATGTTCTACGGCTTTGTACTCATCTATTTGCGCGACTTCGCCCCGGACAAGGAGGCGTGGATCGCGTCCTACGGCGCGGGCAAGCACTTCGAGTCGCGCCTCGCGCATGCCCACGGGAATCTCTTCGCACTGCTGAACGTCGTCTTCGGCTTCCTCCTGCTCCGCCTCCCGCTGACTGGCGTACCGGCGCGCTGGATCTCATGGCTGCTCCTGCTCGGGCTGCTCATGCCCATCGGCATCCTGGCCGAGGTACTCCTGGGCGCGCCCCCGATCCTGGTACTCGTCGGAGGACTCTCCATGCTGGCCGGTACCGCGTGGCTGGGGGTAGCTGTGGCCCGGCTCCACCTCCCGCCGGCTTCGGATGGGGAGGTGAGATCATGACCGGGACCTCGACGGTCCTCATTGGGCAGCGGGTAGCGGCGATCATTGCCCTCTTGTTCGGGCTGGCCACCCTCTTCGCCGGCGGGCGGGTGCTGCTGGGCGTTGACCCGGGATACGTGGTCTTCCGGCCGCTGCTGATCTACAACACCGCGATGGGTCTGGCCTATCTCGCGGCCGGGGTGCTGCTCTGGACCAATCTGCGCCAAGGCCAGCGGGCCGCCGCCACCATCTTCGGGCTCAACCTGGCTGTGCTCGTGGGCATCGTCACCGTGTACCGGGGCGGCGGTGGGGTTGCGGTCGACAGCCTTCGCGCCATGACCGCCCGGACGATCGTCTGGCTGGGGCTGTTCTCGGCCGCGGCGTGGCTCGGACGGATGGCTCGCGAGTGATCGGGGGGCCCCGGCTCGAGGCCGGACTGATCGCCTTCGGGACCGGCCTACCCCCCCCCGCGGCGGTCGCTGCCGGGTGATCCCGCTGGACCATGTGCCCGCCTTTCTGAACGCGCAGCTAGCACCCATTGGGATGTGCTGCGTCAGGCGCGGGTCAAGGACCAGACCTTCGGGTGCCTCGTGATGCTGGAAATGACCCGTCGGCACAGCCGGCAGCGGGCGAAGGGAGCAACCCATGGATAAGACAACGGAAGTCCCGGAGGCGGATGACGAGTTTGTCGCACTCATGCGCTCGCACCTGCTGGAACTGCAACCGGCCGAGGAACGGGTCCGCATCCGGCGAATCGGCTCCGAGACACTGCAGGCGTTCGAGCAGCTGGCCCCGGTGCGTCGGGCGGTGTCGGTCTTCGGATCGGCGCAGCCTGACCTGGCCCGGCGGTGGGGGCCGCCAGCCCGGGAGACAGCGGCCCTGCTGGCCCACGCCGGGTTCGCAGTCATCACCGGGTGGAGGCCCGGGCCTGATGGCGGCCGCGAATGAGGGAGCCAGCCGCGCTGGTGGAACCTCGGTCGGACTCACCATCGATCTTCCGGTACAGGAGCCCGCCAACCCTCACCTCACACTCGAGGTGCGGTTCCGGTACTTCTTTCTTCGCAAGCTCATGTTCGTCAAGTACGCCTGCGGGTTCGTGTGTTTTCCCGGCGGCTTCGGTACACTGGATGAGCTGTTCGAGGCCCTGAATCTGGTGCGCACCCAGAAGCTCAGTCCCTTTCCGGTGGTGCTGTTCGGCTCCGAGTACTGGGCCGGGCTGGCGGAGTGGCTCCATCGCACGGTTCAGGGGTCGGGTGGTCTCAGGGAGGAAGATCTCCACACCTTCGAGATCATCGATGATCCGGCCGCAGTCGTGGAGCGGGTGCGGGGCGCGTATGCGGTCCTCTGTGGCCAGCTGGAGTCCACGCCCCGGGATACCGACAACAATGGGCCATGACCGTCCGGACGGTGGTCTGGCTGAGACGGTTCGCCGCGGCGGCGTGGCTCGGTGGACGCAATCGTGAGGGTTTCTTCGGCGTGGGATCACCACATCTATGCCTATATAGTTATAAGATCTTGTCTCAGGACACTGTGCCGGACCCCGTACGATTTCCAGCAAGGAGACTCACCATGACTCGTAAACTCATGATCCTGGTCGGCCTGATGGCGGCCGCCAACGGCGGGCTGGCCGCGCAGCAGCCGACGCCGCCACGGCAACCGCCGGCCCAGGAACAGGCGCAACAGATGCAGCGAATGCAGGAGATGCACCAGCAGATGGAACGGCTCGCGACGCAGCTGCGCGAGACCAACCGCTGGATGGATCAGAACCGGTCGCAGCAGCAGTTCCGGGACCTGGGACGCGAGATGCAGCAGACCGGCGACCGGGTGCGTGAGATGCTGAAACAGATGGATCGCATCCATCAGAACCCGGACCTGCTTCGTACCCGGGACCGTGACCAGGACCGCGACCGGCTCCAGGAGTTTGACCGGCTGCAGGACCGGCTTCGTGACATGACCCGCGACCTGGATCAGGCCCACGACGCCCTGCGGAAGATGATCGGAAAGCCGTAGTGATGTCGCAGCTCACACGGGTCCTGGCGGCACTGCTGGCGGCGGCCACTCCGGTCGCCGCCCAGCAGCTTGCCTATGAAGGTTCTGTGGGCATGACCACCGGGCAGTACATCTTCACCACTCGCACCACGACCTTCAGTCTCTCCACCGGTCTGGCCCTGACGACGGGGAGGCTGACCCTCCGTGCGTCCATTCCCGTATGGCTCCAGAACTCCACGGTCATCACCGCCTCCGGCCCTGGCGGCACCCTGCCGAGCGGCGGTTCCTCGGGGGGCACGGTGGGGGACAGCGGGCGCAGCGGGAGAGGCGGCGGCATGAACGGCATCGCGCCGGCGATGGCGCGCCGCGTGGACATGCCGTCGAGTGCGTTCACCGACTATCGTGCCGCGGTCGGCGATCCATTGCTCGGAGCCACGGTCGTGCTGCGACGCGGCGAGCGCCTCAGCCTGGGCCTGGGTGGGCTCGTCAAGGTTCCGCTGGCGGATACGGCCCACTACGGCACCGGTGAGTGGGACGCCGGAGCCACCGTATCGGCCTCGATACGTCTCAACAGCGCCACCCTGCTCGGCGCAGACGCCGCCTGGTGGTACCTCGGAGATCTCCCGGAACTCGACTTCGACAACCCGGTCTCCGGAGCGCTGACACTCAGCCACCTGCGGGCGACTCGCTGGGTATTCAGTCTCTTTGTCCGGGGTTCCACTGCCGCGGTGCCAGGCTTCGCGGCACCCGCCACTGCCGGCGGAGGGATCACCTGGCTGTCACGCCGCGTGGCCATCGGGCTGGAGGCCGGGGCGGGACTGACGGAAACCAGCCCTGACCTGGGTCTCACCGCCTACTGGAGAGTTCAGGCACCCTGACCGGCGTTGAGGGTCGCGCCGCCGCTGGTCCCGTTCCCCAGGCCACACCGAAGGAGTCACAATGGAACCACAGGAATTCACACTGCAACTCACGCTGCAACGGGGCTACCAGTTCAGCGTGGACTTTGGCGGAGATGCTCCGCCAGGCCTGGCGGTCGACGAGCTGCCCCCGCTCGGCGCCGGCGAGGGGCCAAATCCGGTGCGCATGCTCGGGGTGGCCGTCGGGCACTGCCTCAGCGCCAGCCTCCTGTTCTGTCTCCGGAAGTACCGTATCGAGGTGGGTGAGATGCGCTCCCGGGTGGATGGCACCCTGGTCCGGAACGAGAGGGGGCGGCTTCGGGTCGGCCGCCTCAAGGTCACGCTCGATCCGGTGCTCTCCCCCGAAGACGGCGAGCGGGCCGAGCGCTGTCTCCAGTCCTTCGAGGACTACTGTATCGTGACCGAGAGTGTGCGGCACGGGCTCGCCGTGGAGGTCCAGGTGACCCCCGTCGCAGAGGGTCGGTAATTCACTTCACTTGTGGGGAGGTCCCATGCGCATAGGCGTGGTGTTGCTGGTGCTCTGGACCATCGCGAACCTCGTCCTCACCATCCGGCTGGCCAGGCCGGAGCCCGCCGTCGTCACCTCGGCGGACCATCGGATCGCGGTCCGGCTCCCGGTGGCGGCACGCGATGCCGTGCTCGCGGAGATGCGCACGATGCTGGGCTCGGTGCAGGGGGTACTCGACGGCGCGGCCCGGTCGGATACCGCGGCCGTTCGTACCGCGGCCAAGGCCTCCGGCCTGGTGATGGCGGCGGATCCGGCTCTGGAGGGGATGCTGCCCGAGGAGTTTCTGCGGCTGGGCATGAGGACCCACCAGGCCTTCGACACCCTGGCGGCAACGGCGTCAGCCGGGGCGGCCCCGGCTGTCGCACGCCTGGCGGAGATCGCCTCAGGCTGCGTTGCCTGCCACGCGGCCTATCGTCTCGAGCTGAAGTAGGACGCGAGGAGGTAAGGCCATCGGGGATACTCGCCGCGGGATGGATCCGACCATTCTCATGGCGCCGGCCGGTGCCACATGTCGTACAGGATCCGCCACCGCCCGTCGTGCTCCCGCACCCAGACGACCAGGTAGCGCTCCGAGGCGACACTGGCCGGCCCATCGGCGCGCTGACCGGTGCTGGTCCACGTGCCCACATCCACCGCCATGTCGCCGCTGATGGTCAGCTGGGCGGAGTGCATGGCATGCGCCACCTGACGGTAGTTCGGGCCCCAGGCAAAGTAGCGCTGGATCGCGGCCCGGCCCCGGACCTCGCGGCCGGGCGGGAGCAGCACGCCCGAGTCGGCGTAGACCTGCCCGAGCGCCGCGGTGTCGTTGGCCACGTAGGCCGCCGAGAAGGCGCGGCTCGCCACGCCGATGGCGGCCCGGTCGGCGGCATCGTCCGCCACCTGCGCCGGGACCCGTACCGGAGATGATAGGGTGAGAACGGTGAAGAGGAGCAGAAGGCGGCGTGGTGTCATGGCGGATAGCCCACGGCGGAGCCCCCTGGCGTTTGGTCGCAGTCTCACGTTGTAGAAGGTCCTTCAACCCGTCAGACCGGCGTGTCGATGGGATCCGGGGCGCCCCGGGTCAGCGCCCGCTCGGCGAAGTCGAGCCGCTCGTGCGCCTCTTCGAGGGCTCGACGCAGGTCGTCGTTCGCCGCCTCGAGGGCCGCCAGTCGGGTCTCGGTGCCGTGATCGATCCGGCCTTCGATCCGGTTCGCGAGGGCCCGCCCCAGGCGGGTAAAGGAGAAGACGATCAGGCCCGTGAAGAACAGCCCGACGATCGGGATGAGCGCGAAGATGGCTTGTCGGTCCATGGGGAGCCTCGGATCCGGGGAAGGCGCTGGTAACCGAGGTACCAGACGGGCGCACAACAGGGATGTTTCACGGCGCCGCCACCGGCGCCGCCACGATCCGGGAGGCTGGGTGACGGTGAAAAGGGTGTCGCCGAGCTGCGCCGACGCCTGACAAATGACCCCGGACCTGTCGAGCGGCGCCGCCGCGCGGCGACACACCCAGCCGTCCGGCTCAGCCCGGCCGGGCGCGCTCCTCGAGCTGCTGCCAGAAGGTGATCTGCGGCCGTCCCGCCGACCAGTGAGGAGGTAGTCAAATCTCGATCCTCGAAGAGGGTTAGGTCCACCCGCCGCTCACCTGCTCAGTACCCCACCGCCAGGCCGTCCTTCCGCGGATCACTTCCCGCCGCATACCCCTCCCGCAATCGCACGATCGCCTGCGCCCCGCCGAACGACACCGGCCCCTCGTCCACCAGCACGTGGCCCATCGCGGTGAGCGCCGCGCGCACCCCGTCACCCACCGGCGCTTCGATCGCCACCCGCTGCCCGTCCAGGTGACGGAACCGCGCCGCATCGATCGCCGGCTGCAGCTCCATGCCGAACAGGAGGTGATTGAGCAGGAACTGCACATGCCCCTGCGCCTGCATCCCGCCGCCCATGAGCCCGAAGCTCAGGTACGGCTGCTCCCGGCCGCCGTCGGTGCGGGTCACGAACGCAGGAATGAGGGTGTGAAAGGGGCGCTTCCCCGGCTCGGCGGTATTGGGCATCCCCGGCGTGAGCGTGAACCCAGCCCCCCGGTTGTGCAGCGGGAAGCCGGTACCCGGCACCACGATCCCCGATCCGAAGGCGTCATAGTTGGAGTTGATCAGCGACACCATGTTCCCCTCAGCGTCCGCCGTCGTGAGGTAGATGGTCTCGCTGGCGGTGCGGTACGGCCCGGGCGCCACCCGCGCCTGTGCCCGGCCGGTATCGAGGTGGCTCCGCCGCTCGGCGATGAACGCATCCGACAGCATGCGCTCGGCCGTGATGTCGAGATGGTCGGCGTCGCCGACGAACCGCTCGAGATCGGCGTAGGCCAGTTTCTTGGCTTCTATTAGATGATGCAGGTAGGCCGCCGAGTTGTGGCCCATGGCCCTGAGGTCGTAGGGCTCGAGGATGCGGAGCATCTCCAGCGCCGCCACCCCCTGGTTGTTGGGCGGCATCTCCCACACCCGATAGCCCTGGAACGGCACCGAGATTGGCGTCACCCAGTCGGGGGCGTTCCGGCGTAGATCGTCGAGGGTAATGAAGCCGTTGAGCGCCGTGAGCCGGGCCACGATACGCTGGCCGATCTCCCCACCATAGAACGTGCCGATGCCATCGGTGGCGATCAGCTCCAGGGTGCGGGCGTAGTCGGGATTCCGGAACCACTCGCCCGCTTGGGGCGCCCGACCCCCGGGCAGAAAGGTGGTGGCGGCCACCGGGTCCTTCTGGAGAAACGCGGTCTCCTCGGCCCACTGCGAGGCGATGATCGGCGTCACCGGAAACCCGTCGCGCGCATAGCCGATGGCCGGCTGGAGCGCGGCCGAGAGCGGGCGCTGGCCGTAGCTGCGCACCAGCAGCTCCCACCCCGCCAGCGCCCCCGGCACGGTCACCGACAGCACGCCCTGCTCCGAGCCGGAACGGAAGCCGCGCGCCTCAAGCGCCTCGCGGGTCATCAGAGAACCCGCCCGGCCGCTGGCGTTGAGCGCCACCAGCCGCTGCTCCCGGGCCAGCCACACGATGGCGAACATGTCCCCACCGATGCCGGTCATGTGCGGTTCGGTCACGCTCAGCACCGCGGCGGCGGTGACCGCCGCGTCAATCGCGTTGCCGCCCTGACGCAGCACCTCGAGTCCCGCCGCGGAGGCCAGCGGCTGGCTCGTCGCCACCATCCCGTGCGGCGCGTACACCGTCGAGCGGCCGGCCATCGTGGTGGGGCGCTGAGCCACGAGCCCTCCAAGCGGCAGCAGGCTCATCGACACAACCGCCGCGCCGACCACCGTGACACAACGGGACATACGCGCTCCGGGGGAGAGGGCATCGGAATGGAGATCATGGGTACGGGAAGATGGCGGGGCGCCGCCCACCGATGCGGCCGTCGGGCGCCCTTGGCACTCCGGAAGATTACCACCTGACGTCGTGGAGGGCGATGGTCCCCGTCAGGACTCCAGTGTGCCTGCCGCAGTGGCCGTGCAAAGCGCGGCTGGGAGCGCACGGGATCCAGGCTCGGATCCACGCGCACGTAGCCGATCCAGGGCGACTGTTCCTCATGGGCCCGCTCCAGCCAATTTAGGCCGCTGGCCACGTCCCCGAGCGCGATGTGAATGAGGGCGAAGTGATAGGCCGAGACATGCCGGCGCGCGGACGCCTGGACCAGCCGCGCCAGGATAGCGCGCGCCTCCCTGGTCCTTCCGGCGCGGGCATACGCCTGTCCCAGCGAGGCCGGGTAGAGGAGGTTGTCCTCATCGCTCGCCAGTGCCAGCCTGGCCTCGGCCACGCCGGCCTCGAACTGCCCGGTTTCCTGGTACGCCCATCCGAGGTGCCAGTGAGCGGGGGCGAAGTCGCGATCCAGCTCCAGGGCGTTGCGATACTCGCCGATCGCGTCTTCGTACCTGCGGGCGAAGTAGTACCGCAGGCCGACCCAGGTCTGGATGATGGGAGAAAGCGGGTCCAGCTGTCTCGCGGTCTCCGCCTGCTGCAGCGCTGCCGGGTGGCGGCCCATGGCCGACAGGAATCCTCCATACCACTAGTGCGCGGTGGGGTACCTGGGGTCCAGCTGGATCGCCTGGAGATACTCCCGCTCGGCGGGGGCTGCGAGCCCGGTGGCGGCCGCGGGCGCTCAGATCACCACTCCCAGCTGGTAGGCCACCCAGGACACCGCCAGCCCCACGCCGATGACTCCGGCGGCGCACAGGGCGAGATACGGGGCGAGCCGGCGGTCAAGCTCGGGAACGTGGGTGCGAGGATGACCCCGGAGGAAGATCGCGTGGGCGCCCCAGGCCAGGAGCACGCCGCCGACTAGATCGGCGACATAGTGCTGCTTGGTCAGCAGCGTGGACAGCGCGACGAGTGAGGCGGAGATCAGGGCAACCACGCCGAGGGTGCGGTGGACCCGATGACAGGCGAACGCCGACACGAAGGCGTGCGCCACATGAAGGGAAGGCAGGCAGTTGTACGGCGGGTCGGCGTCATAGAGGAACCGCAGCCCCCAGACGGCGAATCCCTCCCCCGGCACGGTGTCCGGACGCGGGGCGACGGTCGGGTACAGGAAGAAGCAGAGATATGCCGTGGTCCACACCGCGAGGTAGGCCCAGACCGTGCGGCGAATCAGCGCCCCCTGCTGCACCACCAGAACCGGGGCCAGAATGAGGAAACAGTAGAGCGCGCCATAGACCAGCGCCCAGGCCGGCACGAGAGGCAGGAGCCCGTCCAGCGGCAGCGCCGGTACATGGGCGACGCCGACACGGGCCCGCCGGGCAAGGAGGAGATAGCAGGGGACCAGCGACACGAGCAGAATCATGGGGATGGTGACCGGATACGGGCGGTTGAGCGCCCGCCGGACCATCGCCCAGGTGATGCGGAGTTCACCGGCGGAATCGGTTGCCTGATCGCGGGTCAGAGTGGCCTCGGCGCGGGCCGCAGCCCGTCAAGGGTGACAACGCGGACCGCCGCCCGGAGGCGAGCGGTCCAGGGCCTGCGCGACAGGGCAAGGTACCGGGGATACTTGGTGGCGCAATGGAACCCTGTCACCTTCCGGCGCGTAGGACCGGCACCCTGGTCGGACCGCTGTCCACCCCTCACCCTCATAACCTCCATGACGCCGCGCCGAATCTTCCTGCTCGTCGCAGCCACGGCGATCCTCTCGGTCGGCGGGACCTTCCTGGTCCGGGAGATCCTGGGCGATGAGGCGCCGGTCGCCGGGGCGATCCGTGGGCAGCTCAATTCGGCGACCCTCGGCCAGGGGCGCGAGTACTTCGTGCACCTGCCCGCGGGGTACGACGCGGACACCACCCGCCGGTACCCCGTGCTCTACGTCCTCGATGGCACCTCCCAGTCGGGCCACTCGGCGGAATCGGCGGCGCTGCTGGCGCGGGTCGGGACGATCCCGTCGCTGATCGTGGTGGGCGTGCCGAGCGTCAACGGAGAGACGCGCAACCGGGACTACACGCCGCCGGACATGCGGTTGGACACCGATGTCGAGAAGAGTCCCATGGGGGCCGCGGACCGGTTCCTGGCCCACCTGGAGGCGGAGCTGATCCCGCGGATCGAACGGGACTACCGCACCAGCCGTCCCCGGATGCTGGCGGGGTGGTCCCGGGGCGGTCTCTTCGTGATGTACTCGGCGCTGACCGCGCCGGCGCTGTTCGACGCCCGCTTCGCCCACAGCCCGGCGCTCTGGCGGGAGAACGACCTCATCGTGACCCAACTCGAGTCTGCCTTGCGCGGAGACTCGCTGGCCTCCGGCTATCTCTTCCTCAGCCTCGGCAGCGAGGAGAACGAGAAGATGACCGGGGCGTTCGAACACGCGGTGCGGGTGCTGGAAGCGGGCGGGCCGTCGAGCCTCCGCTGGGACCGGTATCGCAGCGTCGGGGGAGACCACGCCTCCAATCCGCGCCTCTCCACTCCAGTCGGATTATGCCTGATGTTCGCCGAGTCGGCGGGGCGGGGCTGCGGGAGCTGACGGCGATGGGTGTGCCGGGAATGGTCGCCGGCAGGACCAGGCCCACCGACGCGAGGGACGACTACGTGCCAGTCGCACGCACCTCGCCGCTCACGGCGCGCCCGCCACCAGTCGCTGGAAGCGCGGGTGGTTGCGCAGCGGGTCGAACGCCGGATCAATCCGGAGCCAGGCGGGCGTCAGGAAGTATGGCATCTTCATGAGTGTCTCGAGCCGGTCCAGGGCCGGGTCGTATTCGCCGGCCAGGATGTAAATGCGGATCAGCACGTGCAGGAGGTACGGTCCGGCGTAGCCATCGACGGCCGGCGGCTGCAGCGCGTAGCCGCGCTCGCCCTCGCTGATGGCCGCCGCCTTCCGGCCCAGATACGCCAGGGCGAGGCCGTGGAGGATTCGGCGCTGGGCGTCGTTAGGAGTCTGGGCCAGCGTCTGCTCGAGGCCGAGACGGGCCGAGTCGGCGTAGATCCGGGTGCGGGCGGAGTCGCCGCGGACGTGGTACGTCTGGGCGCGGATGAGGCCCCAGGCCCCGCGGTCGCCATCGAACGCTCCCGGCGGGAGCCGGAGCAGCAGGCGCTGGTGGCTGTCATCCAGGACCCAGAAGAAATCCCAGTAATTGCCGAAGTACAGCACCAGCGTGGTGGTCTCCACCTCGGGTGGAACGCTCGCGATCACCCGGCGCGCGCCCGCCAGGTCTCCCTGGGCCGCATAGACCATGGCCTTGGTCTCGATGAGATCGAGATTGTCCGGCGAGACGGCCAGTCCCCGGTCGGCGGACGCGATCGCCTCCGGGAGGCGGTGCAGCCTGAGCAGCGTGAAGGAGAGCCGCCGCGACGTCACCGCCGACCGGGGATCCAGCCGCTGGGCCTTTTCCAGGCTCTGCAGCGCGGCGTCCCACTGGCCCAGCCCCTGCTGGGCCAGCGCCGCGGCGGTGAGCAGGTCCGTATTCTCCGGAGTCAGCAGCAGCCCCTTCTGGCAGGCGGGGAGGGCCCGGGCGTATTCGACCACCACGGTCTGGTGATACTCGCACAGCGCCATCCATGCGTCGGGCCGGCCGGGCGCCAGGGCCAGGCTTCGGTCGGCGGCGCGCTTGGCCGCCTCGCCCATCGCCGGGATCGGGGTGATGTTGTAGTAGTACTTCCCTTGTGCCCGCGACAGCTTCGCCCACGCCTCCGCGAAGGTCGAGTCCAGCGCCACCGCCTGCTCGTAATAGTTGATGGAGGCGCGCAGCGTCTGGGCCCCGGAGACGCTGAGCCCCCCGGCGGCATCGCCCTTGAGCAGGGCATCATACGCCGCGAGGTTCTGGGTTGGCCGCTCGGTGAGCGTCTGCTTCTGGGCGGTCGCCAGGGCCAGGTTGAGCGCCGCCGCCACCTGCTCGGCAATGTCGGCCTGCACCGTAAACACGTCGGTGATCGCGGCGTCGAACGGCCGCTGCCACTTGGTGGTCGGCGCCTGGCCCGGCCCCACCTCCACCAGCTCCGGGCTGACCTCCACCCGGCTGGTGCCATCGGGCAGCGTGGCCCACCGGATCCGGGCGATCAACAGGTAGTCGGCCCCCAGCTCCCGGGCGATCTCCGGCAGCGACTTGCCGCTGTGCTTGTACTGGTTGGAGCTGGTGCTGGCGATGACCTGGAGCCCCGGCAGGGTCGAGAGCTTGCCCCGCACCGCGTCGGTGACGCCGTCGGCGAAGTACTCGGTGGTGGAGTCTCCCCGGTTCTCGAACGGCAGCACGGCGAGCACCTTTGCCCCGCTGCTGGAGGCGCTCGCCCCGCCGCGGGAAAAGCGCCAGCCGAACAGCACCCCGAGGCCCAGCAGGAAACCGACCACCAGGGTGAGAGCCAGGGTAGGGACCGGCCGCCGCTTGGGCGAGGCATCCCGGCTCAGGACCGTGGCCGCCTCCGTCCCGCGGGCCGGGGTCTCGGCGGTGGCCTGGAGGGCCCGGCTCAGCGCCCCCGCGTCGGCGAATCGGTCCGCCGGCACCGGCGCCAGCGCCCGCTGGATGGCCTGATCAATGGCCTCAGGCACGTTGGGCCGCACCCGCCGTACGCTGGGCGCCGGCTCCGTCAGCCGCTTGGCGATCACCGCCTGCATCGTGGGCCCGGTGAAGGGCGGCTCCCCGGCCAGCATCTCGTACAGCACCGCGCCCAGCGAATAGATGTCGGTCCGGGCGTCCACATCCTTCTCCGCCGCCGCCTGCTCCGGGCTCATGTAGGCCGGCGTCCCGATGGCAAACCCGGTCTGGGTGAGCCGTTCGTCCGCCCCCATCGCGCGGGCGATTCCGAAGTCGGCCACCAGGGTGGAACCGTCCTGCGACAGCAGGATGTTCTCCGGCTTGATATCGCGGTGGATCACGCCGTGCTGGTGGGCGTAGTCGAGGGCGCGGGCCGCTTCCCGCCCGATCTGCAGCGCGACCTCCACCGGCAGCTGCCGCTCCCGCTCCATCCGGTCCCGGAGCGACGCCCCCTCCACGAATGGCATGGTGAACCAGAGCAGCCCCGCCGCCTCGCCCGAGTCGAGTACCGTGAGAATGTGGGGGTGCTGCAGCCGGGCGCAGAGCTTGATTTCGCGGAGGAAACGTTCGGGACCGAGGGTGGCGGCGAGGTCGGGGTGGAGGACCTTGAGCGCCACCGGCCGGTCATGGCGGAGATCCTGGGCCAGATACACCGTGGCCATCCCGCCCCGGCCGAGTTCCCGGTCAATCCGGTACTGGCCGGCCAGGGCTTCGCGCAGTCGGTCCACCAGCTGTGTCATGGGGCTCCAGGCTAGTTCGCAACCAGGGGTGCCCCACTAAGTAAGCGGAGGACTACCCGACACGCCAGCAGGATGGCCGAATCAATCGATGGTTCCGAGGAGCTTCTGTCGCCCTGGCAGCCGCCCTCAGGCGCCGCCCGCCGCCCGCGGCCGAAAGCGGGGATTGGACCGCAGCGGATCCGGGGTGGGGTCCACCCGGGGCCATCCGGGCGAGAGGTAGTGCGGGGTCCTGAGCAGCCCCTTGAGCACATCGAGGGCCCGCTGGGCGCGTTCTCACTCTACCTGGGCGATCCAGGGTGCTGCATCAGGTCGATGCTTCCGCGGGTCGCCGCGCTGAGCCCGCCCAACATTGTGGCCAGTTCCTGCTCGTCGAAATACCGACCCCGCGCGACAACCCCCACGATCCGCCGCGTGTTCGTGATGTCGGCCAGCGGATCCGCGGAGAGGAGCACGATATCCGCAAGCTTCCCGCGCTCCACCGTACCCAGCTCGTCCTGCACGCCGAGGAATTCGGCAGGCCCCCGGGTGGCGCTCACCAGCGCCTGCATCGGAGTCAGGCCGACTTGTCGCACCATGTTCTCCAGTTCGTCGTGCAGTGCGTAACCCGGAAAGATAGCCGGCCCGGCCAAGTCCGAACCCGGCACCATCGGGACGCCTGCCTCATGCAGCACACGCAGGTCGGCCGTCATCCGGTCGTAGAAACCCTGCCATCCCCGGAGCGAGGCGTCGCTCTTTCGCTTGTCGCCGGCCACGTCGAAGCGCCATTCATCCGCCAGGTTGGTGGAGATCAGGCGTCGTCGCGGGTCACGCTGACCGGTGCTGTCATCAATCAGCGCCCGCACCGAATCCACGTCCATCAGCGATACCTGCCACGACATCAGGGTCGGCACCATGACCACGTGGTGTCGCCGGAACGCGTCGATGATACGACCCCGCGCGGCCGCAGCGGTGTCCAGCGGATATGGGTAGGAGGCATGTTCGAAGCTCGCGACAGAGAGCGCCGCCCCTTCGATCGGATCCAGCGCAAACGGCGCATGGCCCGCCACGGCCAGTCCGCGGTCATGCGCCGCGCGGACGACGGCGGCGTAGACGGTCGGTGACACAGCCTCCCGGATCTTGATGAAGTCGATACCGAGTGACGCCACCGAATCCACGAGCACCGCTGCCGCCGCGGAGTCTGGGACCGGCACACGCGTGACGGTCCACCGCTCGTGGGTCTGCAGACCCCGCAGCCGCTCTACCGTGGCGGGGGCCTCGAACATGGGGTCCGCGAGCTTCATTCGTGGTCCGACCAGCGTGCCAGCCACAATCCGCTGGCGCCAGGCGAGCAACTCGTCGAGGTCCCCGCCCATGTCCCGCACCGCGGTAATCCCGTTCGCGACCAGCACCGGCAACGCCTCGGCCTTCGCCTTGGACAAGTGCACGTGCATGTCCCACAGCCCGGGGATCGCATACCGGCCGGCTGCCTCGATGACCCGCGCCCCGGCCGGCCGGCCGACCGCGGCCGTGGGCCCGACATCCACGATGCGGTCGCCGCTGATCAGGAGTGACATCCCAGGCCGCGCATCCGCGCCCGTGCCGTCGATCAGGGTCACGTCACGAATGACGAACGCGGCCGTGGCGAGGGAAGCGGGCGCCGGAGCGGGAGCAGGCGCCGTCGAGGCGCACCCGACCGCGAGCAGCGCGCCCGCCAGGCCGCCGGGTGGGAGCGCGAGTCTCATCCGCACGCGCGAACCGATCGTAACGACATGATGCGAGGCTCCGGGGGTTGGGAGGGCTGATCGCAGAACATGGGCTGCTGCGCTGGTGCCGGCTCAAACCGTGACATGTGGATGTTCCGTATGGTGACGCCGAGCGCCAGCCGAGCGGGGTGTCGGCGCCCGCCTGCCCGAGGGCTGCAGGCGCTGCTCACAACGGCACCATCCGGAGTCCGAGCCCTGAAGGACTCAAGCCCACCCACCGAGAATGGCGCCCATGGTAGTGAGATAAACGAGATGGTAGCCCGTATCAATGCCGAATGTCATCAGCGGCTTCTCGGAGTGGAGCGTGGCGGCGAAGCCGATCGGAAGGGCGAAGCCGACCCAGACGTGGAATCCCCATCCGGCCCCACTCCAGAACGAATCGGCCCCGAGATGGGAGAGAAAGATATGCAAGACGAAGGCGATGACCACGAAGGCCAGGAAGGAGCCGGCATAGGCACGCCCTGCGTTGGCCTGCAGGGCGGCGAGCTTTTCGGCTGAATAGCCGTGGGCACGCACCCAGGCCTTGGCGAACATGAGGGGCGAATACCACAGCGCACCGATGAGGACCGGGGCGACTGCGGCTGCGAGAATGAACGGCCAGTGACCGAGTGTCATGGCTGCATCCTGGGCGTTGAGGGTGGTGGCACGAAGACCCGGTGTGCCTGGGGTGAGACAAGTGCAGGTCCTGGCAGTAGAGAGGCCGGGCGCAACGGCGGCCGGACCGGAGTGACGGCTGACGACCCTATGCGATCGTCAGTCCGCTCCTAGTCGAACACGACGCCGATCCCGAGCGCCCGGCCGACTACTTCGTCGCGGAGGCCGGCGAGCCAGCCGGTCTGTCCCGGGGGCAGCTCATCGAGGGAGCGCCGGACCACCTCGATGAACATCAGCATCGGCGGCACGTTCACGGCCACCCGCCGGCCCTGATGAGTGCCGACTTGGGCCGAGGCACGGGAAGTGGCTCTGCTGTCAGTCCCACAGGGCCTCCTCTCGGCACGGCGTTGTCATGAGCCAGGCAGCCACGGGATGGCGCTGCCGATGGAGGTGATGCTAGTGCGAGCCGGCTCGCAGCGAGTCGGCGTGCAGGAGGAACGTGCGGACGGCGTGCAGCATGGCCGTCGGATTGTCCCACGTGGTGATGTGCGCCGCTCCCGGGATCACCACGACGTGGGCGCCGGGCGTCAACTCCGCAAAGCGGCGCACCGTCGCCGGGTTGGCCTCATCGAACTCGCCCACGGTGTAGAGGGTCGGGACGCGGATCTGGGGCAGGAACGGCGTCGCATCGTAGTGCTTGAGGGTGCCGATGATCGTGAACTCGCTCGGGCCCTGCATGTAGTTGTAGATCAGCTCATTCACGGTCTGGAGGGTGCTGTCGAGCTCGGCCTCCACCGGATGGCGCCAGACGTACCGGCTGTAGAACTCCCCCAGCGCGGCCTGGTAATCGGCGGCGGCATAGTCCCCCGCCTTCTCCCGACGGGCGATGGCCCGCTGGGAGGAGTCCGGCAGGGTCTTGACCAGCTCTTTCGCGTGGCGCTCCCACTCCGGAATGTCGAGGGCCGGACTGCCCAGGATCAGGCCGGCCACGTGGTCGGGGTGGACGCGGTAGTACTCCACCCCGAGAATGGTGCCCCACGAGTGACCGAGGAGGTAGACCTGGTTGCTGCCCAGCGCCCGCCGGAGGGAGTCCAGCTCGGCGACGAAATGCGGGATGGTCATGCACAGGGTATCTGAAATCCGCGTCGACTTGCCGCCGCCGAGCTGGTCGTACCGGATGGTTGGGCGGTCGTGTCCCAGGGAGTCGAGCAGGCGGAGGTAGAAACTGGAATACCCGGGCCCGCCGTGCAGGAGGATGACTGGCGTGGCGGGACCGGAGCCGGTGACGCGGTACCAGACCCGGCCGTCGGGCACGTCGAGGAAACCCTCTGTGGCGGGGAGGTCGGTGCCACCCGCCGGGGGCCGGTCGGCGCAGGCCAGAAGGAGAAGAAGCAGGACCGCCGCAGGATAGCTCCGCAACATGGGAACCTCAGGGGTGAACCTCCTCGCCCCGAGCCGCCAAGCGCGGCTCGCGGGGCCGGCTTCACTGAGCCTCCTCGTGGTGTCAATGGGGGAGCACGGCGCCAAGGATCTTCTCCAGGATTTCTTCGAGGAGCATCTGGTAGAACTCCGCAACGATGCCACTAATGAGCTGCTGCTGCAGCGCCGTGTACGCCTTGTCCAGCAGGTCGTCAACCGTGGCGTTGAGCAGCACCAGGTCAATGATATCGGTCGTCGTCATCGCGATCACGACCGACCTGCGCCGATCGACCTCGCAGGTCGTGCCATCGACGTAGACCACGTCGAGGATGCCATCAACCTCCGCCCGCACCGCGTCGTACTCGGGGCCCGCCTGTTGCAGACCCCCGCTGATGAACTCGAGAACATCGGTGTTGACGATCACGTGGTAGCGGCCGGGCACGCCCTGGACCCGGGTGACCGACATCAGGTACGTGGGGATGGCGCTGAGGTTCGGAACGAGAATGGCGCCCTGGTCGGGCTGGCACCGCGGCACGAGGGGTATCTCACCGAGGCAGCCGGTGCCGACGCAGGTGTCCACGTCGTCGATCTGGACGAAGTCGGGGCCGATCTGGAACGTCCGGTTCCGGAGGTAGCAGAAGCGGAAAGCGTAGTACCCGGGTGCCAGGGCCATCTGGAAGCGGGAGGAGCTCTCGCCGGTCTCCTTGAGCACCAGCGAATCCCTGTTATCGACAATGACCTCGCCGAACTCGGGGTCGTCCTCGACGGTGTAGCTCGTGAGCGTGACCTCCAGGTAATTGCCATCCTGCCCACCGAGGATCGGACCCGCCGTCTTGATGAGGTAGTTGAACGCGAACGTCCCCGGCTGGGTGAAGCGGGCGGGATAGGCCACACAACTCATGCTGGGATTGAGATCGAGCGCCTGCGGATCCGGGCTCTGGAAGACGTAGTTGCGCTTCCCCGCGCTGGTACCGGCGGCCTCCCTGACGGTGGCCAGGTGCCCGGCCTGGACGACGTCCCACGGGCACCCTCCCTGGCCGCACTCCCAGCGGGCGGCGGCGCGCCCGGCATCGAAGTTCTCCGCAAAGGCCTGACCCGGGAACCGGTACTTTCCGTCACCAGCGATGCCACCGGAACCGCACCCGACCAACAGGACCAGCCAGAGGAATGGTGACCGGAGGGGAGTTCGCATGGGGCTCTCCTTCGTTCGCCGGCTCGGCTCGGCAGTGCAATGATCCGGCGCTGCCTGGTTCGTGAGGAACCGCCGACCTGCTTATGTGGGGGACAGGCGCTGGCGGCTCCGACTCGTGGCCACCAACCGGGGAATGTCAGCCCAATGTACGGTTCGGGGAGGGGACCCGCCAGACGAGGGAGAATCGGCCTTGCTCAGCGCCCGCTTCCGCTCCTCCCAGTCCCGCTTGAGCCCGGCGAGCGGTACGGCGCACGACAAGCTCGCGAACGGCATGACCGCCTGCCTCTGGAGCAGGCTTGCCGAGTTCTGGATGGCGTCGCGAGCTGCAATCGGCGATCCAGCCGCGGGACGACGCTCTCCGCATGAACCGGGAACGTGATGCTGTGATAATCGACGATCGCTTCGAGAGGAGCGACCGCCTGCCCCGTCCAGTGGAGCGCCAGCATCACGAGGCGGGTCGAATGCGCGCGCTGAGTCGTGCCGCACCGCGAAGCGGGGTGGGTGTGAATGACTTGTCTATGCCCTGAGCTACTGACTAGATCTGCGTAACGCGACCATTCCCCAGACGCGCAATGCCGGTTCCGTGTCATCTGCGCCGTTGGCAAGAGTCAATTCCGAACCATCTTCAATTGCGACATATTCGCCGCCAGTCACAGGATAGAACGTGTATGACGAGCCCCGCGGCGTAACGACAACCAGGTGGTCATCTTCCCGTCGGACGGAGATGACGATGCCGTACTCGCGTACTTCATAATCCCCTGCATAGCCATCCAGTACGGAAGGCTCTAGTACGACGGTCTGGCGGCGTTGCGGCGCGAAATCTGGCCAGTGGTACGTTTGGGCCGCGCTTCTGACAATCTCGTCGATCAGTTCCTTCCCGCCATCGGCATTGGCCATCACGACTATCCCTTTGCCGGCAATGGGATAGACCACCATGTAGGCGCGAAATCCACGGTTCCAGCCCGCCTGGTCAAAATGCGACCTATCTCCTTCACCGTGCACACCGGGCCCCAGTCCCATATCGCCGTGGACCTTGGCCAGCATCGATGCGGTAGTCGCCCGGCTGAGTACCGTAATCGACCGGCCATCAAGGGAGGCGGACAACATGAGGCTGAGGCGTGCCAGATCCGTCGGTGTGCTCCAGAGCCACGCGGCGGCGGTCTCCGGGTAAATGTTTCCACAGTGGTTTACAGGGGTGCCATCAAAGCCATGCCCGCATGCTGCGATCACTCCACGACCGCCTGGGAGCGACTGCCGAAATGTGCTGCTCGCCATCGGTACGCGATCCAGTACCTCCTCTTGCATCAGGTCGCCGAAGCTCCTCCCGGTCGCTTCTTCCATGAGAAGTTGAACGATCAGGTAACCGCCTCCCGAATAGCGGTACGTGCTACCCGGGACGGTATCGACACGTATGGGGGGTGAGTTGGATGGGGGCTCCCCCTCCAGAATCTGAAGCAGGCTTGGCAGGACGTCCCCATGGGAGTATCCGGCAAACCCGTGCCCCGTTATCCCGGCAGTATGGGAAAGTAGCTTGCGCAACGTGACAGGCGATTGCTCTGTGAATGCGTTGACCGGGATCTTCCAGTGGATCAACCGATTGTTGACGTCCTCATCCAGAGCGATCTTGCCTGCTTGCACAAGTCGCAAAGCGCCGGTCGCCGTCACGATTTTTGCTATGGAGGCGGCTTGGAAGAGAGTTGATGACGATACTGCATCGGCCCCGTTTGCCCGAGTTACACCGTAGCCTTGCGCCCAGGCGATCTTCCCTTCGTCTATCAAAGCGATGCTTACGCCGGGCACGCGATACCGCGCCATTCGTTCCTCCAAGCCCCAAGAAGGCATCGGCTGGCCGGCAGGAACGATGGCTGGAAGCAGGTTGCGCTCCACCATGTCTTGTTGCGGGCTAGGCGGATCAGTCAAATAGGCGCAACCGACGAGCACGGTGGTGCCAAACCGCAGTGCGAGCGTGCCCCCTGACCGTCGTCTAGTCATGATATCCTGTACGATGTCGAGTGCTGAAGAGGGCATAACGCGGGGCGTTCCTCCATGTTAGGCGGCCCGCAACGGGTGAATCGTGGACACCTCGCTCTTGAGTGCCTGCGTCGCGTCCCACAGAGCAACAGCGGCGGGATCGGGCTTGGGCGGCAGGGGGTCGTGTGGCATCTGCTGAATCTGCAGAGCGAACTTGGCACGCGCCAGCGGAGCTGACGGACTGTGGCAGGCTATCCCGGGTGGCCGCCAGCGAAGGGCGGTCGCGTGACACCTCAGGGGCTTCAGGGCGTAGTTGGGGGCTCAGAGCGTCCGCCGCCGCTCCTCCCAGTCCCGCTTGAGCCCGGCCAGCATCGCCGTGAACCGCGGGTCTTTCCGAAGCGAATCCAGCTGCCGGTCCGAGGCGAAGAGCGGATAACAGGGGAACCCGTTGTCCGCCGCGTCCTGCAGCAACGGAATCGCCTGGTCCGGGTCGCCAAGCAGCGCGTAGGCCGAGGCCAGGTTGTAGGCGGTATGATGGAAATGGCCGAACGTCCGCCCTGTCAGCGACTGGGCGATCGCCGTCTCCGCCTCGGCCCTCCGGCCCGCCTTGGCCAGCATCATCGCGCGGACGCTGTGCCCGAGCCCCCCTTCGTCCCGCGGATTGTCGCGGAGGTACCGGTCGATCAGTGCGGTCGCCTCGCTCTCCCGCCCGAGCCGGAAGAGCGCGGTCGCGGTCTGGAAGGCCCACAGGGAGGGATTCCGCTCCAGCGGAGTGCTATTGAAGATCGCGTAGGCGCGGTCGAACTCGCCGCGATACATGTGGATGACCCCGATGCGGAAGCGGGCCAGGGTGTTGCCGGGATTGATGGCCAGGGCGGCGCTCACCTCGTCGCGGGCCTTGTCGAGCAGCCCGACGTGAAAGTAGATCATCGCCAGCTGGTGGTGGGCCTCGTCGAGGGTGGAGTCCAGCTGCAGCGCCTGCCGATACGCCTGCACCGCCTGCTCATGGGGGAAGCGCCGGCTCGGCGTCCAGAGCATGAGTCCGCGGGCAAGGTGGGCCTCGCCGAGCCGAGGATCGAGCTCGAGCGCCCTGGCGACGGCCACTTCGCCGTCCTCGGTGAGGCGCTTCTTCTCCGAGTCGGGGGCAAAGTAGAACGCCTTGATCGCGTAGGCCCGCGCCAGCGTCGCCCAGGCGGCGGCGAACTCCGGGTCGGCGGCCACGGCGCGTTGCAGCGAGAGGATGGCGGCGTCGTTGTCTTCCCGGTTCTCGCTGCTGACCCGGACCTTGCCGCGCAGGTACTCATCCCGTGCCGACGGGGCCGGAGCCGCCGCCGGTGGGGTTCCGGTCCGGTTCCCGTACCAGGCCACTCCCGCGATCCCTGCGACCAGGAGCACGCCGGCCGCCTGCGTGATAGTCCGGCGATGGGGGCGGGGTACGGACATGCTGCCGCCGCGCGGGGTGGCGAGCGAGTCCAGGATCTCGCCCGCGCTTCCGGGCCGGTCGGCTGGGCTCTTGGCCAGGCAGCGCATGACCAGCGCGGCGAGCGGGGGTGGCAGGTGAGGTGCGGCCTGTCCCAGCGGGCGGGGCTCTTCCACGAGGTGTGCGGAGACCAGCGCCTGGACCGAGTCCCGGTGGGAAAAGGGATGGGCGCCGGCGAGCAGCTCGTAGGCGAGGATCCCCCAGGCGTAGATGTCGGCCCGGTGGTCGATGGCGGGATCGGCCGCCGCCTGTTCCGGCGACATGTAGGCCGGGGTGCCGAGTGACACGCCGGCCTGGGTCAGGGTGGTATCGGCGCCGGGCGGGGCGAGGGTGCGGGCGGCGGCGGTCGCCTTGGCCACACCGAAGTCGGCGACCACGGCGGCGCCGTGGGCCAGCAGCACGTTCTCGGGCTTGATGTCCCGGTGCACCACCCCCCGGCCGTGGGCATAGGAAAGAGCGCGGAGCACGTCGCGCAGGATCTCGACGGCGGCGGGGAAGGGGAGTCGTTCGCCGGCGGGGAGCTGGGTGAGCCGGGCCCGGAGCGACTCGCCGTCCACGAACGGCATGACGTAATACGGGATGCCGCCGGCGTTCCCGGCGCTGAGGACCGGCACGATGTTGGGGTGCTGCAGCTGGGACGACACCCGGATCTCTCGGGCGAACCGATCGGCGGACAGCTCGTGGGCCAGGTCAGGCGCCAGGACCTTGACCACCACCTGCCGGTTGAACGCCAGCTCCTCGGCGAGGAACACCCGCGACATGCCGCCACCGCCGAGTTCACGCTGGAGCGTGTAGCTGCCGGCGAGGGCCTGTTGCAGCTGGTCGCGAAGGTCGCTGGGGTTCAGCGGCACGAAGCCTCGAGCGGGGGTGGCGGGGCGGGGCGGATGCCGAGGCGTTTGGCCATCTGGTTGGGTCCGGTCTGGCGACCTGGCCTAAAGTGCGGTCCGTGGGGCGGGGCCGCAAGCGGAGGGGCTGGGGTAGTCACCGACCGCGTGCGGTGCGCGCCTTCGCTTCTCGCTCGAGCCCCTGGAGCATGCGGGCACCGAACTCCGGCGCAAATATCTTCTCCGCGAGCTCCGCGGGCCATTCGGCTGGGCTTCCGGCGTAATCGAGCGATATGTTGACGGTGTCGACCATATGCACGCCTGGGCGCGCGACCCAGCGCGCGAGGCGGAACTGAAGCGTGTATCCCCAGACCGTGAGGCTCGGCGACGGAGCGGCCGGCGGGAGCGGGACCGGCGTGCTTCCCGCGCGGGTGTGCCAGCCGCCGCCAAACCCGCGGAAGTCGTGATCGCCGACGCGCAGTGAGATGTGTGCGCGCACGACGTAGTCCGCCGATTGACCGTCGGGCGTCAGCTGATACCTGCCGTAGAGGATGTCGGCGCGGCCGCCGCTGTCAGCCGTGAGCACCCGTGACTCGACGAGATACGGTATCCAGCGAGGCCACCCGTCGTAGTCGAGCAGCACCGCCTCGACATCCTCCGGGGGTGCCACGATCGGGCCCGTGACCTGAAAGAGCCGAACGTCGGGGTTGCCGCCCGTCGGTGCGGTGACGGTGATCGGGCCGAACTCGAACTCAGGACGCCGCGGATCAAGCACCTGGAGGAGCGGCCGGGTCACGCGCCAACCCGCCGGCAGCTTCACCAGGGTCAGGGTGGTCTGGGTTTCCTTGTAGGGGTCTGAGAGGAACGGGATGACGGGGAAGTGCGTCCCGCTGGCGCTCGTTACCGAGAGATGCGCCGTGTCGCCGCGGAGCGTCGTGAGGCGTACGGAACGCGGGAGCATGTGGTCGTAGCCTGAACAGAAGATGCGCTCGGGGAGCGTGTGCTCGGTGACGTATGGCTGGTTCCTGCGCGCGCGGTGGGATGCCTGCCGGGCGTTCTCCTGCACCTCCGGCGTGAAATACTCATACCCGCGACCGCATCCTTCCGCGCGGGTCTCGCGTATGAATGCCTTGGCGACGGCGACCGGATCGTGCTCGCGCACTCGGCACGATCCCGCGCAGGCGATGACGATCAACGGAGCCAGGCAGAATCGGTATGCGTTGCGTATCACGATCTACTCCGTTCCCCTGCTGTGCGGACATGAACGATGGTCCACCCCACGCCTGCGCATCGGCTGCGGGTGCAGGCCAAAAGCAACACAAATGAATGTTCCATAGCCGGGCGCCGGGCGCCAGCCCGGCGGGGTGCCAGTGGGCGGGCGATGCGGGCGGATGGGCGCTGGTGGGGCGGGTGCGGCGAGAGTGGCTTTCACCCTCCCGCGTCATCAAGGAGGAGGTGGTTCCTGCGCTCCCCAGGCGGGAGTCACCGGACTGAGGCGCCAGACGGGGCCGAAATACATCGGCCCTTCGAAGCGAATGAAAGCCGGGGCATCCGTCAGCAGCATCCAGATGTGGCTGTCCGGCGGCAGCCTCCCCAGCAGCCGGGCAAAGAATGCGGTCAGCGCCCCCAGTTGTGCCTTGACGCGGAAGCGCGCGACCGGATGGACCCCACCACCCACCCGCACCGAGTCAACCCCGCTATAGGCAATACGGAGTCCTACCAGGCGGGGCTTCGGCGTGAAGGCCACAATGTGGACGTCGGCGGTGTCGCCGATCCGCAGGTTGCGGGCGAGGATCCCCGGGAGCCCGTTGGCCACGTCTGCCGGGAGCTCCAGGCGCCCGGTGTATCGCTGCGCCTTCTGGTCCGAGTGCGAGGTGCTGGTGACGGCGTACTGGCCGTCCGCCCTCAGGGTGGCCTCGAGGTCGGCCGGGAATCTGGGTCCCGTCTGCCGCAGCTGGTACGACACCATCCGGAAGACCTGATGCTGCGTGAATGTGGTGGTCTCTTCGAATACCGACTGATCGAGGAAACGGAGAACCAGGCGGCTTTCGATGGCGCTGTCCCCGGGGACCTGAACCACGTCGCCATAGGCGAGCAGGGAGTCCCGGTCGTCACGGAGCTCGAGGAACCCGCGGACCGTGCCTTCACTGTAGCGGACGGTGACCGGCCCACGGACTGGGGCCTGGGATTGGGCATGAAGGGCGGCGGGTAGCAGCAGGGCCCAGCCGCACAGGGCCATCGTGTGCCAACCGCCTGGCCCAGGGGTGGTCACACCGTGGTCTTCCGGCGGGCGGCAAGCTCGAACATCCCGTTGACGCCAACATGGAGGAGCATGTAGGCGCCGAGTGCGATCAAGACGGGCACTGCCAGGGTGAACCCTCCTTCGGTCGTCGGGCTGGGGACAATCCCGTGAAACGGCTCGTAAAACGGATAGGTGACCGTGTTGATGAACTTCACGAACCCCGCGCTGGACCGGGCGGCAATGAGTGCCAGCCCCAGGCGAATGGCCAGGAAGGAGTAGAGGAGATAGAAGCCGTAGTCCACGAATTGCGACGCCCTGGCGGCGTTACGCGCCCTCGCGCCTTCATGCTCCGTCGCCAGCATTGCCGACACCGCCCGGCCGCGCAACTCCCTGGCAACGTCGCTCACCTGCTCCACCTGCGAGGTGGACGCAGTGGCGGCCTGACCCTTGATCTCCGCATTCACGTTCCGCTCGATCTGCGCCCTGACAGCGGCGTGTCGGTCGACCCGGCGCACCTCGTCCTGAGTTACGACATCGTCGTTCATGCAACCCTCCCCCTTGGGGCTTGGGGTGGCCACCACACGCGGGAGGCGAAGCCTCCGGGGGATGCCTGCCCCTACGCCTTTGCCGCGCGCCCTGCCGACTTGCGCGGTGGCCGCTTCTTGCCATTGCGTTTCGGCTGTGGCACCTCCGCATCCGCGTGGCGCAGCTTGCGGAGCGTGACCCGGTCGGTCGCGCGCAGGTCCGATGCCGCTTCCAGCTCGAGGTCCAGGAGCGCGAGCTCCGCCTTCCGGACTTCCATCTCCTTGGTGATGACCGTCAGGCGCGCGGCGGATTCGGCCTGGGCACTATCCAGCTTCACTCGTGTGACCTCTGCGGCCCTCAGGGCCTGTCGCTTGGTGGCCCGCTCCGCCTGCTCCTGTTCCCAGCGAGCGACCCCCATCAGCACCTGCCCGTGTGCGGTGTAGACATCCGTCAGGGTGACACCGTCTGCGGACAGCGTCAGCTCGCGCACCTGGTTCGAGTGGCCGGAGCCACGCGACTTTACGATGGTCAGGGCGCGGTTGCGTTCGCCCTCATTCACGACGTAGGACAGGTGAATCCAGGTGTCCGCGATCGTCGAGATCCCGGTGGCCGTCGCCTCGCCGACCTCCGGGCCGTCCAGCAGGGACGTATTGACGACCGTAATGCCCGCGACCTTGAGATAATCCAGGAACATCTGGGTCGCATCGGCGGAGGCCAGATGGGCGAGCTTGCTCGAGAGGGCCGACAGCGGATCGACCACCAGACACCTGGGGTTGTGCGCGCGAATCACCCTCCGGAGCTCACCGAACTGATCCTCGATGTTCGGTCCCCTGGTGCGGGTCGAATAGATCTTCAGCAGCCCCGACTTCTGATGCGGCTTCAGCCGGATGCCCACCGACGACAGGTTGCGGACGATCTGGGTCGCTCCCTCGTCGAAGTTCACGTACATCGCGCGTTCGCCCCGCTGACACGCGGCACTGACGAAAAGCCCGGCCAGCGTGGACTTGGCTGTTCCGGGTGCGCCGGAGACTAGGACATTGCTGCCGCGATGGAATCCTCCACAGAGCATCGCATCCAGACGGGGCAGTCCCGATGAGATCCGCTCGTCGGTGACGTGGTACTCGAGCTCGACGGGGCCGCGATTGGTGACTTGAAGGCCTGTGTCGCCTATCGTGATGGGAAATTCGTCACCGAGGAAGCCGGATCCCCGGTACTTCATGACCCGCACGTTGCGGAAGTTCGATCCCGCCACCACCTGGTGGCCCAGATTGATCACGCAATCGGCCATGAACTGCATGAAATTGTAGTGTTGCCAGGTGAGGTCGTCGTCGGCGCCGACCTTCTGGGTGATCATGGCGGTGAGCCCGCTCCGGGAAAGCCAGTCACGGATGCGATAGATGTCGCGACGCTCCTGGGCCGGGTTGTCGAGCAGGCGCAGCAGCACGTCGATCCCGTCGAAGACAATGTGCTTCGCACCGGCTTCTTCACGGACGGCCTGAAGGAGATTGAGCAGCTGAGCGAGGTCGTACTTGCCATCCTGTATGCGCTCCGGTGACAGGCTCGCATCCAGGAAGAACAGCCGTTTCGCGGTGAGGGCCGGTATGTCCCAGCCGAAGGTCGCGGCATTGGTCACGATCTGGTTGGCGTTCTCCTCGAAGGCCACCAGGATGCCCGGCTCCCGCCGGTCCCGGGCGTGGTTGACCAGCGCCTGCAGCGCGAACACCGTCTTGCCGCACCCCGGGCCACCCCGTATCAGAGTGGTGCGGCCGAGCGGTAGTCCGCCGTAGGTGATCTCATCGAATCCGGTAATGCCAGTGGGCACCTTTGCCAACGGAATGAGGGGCACTGACTTGGGCTTTTGCAGCTTGTGTACCATAGGGTGTCCTCGCACCAGCCGTGATTCAGCCACGAGACTCCGGGTGAGCGCGCGGTGTGGCCTTCCGTCGTACTTTGCCAAGCACTGTGTACCATAAAAGAAGGCAGGGCATCACGACAGAGACAATCAATCCTTTGATTGAGGGGGACTTCGGTCTTCGGAGCGACCTCTTTGGGGGTAGACCCGTCCGTCCCCAGCCGAGGTCGGTGACCTCCGACACTCGGGGTGCATCAGCCGTTGTCGTCATGAGGCCGTCGTGGTGGCGTGTCAACGACGAGGGTGGCGGGTGGAGGCAGCGCCGGGACCGACAGTCAGCCGATACCAGGTCGCCGTCTGCGCGGCGAACGTTGCACTTCACACTTGAAGTCACACGTCCTTACGCCGCCGATCCGGTGGGCCACTGCGGGCCACCCGGTACGCCTCCCGCATGAGGCGGCCCAGGGCGGCATCGATATCGCTTGGTGCGGTCAGGCGGAAATGGACGCCGTAGCCGAGGGCTCCGAGGCTTTCGGTACGGCGAAGGCGGGGGTGGCGCACCCGCCGGCGCAACCACAGGCCGGCATCGAGATATCCGGCGCGCACGACGGCGCCCCCGAAACGGACCCGAGCCTGGAACACGATCCGGGTCTTCCGGGCGTAGATCGTGACCGGTCCACAGGCTCGCGCCAGCGCTGCCCAGGCCCGGTATGTCGGATACAGGCGAGTGGCCGCGCCTCGGAAGTGGGTGCGGAGGGGGACGCGGACGCACGAGTGCCAGAGGTTCCTGGTGACGAAGCGATGCCCGCACTTGGGGCACTTCCAGAGTGGCTTCGAGCGGGGAGTTGTCATGGAGGAGACTTTGAGGACGCCTAACGGCCTCTTGATGAGCTGCGAGGCCGCCACGTGCAGGCGCCGCCGTGACGCAAAGACCAATATGGAGCGGCGGCGCGGGCGACGCCACCGAATGGCAAGATACCCGGGCGGCCTCGTCAGTCTCCATCAATTGATTCGGCATCGCGCCCGCGCGACCGTGGCAGCGTAGACTCGGTTGGCCCTGGCTTCGTCGCCCGCCTTCTTGCCATGGCACCGTTCGAATAGGTACTTTGTGCTGCAAAGGCGTGCGGGTTTCGGTGGGATGCAAGCGGCGGGGCAGAAAACCCCATGGCATGGAGGCAGGCATGAAGAAGTGGGTGAGACGCATCCGCGGCGCCCTCGGGATCGGACTGACCTGGGCAGCGGCATGGTTCGGCGCGGGGATGATCATGTTGCTGGGGCTGCTGCTGGTAACTGGTAGTACCGGCGCCGACGTCCCCTATCCCCTCGGGTTTGGTGCCTTCGGCTTTGTTGCTGGCGTCACCTTCTCAGGGCTTCTGGGCCTTGTTGAGGGCCGTCGCCGGCTTGATCAGATGTCCCTTGCGCGCTTTGCAGGGTGGGGGGCCGCTGGTGGTTTCTTGCTGTCCGCGATCTTTGTCGTGGTTGTGGCCTTTGCAGAGGACCCCGCCTTTTTGGGGAACCTGGTGGTCTTGGGTCCCATCTTCGCGGTGGCCGGCGCGGGCTCTGCTGCTGGTTCACTGGCCCTAGCCAGAAGGGCGGAGGACCGCGAATTGCTCGGGGCCAGTGAGGACGTGACCGCGGTGGGGCCTTCCGAAGGAGAGGCGCGCGAGCGGCTGGGAAACGGGGGCTGACCTCTCCGTGTGGATCCGATCCGCATGCTTGGAGAACGTGCGAGGTGTGTGCCGGTAGCCCGAGCGATGGCTGACGCCCCGCAGGAGCGGCAGGGCGGCGGCGCGTTCTCGGGCCTACCCCTGGAGACGGCAGGGGTGCTGGCTTGCCACGGACAGACGGCCGCGCCCTGTCCGCTTCATGCGGTGGTCGGTGCATTCGTATACTAAGTGCAACAGCGGGCCCAAATGGAACGGTGACCTGGGACGTCGTAGACTTCACATCTCCGCCAAGAGAAAGAAGGCTACGATGAGCTACTCCCAGATCACCGAGGACGAAAGATACCTGATTCACGGCCTCCGCAAGACGGGCCTGCGCCTGGCGGCCATCGCGCGGGCGGTGGGTCGCCACCGGAGTACGATTTGCCGGGAGTTCCGGCGGAATGGGCGGCGGTCCTTCGGGTATGAGCCCCATCACGCGGAGTGCCAAGCCCGGACCCGGCGCTCCTGGTCCCGCCGCAACCGCCGGGTGCGCCCCCGTGACTGGTCCCGGATCGTGCAGTATCTGCGGGCGGACTGGAGCCCCGAACAGATCGCCGGGCGGCTCCGGTGCCTGGGCCAGCTGCGGATCTGCCATGCCACGATCTACAACTATATCTGGCAGGACCGGGCGGCCGGTGGCGCGCTGTGTCGGCTGCTGCGCTGTGCCGGGCGACGTCGGGCGCGCTATGGGAGTCGGACCCAGCGGGCCCGGCGGATCTTGGGCCGGCCGATTGGCGACCGGCCCGCGAGTATCGAGCGGCGCCAGCGGGTCGGGCATTGGGAAGTCGACACGATCGCGGGGAGTGGAGACCGGGCGGCGGCGCTGACGCTCGTGGAGCGGAAGACGGGCTTTGTGCTGATCGGCGCGCTGCGCTCCAAGACCGCCGCGGAGTTCGCCCAGCGCGCCGTCCGGCTGATCCGCGCCCAGGGGGCCAAGGTCCGGACGATCACAGCGGACAATGGCAGCGAAATGGTGGGCTATCGCCGGATCGAGCGACTCACCGGCGCGCGGTTCTATTGCGCCAATCCGTACCATGCCTGGGAACGGGGCACCAACGAGAACACCAACGGGCTCATTCGTCAGTATCTCCCGAAGGGCCAGAGCCTCGGGGGCCTGACCCAGCGGGACTGTGCCGGGATCGCCCAACGTCTCAACGCCCGACCGCGGAAGCGCCTCGGCTACCGCACCCCGGAGGAATGCTATGCAGGGACGTCCTGAGTGTTGCACTACAAACTTGAACTTTCAAACGGTCACCCGCCACACTCCGACGCCGACAGTCTCTCCACGTACCCTGCCAGGTCCTTTTGCGGGTCTAGGCAGGGCCGTTCGCGCGGGCGCGAAAGGAGCGCCATAGCGCGTGGAGAGCCAGGATTGCTGTAAATGCCCCAGTCACACCCAGTGCGAGCAGCGTCCACACGAAGAAGAAGCCCCAGCGAGTGGCCCGCGGGCCCACACTGTGCAGGTATGGCATGGTTGCCGCTGCCGCTCCACCGAGAAGCATGATGATAAACCCGGCACGCCGGCCTGCCAGCGCTACGGTGCCATACAGCAAGGTGAGCATGATGACAAGCAGAATTGTCACATCGCTTGGCGACATCCCGTTGGTTTGATGGAGCGCGTCGTGGGTCAGGTGGAATGTGGTCAACACGAGAGTGAGCAACGACGAGATGGTCAGCGTCAGATTGTTTGTCATGAGCCCTGGCGGGAGTTTGTGGCTAGCGAGCGGACCCGGGCAGCCGTGGAACGCCACGAACTCTTTGGTACCGGGTCCGTTGGCGCTAACGCCCGCGCATGACCTGCGGGGCTGCGGCGGGTTCTAGGAACCTGCCCGGTGACGAAAGGTCGTGCCAGCCGAACGACAGCCGACAGCCGCGCCCCGACTGGTCCATGCGCTGGTAAGGCAGCGCTTCTCGCGTGTCGGCCAGCGGCGCCTGTTCGGGTTGGGGCGTCTCTGCGTCGTAACTGGCCGCCGCCGCGTGCGCCCTCTTGACTGATCCTTGACTCCCAGACGCTAACCAACGGGACACCTCAACTGGGCAGGCACTATGAAGCCGTATGAGCGAGGCACCGCCGAGTATCTCGAAGCGTGCGGAGACGGGCCATTGGAGCGAAGGGTGAACGCGCACAAGAATCGTCTCGGTTGGAGGCTCTACTCTGTGGCCATCGGCCTCATTGTGGTCGGCTGCTCCAGCAACGAACCCAGTGATCCCCCCATTGGCTGCGCCTGCTGGGCTGCGAAGGCGTCGATGCCAACCCCTCGTACATGGCTGGGCGTCGGCGTCGTGAATGGCGTTGTCTACACCGTAGGGGGATACACCCCTGGCAACTACTTCAGCACCGTCGAGGCCTATGACCCCGCGACGAACATCTGGACGATGAAGACTCCGATGCCGACGCCGCGTGCACTTCTTGCCGTCGGGGTCGTCAACGGTGTCCTCTACGCGATAGGAGGGGTGGCTAGTACCCAGGGGACGGTTGAGGCCTACGACCGTGTGACGAACAGTTGGTCGACCAAGGCTTCAATGCCAACTCCGCGATCTGGTTTCGGCGTTGGTGTCGTGGACGGGGTTCTCTATGCCGTCGGAGGACTGAACAGCCTGGTGGAGGGCTTGGGGACGGTTGAGGCCTATGATGCGGCCGCGAACAGTTGGACGACCAAGGCGTCAATGCCAACTCCGCGCGGCTATCTGAGCGTGGGCGTCGCGAACGGCATTCTCTACGCGGTAGGCGGAGCCACCACCATCGGCGCCGATCCCTTCGGGACGGTCGAGGCCTATGACCCGGCGACAAACAGCTGGACGACCAAGGCGTCGATGCCGACTCCGCGTGCCAACTTGGGCGTCGGGGTCTTGGACGGCATTCTCTACGCTGTAGGAGGAGACCCCATAGGGGGAGGCCCCCCTTCCAACACCGTCGAGGCCTACGAGCCGGCGCTGAACAACTGGACCGTCAAGGCGTCGATGCCGACCACGCGTTCGCGTCTGGGCGTGGTGGTAGCAAACGGCGAACTCTACGCGATAGGAGGATACAATCCCAGCGTCGTCACATCCGGTGCTGTGGAGGCCTATCATCCATAGCGCGCGCCCCGATCGTTCGTGGTGACACCCGGCCCGGGTTCAAGCTGGATCGGTGGCGCCACCTAACGGCTGCGCATCGGCGTGGCAGCGTCATGCGGTGGCTGGCTGCTGTTACGGCGCGAGGCGCTGGCCCTCCTTCACCTGACTTAGGAGCCGCTCAGCAAACTCGGTCCGCTCCTGCAATTCGACTTGTCCCAGTCGCAAAACCTCGATCTGAGCCTGGAGGTCTTGCACCTGGTCGCTCAAGGCCCCGCGGAACTCGCGATGACGGAACCACATCCGGGCGACGAGCACGGCAGCTACTGCGATTGGGAGGCTCCCCAGGAGGGGCATGAGTGGGACTAGGAACTCCATGGATCCCTCCGGGGCGAGAGGAGTCGGCTTAGAGGCAGTGTACGCCTGTGAGGGGACCGCCGGACAGGGGTAGTCCCGGACGTCCGCTCGCCTGGCCAGGGTGGAGCCAGTGGTTTGGGTAGTCGCCAGTGGCCTTTTAGATCGTCGGGCGGGGGCAGTGCTGGGGATTACGTTGGCGTGCTCCGGGGGGTGGGCTGGGCGGGAGCGGCTACAGCTGCTGTCGCGGAGGAAGGAGAAAGGGGGGGCTCGTCGCAAGCGTGGTGCGAGTGGCGGGACTTGGAAGCAGCCTAACACCTGCGCATCAGCTGCAGGGCACAGCCGAGAAGAGCTAGGCCGTCGGAGTACTAGCACGAGCGGGACGGCGGCGATAGCGGTGAACGCCGTAGCCAACGCCCAGGAGCAGGCCTGCAGCGAGCACCACCTCGCCACTGTGAAAGAGGGCGTGCTCCTGGAGTTGCTGGAAATCACGGGCATCCTCGCAGTGCCGCTCCGTGGGATCCACCACCCTGCCGCTAGCAACGCACTCCGCCTTGTCGGGAAGGCTGAACACCCAGCCGAAACCGGCGAGCGCCGCGACAACGACGATGATCGCAACGATACGCATTGGGTACGTCTCCTCGTCCCGGGCCCAATGTTGCCCAACGGAAAGTGCTTCCTCGGTAGCCGCCGGCTCAGCGCTGATCGGCCGCGCGCCGGCGGGTCACAGGGGGTGGGTCGCACGCGCCCCCTGGGGTTCGGAGTGGGCCGCGGCGTCGATACCGGCGATGGGCAGCGACAATGGGTGCAGCGGATGTCGACAAGGGCTGTCGCGTCGGCACGCCCACCAGCCACCACAAGATACTTGCCATCGAGACGTCCTGCGAATGTGCGCCTAGGGCCCGCGCCCCGACTGGTGCATGCGCTGGTTAGGCTGCGCTTTGGCGGCGTCGGCACAGTTGCCAGACCCAAGCCGGGAGTACGATGACGGCCGCACTGAGGATGTACGCGACCTTGATGGGGGTGCTTGGAGAGAAGCCGAAAGGCAACCAGTCCCACCCGTAATAGACGGCAGCCAGGGCGATGCTGAACCCGGCGAGCAGTCGCGGTAGGCGGCGGCCTGAGGCAAGCCCAAGGGCGATGGGCAAAGCCCACAAAAGATTGGCAAAACGGTGAACGAACCACGTGACCGCCGACCAGATCTGAGCATCGAAGGGAACAAGATCAGCGGTGAAGGCCAACGCTACTAACGTGGAGCTCGCCGACAGGAGGTAAGTCGTGAGAGTGGCGGTGCCGCTCCAGTCCTGGTGCTCGAACCACAGGGCGGCGACGCGACGCCAGCCCTCCGCCAAGCGCGGCAGCCACGCCGAGGGAAGGCGGGTATTGGCGCCAACCAACGGAGTTCTGGGCGGAGTCGCGAGCGGGAGAGTCACAAGAAGCCTCCTGTCGTGTTTCGGAACAGGGCAGCCTAACGCAGGTGGAGCGCGCCCTCGGCAGCTGCCTGCGCTGGTTAGGCGGTGGACCGGTACATTCGCAGCTGATAGGTAACACAACGTACACAGCTGATGGGTAACACTCTCCCTAAACTAGGTGCCTCACCGAGGAGGCGCCAATGCCGTGGAGGGAGTCGACCCCAATGGATGAGCGACTGCGCTTTGTCCAAGACGTGCACCGGCCGGGGTGGTCGGTCGCGGAGCTGTGCCGGCGCTACGGCGTGAGCCGGAAGACCGGGTACAAGTGGCTGGCGGCCTACGCGCAGGCGGGGCCGGCGGGCTTGGCCGACGCCTCCCACCGGCCGACGACCTGCCGCGCATGCGACGCCGGCCGCGGTGGTGCAGTTGATCCTGCAGCTCCAGCGCCGCTACACCTGGGGCGCGCGGAAAGTACGGCGCCTGCTGCTCGACCGGGTGCCCGCGGACCAGGTCCCCACGAAGACCACGGTGCATCGGATTCTCGAACGCCACGGGCGTGTCTGGCCGCGACGGCGGAGTCGGAGGCGGTTTCACCAGGGCCCGCCGGGGACGCCGATGGAGCAGCCCAACGCGGTCTGGACGACCGACTTCAAGGGGCAGGACCGGCAACGGGGTGTACTGCTACCCGCTGACGGTGCAGGATGGAGCCACGCGCTTTCTGCTCGGCTGCCGCGGCCTGCTCGCCCCGACCACGGCCGACAGCTGGACCGTGTTCACCCGGCTCTTCCAACGCTATGGACTGCCCGAGCGCATCCGGAGCGACAACGGGCAGCCGTTTGCCTCCAACGCCCTGGGGCGGCTGTCGACGCTGTCGGTCTGGTGGGTGCGCTTGGGGATCCGCCCGGAGCTCATCGAGCCCGCGCATCCGGAGCAGAACGGGCGCCACGAGCGGATGCACAAGACGCTGAAAGCCGCGACCGCGCGGCCGCCGCACGGCGACTTGGCAGCCCAGCAACGCGGCTTCGACGTCTTCCGCCGCTGCTACAACACCGAGCGGCCGCACGAGGGGCTCGGGGACGCGACCCCCGCCAGCTGCTACACGCCCTCCCCCCGTCGCTACCGAGCCACGCCCGCGCCGGTGGAGTATCCCGGCCACTTCGAACGGCGCCTCGTCAGTCGCAATGGCGGCATTCGTTGGAGCCATCGGTGGGTGAATGTGAGTCACCTACTGGCGGAGCTCGAGATTGGCCTAGAGGAGATCGACGACGGGTTATGGAATGTCTACTTCGGCCCCGTGTGGCTGGGCCGCTTCCACGAAGCGGTGGGGCGGCTCATTGACCGCCTTGACCGATCTACCCGGCGGTCCGGCGGCCACCACAAGGCGGCCGACAAAGTGTTACCCATCAACTGAGCACAAAGTGTCACCTATCACTTGGACCGTTCATCATTTCCGATAGACGTCGCGTCGATGTGCAATCCGGACGACGACGATGAGAAGGACTTGATCGTGGATCTCGTAGAGAATGCGGTAGTCGCCTTGCCGCACCCGATACCGCTCTTGTCCCGAGAGCTTCTCCGCGCCAACGGGGCGGGGATCGTCTGCGAGGGATTGAATGCGAGCGACTACGCGTCCACGGTCCTTGGCGGGAAGGCCCGCGAGTTCCTTCGCCGCGGACCGCTTGATCTCGATACTATAGCTTGCCACGTCGCTTCAAGTCCTTGAGAACATCCTCAAAGGTGAGCGACGGCTCCTTGGCCCGGGCGGCGAAGGCGGCGAGATCCTCGGCATCTTCGGCAAGACTGGCTCGAATGGCGGCATTGACCAGGTCGGAGAGGCTCCGCTCGGTCGAGGCCGCCTTGACCCGTAGGGCCCTATGGAGGTTGGGGTCGAAGTAGACGGTGGCGCGCTTGAGAGTAGACATGAACTGAACTTAACGCTATAACGTCATGACGTCAACCGGCGCCGCACTGATGCCACCTAACGGTGTCACGATCAGCCGCAAACGGCGCAAGCACCACTGTCTATAAGAGACAAACCCATCCGCGCCGTTTGTCGGCTGCATCGTGGTGTTAGGCAGCTCACTGAAACGCGATCCTACCTCAGACGTGACGGAGCTGCATTGATCCTCGTAAATGTAAGACTCCTGGGTGTCCCCCCGGCTATGGTGAAGCCCGTTACGTCGCCAGACGGCGCGCGCACGAACGTCATCGATGAGCCCAAGGATCGACCGAAGAAGATGTCGAACGTAATGGCCGTTAAGGGCACCGACTCGACCCGCTCCCGGAGTATAGTGAGACCACCTTCTGACGTGACCGTGATGGTATAGGTCGTGGCCAATTCGTCGCTGCGATACTGACCAGCGAATGCGTTGAGATCTGCGGCTGGGTACGACGGCGCCGGCACGCGCGAGAAGACCACAGCCGGCGCGGGCGAGGGCATTGGGCTTAGGATATGCAGTTCTTGCGGCTCGCCGGTTCTTGGCGGAGGGAACAGCATCTCGATCGGCAGCTCGCCTACCCGGAATCGACCACCGCCGAGCGGCACGTACGCTGTGGAAGCCCCTTCCGGAATCAGTTTCCCGTCCTGTATGACCAACCGCCGGACAGCACGACCGGTCGGGCTCCAGTACGTCCCCGCAAGAGCCGCCAACTCTGCTTCCCCAACCGAGACGGCTGGCGCCAGCGGGCGGACAGCGCCGACCGGCGCGAGCACCTCGGATCCGAGGAGAATCTCTGCGACGCTGCGCGTAAGGTTCTGAGCGTCGATCGTGCGGCCGTTGCACAGTGTTGCGATCGCAAGGTACTGGCTAGGGTCGCGAATCGAGTAGTATTGAACGAGTTGGGCTTTGTAACCGAAGTCGCCTCCTCCGTGGCCGACACGCCGCACCTGCCCATCGATGCCCAAGGAGAGCCCGAATCCATAACCCGTTGACGTCCCATCGTTCAACCGTCCGGACGTCTGCATCTCATCCAACAGAGCGCGTCCCCCCACGCGGGCGTCCACGAAGTTCCGTTCCCACTTGAGCAAGTCACCGACCGTCGTCTCCAGGCCCCAAGGGCCAACGGTGGTGGAGAGAGGGACGCTAATCCACCATCCGCCTCCGGGCCTGGGCCGGTAGGCAGATACGCGCCGCTGGAGAATCACGTTGGGATCGTCGCGGAATCGTGTGTCACGCATCCCGAGCGGCGCGAAGACCCGTGCCTCCGCGAACTCGCGGAGCGACTGACCCGAGACGCGTTTGACGATGACCGCAAGCAGTGTGTACGCGCTGTTGTTGTAGAAGTATTCGGAGCCGGGTACGAAGTCGAGCGATCTCTGGCGCGCGGCCATCCGGAGCACGTCAGTCTCCGTCACGGGTTCCTGCAAGGGAGACACTGAGGAGGCAGAAACGGGATTCCGCTGCGACACCCGCCATCCGGCCAGATCAAACAGATCACCCGTATTGCGCAAGCCGCTGGTGTGGGTCAGCAGGTGGCGAATCGTGATTCTCTGCTCGTACTCTGGCAGTTCGGGCAAGTAGCGCCGGATGTCCTCGTCGAGCGAAAGCCTGCCTTCGCTGGCCAGGAGCGCCACGGAGAATGCTGTGAACTGCTTCGAAACGGATGCGACATCGAAGATCGAGTTGGGCGTAATGGGAACGTCGTACTCCAGGTTCGCCATTCCGTAACCGCGCGAGTAGACAGGGGTTCCGTTCTGGCTGATGCCAAGCGCGCAGCCGGGGGAATGCGTGCTATCCCAGGGCGCAAACACGGCATCGATTCGCTGCGCCCTTTCCGCCGTGATCGGTACTGCCCCTTGCGCCCATGCCTGACTCTGAAAGCCCAGCACGAGAACAAAGGTCGCGAGGAATAGCTGCGATCGCGTCATATGCCGACCTCACTGTCAGTTCGCGATGCATCTCGTTGGTCAAAGCTGAGACTGCCTAACGGCTGCGCATGACCTGCGGGGCGCGGCGCGGTCGCCAGACCTCGCCCGGGCAGGGCGGGTAGTCTCAAACATATACCATCCGACGGCCGCGCCCCGACAGCGTCCATGCGCTGGTTAGGCCGCTGGGGTCAATCAATGCATCCATCACTGCAGTCCGAGATTGCTGAGCCGAGAGTGACAACGAAATAGACGACGAGGAAGGTGCCCCCCACGCCGACGATGGCGAGAAGTGTCTTGCCCGTGTCGGCCCGCCTCACTTCCAGTTGTCGGACGTCCGCAAGAGCTACGCTGGCGGTGCTGACCCCGTCATCCCGAGCCAGGCCTACCCCTACGGTGCCCACGAGGCTGTCACCACGAACGGCCGGGGCACTCAGAGTCAGGGTGGTGCCGTCGGTGCGCGTGACACGCACAGCGTTGGGGTGCTCCCGCTCAACTAACTGAGCGGGGGTGGGACTTCCGACTTGCCAGGATGTACAGGCGGATACGAATGATACTAGGAGAAGTCTCGTAATACGTGCGAGTGCGGGGCCACTCGCGTGGAAGAAGGCACTCATGGTCCCACCTCGTGGGGTGAGCAGCCGCATAGTCCGGCTGCGGCCTAACGCCTGCGCATCAGCTGCGGGCGCGCGGCTACAACTCGCGCCAATGAATGTTCCATATCCGTGCACCGGGCGCGCATGACCTGCGGGGCCGCGGCGCGGTCTAGGAACGTTACCGTCCGCCGCCTGGTTGTGCCAGCCTGAGACAACCGACGGCCGCGCCCCGACTGGTCCATGCGCTGGTTAGGCCGCGACGGTTGGTGTGATCATTGATCTTGCCCTGAAAAAGTGGACACCAGGTTAGGTCGGATGCACCTTCTGACCTGGGGAGGATGTCCATGAAAGCGACTCGAAAGCGGTACACCAAGGAATTTAAGCTGGAGGCGGTGCGGCAGCTGGCGGCGGGGACCCGGCTGACGGATGTGGCGCGGGCGCTGGGGGTGAACGCGACGGTGGTCCGGCGCTGGCAGGCCCAGGTGGCGGTGGACCCGGCGACGGCGTTCCCCGGCAATGGCCGGGCCCCGGCGGCGGAGGCGGAGCTGCAGCGGCTGCGGCACGAAGTGGTCCAGCTCCGGGCGGAGCGCGATTTCCTAAAAAAAGCAGCGGCGTATTTCGCGAAGGACGGCAAGTGAGGTTCGCCGCCCTGCGCACGATCGCGAGCGGGCTGCCGCTGGCCCGGCGCTGTGCGCTGCTGGAGGTCTCGCGCAGCGGCTACTACGCCTGGTGCCGGCGGGGGGAGAGCCGGCGCGCGGTGACGAACCGGGTGCTGGTCGGCGCCATCACCCAGGTCCACCACACGATGGACCGGACGTACGGCAGTCCCCGGATGCAGCAGGAGCTCGTGAGCCTGGGCTTTCGCTGCGGCCGGCACCGGGTCGCGCGGCTCATGCAGGCCCACGGGATCCGGGCCAAGCAGGCCCGGCGGTTTCGGGTGACGACGGACAGCCGGCATGGATTCGGGATCGCGCCCAATCGCCTGGGGCGGCGCTTTCGGGTGGCGGCGCCGAACGCAGTGTGGATGGCCGATGTGACCTACCTCCCCACGGCGGCCGGCTGGTGCTATCTCGCCGTGGTGCTCGACGCCTGGTCGCGCCGGGTGACCGGCTGGGCGCTCGACACCCAGATCACCGCGGCACTCACGCTCGCCGCGCTGGAACAGGCGGTCACCACCCGGCAGCCCCCCTTCGGAGTCCTGCATCACTCCGATCGCGGCATCCAGTACGCGTGCACGGCGTATCGGAGCGCGCTCGGCCGGCACGGGATGGTGCCGAGCATGAGTCGCCGAGGGGATTGCTGGGACAATGCCGTGGTCGAGAGCTTCTTCGCGTCGCTCAAGACCGAGCGGACGCATGACCGGAAGTACGGGAGCGTGGAGCACGCCCGGGCCGATGTGGCGGATTACATCGACCGGTTCTACAACCGACAGCGGCGGCACTCGACCCTCGGGCAGCTCAGCCCGGCGATCTACGAGCTCCGCCATGTGGCCTAACGGTGTCCACTAGAACGGGGCAAGGTCAGAGAAGTCAGCTCAACTTCTGAAGTCGCTCTTGAGCGCGGTACATGTGACGGAAATATAGAGTCAAGTCGGCGCCCATTCGCCGGGCATCTTCGCATTCGCGCATGCCCTTGATCACGTCCTGTAGGGAAGCCGCATAAGTAACGCGGACATAGCCTAGGGTCCCCAGTGCCCTGGCCAACGCGACTTGGTCTTCTGTCTGTCCCTGTGCTCGCCTCGCTTCAACGGCGGCCTCGGCCAACTTGATAGCAATGGGCCCCTTACCAGGCGTTTCGGCATCGGCGTAGTAGTAGGCGAGGGAATTGGACGCCGAGATCACCTGCGTAGGGTCAGCCTTCTCCTTGGCGAGCTCAAGCGCGCGCGCCGCAGCGGTAATCGCCCCCTCGTGATCGTTGACGTGCCATTTGTTGTAGGCGAGCCGGAGGTATGCTTGAGGGTCACCTATTGCCTCGAGCACGTTCTCGCCCTTTTTCCACTCCGCAGGGTCGTGGGAGGCAAGGAGGATGTTGACGTAATCCAACCTGTGCTTTGGGTGTGCCTCCGCGAGCCCTCTGGCTTTGGCGATAGCGGCTTTCGTCTCCCCACGAATGAGGAGGGACTTTGCTTCCGCTAGTTCCTTCGGAGAATCGGCAGATGTGACCAGGGCTGAGGGCGCGAACTCGTTGCGAATGAGAACACCTTTGTCGGCTATCGTTCTAATGGCTGTTTCGGCAAACTGTCGAAACTCGTTGACGATAGCTGGCACGAACGAGTCCTTAAGGACATTCTCCATTACTTCTGAGGCAAGTATCGCTGCCAACCCGGCCTTTGCCCCCCACTCGCTCAACTCGGCTAAATGATCCACCAAACCCGCTAGGAATGGCGAGGAGTACAGTCGCAGTGCGTAACCCACGCCCATTGGGAATAGAACCCAAAGTAGAATCCTCCTCAAGATGCGCATTGCCCCTCCTTTGACTGGGGAGTGGGTCAGGGGGTGCCAAGGATGAGAATGTGTTGAAGTGGGTGAAGCAACACAAGGCGACCGCTCCGACGGCGTTTAGGACCAGACTGGGTGCAACGGTTGTCGGAGGAGATCCAATCATCAGCCGTCAACGCGTCATGAACGTCGCGGATAGCCCGTCCTAGAAACCGGCCGTGCTAGGGTGGCGTGCTATTCAATCGAGGAGGGCAGTTTCAAGTTGCCCAACAGGCAGCGCGCCTGGCATCGGAGAACCATGGGTTCATACATTTCAGCCTGCGGCTGCTGTCTAACGCCCGCGCATGACCTGCGGGGCCGCGGCGCGGTCTAGGAACGTTACCGTGCGACCGTCTGGTCGTGCCAGCCTGCGACAACCGACGGCCGCGCCCCGACTGGTCCATGCGCTGGTTAGGCTGCATGCGTGCCGTACCACCCCAGGACTCGCGCCAGTGAGGCCCATCGGGTAGCGGGGCGGCCGCGTATTCGAGGTGAATGACCCGACGGTGCCCTGGGCTGGTGGCCGGCGAGGAGGCATGGAGGAGTAGGGGCCGCATCAGGAGAAGCCCGCCAGCAGGACAGGGAGTATCGACCGCGGGTACCCGGGCCTTCCAGGCGTCCACGTCCGCTGGCGTAAGCTTGCCGTGGGAATGGCTACCGGGAGAGCACCCGGAGCGGGCCGTTCTCGCGGCCGCATGGATCGAGATGGACGCGGACCGTCAGCATCTGCTCGAGGATACGCACTGGGGGTTGGACGTGGTGAATGCCGGCCTTCTGGGACCATGGGCCATAGCCGGGGCTGTCCACCCGCTCGCGAGTGGGAATGGTCAGGTCCTGATGCCAAGCCACCTTCCAGTTGGCCTCGGGTGTCTTATCGAAGAGGATGGCCCGGACCGCGAAGCAGGTGGGTCCGAGGACGGCGGCGGGCCAGCGGCGGAGCGCGGAGTGACCGGCGAGCTCCCGGACGGCGGGGAGCAGCGTGAATAGATCCCGGTGGCCTCCGCGAATCTCCTCAGGCTCGGCGGGCGGGAGCGACTCCGCGGCTTGAAGGAGGGTGGCGACCTCGGAGGGAGCGACGGCGGCAGGAATCACGGCATAGCCAACAGTCGCGAGATCGGAGAGGGTCGTATTCATGAGAGAGTATGCCGCCTAACGACCCCGCATCAGCTGCGGGGCACAGACCTGAACGAACACAAGCCTACGTTCCACAGCGTCATCACGGAACGGCGCCCACGACAGTGCTCTGGGTTCACGGCCCCGGCTGCTGCATGCGGAGGTTAGATGGCGGTAATGGTGCGCCCTGAGCCACCCAGGACTGAATGGCCCCGGCACCGACCAGGCGCTTTACCAAATGTTCGGGCCCAGGGGCAATCCCCGAACGCCCGGGATCCAGTTGACGTTCGACGACGATGATCTGTGGGAGGCCAGGCGTCGCCGTCGTATCACCCCAGATATAGTGTAGTGCGGCCAGATTGGTCCAATTGGCACCAACGGCCACTTCGTCGAACTCCCCCAGTGGCTCAAGGAGAGCCAGCCCCTCGCGAATACTCCAATCCAGGGCAACGCCGAGCATTGCGAAGGCATGCCCGGTCGCGTTGGCCTGCCGAAGGAGCAGCGGCTTCATCTGGTGCAAGGCCGCCTTGAACTCGGGGGTCTGGCACGGCGCGCAGGACGTCGCGCCGAAGTAGATGGCGAGAATCTGCGGCCTGGTGGGTAGGTCGGTGCCCGGCGTGTATGTCTCTTGTGCGCGAAGGCCCGCGGCACTCAGGAGGAGCAGAGGGAGCAGTAGGGTTCGCATGGAACCTCGTAAGACCAAGGCACCGCCGCCATCTAACGGCTGCGCATCAGCTGCGGGCGGACGGCTCCAACCCGCGCCAATGAATGTTCCATATCCTGGCACCGGGCGCCAGCCTAGCGGGATGCCCGTGCCCGCGGCCCGTCAGCGTCCATGCGCGGGTTAGGTAGCGCGCCCACGATGCCTTCGCGGAGACGGCGGGCGCTCCGAGGCTGTTCACACTGGCCTGGCCGGCCCTTCCTGGCTCCGGGGCGAGCCGGGCGTGGCCGGCCGGGCCGGACCTTCGGCGGGCAAGCGACTCGCCTTACCGCGATGCCACCCTGAATATGTGTTGCGACCGATTCCGCTGACACGAGCGAGTGGCCGCTACCTAACGGCTGCGCATCAGCTGCGGGCGGTCAGCTCCAACCCGCATCAATGAATGTTCCATACCCTGGCATCGGGCGTCAGCCCGGCGGGGTGCTCGTGCCCGCGCGCCCGTCAGCCTGCATGCGCTGGTTAGGTAGCGCCCCCACGATGCCTTCGCGGCCGGCGGCGGGGCCTCGGAGACTGTTCACGCTGGCCTGGCCGGCCCTTGCCATGCCGCGGATGATCCGTTCGCGGCCGGCCGGGCCGGACCTTCTGCGGGCGAGCTGCTGGCCTTACCGCGGTGCCACCCTTGAAAGGTGTTGCGACCGGCTTCGCCGACACGAGCGAGTGGCCGCTACCTAACGGCTGCGCATCAGCTGCGGGCGGACGGCTCCAACCCGCACCAATGAATGTTCCATATCCTGGCACCGGGCGCCAGCCCAGCGGGATGCCCGTGCCCGCGCGCCCGTCAGCCTGCATGCGCGTGTTAGGTAGCGCGCCCACGATGCCTTCGCTGAGAGCGGCGGGCGCTCCGAGGCTGTTCACACTGGCCTGGCCGGCCCATTCCTGGCTCCGGGGCCAGCCGGGCGTGGCCGGCCGGGCCGGACCTTCGGCGGGCGAGCCGCTCACCTTACCGCGATGCCACTCTCAATATGTGTTGCGACCGATCCCGCCGACACGAGCGAGTGGCCGCTACCTAACGGCTGCGCATGACCTGCGGGGCCGCGGCGCAGCTCGCAGAGCTAGCCGAGCCGCATCGCGTGGTCGTGCCAGGCTAACGCCAACCGACGGCCGCGGCCCGTCAGCGTCCATGCGCTGGTTAGGTAGCGCCCCCACGATGCCTTCGCGCACGACGGCGGCGCCACCGAGGTTGTTCACACTGGCCCGGCCGGCCCTTGCCCTGGTGCCGGGCGACGCCGTTCATGGCTGGCCGGGCCGGACCTTCGGCGGGCGAGCGACTGGCCTTACCGCGGTGCCACCCTTGAAAGGTGTTGCGACCGGCTCCGCTGACACGAGCGAGTGGCCGCTACCTAACGCCCGCGCATGACCTGCGGGGCCGCGGCGCGGTCGCCAGACCTCGCCCGGGCAGGGTCTGGTGGTCTCAAGCCTACGACAATCCGACGGCCGCGCCCCGACTGGTCCATGCGCTGGTTAGACGCCGACCGAGAACACTTCACAGCATAATCACCCTGTGCTTGGGGGCCGCACCTGGATGCTTAGAGGAAGAGTGCCAACAACGCGAGTTCGATTCGCTGCTTGCGAGTCATGCCCTTCCACCCCACAAGAAGTACGACGGTGGCGCCGAGGCTCAGTAGACCGGCGATCGCCAGGACAACCGAGAAGAACATCAGCTCACTGGTTGATTGCGGAACCCCGAACTCGCTGACAATGTAGGCAATCGCGATCACGAGTGTCGGGCTCCGTTATGGGGACTAGTGCGGATCCGCCGGTCGAGGGTCAGAGGTCGCGTCTGGGACTAGGCCACAGGGCCGGGGGATATCCGAATGAACAGCCACCGACCGAAGTGTAGCTGGCCAGCAATGGAGTAGCGAACACGGTCGGCGTCTAACGGCTGCGCATCAGCTGCGGGCGGACGGCTCCAACCCGCGCCAATGAATGTTCCATATCCAGGCACCGGGCGCCAGCCCGGCGGGATGCCCGTGCCCGCGCGCCCGTCAGCCTGCATGCGCGTGTTAGGGAGCAGTCAGTGACACCGCAACCGAGGCGCTCCGCGAGCACCTGACATAGGCCCGGGACGCCGGCCCTTGGTGGACTAGCTGCGACGGAGTCCGGCATGTGGGCCGGCGGATCGGGCCGGACCTCCCGCGGGCAGCGTCCCACCCGTGCGCCCAGGCCGTACCACAAACTCCGGCAGCGTCGGATCGCTCCTGCCGCGCCAGTCGTCGCTCCCTAACGGCCTGCGCATGACCTGCGGGGCGACGGCGAGTTCGCCAGAACTGGCCCGAGGCCGCGGCAGGTGGTCTAGCAAAGCTGCACCAACCGATGGCCGCGCCCCGTCAGCGTCCATGCGCTGGTAGGTGGCGCCACAGCCGCCACCCGAACCACCGCGCTCAGCGGGCACACGAAGACGGCTTGGGGCCCGGGCGTCGGCCCTGGTGGTCTAGCCCCGGCGGAGTCCAGCCGGGGGGGCCGGCGACTGGGCCGGACCTTCCGCGGGCGAGCGACTCACCGGGCGAGCCGGGGTGCCGATCGTTGCGCAAAGCCGACGGCCCCACAAACGCCCTACCATAGCTGTTGAAGTGGAACACCCGAGTCAGTTGTCGCCGCCTAACGCCCGCGCATGACCTGCGGGGCCGCGGCGAGGTCGCCAGACCTCGCCCGGGCAGGGCGGGTGGTCTCAAACATACACCAACCGACGGCCGCGCCCCGACTGGTCCATGCGCTGGTTAGACGCCGCCGTTGTTCAGAGGGTAGTAGTCCAGCACCGCGCTAGGTGGCACTTGGGCCACTAATACGTCGTGGTGCTCGTTGAGGCAAGGTGGACGCCGCTCGGCCAAGGCATGCAGAAAGCCGAGGCGGTGATGCCCTTCCATGAGATGGTAGGGCTCACCCAAGCGCAGGCCCATCGGGTCTTTCATCGCGTGGGGGTTGTCGATGAGCATGATAGG